>NZ_CATKOZ010000001.1:0-1493787 GCF_949769135.1 Sphingopyxis sp. Geo25 | reverse complement strand
TGGCTGAAGACGCGCCATCTGCTCGTCAGTCAGCCAATACAAATCACTCATCAGTCAGGCTCCTCACAGTGAGCCTGAATCACAGCGGCCTGCTCAAATCAATGGGTCCTGACCCTAGTGTTAAATAGACTAGGCTGTTATCGATCTGCGATGGAGTAGAAAAGAAAATGTTGGACAATTACAGCGAACAATGGCAGAAACGTTGTACGGACTGAATCATGAATTCAGATGCGCGGTGGAACCGTGTGGGTCCGAAATTAAGCGGATGTAATTTGAAAAATTATTTCAAATACATAGGTTTAACTTAACAAAACCACCCTGTCCGCCATTTACTACATCGCATCGTGAAAGATGACGCCCAGGGCGAAGCGTTCGCCGCTGCGGATTTCGCTGACGCCATGGCGCAGCTTGACGCGGTAGGTGCCGCGCGAGCCCTGCCGCGGCGCTTCGTCGACCGCGAAGATGACGGCATCACCCTGCCGCAGCGGCACGACGTGCGGACGCGACTGCATCCGCGGGCGCTGTTCGGTCATCACAAACTCGCCACCGCTGAAATTCTCGCCCGGCCGCGAGAGGAGGATCGCGACCTGGAAGGGGAAGTGCAACGCGCCGTACAGATCCTGATGCAGGCAATTATAGTCGCCGGCGCCATAGCGCAGGATCAGCGGGGTCGGCCGCGATTGGCCGCCGAGCGCGCATTGCGCGAGAAAGCTGTCGTGATCGGCGGGAAAGAGCGTTGTCCGGCCCATCGCCTCCCACCAGTCGTTCGCGATCCCGGCGAGGAACGGATAGAGGGCGCTGCGCAGCGTCGCTACCGGAGCGGGGAGCGGGTAGCGGAAGTAGCGATATTCGCCACGGCCGAAGCCATGACGCTGCATATGGACGGTGCTGCGGTACAGGCCGTCGCTGCCATAGTCCGCTTTCAAGGCCTCGCACTGCGCGTCGTCCAGCAGGCGCGGAACGACGGCCCAGCCCTTGTCGCCCAGATTGCGCGCGATGTTTGCGGTGTCGAGGTCGGCAATGCGGGTTTTAAGGTCCGGCAAGATCATTTGGTCGTCCTTCGATCGGAGAGCGGACCGCGCTTAGCTTCCGTCCGCCTCGCCGGCGTTCCATTTCTTGCGGTCAAAAAGGGCGGCCCGACTTTTTTCCAAGGCTGTCGAACGGGGGTTCCGTCTTGTGGACAGTTCCGGGCGTCCGTCCGGCTCAGACCACAAGAGGATTTTCATGCGCAACACCTTGCTGGCCACCACCTGTCTGGCCGCGATCGTTTCGGTTCCCGCCTTTGCCGAAACCAGCATTACCACCGCCACCACCGCCCCGGTTCGCACCTCGACCATCAAGTCGGGCGCACCGGACGATATCAAGATCAGCTCGACCGGCTCGATCAAGCCCACGAGCGGCACTGCGGTAACGGTCGACAGCAACCACAAGGTCGTCAACGACGGCACGATCGAGATCGGCAACGCCAATGGCGCGACCGGCATCTTCGCCAATGCCGGCACGACGGGTGGGATCACCAACAGCTCGACCGGCAAGATCATCATCGACGAACCCTACGCGCCGACCGACATCGACAATGACGGCGACCTCGACGGTCCCTTCGCAATCGGCAGCGGCCGCACCGGCATCGCGACCGGCGGCGCCTTTGCCGGTAACATCGTCAATTCGGGTACGATCACGATCGAGGGTAATAACTCGGCAGGCATTCGCCTCGGCGGTCCGCTGACGGGCAATTTCACCAATGACGGCACGATCTCGGTGCTTGGCGACAATGCGCTTGGGGTCGGTCTGCAGGATGTCACCGGCAACGTTCGTCTTGCCGGGACGATCACCGCGACCGGGCAGAATGCCACCGCCGCGCGGCTGGCGGGCAATGTCAACGGCTCGCTGGTCGTGCAGGGCACGCTGACCGCGACCGGCTATCGCCTCACCACGCCGCCCGCCGATCCGTCCAAGCTCGACGCCGACGATCTGCTGATCGGCGGCCCGGCGCTATCGATCGAGGGCAATGTCACGGGTGGCATCGTCGTCGCCGTTCCCCCGAAGGACACCAAGCCCGAGGACAAGGATGAGGACAAGGACGGCATCGACGACGACAAGGAAGGGTCGGGTTCGATCCGTTCCTTCGGTTCGGCGCCCGCACTGCGCATCGGCTCCGCCACACAGGACATCGCGATCGGTGCGGTTCCCGGAACGGGTACCGGGCTCGGCCTGATCATCGACGGCGGCGTCGTCGGCAACGGGCTCTATGCAGGCAAGGATGCGACCGCGATCCAGCTCGGCGGCATGGGCCGCAACGTCACGATCGCAGGCGGCATCGGCATCGGCGGCACGGTCGGTGCACAGTCGAACGGCGCATCGGCGACCGCGATCCGCGTCGGCGCCGGTACCTCGACCCCCGAAATCCGCAACGCGGGCAAGATCGAGGCGGCGGGCGGCAGTGGAGCGACCGCGATCACGACGGCAATCGTCGTCGAGGCGGGCGGCAACGTCCCGCTCATCCGCAACAGCGGCTCGATCACCGCAAAGGCAGGCGGCGACAACGGCACCGCGCGCGGCATCGTCGACCTGTCGGGCACGGTGACGACGATCGAAAACAGCGGCACGATCAGCGCCACCGGCGCGCTTGCCACCTCCGACCGCAATATCGCGATCGACCTGTCGGCGAACAACGCCGGAACCACCGTCAAGCAGACCGCCGTGGCGGCGGGCATCGCGGCACCTTCGATCGTCGGCGACGTGCGCTTTGGCGGCGGCAACGACGTCTTCGACATCGCCGATGGCTCGGTGAAGGGGAACAGCTTTTTCGGTGCAGGCAACAACCGCCTCGCGCTGTCGGGCGACGCGACCTACGCCGGCACTGCGCGCTTCGGCGGCGGGAACGATACGCTGGCGCTGTCGGGCAGCTCGGTCTTCACGGGTACGGCGGACTTCGGCGGCGGCATCGATGCGCTGACGATCGCCGGCACGTCGGTCTTCTCGGGCAAGCTGCTGAACGCCCAGGGGCTCTCGGTGTCGGTCGACGGCGGGATGTTCGACGTTTCGGGTGCGACGAGCATTGCCTCGCTGGCGGTGACCAACAAGGGTACCGTCGCGGTGCTGCTCGATAATGGCGCGACGGGCACGGCGCTCAACGTGTCGGGGACCGCGAGCTTCGGCGCGGAGTCGAAACTGGCGCTCAAGCTGACGAGCATCGAAAATGCCGAGGGCAACCACGTCGTTCTGACCGCGGGTACGCTGACCGGCGCGAGCAACCTGACCGCGACGTCGACGTTGCTTCCCTATCTCTACAAGGGCGTGCTGAGCTCGAACGCGAACCAGCTGATCGTCAACGTCTCGCGCAAGAGCGTCACCGAACTCGGTCTCAACCGTTCGGAAGCGAGCGCGTTCGATGCCGTGATCGATGCGGTGACGGCAGACCAGAAGATCGAGGACGTGTTCCTCGGCATCACCGATGGCGCGCAATTCCGCAACCAGCTCGGCCAGATGCTGCCCGAGCACGAAGGTGGCGTGTTCGAAACCGTCACCTCGGGATCGCGCGCGCTCGCCCGCTATCTCCAGGATCCCAACGCGCCGTTCCAGGACGAAGGCAAATGGCGCTACTGGGTCAACCAGGCGGTGTGGGGCACGTCGAAGGGCGTCGGCCAGACCGCAGGCTATGACGTCAGCGGATGGGGCATCTCGCTCGGCGCCGAGATCAAGAGCGACATCGGCAACTTCGGCGGCTCGATTGCCTTCCTGAACGGCAAGGACGGCAACAGCAGCAACGACAGCGAAGTGCAGTCGAGCCAGTTCGAGGGCGCGCTGCACTGGCGGCTCCAGTCGAACGGCTGGCTCGCGCACGCCCGCGTGTCGGGCGCGCCGATCAGCATGAAGGGCACGCGCTCCTTCCGCGCCGAAGCCGGTGCGGAGGACATCGACAAGACGATGCGTGGCAAGTGGGATGCGACGCTCTATTCGGCGTCGGGCTCGATCGCCAAGGACGCGCGTGTCGGCGGTCTGACGCTGCGCCCGACCGTTGCGGTCGATTATTACAAGCTGAAGGAAGACGGCTACACCGAAACCGGCGGCGGCGACGCGCTCGACCTGACGGTCGAGAGCCGCGACAGCGATGAACTGGCGGTCACGGGCAGCGTCGCGGTCGGCCTCGAGTTCGGTGGGACCGACGAATATGACGGTTGGACGCGCTTCGAACTCGAAGGCGGCCGCCGCCAGATCGTCAGCGGCAATCTGGGCGCGACGACAGCGTCGTTCAAGGACGGCACGCCCTTCACCCTGGTTCCTGAGGATCGCACGAGCGGCTGGGTCGGCCGCTTCCGCGGGATCGCCGGCAACTCGGCCTTCCAGGTCGCCGGCGAGGTATCCGCGGAAGAACAGCAGAGCCATATCGGCTGGGCGTTCCGTGCGAGCCTGCGGATCGGCCTCTAGCCCCCTCGGCTGGTCCGCAGCAAGGGGGAAGCACCTCCCTACCCCGCTTCCCCCTTGCCAAGGCTCGAAAGAAATGAAGGAGCAGATGCAGTTAGCAGCAACCGCCCGTCCTGATGCCGGTATCGCCATGCCAATGCGGTTGCACGGCGCGCGCATGGCGCTATATGACGGCGCCATCAGGGGGCCGTATGACGGGCGCCGTCGGGGCGTGTGTCGACAGCAGATGGCATTCCGTAGCAACAATTTTCCCATGACCGAGGCGAGTGATCGAAACGAGGCCGCACAGGGCATCGAGGGCGTGTTGCTCGCCAACCGCGATCGCATTCTGCGTTTTCTCGAGGTGCGCGGCGCGGGCGACTTGGCCGAAGATATCTTTCAGGATCTTTGGATGCGCCTGACCGAACGGCGCATGGGTCCGATCGCCGATCCGCTGCCCTATGTAATGCGCGCCGCGAACAATCTGATGCTCGACCGCTATCGTTCGGCGCGCCAGAGTTCGCTCCGCGATGCCGCGTGGACCGAGGCTTCGTCGGCACAAAAGCCGTCGGCGGAAACCGCGCTCATTTCGCGCGAGCAACTCGCACGCGTCGAACAGGCGATCACGGCGACCGGCGACCGCTCCGCGCGCATTTTTCGTCGGTTCCGGGTCGATGGCGTCGCCCAGCGCGATATCGCGGTCGAGGTCGGCGTCAGCTTGAGCACCGTCGAGGCCGACCTGCGCAAGGTTTATGCCGCCATCGCCAAGCTGAGGAGGCAGTTCGATGCATGACGCTGCGAACAGCGCGGCCGAAGCGCAGGCCATCGACTGGATCATCCGTCAGCGCGATCCGGCTTTCGGCGACTGGGACGATTTTGCCGACTGGCTGGCCGAAGACCCCGCCCATGCGGACATTTATGACGCGCTTGCCTGCCTCGATCAGGATCTGGAAGCGCTGCCGCCCGAAAGCACGCCGTCGGTCGTGATCCGGCCGCGCGAGCAGGTCCGCCCGTCGCGGCGCCTGTGGTTCGGCGGAGCAGTTGTGGCGGCGCTCGTGGCGATGGTCAGCCTGCCCAACCTCGGCCTGTTCGGAAATCCGGACCGGATCGAGACCGCCGCCGGCGAGCATCGCACGATCGAACTCGCCGACGGGTCGAAGATCGAGATCAATGGCGGATCGATCGTCGAGCTTGATAAGGACCGGCCCCGCTTTGCGCGGCTGGAAGCCGGCGAGGCGATGTTCCATGTCGTTCACCGCGAAAAGGACCCGTTCGTGGTCGAAGCGGGGCCGTCGCGGATCGTCGACCTGGGTACGGCCTTCAATGTGGTGCGCCGCGACCGGCAGATCGCGGTGGCGGTTTCCGAAGGCATCGTCCTTTATAATCCGCAGGCCGACAAGGTGCGGGTAACCGCCGGTCAGGCGATCGAGGCGAACGATGGTGACGCCACACCGCCAAAGGTTCGCGATGTCGATATCGCCAACGTCGGCGCGTGGCGGTCGGGGCTGCTGGTTTATAACGCAGCCTCGCTCGCGACCGTCGCCGACGACCTGCGGCGAACGGCGGGGATCGACGTAACGATCAGCGCCGGGGCGGCCGATCGCTCGTTTAGCGGTGCGCTGGTGATCGACAAGGATCGCGCCCGGACCGTCGCCGATCTTGCCGCGCTTTCGGGGACGACGGCCGAACGGCACGGCGATGGCTGGGTGTTGACGCGGTAGGATGACGCGGGGGACCTCCAGCCTGCTGGCGCTCGCGCTGTGCAGCCTGCCCGCGCAGGCGATGGCGGCGGAGGACCGCGTCTTCAACGTGTCGGGCGGCGCGCTGACCACGGCACTGCCGATGCTCAGCCGGCAGGGCGGCGTCAGTATCAGCGTCGCCGATGCACGGCTGTGGCAGGTCGAGGTCAAGCCCGTTCGCGGCCGCATGGATATCGACGACGCGCTGCGGCGGATGCTGGCGGGCACCGGCGCGCGCGCGGTCAAGGTGAGCGCGACGAGCTGGCGGATCGAACGGCGCCGCGAGCCGCAAAGGCTGGTCCGGCAAAGCCCGCCGCCGGTCCGTGCTGCCCCGCAACCCCGGGCGCGCGAGCCATCGCACGACTATGTCGCTTCGGCCGATGAACAGATCATCGTCACCGCAACCAAGACCGACCTTCCCTATTCGCACTTCGCAGGCGTCGCCACCCGGCTGGATGGCGACGATTTGGCGTTCGGCGGCGAGCGCGGGACCGAATCGATCCTGTCGCGCATCGCGACGGTGTCCTCGACCCATCTCGGATCGGGCCGCAACAAGCTTTTCATCCGCGGTATCGCCGATTCGAGCTTTACCGGGCCGACGCAGGCGACGGTGGGGCAATATCTCGGCGATATCCGCCTCAGCTACAATGCGCCCGACCCGGATCTGCGCCTCTACGACATCGACAGCGTCGAGGTGCTCGAGGGGCCGCAGGGAACGCTTTACGGCGCGGGCTCGCTCGGCGGCATCATCCGCACCATTCCCAAGGCACCCGATCCCCGCGAAAGTTCGGTGCAGGCGATTGCCGGTTTCTCGGTGACCCAGCACGGCGAACCGGGCGGGGACATTGCGGGGATCGCCAATGTCCCGGTCGGTGACGGACACGCCTTTCGCCTTGTCGGCTACATGATCTCCGACGGCGGCTATATCGACAACCCCTTGCGCGGACAGGATGACGTCAACCGCGTTCATGTCCGCGGAGGGCGCGGCACCTTTCGCCTTGATGCCGGCGACGACTGGACGATCGATATCGGCGGTGTCTATCAGGCGATCACCTCCGACGACGCTCAATATGCCGACAAGGATGGACCTCCGCTCACGCGCCGTTCGATGGTCGAGCAGAATGCGACCGCGCGCTACGGGTTGGGCACGATTGTCGTGATGAAGGATTGGGACGGCCTGCATTTCCAGTCGTCCAATGCCTATATTGACCACCGGCTCTTCGAGCGCTTCGATGCCAGCGTGCCCGAAGCGCGGCAGGACGGCGGCAACGATTCGGGTGTCATTGTCGGTTCGGTCGATGTGGTGCGGCTGTTCGCGCCGATCCAGATCATGCCGCTGGGCGATGTTCCGCGTGTACTCGACCAGCATAACGCCACGCGCATGTTTGCCAGCGAAAACCGCCTGTCGCGCCCCTATCATGACGGGCTCGGCTGGGTGATCGGCGCCAGTTTCGTCGACAATCGCGCGCGGCAAAATCGCGACTATACCTATGGATCGCTCACCGCCATCCTGCCCGGCGTCACCAACCGCGTCAGCGAATTCACTGGCTATGCCGAAGCGACCGTCGAGGTCATGCCCGACCTCATTGCCTCGGGCGGCCTTCGCCTGTCGCACGCGAAGCTGGACGGCGAGGCCGAGGGCGTATCCTTCGCGCTGGCGCAGGCGGGACGGGCGACGACCGCATCGCGGACCGAGACCGACCTCCTGCCCTCCTTCTCGATCCTGGCGACGCCGCTCGACAATGTGCGGCTCTATGCCCGCTATCAGGAAGGCTTCCGTCCCGGCGGCCTTGCCGTCGACGGCAATTTCGTTCGGCGCTTCCTCAACGACCAGGTTCGCACCTGGGAGGCCGGAATGCGCTTCGGCGACAAGGGCAAGAGCCTCCTCGACGCGAGCATTTCAGTCTCGCATAGCCGCTGGAGAAATATCCAGGCCGATTTCATCGACAGCAACGGCTTCCCGACGACCGCCAATATCGGCGATGGGCGCATCACCAGCGTGTCGGGCGCCGTCGCGGTCCGGCCGAGCGCGGCGCTGACGTTCGATCTCAGCGCCGTCTATAACCACAGCCGGGTCGACGATCTCTCGCCGCAAATCCTGCCGGTATTCGCTGCCACCCCCGCCCGCCTTGGGCGCATCCCCAATGTCGCGAGCCACGCCGTGCGCGGATCGGTCAACTACGCCACCCTGCTCGGCGATCAGGATTTCCGCGTGAATGGCTGGGCGAGCTACATCGGCCCGTCGCGGCTGGGTATCGGTCCCGTGCTTGGCGAGAGCCAGGGCGACTATGTCGACACGGGACTTGCGATGCGCGTAGGAAACGACCGCCGCGGCCTGTCGCTGACGCTCACAAATCTGTTCGATTCGCGCGGCAACCGCTTTTCGCTCGGCACGCCCTTCGTCGAGGGCAATGAGGGGTTCCTGACCCCGCTACGCCCCCGCACGTTGCGGATCGCCGTCGACGTCAGCTACTGACGCCGACGGCCCGCACATCCGGTCAATCGGCCAAGGTGAGCTGTTCGTAGCGATCGAGGTGATAGTCGGCGCTGCCGAACTGCCCCTCGATCATCGTCGCGCGCTTGAAATAATGGCCGATGGCGAGTTCCTGTGTGATGCCGATGCCACCATGCGTCTGAACCGCATTCTGGCCGACGAACTTCGCGCCGCGGCTGACCTTCGATTTGGCAGCCGATACCGCGGCCTTGCGTTCGGCCGCGGGCAGGTCGAGCTTCAGCGTGCCCATGATCGTCATCGAGCGCGCCTGCTCGACCTCCATGAACATGTCGACCATACGGTGCTGGAGTACCTGGAACTTCGCGATCGGCACGCCGAACTGCTTGCGCTGCTGCGTATATTCGAGCGTACCTTCGTGCAGCTTCTGCATCACGCCGGTGGCCTCGGCGCAGACCGCGACCGTCGCTTCGTCGACGATCTGTTCGATCAGCGGCAGCGCCGTACCTTCGCCGCCGAGCAGCGCGTCTGCGGGGATCGCGACATTCTCGAAATAGATTTCCGACGCGCGGCTGCCGTCGACGGTCGGATAATCGCGGCGGACGATGCCGGGCAGGTTCGCGTCGATCAGGAACAGCGACACGCCGTCGCGGTCGCGCTGGCCGCCGCCCGTGCGCGCGGTGACGAGCAGATGCGTTGCCCAGGGCGCCGCATAGACGACGCTCTTGTGCCCGCTCAATACATATCCGGCGCCATCCTTCTTCGCGGTCGTGCGAAGGTTGGCGAGGTCGTAGCGACCTTGCGGCTCGGCATAGGCGAAGGCGACGATGACGTTACCGGCGATGATCTCGGGGATAAACTTGTCGGCCTGTGCTCCGCCGACGGCCTTCAACGCGCCACCTGCGATAACGACGGTGGGCAGATAGGGCTCGATGCCCAGCACCTTGCCGAGCTCTTCCATGACGATCGCATTTTCAAGCGCGCCGCCGCCAAGCCCGCCATGCTCTTCGGCAAAGGCAGCGCCCAGCATACCGAGTTCCTGCGCCAGCGCGGTCCAGATGGCGGGGTCGCGGCCCGGGTCGCTATTGATGAACTTCTGGCGCGTTTCGAAATCATAGGTGTCGGCAAGGAAGCGCGACAGCGTGTCGCGGATCATGTCCTGCGTCTCGGTGTAAGTGAAATCCATTATCCCAGTCCTCAATTTCATCGTCATCCCGGCGAAAGCCGGGATCTCTCCGTCGCTTTATGCAGAGAGGTCGAGATCCCGGCCCTCGCCGGGATGACGTCAATTATGCGTTCAGAGCCCGAGCACCATCTTCGCGATGATGTTGCGCTGAATCTCGTTCGACCCGCCATAGATCGTCGTCTTGCGCGTGTTGAAATAGGTCGGGGCGGCGCGATGGGCATAATCGGGCCCGATCGGATGCTCATTTTCGCCCTCGCCGAAACCGCGGAAATAGGGCGCCCCATAATGGCCGACTGCCTCCAGCGTCAGCTCGGTCAGACGCTGCTGGATCTCCGATCCCTTGATCTTGAGCAGGCTCGATTCGGGCCCCGGTCCCTTGCCCGCATTCGCACCGGCGAGGCTGCGAAGCTCGGTGAATTCGAGCGCGGTCAGGTCGACCTCGAGTTCCGCGATCTTGCGTTTGAAGAAGGGGTTCGCAAGCAGCGGCTTGTCGCCGTCGAGTTCGGTGCGCGCGATGGCCTTCACCTTCTCGACCCCGCGCTTCGACGCCGCGACGCCCGCGATGCCCGTGCGTTCGTGCGCGAGCAGGAACTTGGCGCAGGTCCAGCCCTTGTTTTCCTCATAGACGCGCTGCTCGACGGGGACGCGGACGTCCTCGAGCCACACTTCATTGACTTCATGCTCGCCGCCGAGCGTGATGATCGGCCGCACGGTGATGCCGGGCGATTTCATGTCGATCAGCAGGAAGCTGATGCCTTCCTGCTGCTTTGCATCCTTGTCGGTGCGGACGAGGAAGAAGCCCCAGTCGGCGTGCTGTGCCAGCGTTGTCCAGGTCTTTTGCCCGTTGACGACATAGTGATCGCCGTCGCGAACTGCGGTCGTGCGAAGGCTGGCAAGGTCGGAGCCCGAGCCAGGTTCCGAATAGCCCTGACACCACCAGTCCTCGCCCGACAGAATCCGCGGCAGGAAATAGGCTTTCTGTTCGGGAGTGCCGAAGGTGTAGATCACCGGCCCGACCATCGCGAGGCCGAAGGGCAGCAGACGGATGCAATCGGCACGCGCGGTTTCCTCCGACCAGATGAAACGCTGCGTCGGGGTCCAGCCCGTGCCGCCATATTCAACCGGCCATGCCGGGGCGACCCAGCCCTTCTTGTAAAGGATCTTGTGCCAGGCGAGGAAATCCTCCTTCGCCATCTCTTCGCCTTCATCCTGCTTTGCGCGCAGGTCGGCGGGATAATTTTCGGCGATGAACTCGCGCACTTCCCTCTGGAAGGCGAGATCTTCCGGGCTGAATTCCATGTCCATTATGATTCTCCCAAGGGCACTGGCGCCCTTATAGAAGGCGCTCACGTTTACGTAAAGGTAAGTTGCGAGCCGCAACCCTTTCGGGCAGACTGCGCCGCGCGGCGCCGCTTGTCCAGCGGCGCTCTTTAGGAAAATCATGAGCGGGAGGGGACGATGAAGAGGGGATTGCGCGCGCTGACGGCGTTGCTTGTGTTGATTGCCCTGGTGGGCGGGGCCGCCCTGCTATTCCAGCGCCAGATCGGGATCTGGATGTTCGATCGTGCGGTCGAGCGCGGTGCGGGCCGTGACAATCTGGCGAACCTGCCCGACGGGCTCCACGTCGGTCTTTGCGGAACCGGATCGCCGCTACCTAATCGCGACCGTGCAGGCGCCTGCACCGTGGTGATTGCCGGCAAGGCCATGTTCGTGGTCGATGCGGGCGAAGGCGGTGCGCGCAACATCGCGCTGATGGGGCTTCCCAACGCCAAAATTCGCGCCCTTTTCCTGACGCATTTTCATTCGGACCATATCGACGGGCTCGGTCCGATGATGCTGCTCCGCTGGACGGCGAGCGGCAACACGGCGCCACTTCCCGTCTATGGCCCGAACGGAGTCGAGGCGGTGATCGCCGGTTTTGGTACCGCCTACGCCGCTGACAATGAATATCGCACGGCGCATCACGGCGCCGCGATCGCACCGCCGGCAGCCGCCGGGGCGATCGCGATGCCTTTTGCCGCCCCGGTCGGCCCGGAGGTGGTTTATGAAGCCGACGGACTGAAGGTGACCGCCTTTCCGGTCGATCATCGCCCGGTCCAGCCCGCGGTTGGATATCGTTTCGACTACAAAGGACGGAGCGTCGTGATCAGCGGCGACACCGGTCCGTCGAAGATGGTCGAAACCGCGGCCAAGGGCGCCGACCTGCTCGTCCACGAGGCGCTTCAACCCGAAATGGTCAAGGCGCTGGCCGCCAGGCTGAAGGCCGCAGGGCGTCCGCAGACCGCGCAGATCATGCATGATATCATCGACTATCACGCGACCCCGGCACAGGCGGCGGCCAGCGCGAAGACTGCAGGGGTGAAGATGCTGGTGCTGAGCCATATCGTGCCGCCCTACCCTCTGCGCTATCTCGACGCGGCATTTCTGGGCGATGCGAAAGACAAGTTCGATGGGCCGGTCATCGTCGGCGAGGATGGAGATTATTATTCCATGCCCGTCGGCACCAAGGATATCCGGCGCGGAAACTGGTTCTAGGCTCGGGTCACGGCGATCATCGCGCCTTCGCTGGCATAGGCGCTGCGACGCTCGGCGATTGCCAGCATCACCGGAACCGCGTCCCCCTCGCGTGTAATCAGCGCGGAGGCCAGCCGTGTTGGCAGGCCAGTGCGGAACACTGTCTCCAACGCTTCACCAAAGCTCGTCCGCTCCTTCATCGCGACGAGAGCGGAGAAGCGGACGCGCCGGATCGCGGCCGGGTCGACCCCGACCCATGCGGTCAGTGCGTCATTCGCATCCTCGACCGCCTCGCGCACGGAAATCGCGGCACAGCCGATATCGCCATGCGCCCCGATAGCGTCGGCCAGCGCCCGCCGCGCATCATTCTCCGACAGCTCGGCCATGGCTGCGCTGACGTCACGCAGCAACAGCGCCCCGCCGGCGGGGATCGGCACCAATTCGGCATGTACCCATCGACGCGGGCTGAGCAGCCCCGGCACATCACCTGAAAAACGCTCGCGATGGTCGAGCAGCCGGTGGATATGCGCGAGCAGCAGGTGGCGGCCGAATTGGGGCAGCGCCTCGACGAGGTTGCGGCCGACCATTTCGGCCGCAGCGGTGGCGAACATGTCCGAGGCGGCGGGGTTGGCGGCGATGATCCGCCTTTCGCGATCGATGACCAGGATCCCGTCATGGATCGATTCGACCAGATCGGCCAACGATGCGCGCAAGTCCCTGACCGCCGGGCCGGTGTGGCCCAGTCGGCGATAATCGTCGAGCGAGATCAGCACATGGGCGTCCTTGCCGTGGTGCGTCACCACCACCGGCTTGCGTGCCGCCTGCAATCGCCAGTTCGCGAAGCCCCGGATAAAGTCCGCCGCCGAAACACGCTGGGGTTCCTGAGTTGCTGCCATTCGCGCCTCCCGGACCCATTCTAACCCTCCATCCAGCGATGCGGCGCCAATTTCGGTCCGGATAGCTGCGGAACGCGCCCTGTTATGTCCGGTTTGGTAGCGATCCTGATCGCGCGTCAGACCAGCTTGGCCTTGCTGCAACGAAGCGCGTTCACGCGGGCGTCGGCTTCGCCGATATGGACGCCGAGCAACCCGGTGACGCTCTCCAGAACCCCGTCGAGCACCGGGGCTGCAAGGCCGACCGCATCGCCCACCACTTTGGCCAGAGTCTTGGAATTCAGGCCGAGGCCGAGAATATTGACGGTAAGGTCCGTGCGGTCGGCAAGCGACTTGGCTGCGCCAGCGACGAGGCCGGTGCTTTCCACCGTCTTGACTGTCCCGCGATCGATGTCGTCGCGCGAAAAGCCAGCCGGTTTGGGATTGAGATCGGAGAGGACAAGTTCGGCCTTACCCTCGACGCTGGCAAGCGGCAGCTTGAGCAGCTTTGCCGGGGCCGGATCGATCGGGCGTTGCATGTTCTGGAAGTCGGCGGCGCCGACCTTTCCGAGCGCCAGCGTCGCGGGTGATGTCGTGACGCCAAGGCGCACGGCGTTGCTGCTTCCTCGCCTGCAGTCGATCTCGGTTATCCGCGCCGAAGCCGACCCAAGTTCGGCGAACACGGGGATTTCCACCGTGGCCAGCGGCGTCGCGACTTTCGTCTCCATCTTGAGCCGCACCTGCGCCGTGCGAACGATGACCTGTTGATTGTCGGTGACTGCGATCAGCGGCGACTGCGCCGGAGGCTCGCCGATCAGAAGCGCGACATCGACTCCCGACCCACCCGGCAAGCCGGTGGCGAGCGACAGGTCGACCTGGCGGTTGGCGTTGGCAAGCAGCAGCATCGAGCGGAGCAGACCGAGCGCGTTGACTTTTACCGGATTGGCCGGATCGACGCGGATGCTCGACGAGCGCGGCCCAAGGTCGATCGCGCGCGACGGGAGCAGGCTGCGCGGGAGCGCGCTGTCGGCGATCGTGCCGAGCGCCGACGCAACCTTTGCATCCGTGCTCGATTTCGACAGCGCCGACAGCACCTGCGGCAATGTTGCCTGCGTGTTCAGCGTCTGGCCGAAGGTCAGGACATCGGCATCGAGTTCGGTCCTGAGGGCGTCGGAAAAAGCAAGCAGGTCGATATCGGCGCTCGCGAGCGCGTTATAGTCCATGACCGAGAGATTGACCTGGCTGCCGGTCAGCGCCGACAGCAGTGCGTTCGGGATGCCGCCGTGGACCGCGGCGACGCGCGATCCCAGCGAGAAAGCCGCATATCCCCGTCGCGCACCGGTTGCCGAGGCGCCGATGACCGTACTCTGCCGCCCGGTCAGGAAGCTGCCGAAAAACATCGGGCGGTCGCGCGTTAGGACGATACGCACGGCGTTCGGCGTCGCCCCGCCCGCGTTGAAACGCTGCTCGGCGGGAATCGCGGCGTCGGGCCGATAGGTGCCGGCCTCGAGCGAGGCGATGACGATGTTGCAATTGCAGTTGGCGGCGATGACGCGCTCCGCCGCCGCGCGCTCCTCGCCGGGCTTGCCCGCGGCGGCGAGCGCAGCCGCATCGGCGATGCCCTGCAGCTTGCGGCGATCGAGCTGGAAGGAGCCGATGTCGACCGCCAGCGCCGCCGCGCCGATCAGCATCGTCAGCGCGGCGGCCGATGTCACGCCGATACCGCCGCGGCGGTCGGCGACAAGATTTGTGAACAGGTGCATGGTCAATCCACCGGCAGTTCGAAGGTCGCGCGGGCGCGGATCACATGGCCTGGCGACGGGACGAAGGAAGAGCGGAGAAAGCTGGTCTGCGGCGCGGTGTAAGTAACGGCGACGGTCACGGCGTCGGTCGTTTCTGCGACAGATACGTTGCGGCGGGCGACCGCATAACCGCCGACGCCCTGCATACTGCGGTCGACCGCGCGCGTGGCGATGGCGCGCCGGTCGGCGGCGTCGAGCCCGACGATCGCCGCTCGGGCTCCGTCATTGGCGGCCTGCTGCACGCTGTGCGCGAGCATGAAATATTGGCCATAGACCAATATGCCCATCATCAGCGCAAGCAAGAGCGGCAGCACGAGCGCCATCTCGACGATCGCGGCCGCCCGCTCGCTGCGGACCAGTCGGGCGGGCAGCAAGCGGGCAAGCCGCAGGGGTAAGATCGGTCGGGTCATGCGACGTAGCATGGCGTCGCCCGATGAATCCCGCGTCTCGGCGCGTGCGCCGCAATGTTCCGTACTTTATGTATTTTCGAGCGACCCAATCGCTCGCAAATCCGCCACCGTCGCCGAACCGTTAACGGCGCAGCGGCGGCGCAAAACGAAAAACCCGATTATTCGGCGGCTTCGGCTTCCAGCTTGTCCTGTGTGCGCAGGTCAAAGTCGGACGCGTCATGGCGTTCGCGAAGCTGGCTCGACGGTTCGCCCATCACGCGATTGACCATGCGTCCGCGTTTGACCGCCGGGCGCGCCGCAATCTGGTCGGTCCAGCGTTGGACATTCCTATACTCCTGCACCTGCAGAAATTCGCCGGCATCGTAAACCAACCCCTTCGCGAGCGCGCCGTACCACGGCCAGATTGCCATGTCGGCGATCGAATAGTCGGCGCCCGCGACATATTCGTTCTCGGCCAGCCGCCGGTCGAGCACGTCGAGCTGGCGCTTCACCTCCATCGCATAGCGGTTGATCGGATATTCCTGCTTCGTCGGGGCATAGGCATAGAAATGACCGAAACCGCCGCCGAGGAACGGCGCGCTGCCCATCTGCCACATCAGCCACGACAGAGTCTCGGCGCGCTTCGCAGGCTCGGTCGGCAGGAACTCGCCGAATTTTTCGGCGAGATAGATCAGGATCGCCCCCGATTCGAACACGCGGATCGGATCGGCGCCACTGCGATCGACGAGCGCGGGGATCTTGCTGTTCGGATTGGCGTCGACGAAGCCGCTCGAAAACTGGTCGCCTTCGCCGATGTTGATCAGCCAGCCATCATATTCGGCGCCGCTATGGCCGGCTGCGAGCAATTCCTCAAGCAGCACCGTGACCTTCACGCCGTTGGGCGTGCCGAGCGAATAGAGCTGGAGCGGATGTTTGCCGATCGGCAGATCCTTGTCGTGCGTCGGGCCGGCGATCGGGCGGTTGATGTTCGCAAACCGCCCGCCGCTGTCCTTGTCCCAGGTCCAGATTTTCGGCGGCACATATTCACTCTGGTCGGTCATCGGGAAGCTCCTGCTCTTGATTTTGTACTGATCGGTACTTAATCGTCCCAACCGCGGTCGTCCAGCGTCGGCCGCTCAAATAATGCTTTGCGCCCGCAAAGCGGAAATCGCGTCGGGGCTGTAACCGATCTCGGCGAGTATCATATCGCTATGCTCGCCGACGCGCGGAGCGCGTGCGGGATCGGCCTTGGCGCTTCCCGACAGATCTATCGGCGCCCGGATTATCGGAATATCCTGGGCTGCGCCGGGATAGGCAACCGGCTCGACGAGCGCCATCGCCATAACCTGCGGCTGCGCCAGCACCTCGCTGGACCGCAACACGGGTGCTGCGGGCACGCGCGCGGCGCCAAGTTCCGCGATTGCGTCGCTGCTGGTGCGGTCGATGCACCATTGCTGCATGATGACGCTAAGCTCCTCGCCATTGTCGCCGCGCAGGATATCGCTGGCGTAGCGCGGGTCATCGACCAGTTCGGGGCGACCCATCAGCCCGGCCCATCGCGCGAAGATGCTACCGCCGACAATCTGGGTGACGATCCAGCCATCGCGGGTGCGGAATATGTCGGTCGGCCCCGAACTGAAGCTGCGATTGCCGATGGGCTGCCGTTCGATGCCGTTCAGCGCATGGTCGATCGTCAGCGAATTGGTCATCGCAAGCGCAGTGCCGAGCAGCGACCCAGACACGCACTGCCCCACTCCCGTCGTCTCGCGTTCGCGCAGCGCGATCATAACGCCGAACGCGGTGTGGAGCGCGGTGCCGAAATCGACGAAATTGACCTGGGCGCGATAGGGCTGATCGGGCGTACCGGTCAGATGCACGGACCCCGACATCGCCTGCCCAACCGCATCGAAACCGACGTTTTTCGCAAGCGGCCCCTCGCTACCGAAAGCCGATGCGGTGGCGAGGATGACGCGCGGATTGATCGCCGACAGGCTGTCATAGTCGAGGCCGAGCTTGACGAGCGCATCGTGCGGCAGGTTGGCGACGACGACATCGGCGGTTTCGACGAGCCGCCGGACGATCTCGCGGCCCTCGGGGCTTCCGGGCTTCAGGGTCAGGCAGCGCTTGCCGCGGTTCATCTGCATGAACATCGCGCCAGAGCCGTCCTCCGCGACCGGAACGGTATAGCGATCGTCGTTGCCGCCCGGCGCCTCGATACGGATGACGTCGGCACCATAATCGCCGAGCAATGCCGCGCAGTAAGGGCCCGCGATGTAACGGCCGAAATCGAGTACCCTTATTCCCGTCAGCGGCACATCGGCCCTCCCCATCTTTTCCGTCTTGCAACCGCGCTAGCAGTCGCCCGTCGACCGTGCCAGTTCTTCGTCGAAACCAGTCCCTTGCATGTGGCGCGGCAAATCATATGGTCGCTGCAAATTTCAACAGGGGATAATTAAATGGCGCGCTTCGCACTCGCCTTCACGGCGGCTTTGGCCTGTTCGACTTCGGCTTGGGCGCAGTCCGCGCCGGCCGATGCCAAGCCCGAAAAGTGGGACGTCAACGCCCCTCCCGGCATGACGACGCACAAGGTGCCGATCGCGGTCGACGAGGGTAGCTGGATGAACGTCGACGTTGCGCCCGACGGCCGCACCATCGCGTTCGACCTGCTCGGCGACATCTATACCATGTCGATCGAGGGCGGCACGCCCACGCGGATCGCCGAAGGGCTTGCCTACGAGCATCAGCCGCGTTTCTCGCCCGATGGCAAGCGTATCGCCTTCGTCTCGGACCGCGGCGGCGGCGACAATATCTGGCTGATGAACCGCGACGGCAGCGACAAGCGGCAGCTCAGCAAGGAGGAATTCCGCCTGCTCAACCAGCCGAGCTGGAGCCCCGACGGGCAGTTCATCGTCGCGAAGAAGCATTTCACCACCGGTCGCTCGCTCGGCACCGGCGAGGTCTGGATGTATCATGTCTCGGGCGGCGCGGGCGTGCCGCTGGTCAAGAAGCCGAACGAACGCCACCAGAAGGAACTCGGCGAGCCGATCTTCGCGCCCGACGGCAAGGGGGTCTATTACACGCGCAACGTCACGCCCGGGCCGATTTTCGAATATGCACAGGACAGCAACGGCGACCTGTTCCACATCGAACGCTACGATCTGAACGATGGCGAGGTCACGACGGTGGCCGCTGGCCCCGGCGGCGCGGTGCGGCCCTCCCCGTCGCCCGATGGCAAGAAGCTCGCCTATGTTCGCCGCGAGGGAACGCAGTCGAAGCTCTATGTGAAAGACCTCGCCTCGGGCGCCGAGAAGAAGCTCTATGACGCGCTCGACCAGGATGTGCAGGAAACCTGGGCGGTGACCGGCGTCTATCCCAATATGAGCTGGACACCCGACAGCCGGGACATCGTCTTCTGGGCGGGGGGCAAGCTCCGCCGCGTAAACAGCACCGGCGGCGACGCGCGGATCATTCCGTTCACTATCGACGACGATCGCGTCATCATCGACGCGACCCATCCGGCGGTCGAGGTCGCGCCCGACAGCTTCGAGACGAAAATGCCGCGCTGGGCCGAAGTGTCGCCCGACGGGAGCACCGTCGTATTCGAAACGCTCGGCAAACTGTGGCTCAAGCCCGCAGCCGGCGGCACCGCGCGGCGCCTGACCGCGGCCAAGGACAATGCGTTCGAACTGTGGCCCAGCTGGTCGCGCGACGGCAAATCTGTTGTGTTCGTGCGCTGGACCGACGCCGGGCTTGGCGAAATCCACATAGCCGGAAGGGGCGGCGGATCGTCGCGCAAGATCACGGCCAGCCCCGGTCACTATGCCGAGCCGCGCTTCTCGCCCGATGGCAAGCTGATCGCGTTTGAAAAGCGCTCGGGCGGTGGCCTCCGGTCGGAACGCTGGGGCGATAATCCCGGCATCTACCGGATCGCGGTGAGCGGCGGCGCTGCCGAACGGGTCAGCGACAATGGCGCCAAGCCGCAGTTCGGCGCCGCCAGCGACCGCATCTTCATGATCGCGTCGGCCGACAGCAAGAATCAGCTGATCTCGACCGATCTGCACGGACAGGACAGGCGCGTCCACGCCAGCGGCGAACTCGTCAGCGACTATGAGGTGTCGCCCGATGGCCGCACGTTAGCCTTCCGGCAAAATTACGATGCCTATGTCACACCGCTGATGCCCGGCGGGCAGGATGTTTCGCTCTCGACCTCGGGCGGCCCGATGCCGGTGACGCGCGTGAGCGGTAGCGGCGCCGATTATGTGCATTGGTCCGACGGCGGCAAGCGCCTGCACTGGACCCGCGGGCCGACGCTGTTCAGCGCCGACCTCGGCAGCTTCTTCGCGAGTGCTCCGGCGGCGGGTGAAGACAAGCCGGCCAAATTCGTGCCGCCGACCAGCGGCGTGTCGCTCGCGATGACCGCGCCAGTCGCGAAGCATAAAGGCACCGTCGTCATCACCGGCGCGAAGATCCTCACCATGGCGGGCGCCGATGGCGGCATCATCGACAACGGCGCGATCGTGATCGAGGGCGATCGCATCGCCGCTGTCGGCGCGGCAGGCGCGATCGCCGTTCCCGCCGGCGCAGTGACGGTCGATGCCTCCGGCAAGACGATCGTCCCCGGCTTCGTCGACGCACACGCGCATGGCCCGCATGGCGACGACGAGCTTGTGCCGCAGCAGAACTGGTCGGAAATCGTCAACCTCGCGATGGGTACGACGACGAGCCACAACCCTTCGTCGCGCGCATCCGAAATATTTGTGTCGTCCGAGATGCAGCGCGCGGGACTGATCCTCGCGCCGCGCATCTTCTCGACCGGTGAGATCATCTACGGCGCGAAGGTGGCTGGTATCTACGCCGAAATCAATGGCTATGAGGATGCCCTCGCGCATGTCCGCCGCCTGAAGGCGCAGGGTGCGCATAGCGTCAAGAATTACAACCAGCCGCGCCGCGAGCAGCGCCAGATGGTTGTGAAGGCTGCGCAAGCCGAAGGCATGGAGGTCGTGCCCGAGGGCGGCTCGCTCTATACGATGGACGTCACGCTCATCCAGGACGGCAATTCGACCGTCGAGCACAACATCCCGCTCCACACCTTCTACAAGGATCTGGTGCAGCTCTGGGGTCAGACCAAGACCGACTACACGCCGACGCTTGTCGTGACCTATGGCGGTCCTGCGGGCGATCCTTATTGGCGCGCCCACACCAATGTCTGGGAGCAGCCGATCCTGTCGCGCCATGCGCCGCCCGCAGAGCTGGCGGCAAACAACAAGCGCCGCGTCATCGCGCCCGAGGGCGACTATGTCGACGACGATAGCGCGCGCGAGGCGAAGAAGATCGCCGATACCGGCCGCATGGTCTCGATCGGAGCGCATGGCCAGCAGGCGGGGCTCGGCGCGCATTGGGAGATCTGGTCCTTCGTGCGCGGGGGCTGGAGCAATATCGATGCGCTGCGGGCCGCGACGATCATGCCGGCGACGTCGCTGGGCTATGCAAAGGATGTCGGTTCCCTGGAGGTGGGCAAGCTCGCCGATTTGCTGATTCTCGACGCCGATCCGACGCAGGACATTCGCAATACCGAGAAGATCCATCGCGTCATGCTCGGCGGGCGCCTCTACGATCCGCTCACGATGGACGAGGTTGGCACGGGGACGCGCAAGCGCCAGCCCTATTGGTGGGAGGCCGAAAGACCCTGATTTATTGCGGATGCAGATGGCGGCCGACGATTTTGTGACGAGAGGGTTGCAAGACTCGACGGCCGCCGCTAGGGGCGTCTCCTCTCAGCGAGGAGAGTTGGCTGAGTGGTCGAAAGCGTCGCACTCGAAATGCGAAGTGCCGGCAACGGTACCGAGGGTTCGAATCCCTCACTCTCCTCCATTTTTCTCTTTTTTTGACCAAGGCGAACGCCGCCCCGGATGCACCGGGACGGCGTGTGCAACCTATCCCCTGATGCTGACCAGCGAGGGCGCGGCCAGCGCGCCGACCACCGCGCCGATGATCAGGAACAGCACGATATAGACGATGATCACGACCACCGTGTAACCGATCGCCTTGTCCTGCGGCGCCTTCATCACCACCGGCAGGCCGAGGTACAGCAAGTAAAGCCCGTACAGCGCGAACAGAAGGCCGATGATGCCGAGCGCCGGGATGAGCCCGAAGATACCGCCCACCCAGCCAGCCGTCCCGGCGTACGCGGCGACCTTCAGCGCCTGCACCTGATCCTTCTGGCCGCCGAAACTCGGCGCGAGGCCGTCGATGACGAGGGCGAGGATGAATACCGTCGCGAGCGAGAGGCCGTAGGTCACGATTGCCGTCACGAGCGCGCCGACCAACGGCGGATGATAGGTGATCCCGAGCATCGAGATGCCGAATAGCTGCCCGCCGATAAAGCCGGCCAGCGGCCCGATCGCTGCGAGCAAGACCACATAAGGCACATAGATCGACTGCGTCGTCGCGGGCTCGGCAGCGATGACGGGCCAGGTTTCCTTGGGCTTGAGAAGGATATCCTTCGCGCGGCTGATAACGCCCGCGGCCATCGGCGGAAGATTGTTCGAAGGTATTTCGGTCATGAAAAGCGCCTCCCCTGGGTCAAGACGGCCCGCAAACCCGAACCGGTCGGGCGAAGGCCGAGGGAGCAAGCTAGCCCGAACGGCCAACGCATCTGTAATCCCCGTCACAGGGCCGGAATCGGCCTGCCGCGGTGCCCGCCAGTGTAACGGACTTGAAACGGGCGTAAATAGCCATAGATTGACGATATGACGTCAAAGACACCTTCCGGTTCGCCGGGCCAGATTCCCCCTCTCGTTGCCGCTCCGCTCATCGAACGCGCGCGCTTCGCCCCTGGCGATATCGTCCGCCACCGCCTGTTCGACTTTCGCGGCGTCGTGTTCGACGTCGATCCGGTCTTTTCGAACAGCGACGAATGGTACGAGGCTATCCCCGAAGCCATTCGTCCGGCGAAGGAGCAACCCTTTTACCACCTGCTGGCCGAAAATGAGGATTCATCCTATATCGCCTATGTCAGCCAGCAGAATCTGGTCGGCGATTCAGAACAGGGTCCGGTCGATCATCCGCAGATAGAGGTGCTGTTCGACGGGATGGCGAAGGGCCGTTATCGCGTCCGTTCGATCCACCGGCACTGATCGCGCGACTTTGGGCGCGCGTCAGGCCTTCAGCTTCCATCCCGACACGAGCAGGCGATAGGTAATAACGCCCAGCACGATGTTGGTCGCGACCAGCACCAGCGCCGCGGTCAGCACAGGATGGGAGATCGTCGAGTCGACGGTCCCGATGAAGCCGAAACGAAAACCCATGATCGCATAATAGACGGGATTTGCGTGCGCGACGCCCTGAAACCACGGCGCGAGGCGGTCGACCGAATAGAAGGTGCCCGACAGCAGTGCGAGCGGCGTGACGACAAAATTGGTCACCGCAGCGGCATGATCGAACTTTTCGGCCCAGACAGAAGTGACGAGGCCCAGAAAGCCGAGCATCATCGCGCCGAGCACGCCGAACAGCGCGACCGCCCACAGATGGTCAGGCCCGACATGGACCCCGGGCCAGAGCAGCATCGCAAGCCAGAGGGCGAAGCCGACGAGGATCGCGCGGGTGACAGCGGCGCCGATCAGCGCGGTGACCAGTTCGCCGACGCCGAGCGGCGGCATCAGATAGTCGACGATCGTGCCCTGGATCTTGCCGACGAGCAGCGAGAAGCTGGAATTCGCGAAGCTGTTCTGCAGCATCGCCATCATGATCAGCCCCGGCGCGATGAAGTCGGCAAAGGGCACGCCGATGACTTTCCGCCCCGCGCCGCCCAGCGCAACGGTGAAAATGACCAGAAAAAGAAGGGTCGTTACCGCCGGAGCCCAGATTGTCTGGAGCTGGACCTTGAAAAAGCGCCGCACCTCCTTGACATATAGGGCCTGCAGGCCGGGCACGTTCAGCGTCCGGATATGCGGGACGCCGGGTTCGGCAAACGCCCGCGCCGCGGCGTTGTTGTTCGAGTCGGATCGCGAAATTTGGGGCTGGTCGTTCATGGCGTTCTCGCCTATCGCCTCCCCGATCTTACCGCAAGCTGGGCAGCGACTGGAACCGGTTCCCAAAAGGATCGGTAACGCGGATCGCCGGACGCCCCTTGCGTGGAATGATGAGGAATTGAAACATGTCATGGACCGATGAGCGCATCGAACAGCTGCGCAGCATGTGGGAAAAGGGCCTGACCGCCAGCCAGATCGCCGACGAACTTGGCGGGGTCAGCCGCAATGCGGTGATCGGCAAGGCGCATCGCCTGGGCCTGAAGTCGCGGCCGTCGCCGGTGAAGGCGACCGAAAAGGTCACGAAGCCCGTAAAGGCGCCCGCCGCGCCCAAGCCTGCCTCGCCGGCGCCTGCCGCGCCGCGCGCGGCGGCGCCCGTCGCGCCCCGGCCGGTTGCCGCGGTGCCGAAGCCTGAACCCAAGCCCGTCGTCGAAGCATCGGACGAGGATGGTTCCGAAGCGCCGCCGAAGCCCGATGCGCCGCGCATCGTCTCGATCGGTCCCGGCGGCTTCATTCGCCAGGGTCCGGGCGACCAGCAGGCGCCCATCCCGCCCGCGCCGCCGCGCCGACTGGTGCCCGCGAAGCCGAGCCCCGAGATCGCCGACAAGACGAGCCTGCTCGACCTCAACGACCGCATCTGCCGCTGGCCGATGGGGCATCCGGGCGAGCCGGACTTCCATTTCTGCGGCGTCGCGGTGAACCCTGGCTTCCCCTATTGCGTTGAGCATTGCGGCCGCGCCTATCAGGCTCAGCTTCCGCGCGGCACGCGCCGTCCGCCCCCGCCCCCGCCGTTCGGTGGTCCCCGGGTTCGTTAAGACGCGTCCGGTGAAGCCGTTCGGGCAGGATTTCCACTTTGCGCGCACGCTCGGCCTCGAGTTGGTCGAGCGCGGCGATGGCCGCTGCGTCATGGGGATCGACATCGAACGCGAGCGGCACTTCAACCCGCAGGGCGCGGCGCATGGCGGGGTTGCCTATAGCCTCGCGGATTCGGCGATGGGCGGTGCGATCACCAGCCTGCTCCCCGACGATCAATGGTGCGCGACGCTGGAGATCAAGTTCAACTACCATGCGCGCGTCGTCGAGGGTCGGCTGACGTGCGAGGCCGAGGTGCTGCATCGGGGCAAGCGCGTCGCCAATATCGATGCCCGGCTCTACCAGGAAGGCAAGCTGGTCAGCAGCGCAAACGGCAATTTCGCGATTTTCCCGGCGCCGAGCCTGTCCTGAACAGGCGAAAGGCGCCGGAGCCCACACGGTCCGGCGCCTCCCCGTCCGCTTTCCGAGAGGTCAGAAACGGAAGCTCAATGTCCCGCGCACGCTGTGCGTGCTAAAATGCGTACCGCTGCGCTGGATATCCGTGCCGCCACTATCGAGCAGGAAGGGATTTGTCGCCGGCGCGGTGCCGGGGCCGACATTCACGGCATAATCGTCGTCCTTAACATCGGTGTAGAGATATTCGAGGCCGACCGCGATGCTGTTGGTGACCATGATTTCGGCACCGCCGCCCGCGGCATAGCCCCAGCCATTGGTCTTTCCGTTGTCTGCGAAGCTATTCGCGGCGTTGGTCGTCGCGAACTTGTTGTCAAGCCGCGCATAGGCCGGGCCGCCGGTTACATAGAAAAGCGCGCCGCCGCCGGGGGTATACCCCGCACGCAGGCGGAGACTGCCCTGATAATCGGCCTCGCGGCTCATTGTATAGCTGGCGGGGGTAGTCGAAAAGCCGCTGACGCTATCACGCGCGACACTGTGGCCGCCCTCCAGCAAAGCGCCTACGACGAAATTGCCCATGCGCTGGTCGACGCCGATACGACCGAAGAATTCGGGCCCGTCCTTGTCGTTGCGACACCCGATGTTCGCTGTGCCGGTCGCGGTGCCGTTGCAGAAACCCGGCGAGAATGCGTTTGCGCCAGCCACCGTCGTGACGGTATCGCCATAGGCGCCGTCGCGATCGGTGTCGAAGACCAGCGTTTCACCGCGATCGCTGCCCTGCAGAGTGCCACCGCCGCCGATCGTGACATAGGCGCCGTTGAAGTCCTGCGACTTGTCGCGGTCACCGGTTTCCTGCGCCATCGCCGGGGCGGCGGTCAGAACCGCTGCGGAAGCAGCGAGGAGAGCTGTAAATTTCATATTATTCTCCACTTTTTGAATGACTTTGCAGTCGGTGGAGCAACCCCCGTAGGATGGACCGGTTTCATCGCCGTGCCGAAAACGGGACGAACCGAGGCCGCCAAATCGGGCCGTGGCGCCATGAAAAGCGCGCTTGCCAGCGGCCTTTATGGACCCGTATAGCCATATTATGAGTCACGATTTGTTCGACAGCAACCAGCCCGCGACCGAAAGCTACAACGCCTCGCAGATCGAGGTCCTGGAAGGGCTCGAACCTGTCCGCCGTCGCCCCGGCATGTACATCGGTGGTACCGACGAGCGGGCGCTCCATCACCTTGCTGCCGAAGTCATCGACAACAGTATGGACGAAGCCGTTGCCGGCCATGCGACGCGCATCGAGATCATTCTCGATGTCGGCAACCGCCTGACGGTAATCGACAACGGCCGCGGTATGCCGGTCGACCCGCACCCGAAATTCCCCGGCAAATCGGCGCTCGAGGTCATCATGACCATGCTCCATTCGGGCGGCAAGTTCGAGGGCAAGGCCTATGCTACCTCTGGCGGTCTCCACGGGGTCGGCGTCAGCGTCGTGAACGCGCTGTCGATTGAAACCACGATCGAAGTTGCGCGATCCAAGCAATTGTACAGACAGTCTTTTTCGCAAGGCGTTCCGCAAGGCCCGCTCGAGGAGCTCGGCCCTACCCCGAACCGCCGCGGCACCAGCGTGTCGTTCGTGCCCGACCCCGCAATCTTTGGCGAGCATGGCCGCTTCAAGCCGCAGCGCCTGTACCGGATGGCGCGGTCGAAGGCCTATCTGTTCGCGGGCGTCGAGATCCGCTGGAAATGCGCGCCCGAGCTGATCGGCGACGACACGCCCGCCGAGGCCGTGTTCCAGTTTCCCGGCGGCCTTGCCGACCATTTGAAGGAGCAGATCGGGACGCGCGAATGCGCGACCGCCGAACCCTTCGTCGGTCGGCAGGATTTTTCCGGCGAGCAAGGGCGCGCCGAATGGGCGATCGCCTGGCCGCTGTGGTCGGACGGCAGCTATAGCTGGTATTGCAACACCATTCCCACGCCCGCCGGCGGTACGCATGAGGCGGGGCTGCGGGCCGCGCTGACCAAGGGGCTGCGCGCCTTCGGCGAGTTGATCGGGCAAAAGAAGGCGGCGCAGATCACCGCCGAGGACGTGTTCAACGGCGGCGAGATGATGCTGTCGGTGTTCATCCGTGATCCGCAGTTCCAGAGCCAGACGAAAGACCGGCTTTCGAGCCCGGAAGCGGCGCGTTTCACCGAAAATGCGGTGCGCGACCATTTCGACCATTTTCTGTCGGACAATATGGACCGCGGCCGTGCGTTGCTCGGGCTGGTCCTCGAACGGATGGACGAGCGTTTGAAGCGCAAGGCCGAGCGCGAGGTCAAGCGCAAGACCGCGACGAGCGGTCGCAAGTTGCGTCTGCCCGGAAAGCTCACCGACTGTGCGAACGATGGACCGGAAGGCACTGAATTATTTATCGTCGAAGGCGATAGCGCGGGCGGCAGCGCGAAGCAGGCGCGCGACCGCAAGACGCAGGCGATCCTGCCGATCCGTGGCAAGATCCTTAACGTGGCCAGCGCAAGCGCCGACAAGATCCGCGCCAATCAGGAAATCGCCGACCTCGCGCTCGCGCTGGGCTGTGGAATGCGCAAGGATTGCGACGCCGATCGGCTGCGCTACGACAAGATAGTGATCATGACCGATGCCGATGTCGACGGCGCCCACATCGCGACCTTGCTGATGACCTTCTTCTTTCAGGAAATGCCGGACATTGTACGCAACGGGCATGTGTATCTGGCGCAGCCGCCGCTTTATCGGCTGACGGCGGGCGCGACTTCGGCCTATGCGCGCGATGACGCACACCGGGCGGAGCTGGAAGCGACGGTTTTCAAAGGAAAAAAGGTCGACGTGGGGCGTTTCAAGGGTCTCGGCGAGATGAATCCGAACCAGCTCAAGGAAACGACGATGGACCCGGCGACGCGCTCGCTGCTCAAAGTCACGCTGCCGCAGGAATATGAGGAGCGTCAGGGCGTCAAGGATCTCGTCGACCGATTGATGGGCAAA
The DNA here is from genome assembly GCF_949769135.1 of Sphingopyxis sp. Geo25. Classification (NCBI taxonomy): domain Bacteria; kingdom Pseudomonadati; phylum Pseudomonadota; class Alphaproteobacteria; order Sphingomonadales; family Sphingopyxidaceae; genus Sphingopyxis; species Sphingopyxis sp. Geo25. The sequence continues at coordinate 1,466,201 of NZ_CATKOZ010000001.1, read as the reverse complement.
CATCCCGAGCATCGCTTCCAGTTCATCCAGGCAAACGCCGCGACGCTCGACGAGGCGTCGATCGACGCCTGATATGCGCGCAACGGGGTATCGCCGCTTTCTCTTCGCGATTGCGGCGCTGCCTTGCTCGCTGTTGCCGCTGTCAACATCGGCGCAGACTGCGGCTGAGCAGACCGCTCCGGCGACCACCGCGTTCGAGCGCCGGACCGCGCAATTGCCCGATGTTGTCGCCGATAACATTGCATTTGACGACTATTTCGCACCGATGTTCCGGGCTGAGGTTCCACAGTCCCGGTTTGCGGAGATCACCCGGAGCCTCATCGCGCAATATGGGCGTCCGCTAGGCATCGAGTCCGCGCAATCGGCGGACGGCCGCTCGGGAACGCTCAAACTTCGGTTTGAAAAAGGGACGGCGACAGTCAGGCTCGATGTCGGGGCGACCGCCGACGAGCGCGTTACCGGCCTGCTGATTACGGGCTTTACCGTCGATGGCGACGACTTCCATCACATTGCCGCCGATCTGGCGGGCCTGCCGGGCGCCACAGGCTTTCTGGTCGCCGAACTCGACGGCGATGCCATCCGCACCATTGCGAGTGCGAACGCCGATCGACAATATGCGGTCGGCTCGACCTTCAAACTCTATATCCTCGACGAGCTTGCCGTCCAGATCGCGGCGGGCAAGCGGCGCTGGCGCGACGTGGTCCTCCTGTCGCATTCCAGTTTCTCATCGGCCGCCACGGCAAACTGGCCGAAGGACACGCCCGTCACGCTGCAGACGCTGGCGAACTGGATGATTTCGGTGAGCGACAATGGCGCGGCGGATACATTGCTCCATCTTCTCGGCCGCGATGCGATCGAGGCGCGGATGCGAGCGGCGGGGCATAGCGAGCCCTCGCGCAATATCCCCTTTCTCTCGACCGTCGAGGCCTTCGCACTCAAGGGCAATAATTTCACCGCCGAACGTGCAGCCTTCATCGGCGCAGACGACAAGGCGCAGCGCAGGCTGATCGATGCCAACGCCGGCCGACTGACCCTCGCCAATGTCGACGGCGTCAGCTTTACGGCGGGGCCACGCTTCATCGGCGAGCTGGAATGGTTCGCGTCGCCGCGGGATATCGCACGGCTGATGGCCGACCTGCGCCGGCGCAATTCGGCACCGATGATGGCAGCGATGGCAATCAACAACGGCGTTGGACCGGTCGCGGCCGAGCCGTGGCGCTACCTCGGCTACAAGGGGGGATCCGAAAACGGCGTGTTGTCGATGAGCCTGCTCGGCCAGCGCAAGTCGGACGGCAAATGGTTCGTCGTGACCGCGAGCTGGAACAATCCCGAGGCCAATGTCGAAACCGACCGGCTGGTCGGACTGGTGACGCGCCTGCTGGCGCTCGCCGCCAAATGATCAGACCGTCAGCGCAGCGACCAGCGCCTTGACCTTCGTCTGCCGCCACTGCGGGGTCGGGGCGACGAGCCAATAGCCGCGTTTGACGGCAAAGGCCTCGCGCACCAGCCGGACGCGGCCAGCGGCGATATCGGCCTCGGCCAGCATCGCGGGGACGTTCGCATAACCCAGACCGTTGGCGGCAGCGTCGATTGCAAGCCCGGCATCGCCGAGGCGCAGGGCCGGCTCGCCTTCATCGACCGGGCATCCGGGCCAAGCGATGCGCGTGTCGCTGTCGCTGCCGGGCCCCGCGACGGTCACCATCATCGCCTCGGCGAGCGGTACGCCTTCATGCTCGCCGGCTCCGTCGGTCCAGAAGATCGCAAGGTCGAGGTTCGCTTCGGTGAAGTCGATCCCGCCATCGGCCGAAACGAGCGTGAAGCGCACATCGGGTGCCTGCTGGCTGTAACGCGCGAGCCGGGGTGCGAGCCATTTTGCGGTGAGGTCGCGCGGCGCCGCAATCGTCAGCGACTGCGACGATTGCCCGGCCTGCATTGCGCGAACCGATTCCTCGAACTGCAGGAAGCCCTGGCGCAGGGCGTCTAGGCCGGCATTCGCCTCGCCGGTCAGTTCGAGCCCCTTTGGCGTGCGGCGGAACAGCACCACGCCAAGCATGTCCTCGAGCGCGCGGATCTGCTGGCCGACGGCCGCGGGAGTCACGGCGAGCTCGTCGGCTGCGCGCGTGAAGCTCAAATGCCGGGCAGCGGCGTCGAAAACGCGAAGCGCGTTGAGCGGCAGGTGGGTGCGCTTCATGACGCGGTCGCAGGCGCCACGAGGGGAAAGTGCGGGATGGCAACGAGCATCTGCGAATCGTCGCCCATCTCCATCGTATAGCTGCCGACCATCGACCCCTCGGGGGTTGGCAGCGGGCAACCGGAAACATAGTCGAACGCGCCGCCGGGCAGGATCAGCGGCTGTTCACCGACGACGCCCTCCCCCTCGACTTCGCTGATCTGGCCGCGTCCGTCGCTGATCCGCCAGTGACGGGTGAGGAGCTGCGCCGGCACCTCGCCATGATTCTCGATCCGGACATGATAGGCCCAGAACCAGCGACTGAGCGCCGGGTGCGACTGTTCGGGCAGATAGCTGACCGACACACGCACGGTGATCGGCCCCGTGGTCGCCGAGAAAGGGAAGAAGGAGTCGATCATCTCCATCGCAAAGTCGCCTAAAGCCCGACCTTGGTCAATGCCTGGTCCAGATCGGCGATCACATCGCGCGGATCTTCGAGGCCGACATTGATACGCAGCATCCCCCCGACGACGCCCATGTCCGCGCGTGCTTCGGCGCTGACGCTATAGTGGGTGGTCGATGCGGGATGGCAGCAAAGGCTCACCGCGTCGCCGATATTGTTACTGATATCGACGAGTTCCAGCGCGTTGAGCATCGCCATGGCCTGCGCGCGGTCTTCAAGGACGAACGAGAAGATGGGGCCGCACGCCTCCATCTGGCTCATCGCCAGATTATGCTGCGGGTGGCTGGCGAGGCCGGGGTGCAGGATGCGCGGGACGCGGCTCTCGACGAACTTGCCGACCGCGAGCGCGTTTTCGGATTGTCGCCGCGCGCGAAGATCGAGCGTCTCGAGTCCTTTCAGCACCACCCACGCGTTGAACGGCGACAGGTTCGGCCCGGTGTTTCGCTGGAACGGCAGCAGCACATCGTTGATGAACTTCTCGCTCCCGCAAACGGCGCCCGCGAGAACACGGCCCTGCCCGTCCATCAACTTGGTCGCCGAGTAAGCGACGACGTCGGCGCCGAACTCGAGCGGCCGCTGGAGCACGGCAGTGGCGAATGCATTGTCGACAACGGTCGTGATGCCATGCGCCTTCGCGAGCGCGCAGACATGCTTCATGTCGACGATATCCATCGTCGGATTGGCCGGCGTCTCGAAGAAGAAGACCTTCGTGTTCGGTCTGATCGCCTTTTCCCACGCGTCATTGTCGCGGCCGTCGACGACGGTCGTCTCGATCCCGAAGCGGGGGCACAGGCTGTCGACCAGCCAGCGGCACGATCCGAACGCTGCCTTGCCGGCGACGATATGGTCGCCCGCGGACAATTGGCACAGCAATGCCGTCGTCATCGCCGCCATCCCCGTCGCCTGGGCACGGCACGCCTCGGCACCCTCCATTAACGCGATCCGTTCCTCCAGCATCGCGACGGTCGGATTCTGCAGACGCGAATAGGTCATGCCCGGCGCTTCGCCGGCAAAGCGCGCCGCGACCTCTTCGGCGCTGTCATAGGTGTAGCCGGACGTCAGGAAGAGCGCCTCCGACGTCTCTCCATGCTCGCTGCGCCAGGTGCCGCCGCGCACGGCCTGCGTTGCCGGATGCCAGCCCCTTGTCTTGCTGCGATCGAAACCCGTGGTCTTTTTCATGTCATCGTCCGTAAAACTAGTTCGTCAGCGCGGCAACGACCGCGTCACCCAAGGCCGCGGTGCCCATGTTGCCGCCGAGATCGGCGCCGCGGCAGCCGTCGGCAAGCACCCTGGCCACCGCTGCCTCGATCCGCGCGGCATTGGCTTCGTCGCCGCCCGAATGGCGGAGCAGCATTGCGAGCGACAGGATCATCGCCAGCGGGTTCGCGATCCCCTTCCCCGCGATGTCGGGCGCGCTGCCATGGATCGGCTCGTAGAGCCCCGTCGTTCCTTCGCCAAGCGATGCCGATGCGAGCAGCCCGATCGACCCTACGCACATCGACGCCTGATCCGACAGAATGTCGCCGAACAGATTGCCGGTCACGACCACATCGAACTGGCCGGGATTGCGCACCAGCTGCATCGCGGCATTGTCGACATACATATGGCTGAGCTCGACGTCGGGATAGTCCTTCTCGACTTCGATCACCACGTCGCGCCACAGCTGCGAGGTTTCGAGCACATTCGCCTTGTCGACCGAGCAAAGGCGCTTGCGACGTCCTTGCGCCGCACGGAAGGCGACATGCGCGATACGTCGTACTTCGCTCTCGCTGTACGACATGATGTCATAGCCTTCGCGCTCGCCGCTTGCCGTCTTGCGCGTGCCCTTCTCGCCGAAATAGACGTCGCCGTTGAGCTCGCGAACGATCAGCAGGTCGATCGCCGAGGCGATTTCGGGACGCAGCGCCGAACTGCCCTCTAGCCCCGGGAACAGTTTCGCGGGGCGAAGGTTGGCAAACAGCCCAAGCTCCGAACGCAGTCCGAGGATCGCCTGCTCGGGGCGCAGGTGGCGCGGGGCGCTGTCAAACCGCGCATCGCCGACGGCGCCGAACAGCAGCGCATCCGCAGCCTTTGCCTTCGCCAGAGTCTCGGGCGGCAGCGGATGGCCGGTCGCTTCATAAGCGGCGCCCCCGACAAGCGCGCGGTCGAGCATCACCGGCAGGGCAAGCGCCGCGATTACCTTCTCGGCTTCCGCCATGATTTCCGGACCGATACCGTCGCCGGCCAACAGCAGGATTTTCAATGCTTCGCCCTTTCGTGTCCCGCCAGCCGCTTAGACAGCGGCGACGCGTCACGCAACCGCCCTGCCCAGCCGGTCGACCAATCTTTCTCTTACGGTCAGCAAGTCACGGTTGCGCCCGTCGAGGACGTCGCGGGCGAGGAAATGGCCGGTGATGGTCAGCGCGTCGAGCACATCGTTCATCGAAGGGCTGGCGTCGAGGCCGCGCAGGAAAGGTGGCAGTCGAAAAAGTCGCCCTTCATAGCCTTGCGCCGCTCCGATGCTGACCGCCCCGCCCGACTTGGGGCTGACGAAAGCGAGGTCATCGAGTGCGCCTGTCACAACACATTGTTCGAGGTCGAGGCCAAACCCGAGTTCGGCGAGCAGCAACAGTTCGTACCGCGCCAAGGCGGCCGCCCATTGGCGTGCCGATGCCGCCACGCCGATTGCATCGAGGACCGCGGAAAGCGCCGCATGGAGCGCGGGATAGGGTTGGCTTTCGGGCAGCGTCGCGGCGGTCAGGCTTGTCGCCCAATCGATCGAAGCCGCCGCAAGCGGTTCGGCCAGCAGGGGCGCACGGCTCTGCAGCAGTTCGACCGTCGCACCGCCAAGCTGTTCCTCGGTTCGCGCGCGAAGGTCGAGCGCGACGAGATTGCCCGGTATCAGGATCGGTCGAAGCCGCCTCGACCGCCCGCCGCGGACATAACCCGCAACGAGCCCAGCCTCCCGCGTCAGCGCGCGCAGGATCGCGCCATGCTCGCCATGCGCGCGCACCGCGCAGACGATCGCATCGGCGGTCAGGCTGGCCAAAGCACCATCTGCGTTTGCGTCACCAGCGCAACCTCGGCGCCTTCTTCGGTTCGGATGCGTGTCTGCCAGACCGACAGGCGCTTGCCGATCTTCACCGGGGTGGCTTCGCCGACGAGGATCGAGCCAAGCGGGCCACCGCCGAGGAAATTGGTCTTGCTCTCGATCGTCGTCGTGCCCGTGGCCCCCTCGGGCAAGGTCAGGAACGCCCCGACCGCACCGAGGCAGTCCGCAAAGGCCATAATCGCGCCGCCATGGACGATGTTGCCCGCGGTGCAGATCTCGGGTCGTACCGGGAGCTTGCCCGCGACGCGGTCCTTGCTGCCCTCGTGGATCGAGACGCCCAGCGTTCCAGCGAGCGGCATCGTTGCTGCGAAATCCATGTGCCTCTCCTCAGCCTGCCGGGTTCAATTGCCCGGATTATAGAAATCATAAACCGCCTGTGCGACGCCGGCGCTGACGCCCGGCGCCTTTTGCAAATCCTCCAGACTTGCGCTGCGGATCGCGCGCGCGGTGCCGAAATGCATCAGCAGCGCCTTCTTGCGGGCCGGACCGACGCCCGGCACCTCGTCGAGCGGCGAACTGCCCATCGCCTTCGCCCGCTTCTGACGGTGGGCGCCGATCGCGAAGCGGTGCGCCTCGTCGCGCAGCCGCTGGATATAGAAGAGCACGGCATTGTTCGTCGGCAAGGAGAATTCGCGCCCATCAGGCAGGTAGAAGGTCTCGCGTCCGGCGTTGCGATCCGGCCCCTTGGCGACGCCGACATAAGGCAGGTCGTCGATGCCAAGCTCTGCGAGCACCGATCCCGCCGCCGACACCTGCCCCTTGCCGCCGTCGATCAGCACCAAGTCGGGCCACTCGCCCTTCGTCCGTTCGGGATCCTCTTCGATCGCGCGCGCGAAACGGCGCTGGAACACCTCGCGCATCATCGCAAAATCATCGCCCGGCCGCGTCTCCGCGCGCTTGATGTTGAACTTGCGGTATGCGCCCTTGATCCACCCCTCCGGCCCCGCAACGACCATCGCGCCGAGCGCGTTGGTGCCCTGGATGTGGCTGTTGTCGTAGATTTCGATACGCTGCGGCGGCCCGTCGAGGTCGAACAGGTCGGCCAGCTCGCGGCCGAGCTTCGCCTGCGTGCTGCTTTCGGCAAGCCGCCGGTCGAGTTCTTCCCCCGCGTTGCGCACCGCCTGTTCGAGCAGCCGCTTGCGGTTGCCGCGCTGCGGCACGCTGATCTCGACCTTGCGCCCGGCGATTTCACCGAGCGCCTCGGCCAGGAGATCTGCCTCGTCGGGTTCACGATCGACGAGGATCAGCTTCGGCGGCGGCACGCCTTCATAGAATTGCATCAGGAAACTTTCGAGCACCTCGCTCTCGGGCACGCCCGCGATGTGCGCAGGGAAGAAGCTGCGATGCCCCCAATTCTGGCCGCCACGGATGAAGAAGCCCGCGATACAGAGCTGTCCGCCCTTGGCCGCGAGCGCAAAGACGTCCGCGTCTCCCAACCCGTCGGCGTGGACCGACTGCGTGCCCTGAATGAAAGTCAGCGCCTTCAGCCGGTCGCGAAGCACCGCCGCCTGCTCGAAATCCATCGCCTCGGCGGCGTTGGTCATCGCATCGCCTAGGCGTTTCTGCACCGCGGTCGAGCGGCCTTCGAGGAAATCCTGGGCGTCGCTCACCAGCCCGGCATAATCCTCCTTCGAGATGCGATCGACGCACGGCGCCGAGCAGCGGCGGATCTGGTAGAGCAGGCAGGGGCGCGACCGGTTCGCAAAGAAGCTGTCGGTACAGCTTCGCAGCAGGAAGGTCTTCTGGAGCGCGTTGAGCGTGCGCCCGACCGATCCGGCGCTCGCAAACGGACCGTAATAGCGCCCCTTGGCCCGCCGCGCGCCGCGATGCTTCTGGACGCGCGGGAAATCATGGTCGGTGCGGAGCAGGATGAAGGGGAAGCTTTTGTCGTCGCGGAGTAAAACGTTGTACGGCGGGCGATAGCGTTTGATCAGCTGCGCCTCGAGCAGCAGCGCCTCGGCCTCGCTGTTGGTGGTGACGATCTCCATTGCGCGCGTCTGCGCCACCATGCGCTGAAGCCGCTGCGGCAGCCGCGCGACCTGCGTATAGTTGGTGACGCGATTCTTCAGCGCGCGCGCCTTGCCGACGTACAACACCTCGCCGCGCGCATCGAGCATCCGATACACGCCGGGACGGACAGGCAGCTTACGCACGACGCTGCGGATCACCTCGGCGCCGCGTTCGAGGTCGGGCTTGTCGGCCCCCTCGCCGTCGCCGCGGACGACATAGGCGGATTTCTCTTCGTTGAATCGGTCGGGAGCGTTCGGGCGAACCATGATTTTGCATGTAGGCGAGGACGATGCGACCCGCCATAGTGTCCAAGGTAAAACAGCGCGGGAGGGACAAATGGATGTTCGCGGCAAAGTCGCTTTGGTTACAGGCGGCAGCGACGGGATCGGGCGCGAGATCGCGCTGCAATTGCGGAGCGCGGGCGCGGATGTGACCGTCACCGGACGCTCGGCCGAGAAATTGCAGGCGATGGCGTCGCTCGGCTTCGGGACGATCGCGGGCGATCTGTCGACGCCGGCGGGTGTCGATGCCGTCGTCAACGGCGTGGCGGGCAAGCCGCTGGCGGTCCTCGTCAACAACGCCGGGGTCGGCAGCGACTATGACCTCGACACGCCCGACACGCTCGACAGCGCCGCGCACTGCATCCGCACCAATCTCGATGCGCCGATCGCGCTCTGCACCCGGTTGCTGCCGACGCTCCGCGCGCAGCCCGAGGCGGCGATCGTGAACGTCACCTCGGGCCTGGCCATTGCGCCGCGCGCCGGGGGTTCGATCTATTGCGCGACCAAGGCGGGGCTCCGCAGCTATACGCAGGCGATCCGGCACCTCCTGAAGGACAGTAATGTCCGCGTGATCGAGGCCCTGCCGCCCGTCGTCGAAACCAACATGACCGCGGGCCGCAGCGGCAAGAAGATGAGCGCACACGACTGCGCAGCGGAGATCGTCGCGGGCATTCGCACCGGCAAGCGCGAGGTCAACGCCGGACTGGTGAAGCTGCTCCAGCTGGTGAACAGCATCTCGCCCGCGCTAGCGCGGCGGATCATGATCCGGTTCTGAGGACCGCACAGGTGATCACCTTATATGGCGAAGGGCGCGGGTTTCGGGTCGCGTGGCTGATGGAGGAATTGGGGCTGCCGTACCGCCTGCGGCAGGTCGACCTGCTTGGTGGGATCGAGAAGGACAGCGAATTTCTGGCAATCAATCCCGCCGGCTTCATCCCGGCGATCGTCGACGGGGAGACCGTGATGGTCGAATCGATCGCGATCTTGGAATATCTGCTCGCACGATACGGTCCCGGGCAGCTTGCGCCATCGCCCGGCGATGTCGACTTCCCGGCCTATCTCCAGTTCCTCCATATGGGCGAGACGGGGCTGGCAGGACCGATCAATGCGATCGTCGCCACCCTCATCCTCGCCCCCGAAAGCGAACAGGCGAACTGGACCACCAAATGGGCCCGCGAAACCTTCGAAAGCCGCCTCGGCCTCGTCAGCCGCCAGTTGTCGAAGACGCCCTATGTCGCAGGTGACCGCTTCACCGCCGCAGATATCTCTGTGACCTATGCCCTGCAATTCGCCCAGCGCACGATCGGCTACGCACTTGGTGACATCGAGCGAGCCTATGTCGCCCGCACGACTGCACGCGAGGCCTATGCGCGGGCGATGGATAGCTGTTCAGCCACCAAGGCGTGGGTCGCCGGCCTGACCATCCCTTAGCCGACCATAGCAAAACGCCCGCGGAAATCCGCGGGCGCCTTGTCCCTGCGATATCGAAGGGCTCAGCCCTTCGCGACCGCCGCGATCGCGTCGTCGATCAGCGCTTTATCGGCTTTCGCGTCATGCTTGTCCGCGATCAGCCTTGCCGCCGCGTCGGTCGCTGCCTTTGCGGCTGCGGTGCGAACTTCGGCAAGGGCATTGGCTTCGGCCGCAGCGATACGGTCTTCGGCCATCTGCTTGCGCCGCCCGATCAATGCGGTCGCATCTTCTTTCGCCTTGGCGACGAGCGCTTCGGCTTCAGCGTCGGCGCGGGCGCGCATTTCGTCGGCTTCCTTCGCCGCTCGGGCGAGCTTCGCTTCATACTCGGCCTTCAGCGATTCGGCGTCGAGGCGAAGCTGTTCGGCTTCCTTGAGCTGCTTCGAAATCTCGGCAATCTTGTTGTCGAGCATGGCGCCGATCGCCGCCGGCACCTTCTTCCAGACCAGAATGCCCAGGAAGACGAGCATCGCGATCGAGACCCAGACGGTCGCGTCCAAGCCGAATGCGGTCGGATCGGCGTGCACTTCGCCTGCGGCTTCGGACAGGATGATGGAGACATTAGCCATGAAGCACCGCCTTTACCGCCGCCTTGGCGTCCGCCGCCGCGACCTTCGCACCCGACAGCTTGGCGACGAGGTCGCTTGCCGCTTCGGCCGCGACCGATTCGATTTCCGCCATCGCCGACTTGCGGGCAGCGGCGACCTCGGTTTCCGCCGCCGCAAGCTTGTCGCCAAGCTCGGCGTCGACTTTCGCCAGACGCTTTTCGGCATCCTTCACGGCCTTGTCTTTCGCGTCGGCAACCGCCTTCTGCGCGGCGGCGCGGCTCGCGTCGCTTTGCTGGCGGTAGCTTTCCTCGAGGTTATCGGCAGCCGCATGGGCCGCCTTCGCCGCCGCCAGATCGTCGGCAACCTTGCGGTCGCGCGCGTCAACCGTCGCTTCGATCTTGGGCAGCATGCCGCGGCCGATCACGACATAAATGCCGGCGAACACGACCAGCAGCCAGAAAAGCTGCGAGGCAAGATACCAATTGTCAGCGGTGAGCTGGGCTATCTGGGGCATGGAAGGCGAACCCTAAAACTTGAAAACCTTCGGATGGTGCAGCCGGCCCCGCAGGGAGGCCGGCGTCACCCGATCGTCGAAATCAGACGACGAAGAGCAGGATCATCGCAACGACGAACGCCAGCAGGCCGAGAAGTTCGGCAGCGGCGAAGCCGATGAACAGGCGGCCCTGCTGGCCGTCGGCGGCCGCGGGGTTGCGCAGTGCGCTTTCGAGGAAGCTGCCGAAGACATTACCCACGCCGATGGCGGCCATGCCGGCACCGATAGCGGCGAGACCTGCACCGATCAGCTTTGCTGCTTCTGCGTCCATTATACTACTCCTTGGGTGTAAGCGTTTATTGCGAAACGAAATTAGTGAAGGTTGACCGCGTCGTTAATGTACAGCGAGGTCAACAGGGCGAAAACATAGGCCTGGATGCCGGCGACGAGCAGTTCGAGCGCACTGATGCCGATCATCAGGGTGAAGCTGAGCACCGACACGACCGAACCGATCACCAGATTGTCAGCGTTGAAACCGTTGATCACGAAGCCCGACAGCACCTTCAGCAGCACGTGGCCGGCGGTCATTGCGACGAAAAGACGCAGGCCGAGGCTGAACGGGCGGATCATGAAGGAGATGAACTCGATAACCGCGATGAAGGGAATCATCGGCAGCGGCGTACCGTGCGGCACGAACAGCGAGAAGAAGTGCAGACCATGGCGCCAGAAGCCGACGACGAGGACGATCGAGAAGGACAACAGCGCCAGAACGCCGGTGATCGCGATGTGGCTCGTGACGGTGAAGGGATGCACGCCGAGCACGCCGAGCGGCAGCATGCCGAGCAGGTTGCAGAAGAGGATGAACATGAAGAGCGAAAAGACGTAAGGCGTATATTTGCGCCCTTCGGTCCCGATATTCGCGGTCATCATGTTCGAGATGAAGCCGGTAAAGCTTTCGACCGCGACCTGCCAGCGGCCCGGGATCAGTTGGCGGCGCATCCCGCCCCACATGAAGAGGCCGAGGACGACCGCTGCGATCACCATCCACAGCGCACTATTGGTGAAGAACACTTCATGCCCGCCAAGGTTGAAACCGCCGCCTAGCGGGGTCACCTCGAACTGGTGCATCGGGTCGATCTTGCCGGATTCCGCCGCCACTCTTCACTCCACGCGCATTGCGGGGCGGCGCGTTCGGCCGTCCCGCGGAAATTTCCTTTGCGACCCGCTATTTGCGGGGCGTCGATGTCAGGCGAATGATGTTCCGGAACGCCACGACGATCCCCAGGAACAACATCACCAACAAGCCCCAGGGCGACGTGTCCGCGAAACGATCGATCAGCCAGCCGAACAGCCCGCCCCCGATCAATCCGCCCAGCAGTTCGGCCAGAACGCGGTTCCCGAGCCGGTAGTTGGCATCGGATTCCGGTCCGGCATTCACTGCGGTCCGCTCCGCTTCTGCGGCTTCGGCCCGGTCCAATCGCTTTTCGAGCGAGACCAGACGCGAATCCTCCGAAGCTGGTTCCGGATCGCTGCCATTCTCCGTCATTTTCCGCCATCCTCCTGAAACAGAGCCGAAATACTCGCCTCTGCCTGCAAAAAAAGGCCCGAAAATTCGGGAGACCCCTAAGGCGCGGCCCGTTTAGGAACGACGCCCGATTAAGTCAATGCTTGGCTGTCACACGCAAAAATGCCGCCGCGTTTAGGGGCGCGGCGGCATCTGCGGCCCGCGGGCCGCCTTGCAATCCATCATCTTACGGGCAGCGCGAATCCCGCACCGGCGCGCCGCTGTCGCGGGTCAGCCAGCGGCCATCGGGCGCCTTGTATTTTTCGCCCGGGCGCGTCTTGGCGATCAGGTTGCACCCGGTGACGAAGGCGAATTGCTCGACCGTGCTGCCTGCCGGCGCGCCGCTGGTGTAGGCCGCCTTGCGCTTGATGTTGATGTCGTTGACCATGTCGCGCACCGCGGAGGTCGGGCTGGTGACAAAGCCCAGATAGCCGTCGGGCTGCTCACCGATCTGCCCCGCCGAACGCGCCGCCTCATACGCCGGATCGCGTTGCGCCATGGCGGAAGGTACCGCCAGCGCCACCGCTGCCGTCACGGCCACCGCCGCCATTGCCCATCCCGCCAGTTTTCCCAGTTTCAACATCGTTATTCCCATCTCGTCAGAATATTCCGCTATTCTGCTCAATCAGCTTTTTGGCATCTCCATCAAGCTTGTACACAATTTCCTGCTTGATGTTGATGTTGAGATTGATCTCGATCGGCTTGTCGGGCGTTTCGATCTGGACGCAGCCGCCAAGCGCCGCTGTCCCCATCATTATCACCACGAACCGCCGTCCGATCATCAGCCTCCGTTCGCTATTTTCGTTTGTAGTCATTGCACGGGCTCGCTTTCTGGGGGCTGAACAGGGTTCGGTTGACCTGCCGTGGCCGCTTCCTGTTGCTGGATCAACTGGGTGAGATTCTGTTCGATCCACACCGTGGGATCGTAAAGTCCTTTGGCGGAGGTCACGAGTTGCCGGAACGGTCCCGTAACCTTCACGTTGAACACGAGAGGAATCTTGGCGATCCGGCTGGTCAGAAAATTGCGCGTCGCGCCTGCGCCCTGCCCCACGCCGCCAAAACGGATATCGGTCACCATTTCGCCGTCGAGGTCCCCGTTCAGGATGATCGTAAGATCGTCATATTTGAGACTGCGCAGCGCGCCAAAAGCAAAATTCGCGATCGTGCCGAGATTATGGTTCGACAACTCACCGACATAAGCGAGCGTACCGCCGCCATCGCGCGCGTCGATCCGCCCATCGACAATCCGCCCACCGAGCCCGTCGAATTCGACGGGCAGCGTGCCGTCGAACTTGCCGGTCGCGTTGATATTGTCGAAGCCGAAATTCTGCAGGAACACCGCGGCCTCGACGCCGACGACGTCGAAGGACAGCCGCCGCGGCTGATCGGCGGCGAAATTGAGCGTTGTCGGGTGAAGCAGCAATTCGCCGCCGGCAAAGGGCCAGCGCCCGCCCTCTATCCGCACCCGGTTGTCGCCGAGCAGCTCATATTCGATCGCGCCGTCGACCACGGGAATGCCGGGGTTGACCTCTTGCACCCGCGCCTTCTGACGCGGCGCGGTCTTCAGGCCGAGCAGATCGTCGAAGGTCAAGGTCGTAGTCAGGCCGGTCACGGGGCCGAAGGCGGCCGCCAGATCGGTGTTCGCGGTGGCAAAGGTTCCGCGGCTCTTCACACCGTCGGCGGTCCATTCGATATGCCCGTCCCCGACGACCGACCCCTGGACGTTTGCAACGACACCCAGCGCCAGATGGGTGAGCTGATCGGGTTGGAAACCTTCGCCGAAGCGCAGCTCGCGCACCAGAAGATCGGCCGAGCCGGTTCCATCACTCAGGCGATGTCGAATCACCGTGTCGAGTATCTTCGTCCCCGTCTTTCGCTCGCTGAAACCGGCGGTTGCGTCGATCACGCCGCCGGCGAACCGGAGACTGGCGTCGCGACTGACGAGCGGCTCGAATCGGTCGACCTGCTCGGCGTCGGCAAGCGCCAGTCCACCGTCCAGCGTCAGCGTGCCGCCGGCCCAGCGCCAGCGACCGTCGATTTCGCTCATCTCGAGCGGGACGGCGCCGATCTTCCCGCTCGCCCCGGCCAATTCGCCCGCCATGCCGTGCGGCGCGTTCCGCCCGGCGATCCGCCGCGCCGCGAAACGCGTCACGCTGTCGCCCTGCCCAAGCCGGACGTCGGCGAGCGCAATCGCCCAGCGCATCGTCGCGAGATCGATCTCGGCACTGCGGGCATCGAAACCGAAGGCAGAGGAACCGCTGGCCCCGCGGAGCCTGATTCCCGGAATGCGGATTGCACCGCGCAGGCCGCCCGGACCGGCGCTCAGCAATGGCATGTCCGGGCGGCTGCACAGGTCCATGCCCGCCTTGTCGAGCCGGAAGCCCGATAGGGCAATCCGGTCGATGCCGATCCGGGTACATCCACCGTTGAGCGCGAAATCGCCGGTCGGAGCGAGCGCGCCGGCGAGCGGAATGCTCAGCCGGTCGACGCGGCCATCGCCGATCGGCCCCGAAAGCTCGGCCCGTGTCGCGAAGCGCAGCGGGCCGCCCGGTTTGCCGGAAAAGCGGATCGCGTCGAGCGCAAGCCGGGCGCCTTCGGCCGCATAGGCGTCGAAGCGCGCGAGGCCGCTCACCGACCCGTCGGCGCTGCGATCGAGCGTCAGCGAACCCGACGGCAGATCGCCGCCGCCGAAGGTCCAGCTCCCGTTTGCTGTCACTGCGGGTTTGGGGCCCCCGAAAAGATAGGCGATCCGGCTGCCGTCGCTGCCGATGAAGCGCCCGCCGCTGGCGCTCGTCAGCCTGGGCTCCAGCAGGTCGATTCGCGCCTCGGCGCCTGCGCCCTTCAATGCGAACGCCGTTTCGCCGCTCGTATCGGCGAGCATGGCCGCAAGCGCCTTCGCCGCGCGGCTGGCCAGCGGGCCGACCGGGCTTCCGGACCATTCTTCGGCGCCAGCGACGATCGACCGGCGAAGCGCGACGCTGCCGCTTGCCTGCGAAACGCGGATGCTGCCTTCGATCGTCGGAGCCTGCTTGCCGACGATGCCCTTCGCGGTCAGCGTGACGCCGCGCGCCGCGAACGCTTCGCCATGAAGCCCGGCGATCGCTGCGCCGACATCAATCGCGGTCCGGTCGGAGGTGCCGTCGAACGCGGCGTTGACGCCGAGCCGGTCGGCCGTAATCGCCATCGCGACAAGTTTCGCGATGCTCGCGTCCGCCTTGCCGCTCCAGCTTCGCAGATTTTCGGAGAGCGACACATCGAGCGCGATCTGCGGCGACACGGCGCTGACGCGGCCGTCGGCGCAGCTGAGTAAGGAGCCGCGCAGCGGACCGTTGATCCGCGGCCGTACATTCCGCACGTCGACCGTGCCGTAAAAGCTCGCGTCGCGCACCGAGCAGCCAGCGGTGGCGATCCGGGGCGCCACGAGGGCCAGCTTGCCCGAAAAATCCCGGCGCAGGTTGCCGCTGCCGTTCAGCGCGGCGCCAACATTGCCCCACGGGGTTTCGACCCGCGCGCGGGCATCGGCAACCCTCACCCAAAGGTCGGGCAAGGCGAAGGGGGTAGTGTCCGTCGGATCACGGAACCTGTCGAGCGAGCCCAGCGACAATCGCCCGTCGACGAAGCGGCCGTAGAGGCGAACGCCATCGGCGATGACGCCCGATACATAGGGGCCCGACCAGCCATAGCCGATACGCACCTCGACATGGGTGGCGGTGAGGTCGGGCCGCGCCGGATCGCCGATGACCAGATGGGACAATTGTTCGGAGCCGAAGCCGATCTTGTCGATCGTGTAACTAGCCTGGATCCCGCGACTGTCGAACTGGTCTCGAATGATCCTGTCGGCGATCGGTTCGCGCGCCATCCACGCCACCGCCGCAAGCGCGACGACGGCGCCCGTCGTCATCCAGCGCTTCTTGAACAATATCCTGTGCATATGCAGCCGCCGTCGCGGCGCCGCTTCCCCGGCGGTCATGCCGGTACCGAAGCGGCTATGGTGGCGGATGACGTCACGACGCTTATGCTCTTTTCCTCATGCGCCCCCGGCAGGTCCGTCCCTGCCCGCCAGATAACGCCAGAATGGCGCAATTGGCTGCAACAATAGGGACGTAGCCATAGGCCGGGAACCTTATGTCCGTTGAGTGCGCCCCACAAGCTGGTTATGCCCGCGCCATGGCCGATGCACCCGCACCCCTTCACGACCACAGCGGCCACCGCGCGCGCCTGCGCTCCCGCCTGCTGACCGATCCCGAGGGCATGGCCGATTACGAGCTGGTCGAATATTTGCTCGCGCTGGCGATCCCGCGTCGCGACACGAAGCCGCTCGCGAAGGCGCTGCTCCACGAATTCGGGTCGTTGGCACAACTGGCAAGCGCCGATCCCGAATCGCTTCGCCGTGTCAGCGGCATGGGGGACACTGCCGTCGCCGCGCTGAAAATCGTCCAGGCGACGAGCCTGCGGATGCTGAAGGGCGAGTTCCGCGAGAAGCCTCTGCTGTCCAGTTGGGACGCGCTGCTCGATTGGCTGCGCGCCGACATGGGGCCGATCGATATCGAGCGCGTGCGCATACTCTATCTTAACTCGCGCAACATGCTGATCCGCGATGAGGTGGCGAGCGAGGGCTCCATCGACCAGTCGGCGATCTATGTTCGCGAGGTCGTGAAGCGCGGCCTCGAACTCGGTGCGGCTGCGATCATCGTCGTCCACAATCATCCGAGCGGCAATCCAGAACCGAGCCGGCAGGATATCGCGATCACGCGCGAGCTTGCGGCGGCCGCGGGCAAGCTTGGCATCGTCCTTCACGATCACATCGTTATCGGCGGCGCCGACCATCGCAGCCTTCGCGGGCTCGGCCTGCTGTAGCTGCACGCTTTACTTGTTGGCGCGGGCAGCACATCATCGCGCCATGCAGATTCGGCAGCACCATCTTCGCTTCCGCCACCATGGGGGACAGCTTCTCGCGGGCATCTAGCCCCGGGTTCCGGCGCGTCACGCCCCGGCAGCCCGGGGTGAAACTTCCGAAACTTCCAGATGGGAAGCCTTTCGGGCGCCCGTCCCCTATTCTGCTGAAAGCATCCCCATGACCAACGCAAAGGCCGTCAGAAAGCCGCCCGTCCATATGATCGATCGTGAGGCCGACGCGCTCACCGACCTCGCGATCGGCGTCGAAAAGCGCATGCCGCAAGTCAGCGAGCTTCTGCTCCGCGAGATCGGCCGCGCGACAATCCACAAGGAACGTCACGTCCCGCGCGACGTGGTGACGATGAACAGCGAGGTCGATTTCGTCGACGCGGCGAACGGCGCCGTCCGCAGCGTGCGCCTCGTCTATCCTTCCGACGCCGATATCGCGACAGGGCGCATTTCCATCCTCACGCCCGTCGGCGCCGGGTTGATCGGAATGCGTGCCGGTAGCGCGATTCTCTGGCCCGACCGCGACGGGCAGGAACGCGCGCTTACCATCCGTGCAGTCCTGCAGCCGCCGCGCGCGGCATGACCTGCCCGGTGCGAAGCAGCCGCCGGATTTCTCCGACGGCTGCGACGCTCCTTTACCAACGGCGCTGAAAATCAGGCGCCGCGCGACAGGAAGCCGGTCAGTTCGTCCTTGCTGACGGCACCCGATTTGTCGGCGTCCGCCGCTGCCCAAGCCTGGCCGACCCAGGTTTTGACCTGCTCCGATTCGGGATCGATCGACGGCTCGGTCGCGGTGCGCAGCTTCTTCATCCAGGCCGCGAATTCCGACTGGTTGAGGTCGCTGCTCTTGTCCGCGTCATAGGATGCGAACTCTTGATTGACGATCTGCGCAACCTGTGCGGGCGTGGCGGCCGCGCCCGAAGGTGCCGGCTTGGCGGCTTCACCCGCGGACGGAGCGCTCGCGGGAGCAGGCGCAGCCGGATCGGCCTGCTCGGCAGGCGGGGGCGCGGTCGGGTCGGCCGGCGGCGTATTCTGGGCCAGCGCCGGGAAACTGACAGCGACGGCGCCGATCAAAAGGACTTGCTTCATCATGATTATTCTCCTGTAGCGGCGGCCGACCAGCGGTTGCGATCGAGCGCCTTCGGGAACGGGCACAAGATCAACCGCGCGGGCTTCGGGGAAGTTGCGTGGTTGCCGCGATTGGCTAAACGCCCCGGCCCTGCTAGGGGGCGCCCCGTCGCGAATTCGCTGCCGATTTGCGACGAAGCGACACAAAAGGAAGGAATTTCAATGGTTCCGCGTTACGCTCGGCCCGACATGACGGCTATATGGTCGCCCGAGAATCGTTTTCGCATCTGGTTCGAGATCGAAGCGCATGCCACCGACGCGCTTGCCGAGCTGGGAACCGTTCCGAAATCCGCCGCCAAGGCCTTGTGGGAATGGTGGGCCACCAATCCGAAAATCGACGTCGAGGCGATCGACGCGATCGAGGTCGTCACCAAGCATGATGTGATTGCCTTCCTTACGTGGGTCGCCGAAAATGTCGGCGATGAAGCACGCTTCATGCATCAGGGCATGACGTCGAGCGATGTGCTCGACACCTGCCTCGCGGTGCAACTCAGCCAGGCGGCCGACCTCCTGCTCGCCGACCTCGACGCGCTGCTCGAGGCGATCAAGCGCCGCGCCTACGAGCACAAGCTCACGCCGACGATCGGCCGTAGCCACGGCATCCACGCCGAACCCGTCACCTTCGGGCTGAAGCTCGCCGAGGCCTATGCCGAATTCTCGCGCTGCAAAGCCCGCCTCGTCGCCGCGCGCGCCGAGATCGCGACCTGCGCCATCTCGGGCGCCGTCGGCACCTTCGCGAACATCGACCCGCGCGTCGAGGCGCATGTCGCGGCGAAGCTTGGCCTCGCGATCGAGCCGGTCTCGACGCAGGTCATCCCCCGCGATCGTCACGCGATGTTCTTCGCCGTGCTCGGCGTCATCGCTTCGTCGATCGAGCGTCTGGCGATCGAGGTCCGCCACCTCCAGCGCACCGAAGTGCTCGAGGCCGAGGAATATTTCTCGCCGGGCCAGAAGGGCTCGTCCGCAATGCCGCACAAGCGCAACCCGGTGCTGACCGAAAATCTGACCGGCCTTGCGCGCATGGTCCGCAGCGCCGTCATCCCCGCGATGGAGAATGTCGCGCTGTGGCACGAACGCGACATCAGCCATTCGTCGGTCGAACGTTTCATCGGCCCCGACGCGACGATCACGCTCGACTTCGCGCTCGCGCGCCTGACCGGGGTCGTCGACAAGCTGCTCGTCTATCCCGAGCGGATGCAGAAGAATCTCGACCGCATGGGCGGCCTCGTCCATTCGCAGCGCGTCCTGCTCGCGCTGACGCAGGCGGGCGCTAGCCGCGAGGACAGCTACGCACTCGTCCAGCGCAACGCGATGAAGGTCTGGGAATCGGACGGACAGCTTTCGCTGCTTGAACTGCTCAAGGCCGATGCGGATGTGATGGCACGCCTGTCGGCCGAACAACTCACCGAATTGTTCGATCTCGGCTATCACATGAAGCAGGTCGACACGATCTTCGATCGCGTTTTCGGCAAGGCATAGGCTGGAAACGCTCGCAAATCTGTCATAGGGTCGAGGCCAGCCTGCGGAGGAGCGAAGCGAATGGGGACGTTGCGGACGATCATCTGGGTTCTGCTGACCGCGGTGCTGGTGATATTTGCGATGGCGAACTGGCGCGTCGTTACGGTCACGATCTGGCCCGGCTGGGAAGCGGAGACGAAACTTCCTTTGGTCGTGCTGGTCTCCTTCCTGATCGGTAGCGTGCCGATGTGGATCGCGCTTCGCACCACGCGCTGGTCGATGAAGCGTCGACTCGACACGAGCGAACGGCAGCTTTCGGATTTGCGTGCACTCGCCAATCGACCGGTCCAGCCGGCGTCGGCGCCCGCCCCTGCGGCGACGCCGCCCGCGGGCGGCACCAACTCCCCAACCCTGCCACTGGATATTCCATGACCTCCCCCATCTATCTTGCCATCGACACCCCGCATCTCGACGCCGCGCTGACGCTGGCGCAAAAGGTGCGGCATCATGTCGGCGGGCTCAAGCTGGGGCTCGAATTCTTCTGCGCCAACGGCCATCATGGCGTGCACGAAATGGCGAAATTCGGCCTGCCGATCTTCCTCGACCTCAAGCTGCATGACATTCCGAACACCGTGGCCAAGGCGATCCAGGCGCTGCGGCCGCTCGAAGCCGCGATCCTGACCGTTCACGCCGCCGGTGGCCGCGCGATGATGGAAGAGGCCAAGGCGGTGGCGGGTCTCAACACGAAGGTTGTCGCGGTGACCGTCCTCACCAGCCTCGATGCGCCCGACCTTGAAGATATAGGCGTCGTTGGGGCTCCCGACGATCAGGTCGTCCGTCTGGCCAAGCTGGCGCGCGAATCCGGGCTCGACGGCATCGTTTGCTCGGGCCGCGAGGTGAAGCTGGCGCGCAAGGTCTGGCCCGGCGGTTTCTTCGTCGTCCCCGGCGTCCGCCCGGCGAATGGCAAGGTCGGCGACCAGAAACGGGTTGTCACGCCCGCCCAGGCCATGTCGGATGGCGCCTCGATCCTCGTCGTCGGCCGCCCGATCAGCCAGTCGGCCGACCCCGATCTCGCCGCGCGCGAGATCGAAGCCACGCTCTAGAAAGTATTCCATGCCACCGTTGGTGAAGATTTGCGGGCTGTCGACGCCCGAAACGGTCGATGCTGCCATTCGTCTCGGCGCGACCCATATCGGCCTTGTCCACTATGAGCCGAGTCCGCGCCATGTCGCGCTCGATCTCGCGGCCGAACTGCGTCAGCGCGCGCAGGGCAAGGTCAAGGTCGCGCTGCTGCTGGTCAATGCCTCGCAGCAATTGACCGGTGATGCGCTCAGCAAGGTTCGCCCGGACATCGTCCAATTCCACGGCAACGAGACGCCCGAATGGCTCGCGCGGGTGAAGCGACTTGTACCCGCGGAGGTCTGGAAAGCCGTGGGACTGAGGGATGCCGGGACGCTGGAGCGTGTCCGGCAATATGAAGGCGCCGCCGATCGTATTCTCTACGACGCTCCTGCCGCATCGCTTCCGGGGGGTACCGGGACGCGTTTCGACTGGTCGCTGCTCAAGAATCATCGCCATGCAATCGACTGGGGTGTCGCGGGCGGCCTGACGCCCGCGAATGTCGGGCAGGCGATCGCCGAGACCGGCGCGCCGCTCGTCGATGTTTCATCGGGTGTCGAAAGTGCACCGGGCGTCAAGGATGTGGACAAGATCGCTGCTTTCCTTAAAGCGGTCGCCGCATGATGACACGGTTCGCCTCCGTCACGGCTATCGGCAAACGATGGCGCTGATCGCTTGAGACTATCTCGAAGCGCGTGCCCCAACCTTGCCGATGGAAATGATCATGACTGAGACCACGACCCTTCCGAACAGCTTTCGCACCGGACCCGACGAGCGCGGCCATTTCGGCCAGTTCGGCGGCCGCTATGTCGCCGAAACGCTGATGCCGCTGATCCTCGACCTCGAACGTCACTATCGCGCGGCACAGGCCGACCCGGCTTTCAAGGCCGAGTTTGACCATCTGCTGAAACATTATGTCGGTCGCCCGAGCCCGCTGTGGTTTGCCGAGCGGCTGACCGAACACCTCGGCGGCGCGAAGATCTATTTGAAGCGCGAGGATCTCAACCACACCGGCGCGCACAAGATCAACAATTGCATCGGCCAGATCCTGCTCGCGAAGCGGATGGGCAAGACAAAGATCATCGCCGAGACCGGCGCCGGCCAGCACGGCGTCGCGACCGCGACCGTCGCCGCGCTGTTCGGCCTGCCCTGCACCATCTTCATGGGCGCCGTCGACGTCGCGCGGCAGCAGCCCAATGTGTTCCGCATGAAGCTGCTCGGCGCCGAAGTCGTCGCGGTCGAGAGCGGCGCGAAGACGCTGAAGGACGCGATGAACGAGGCGCTGCGCCACTGGGTCGCGAACGTCCACGACACCTTCTACATCATCGGCACCGTCGCGGGGCCGCACCCCTATCCCGAGCTTGTTCGCGATTTCCAGTCGGTGATCGGCGACGAAGCCCGTGAACAGATTCTCGAAGCCGAAGGTCGCCTCCCCGACATGCTGATCGCTCCTGTCGGCGGGGGCTCCAATGCGATCGGGCTGTTCCATCCCTTCTTGGATGACGCCGAAGTCGAGATCGTCGGGGTCGAAGCCGCCGGCGAAGGTCTGGAAGGCAAGCATGCCGCCAGCCTGGCGGGCGGCAAGCCGGGCATCCTCCACGGCAACAAGACCTATCTGCTCCAGGACGAGGACGGCCAGATCACCGAGGCGCACAGCATCTCGGCGGGGCTCGACTATCCGGGCATCGGCCCCGAGCATAGCTGGCTCCACGAAATCGGCCGCGTCCGCTACGAACCCGTCACCGACGCCGAGGCGCTCGCGAGCTTCCAGAAGCTGACCAAGCTCGAAGGCATCATCCCCGCGCTCGAAAGCGCCCACGCGATCGCCGCCGCCGAACGCATCGCGCCGACGCTGGGCAAGGACAAGATCATCATCGTCAACTGCTCGGGCCGAGGCGACAAGGATATCTTCACGGTGGCGGATGCGTTGGGGGTAGCGCTCTAAAAGCCCTCTCCCCTTCAGGGGAGAGGGTTGGGAGAGGGGGACGAATGCGAGACCGACGGCTCATCGAGTTCGCCAGGCAAATGCGCCGCGAACAGACCGAACCGGAAATCCGCTTGTGATTCGAACTTCGCGCCCAGCGTTTCAACGGCATCAAATTTCGCCGGCAAAAAGTTATCGGACGCTATATCGCCGACTTCTCTTCGAGAGAGCCGATGATCGTCGTTGAAGTCGATGGCGATACGCATGGAGTCCAAGAGAGTTACGATCTGGCGAGAAGCAGATATTTCGAAGAACAGGGTTATCAAGTGATCAGATTTACCAATCATGATGTGATGACGAATATCGACGGCGTGCTGACCCAGCTTGCACTGTTTGCAGGTCGTGCCCCTCTCCCAACCCTCTCCCCTGAAGGGGAGAGGGCTCTATGACCCGCTTCGCTTCGGTCTTTTCCAGGGGCCCAGCACTCGTCGCCTTCATCACCGCGGGTGACGGCGACACCGCCGCGAACCTCGACGCGCTCGTCGCGGGCGGCGCCGACGTAATCGAGCTCGGTATGCCCTTCACCGATCCGATGGCCGACGGCCCCGCGATCCAGGCCGCAAACTTGCGCAGCCTCGCCAAAGGCACGACGACCGCGGACATCTTCGCGATCGCCGCCGCCTTCCGCAACCGCCATCCCGACACCCCCCTCGTCCTGATGGGTTACGCCAACCCGATGACGATCCGCGGCGGCGATTGGTTTGCCGCCGAATGCGCGCGTGCCGGCGTCGATGGCGTCATCTGCGTCGATGTTCCTGCCGAGGAAGATCCCGAACTCGGCCCCGCGCTCCGTGCCGCCGGGGTTGATCTCATCCGCCTCGCCACTCCGACCACCGACGCCGCGCGCCTGCCCGCCGTCCTCGAAGGCGCCGGCGGCTTTCTTTATTATGTCTCTGTCGCCGGCATCACCGGGCAGCAGCAGGCCGCGCAAGCGAGCATCGACGAAGCCGTTGCGCGCCTCAAAGAAGCCACCCACCTGCCCGTCGCCGTCGGTTTCGGGGTCCGCACCCCCGAACAGGCCGCCGCCATCGCCAAGGTCGCCGATGGCGTCGTCGTCGGGTCGGCCTTCATCGACATTATCGCCGAGCATGGCGACGCCGCGGCGCCGCATGTCGAGGCCTTCACCCGCTCGCTCGCCCATGCTATCCGCGGCGCAAAGGAGATCGCCGCATGAGCTGGCTCGACCGCGTTCGCAACGCCCTGCCCTTCACCGCGAAGCGCGACACCGCCGACAATCTCTGGCACAAATGCCGCCAGTGCCAGCAGATGGTGTTCGTCAAGGAATGGGAAGACAATCTGAACGTCTGCCCGCGCTGCGACCATCACGACCGCATCGGCGCGAAAGAGCGCTTTGCGCAGCTGTTCGACGGTGGCGTGCACGAACCGATCGCCTCGCCGCCTGCGCCCGAGGATCCGCTGAAGTTTCGCGACACCAAGAAATATGTCGACCGCATCAAGGCGGCGCGCGCGCAGACCGGCGACCGCGACGCATACAAGAACGCGTTCGGGCGCATTTCGGGCAAGGGAGCCGTGATCGGGGTTCAGGATTTCGCCTTCATGGGCGGATCGATGGGTGTCGCGGTCGGCGAAGCCTTTGTCACGGGCGTCGAACAGGCGATCAAGCGCCGTGTTCCCTATATCGCGATCACCGCGGCCGGCGGCGCGCGAATGCAGGAAGGCACGCTCTCGCTGATGCAGATGCCGCGCGCGACCGTCGCGCTCCAGCGGCTCCGCCGGGCGGGCCTGCCCTATATCGTGCTGCTGACCGATCCGACGACCGGCGGTGTGACCGCCAGCTATGCCATGCTCGGCGACATCCAGATCAGTGAACCCAACGCCCTGATCGGCTTCGCCGGGCAGCGCGTGATCGAGAATACGATCCGCGAGAAGCTGCCCGAGGGGTTCCAGCGCGCCGAATATCTGCTCGACCACGGGATGATCGACATGGTCGTCCACCGCAAGGACCTGCCCGAAACGCTCGGCCGCCTGATCGGCTATCTGGCGCCCGAAAAGGCGGCCTGAGCCTCAAGCGGCCCTTCCGATGGCTGACTTCGCCCGTTCCGACGACCCGGCGGTTCAGGCGCAGCTGGACCGCCTTGGCGCGTTGTCGCCGGGCCGCGATATCCTGGGCCTCGAACGCATTGCGGAGCTCTGCCGCCGGCTCGGGGATCCCCAGAACCGGTTGCCGCGGACCTTCCATGTCGCGGGCACTAACGGCAAGGGGTCGACCTGCGCCTTCCTCCGCGCGATCCTTGAGGCGCAGGGGCGCCGCGTCCACGCCTATACCAGCCCGCATCTCGTCCGCTTCAACGAGCGTATCCGCCTTGCCGGGACCCTGATCGACGATGCGCTGCTCGCGCCGTTGCTCGCCGAGGTGCTCGACATGGCCGAGGGGCTGCAGGCGAGCTTCTTCGAGGTCACGACCGCGGCCGCCTTTCTCGTTTTCTCGCGCGCTCCGGCGGACGATTGCATCATCGAAGTCGGCCTCGGCGGCCGCCTCGACGCCACCAATATCATCCCCGCGCCCGCCGTCTGCGGCATTGCATCGCTCGGTATCGATCACGAGGCATTCCTGCTTGCGCCGGAAGAGGGTGTGCCAACGGAAGCCATAAAGCGCATCGCATGGGAAAAGACCGGCATCTTCAAGCCGGGTTCCGCCCTGGCCACGCTTCGCTACCCCGACGCCGTCATGAAGCTGGTCGGCGAGCGCGCCGCCGCGGTCGGCGGCACTTTGTTTTCCGAAGGCGATGGCTGGGCGATCGAGCCCGAGGGCAACGGTTTTCGCTGGCAATCGAACTCGGGCTCGATCACCGAGGCTCTCGAGCCAAGGATGGCGGGCCTGCATCAGATGCGCAATGCCGGGCTGGCCATCGCGATGCTCCATATCGCCCCCGGCCCACGTCCGGGCGAAGCCGCTATCGCATCTGGCGTGTCGGCCGCTTTCTGGCCCGGACGGATGCAAAAGCTCGGACCCGGACCGCTGACCGCGCTCGTCCCCGGTAGCCGCGAAATATGGCTCGACGGCGGGCACAATCCCGACGCGGGGGCCGCGCTGGCGCGTGCGATGGGCGGTCGGTTGCCGTTCCACATCGTCTGCGGCCTGCTCCGCAACAAGGACGCAATGGGCTTTCTCAGCCCCTTTGCCGACCATATCGCATCGTTTCAGGCCGTTCCGATCCCCGGGCACGAGCATCGCGATCCCAAGGATCTGTGCCAATGGGTTCAGTCGGACCTCGGTGTCGTCGACGCGCAGCCGTGCGACGACGTGAGCGCGGCGCTGCGCCACATCGCCGAGCGTCGTCTCGCGGGCGACGTGCTGATCTGCGGATCGCTCTATCTCGGCGGCGTCGTGCTCGATCTCAACGGCGAGCCACCCGCCTAGCGCAGTTCGGCAAGCGTCCGTTTGGCCCAGTCGTACATCGCCGCTTCGGCCTTCAGCGTCACCGGCGGGGTGCGCTTCATTCGCTGCTCGACCTCTTGTAGCAAGGCCCGGGCTCCGCGCCGGTCACCTTGAGCGATCAATAGCGCCGCAATGCGGCAACGTACTTCGTCGCCCGGTACGCGCTCGACGATATCGCGATAGAGCGGTAGCGCGTCATGTGGACGGTCATCGGCTTCGGCGACCTTCGCACGCAGCAGCGTTCGCCGGTCGAGCTCGGTCTGCGAGATCGTCTCCGGCAGCCTGTCGATTGCTGCCAGCGCCTCGCTGAAACGTCCGGCTTCGTAAGCCGCTTCGGCTATCCGCATCCCGATTGCCCGATCGACGTGCGGAGACAGCCGTTCGGCCTCGCGAAACTGCTTCAGAGCTTCATCATACCGACCGCGCACCATCAGCGCGTCGCCAAGTTCAAGGCGGTTGCCCGCCGTATTGCTGAATTCGACTGCATCATTCGCAGCCCGCACGCGCCGCTCGGGATCCATCTTGTCGGCGACCTTCGTTCGGACATCGCGAACGCGTCGGTCGTGCCGCAGGCCGGGCAGGATTTCGACGATGAAATAGGCGAGCATACCGACCATCGGCAGAAAGGCGATTGCCATGATCCACGCAGTATTGCGCCCGGTGCGGAAAACATGAACGATGCAGAGCAATTGCAACGCGATCGAGAGCAACAGAAGGTGCACGATCTCAACCCACGGGTTTGAGTGGTGTTTCTTCGCTGCCCTCGGCCTTGCCCGCCGAGCCGACCGACAGGTCGACCAGCCCGGTCCGCATCATCCACCAGAAGAGCAAAACACCCGGCACCGCCGCGACGGTCGTGAGCAGATAGAATTGCACGTAGCCGAAGGTCTCGATGAGGCCGCCAGCTGTCGTGCCGGTGACGAAGCGTCCAACGATGCTCGCCGCCGACGAGATCAGCGCATAGTGCGCTGCCGTGAAGCGCAGGTCACAGAGTGCCGAGAAATAGGCGACCACGACGACGCCGCCGATACCGCTCGCAAAATTCTCGAAGCCTATCGCACCGGCCATACCGAAGTTGCTCTTTCCCGTCGCCGCGAGGAGCGCGAAACTGAAATTCGATACCGCCATCAGGATCAGGCTGACGAGCACCGATCGTTTCATACCCATGCGCGCATACATGATACCGCCGACGAAGATGCCGATCAGATAGGCCCAGAAGCCGATCCCGACGTCATAGATCGCGATCTCGTCGTTGGTATAGCCCAGATCGTCGAAGAGCAGGCGGAAGGTGAGATTGGCAAGCGTATCGCCGATCTTGTGCACGAGGATGAACAGCAGCACGAGCAACGCGCCCTGCCGCTGGAAAAATTCGGTGAAAGGCCCGATAATCGATCGGAAGATCGCGCTGCCCCCCTTGCGCTGGGCGGGATCGCGATGCCGGTCGGGTTCGCCCAGCCACAGCACGGCGATGACCGCGGGCAAAGCAAAGAGCGCGCAGGCGAGATAGGCGGGCTGCCAGCCGAAGCGCGCAGCCAGAAATAGCGCAAGGGCGCCGGCGCCCGCCGACCCGATACGCCAGCCGTACTGGCTCATCCCCGAACCGATCCCGAGCTGTTCGGGCTTGAGAATCTCGATGCGATACGCATCGATGACGATATCGAAGGTCGCGCCCGCCAAACCCACGAGAATGGCGGCGATCGCCGTCTGGTAGATGTCGGCCTTCGGCTCCTGCAGGGCAAGATTCGCAACCGCCGCCATCACCAGCACCGCGGCCAGGATCATCCACGAAACACGCTGGCCGAGCGCGCCCAGCCCCGGCAGCCGGACGCCATCGACGATCCACGACCAGAGCGGCTTCAGATTATAGACCAGGAAGGCCAGGGTAAAAGCCGTCACGGTCTTCTTGTCGATCCCGTCCTGGGCCAGTCGGGTCGTCAGCGTCGCGCCGATCATTGCATAGGGAAAGCCCGACGACAGGCCCAGAAGGAAGGCGGCCAGCGGGGCGCGCTCGAAATAAGGCCGGATGCTGTCCCACCAGCCCTGCGGCGGCGGTGTCGTCGTATCTGGCTGCAACCCGGCTCTCCCCCCTGCATCCGTCGGATGCTCGACCTGCGCTCATCCGGATGGATGTACTGCCCGAAGCGCCAACGCCTAATGGGTCGGGGCCAAATTGGAAGCGACTATTTGGCGCTTCGCCTGATCCAGCGCACGGCGCGCACGGTTCCGCCGTCAAGGTCCTGCAGCACCGCTACCCAGCGATCGGCGCCGCGGCGGTTCGCGATGCTGACGGGAATTGAGGATGCGCACGCGGCATCACGCGCGCAGGGCACCACTACCTCGTCGAGCACCACGTTCGAATAAGTCAGCCGACGTGCGCTATTTTCGCCGCTGCCGACCGGGACACTCGCGCGGCGGGCAATCGCCAGGAAGCGCAGTTCGACGCCCGTCTGCGCCCGCGATGCCGCGACGCGATCACCCGATTGCGCGAGCTCGATGGCCCCCGCCCGGCGCGCTGACGATGCGATCAGCTGGCGCAGCGCGCGCTCGTCGGATCCAACGGCCGCGGCCCGGCCCTGGACCACCGCCTCCGGCGTGTAGACCCCGCCGCCGGGCAGCCCGCGTGCGGCATAGCGGCGCTGCAAAAGGTCGTTCGCGGGGCTCGCCAGCGTGTCCTTCCAGCCAAGCCGATCCCAATAGGTCACCGGGCGGCTGACCGCCACGACCGCCCCCTCGCCGTCCAGCTTTTCGAGCAGTCGATCGGCAGGCGGGCACGAAGAGCAGCCCTGTGAGGTAAACAGTTCGACTAGCACCGGGCGGGTCGCGACGAAGCCGGGCTTGGTCGAGTCGGCATGCGCGGACCAGACGCCCGCAACGGCGGCCGCGATAGCCATCGTCGAAAAGGCAGCGATATGTGAATATTTCATACTCGACCCCTGTCGGTCCCGAAGACTGTCAGGGCGGGTTCGTTCCTTGGCGCGTCTCGGTTACGCGGCCTGCGGCCGCCAGAAAGTCGTCAGTCCGCTCACCTTGCGCGGGGTCTTGTTTTTGCAGGTCATCGTCTCGACAGCCTTCAGCGCGGACACAAGCGCGGCGGCGCTGTGCGGTTTACCAAGGCAGGCGACCGCCATCTCCTCGGCATCGACAGGGCATTGGCCGGTAACAAGCAGCACCGCGATGCCGCGGTCGCGCGCGATGCGGGCGACTTCGCGGCCGCTCATATGCCCGGCGAGGCTGAGGTCCAGGACCAGCGCATCGATCTGTTCGGAGGCGATCACCGCGACCGCCGCTTCGCCCGAATCGACCGTCGCAACGACGTCATAACCGCTGTGCTTCAGCGTATGCTCGTTGTCGAACGCCGTCAGCGGATCATCCTCGATGACCAGAAGGCGCTTGATGCACGTAGGGCGGGACGCGAAGAGCATAAAAACTCCCTTTAAGGTCGCCATGACCCGCTCCGCCCCGTCCTGCAAGATCGCTTCTGCTTGCCATCGACGAAGCGACACTTTTCCGGCTATGAGCGTGATCACAAAGCCACAGTTACATGGCCTGAAACGCCAAGAAAGCAGTCCCCGTTCCCATGAATGACCGCCGCCCACCCCGCTCCGCGCCCCGTTCGGCCGCAAGGACCGATGCCCCCCGCGGTCGCCGCGCCGCGCGCGCTGACGCCCCGCCGCGCAAGCTGAAAGCCGAGCCCGAGCGCGAGGACGGGCCGCAGCGCATTGCCAAGCTGCTCGCCCGCGCCGGCGTCGGCTCGCGCCGCGACGTCGAACGGATGATCGAAGAGGGCCGGATCGCGCTCAACGGCGACGTCATCGTGCAGCCTGCGCCGCTGTTGGCATCGCTCGAAGGGCTGACCGTCGACGGCAACCCGGTCGCCAAGCCCGTCTCGACGCGCCTTTATCGCTTTCACAAGCCGTCGGGCTGCCTCACCGCGGCGCGCGATCCCAAGGGGCGCAAGACGATCTACGACATCCTGCCGAAGGGCCTGCCGCGACTGATGCCGGTCGGCCGCCTCGACTATAATACCGAGGGGCTGTTGCTGCTGACCAACGACGGCGAGTTCAAGCGTCAGCTCGAGCTGCCGGCGAGCGGGGTCGAGCGCACCTATCGCGCGCGCGCATTCGGCGACATCAGTCAGGAGCAGCTCGAAGAGCTGGTCATGGGCATCGAGATCGACGGCATCCGCTATGGCAAGATCGACGCCAATCTCGAACGCCGCACCGGACGCAACCAGTGGATCGAGCTGACGCTTACCGAGGGCAAGAACCGCGAAGTGCGCCGCGTCCTCGAACATCTCGGGCTGCAGGTCAGCCGCCTGATCCGTACGCGGTACGGCCAGTTCGCCATCGCCGACCTTGACGTCGGACAGGTCGAAATCGTCCCGCGCGACGAGCTGTTTCAGTTCCGGCGGCGCCTCGACAAATGAGGGTGATTTCGGGCGAATGGCGCGGCCGCAAGCTGCTCGCGCCGAAAAACGATGCGACGCGCCCCACCGCGGACCGCACGCGCGAAACGCTTTTCTCGATGCTGGCGAGCCGCCTTGGCAGCTTCGAGGGGCTGCATGTCGCCGATCTGTTCGCAGGATCGGGCGCGCTGGGTATCGAAGCGCTGTCGCGTGGCGCGGCGCATTGTGTGTTCGGCGAACAGGACCGCGAGGCCATCGACGCGCTCAAAAAGAATCTTGCGGCGCTTGGCGCGGCGCCCCGCGCCGACGTGCGTGCCGGCTCGGTTCTGGCCGTTGGGCTCGCGCCGCGCACCTTCGACCTGCTGCTGTTCGATGCGCCCTACGGCACCGGCGCGGGCAGCGTCGCGCTCGACAAGCTCAACCGGCTTGGGTGGGTCGGCGCAGACAGCCTGATCTCGATCGAAACCGCCGATAAGGAAGCCGTCGAGGTCGCCGGGTTTGCAATCGATGCGATACGCAAGGTCGGCAAGGCGAAACTGACGCTGCTCAGACCGGCTTAGGCCGACGGACCATCAGCAGGCCGAGCCAGCTCACCAGCCCCGCGAGCGCCAGGTAAAGCCCGACCACGGGCGTGCCCCGCCATTCGGCGAGCGCCTGCGCAACAATCGGCGCCATCGCGCCGCCCAAGATGCCACCCGCGTTGAACGCGACCGAGGCGCCCGTATAGCGGACGTGGACAGGAAACAGCTCGGTCAGCCAGCTCCCGAGTGGGCCATAGACAAGCCCCATCACGAACAGCGCGGCGGCGAGTCCCAGAAAGATGACCAGCCAGCTTCCCGACGCCAGCGACGGACCGAACAGAAAGCCGACGAGAATTGTTGCGCCGCATCCCCGGCTCAGCACGCGCTGCGCGCTCGACGCATCGCTCCGATAACCCGCGAACACGATCCCCGCCGCCATGAAAAGGATCGCGCCCAGCTGAATCAGCAGGAATTGCTCCTTCGGATAGCCGAGTTTGCTGGTGCCATGCGCAAGCGCAAAGCTGGTCGCGAGATAGAAGATCGCAAAGCAGGCGACGACCGCGAAGGTTCCCGCCAGCGTCGCGATCAGATGGTGGCGGAACAGTTCGCCGAGCGGCACGCTGACTGGCGCGTCGCGCTCGATCGCTTCGGCGAAGGCGGGCGTTTCGCCGATCTTGAGGCGTACCCACAGCCCCAGTCCGACGAGCAGCGCGGAAAACAGGAACGGAACCCGCCAGCCCCAGCTTGCGAAGTCCGCATCGCTGAGGCCGAGCCCGAGCAGCAGGAACAGCCCGTTTGCCGCAATGAAACCGACCGGTGCGCCAAGCTGCGGAAACATGCCGAACCGCGAGCGCCAGCCCGGTGGGGCGTTCTCCACCGCCAGCAGTGCCGCCCCTCCCCACTCGCCGCCGAGTCCGAAACCCTGCCCGAAGCGCAGCAAGCACAGCAACAGCGGCGCGACCCAGCCCACCATCGCATAGGTCGGCAGAAAGGCGATCAGCAGCGTCGATCCGCCCATCAGCATTAAAGATGCAACAAGCGTCGACTTGCGCCCGATCCGGTCGCCGTAATGGCCGAAGACGATGGCGCCGACGGGACGCGCAAAAAAGGCGAGGCCGAAAGTCATGAAGCTGTACAGGAGCTGCGCCGACGCCGATTCGGTGGGAAAGAACAGCGGCCCGAACACCAGCGCGGCGGCGGTCCCGTAGATGTAGAAATCATAAAATTCGACCGCGGTGCCGACCAGGCTCGCGGTCAGGATGCGCCGATGTGTCCGATAAGGTGCCAGATCCATGGGCCACGCCCCTCCCCCAACTGTGCCGGCGCGCTTTGAGCGCCTTTGCGGCCGCGGTGCAAGGTGTATCGATATTGGCGAAGCATCGCCGTCCGCGCTAAACCATCGTCATGGAAGGCTCCCGCATAGAACAGTTCGGCGTCATCGGCGCCGGACGCATCGCGCAGGCGCTGGCTGTCGGTCTCGCGAGCCATTCGATCGAACCGCCGCTCATGTGGGGTCGGTCACTGGAAAAACTCGGTGCCGCCTCGGCGGCGACCGGCAGCGAAGTGGCGGTGTCGCTCGACCGGCTGGCGAGCGACTGCGACGTCATCGCCATCGCGGTCTCCGACGATGCGATCCCCTCCATGGTCGGGGAACTGGCGCGGGAGCTGGTCGCAGACAGCTCGACCTTCGTGTTTCACGTCAGCGGGCGGAGCGGCGCAGCAACTCTCGAACCGCTCCGTGACCGGGGTGCCCTGACCGCCGCCGTTCACCCCGCCATGACCTTCACAGGCCATCCCGAGCGAGAGGTGGCGCAAATGGCGCAAGCGCGATTTGCGGTCACGGGGTCGTCGGCAAGCGCCACCGAGCAGGCGCGCGCCATCGTTGCGCTGCTGGGCGGTGTATCGATCGAAATCGCCGAAGCGCAGCGCACGCTCTACCACGCCGCCCTTTGCCATGCCTCGAACCATCTGGTGACGCTTCTCACCGGCGCATCGCACGCGTTGGTGCGCGCGGGCGTCGATGATCCGGCATCGCTGCTCGCGCCGCTGGTCCGCGCGGCGCTGCAGAATGGCCTCGATCGCGGTTTCGATGCCCTGTCGGGCCCCCTGCTGCGCGGCGACGGGCGGACGATCGAAGGCCATCTCGCGGCGCTTGCCACCGATTGTCCGACGCTCCTCCCCGCCTATCGCGCGATGGCGCTCGCCACCGTCGATGAACTCGAACGGACCGGCGCCGGCATCGACCTCGTTGCTCTTCGTGACCGGTTGGCCTGAGCGTCCCCGCACTGGACAGCGCGGTCGCTGTTCCCTAATCGTTCGCACGTGACCGACCTCCCCGCCTCGACGCCCGACCTGACCCGCCCCGACCCCTCGGATCCGCCCTATTTGCAGGGACTCAACGGCCCACAACGGCAGGCCGTGCTGACGACCGAAGGCCCCGTACTGATGCTGGCGGGCGCCGGAACGGGCAAGACCGCCGCGTTGACCGCGCGGCTGGCGCATATCATCGCGACGCGGCGCGCCTGGCCATCCGAAATCCTCGCGGTCACGTTCACGAACAAGGCGGCGCGCGAGATGCGCGAGCGGATCGGGCGGATGATCGGCGACGCGGTCGAGGGGATGCCGTGGCTCGGCACCTTTCACAGTATCTGCGCGAAGATGCTGCGGCGCCACGCCGAACTGGTCGGACTCCAGAGCAATTTCACCATCCTCGATACCGACGACCAGCTTCGCGTCCTCAAGCAGCTCATCCAGGCCGAAGGGCTCGACGAGAAGCGCTGGCCGGCGCGCCAGCTTGCCGGCCTCATCGACAAGTGGAAGAACCGCGGCCTCACGCCCTCCGATCTCGACGCGGCAGACAAGGAGGCCTATGCCGATGGCAAAGGCCAGCATTTCTACGCCCTCTATCAGGCGCGTCTGAAGACGCTTAACGCCTGCGATTTCGGCGATCTCCTGCTCCACATGCTGGTGATCCTCAAGACGCACCGCGACGTGCTCGAACATTATCAACAGCGTTTCAAATATGTGCTCGTCGACGAATATCAGGACACGAACGCCAGCCAGTATCTGTGGCTGCGGCTGCTCGCGCAGGCGCGCAAGAATATCTGCTGCGTCGGCGACGACGACCAGTCGATCTATTCGTGGCGCGGCGCCGAGGTCGCGAACATCCTCCGCTTCGAGAAGGACTTCCCCGGCGCGACGGTGATCCGGCTCGAACAGAATTACCGTTCGACGCCGCAGATCCTCGCCGCCGCCTCGGCACTGATCGCACAGAACAGCGACCGGCTCGGCAAGACGCTGTGGACCGATCTTGATGCGGGCGACAAGGTCCGCGTCGTCGGTGTCTGGGACGGCCCCGAAGAGGCGCGGCGGATCGGCGAGGAACTGGAAACGCTCCAGCATCGCAAGGTCAGCCTCGACCGTACCGCGATCCTCGTCCGCGCGCAGTTCCAGACGCGCGAATTCGAAGACCGCTTCATCGCGATCGGCATGCCGTACCGCATCGTCGGTGGGTTCCGTTTCTACGAACGCGCCGAAATCCGCGATGCCCTCGCCTATCTGCGGCTCGTGCAATCTCCGGCAGACGATCTGGCGTTCGAGCGCATCGTCAACGTGCCCAAGCGCGGGCTCGGCGACAAGGCATTGGCGCGCATCCACCAGTTCGCACGGATCGAGCGAGCCCCGCTGTTCCACGCGGCCTCGCGGATCACCGAAACCGATGAGCTGACCCCGCAAGCCCGCCGCCAGCTCGCCAATTTCATCGCGCAGATGCGAAATTGGCAGGGCAAGGCCAACGAGCTGTCGCACCCCGAGCTGACCCAGCTCATCCTCGACGAGTCGGGCTACACCGCAATGCTGCAGGCTGACCGCAGCGCAGAGGCTGCGGGGCGTCTGGAGAATCTCTCCGAACTCGTCCGGGCAATGGAAGACTATGAGTCGCTCGAAGCCTTTCTCGAGCATGTCAGCCTCGTCATGGACCGCGACAATGACGATCAGGCCGAGACTGTCACCATCATGACCATCCACGCCGCCAAGGGCCTCGAGTTCGATCATGTCTTCCTCGCCGGCTGGGAAGACGGAGTATTTCCGTCGCAGCGGTCGATGGACGAGGGCGGCATCGCCAGTCTCGAAGAGGAACGCCGCCTCGCCTATGTCGCAATCACCCGCGCGCGCCACCGCGCGAGCATCTATCACGCCGCGAACCGCCGCATCTACGGCCAGTGGATGAGCAGCATCCCAAGCCGTTTCATCGCCGAAATCCCCCCCGAACATGTCGAAAGCGAGAACAGCTTCGGCGGCGGACAAAGCCTGTGGCGCGCCAACTGGTCGGCGCAGGGCGATCCCTTCGCGCATGTTGCAGACCGCAATCCCGCACGGACGATGACGCGCGGCCCCGCGTGGCAACGCGCCGTCGCGTCGTCATCGACCATCACGCGCGCCCCCGCCCCCAACGAAAAGGGGCCCGCCGCTTCGGTCGGCGCCAAACCGCGCTCGGACCTCGCGATCGGCATGCGCGTGTTCCACGAAAAATTCGGCTATGGCGAGATCGTCGACATCGACGGCAACAAGCTGGACGTCGAATTCGACCAGGCAGGCAGCAAAAAGGTTCTCGACGGCTTCGTCCGCGCAGCCTGAATTCTATTGTCAACTATATCAGTTATGATATGCCATCTCCTGCGATCACCGAGTCGCGTTTTGGGAGAATCTGCATGCGAAATAAGCTCTTAGCGGGCGCGATGGCGCTCGCCCTGGTCGGCTGTTCTCAAAAGGCAGCCGAAGATGCAGCCACGACCGATAGCCCCGCTGCCGAAAGCGCCGCCGAAGAAGGCGGTTCCGCCGACGCCGCCAGCACCCCCCGTATTGGCGTCGAAGCCGCCCCCGGTGTGGCGTTCGACTATACCTACACCTTCCGCCTTGCCGACAAATCCATCTCGAAGGTTCAGGAAGAGCATGCCGCCGCCTGCGAGACGCTCGGGGTGCAGCGCTGCCGTATCGTCGATGTGCGATACCAGCTCAGCGATGAAAAGCTCGTCGAGGCGCAAACTCAGTTCAAACTGGACCCTGGCATTGCGCGCAAGTTTGGCGCCAATGCGATCGCCAGCGTCGAAAAGGCCGAGGGTATCCTCGCCGATGCCAGCGTCGCGGGCGAAGACGTCGGCACCGAAATTCTCGCCTCCCAGCAGCGTAGTGCAGGCTCCGAAGCCGAAATTTCCCGCCTGGAGGAGCGACTGAAAGCGGGCGGCCTCGGCAAGGCCGAGCGCGCCGAAATCCTTGCGCAGATCAGCCAGCTGCGCGGCCAGATCGGCGACGAACGTCAGAGCCGCCGCGCCGGCGAGGCCCGCATTGCGTGGACGAGCGTCGCGTTCAACTATGTCAGCGACGGCGGGCTGCCGGGTATCGGCCACGAAAATCCCTTTGCCAAGGCGGGCGAGACGCTGATGCGGAGCGGCAGCACGGCCCTCACCTTCGTCCTGACGTTGGGCGCGGCGATTCTCCCCTGGGGCATCCTCTTCGCCTTAGCCCTGGCCTTCTGGCGCAGCCGCTTCATGACCGCGGTGCGTCAGCATATGCGCGCGAATGCCAAGCGGAACGAATCATCGGCTCCACCCGCCGGTTGACCGCAGGGCGGGCGATCGCTCGCCGCGATCAGGTTCCTTCGCACATGGCGAGGAGCGTGACGCGCGAGCGACGTCCGTCGGTGCGGCAAGGGAGGACGAATGAGGGTGGAAAGGGTCGCTGGTGGAGCCGAGGGGAATCGAACCCCTGACCTCTGCAGTGCGATTGCAGCGCTCTCCCATCTGAGCTACGGCCCCGCGACGGGCGGCTCTTAACGGCATGACTTGACAGTGGCAACGGCTTTTCTGACGATTGCCCGCATGGCGTGAATGAAATTGGGGAATTGGGGGAACTTCCAATGAGCAGGGCATGGCATCTGAGCAGTCGTCCAAATGGGCTACCGACGCTGGACAATTTTGCGCTCCGCGAGCTGCCCGACCTGCCGCTCGACGCCGACCAACTGCGCGTCCGTAACCTGTGGCTGTCGGTCGACCCCTATATGCGCGGACGGATGAACGACGCCAAAAGCTACGCCGCGAGTTTCCAGATCGATCAGCCGATGACCGGCGGCGCAATCGGCGAGGTGCTGGAAAGCACGATGGACGGCTTCGTGCCCGGCGACCTGATCCTCCACATGGGCGGCTGGCGCGACGGCGGGATTATCGGGCTCGACATGATGCCGAACAAATTGCCTGCCGAGTTGCTGGCAGGCGGCATGTCGCCGCAGACCTTCCTGCACAATATGGGCCTGACTGGCGGCACCGCCTGGATCGGCCTGCTCCGCGTTGCAGCGGCTAAGCCGGGCGATACGGTTTTCGTTTCCGCCGCGGCGGGCGCTGTCGGCTCTGCGGTCGTCCAGATTGCCAAGGCGCGCGAAATGGCCGTCATCGGCTCCGCCGGCGGCGCCGGGAAAGGCGCATGGGTCACCGATCTCGGCGCCGACGCGGTGATCGACTACAAGGCGGGGCCGGTGCTGCCGCAACTCGCGGCGGCACTCGAAAAGCTCGGAAAGCCGGGGATCGATGTCTATTTCGACAATGTCGGCGGCGAGCATCTCGACGCAGCCTTTGCGGTCGCCAATGATTTCGCGCGCTTCGCAATCTGCGGGATGATCGACGTCTATAATGACGGCAAGCCGCAGGAGATGAAGTATATCATCCGCTCGATCCCCGCGCGCATCCGCACGGAAGGCTTCATCTACACCGACCAGTTTTTCGAGTGCATGGAAGAGTTCTACGCCGACATGGGCGGGCTGATCGCCAGCGGCGCGGTCACGATGCGCGAAACCGTGCATGACGGGATCGAAGCAACTCCGGAGGCTTTCCTCGGACTCTTCTCGGGCGCGAATATCGGCAAGATGCTCGTCCGGCTGTAGGTTCCTGTGTCCGGAAACGACCGGAATAAGCCGTCGCCCCCGCGAAGGCGGGGGCCGCTGTCGGTTTACGCGGCCGCGCAGGAATAGGCGGCTAGCGGCCCTCGCCTGCGCGGGGGCGACGTTGTTGATACATCAGCTTCCCACCCCAAAATGGACATTCGCGGCGCAAAATAACGCTGTCCTGCATTATTCCGCTCGGTCAGCCTTTCCCTCGGCTCTTTAAATAGGTGGACGACCGCGATCGCAGTCCGTTCTATGCAGATGGGCAGGAGCCCGGTGCGGCGCCTCCGTTAAGCACGGCAAGTCGGGCCTGCAAGAGGCTGACCTTTCCTGAACTTTGAAATCCACGTCGCCGGGACGAAAAAAGGCATGGCGGATATCGGCCCCGAAGCCGGCACCGCCAATCGGCGTGCGGATCAGCTACCGAAACCCACCGACAGGAAGCCCGGCATCGGCCCGTTCCAACCGTCGTCGGGACCATCGTCATCCTGCCGCGGAGCAGGCGCCGGCTTGCGCGCGCCGTCTCTCTTCGGTGCCGGCGAACGCTTTTCGCCGCCCCGCCGCGGCTCCTGCTCGGCCTTCGCAGGACGGCGGGCCCCGCGATCGGAACGGCTGCTACGGCGCGGTTCGCGTTCCTCCGCATCCCGCGCCGGCTTATCGGACGCGCCCGCGGCCTCGTGAACCGGAATCGTGTAGCCCGTCAGCTTCTGGATATTGTCGATCGCCTCGTCGTCCGACGGGGTGATCAGCGTGAACGCGCGCCCCTGCGCACCCGCGCGGCCCGTGCGGCCGATGCGGTGGACATAGTCGTCGGGGTGCCAGGGCGCGTCGAAGTTGAAGACGTGGCTCACGCCCTTGACGTCGAGACCCCGCGCCGCGACGTCCGATGCGACGAGGATGTTGATCGTCCCGGCCTTGAAGCGGTCGAGCTCGGCGATGCGGCTCGACTGGTCCATGTCGCCATGGATTTCGCCGGCCTTGTAGCCGTGACGCTGAAGCGACTTGGCGAGTTCACGCACCGTCGTCTTGCGATTGCAGAAGATGATCGCAGTGCTGATGTCCTCCGACTCGATCAGGCCGCGGAGCGTATCGCGCTTGCCGCGTTCGGACGTCTTGACGACGAATTGCTCGATATTCTCGTTCCGGCTCGCGGGACGAGCGACCTCAATCGTCTTCGGGTTCGACAGGAATTTGTCGGCGAGCTTTTTGATCGGCGGCGGCATCGTCGCCGAAAAGAGCAGCGTCTGCCGATTCGCGGGCAGCTTGGTGCAAATATTCTCGATGTCCGGAATGAAACCCATGTCGAGCATCCGGTCGGCTTCGTCGATCACCAGCAGGTTGCAGCCGGTGAGCAAGATCTTGCCGCGCTCGAAAAGGTCCATCAGGCGGCCCGGCGTTGCGATCAGGACATCGACGCCCTTTTCGAGTGCCTTGACCTGATCGCCCATCTGGACGCCGCCAATCAGCAGCGCCATCGACAGCTTGTGGTACTTGCCGTATTTTTCAAAGTTTTCCGCCACCTGAGCCGCAAGTTCGCGCGTCGGCTCGAGGATCAGCGAGCGCGGCATCAGCGCGCGCGCTCGGCCATGCGCCAGGATGTCGATCATCGGCAGCACGAAGGACGCGGTCTTGCCCGTGCCCGTCTGGGCGATGCCGATCATGTCGCGCATCATCAGAACGGACGGGATCGCGCCCGCCTGAATCGCGGTCGGCTCGTCGTAGCCGGACTCCGTCACGGCGCGCAAAAGTTCATCGGAAAGGCCGAGGTCGGCAAATTTCATAAGGTCAAACTGTCCGGAAAATGTTTCAGCACGGCGTCCCACGCCAGCCGATCCTGCGCGGCCAATGGGGAAACAGCAGCGAAAAGTCAAGAAAAGGCCGACAATTCGGCTGATCAGTCGTCGCTTTTCGTGACGGGGACCATCAGGCGAAACTTGTCGATCTCGCACTTGGCGCCCGTTCGGGCATGAATCTGGTCGCGATCCTCGCAAAGCTGCCCGTCTTTCGAGCCCTGCATGTAAAAACCGGCATAGAAGTCGAGCGCACGGCAACCGCGGTTGAGCTGGGCGCGAAGGCGCTGTTTCTGACGCGTGATCAGGTCGATGCTGTCACGCTGTGCCCCCTGCATCCCCAGAATGTTGCGCATCGCGATGCATTTGGGCGCCTTTTTTTCCTTCCACTCGACGGGAGCCTTCCGAACCCGCAGTTCGGGGGCGGGTGCCGCCGAGAAATTGTTGAGCGACGACCGCTGCGCCGGAACGCGGATGATGATCTGCTGTTCGATCACCATTTGCCAGAAGGACGCGGTCGAATCTTCCGGTGACGGTATCGAGACGATCGAGAGGGGCTCCGGCCCCGGCGCCGGTCCCGGGGCTTCGGCGACGGGCGCCATCATCATCGTCCACAGGGCGGCAAGAGTCAGCACGAACGTACTGCCGCCCTTCCGGCGCCCCGATCGAAGATGTCGTTCACCCGCGTCTCCCGCATCGATGCTGGACGAAAAGCCTTTCTTCGTCCATCGCCCCTTTAACGGCCATGATTGAACATCAAATGAATTGCTGTCGACCCCGACCGGCGGCCGGACGGCGTTTTTGGGGAAATATTCGCAAGTGAGCCACCCACCCTCCCCCCGATTGCTTCAGGCCCTGGCCGATCTGCTGGGACCGAAGGGCTTCAGCGTCGATAGCGATGCCATGGCGCCTTGGCTCACCGACTGGCGCGGCAAATATCATGGACAGGCTGCGGCGATGCTGTCGCCCGGGTCTACCGACGAAGTGGCCGAAATCGTCCGCCTCTGCGCCGCCGAGGGCGCCGCGATCGTTCCGCAGGGCGGCAATAGCGGCATGGTCGGCGGCGCGACGCCCGATGCCAGCGGACATCAGTTGCTGCTGAGCCTCCGACGCATGAACCGCATCCGGTCGATTGACGCGGCGGCGCGGACGGCCGTCGCCGAAGCGGGCGTGGTTCTGGAGAATTTTCATCATGCGGCGCTCGACGTCGGTCTGCGTTTTCCGTTGACGCTCGGCGGCAAGGGATCGGCGACGATCGGCGGGCTCGTGTCGACCAACGCCGGCGGCACGCAGGTCCTGCGCCACGGCACGATGCGCGCGCTTGTCGCGGGGATCGAGGCCGTCCTGCCCGACGGCAGCATCTTCGACGGGCTGGCGCCGCTGAAGAAGGACAATCGCGGTTATGACCTGCGCCACCTGCTTTGCGGGGCCGAGGGGACATTGGGGATCGTTACCGCGGCTTGCCTGCATCTCATTCCCGCCAACGCGGCGCGCCAGACCGCGTGGGTCGGACTTAAATCGCCCGAGGCCGCGCTGGCGCTGCTGCGCCAACTCGACGACGGCGTTGGCGACGCGCTCGAAGGGTTCGAGATCGTGCCGAAAAGCAGCCTGGACGCCGTGCTGCGCCACATTCCGCAGACCCGTGCGCCGCTCGCCGATCTGGCGCCCTGGAATGCGCTGATCGAATTGGCTGGCGACGATGAAGTGGCGCTTGCAGTTCCACTCGAGGCGATTTTGGCGGCGGCGCTCGACGCCGGC
Source organism: Sphingopyxis sp. Geo25 (assembly GCF_949769135.1). Taxonomy (NCBI): domain Bacteria; kingdom Pseudomonadati; phylum Pseudomonadota; class Alphaproteobacteria; order Sphingomonadales; family Sphingopyxidaceae; genus Sphingopyxis; species Sphingopyxis sp. Geo25. The sequence continues at coordinate 1,424,715 of NZ_CATKOZ010000001.1, read as the reverse complement.
CTGATCGACGACGTCGCCATCGCGAAGAACGAGCGCGAAAGCGAAGATTTCTGGAAGCTCCGCGATTCCATCTCGGAGGCCGAACGCGCGGAAGGACCGGCGCTCCAGCATGACGTCAGCGTTCCGGTCGACCTGATGCCGCGTTTCATCGCCGACAATCCGGCGCGCCTTGCCGCCGAATTCCAAGGCGTCCGCACAACGTCGTTCGGCCATCTCGGCGACGGCAATATCCACCATCATGTCCAGCCGCCCGCAGGCGTCGACGGCAAGGCCTGGCTCGCCCAGCATGGAGCGGCGCTCAGCCGGGCCGTCTATTCGCATGTCATCGAGCTGGGCGGGTCGATTTCCGCCGAACACGGGATCGGGCAGATGAAACGCGACATTTTGGCCGAGCTCGACAGTCCGGCGCGGTTGCATGCGCTGAGGGCCGTCAAGGCGGGCCTCGACCCGGCAGGCCTGTTCAATCCCGGGAAACTGATCGGCTGATTGCCGGGGCGTCCCGTGCAAACGCCCTTGCGCCGCGTCGCGCGGGCCAATAAGGCGCGCCATTATTCATTGCCCCGAACGGTCCGGGGCATGTAGCCGGAGTTCGATCATGGCCACTGCGCCCGCAAACAACCTGCCGCTTTTCTACAAGGACCTCGTTCCGCTCTCGAGCATCGATCACGCCGATTATCATGCGCGCAGCCTCGATACCGCCGAGTTCCTGGTCGGCCAGCACGCCATTCCGCTGACTTCGGACGAGTTCGTGTCGGCAAGCCGGTACTTCCCGATCGTCTTCTCGTCCGGCGAAAACCCGGTGCCGCTGGCGCTGATGGGCCTGAACGAGGGCGTCAACATCTTCGTCGACGACCAGGGCAAGCTGATCAATCCGGTCTATGTCCCCGCTTATGTCCGCCGCTATCCCTTCATGCTCGCGCGGCTCAACCCCGACAGCGACGATCTGTCGCTGTGCTTCGACCCGACCTCGCCCGCGATCGGCAAGTTCGAGGAAGGCGATGCGCTGTTCGCCGATGGCCAACCGACCGAGCCGGTGAATTCGGTGCTCGAATTCTGCCGTACCTTCGAGGAAGCGGGTCAGCGCACCAGCATGTTCGTCGAAGAACTGAAAAAGGCCGACCTGCTGATGGACGGCGAAGTGGCGATCCAGCCCGAAGGCAATGACAAGCCGTTCATCTATCGCGGCTTCCAGATGGTCGACGAGAACAAGCTGCGCGAGCTGCGCGGCGACGTGCTGCGCAAGATGATGCAAAACGGTATCCTCGCGCTGATCTTTGCCCACCTCTTCTCGCTGCAGCTGATGCGCGAAATTTTTGCCGAGCAGGTCCGCTCGGGTAAGGTTCCGGAATTGATCCAGGTTCCTGCCGTCTGAGGAGCATTTTTCTATGGCCACCATCGACAACGCCCGATCGCGCTATTCGACGGTGGCCATAGGGATGCACTGGCTCATCGGCCTCGCGGTGATCGCAAACATCTGCCTGGCGATGCTGACCGAAGGTCTGCCGCGCGACGTCCATCGTGCTGCGATGGGCGCGCACAAGGCGTTCGGTATGGCGATATTGGCGCTGACGCTGGTCCGCATCCTGTGGCGGCTGGTCAACAGGGTGCCGCCGCTACCCGAAACGATGCGCGCGTGGGAACGCCGGGCGACCCGCTTCGCGCACTTCCTTTTCTATGTGCTGCTGATCCTGCTGCCCCTGTCGGGTTGGGTCTGGATGTCGGCGGCGGATCGTCCGATCGATTTCTTCGGACTGTTCACCATTCCCGCGATCGTCGGACCCGACAAGCAACTCGCCGATGTCCTGCATGAACGGCACGAGATGCTGGGTCTGACGATGCTTGTGCTGGTCGTCCTGCATATCGCGGCGGCGCTGAAGCATCAGTTCATCGACCGTGATCGGCTTCTTTCGCGGATGAATCCCTTTTGACCGTTGCAGCCGGTGATTCAGAAATCGATTGCAAGCCCCTTGAGCTCCCAATCGCCGTAACGCACCGGGTTGCGTCCGCCCGGCTGGTCCTCGGCCTTGTCCTCGAGCAGGGGTTCGGGCGCTGGAACGGGGTCGTTCGTCCAGCCTTCGGGGGGCTTTACATGCGCGGGGCGTTTCGTCGCGCGCGGCGTGTCACCCATCATCGATTTGCTGTTGTCGGCCATGATGGCCGCAACATAGGCTTTCCTATGTCCGTCGCCAACAACAACTATGGTCAGCCGTATGGCTGACCGGCGCCCCAAGCGTCGGCGCGGAGCGAATGAGCCCGACCCGCCCGGCACAGCGCCGCGCCGTGCCGCGCTGCGTCTGATCGATGCGATCCTGCGTCGCGGCGATCCGCTCGACATCGCCGCGCATGCCGCGACGCAGGGGCTCGGCGGCGCCGATCGCGCCTTTGCGATCGCGATCGTGTCCGAAGCGCTGCGATGGATGGTCGACATAGACGCGCTGATCGATGGCGCGACGGCGCAGCAATTGCCCGACGACGTGAAGTCGCGCGCGGTGCTGCGCATCGCGCTGGCGCAGCTGCTTCTGCTGAAAAGCTCGCCGCACGCTGTGGTTTCGACGGCGCTGCCGCTCGTTGCCGGTGGGCCGCGGCGGCTGGTGCATGCACTGCTGTCGCGCGCGCAGCAGGAAGAATGGGCTCTGCCCGACCGGGCGAGCCTGCCGCATGACGTTGCCGCGCGTTGGGCGGCGCAGTGGGGGGATGGAGTTGCCGACGCCGCGGCCAAGGCGTGGAGCGCGCCGCCGCCGATCGACTTGAGCTTCGCGGCCGAGCCCCCGTCTGACAAGTGGAGCGATGGGGTCGCACTCGCGCCGAACCATCTCCGCCTCGCTCGCGGGCGAGCGGTCGAGAGCCTGCCCGGCTATGGCGAAGGCGGCTGGTGGGTGCAGGATCTTGCGGCCAGCCTGCCCGCGCGCCTGCTGGGAAAGGGCGACGGCCGGCGTGTCCTCGACCTCTGCGCGGCGCCCGGCGGCAAGACGATGCAGCTTGCCGCGGCGGGCTGGGACGTCGTTGCCGTCGATGCGAGCGCCAAGCGGCTGGGGCGGCTTTCCGACAATCTGGACCGAACCGGCCTGACGGCGCAGGTCGTGCAGGGCGACGTTCGCGTCTGGGAACCCGAGACGCCCGCCGATGCGATCCTGCTCGACGCACCTTGCTCGGCGACCGGAATTTTTCGCCGCCATCCCGACGTGCTGCATCGCATCGAAGCGCGCCAGATTGCGGACATGGCCGAATTGCAGGCGGCGCTGCTCGACCGCGCGGCGCACTGGTTGAGGCCCGGTGGAATGCTCGTCTATGCGACCTGCTCGCTCGAACGCGCCGAGGGGGAGGAGCGGATCGCTGCCTTCCTCGCCAATCACCCGGGCTGGGCCGTCGCCCCCGTCCTCGCCAACGAACTCCCTGGCGGCATCATTCCCGACCCGAGCGGCTTCGTCCGCACGCTTCCGGGGATGCTGGCCGATGTTGGCGGGCTCGACGGCTTTTTCGTAGCCCGCCTCCGCGCGCCGTCAGGCTGAGCGGCGCGAGAGGCGATAGAGCGCCAGTTCGCCATAATCCTTGGCCAGGCGGACCTTGCCGACATAGTCGCAGTCGAAATCGCGCGCATTCTCGAGCGCCAGCATCGCCGCGAGCGGCTGGGTGCAATAGACCTGCCCGACCAGCGTGACGGGTTCGATCCGCGCGGTGCGCGTCACTTCGGTACCGTACCACAGCTCGTTGCCGACGACGGGATCGACGCCGCGATAGATCGGGCCGAAGTGGATGCCGGTCCGCATCCCGGCCTTGTGCCCTTCGAGGCCGAGGCCAGGCGGCAGGACGTCGAGCCGTTCCTGCATCGCGAGCGCGATTCGCGAGGCGGTCGCAGGATTGTCGATTACCGCGTAAACAGCATCGCCCCAGGTATTGCGGAACAGCACCGCATCGCCGAAATCGTCCAGGATGCGCCCGATCCCGCCCATCACCTCGGCCGCGAAGACCGGAAGCTCGGCCTCGCCGAGTTTCGAGAAGCCGGCGAAGTCCGCAAAGAGAATTGCGTAAAGTCCCCGCTGCGTCCCTTCGGGTGGTTTGGGGGCTGGAGGAAAGTCGAGATTGCGGTCAAGGTTGCCGACGGGGATGGTCAGCGTCCGCTCGCCCCTGCCGCGCCACAGCGCGACATCGGCGTTCGTCCCGGCAATCTCGGCCCCCGATCGCGCGGCGAATTCGGGATCGACCACGGCGAGCTGGATCGCCTCGGTTTCGAGCTCGCGCGCCCGGAGCTTCGCGAGGCCCATCGCGGTGTGCGAGCCGAGAATGAACTGGCAATCGTCGCTGACATAGCGCGCGTTGCTCGCGAAATGGACCATCGCTGCTCCGTCGCGGCAGCGAAGATAGCGTGGCACCCACGCCTCGCCCCCCGATTGCACCGATTGGGCGATGAAATCATCCTCAGCAAAAGGCAGCACGATCGTGAGGTCGATGCCGCGATCGAGCGCCGCTTCGGCGAACAATATGTCGGCCCCGCACGCGAGCGGGCCGATCAGCGCAGAGAGCGGCTGCGTATCGAGCGCTTCGGCGATCGCGCGCGCGGCACGTGCTTCGCCTTCGCCGCCCGCGCGAAACATGCGTCCGCAATAGACGCCGACGGGCGGCGGGCGCAGCAAGGCGACGATTGCAGCCGCCTGGGTGGTGTCGATCGCACCGCTTGCAGCGAGTCGCGCGATCTGGCGGCAGGTCGAAGCGCGATCCCCTGCCCGCGGAGCCGCCTGCGCGTCGGCGGCGGCCGCGGCGGCATGGGCCAGCGCTTCCTCGCCGCGGCCGAGCAGCAACAACGCCTCGACGAGCGTCGCCTGATCCCAATAATTGTCGGACGCGCCATTGGCCGCGATCGGACCGGCCAGCGCCGCCGCGCGCTCGCGTTCGCCGAGCATTGCATAAAGGCTTGCGGCATTGATCGCCGGAAAGTCGGCACCCGACCTCTTGAACGCATTCTCGTAAGCCGCTGCGGCTTTGCGAAGAAACAGCGCCCGTTCGGCGCCCTCATGATCGAACGCCTCGTCCTTCCATATCCGCCCGGCGAGCGCGAGACTATCGACGTCGCCCGTCGCCGCGAGGTCGAGTTGCTCATAGAGGTGCATCGCGCCGAGGCTGTCTCCCGACGCTGCGAGCGCGCGAACCATCAGGTAACGGAGGCGCGGACTCTCGATCCCGTCACGGCGCGAAGCTGCCGCGCAGTCGAAGGCGCTGAGCGCGTCGCCCTGGGCCAAGCGGTGCGCGACTTCCGCCTCCACAGCGGCGCAATCGGTCATTGCGCCGCGTCTTCGGCCGATTTCAGCAGCGCGGCATTCGCCTTCTCGATCGGCGACAGTTCGACCACATCGGAGGTCGGCGTGTACCAGGCGTAGCGACCGAATACCTCCCGTAGCTGGGGATCTTTGAAACGAAGCCCCTTTCGCGCAAATATTTCGTTCCGCGCCAAACGGGCTTGTTGCTTGGTCAGCGACGCAGCATCCGCAGGCGTCAGCTCGCGTGTCGAAGAGTCGGCGATAACCACTGGCCCATCCAGCTTCCATTCATAGCCTTCGGATGCCGACACCACCCCACCTTCGACCAATCGGATATACTTGCGGAACATGAAGCCCGTCGTCCCGTCGGCCTTGCGCACGCGCCACCACTGGCCGGACTGCCTGTAGGTCAGGAATTTCTCGCCCTCGAATATCTTGCCGACGATTTTGGTCTGCGTCCCTTGCCCCGCGCGGATATTGGTGAAGCCGTCGGGATCGTCGATCACCGCGGCAAGCGTGAAGGCTTCGGTCGGTGCTGATGCATCCGACGCGGGGGCCGCCTCCGCATTTTCAGCAGCCGCCGTTTTTTCGGTCGGGGTCGAAGCCGGCGCGGGTGCCGGTGGCGGCTGGAGGAGCTTCCAGGCGAGTAGCGCAACAGCGATCACCGCGACACCGAGCAGCGCCCAGGGCAGGAAGGACGGCTTCCGGGCGGCGGGTTGCGCCGACCAGTTGTTCGGGGCCGGCCTCGGCGGCTCGGGCGGGGGCGGAGATACGGGTGCCGCCGCTGCTGGCGCGGCTTCACGCCCGCACAGTTCTTCAAGGCTCATGAGCACCTTGCGCCAGCCGCGATGATCGGGCTCGCCGTTCCAATCGGCGAGTTCGGCGAACTGGATCTGGTTGAAGGGGAGCGGCGGCATGACATCGTCGATCGCCGTCTGCACCAGCTTCTTCTGATTGCGTGCGACGTCGGCTTCGGCGCGGACCCATTCGGACTGCGCCGACTGGTGCGACCAGACGACGATCGCGGCCTTCGCGCTGCCGATCTTTTCTGTGATGACATCGCCATAGGAGCGATGCGGCGGCAATTCGGCGTCCCACCACACAGCATAGCCGGCGGCAGAGACCGCCTGCGCGATCTCCGCGACGCGCGCCTTGTTGTCGCGCGAGTAGGAAATGAAGACGTCGACCATCGGCTAGCCCCCCGTTTCGGGGAGGCTAGCCGCGGGTCCGTCGATTCGCCAGCCTCAGAAGACCGCCTTCGGCGTATCCTCCTTCATCATCGCTGCGCGCACCATCGGGATCGGCGGGCCGCCATAGGACAGGAATTCATCGTGGAAGGCCTTCCACTTCGTCCTGTCGCCTTTCGTCCAGTCGTCGCGGAGCTTGCGGATCATCAGCTTACCCATGGTGTAGTTGAGGTAGAGCGGATCGTAGGTGCCGCGCGCCGCCTGCTGCTTCGCGTTGCCGTCATCCTGATAGCATTGTTCCTTGAAGAGCTTTTCGCTGTCCTCGACAGTCATGCCCTTGGTGTGCAATCCGATCGCCGAGAGATAGCGGCAATCGCGGAGCAGCGCGTTCGAGAGCTGGCCGATGTGCGTTTCCGGGTCGCCGTTGCCGAGCCCTGCCTCCCACATCATCTCCTCGGTATAATGCGCCCAGCCTTCGGCGAAGGCGTAGCCGACGAACAGTTTGCCGAAGATGCTCTCCGCGCGGTTCGAGTGCAGGAAGTTCAGGAAATGCCCCGGCCACACCTCGTGCACCGAGGTGAAGAGCAGATCCTTCTTGCCGGGAACGAACGCGTCCTGCGTCGCCTTGTCCCAGCTCGGATCGGGCGGCGAGATATAATAGACCGACGGCAGGCCTTTTTCATACGGCCCCGGAATGTCGATATAGGCACTGTTCTGCCGATTGTAGGGCGGTGATTCCTCGACCTGCGCCTGTTCGGTGCCGGGGATCGAGACAAGATCCTTCTCGACGAGGAAGGCGCGCAGCGTCGGGAGCTGGCGCCGCGCTTCGGCGACCGGACCGTCGGCGGGCTTGTCCGAATTCATCTTCTTCATGCAATCGGCGATCGTCATCCCCGCCGCATAGGTCGCGCAGGCGGCTTTCAGCGCGTCCTGATTGCGCTTGAGGTCGGCTTGTCCGATGCGTTCAAGCTCATCCAGCGGCGTGTCGACCGCTTCGTTGGTCAGGATCATCTTCGCAAACTTGTCGGCGCCGATCGCATAGCCGTCCGCGGTGCCGGGTTTCGAGCCGATATAGGCGGCAAGATCCTTCATCGACGCGGCGGCCTTCGCGGCTGCGTCGTCGAACTGCTTCTGAAGTTCCGGGTCCTTGACCTCGGCGAACGCCTTCTTGGCGTCGCCGGTATAATAGTCGGCGAAGCCGCCAAAGCCTGCCGTGCCATATTTGACGAAGGTTGCGGGCAGCGGCAGCTTGATATTTGCCTTGATCTGCTCGGCCGCCGCCGGAACTTTCTGGGCATAGGCGATGAAGGCCTTCATCCGCGTCGTCGCGTCGGCATAGGGGCGCGCGATATAGACGTTGGGATCGAGCTGGCCGACATAATAGGCTGGGTTCTTGTGCGGGAAATCGGCGTCCTTCAGGAAGAAGAGCTGGCCCTGCGCCACGTGGACAAGGTAATCGCGTTCGAACTTTTCCGCATCTGTCATGTCGCCGTCGAACGCCTTGGCATCGGCGATCGTCTTTTCGAGGAAAGCGATCTGTTTGTTGAGCCCCTCGGGCGACCAGTCGGGGAGCTTGCCGTCGAATTCGTGCTTGCCCTGATAGACCGCGAAATTGGGGTTGAGCGGGAAATAGCCCGCGAGGAAATTGTCGCGGAACTCGGTCCAGTTCTTCGCGCCCGATCCCGATGCGGGCGCTTTTTCCGATGCGTTGCAGGCGGTCAGGACCAGCAGCGTCGCAGCCATAGCGGCGCCGCCAAAGCGGGCAAATTTACGCGTCATTCGATGATCTCCCTCAATCGATGAGCGTTTAGTGCCACCATGATCGGTCGATGACATCCGCAAATCGACGAACGGCATCGGCGAGGGCGACTGGACACCGGCGAATTCTCCGATAGGGCGGAGGGCGATGGCAACGATACTCCCTCCCGACGGCGACGAACCGGTGATGCCGGAATCGACGCCGAGAGCCGCCTCCCCGCTCAGCTTTCCCGATTACCGCTATTATTGGGCGGCGCGCTTCACCGCGGTGATGGCAACGATCGCGATGGTCGTCGTGATCGGATACCAGCTCTATGACACCGCGCGCACCGACTATGGCATGTCGATCAGGGAGGCGTCGTTCCAGCTCGGCCTGCTCGGGCTCGTACAATTCGTCCCGCTTGCGCTGCTGACGCCGGTCGCGGGTTGGGCGGCCGATCGGTTCGAGCGCCGCAGCGTCGCGATCTTCTCGAACCTGATCGACATCACGATCGCAGCCACACTCGGTTGGTTCACATGGGCCGGCGGGCTGACGCTGCCGCTGCTGTTCGGCCTTGCTGCGCTGCATGGGGTGGCGCGCGTCTTTTCGGGCCCCGCGATGAGCGCAATCGCGCCAAATATCGTTCCGCCCGCGGTGCTGCCGCGCGCGATCGCGATGAGCAGCATCGCCTGGCAATCAGCTTCCGTTATCGGCCCCGCAGTCGGCGGCTTGATCTATGCTGCACATCCGACGTCGGTCTATATCTTCGCGGCCATCCTCCTCGCCGTCTCGGCGCTCACCATCAGCCGCGTCCGCCCTGTGCTGCCACCGCCCGTCGAGGTGCGCCGCCATCCTCTGCGCGAGATGCTCGACGGCCTGAAGTTCGTCTGGATGGAGCGCTTCCTGCTCGGCACGATCACGCTCGACCTGTTCGCGGTGATCCTGTCGGGTGCGACCGCAATGCTGCCCGTCTATGCGCGCGACATCCTGCATGTCGGCTCGGAAGGTCTCGGGCTGCTGCGCGCGGCCCCCGCCTTGGGCGCGGCGGTTGTGGCGCTGGGACTCTCGTTTCGGCCGATCGAACGCAACGTCGGCGTGAAGATGCTGTGGGCAGTCGTGGTGTTCGGCCTCGCCACAGCGGCCTTTGGCCTGTCGACCAGCCTGCTGCTTTCGCTCGGCATGCTTGTCCTGCTCGGGGCCGCCGACATGTTCTCGGTCTTCGTGCGCGGGACGCTGATCCAGCTCAACACCCCCGATCATATGCGCGGCCGCGTCAGCGCAGCGTCGGGCCTTGCCATATCGGCGTCGAACGAGCTTGGCGAGATGCGGGCGGGCGCGATGGCCGCGGCGCTGGGTCCGGTTCCTGCCGTAGTCGTCGGCGGAGCGGCCGCGGTCGGTGTAACCGCACTTTGGGCATGGCTCTTTCCCGAACTGCGCCGCGCCAAGACTTTTGAGCCGCAATTCAAACCGGCCGAATAGCGCATTTCTGCGGTCGCCCGAAAAGGCAAAATCGGCTCGTCGCAAACTGCCTCCCTTTCATCACAAAGTTATTGCCAACTAATTTAGTTGAATTATCTCCATTGCACCCGTCACCGCGGTTCCCCCTCCCCTTTTCGATGGAGAACCTCCGATGCCCAATCCAACGATACACCACAAAATCCTGACGATTCCGGGGCTGCATAATAGCGGCCCGACCCACTGGCAGAGCCTGTGGGAGCACAAGTTCGCCGACTGTGAGCGAGTCGATCTTGGTCGATGGTCGAACCCCGACAAGGACGAATGGGTCAAGCGTATCGCCGAAGCGATCGACGCCGAAAGCGAGCCGGTGCTGATCGCCGCGCACAGCCTCGGCTGCCATGCTTTCGCGCACTGGTTTGCGGTCGCCAGCGCGCTGACGCGCACGCGCATCGTAGGGGCGCTGCTCGTCGCGCCGCCCGAACTGTCGCGCCTGCGGCACGAAAACCGCGTCTATGGCTTCGGTGACGCGCCGAGCTTCGCGTCGCGCACGCCGATGATCGTGGTCGCGAGCGACAACGATCCTTATGCGAAGACGCCGCATGTCTGGCGCCTGTCGCGGCAATGGGATGCGCGCTTCGTCAACGCCGGGCCGTTCGGTCACATCAACGCGGATTCGGGGATCGGCGACTGGCCTTATGGACAGTATCTGCTCGCCTCGTTACAACCCGCGCCGCTGCCCGCCCTGGCCGAAGAGACCCAGTGGCTGCGCGCCGGGGACTGGCCGAACCGGGTCCGTCTCGACCCGCGGTTCGAGTATAAAGAAAGAGCGCACCGATCATGAAAGCCAATTCGATCCTGGAGACCATCGGGAATACACCGCACATCCGCGTGGCCAAGCTGTTCCCCGACGCCGAAGTCTGGGTAAAGTCGGAACGGAGCAACCCCGGCGGGTCGATCAAGGATCGTATTGGCCTCGCCATGATCGAGGCCGCCGAACGCGACGGCAGCCTGAAGGAAGGCGGCACCATCGTCGAGCCGACGTCGGGGAACACCGGCATCGGCCTGGCGATGGCGGCCGCGGTCAAGGGCTACAAGCTCGTCCTCGTCATGCCCGAGAGCATGTCGATCGAGCGCCGCCGGCTGATGCTGGCTTACGGCGCGACCTTCGACCTGACGCCGCGCGAAAAGGGCATGAAGGGTGCGATCGAGCGCGCGATCGAACTCGTCGAGACGACCCCCGGCGCGTGGATGCCGCAGCAATTCGAGAATGAAGCGAATATCGACGTTCACGTCCGCACGACGGGCCCAGAAATCCTCGCCGATTTCAGGGACACGCCGATCGACGTCCTGATCACGGGCGTCGGTACCGGCGGCCATATCACCGGCACCGCGCAATTCCTGAAACAGCACTGGCCGAACCTGAAGGTCTTCGCGGTCGAGCCCGAAGCTTCGCCGGTCATATCGGGCGGCCAGCCTGCCCCGCACCCCATTCAGGGGATCGGCGCCGGCTTCATCCCGCGCAATCTGCACACCGACCTGCTCGATGGGGTCATCAAAGTCGACGCCGCCGCTGCGAAGGATTTCGCGCGCCGCGCTGCGACCGAGGAGGGGATGCTCGTCGGCATCTCGTCGGGCGCGACGCTCGCTGCTATCCAGCAGAAGCTGGCAGAACTGCCCCCCGGTACGCGCGTACTCGGCTTCAACTACGACACCGGCGAGCGCTATCTGTCGGTTCCCGATTTCCTGCCCGAAATCTGACCTCCTCTGATGCGCGGTGAAGGCGAACAGGCGATGCCCCTGCGGCGCGACTGGACGGGCTGGTTGTTCGTCCTGATGATGGTCGTGGCGATCGTTACCGTCCTCTACGCGAGCAGCCACCCGGGGGCGGGCAAGCATGGCGCACGCCCGCATCCGATCGCTCCGCCCGCCGACGTCGTTCCCGAGGTGGCGCCGGTCGAATTGGCGCCGGTCACCGTGGCCGACGCCAAGGCGCAGAACGCCGAAATTCCTCTCATCACCAAGGGTTTCGTTGCTGCGCGCCCTTTCATCTACGCCGGTAGCGGCGACGGCCGCGCCCGCGCGCGCGACTGCCTTGCCGCAGCGATGCTCTATGAGGCCGGCGATGATGCGAAGGGCCAGCAGGCGGTCGGCCAGGTCGTCATCAACCGCGCGCGCCATCCCGCCTTTCCCAAGTCGATCTGCGGCGTCGTGTTCCAGGGATCGGAACGCACGACAGGCTGCCAGTTTACCTTCACCTGCGACGGCGCGCTGAGTCGGCGTTATTCGGATGCCGCCTGGGCGCGCGCGCAGGCAAATGCGGAGATGATGCTGTCGGGGACGACCTATCCCAAGGTCGGGCTCGCGACGCATTATCACACCGACTGGGTGCGCCCCTATTGGAGCGACAGCCTGGAGAAGATCGCGATCGTCGATACGCACCTCTTCTTCCGCTGGCCGGGCTTCTGGGGCACATCCGGCGCGTTTCGCGGTCTGGTGTCGGGCAACGACGCCGGAATCGCCAAGATGGCGGCGCTGTCGCCCGCGCACGCGCTGGCGATCGGAACGCTGCCGCCGGTCGAACTGGCCGGCGTCGATGCCAACGCTGCCGTCGGCGAGGCCAAGCTCGTCCCCGGCGCGGGCGAGAAGGCCGGACGCGACACCATCTATGTTTCGCTCGACCGCCGCGCGACGCCCGAGAGCTTTGTGACGACCGCGCTTAGGCTCTGCGGCGAGAAGCCCTATTGCAAATTCATGGGCTGGACCAACCCGATGCTGAAGCCCGACAGCGACGCGATGAGCGACATGCAGCGATCGGCAATGACCTTTTCCTACCTCCGCGACGACAAGGCGGGGTTCGAGAAGGCGCTGTGGAATTGCAGCGAATATAAGCGCGACGACACGCGCCAGTGCATGAAGCGCTGATAGCGCGAAACGAACGGTCGCGGGCTCGGCACGCGACCGTTCGTTTTCCTCAAGCGGCTTCGGCCTGCGGCATCATCGAAGGCCAACGGTCTTCGGAGAAGAAACGAGCCTCCATTCGCTTGAAATAGGCGCCGAGATTGCTGTGCGCCGCAACCAGACTCTTGAGTTCGGTGTCGAAGATCGGCGCCGTGCAGGCCGACAGCGCGCCATAGGCGATGCCGTCGATGGCCGTCGGGTAGTCGGCGAGGAAAAACGCCTTGTCGCCGAGCAAGGCGGCCGCCGCGTCGATGTCGCGCCGCGCAAGCTGCATCCGCTCGGCGCGGCTGTGGCGCCCGATCCCGCTGATCTCGTATCCGGTGCGGACCCGCTCGCGCGTTTCGGCGATGACAGCGGCGCGCACCGGTTCAGGAACCGCGCCGAAGAAGGCGGCCGGGCCGCGCTCGAAATTGTCGCCTTCGAGCCAGCGTTCGTGACCGACGATCGCGGTGAGCCGATCCTCGAACATTCGTTCGGCGGCAGCTGCGATCGCCCTTTGCTCCGCGCTCAGTCCATGATCGAGGTCGGCACCCAGCTTGGCTTCGAAATGCAGGCGAATGAAGGTGGAATCCTCGATGATGCGTCCTTCGTCTTCCACATAGGGCGCCTTGTGTTTGGCCACGCTATCCAGATCGGCGATCGCACGATCGAACGGCATGCCGAACATCTGAAGGTGGATGTCGGCCTTCATCACAAAGGGGCTGGGGCTCTGGCAGCCGAACATCGGCCCCCATCCGAATAGCGTCGTCATGGCTATGTCTCCTGCTTTTCAAAAGGACATCGCGTCTATATCGAATGGCTACTGACAGCATGATGTCAGCATAGGTTCGGCAGGATCGCCGCATGCGACGGACGGAACGACTTTTCGGCATCATCCAGACGCTGCGCACCGCGCGGCGCCCTGTGGCGGGCCATTTGCTGGCGGAGCAATTCGAAGTGTCGCTGCGCACTCTCTACCGCGACATGGCCGAACTTTTGGCGCAGCGCGTCCCGATCCGCGGTGAGGCCGGCACCGGCTATGTCATCGACAGCGAGTTCGACATGCCGCCGCTGATGCTGACGGTCGACGAGATCGAAGCCGCCGCGCTCGGCGCGGCGTGGGTCGCGCAGCGCGGAGACGAGGCTCTTGCCCGCGGCGCCCGCGATCTGGTCGCCAAGCTGTCGGCCGCCGTCCCCGACCATCTGCGCACCGCGATCATCGACCCCGCGATTGCGCCCTTCCCCATCCGTGACGGCCATCAGGACGGCCACGACGTGTCGGTCGTGCGCGCGGCGATCCGCGACCGGCGCAAGCTGGCAATCGCCTATGCCGACGTCGAAGGTCGTGCCACCGAACGCGTGCTATGGCCGATCGTAATCGGCTATCAGGACGAGGTGCGCCTTCTCGCCGCGCACTGCGAATTGCGCGGGACATTCCGCCATTTCAGGACAGACCGGATGCAACGCGTCGAGCGGCTCGACGAGCGTATCCCCGAGCCCTTCGCACGGCTGCGCTCGCGATGGGAGGCGCACCAGCGCCGACGCCGTCACGAGTGCGCCGACGACAGGACTTAAGGCCGGATCAGATATTTCTCGCCGGTGCGCTTCGCATTGTAAGCCTGCGCCGTATCGACATCGAGCGCATCGGTCAGCGAGATTTCGTGGCTGTAATGACTTTTGAAGGTCGTCGTCAGCTCGTCGACGACGCGCTTCCGCATCCGCCCCACCGTTTCCATCCCTGCCTTCGCCATGAACGGCGTGAGCAGGAAGCCGCCAAGCCCCCAGGTCAGGCCGAAACTGCGCGCCGAGAAGGTCGTCGGCGACAGGTCGAGCGCGCCATAGATATAGACCTGCTTGAACGTGTCCGAACCATAGCGGCTGTAGGTCGTCATCTTGCGCACCGCAGCAGCTTCCATAGCGGTCAGTATCTGCCCCGCCAGCTTGCCGCCGCCGGTCGCGTCGAAACCGATCGTGGCGCCGGTCTCGGCGATCGCATCGACGAGGCGATCCATGAAGTCGTCGGCGCTGTTGTTGACGACATGCTGCGCGCCGATGCCTTTGAGAATGTCGACCTGCGCGTCGCTGCGCACGATGTTGACGAGCGGAATGCCGTCCTTCGCGCAAATCTTGACGAGCATCTGGCCAAGGTTCGACGCCGCGGCGGTATGGACGATCGCGCTGTGGTTCTCCATCCGCATCGTTTCGGTGAAGGCCAGGCTGGTAAGCGGGTTGACGAAGCAGGATGCGCCGTCGACCGGGTCGGTGCCGTCGGGCAGCGGCATCGTCATCTGAACGGGAAGGCAGCGATATTCGGCGTACATCTCGCCGCCGAGCAGCGCGACGGTCTTGCCGACGAGTGCCTGCGCTTCGGGCGAGTCGCCGGCCTTGACCACGACGCCGCAGCCTTCGTTGCCGATCGCCAGCGCATCGCCGATGCGCCCGCCCATCGCGCGCATTCCCGCGGGCGGGACGTCGGCGGTGATCATCGGCAGGCCATCGCGCTCACCCGCGCGCGCAGTCGTCATGTCGGCGCCGCCGAACAGCAGGCCGAGGTCGGACGGGTTGATCGGCGTGGCGAGCACCTTCACCAGCACCTCGTGCGGCTTGGGCTCGGGCATCGGGCGGCGCTCTAAATAGACCTCGAGTTGCCCTTCGGGCTTCACCAAGGTCAGCATGACGGTGTTGGTGGTGGGCAAATCAGTCATCGCGCATCTCCCGTTGTTCGGTTTTTCGATGCAACCGAACTAAGGCGCAGCGGCTCAACTGGCAATGCCCGGCAGGTCAACCCGGCGAATATTCCGCGGCGAACCGCAGTACTTCCTCGGCCAGTTCTTGCCGGCAGATCAGCAGGTCGGGGAGATACGGGTTCGCACAATTATAGAAGAGCGGCGAGCCGTCGGCGCGGCTGACGTGAAGACCAGCGGCGATGGCGACGGCCGCGGGCGCGCAATTGTCCCATTCATACTGCCCACCGGTGTGCAGGTAGATGTCGGCCTGCCCAAGCACGACCGCCATGGCCTTCGCTCCCGCCGATCCCATAGCGAGCAGCTCGGCGCCCATCTTCTCCGCGACATAGACGGCTTCTGCGGCGGGCCGGGTGCGGCTGACCAGCATCCTGAGCGGAACATTGACGGGCGCGAGCGGCTTCGGCGATCCCGAGGTTAGCGTCAGACCGAAACCGGGCAACGCTACTGCGCCCACCGTCGGTACTCCGTCGACCGCGAGCGCGACATGCACCGCCCAGTCGCTGCGCCCTTCGCTATATTCGCGCGTGCCATCAAGCGGGTCGACGATCCACGCGCGGCTGACGCCGCAGCGCGCAACATTATCCTTCTCTTCCTCGGACAGGATCGCGTCGTCGGGGCGCGCGGCGCGGAGTTCGTCCATCAGCATGGCGTTCGCACGAGCGTCGCCGACCTTGCCGAGCGCGCTGTCGACGAACTCGCCAGACGCCTGAAGGTCGAGCAAGATCCCACCCGCGGCATTCGCGAGCCGTTCGGCCAGCTGTTCGTCCGTTTCCCCCACAATCATACTCTATCCCAGCAAGCGATCGATGATCATGGCCGCAGCTTCATCCGGCGTCATCGTGGTCGTATCGATCCGGATTTCGGGCTGCTCGGGTGCCTCATAAGGGCTGTCGATGCCGGTGAAATTCTTGAGCTGGCCGGCGCGCGCCTTTTTGTAGAGGCCCTTCACGTCGCGCTTCTCGGCTTCGGCGAGCGGCGTGTCGATGAAGATTTCGAGGAACTCGCCTTCGGGCAGCATCGAGCGCACCATGTCGCGCTCGGCCTTGAACGGGCTGATGAACGCGGTGATGACGATGAGCCCCGCGTCGGTCATCAGCTTCGCCACCTCTCCGACGCGGCGGATATTCTCGATCCGGTCGGCCTCGGTGAAGCCGAGGTCGCGGTTGAGGCCGTGGCGGACATTGTCGCCGTCGAGCAGGAAGCTGTGGCGGTTCATCCGGTGCAGCTTCTTCTCGACGAGGTTGGCGATTGTCGACTTGCCCGAACCCGAGAGGCCGGTGAACCAGAGCAAGGCGGGCTTCTGGTTCTTTAGGTCCGCGCGCATCTCGCGGCTGATGTCGGTCGCCTGCCAATGGACATTCTGCGCGCGGCGAAGGCTGAAGTGCAGCATCCCCGCCGCGACGGTAGCGTTGGTGAGCTTGTCGATCAGGATGAAGCCGCCGAGCGTATGGTTGTCCGCATAAGCTTCGAAAACGATCGGCTTGTCGGTCGACAGTTCGACGACGCCGATGCCGTTGAGGTCGAGCGTCTTTGCCGCGAGATGGTCGAGCGTGTTGACGTTGATCTCGTACTTCGGCTGCTGGATAGTCGCCGAGACCGTCTGCGTCGCAAGCTTCAGCCAATAGGCACGGCCCGCGATCATCGCCTCGTCGGCCATCCAGACGAGCGTCGCCTCGAACTGGTCGGCCGCTTCGGGCGGATTATCGGCTGCCGCGATCACATCGCCGCGCGAGCAGTCGACCTCGTCCGCGAACGTCAGTGTTACAGACTGGCCGGAGACGGCCTCGCCAAGATCGCCGTCGAGGGTAACGATGCGGTCGATGGTCGTGGTCTTGCCGCTGGGCAGAATGCGCACCGAATCGCCGGGCTTGACGGTCCCGCTCGCGAGTTGGCCCGAGAAGCCGCGGAAATCGAGGTTCGGGCGGTTGACCCATTGCACCGGCATACGGAACGGCTTTGCGCCGTCGGCGGCTTCGCCAACCTCGACCGTCTCAAGATGCTCGATCAGCGCCTGGCCCTTGAACCAGGGCGTATTGGCCGAAAGCGCCGTGATATTGTCACCCTTGAACCCCGAGATCGGGATCGCTGTGAAATGGGTGATCCCGATCTCGCTCGCGAACGCGCGGTAGGCGAGCGTGATGCGATCGAAGACGGCCTTGTCGTACCCGACAAGGTCCATCTTGTTCACCGCAAGCACGATGTGCCGGATACCGAGCAGGTGCGCGAGGAAGCTGTGCCGCCGCGTCTGCGTCAGCACGCCCTTGCGCGCATCGATCAGGATGACGGCCAGGTCGGCGGTCGAGGCGCCCGTGACCATGTTGCGCGTATACTGCTCGTGCCCCGGCGTGTCGGCGACAATGAACTTGCGCTTCTCGGTCGTGAAAAAGCGGTAGGCGACGTCGATCGTGATTCCCTGCTCGCGCTCGGCGGCGAGGCCGTCGACAAGCAACGCGAAGTCGATCTCCTGCCCCTGCGTGCCGACGCGCTTGCTGTCGGCTTCGAGCGCGGCCAGCTGGTCCTCGAAGATCATCTTGCTGTCGTAGAGCAGGCGGCCGATCAAGGTCGACTTGCCGTCGTCGACCGAACCGCAGGTGATGAAGCGCAGCAGCGACTTCTTTTCGTGAGCCGCGAGATAGGCGTCGATATCCTCGGCGATCAGCGCGTCGGTGACATAAACAGGATCGGTCATTTAGAAGTACCCCTCCTGCTTCTTCTTTTCCATCGAGGCATCACCGCCATCCTTGTCGATGATGCGGCCTTGCCGTTCGCTGGTCGTCGTCAGCAGCATTTCCTGGATCACCTCGGAAAGCGTCGTCGCCTCGCTTTCGACCGCGCCCGTCAACGGGTAGCAGCCGAGGGTGCGGAAGCGCACCGAACGTTCTACCGGAACCTCGCCATCCTCGAGCGGAAAGCGGTCGTCGTCGACCATCAGTAGCAGGCCGTCGCGTTCCACCGTCGGGCGCGGGGCGGCGAAGTAGAGCGGTACGATCGGGATATTTTCGCGCGCGATATATTGCCAGATGTCGAGCTCGGTCCAGTTCGAGATCGGGAAGACGCGGATGCTCTCTCCCTTGGCCTTGCGGGCGTTGTAGAGGTTCCAAAGCTCGGGTCGCTGTTTCTTCGGGTCCCAGCCGTGGGTCGCGGTGCGGAAGGAAAAGATGCGCTCCTTCGCACGGCTCTTTTCCTCGTCACGCCGCGCGCCGCCAAAGGCCACGTCGAAGCCGTGGAGGTCGAGCGCCTGCTTCAACCCCTCGGTCTTCCACATGTCGGTGTGCAGCGGGCCGTGGTCGAACGGGTTGATCCCGCGCGCCTTCGCCTCGGGGTTCTGATAGACGATCAGTTCCATACCGCTCTCGGCGGCCATGCGGTCGCGCAGCTCGTACATCGCCTTGAATTTCCAGGTCGTGTCGACATGGAGCAAAGGGAATGGCGGCGGCGAGGGATAGAAGGCCTTGCGCGCGAGATGGAGCATCACCGCGCTGTCCTTACCCACGGAATACAGCATCACCGGCTTCGCCGCATCGGCCATCACTTCGCGCATGATATGGATGCTCTCGGCCTCGAGCCGGTCGAGATGGGTCAGTGTATCGGTCATGCCCCGCCCTTGCCGCCCCGGCAGAGGGCGATCAAGCTGTATGGCCTTTCGGGGGGGCAAGCCAGACTTGAAAGCTCAGCCATTGACCCTCGCCTCCTGCCATTCGGCGGCGGCGCGTTGGATGGCCGGAAGAGCACGGGAGAGACGTTGCTCCATCTCGGGCTGGGCACGCCACGCGGAATCGATGAAGAGGCCGAGTTCGCGGCGGAAGTCGTAGCCGCTCACCTTGATCGGAACGACTCCGTCAATCGCCAGCGAGACGGGCGCGGTCGTGATCCCGATCCCCGCCGCGACCATGCGCAGGCAGCGGTCGTCGCTGTCGCTGCGCAGCGCGAAGCGCGGGCGGACGCGGTGGCGGGTGAAGAAGCGGCTGGTCGCGTCGAGAAACTCGCACGAGCGGCGCGCGATCATCGTCTCGGGCGCCAGCTCCTCGGGCGAGACCGCATCCTGCCCCGCCAATGGATGACCCGTCCCGACGAACATCGCCATAGGTTCCTCGTACAGCGAAACGACATTGGCGCCGCGCTCGCCCGACCGGAGCGGGACGAGCGCCATGTTGAGGCGGCCGCCGTGAATGGCTGCCCGGAGTTCGGAATCGCTGTTCTCGCCGATCTCCAACGCAAAGTCGCGCGACAGCAAGGCCGCGACGGTCTGGAAAAACTCGCCGGGTACCGAGCGGATCGTCCCGAGCCTGAGCACCGGTTTGTCGCTCTCTTCCCCCCGCCCGAAGCCGTCGGCGGTACGAAAGCCCCGCTCAAGGTCGCGCGCGATCGGCAGGAAGCGGCCTCCGGCTTCGGTAAGGCGGATCTGGCGGCGGTTACGGATGAAGAGCGGCGCGCCGACAAGGCGTTCGAGGTCGGCCACGCCGGTCGACAGCGCCGGCTGGGTGACCCGGATTTGCTGCGCAGCACGCGTAAAGCTGCCCGCGTCGACGACAGCGAGGAACTGGCGGATGTGCGAACGCTTTATCATAAATTTTGTTTATGCCTAAACGTGTGAAGTTTCAATTTTCATATAAAGGTGCTTTGGGGCACAACCGGGTCATGTTCCGCCCCTGACCGAAGGGATGCTCATGCGCGCCACCCCCGATTTCGATTTTGCGCTCGGCGAAACCGCCGACATGATCCGCGACACCACCGCCCGCTTCGCCGACGAACAGATCGCGCCGCTCGCGGCCAAGGCCGATGCCGAGGACTGGTTCCCGCGCGACGAGCTGTGGACGCAGATGGGCGCGCTCGGGCTGCACGGAATAACCGTCGAGGAAGAATATGGCGGGCTCGGCCTCGGCTATCTCGAGCATGTGATCGCGGTCGAGGAAGTCAGCCGCGCGAGCGCCGCGATCGGCTTGTCCTATGGCGCGCATTCGAATCTTTGCGTCAACCAGATCCGCCGCTGGGGCAATGCCGAGCAGAAGGCGAAATATCTGCCCAAGCTGATCAGCGGCGAGCATGTCGGCAGCCTCGCAATGTCCGAAGCCGGGGCCGGCAGCGACGTCGTTTCGATGAAGCTGAAGGCCGACAGGGTCCAGGGCGGCTATGTCCTCAACGGCACGAAGTTCTGGATCACCAATGCGACCTATGCGGACACGCTGGTCGTCTATGCAAAAACCAGCCCCGACGCCGGGTCGCGCGGGATCACGGCATTCCTGATCGAGAAGGATATGCCGGGGTTCAGCATCGGACAGAAGATCGACAAGGTGGGGATGCGCGGATCGCCGACCGCCGAGCTGGTCTTCACCGACTGCGAGGTGAGCGAAGAACAGGTTATGGGGCCCGAAAATGGCGGCGTCGGCGTGCTGATGTCGGGGCTCGACTATGAACGCGTCGTGCTCGCGGGGCTTCAGCTCGGGATCATGCAGGCGTGCCTCGACACGGTCATTCCCTATGTTCGCGAGCGGAAACAGTTCGGCAAACCGATCGGCTCGTTCCAGCTGATGCAGGCGAAGGTCGCCGATATGTATGTGATGCTCCAGTCGGCACGATCCTATGTCTATAACGTCGCCAAGGCGTGCGACGCGGGGCAGACGACCCGCTTCGACGCTGCGGGGGCGATCCTGCTCGCGAGCGAGAATGCGGTAAAGGTCGCGGGCGAGGCGATCCAGGCGCTCGGCGGCGCGGGGTACACGAAGGACTGGCCGGTCGAACGCTACTGGCGCGACGCCAAGCTGCTCGACATCGGCGCGGGCACGAACGAAATCCGCCGCATGCTGATCGGCCGCGAGCTGATCGGCGCCGGGGCGTGATCTGGCTCTGGCTGTCGGCGGCCTGCATGGCGTCGACGGCCGCAGTTCACGGCTTTCTGGGCGAAAGGCGGCTGATCCGGCCGCTGATGACGCTCGATCAGGGCGTGATGGGCATCGATCTGGCGCGCAGGGTGTTCCGGCTGGCGTGGCATGCGCTGTCGGTGCTGATGCTGGTGTCGGCGGCGGCGGTCATCTGGACCGGCACACCGCGCGATCTTATCCTGCTGATTGGCGTAGCTTGGACCGCGACCGGCCTGTTCGATGCGGTCTATACGCGCGGCAAGCATATCGGCTGGCCGCTCCTGACCGCCTCGGGCATCTTCGCAGTCATCGGCGCGTTGGCTTAGTATGCGCGGCCTCGTCCATCACATCGACCTGACGGTCACCGACAAGGAGCGGTCGCGTGTCTTCTACGACGCGGTGCTTGGCTTCCTCGGCTATCGCCGCGCGGCCGATTATGACCATGGCAGCGACTGGGACCGCGAAGGCGAGCCCTTCCATTCGATCGGGATTTTGGAGGCACGCGGCGCAGGTGCCGAGCGGCCACACGATCGCTACTCTCCGGGGCTTCATCACCTTGCATGGACCGCCGAAAGCCGCGACGATGTCGATGCACTCCACGATTTGCTGCGCAGCATCGATGCGACCGTGCTCGATGCGCCTGCCGACTATCCGCGTTACGGACCTACCTATTACGCCGTCTTCTTCGCCGACCCCGACGGACTGAAACTGGAGTTCGTGTTCGGGGCCACCGGCGCATGACCGATACCCTGCTCGACGCGCTGCAATATTATGGCGCCGCCGCCTCGACGCTCGCGGCGTTGCTCGTCTCGCTCAATCTCGGCGAGCGGTGGACCGGCTGGGCCTTCGTGATCTTCGTGACGAGCAGCCTTGCGCTGATCGCCTGGGGGTTCCTGCAGCCTGACAGCGAGGGGATCGGCTGGCAGAATGTTGCGCTGCTCTGCATCAATCTCGTCGGCGTTTACAGCCACCTGATCCGCAAGAAGCCCGCCAAAAGGAATGAGGGCGGAGCATGACGCCCCGCCCCTTCGGATCAGCCCCAGACTCGCACGCGTTGGTCGGGCGCGAGGTAGAGCTTGTCGCCTTCCTTGACATCGAAGGCTTTGTACCAGGCGTCGAGGTTGCGGACGGTGAGCGCGCGGTACATACCCGGCGCGTGGCCGTCGGTCGCGATCCGCGCGCGCAGCGCCTCGTCGCGCATCTTCGTCGCCCACGTCTGCGCATAGGCGATGAAGAAACGCTGGTCGCCGGTGAAGCCGTCGATCACCGGCGCTTCCTGCCCGTTCAGCGACGCGCGATAGGCATCATAGGCCGCCTGGAGCCCGGCAACGTCGGCGATATTTTCGCCCAGCGTGAGCTTGCCGTTGACGGCAAGGTCGGGGAACGGCTTGTACCCGTCATATTGCGCCGCCAGCGCTGCACCCGCGGCGTTGAACTTCGCAAGGTCCGCAGCGGTCCACCAATTGCGGAGCGCGCCACTTGCGTCGAACGCGGCGCCATTATTGTCGAAGCTGTGGCTGATCTCGTGACCTATGACCGCGCCGATCGCGCCGTAATTATAGGCCGGATCGGCCTTGGCATTGAAGAAGGGGGGCTGCAGGATCGCGGCGGGGAAATTGAGCGCATTCTGGACCGGCAGGTTCACCGCATTGACCGTCTGGGGCACCATCCACCATTCGCCCTTGTCGAGCGGCTTGCCGATCTTTGCGAGCTGGTGAGCATATTCGGCCTTCTCGCCCACGATCATGTTCGCATAGGCGTCGGTCGCGCTGACCGTGTAGCGGCCATAGTCGCGCCAGCTTTCGGGATAGCCGACGCCGACGACGATCGTTTCGACCTTCTTGATCGCCTCCTTCTTGGTTTCCGGGGCCATCCAGTCGATCGTCTCGACGCGCTTCGCGAAGGCCGCCTTGATCCCCTTCACCATGTCGCCGACCTCGGCCTTCGCGGGAGCCGGGAAATATTTCTCGGCATAGACGCGGCCGACCGCGTCCCCGAGATAGATGTTCAGCGCGTCGAGCGCGCGCTTGTCGCGGCTGCGCTGCTCCGGCGTGCCCGCAAGCGCCGTCCCGTAAAAGGCGAAATGCGCCTTATCGAGCGCCGACGGCAGGACGTCGGTGTGCGTGTTGATCTGGTGGAACGCCAGCCAGTCCTTCCACGTATCGAGCGGCTCCGACGCCACAAGCGCCGACAGGCCGGTGATCGCGCGGGCGTGGTAGGCGCCGAATTTTGGCGCATTGCCAAGGCCGGCGGCGGCAAAATAGGCATCCCAGTCGAGCCCCGGCGCCTTTTTCGCGAAATCGGCCTTCGTCCAGACGCCCGCCGACTTCGCGAAATCTTCGCTATCGGCGCGGTTGGCGTGCGCCTTTGCGATCTTGACCTCGAGGTCGTAGATGCGCTTCGCCTTCGCCTCGGCGTCGCTCTGCCCCGCCGCGGTCAGCAGCTTGCCGATATAGGCCTGATATTGCGTGCGCAGCGCGGCCATTTTGGGGTCGGCCGACAAATAATATTCGCGCTCGGGCATACCGAGGCCGCCCTGCAGGACATAGGGAATGACCTCGCCCGGCGTCGCGAGACCCTGCGTCACGAAAATGCCGAACAGATTCTCGGTTTCGAAGTCGGTGGCGTTGAGCGGGTCGACGTCGGCGCGCGTCTGTTCGCCCAGCACTTTCGCCAGCCCCGCCTTGTCCGTGATCGCCGCAAAGCGGGCGAGGTCGGCTTCGACCGGCTTCATGCCCGCGGCGTCGATCGCCTTGGTGTTGGTGTAGGCCTTGTAGAAAGCGGCGATGCGGCCGTCGTCGGTCGTGGGGTCGCCGCCGCTCTTGACGATCGCGTCGACCAGTTCGCGGGTGCGCTTCTCGGTTTCGAGGAACGCGATGTAGAAGGCGCCGGTGGACGAGCGATCAGCCGGGATTTCGGTCGTTTTCTGCCAGTTGCCATTGGCATAGGCGTAGAAGTCGTCGCCCGGTTTGACGCTGGTATCCATCGCAGCCTTGCTGATGCCAAGTTCGGTCCCGACGGTGTAGGCGGCGCTTTCCTTGTCACCCTTCGAACAGGCGACGGGCCCCGCGACGATCGCGGCGGTCGAGAGCAAAATGGCAAAGACGGTTTTTTTCATAGGACTAACCTTGTTTTTCAGGGGGCACGCGGCGGGCATAGGCCTGCGGCCAGATGGTTTCAATGCCAACCATTTTCGGCCTGTGGTGCTTGTTCGTCGACGAGCGGCAGGATAATCCGACCTGCCCACAAAGGAGAGATTGCGACGTGAGCGCACCAATATTGGGAACCATGATAAACCCCGACAGCGATGGCTTTCGCGCCAATGCTGCGCACAATCGGGCGCTGCGCGACAAGCTCTACGCCCGCGTCGCCGAGGCGGCGCTTGGCGGCAATGAAAAGTCGCGCGAGCGGCATACGAGCCGCGGCAAGCTGCTGCCGCGCGAACGCGTCGAGCGGCTGCTCGATCCGGGCTCGCCCTTCCTTGAGATCGGCCAGCTTGCGGCGTGCGACATGTATGAGGGGGAGGTGCCGGGCGCCGGGATGATCGCCGGCATCGGCCGCGTATCGGGGCGGCAGACGATGATCGTCTGCAACGACGCGACCGTGAAGGGCGGCACCTATTATCCGATGACGGTGAAGAAGCATCTCCGCGCGCAGGAGATTGCCGAGACCAACCGCCTGCCCTGCATCTACCTCGTCGACAGCGGCGGCGCGAACCTCCCGCATCAGGACCAGGTCTTCCCCGACCGCGACCATTTCGGGCGCATCTTCTTCAACCAGGCGAACATGTCGGCGAAGCGCATCCCGCAGATTGCCTGCGTGATGGGCAGCTGTACCGCGGGCGGCGCCTATGTCCCGGCGATGTCGGACGAAACCGTGATCGTGCGCAATCAGGGCACGATCTTCCTCGCCGGCCCGCCGCTGGTGAAGGCTGCGACGGGCGAAGAAATCAGCGCCGAAGACCTTGGCGGCGGCGACCTGCACGCGAAGAAATCTGGCGTCGTCGACCATCTGGCCGAGAATGACGAACATGCGCTGACCATCGTACGCGACATCGTTTCGACCTTCGGGGTCGACGATGACTTCGCCGTCGCGATGAAGGCCCCGCGTCCGCCGAAATATGATGCGGAGGAGCTCTATGGCATCATCCCCGAGGATGTGCGCGCACCTTACGATGTGCACGAAGTGATCGCGCGCATCGTCGATGCCAGCGAGTTCCACGAGTTCAAGGCGAACTACGGCAGCACGCTGGTGTGCGGCTTCGCGCATATCTGGGGCATCCCGGTCGCGATCCTTGCGAACAATGGCGTGCTGTTCAGCGAATCTGCGGTCAAGGGCGCGCATTTTATCGAGCTGGCGCAGCAGCGGCGTATCCCCCTGCTCTTCCTCCAGAACATCAGCGGCTTCATGGTCGGCGGCAAATATGAGGCCGAAGGCATCGCGAAGCATGGCGCGAAGCTGGTGACCGCGGTCGCCACGGCGACGGTGCCGAAGATCACCGTGCTAATCGGCGGCAGCTTCGGCGCGGGCAATTACGGTATGTGCGGGCGCGCCTATTCGCCACGTTTTCTGTTCACCTGGCCCAATGCGCGGATTTCGGTGATGGGCGGCGAACAGGCAGCGAGCGTGCTGGCGACGGTGCACCGTGATGCTGAGAAATGGACGCCGGAGGAAGCCGAAGCTTTCAAGGCACCGATCCGCCAGAAATATGAAGATGAGGGCAACCCCTATCACGCGACGGCGCGGCTGTGGGACGATGGCATCATCGATCCCGCGCAGACGCGCGACGTGCTAGGGCTGGCCTTTGCTGCAACGCTGAACGCTCCGGTCGAAGACCGCGGGTTCGGCGTGTTCAGGATGTAATTAGGATGGACTTTCTGAAGAAGATTTTCGGCAAAGAAGGCAACGCCGCCGTCACTCCCGACGAACCGACGGAGCCGATCGTGCCGGTGCCCATTCCGCCGCTGATCAATCTTCTTTTCGATCTCGAAAAGAAGAAGGGAGTGCCCCTAACCGAAACCGAGGTCATCGAAATTCGTGACGGCGCAGTGTGCATGACGATGCGGATTAGCATGAGAGAGCAGCTTGCCGCGCAACGCGGCTATGCCGACATCGATCTAGAGAACCCTTGGCCGGAATGGCAAATCGTCCGCCTGACAATGGAAGACCGCCTAAATGATTAAGTCTCTCCTCATCGCCAATCGCAGCGAGATCGCCTGCCGCATCATTCGCACCGCGCGCGAGATGGGCATTCGGACCGTCGCGGTCTATTCGGACGCCGATGCGCGCGCGCTGCATGTGCGCGAGGCCGATGAGGCCGTGCATATCGGGCCGTCGGCGGCGCGCGAATCCTATCTGATCGGCGAGAAGATCATCGCCGCCGCGAAGGCGACCGGGGCCGAGGCGATTCATCCGGGTTATGGGTTCCTGTCCGAGAATGCCGAGTTTGCGCAGGCGGTCGCCGATGCGGGGCTTATATGGGTCGGGCCGAAGCCTTCGTCGATCACCGCGATGGGCCTGAAGGACGCCGCCAAGAAGCTGATGGCCGAGGCAGGTGTGCCGGTGACGCCGGGCTATATGGGCGAAAATCAGGATCCGACCTTTCTCGCCGAACAGGCGGTGCAGATCGGCTATCCCGTGCTCATCAAGGCGGTCGCGGGCGGCGGCGGCAAGGGGATGCGCAAGGTCGATGCTGCGGCCGATTTCGCCGACGCGCTCGCCTCGTGCCAGCGCGAGGCGGCGGCGTCGTTCGGCAACGACCATGTGCTGATCGAGAAATATATCCTGACCCCGCGCCATATCGAGGTGCAGGTGTTCGGCGACACGCACGGCAATGTCGTCCATCTGTTCGAACGCGACTGCTCGCTGCAACGCCGCCACCAGAAGGTGATCGAGGAAGCCCCTGCCCCCGGCATGGACGAAGCGACGCGCGCCGAACTCTGCGCCGCCGCGGTGCGCGCGGCAAAGGCGGTCGATTATGTCGGCGCGGGGACGATCGAGTTCATCGCCGACGCCAGCGAAGGCCTGCGCGCCGACCGCATCTGGTTCATGGAGATGAACACGCGGCTGCAGGTCGAGCATCCGGTGACCGAGGAGATTACCGGGGTCGACCTCGTCGAATGGCAGCTGCGCGTCGCGAGCGGCGAGCCGATCCCGCTGTCGCAGGACGAGCTGGCGATCAACGGTTGGGCGATGGAAGCGCGGCTTTATGCGGAGGATCCCGCGAAGGGCTTTCTGCCGAGCATTGGTACGCTCGAACTATTCCAGCTTCCCGACCATCTCGGCCGTATCGACACCGGCGTCTATGAGGGCGCCGAGGTCTCACCCTTCTATGATCCGATGATCGCCAAAGTGATCGCTTATGGCGAGGATCGCGAGGAAGCGCGCGCGATGCTTTCGGAAATGCTGGAGGATAGCGCGATCTGGCCGGTGAAGACCAATTCGGCCTTCCTGATTGCCGCGCTCGATCACCCCGATTTCATCGCGGGCACCGTCGATACCGGGCTGATCGGCCGCGACGGCGACAGCATGACCGCCGAACCGACACCGTCGGAGCAGGCACTGACCAACGCCGCAATGGCGATGGTCCCGCGCTCGCTGCAATCGGGCTTCCGCCTCAACGCCCCCGACGTGCGCGCAGCGCCCTTCCTGCTGGATGGCAAACGCGTCGACGTGACGCTGCACGGGCCGGGCGCCGACGAACCTGCCCCCGCGATGCTCGTCGCCGAAAGAGGCGCCGTGTGGCAGCTTACCCCCTGGCGTGCCGCTGGCGGCTCCGGCGGCGGCGCCAGCGACGGTGCAATCCTGTCGCCGATGCCGGGCAAGATCATCGCGGTCGACGTCGCAGCGGGCGACAAGGTCACCAAGGGCCAGAAGCTGTTGACACTCGAGGCGATGAAGATGGAGCACAGCCTGACCGCACCGTTCGACGGCGTGGTCGCGGAGCTCAACGCGACCGCCGGCGCGCAGGTGCAGGTGGAAGCGCTGCTCGCGAAGATCGAGGCCGCCGAGTGAGCGAGCTTATCCTTCGCGACGCGACGGTGGCGGACCTTCCCGCCATTCTCGCCATGCTCGCGGAGGATACGATTCCCGCGAACCGCGAGGCCGATCCGTCGGACCCGCGCTATCTCGCAGCGTTCAAAGCGATCGATGCCGATCCGAACCAGCGGCTGATTGCCGCCGAGGTAAACGGCCGCGTCGTCGGCACGATGCAGCTCAGCTTCCTGCCGGGGCTTTCCTTCAAAGGAAGCTGGCGCGGGCTGATCGAGGCGGTACGGATTGCCGCCGACCTGCGCGGGCAAAAGCTCGGCGAACAGATGATCCTGTGGGCGGTCGAGCAATGCCGCGCGCGCGATTGCAAGCTGGTTCAGCTCACATCGTCAGCTACACGCACCGACGCGCACCGCTTTTACGCCCGGCTCGGCTTCGTGCAGAGCCATGTCGGCATGAAATTGCATTTGAGGGACTGAAGATGGCAGGCAAGTTTTTCGACGAGTGGCAGATCGGCGAGACGATCGCGCACGAAATCCGGCGCACGGTGACCGAGACCGACAATCTGCTGTTTTCGACGATGACGCACAATCCGCAGCCCCTGCACCTCGATGCCGAGGCGGCGAAGGCGTCCGAGTTCGGGCAGATTCTCGTCAACGGCACCTTCACTTTCAGCCTGATGGTCGGGCTGTCGGTCGGCGACACAACGCTTGGCACGCTCGTCGCGAACCTGGGCTATGACAAGCTGGTGATGCCGAAGCCGGTGTTCATCGGCGACACGTTGCGCGCCGAGACCGAAGTCATCGGCCTGAAAGAGTCCAAATCGCGTCCCGGATCGGGTATCGTGACCTTTCTCCACCGCTGCATCAACCAGCGCGACGAAATCGTCTGCCAATGCGAACGTGCCGCGCTGATCAAAGGAAAGGCCGCCTGATGCGCCTGCGTTCACTCCTCTTCGTTCCCGGGGACCGTCCCGAACGCTTCGCCAAGGCCGCAGTATCGGGCGCCGACGCGATCATCCTCGACCTGGAGGATTCGGTGTCGCCGGCGAACAAAGAGACCGCCCGTGCCGCGGTGGCCGACTATCTGACCGGGACACGCGAAGTCATCACGCTGGTACGCGTCAATCCGCTGGACGGGCATATGACTGCGGCCGATGTCGCGGCGATCGTCGGGGGACGGCCCGACGCGATCATGCTGCCCAAAGCCGAGGGCGCGCCGAGCATCCAGCAACTCGACACGATTCTGCGCAGCGAATCCGCGCGCGACGCCTCGCTGCCGCCGATCCTGCCCATCGCGACCGAAACGCCCGCGGCGATCTTCACGCTCGGCAGCTATCGCGAAGTGAAGGATCGCCTCGTCGGCCTGACCTGGGGGGCAGAAGACTTGCCCGCCGCCATCGGCGCGACGACGAGCCGCACCGACGATGGCAGCTACACCTCACCCTATGAGGTTGCGCGCGCTCTCACGCTGTTCGCGGCGCACGGCGCAGGCGTCGCGGCGATCGACACGGTGTTCCCGGCGATCAAGAACGAGGCCGGGCTTGCCGCCTATGCCGCCCGCGCGCGGCGCGACGGCTTCACCGGCATGATGGCGATCCATCCGTCGCAGGTCGAACCGATCAACGCCGCCTTCACCCCTGCCGACGAAGAGGTCCAGCGTGCTCAGGCGATCGTCGATGCCTTTGCCGCCCATCCCGGTGTCGGGGTGCTGCAGGTCGACGGCAAGATGGTCGACGCGCCGCATCTCAAGCAGGCGCAGCACATATTGTCGCTGGCGGACTAGGCTTTTCGCCGGAAAGGCCGGTGGCGCCGCATCCAGTCGCGGCCGCGATGCCAGCTTTTCCTGAGACCCCGCTCGGTCAGGCTTTCGAACATCGCGTCGGGGCTCGTCGGATCGAGCAGTTCGTTCTCGGCAATGAATTCGTCCATCGGACCCGGCGAAACGAGGTCGAGCAGTTCGAGCGAGCGCCCCTGGCCGCGCAATCCCTCGATCGTCTCGATCAGCGAACCGCTGGCTTCGAACCGGCGCGCTACGTCTAGCGGATCGACATCCAGATGCTCGGCGATCAGCGATTCGCGTAGGCGGCGAATGACCGGCTCGATGGCGTGATTGGCCGGCAGCGCCGAGTCGATGGTCACATCGCACTCGCTGTCGAGCCCCATCGAACGGTTGTTCAGATTGGCCGATCCCACACGAATCGCCCGATCGTCGACGATTGCAGTCTTGGCGTGAACGTAAATCGCCTCGCCGCGCTTGGTGCGCGGATAATAGACCCGCAGCCGGTCGCCGTGTTTCGCCTTGGCGATTTCGCGCACCAGTTGCACGCGCGCGGCGTCCATCGCCATCTGTTCGAGCCAGCCGTCGGCGGTCTCGGGCATCACCATCACGAATTCGGGCGGATCATCCTCGTTGAGCCGCTCGGCGATCGCGGCGGCGATCTTGCCGCAGGTGAAATATTGATTCTCGAAATAGATGAAGCGCTTCGCCGCAGCGATCATGTCGAGATAAAGCTGCTCGACCTCGCGTATTTCCTCATAGCCGTCATACTCGGCGCGGGTCCGCGAGATCGCAACGTCGACACCCTCGAAATCGGCCTCCAGATCGTCGGGCCACCCCTCCCCCGATCCGTTGATTTCGCGGAGCGGCTTCTTCGTCGCGCGCTGCCAGCGTTCGTTACCCAGATCGGCAAGCGCATTGCCGACCGGCCCCGAAAGCAACATCGTGCTGTCGTGCCAGGGCATATAGGGCTTTCCGTCGGGGGCCGTCCGATGCAGATCGTCGTCCTTGTGCCCCCGCGTGTCCCAGCGTCGCGCCCCGACGTCGATGCCGCCGCATACCGCCAGATGGTCGTCGAAGACCGCCACCTTCTGATGATGACTGCACCCGACCGGATGCGCGCTGTCGAGCCGGAAACTGATCGAGCGCGTGATCTTCCACCGCGCGATCATTGCGACGATGCGCGGCATCGCGAACTGCTTCAGGCCCCCGAAATTCCAGCGGAGGATGTCGATGTCGCGGTGAGGACAATTTTTTGCAAGGCGCAGCAGATAGTCGCCAAGCGACTCGCCGTTGCCATCCCTGTCGGGCTTCAGCGCGATCCGCGGATCGAAATCCCAACCGATAAGCAGGATGCGCTCCCTGGCACCGGCCATCAGCCGTTCAAGCAGCGCATAATAATCGGCAGCATCGACGATCATCCGCGCCTTGTCGGCGCGTTCGATCCGCCAGCAGTTGCGGCCTTCAATGACGATCGGGACGAGGTCGCTCATCGCCGCCTCCACGCATGGCGGCGGCGATGGTTGCAAAGGCGCCGGTCAAGCCGCGAAGAACTGCTCCGGCGTCAACGTCATCATCGCCTCGCTGCCCGCTTCGATCTTGCGGCGCAGCGCGCCGGCGTCGGGGACAAAACGTTCACCGAAGTGACGCGCGGTGACGAGCTTCGCTTCAAGGAAATCCTTGTTGCCGCGCCCGTCGTCCAGCGACTTCTGCGCCGCTTCGGCCATGCGCAGCCACATCAGCCCCAGCGCGACGATCCCCATGATGTGCATATAGTGATGCGCGCCCGCGCCGATGTTGTTCGGGTTCGTCATGCCGTTCTGCATGAACCACATCGTCGCGGCCTTGAGTTCGCCGTTCGCCTTTTCAAGACGGCTCGCGAAATCCGCAAACGCGGGTTTGTCCTTCGCCGCGGCGCATTCCGCGTCGACGATGGCAAAGAAGGTCTGGATCGCGCGGCCGCCGTTCTGCGCAAGCTTGCGGCCGACGAGGTCCATCGCCTGCACGCCGTTCGCCCCTTCATAGATCATCGTGATGCGGGCATCGCGGACATATTGCGACATGCCCTGTTCCTCGATGTAGCCGTGACCACCGAACACCTGCTGCGCGTTGGTCGCGACCTCATAGCCCTTGTCGGTGCCATAGCCCTTGATCACGGGGGTGAGCAGGCTGACGAGATCGTCGGCATGCTGGCGCTCTTCCTCGGTCTCGGCCACATGCGCGAGGTCGACCTGCAGCGCACCCCACAGGCAGAGCGCGCGCAGCCCCTCGACAACTGCCTTGCCGTCCATCAACATGCGGCGCACATCGGGGTGGACGAACAGGGGGTCCGCCTTTTCCTGGGGATCCTGCGGCCCGGTCAGCGCGCGGCCCTGGCGACGGTCGTGCGCATATTGGACCGCGTTCTGGAATGCGATGTCGGCCTGTCCCAGCCCCTGGATGCCGACGCCGAGGCGCGCGGCGTTCATCATCACGAACATCGCGGCAAGCCCCTTGTTCTCCTCGCCGACCATCCAGCCCTTCGCGCCGTCATAGTTCATCACGCAGGTCGAATTGGCGTGTATGCCCATCTTGTGCTCGATCGAGCCGCACTGGAGCGTGTTGCGGGCGCCGAGTGAGCCGTCTTCGTTGACGAGGAATTTGGGCACGATGAAGAGCGAAATGCCCTTGACGCTGTCGGGTGCATCGGGCGTCTTCGCGAGGACGAGGTGGACGATATTTTCGGTGAGGTCATGCTCGCCCGACGAGATGAAGATCTTGGTGCCGGTCACCGCATAGCTGCCGTCGGCATTCGGCACCGCGCGGGTGCGGATGAGGCCGAGATCGGTGCCGCAGTGCGGTTCGGTGAGGTTCATCGTGCCGCCCCACTCGCCCGAAATCATCTTCGGGACATAGGTCGCCTTCTGCTCCTCCGATCCCTTGACGAGGATTGCGGCGACCGCCGCCTGAGTGAGGCCGGGGTACATCGAAAAGGCCTGGTTCGCCGCCATGCGATATTCCTCGACCGGGAAACCGATGATGTGCGGCAAGCCCTGTCCGCCGAATTCCTCCGGCTGGGTCAGCGTCGTCCAGCCGGCGTCGCAATAGGCCTTATAGGCCTCCTTGAACCCCTTCGGCGTCGCGACCGATCCGTCTTCGTGTCGCGTGCAGCCCTCCTGATCGCCCGAATAGTTGATCGGGAACAGCACTTCTTCGCAGAATTTGCCCGCTTCGGTCAGCACCGCCTCGATCATGTCGGGGGTCGCATTGGCGAAGCCTGGCAGTTTGGCGTAGCGCTCGACGCCGAGGACGTCGTTGATCAGGAAGAGCGTATCCTGGATGGGGGCGCGGTAGGCGGGCATGACTCATCTTTCTGGAAAGCGGGGTTAGCAATATCTCGTCCGGGGAGGCGCGAGAGTCGAGGCTCAGCGCACTTTCTGACTGGCGTCGACCTTTTTGACCATATCGATGAAGCGCGTCAGTTCCTCGACCGCACTGTCGATATCGTCGCGCTGGCGTTGCAGCAGGTTGATGCGTTGCTCGCATTTCTCGATCGTCACCTGGCGCTGCAGCCTGCGGCCGTCCCCGACGTCGTACAGATCGATCATCTCGCGAATGTCGGCAAGGCTGAAGCCGGTGCGCTTGGCGCGCAGGATCCAGGCGAGCCGCGCACGGTCGCGCTTCGAATAGATGCGAGACAGGCCGCGGCGCGACGGGCTGATTAGCCCCTCGTCCTCGTAAAAGCGGAGCGCGCGGGCGGTGACGCCGAATTCGGTCGACAGGTCGGTGATACTGAACTGGTCGCGGCCGAGATGATCGGGCGTATCGATGTGGGCGTGGCCGTATTCTTCGGTCATACGGGCCAGAATAGTTTCCGTTGACGTGAACGTCAAGGGCGGGAGGTGCCGGGAATCGGCGCGTCTCAACTACCGCACGGTTGGATCATATTGCCGCGCGGATCCGCGACCTGCAAGCGTTTCGCGTCCTCCTCGGACCAGCTTGCGCGCGGCAGCCGCAACCCGGACAGCGACGCACGGGCGGAGCAGATCGTCTGGCATTGCGCGGGCAGGCTGCCGGGCAGTCGGAGCTCGTCCTCTTCCTCACGGACCAGCGCTTCGCACCCCTCGACGTCCGCGAAGCGCATCCGCCATCCCTGCCCCTCGCGCACGATCGTCCCGCGCGCGGCGCAGCGCAGGCCGGGACCGAAAGACGCAGACAACGCAAAGCGCCATTGACCCGCGCCGTCGGGCACCACGCACATCGCGTCGCGCCCGAGTTCGTGCGAGCGTTCGAACACGCCCGTCGGGCTGGCTGTATCGGGTCGCACAATCCCGCGCTCGCGCGCAGCCAGTTCGAGCGGGCTGTTCGCGTCGACCGTCTGGTCGCCGCCCGCCTGCGGGTGCCGATCGCAGCCCGCGAGCAACAGCGCGCCGAACACGAAGGCGGCAAGCCCCCTACGCATCGTCGTGGAGGAAGGTCAGGCCACCATCTGCCTCGACACGGCGATAGAAGCAGGAGCGCCGGCCCGTGTGGCAAGCGGGTCCCGCGGGCGTTACGCGCAGCAGCAGGGCATCCTGATCGCAATCGACGCGCATCTCGACCAGCGTCAGTCCGTTTCCCGAGGTCTCCCCCTTGCGCCACAGCGCTTGCCGCGAGCGAGACCAGAAATGCGCCTGCCCGGTTTCCTGGGTCAGCCGGATCGCTTCGGCATTCATATGCGCGACCATCAGCGGCGTGCCCGTCGCGGCATCGGTGACGATCGCGGTGACGAGACCGGCGGGGTCGAAGCGCGGCTGGAAGCGGTCGGTCGTGTCGGCTTTCTGGTCCATGATGGGCCTTTAGAGCAGCTTTGCTGCGCTTGTCACCCGTCCGGGTTCGCCCTGTGACAATCATGTGAAGTTTGGGGGGCGACATTTGCGGCAAGCCTCCCTATATGCGCCGCAGTCACTGCCCCCGCCCCTTGGCCCCTGCCCCTGGAATGTCATGCTGACGACCCACCCTTTCGATGACGACAAGCTCCGCGAGGAGTGCGGCGTATTTGGTATTCACGGCGCCGACAGCGCCTCTGCGGTCGTGGCGCTGGGCCTTCATGCCCTGCAGCACCGTGGCCAGGAAGCCGCGGGCATCACTGCCTTCGACGGCAAGGATTTTCATACCCACCGCGCGATGGGACATGTCGCCGGCAATTTCGACCGCGACGACATCATTCGCCAGTTGGGCGGCGCGTCGGCGATCGGCCATGTCCGCTACTCGACGACCGGCGAGACGGCGCTGCGCAACGTCCAGCCGCTGTTCGCCGACCTGTCGACCGGCGGTTTCGCGGTCGCGCATAACGGCAACATCTCCAACGCAACGGCGCTGAAGAAGATTCTCGTACGTCGCGGTTCGATCTTCCAGTCGACCAGCGATACAGAGGTCATCATTCACCTCGTCGCGACATCGAACTATCGCACCCTGCTCGATCGCTTCATCGACGCGCTGAAGCAGGTCGAAGGCGCCTATTCGCTGATCTGCCTGACCGCGGAGGGGATGATCGGATGCCGCGACCCGCTCGGCATCCGCCCGCTCGTGATCGGCAAGCTCTGCGATGCGCACATCCTTGCGTCCGAAACGGTGGCGCTCGACGTCGTCGGCGCCGAATTCGTCCGCTCGGTCGATCCGGGCGAGCTGGTGATCATCCGTGATGGCCAGCTTTCGTCGCACCGCCCCTTCGCGGAACGCTCGGCGCGACCGTGCATCTTCGAATATGTCTATTTCTCGCGCCCCGATTCGATCGTCGACGGCACCAGCGTCTATTCGGTGCGCAAGGCGATCGGCGCCGAACTCGCGCGCGAGAACCCGGTCGAGGCCGATCTTGTCATCCCGGTGCCCGATTCGGGCACCCCCGCCGCGATCGGCTATGCCCAGGAATCGGGCATTCCCTTTGAACTGGGCATCATCCGCTCGCACTATGTCGGCCGCACCTTCATTCAGCCGGGCGACAAGGTTCGTCACCTGGGCGTGAAATTGAAGCACAATGCGAACCGCGCGCTGATCAGCGGCAAGCGCATCGTGCTGATCGACGATTCGATCGTTCGCGGCACGACCAGCCTGAAGATCGTGCAAATGATGCGCGATGCAGGCGCAGCCGAGGTGCATATGCGCATCGCGAGCCCGCCGACCCAGCATAGCTGTTTCTATGGCGTCGACACGCCCGAGCGCGCCAAATTGCTCGCGGCGCAGATGACCGTCGGCCAGATGGCGAATTTCATCAACGCCGACAGCCTGTCTTTCCTGACGATCGACGGGCTCTATCGCGCGCTGGGCGAGGCGCGGCGCAACGACGACGTCCCGCAATATTGTGACGCCTGCTTTACGGGCGATTATCCGACCACGCTGACCGATTTCGACGAGCAAGCGGTCGATGACCAGTTTTCGCTGCTTGCCGAGCGCGTTGTCTGACGGAGTGATCATGGTATCTGAAGATTTGGCGGGTCAGGTCGCACTCGTGACCGGGGCGAGCCGCGGTATCGGCGCGGCGATCGCCGAAGCGCTTGCAGCGCGCGGCGCGCATGTCGTCATCACCGCACGCACCCCCGGCGGGCTCGAGGAACTCGAAGATCGCATTCACGAGGCCGGCGGCAGCGCAACGATCGCGCCATTGGACCTGACGGACGGCGACAGTATCGCGCGGCTTGCCACCGCGATGGCCGAACGTTGGCAGCACCTCGATATGCTCGTCCTCAACGCGGCGATGCTGGGCACGCTGACCCCGGTCGGCGCGATCGACGGCAAGGAATTCAACAAACTGCTGACGCTGAACCTTGTCGCGCAGCAGGCGCTGATTGCCAATTTCGATCCGCTGCTCCGCCGCGCGCCGGGTGGCCGCCTGCTCGCGCTGTCGAGCAGCGTCGCGCGCGATCCGCGCGCCTATTGGGGCGCCTATGCCGCGTCGAAGGCCGCACTTGAAGTGCTGGTGACGAGCTATGGCGCCGAGATGCGCAATATCTCGAACGTCCGCACCGCGATCCTCGATCCCGGCGGCACGCGCACCCAGATGCGCGCGCGCGCTTATCCGGGCGAGGATCC
Organism: Sphingopyxis sp. Geo25; assembly: GCF_949769135.1. Classification (NCBI taxonomy): domain Bacteria; kingdom Pseudomonadati; phylum Pseudomonadota; class Alphaproteobacteria; order Sphingomonadales; family Sphingopyxidaceae; genus Sphingopyxis; species Sphingopyxis sp. Geo25. The sequence goes on along the minus strand of NZ_CATKOZ010000001.1, from coordinate 1,387,722 downwards.
GCAAAGCATCAAGGATCCCGCGGCCGTCGGCGAATATGTCGCGAAACTGATGATCGCGGGCTTCGACAGCACCGCTTTCCATGCCTTGCCCAAAGTGATGGTCGATGCTTAACGCGATCTTTGCGTTCGGCCGTTAGGTTTCGGCCCGAAATATCTGGTCAAAGGCACGGTTATGGGTCGCAACATCCTGCGGACGGTCGCAGCAACCATCGTGGGGATCGTCGTCGCTTTCGCGCTGCTATGGCTCGCGCAATATGCGGGAAACGAGCTGTCGCCCGACGTCTATGACCTCGAAACCGGGGAGGTGCTTATCCCCCTCGCATCGACCATCGCCCTGTTGATCGGCTGGTTCGTCGGCACCTTTGGCGGAAGCTGGCTGGCGATGCGCATCTCCGCCAGCGCAAATTCCGGATGGACCGTCGCCGGGGCGGTGATCGGCGCCGGGCTCTATCGTGCCGTGACGCTGGCCGACACCTGGTGGATCATGGTGCTGGGCATCGCCATACCGCTTGCGGCGGCGTGGCTCGCCCAGCGCGCGGCGACGACGGCTCCCGTCGCCGCCTGACCCCGCTTATTTCGCCGCTTCGCGGTCGATCGCAGCCTGCACCGCCTTGTAAAAGGCCTCGCGCGCCTTGCCGACGCCTTCGGGGTCGGTCGCGGTCGGCCAATTGCCGTTCGAGGCAATCACGAGCTTGCGTTTCGGGTCGATGAAGATGCCCTGACCGAAAATTCCCTGCGCGGCGAAGCTGCCATCGTCGTTCGTCCACCATTGATAGCCATAACCGCGGCCGGGAATGTCGATCCCCGCCTGTTTGGTCGTCGCCGCGGCGAGCCAGTCGTCAGGCAGAACCTTTTTTCCGCCCGCGACGCCGCCGTTCAGGATGAACTGGCCGAAGCGTGCATAATCCTTGAGGCTCGCCGACATGCAGCAGCCGCTGATCTCGTGCCCCGTCGGCCCGAGCATCCAGACGCCGTCCTGCTCCATGCCGAACGGTTTCCAGACCTTCTCTGACAGATAATCCGAGAGTGTCTTGCCGGTCGCGCTCGACACCAGCACGCCGATCAAATTGGTCTCGCCGGTCTTGTACACCCATTTCGACCCCGCCGGCGCTTCGCGCGGCAGGGTCTTCATATAGCTGACCGTTATGTCTTCGCCCGGCACCGGCTTTTGCAGATTGAACTGCGCGACATCGGATTTGGGATCGGTATAATCCTCGTTCCATTTGACGCCCGAGGTCATCGTCAGCAATTGCCGCACGCTGACATCGTCATAGGCCGAGCCCCTGAGTCCCGGGATATAGACGGTAACCTTGTCGTCCAGGCTCTTGATATAGCCGTCCTTCACCGCCGCGCCGACAAGGGTCGAAGTGAAGCTTTTCGCCACCGAAAAGCTCGTCCAGCGGCCGGAGGCGCCATAGCCGAGCGCATATTTCTCCAGTCGCACCTTTCCGTCCTGGACGATGATCAGCCCCGCGTTGCGCTGCGCCGCCATATGGGCGTCGACATCGAGCCCGAGGTCGATCGGCTTGCCTTGCGGCATGGGATAGGCGCGACCGCCCGCCTTGATCGTGTGCACGACGACTTTCGGGACCGTCTCCATCGTCCGGAAGGCGGTGTCACGCTGGTCCTGGCTCCAAAACAGCACATTCAGATCCTTTGGCAGATTGTCGGTCGCCCGAGCCGCGGTGGTTTGCGTGGGTGCGGGGACAGCTATCCCCACGGCTGCGCACAGCAGCGCGCCTGCCAAAAATCTTCGCATTGCCTTCTCCCTGCTTGTTTTCAGGCTGTTTTTTCGAGTGTCACCTGCGCGACGTCGATACCGCCGCCGCGAAAGCCCCCCTCACAATATTGAAGATAATAGCGCCAGAGCCGCACGAAGCGGTCGTCAAACCCTGCCGGCAGGCGCCCGTCGGACACCGCGGCATCGAACCGCTCGCGCCACTGGCGCAGCGTTTCGGCATAGCCGAGCCCGAAATGGAGAACGTCGCGCCACACAAGCCCCCGCTCCTCGGCCAACGCGCGGAAACGGCTTTCGGAAATCAGGCAGCCGCCCGGAAAGATATAGGCCTGGATGAAGTCGGTACTGGCCGCGTAACGCTCGAACAGCGCGTCGCTGATCAGGATATACTGGATCGCCGCGCGGCCACCGGGGCGCAACAGGCGCGCGATGGTGTCGAGATAGACGGGCCAATAGGCCTGCCCGACCGCTTCGACCATCTCTACGCTCGCGATCGCGTCATAGGGGCCCTGCGCATCGCGATAATCGCAGAGCTCGATCCGCGATCGCCCCGACAGGTCGACCGCGTGCAGACGCCGATCGGCAATCTCGGCTTGCGACGGTGAGAGGGTAATCCCGGTGTAGATGACGTCGTGCCGCTCGACCGCGCGTTCGGCAAGCGCCCCCCAGCCGCAACCGATCTCGAGCAGGCGCCCGCCCGAGCGCAGGTCGAGCCGGTCGAGAATCGCATCGAGCTTCGATGTCTGCGCCTCCTCCAGCGTCTGCCCTGCATCGGCGAAGAGCGCGCTCGAATAGTTCATCTGCGCATCGAGCCACAGGCTGTAGAAGTCATTGCCAAGGTCGTAATGCGCGTGGATGTTCCGCCGCGCCCCGGTGCGATTGTTGCGGTTGAGGAAATGCGATGCGCGGTTGAGCCAGTGCAGCGGGCCGCGCGACCGCCCCGCATTGCCGAGCGTCTCGCCATTGCGCATGAACAGGTCGAACAGCGGGACCGGATCGGGCGAACTCCACTCCCCGGCCTCCCAGGCGCGGTACCACCCAACCGAACCCGACAGCACAAGCCGCACGAGCGCGGCCCAGCTTTTCAGGTGGACGATCGCGGTCGGCCCCTTGCCGCGACCGCCGAGGATGCGCACGCTGCCGTCGGGCAGATGACCTTCGAGCGTGCCATAGGCGAGCCCGGCGTCGATGCGGTCTAGCTGGCGGTGGAAAAAGTTCGCCGGCGCAAGCGCCATCAGGCGCGCCAGCCCCCCGCCGGTGCGAAACGCCCGGTCTGCGCGCAGTAGCGCCTTGCCGCGGCGGGGACTGACATGCGTGTTCATATACCGCTTTCTGCCGCAAAAGCAGCGGCCTGACAATCGGTTGTCGCGAGCCTTCATGGCGTCACAAGCCGCCGAGGCAGGCGTGCGAGCCTTTTGATTCCCAGAGATTTTATTGCGATAGGCGGCAGGATGAACGCGCGCCTATTCGACAATAGTTGCTGCGCGGGGATCCTCCACGCGGACCGTAAAACGGTCGCGCGCTACCGGCTGCATATAGCGCTGGTCATGTAGCACGATCGCGCTGCCCTCAGTTTCTGCGACGGGCATCCGCGACCAGAAGAGGAAGGCGAGCGCGGCAGGGTCGTTCTTTACCCACGCCCGGAGTCGTAGATCGCTCATCCCGTCTGGGATGCCGGGCTCGACCGTACTACCGGAACCCAGTGCATAGGCGCCGCCGCCGTAGTAGCCGTCGCGGCGCCAGGCGATGTCGCGCCTCCAGAACGCCAGCGGCGGCGGGCTGGCGACAACGAGCGCACCGTCTTGCCCCGCCTTTCGCAACAATTCGGCCGCCTGCGCTTCGGCGCGGCCCGTCATCAGCCCGTTGGTAAAAATATAGACGCAGACGGCGGTAAAACCGACCCATGCCGGGCGCTGCCAATTCGCCGTCCCGCGCCGTTCGCGGCGCAGCGACAGCCACAGCGACAGGCCGAGCGCGATCCATATCCAGAGATCGATGATGAACAGCGTATCGCCGTAGTACCAGCGATGGCTGAACGGCTCGAGCAGCCGGATGCCGTAATTGTTGAGCCAGTCGAGCGCCGGATGGCTGAGACAACCGATATAGGCGAGCGCGAGCAGCCAGCCCCTGTCGATCGGCAATCGGTTCGCGGGCCGCGTGCGTCGTCGTTCCTGCCCGCGGTCGAAGGCGATCATCAGAGCCCAAAGAGCAATAGGCAGAAGGACGAGCGCGATCGGCCCGTGCGTGATCCCGCGCCGCATCGACAGCGACTCGATGCCATAGACCGCACAGGCCGCGTCGATGTCAGGCAGGTTCGCCGCAATAATTAGCGTCGGCACGGCTAGCCCGGTCCTTTTCTTGAGACCGAGCTGACCGAGTACCGCGCCGACGAGGCTGTGCGTCAGGTTGTCCATCCGGGCCTATAAACCCGACCGGCAAGCCCTTCGCAAGACGTCAGAGTTCGGGACCGCCCTCGGTCACCGTCCAGGTCTGCCCCTTCTTGAGCAGGCCTTGCAGATCGGCCGTCTTGCCTTCGCTCGCCGCCTTGTTCTGGCGGACGACGTCGGCCTCGAAAGTCGGGCGCGGATCGTCGTAAAGGACGCCGAGCGCCATCGGGAATTCGCCGAAGCGCATTTCGACGAGCATGTGCGCGACGCTGCGGTTGGTCACGTCGTGGACGATCACGCCCGCTTCTTTCCAATCGCCATCGATGACGTCGACGGTCTTGAGGTGCAGTTCGTCGGCGTCGAGCGCGATGCCCTTGGTACCTTTGGCGTAAAGCATGGGTTCGCCCTGCTTGAGCCAGAGCTGGCGATCTTCGGCGCCCTTCGGTGCGGCGAAATCCTCGAACACGTCCTTATTGTAGACGATACAGTTCTGGAAAATTTCGATAAAGGCCGCGCCCTTATGGGCATGAGCGGCCTTCAGCACGTTGGGCAGCTCTTTCGATACGTCGAAGCCGCGCGCGACGAACCGCGCACCGGCGCCCAGCGCGAACGCCGCAGGCTGCGCCGGACGATCGACCGAGCCGTAAGGCGTCGACGGGCTTGTCGTGCCGACGCGGCTGGTCGGTGAATATTGCCCCTTGGTGAGGCCGTAGATCTCGTTATTGAACAGCATGATCTGGCAATCGAGATTGCGGCGGATGAGGTGCATCGTGTGGTTGCCGCCGATCGAGAGCCCGTCACCATCGCCGGTGACGATCCAGATATCGAGGTCCGGATTGGCGAGCTTCAGCCCCGTCGCGAACGCCGGCGCACGGCCGTGGATCGTGTGGAAGCCATAGGTTTCCATATAATAGGGGAAACGCGACGAGCAGCCGATGCCGCTGATGAACACGGTGTTCTCGGGCGCGGTGCCGATTTCGGGCATCGTGCGCTGCACGGCTTTGAGGATCGCATAGTCGCCGCAGCCGGGGCACCAGCGAACTTCCTGATCGGTTTCCCAATCCTTGAGCGTGGTCGTCCGCGCGATGGTGGTCATCTCGTTCATTTCGTCTTCTTCCCAGAATCTTGCCAAAGCTGACGGGCTTGGATCAACGAAAACTGATTTGCGCCTCCGGCCAAATCAGGCTGGTTCAGTTGGACGGGATCATCCTCCCAATTGCAAACTTCGCAAATCTCATAACTGCCCTGCTCGGAAAACTCGAACTCGCTGCACACAGGACATATGTGCGGGCCCGCAGCCAATTCCACATTGACCGCCGCATTAAAATACTCGGTGCTGGTGACCGTCGTCACGCCAGCGCCTCCTCGATCGCGGCCTCAATTTCGGCGATGGTGAACGGCTGGCCCGACACCTTGTTTACGGGCTTCGCGTCGACCAGATACTGGTCGCGCAGCACCGTCTTGAGCTGGCCGGTGTTCATTTCGGGCACGATCACCTTGTCATAGCTCTTGAGCAGCTCGCCCAGATTGGCGGGCAGCGGCCAGATATGGCGGATGTGGACATGGCTGACGTCGGCGCCCTCGGCGCGCTTGCGGCGCACCGCCTGATGGATCGGGCCGAAGGTCGACCCCCAGCCGACGACCGCCAGCTTGCCCCCCTCGGCGCCGAGTTCGACCACCTGGTCGGGCACCTTCACGCCATCGACCTTCGCCTTGCGGATATCGGTCATCGCCTGATGGTTGTCGGGCGCATAGTTGATGTGGCCGGTGTCGACTTCCTTTTCGATGCCGCCGATGCGGTGAAGCAGGCCGGGCGTGCCGGGCTTGACCCACGGGCGCTTGAGATTCGCGTCGCGGCCATAGGGCTTGAACCCGCCCTCGGGCACTTCGGTCAGAAACTCGACCGGGAAATCATCGTAGCTCTCAAGATCGGGCACCTTCCACGGCTCGGCCGCGTTGGCGATATAGCCGTCGGTCAGCAGCATCACCGGGGTCATATATTGCACCGCAATGCGGCACGCCTCGATCGCGCATTCAAACGCATCGCCGGGCGATCGCGCGGCAATCACCGGCATTGGCGCGTCGCCGTTCCGGCCATAGACCGCCTGATAGAGGTCCGATTGCTCGGTTTTCGTCGGCAAGCCGGTCGAGGGACCGCCGCGCTGCGAATTGACGATGACGAGCGGTAGCTCGGTCATGATCGCGAGACCCATCGCCTCGCCCTTCAGCGCGATGCCCGGACCCGACGAGCTCGTGACGCCGAGCGAACCGCCATAGCTCGCGCCGATCGCCGAGCAGATCGCCGCGATCTCGTCCTCGGCCTGAAAGGTCGTGACGTCATATTCCTTGAGCCGCGACAGGTGATGCAGGATCGCCGATGCCGGGGTGATCGGATAGCCGCCGAAGAACATTGGCAGTTTCGCAAGCTGCGCGCCCGCGACGAGACCAAGCGCGATCCCCTCGGCGCCCGTCAGCGTGCGATAGAGGCCCGGAGCGACGGGCGCGGGATCGACATGATGCTGCTTGAGCGGTCCCGCAAGCTCGGCGGTCTCGCCATAGGCATGGCCGGCGTTCAGCGCCGCAACATTGGCGGCCGCAAGGTTCGGGTCCTTCGCGAACTTGCCGTTGAGCCAGTCGATCAGCGGCTGGCGGTCGCGGTCGAACATCCAGAGCGCGAGCCCCAGCGTCCACATATTCTTGCAGCGTAGCGCTTCCTTGTTGCCGAGGCCGAAGGGTTTCACGGCATCCATGGTGAGCTGACTGATATTCAGCTTGAGCAACTGCCATTTCGCAAGGCTGCCGTCGTCGAGCGGGTTCGCGTCATATTTCGCCTTGGCGAGGTTGCGGTCGTTGAATTCGCCCTCGTCGGCGATGATCAGGCCGCCCGGCTTGAGCTGCGGAACGTTGGTCTTGAGCGCCGCGGGGTTCATCGCGACGAGTACGTCGGGCGCGTCGCCCGCGGTCTCGATCGCCGAAGACCCGAAATTGATCTGGAAGGCCGAGACGCCGAACAATGTCCCTTGCGGGGCGCGAATCTCGGCTGGAAAATCGGGGAAAGTCGCAAAGTCGTTGCCGGCAAGCGCCGACGACAAGGTAAACTGACCGCCGGTCAGCTGCATCCCGTCGCCACTGTCGCCTGCAAACCTGACTACAACTGCATCCGAAAGGGGGGACTGCCGATTGTCGGCCCGGTCCTCTACCGCTGTCGCCATTTTTCGTATCTGCCTTTGAATCTTGCGAACCTGTGACATTGGCCTAGGCCTGTACGGCACGAGCCGCAATTGAGAAAAAATTGTGCGCCGCAAAGCGGCAGGACGTGGTCGGTTTCGATTTGCGATTGAATTTGGCTGGCCGATGCCGAATATCCGGACGGCAGAAAACAACAAAGGGATGGACAGGATGACCGACGGCACGACCCACTACACCCGCCCCGACGTGGCCGCTTTTCTTGCGTTTCTCAACGCGCAGGAAGGTCCCAAGATGGAGGAACTGCCTGCCGCCGGCGCGCGCGAGATGTTCCGGGCAATGACCCAAATGGCCGATTCTCCACGCGGCGAGGTTGCGAAGGTCGAGGACCGCGTCATTCCGGGACCGGCGGGCGAGATTCGCGTCCGCGTCTATGACAATCGGCCCGATCGCGCACCGGGACCGGTGCTCGTCTTTTTCCACGGCGGCGGCTGGGTGATCGGCGACCTTGACACGCACGACGCCTATTGTGCGGAAGCGGCGCGCATTCTCGACATTCCGGTGGTCGCGATCGACTACCGCCTGGCGCCCGAGCACCCCTTCCCCGCCGCCCCCGAGGATTGCGAGGCCGCGGCGCGCTGGGTCGCCGACAATATCCCGTGCACCGGGCTTGTGCTGGCAGGCGAGAGCGCGGGCGGCAACCTTACTATCGTCACCGCGCTTGCGCTGCGCGACAATCCCGCGTCGAAGCCGGTGATCGCGATCCACCCGATCTATCCCGCCGTGACGACCAGCGACGACTGGCAAAGCTATCGCGATTTCGGCGAAGGGCATCTGCTGACGGAGAGCAGCATGACCTGGTTCTCGGGCCACTATGCCCCCGACCCGACCGACCGCCGCGCCGCGCCGCTCGATTTCCCCGCGGAGGGGATGCCGCCGACGCTGCTCATCACCGCAGGACTCGACCCTCTCCGCGATCAGGGCCGCGCTTATGCGGCGAAGCTGATCGAGGCGGGCGTGCCCACGACCTATCGCGAAGCGCGCGGCACCATCCACGGCTTCATCAACCTGTCGCAGGGCATTCCGAGCGCGAAGGCCGATATTCGCGATGCCTTGACAGTGCTCAAGGCTATCGTCACCGAAGCCAGTGCATGAGTGACGACAATCTCCCCTACCGCCCCTGCGCCGGCGTGATGCTCGCGAACCGGGACGGCCTCGTGTTCGTGGGCCAGCGGCTCGATTCGTCCGAGGACGCCTGGCAGATGCCGCAAGGGGGAATCGATCCGGGCGAGGATGCCGAGGAAGCGGCGATCCGCGAGCTTGGCGAAGAGACAGGCGTCCATGGCGGGCTGGTCGAGATCATCGCGCGCAGCAAGACCGAGTATTTCTATGACCTCCCCGATCACCTCATGGGCAAAATGTGGGGCGGCAAATATCGCGGCCAGCGGCAGCACTGGTTCCTGATGCGCTTCATGGGCGAGGACAAGGATGTCGACATCGCAACCAAGCACCAGGAATTCCGGGCGTGGCGCTGGGCCGAACTCGATGAGCTCGAAATGCTGATCGTGCCGTTCAAGCGCCAGCTCTATCGCGCCGTGGTCGAGGAATTCCGCTCACTCGTCTGATCGCGGAGGATAAGCGCGGTACGGAACACATCGGCAAACATCGGCGGCGTCAAGCGCCCGGTGTTCGTATTGTAGCGCGAGCAGTGGTAGCTATCGACGAGATACGGTCCATCGGCCAGCGCATGGACCGCACCATGCGCGAAAGGGTAAGCCGCCAGTCGCGCACCGGCAGCACGAAGCGCCGCGTCATGCGCAATTCGACCGAGCGCGATGATGACCCGCAGATTTGGCAAAGCGGCGAGCTGCCGTTCGAAGAAGGGGCGGCAGTTCGCCATTTCGGCGGGCGTCGGCTTGTTCTGGGGCGGCAAGCATTTGACGCTGTTGACGATAATCGCCCCTTGAAGGCGCAGCCCATCGTCGACGCGCGCGTCGTAAATGCCCTCACTCAATCCGAACTCGGCAAGCGTCGCGAACAACAGGTCGCCAGCATAGTCGCCGGTAAATGGACGCCCCGTCCGGTTCGCCCCATGCTTTCCGGGCGCGAGGCCTGCGAACGCAAGCCATCCATCTGGATCGCCAAAGGCGTAAACCGGGGCGTTCCACCAGTCGGGATGCTCCACCTGACATTGGCGCCGAAACGCGACAAGCCGCGGACAGCGCGGGCAATCGCGGGACGGCTCGGTTCCCGGCAAGGGGCTTACAATCTCCACGCGGCTGCGATAGGCGCTCCGCCATGACCAGCGCAACGCCCCTTGCTCTATATGCCATCGGCCTCGGCTCAAACCGACGCCATGCGCGCCATGGCGATCCGCGCCACATTCTGGTTGCGGCGCTCGCGGCGCTCGAAAGCGAAGAGATCGAGCCGGTCGATGCCAGCCCGATCATCGCCAGCGATCCGGTGGGGCCGTCGCGCCGGCGCTATGCCAACGCCGTCGCGCTCGTCGCCTCGCCGCTCACGCCGCCCGAAATGCTCGCCCGGCTGCGCGAAATCGAAGCGCAGTTCGGCCGCCGCACCGGCCAGCGCTGGAGCGCGCGGACGCTCGACCTCGATATTCTGCTCTGGTCGGGCGGCGCGTGGAGCGACGCCGACGTCACCGTCCCGCACCCCGCAATGGCCGAGCGCGCCTTCGTTCTTGGCCCGCTCCGCACCGTCGCCCCCGAATGGCGCGATCCGGTCAGCGGGCGAACGGTCCGCCAACTCGCCGCACGCCTGATCCGCGCCAAGCCGGTTGACCGGAACGCCGAGGCGCACTAGGGCGACGGCTCTCTTCGGGCGTCGACGCTTTCGGCGCCACGATGGGCCCTTAGCTCAGTCGGTAGAGCAACTGACTTTTAATCAGTAGGTCGCTGGTTCGAACCCAGCAGGGCTCACCATATTTCGCAGCTACGGCGCGGGCGCCTTTTCGATCAGCTTCAGGCCAAGCATCGTCGCGTTGACGACCGCTTCCTCGCGGCTGCCCGCGCGCAATTTGCGCATCACATTTTTGAGGTGCCATTTCACCGTTTCGGGCGCGAGGTGCAGCGTTCGGGCGATTTCCTTGTTCGACTCGCCGACATTGAGCGCGCTGAGGATTTCGATCTCGCGCTCGGTCAGGAACGAAAAGGCCTCGCCGGGCGCTGCGCTGTACCCGCCCTCGAGCGCGGGGTTGCGCCGTGATGGTTCGGCCAGTTTCAACAATGCGAGAAAACAGTCGGAGGAATAGGCTTCGCTGCAGAAATTCTGCACCGCCCGCACGCCGGTGACGTCGAGGACATCGACGATTGTACGCCGGAAGCCACGGCTCGCCGCATGGTTGAGGAAGCGCACCGTTTCAAGTTCGACCATCTTGTCGCAGCGCCCGCTGAGTTGCGGCAGGATATTGAACAGCGTCGCGCTCGCGCGCAGTTCGGCGCTGTCGCTGCTCGACGCAAGACGCAGCAGCCGGTCGGCGACGGTGGTGAGGCGCGGTCGGTCACCGTTCGCAATGGCTTCGTAGGCGCGCCATTCCGACAGCAGGGCAAAGGCCCGCCCCTGCGCCGAAAGCGGGTCGATTATGGCGTGCTCCTCTTCACCGATCGCCACGACGGTCTCGGCATCGATCGTCTGCGGCAGGCGAAGCCGCGCGCGTTCGACGATGCACAGCGCCTTGAGCGGTGCCCAGTCGCGGCGGAAGGCGAGCAACTCGGCCCGGTCGATCAGCGATGCGGCGCGATCGCCCTGCCCTGCACTCGCCGCAACACGAATAGCGACCAAGAAAACGTCGATCAGCGCATCCTGAAAAACGCTGCCCTCGAGATGCGGCAACGCTTCGGCGGCAAGATCGGCCGCATCCTCCAACGCATCCCTTTCGTAGCAGGCCCGCGCAAGCGCAGCATTGATGAAGGCCGATGCAAGATCCGAACCGCCTTGCCGCGCCTTCGCTTCGCGCAGCAGCCGTTCGACTTCTCCCAACTGCCCTTGCGCGCGCGACACGCGGGCCTTCACCCTTGCGGCGAGCGCACCCGGCAGGTCGAGCGCCCGCCCGGCACCGTGCAGCATGACGGGACGCAGCGCATCGTGAACAAGCCCGAAAAGGCCGCGGCTGGCGGCGCCGTCGGCCAGCGCGACCCTGACCATATCGGTGACGAAATCGTCTTCCTCTGCCGACGCCGCCAGTAACCGGTCACTCGCCTCGACGATGTCGTCGGGCCGGTCCTCGATATAGGCACGGCGCAGCAGTTCGAGCGCGCGCGACTCATCCGGTCCCGCAAGGTCGGTCGAGCCGCTTTCGCCGCGCAACAGCGCAAGCCAGGCGCGTGCCCTTGCAAGACGCGGCGGCGCAGTGACCGTCTCCGGCGGCAGCTGGTCGATCCAGGCCGTCAGGCGATCGATCGCGCCACTCCTGATCATCGGCATCGCAAGGTCGGCGATGAGCCCCGCCGCATCGTCAAGATCGCCGCAGGCGAGAAACTGGTCGACGGCGTCGGCTGTTCTTCCGTTTGCCGCGTAATAGCGCCCGGCGACACGGTGCAGCTGTAGCGAGTTCGCCAGATCGAGCCGGATCTTCAGTGCCGCCCTCAGGGCGGGGAGGATACCAAATCCGCCGTCGCCGTCCGCTTCCAGGAAGGGCGAATGCGACGCGAAGTCGCTAACAGAAGTCGTGCTGTCGCCGCCGGCCAGCAGCAGACAAAGCGCGTCGTCGAGCCGGGGCGCCACTGCGCCCCGCACCAGCATCTCGCGCATCGGGGCGGGCAACTCGTCGACCACCGGATCAACGATCGCCGCAAAGCGCCGTGCAAGCGGCGGCCAATCGCCCGCCGCTGCCATCGCGCGCAGATCGCCGCCAAACTGGGCCGCCATTCGCACGCCAGCGGGCCAGCCCAGCAGGAAGCGATTGAGCGCACGCGCTTCGTTCGCATCGAGCGCGATACCCGACGCGGCGAGGAACTGCTGGATAGCGGTATCGGAAAGCCCGAGATCGGTGCGTCCGATCGCGAGCGCCATGCCGCGCGCTTCTACATCGCCAAGCGGGATATCGGGTCGAGCCCGGCCGACGACCAACAGCCGCAGCCGGTCGGGCGGGTGCTGAACAAGCCGGGCGAGCATTTCGCGCGCCACGGGATCGGCAAGACGGTCGGCATTGTCGGCAACGAACAACATGGGACGCGGGTCCGCGTCGATGAGCCTCGCCAGGGCGTCGGCGCTCGCCGGCGCGCCAATATCCTCCGAAAGATCGAGCCCAAAGGCGGCGAGCAGCATCGCGGCATCGGTTTCGGCATCGACCGACAGCCACGCCGTCCGCCAGCCCGCAGCGACCGCCTCTGTAAACAGCGTCGCGCACCACGCTGTCTTCCCGTACCCGACAGGGGCGCAGACGATGCCGATTTCATGTTGGAACAGCTTGTCCAGCCAAACCCGCTGCGTCGCCAGTCCGACAAGGTCGGCGGGAAAGCGGGGAGGCGCCGAATGGCGGGGACGCAAAGCGGATGCGCCTTCGTTCGGCACGGCCCGCAGGCGCGGTTTGGCGATATTCCCCGATCCCTGTTGGACGGTCATTCTGCCCCCCATCTATGATCGGAAGCTATCGCTTTGGCCATTCGGGGGCAAGCGGCAGGCACCTACCCCCCCATCGCTCCCCCCGACGCCTTGTCTATTGCCCGCCGCGCCGCCGCCATAGCCTCCCGGAGGACGAAGGTTCCGCACAGAACGGGACCGAGCGAAGGGAGAGAAAGCGTGATGCACAAAGCTTTTCTGGCGACCTGCCTGTCGACGACGATGCTGATGGGATGGCCGGGCGCCGCTTTCGCACAGGAAACCTCTGCCCCAGAAGAGGCAAGTAGCGGCGGCATCGCCGAAATCGTCGTCACCGCACAGAAGCGAGCGCAGAACCTGCAGGACGTTCCCGTCGCGGTGTCCGCGCTGGCGGGCGAGGAGCTGGAATCGCGCGGGATCAGCGAGACGTCCGACCTGCAAGGCTTCGTGCCCAGCCTCCAGATCACGACGCCTTATGGCCGCACCCAGCCGAACTTCTCGCTGCGCGGCGTATCGGTCGCCAACGAATTTTCCGCCTCCACGGCCTCGCCCGTCGGCGTCTATGTCGACGAAGTCTATCAGAGCTTCCGCGCGAGCCACGGCCAGCAGCTCTACGACCTCGAACGCGTCGAGGTGCTGCGCGGCCCCCAGGGCACGCTCTATGGCCGCAACACAACCGGCGGCGCGATCAGCTTCTTCAGCAACAAGCCGAAGCTCGACGGCAACGAGGGCACGATCACGCTCGGCTATGGCAATTACGACACCAAGACGGTCGAGGGCGCGGTCGAGGCGACGCTGATCCCCGACAAGCTCGGCATCCGCTTTGCAGGCACGTTCGCGAAGGGCGACGGATGGCAGTATAATCCGGTGCAGGACCGCCATGTCGGCACGACGAACACGGTTGCAGGGCGCGCTTCGCTCCGCTGGCAACCGACCGAAACGGTCGACATCAACCTCAAAGGCTATTTCGCGCGCGACAATCCGCTGGCCCCCAATCCCTATGCGCTCGGCCAGCTGGCCGAGGGCCGCGACGTGCTCGGCTACTCGCGCTTCGACCCCGCGCAAAATGGCGGTGCCCCGCTCGGCAAGAATGAAGTCGCCGCCGACACGGGCGGACGCTATTACACCTCGTCGCAGGGCTTTGCGCTCAATGTCGCGATCGAACTCAGCGATAGCCTCTCGCTGACCTCGATTACCGGCTATGACACGGGCAAATATCGCAACTCGCCGTTCGACTGCGACGGCTCGCCCAACAGCGTCTGCGCGCTTCGCTACAATTCGTTCAGCAAGAATTTCAACCAGGATCTGCGCCTGAACTTCAAGGGCGACCGCTTCAATGCGGTGGCCGGGCTCTATTATGGCGTCGACAAGATCGACACGCGCAACGAGATCGACTTCTTCGGCGTGCTGAAGCCGATCCTGCAGGGCGCGGGGGTTCCCAACAGCTTCTTCAACGCCCCGGTGTCGGCACCGCAGGCAGCGGCGTTCGTCCCCGCCTTCGCGGTCGATCCGACGCTCGACCCGACCAATCCGGCGAGCTGCGCCGCGGTGCCGACGGGCAACCCTAACGGCTTCCTCGATGCCCGGTCGCTGATCGCGCTGCTGACCGACATCCAGGTCAACAATTCGGGTGGCGGCGGTTTCGGCGGCGCGATTTCGTCCGCATGCCGCGCCGCGGGCGCGCCGCCATTCGGTCCGATCGAGGGCGAACAGCGCTACACGATCAAGCGGCCTTCGGCGGCGATCTACTTCGACGGGAGCTATGACATCACCGATGCGCTGACGGTCAGCGTCGGCCTTCGCTACACGATGGACAAGGTCAAATATCTGAACGGGCGGACGGTGCTTTACGACCTTGGCGGCACGATCCGCGCCAGCACCATTCCTTATACCTTCCCTTATGATGCCAGCGCTCCGGCGCTGCGGCAGAAGGAGAAGGCCAATCGCCTGACCGGGCGGATCAACGTCAGCTATGACTTTGCCGACGATGTCATGGGCTATCTGAACTATAGCCGCGGATATCGCAGCGGCAGCTTCAACGGCCTCGCCTATCAGGGCACCAATCAGGTCTATTATATCGAGCCCGAGCAGATCAACGCCTATGAAGGCGGGCTGAAGATGCGCTTTTTCGACCGGCGCGTGCAGCTTAATCTCGCGGGCTTCTATTACGACTATAAGAACCACCAGGTGACGCAGGTCATCGGCGCGACGACCTTCACCCGCAGCGCCAATGGCCGCCTCTACGGCGGCGAGGCCGAGCTGACGATCCAGGCCGCAGACAGCCTGCGCCTCGATGCCTCGATGAGTTTGCTGCGCAGCAAATATAAGGGCAATGTCATCGACCCGACCGACCCGTCGAGCCCGACGCGCAACGTCAACGGCAATCCTTTCCCGAACGCACCGCGCACGACCTTCTCGGCCGGGTTCGACTGGGATGTTTTTGAAAGCGGCGACAACAAGCTGACGCTGCGCGGCGACGCCGCCTATACGGGCAAATATTATTTCGACCCGTTCGGCGATTATGGTCAGACCCCGTGCGACCGTCCCGGCGCGCCCGGCAACGTCCGTCCGGCCGGCCCCGCGATCACGTGCGGCAACCCCGGATACTGGCTGGTGAACAGCCGCCTGACCTTCGAGCACGGCAACTATGCGGTCAGCGCGTGGGTCAAGAACCTGACCAACAAATATTACTACAGCTATGGGCTCAACATCGACATCTTCGGGCTCGACTATCTCAACCGCGGCACGCCGCGCACCTATGGTGTCGAGTTGACGGCCAAATTCTGAGGCCCCCCCCTGGGGGCGGCGTCCCCTCCTCCCGCGCCGCCCCCGACCCTTTTTTATCATTTCGCAAGGAGCATCGGATGATGCGTTTTACCGGCAAGAGCGTTCTGATCACAGGCGCCGCGCGTGGAATCGGCCTCGCTGCCGCGCAGGAATTTGCCCGCGAGGGCGCATCGGTGACGATCACCGACATCGACGCGGACGAGGCCGACGCCGCGGCGGCCGCGATCCGTGCCGAGGGACTGAAAGCCGAAGCCCGGCGTCAGGACGTCGCCGACGAGGCGGAGTGGAAATCGGTGATCGCCGACATCGTCACGCGCGACGGAAAGCTCGACATCCTCGTCAACAACGCCGGCATGGGTTTCCTGAAATCGGTCGTCGATACGAACCTTGCCGAATGGCAACGGCTGATGGCGGTCAATCTGGAAAGCGTCTTCCTCGGCGTGCGCGCCGGCATCGACGCGATGAGGGACAAGGGCGGGGTGATCGTCAATGTCGCCTCGATCGCGGCGAACGTCGCCGAACCGCTTTTCCCCGCGTACAACGCCAGCAAGGCGGGGGTCGCGATGCTCACCAAGGCGGTGGCCGTCGATTGCGCACGCAAGGGCTGGCCGGTGCGCATCAACTCGCTCCATCCCGGATATTGCGAGACCAAACTCGTCGCTGACGCCGTCGGCAGTCTCGGCGACGCGGCCGCGGGTTTCGCGAGCGCGACGGTCGGCGCCATTCCCCTCGGCCGGATGGCGACGACGCGCGAGATCGCCCGCCCCCTCCTTTTCCTCGCCAGCGACGATGCCGCCTACATGTGCGGCAGCGAGTTGATCGTCGACGGCGGCTACACCGCCGTCTGATCCAAATCCTACACAACAGGGACGACATTCCATGAGCAAGAAACCGGTCATCGTCTATGGCGCCTCGGGCTACACAGGCCGCCTCGTCTGCGAATATCTGCGCGAACTCGGCATTCCGTTCATCGCCGCCGGGCGCGACGCGAAGCGCGTGCAGGAGGTGATGGACAAGGTCCCCGGCATCGAGACCGCCGACTATGAGGTCGCCGAGGTCGAGCATAGCGCCGAAGCGCTGACGAAGCTATTCAAGGGCGCGAAGGTCGTGTGCAACATGGTCGGCCCCTTCATCAAATATGGCCCTGAAACCGTCGAGGCGAGCCTCGCAGCGGGATGCCATTACCTCGACACCACCGGCGAGCAGGACTGGATGATGCTGGCGCAGGAAAAATGGGGCGAGGGTTTCGCGAAAAAGGGCCTGCTGCTCTCACCGTGCGTCGCGCATATGTACACGACGGGCGAGATCGCGGCGAACATCGCGCTCGAAACCATGCCGGGGCTCGATACGCTCGACATGCTCGTGCTGTGGAAGGGCTTCCCGACCTATGCCTCGGTCCAGACGATCTTCACGATCCTGAAGGCCGACTGGTATTATCTGGAGAACAATCAGTATGTCCAATGGCCGACGCTGACGACCACCGAATGCCATGTCCCTGGCCAGCACGCGACCGCGCTGACCCTGCCGTGGGGCGGGACATCGCACCCGCTCTGGTTCAAGGACGACCCGCGCGTCTCGACGGTCAAGGTCTATGGCGGCGTTTTCGCGCGCGAGGTGATGGACAATGTCGTGAACATGACCAAGATGATCGATACCGACATCAAGCCGCTCCCCTTCAAGGAACAGGAGGCGGCGCTCGCCAAGATGGCGGAATCGGTTCAGGGCGACATGCCGCCGCGCGAAAATCCACGGCTCAACACCAGCATCGATTCGGTTTACGCCTCGGGCCCGCTCGGCCGCGTGCATGTGCTGCTTCACGGCAATTGCAACTATAAGCAGACCGGCCTGATGCAGGCGTGGGCAGCGATGAACCTGCTCCAGCAATCGCCGCGCCGCGTCGGCTTTGCGTCAGCGTGCCATGCGTTCGGGCATCGCGAGATATTCGGCGCGCTGCGCCAGTTCGGGCTGGTGCTGAAACCGGTCGTCACGGTTCACGACTGAGGAGGCGGCGGATGCGGCTGGTCGACTGGCTCGACAAGGGGGCGTCGCTGGGCGCCGGCGCCCCCTGCCTGACGATGGACGGCAAGAGCCTGTCCTATGCCGAGGTCCAGACCCTGACGCACCGCGTCGCGCGCAGGCTGAACGGCGCGGGGATCACGCCGGGAAAGCATGTCGCGATCCTCTCGGGCAACGATCCCGTCGCCTTTGCCTGCGTCCTTGCGATCTCGCGCGCCGCGGCGGTCTGGTGTCCGATCAATCCGCGCAACGAGGCGGCCGAGAACGCCTATATTCTCGACAATTTCGATTGTGCGGCATTGCTCTTTCATTCGAAGTTCGCCGATCTGGTCGACGAACTTCGCCGGCAGTTGCCGAAACTCGAGCTGCTCGTCTGCCTCGATGCCGAGCAGCCTTTCGCGCCGTCGCTCGACCAGTGGCTCGCGGGCGTCCCCGACGGCCCGTTTCAGGCGGAACCGGTCAGCGACCTCGCGATGCTCCCCGGCACCGGCGGGACGACGGGCCACCCGAAAGCTGTCATGCTGACGGGCCGCAATCTCGAGGCGATGACCGCGCTGACCCTGATGGGCTATCCGTTCGAGGGACGCCCGGTCTATCTGGCGATGGCACCGCTGACGCACGCCGCCGGTGTGCTGACCTTCCCGATCATGGCGCATGGCGGTGAGGTCGTGATCATGCCCTATCCTGATATCGGAGAGTTCCTGGCGCTGGTGTCGCGGCACCGCGTTACGCATAGCTTCCTGCCGCCGACCCTGATCTACATGCTGCTCGATCATCCAGCGCTCGGCGCCACCGACCTCTCGTCGCTCCAGTGCTTCTGGTACGGCGCGGCGCCCATCTCGCCCGCGCGGCTCGAAGAGGCGATCGACAAGATCGGGCCGGTCATGGCGCAGCTTTTCGGTCAGACCGAGGCACCGATGATGATCTCGATGATGGCACCGAACGATCATTTCAACCCGGACGGGTCGGTTGCGCGCCACCGCCTGTCGTCAGCGGGCAAGCCCGGCCCGCTCGTGCAAGTCGCCATCATCGATGAAAGCGGCAGCGAACTACCGCAGGGCGAGCGCGGCGAGATCGTCGTCAGGGGCTCGCTTGTCATGGCCGGTTATTACAGGAACCCCGAAGCGACCGCCGAAGCGACGCTGAACGGCTGGCACCGCACCGGCGACATCGGCTATCTCGACGCCGACAATTTCCTCTACATCGTCGACCGCGCCAAGGACATGATCATCACCGGCGGCTTCAACGTCTATTCGGCCGAGGTCGAGGCGGCGCTGCTGTCGCACCCGGCGATTCAGGACGGCGCGGTGTTCGGGCTTCCCGACGACAAATGGGGCGAGCGAGTCTGCGCGGTCGTGCAGCTTCGCGCGGGCCGGCAGGCAGCGCCCGAAGAGATCATCGCGCACGTCAAGGCGGCCATCGGCAGCGTCAAGACGCCGAAGGAACTCGAAATCTGGGATGACCTGCCGCGGTCGAAAGTCGGCAAGGTACTGAAGCGCGAAATTCGCGCTGGCAAGCTCGGTTCTCCGGCCTGATTCGAAGCTGCGAGCCACCCGGTCAGGCGAAATGGAGCCGCCGGTACTTGCCGCGAAAATAGAGCAACGGGTCGCGGTGCGGCTCGAACTGCGCGCGCACCACTCGCCCGACGAGGATAAAATGGTCGCCCGCTTCATGCAGCGACTCGCGCTGACATTCGAACGAAACGAGTGAGCCGCCGAGCAACGGCACGCCGGTCTGGCCAGGCGCCCATGGCAGGTTGGCGAAGCGGTCCTCGCCCTTCGACGCGAAACGGTTCGACGCCGGTTGCTGCCCGATCTGGAGGACGTTGACGCCGAAATGTACCGCGTCGCGCAGGATCGGCGCGGTCCCCGACGTATTGGCGATGCAGACGAGCAGCAACGGCGGGTCGAGCGACACCGAGGTGAAGCTGTTCGCCGTCAGCCCCGCCGGTGCCCCCGACGCGTCGAGCGCGGTGACGATCGTGATGCCGGTGGCGAAACAGCCCATCGCATCGCGCAGCGTGCGCGGGTCCGATCCGGCCTTGAACTCCATCGCTTCGCGCGGCTGGCGCCGTTCGAGGAATTCGAGCAGCTGGCCGAGCAGTGCCTCGTTGCGATCGACCGCGAACGCCAGGTCTCTGTCCTCGATATCGGCGCTTTCGCCGATCGGCAGCGCCGCGGTGAAAGCGTCGCTCGCCGCGGTGCATTCGGCGGGCGAAAAGCCGCCGCGAACGACCAGCGTCGGAAGCGCGAGGCGCGGCGCCGCCGCGACCGCCTCATCGCTCACCGGCATGTCGACCAGAATCAACCCCGCCGCGAGATGCGCGCCATCAGGGGCCAGCGCCTGCGTCGCGACCAATCCCCCTCGCCGCGCGGTCGCGACGACGGGGCGCGACCCCATCTGCGCCAGGATAGCGCGCAGATCCTCGACATGCGCAGCGATATCGCCCGCTTCCATTGCAGAGGCACGTGGTTCGACATTGACGACGCGTCGCCCGGACAGGACGAGCGCTTCGGCCGCTGCGCGCCAGACCTCGCGCCCCTGCCCCGGTTCGGGGAGCAGCAGGACGGCGGGATCATTTTCGTCGCCCAGAACATCGGCGGACAGACGAAGGCCGCCAAATCCCTTATATTCGATGATAGCCAAGCAGCCCCCTCGACGGGCCGGCGAGTAAAGAGGCCGGCAGGTTGGACCCTGCCAGCATAGCGGCACCCGTTGCCGGACCGCAAGGACGGAGCGCAAGGATGGGCGGGCGTCAGCTCCTGAAACCGGCAAGCCGCTGGTCGATGATCGCTTCGGCGTCGCCGATAATCCGGTCGATCAGTTGCTGACAGGTCGGGATATCGTGGATCAGCCCCTGCACCATCCCGGCCCAGAACACGCCCTTCGACAGGTCGCCGGTCTGGAGCAGTTCGCGCCCTGCGGCGCCCGACACCAACTCCTGCACGTCGCTGAACTGCGCATCGGGATTGGCGAGGCGACGCGCGACCTCTTCGCTCACCGGGCTGCGGCCGACGCGCGCGGTATTCTTGAAGTTGCGAAAGATCAGAAAGCTGCCGCGCTCGTCATTGTCGATATAGGCCTGCTTCACATTGTCATGGATCGGCGCCTCGACGGTCGCGCAGAAGCGCGTGCCCATGTTGATGCCCTCGGCGCCGAGCGACAGCGCGGCAACGAGGCCGCGCCCGTCGCCGAAGCCGCCCGAGGCGAGCATCGGAATCTTGACCTTGTCGGCGGCGGCGGGGATCAGGATCAGGCCCGGAATATCGTCCTCGCCCGGATGGCCGGCGCATTCGAAGCCGTCGATCGAGATGATATCGCAGCCCGCCTTCTCCGCCGACAGCGCGTGACGGACCGCCGTGCATTTGTGGAGGATCGTGACGCCATGGGGCTTCAGCATCTCCCAGATCTCCCGCACCGCCTGCGTGCCCGCGGTTTCGACGATCTTCACCCCGCCGTCGATGATCGCCTGCGCATAGGCTTTGTAATCGGGCGCGTTGATCGTCGGAAACACCGTCATGTTCACGCCGAAGGGCTTGCCGGTCATCGCGCGGCAGCGCTCGATCTCGGCGCGCAGGGCGTCGGGAGACGGCTGGGTCAGCGCGGTCAGGATGCCGAGGCCCCCCGCATTCGACACCGCGCTCGCAAGCTCGGCATAGCCGACGCTCTGCATACCGCCCTGAACGATCGGATGTTCGATGCCCAGCATCTCGGTGATACGCGTCTTGAAAGCCATGCCACGTCCTTCCCTAATTTTATTACCCTTACGGCACCGTCGTCTTTGCACATGAATTAACTTGACGCTTACGTCAACGTCGGGTTGAGCGATTGCAGAAGCGGCGAAGGGAATCGGGATGACGACGAACCAAGGCATATCGGATCGGGCGCTGGCGATTGCTGCAAAGGTTGAGACCTTCGTCCGGGAAACCGTCATCCCCTATGAACGCGATCCCCGCCGCGACCATCATGGCGCTCCGACCGACGAGCTGGTCATGGAAATGCGCGAGCAAGCACGCGCTGCGGGCGTGCTGACGCCGCACATCCTGCAAGACGGCAGCCACCTTAACCAGCGCGAGACCGCCGTGGTGTTGATCAACAGCGGCTTGTCGCCGCTCGGCCCGCTCGCCTGCAACACGATGGCGCCCGACGAGGGCAATATGTATCTGCTCGGCAAGGAGGGAAGCCCCGAGCTCAAGGCCCGCTTCCTCAAGCCGATGGTCGATGGCCATGTGCGCTCGGCCTTCTTCATGACCGAGCCTGCCGAAGATGGTGGCGCGGGCTCCGACCCGTCGATGATGAAGACGACGTGCCACCCCGACGGCAATCACTGGGTCGTCAACGGTCGCAAGACCTTCATCACCGGCGCGCAAGGCGCGCGGGTCGGCATCATCATGGCTAAGGCCGAGCAAGGAGCGTGCATGTTTCTGGTCGACTTGCCCGACCCCGCGATCCGCATCGACGAGATTCCGAATACGATCGACAGCTCGATGCCCGGCGGCCACGCCACGCTGACAATCGACAATCTGCGCATTCCCGCCGACCAGATGCTGGGCCAGGCGGGTGAAGGCTTTCGCTATGCGCAAATACGCCTGTCGCCGGCGCGCCTGTCGCATTGTATGCGCTGGCTCGGCTGCTGTATCCGGGCGCATGAGATCGCGACCGATTATGCCAACCGCCGCGAGGCGTTCGGGAAGCCGCTGATCGAGCATGAGGGCGTCGGCTTCATGCTCGCGGAAAATATGATCGATCTCAAACAGGCCGAACTGATGATCGACTGGTGCGCAGGCGTCCTCGACACCGGATCGCTCGGCACCGTCGAAAGCTCGATGGCGAAGGTGGCGGTGTCGGAAGCTCTGATGCGCATCGCCGATCGCTGTGTTCAGGTCATGGGCGGCACCGGCGTGACCGACCGGACGATCGTCGAACAGGTGTTCCGCGAGGTCCGCGCCTTCCGCATCTACGATGGCCCGACCGAGGTTCACAAATGGAGCCTCGCCAAGAAGATCAAGCGCGACTGGAAAGCCGGCCACGCCTGAGCGCCGCGAAATTTGTTGGCGCGGAATGATTCCGCTGCGCCCGAAACGTAACGTCAAAAGACTTGACGTTTACGTTAACGTACAGATGATGGGCACAAACAGAGCAGGGTGAGGAATCGGGCCGATGTCGATATTGCACGATGAAGGACAGCAGGCGATCGCGACCGAGTCGCGCCGTGTTCTCGAAGCACGGATCAGCAAGGACGACCTGCTGCCGCTGCTGCAGGCAAGCGGTCGTTACCACGAAGGCTTCTGGAAAACGGCGAAGGAACAGGGCTGGACCGCCCTCGCCCTTCCTGAAGCCTATGGCGGTCTCGACCTCGGCCTCGTCGAGCTTGGGTTGATCGCGCATCAGGCCGGACGCTCGCTGAGCGGCGCCCCCTTCCTGACCTCGAGTTTCGGCGCCGCGAAAGCGATCGAACTCCTCGGCGCCGATTCGCTGAAACAGCGTTGGCTGCCTGGCCTCGCCAGCGGCGAAGCCGTCGGCGCGGTCGCCTTTGCCGCCGGCGCCGATCCGCTTCCCGCCATACCGGGCCTCACCTTTGCAAACGGCTGTATCGAGGGGCGCGCAAAAAGCGTCACTGCGGGGCTGGCCGCCGATGTCGCCGTCGTTCTCGCCGACCAGGCCGGCGTGCCGGTCCTGGCGCTCGTCGATCTCGCCGGGGTCGAACGATCGGCGATCGACAGCTTTGACAACAGCCGCCTGATCGCCGACCTCCGCTTTGCTGCCACGCCCGCCGAGGTGATCGCGACGGGTCCGGCAGCACGCGCCGCCGCGCTTCAAATTCTGGCGCTGCAGGCCGTCGTCACCGCGCACGAACAGACCGGCGGCGCCGAGGCCTTGATGGAAATCGCCCGCGATTACGCCGTTACGCGCAAGGCGTTCGGGCAGCCGATCGGCGCTTTCCAGTCGATCAAGCATCGCATCGCCGAACTGTACGGACTGGTCGAGCTCGCCCGCGCGAACTGCATTCATGCCGCAGCACGCACGGATCAGGCAGACTTCATCACAGCCGCCGCCGCGGCGCGCCTTTCGGCAACCAAAGCCTATGATACCGCCGCGCGCGACTGCGTGCAGATCCATGGCGGCATCGGGGTCACCTGGGAGATCGGGCTGCACCTTCACATGCGCCGTTCGCGCAGCCTCGCGCTCGAACAGGGAAACAGCCTCTTCTGGGAAGATATACTCGTCGACCGCTTGGCAGGAGAAGCCGCATGAGCGATCTTGAAGCCTTCCGCGCGAAAGCCGCTGCGTGGTGCGAATCGATGGTGCCCGCCTTCGGAAAGGCGGCGCGCAAGGGGCTGAGCGTCGAACAGGATCTCGCGCTCGGCCGCCGCTATCAGAAGGCGAAATTCGATGCGGGCTTTGCAGGCATCAACTGGCCGACCGAATATGGCGGCCAGGGGCTTGGCCACATCGAGAAGATCACCTTTGAAGGGGAAGAGATGAAGCATGGCTTCCCCAACGTCTATTTCGGCATTTCGCTGGGGATGCCCGTCCCGGTCCTGATGCAGTTCGGTGCCGACAGGGATTTTGTGAAGGAGCGTGTCGTCAAGGCGCTGCAGGGCGAGGAAATCTGGTGCCAGCTCTTCTCGGAGCCGTCGGGCGGCACCGACCTCGCGGGCCTCCGCACGCGCGCCGAAACGGACGGCAACGGCTGGAAGATCAACGGTCAAAAGGTCTGGACCAGCTGGGCGCAATATTCGGACTATGGCGTCATCGTCGTCCGCACCGATCCCACGGTCGCGAAGCACAAGGGCCTCACCTATTTTTGGGTCGACATGAAGGCGCCGGGCGTCACCGTGCGCCCGATAAAGCTCGCGGGCGGCGACAGCCACGTCAACGAAGTCTTCTTCGACGATGTAAGAATCAGCGACGATCACCGCATGTCGCCGGTCGGTGGCGGTTTCGCGGTCGCGCTCACGACGCTGATGATCGAGCGATATGTCGCCACCGACAGCGCCGGTTTCGGCCCGCACCTCGACCTGTTCGTCGACCTCGCCAAAGATGTGAAGATCAACGGCAAGCCGGCGATCGAGGACGGCCGCATTCGCCATCAGATCGCGCGCAACTATGCGATGCGCGCCGGGCTCGACTCGATCAACCGCCGCGCGCGGCTGATGATGCAGGCGGGGATGACCCCGGGGCCCGAAGGCTCGCTCAACAAGCTCGTCGCGGTGCGGTCGCGCCAGAAGCTGTCGGAGCTCGCGCTCGACCTGCAGGGCACCGACGGCTTCCTGTTCGACGAACATGCCTCGCCGAAAGATGACTGGGCATCGAGCTGGATCAACGCGCCGACCGGGCGCATCGCGGGCGGGTCGGACGAGACCTTGCTCAATACCATCGCCGAACGCATTCTTGGCCTGCCGCAGGACCATCGCCCCGACAAGGGCATCCCGTTCAACCAGATTCCGGCCTGAAGGAGCCTGCTTCATGATTATCGATTCCTCGACCGCCGCCGTCGTAACCGGCGGCGCCTCCGGCCTCGGCCGCGCGACGGCCGAAGCACTTGCCGCAGCGGGCGTGAAGGTCGCGATCTTCGACATCAACGACGCGCTCGGCGAAGAGGTCGCGAAGGCGATCGGCGGGCTGTTCGTCCATGTCGACATCACCGACGAGCAGTCGGTCCTCGATGGCTATGCCAAGGCCCGCGCGGCACATGGGCAGGAGCGCATCTGCGTTCACTGCGCGATGACCTCGCGTCGCGGCAAGACGCTCGCCTATGACAAGGAGACCGGCAAGTTCCACCGCACCCCGACCGAGGATTATGCCTATGGCGTGGCGGGCATCCTGACCGCGAGCTACCGCATCGGCTCGATCGCCGCCGAGGGGATGGCGGGACTGCCCGAACTCGAGGACGGCGAACGCGGTGTGATCATCTTCACCGCCTCGGTCGCCGCGCAGGATGCGCAGATCGGACAGGTGATCTATGGCTCGGCCAAGGCGGGCGTGAATGGGCTCGTCCTGCCGATGGCGCGCGACCTGATGGACCTTGGCATCCGGGTCAATTCGATCATGCCCGGGGTGTTCGAAACGCCGCTGCTCGGCAACATGAACCCGAAGGTCAAGGCGAGCCTTGAAGCCTCGGTCCCCTTCCCCAAGCGCCTCGGCAAAGCGAGCGAATATGCCAGCCTCGCGATGGAGATGGCGCGCAACAGCTACTTCAACGGCCAGGCTGTGCGCCTCGACGGCGCGATCCGCATGGCACCCCGCTGATCACGCCGACGACGCTTCTTCAATCCCCTGACGACCTGGACAATTACCCAAGAAAGGAACTCCCCATGGCAGACGCCTACATCATCGACGCCGTCCGCACCCCGCGCGGGATCGGCAAGCCCGGCAAGGGCGCGCTGTCGCACCTGCACCCTCAGCACCTCGCCGCGACCGTCCTCGCCGCGATTCGCGACCGCAACAATCTCGATACCGCGACGGTCGACGACATCGTCTGGTCGACCTCGTCGCAGAACGGCAAGCAAGGCGGCGACCTTGGCCGCATGGCTGCGCTGTCGGCGGGTTATGACATCAAGGCGAGCGGCACCACGCTCGACCGTTTCTGCGGCGGCGGTATCAGCACGGTGAACTTCGCCGCGGCCAGCGTGATGAGCGGCATGGAAGACTGTGTTATCGCCGGCGGCACCGAAATGATGAGCTACACCGCTGCTTATGCGGCCGAACAGGCGAACGCCGGGCTACCCCCGCGCATGATGGGTTCGGGTCACGAGGCGCTCGACGCCCTGCATCCGCAATCGAACCAGGGCGTGTGCGGCGACGCAATCGCGACGATCGAAGGGATCAGCCGCGAGGATCTCGACGCGCTTGCGCTCGTCAGCCAGCAGCGCGCCGACCGCGCCATCAAGGAGGGCCGCTTCGCCAAGTCGGTCGTGCCGGTGCTCAATCCCGACGGCAGCGTCGCGCTCGACCACGAGGAGTTCCCGCGTCCCGAAACGACCGCCGAAGGACTGGCCGCGCTCAAGCCCAGCTTCGCAGCGCTCGCCGACTTCGACCTCGGCGGCGGCGTGACCTTTCGCAAGCAGATCAACCGCCGCTATCCCGATGTCGACATCCAGCATTTCCATCATGCGGGCAACTCGTCGGGCGTCGTCGACGGTGCCGCCGCGATCCTGCTGACTTCAAAGCAGTACGCCGACAAGCACGGCCTGAAGCCGCGCGCCCGCATCGTCGCCTATGCCAATATCGGCGACGATCCGACGTTGATGCTCAACGCCCCGGTTCCCGCGGCGAAGAAGGTGCTCGAGAAGGCCGGTCTCGGGAAGGACGACATCGATGTCTGGGAAATCAATGAGGCGTTCGCCGTCGTCGCCGAAAAATTCATCCGCGATCTCGATCTCGACCGCGAGAAGGTCAATATCAATGGCGGTTCGATGGCGCTCGGCCACCCGATCGGCGCTACCGGGTCGATCCTGATCGGCACCGCGCTCGACGAGCTCGAACGCTCGGGCGGACGGTACGGCCTCGTCACCATGTGCGCCGCGGGGGGCATGGCGCCGGCGATCATCATCGAACGACTCTGAATTCGTCACCCTGGTGCCCGTTTAACCACGGGAGGCATCCTGCCAGCCGACCGCCCATCGGCTGGCAACGCCTTCCAGATAAAGCATTCGAAAGGAATATGATGTGACTGGTCCCCTCAAAGGCATAAGGATCGTCGAGTTCGCCGGCCTGGGCCCCGGCCCCTTCGCCGGCATGATGCTCGCCGACCATGGCGCCGAAGTCATCCGTATCGACCGCCCCGGCGCCGCGCTCGATCCGCGCGATCCCCTGTCGCGTAACCGGACGTCGATCGTTCTCGATATGAAAAATCCCGAGGCGCTGAAAGTCGCGCGGGAATTGTGCAAGAGCGCCGACGGCCTCATCGAGGGCTACCGCCCTGGCGTCATGGAACGCCTCGGCCTTGGCCCCGACGTGCTGCTCGCCGACAATCCAAAGCTCGTTTACGGCCGCATGACCGGCTGGGGCCAGTTCGGCCCATACGCGCAGGCGGCAGGGCACGATATCAATTATATCGCGCTGTCGGGCGTGCTGCATACCGTAGGGCGGGCGGGCGAGAAGCCGGTGCCGCCGGTCAATTATGTCGGCGATTTCGGCGGCGGCGGCATGATGCTCGCCTTCGGCATGGCGAGCGCGTTGCTTCATGCTGCGAAGACCGGCGAAGGCCAGGTGATCGACTGCGCGATGACCGACGGGTCGGCCGTACTCGCAGCGATGACCTGGGGTTTCTTCGGCGCCGGACGCCTGAAGGACGAGCCCGGCGTCAACATGCTCGACACCGGCGCGCATTTCTATGACACCTACACCTGCTCCGATGGCAAATTCATCTCCATCGGCTCGATCGAGCCGCAATTCTATGCGCTGCTGCGCGAGAAGACCGGGCTCGACAAGGATCCGGCGTTCGACGCACAGATGGACCCGTCGCAGTGGGGACCGCTCAAGGACAAGCTCGCCGCATTGTTCGCGACCAAAACGCGCGACGAATGGTGCGCGATCATGGAAATGACCGACATCTGCTTCGCACCGGTGCTCTCGCTCGCCGAAGCACCGCAGCATCCGCACAATGTCGAGCGTGAAACCTTCCTGACCGTCGGTGGCGTCGTCCAGCCCGCCCCCGCCCCGCGCTATTCGGCGACAGTCAACGATGCGCCACGCGCGGCGCCCAAATGCGGCGCCGATGCCGACGGCCTGCTTGCAGGGCTCGGCTATGACGGAGCAGCCATAGCCGCGCTACGCGACAGCGGCGCCGTCGGCTGACGCTTTGGGCGGCCGGGCGCCGGCGCGCGTCCGGGCGCCAACCTTGGCTTGCAACACCGACCTGTGAGGCATAGCCTGCTTCGAGATCGAGGAGAGTTCTTGATGGGTGAGTTTCTGAGTGTCGAGCGACAGGGCAAGATCGCGATCCTGACGATGATCAAGCCCGAAAGCATGAATGCGATCGGCACGCACGAGGATTGCCAGGACATCATCGACACGCTTCGCGCGCTTGGCGACGACCGCGGCGTCAGCGCGATCATCCTCACCGGCAGCGGCAAGGCCTTCAGCGCCGGTGGCAATCTCAAAGGGATGCAGGACCGCACCGGCATCGGCGTCCTCGACCAGCCCGATTCCACCCGCGCTAATTACCGCAAGGGCGTCCAGGCGGTGATCCGTGCATTGATGGACTGCGAGGTGCCGATGATCGCCGCGGTCAACGGCCATGCGATAGGGCTCGGCTGCGACCTCGCCTGCACCTGCGACATCCGCATCGCGTCCGAGAGCGCGAAGTTCGCGTGCAGCTTCATCAAGGTCGGGATCGTTCCCGGCGACGGGGGCGCCTGGCTGCTCCAGAAGATACTCGGCTATCCGCGCGCCGCCGAACTCTTCCTGACCGGCGACCGCTTCGACGCCACTACCGCGAAGGACTATGGCCTCGTCACCGAGGTCGTGCCCGACGATCAATTGCTCGACCGCGCGATCGCAATCGCCGAACGCATAGTCTGCAACCCGCCCCGCGCGTTGCGCCTGACGAAACGCCTGCTCCGCGAGGCGCAGCACAGCCGGATGAGCGACATCCTCGAACTCAGCGCCGCCTATCAGGCGATCGTCCACGAAACCGCCGACAATCGAGAGGCGATCAACGCCTTCGTCGAAAAGAGGGAGCCGGTGTTCACAGGAGAATGAAAATGTTGGCCGAGCGTGTCCTGCCCCTGTCGGGGATTCACAATTTCCGCGACTATGGCGGCTATGCCGTCGAAGGGAACGGCCGCCTGCGCGACAATTTCCTGTGGCGGTCGGCGCACCATGAATCAGCGAGCGACGACGACCTTGCTGCGGTCGATGCGCTCGGCCTCGAAACGGTGATCGACCTGCGCGGCGACGACGAGCGCCAATTGCACCCGTGTCGGCGGTCGCCGAATTTCGCAGGGCGCGTGCTGTTCGCCGGCGGCATCACCGCCGGCCTCGCGCCGCATTTGCAGGCGGCGGGCGGCGCGATCGATGCCGAGACGGCGCGCGAGCGGATGATCGATACCTACGCCGGGATGCCGTACCGGCCCGCGCTGGTCGCGACGCTGCGGCTCTATCTCGCGGCGCTGGCGGACACGGACGCGCCCAGCCTTGTCCACTGCGTCGCTGGCAAGGACCGCACCGGCTTTGCCGTCGCGGTCGTTCACCGGCTCCTCGGCGTCCATGAGGACGATTTGATGCAGGATTATCTGCTCACCAACACCGCCGGCAAGATCGAGGAACGGATCGAACAGGGCGCGGCGCATATCCGGATGCGCTATGGCGCCGAGATCAAGGACGATGCGATCCGCGCGCTGATGTCTGTCAATCCCGCCTATCTCGACGCCGCGCTCGCGACCGTGCGCCGCGATCATGGCGACATCCCGACCTATGCCGAAACGGTGCTGAACCTGACGCCGGAAAAGCGCGAGGCGATGATCGACCGGCTGGTAATCTAGGGTCCTGACCCTAGCGCCTCACTCGCCCCTCACCAGTACCCCGCCCTTCACCACCGCATCGACGTCTTCCAGCTGGCGAACGTCGCTGAGCGGATCGCCGTCGACCGCGATGATGTCGGCGTAACGGCCCACCGCAATCGCGCCGACGTCCTTTTCGCGGTCGAGCGCCTGTGCGGCGTTGCGCGTCGCGGCCTGGATCGCCTCGATCGGGGTCATTCCATACTCGACCATCACGCGGAACTGCTTGCCGACCTCGCCATGCGGCATCACGCCGGCGTCCGATCCGAACACCATCCGCACGCCAGCCTTGTGCGCCTTGCGGAAATTGTCGCGCTGGGCCTGCGCAATCTCGCGATCCTTGCGGAGATTATCTTCAAGCACCCCGTTCTTCGCGCCTTCGGCCTGCGTATATTCGGTGTTATAGATATCCATCGAGAACCAGACGGGCCGCTTGCGCGCGACTGCCATCCGGATGCCTTCGTCATCGACAAGGCTTGCATGCTCGATCGTGTCGATCCCGGCACCGATCGCGGCGCGAATGCCGCTCGCGCCATGCGCATGCGCGGCGACGCGGAGGCCCCATTGATGCGCCTCGTCGGCGATCGCCTTGAGTTCGGCGTCGGTCAACTGCTGCTGCCCCGGTTCGGTGTTGCGCGAAAAGACGCCGCCGGTCGCGCACACCTTGATCACCTCGGCGCCATATTTGCGCTGGCGGCGGACCTGATAGCGCAGCTCGTCGGGCGTATCACCGATCCCCTCTTCCTTGCCGTCCTTCTTTTCGAGGCTGGGCGGCAGGAAGGTGCTGTCGCAATGCCCGCCCGTCGCGCCGAGCGCATAGCCCGCAGGCACGATCCGCGGCCCGACGGCGTAACCCGCATCGATTGCTTCCTTGAGCCCGATATCGTTGCGGTTGTCCGAGCCGACGTTGCGGACGGTCGTGAAACCCGCGTCGAGCATGTCGTGGGCATTCTTGACCGCGGTCATGCCCCAGAAGCTGTCGGTGAATTCGAGCCCGCGATAGCCGCCGATATCGGCGGGGCCGTCGAGGTGGACGTGCATGTCGATCAGCCCCGGCAGCAAGGTCTTGTCGCCAAGATCGATATGCTTGACGTTCGAGCCCCAGCGCACGGTACGCGCGTCGGCGATCCCGGTGATACGGCCATCGGCGCCGACAAAGATCGCGGGATGCTCGACCGTCTTGCCGGCCAGCACATCGACATAGCGCGCGGCGGTGATCACCGTCTGGCCCGTCCCGTCCTGCGCCATTGCCGACGCCGAAAGGAGGGCGGCGGAACCACAAGCGATTCCCCGCAGAAAACTGACAAACTTCACCCGCGATTGCATGTCCGACCCGCCTGTTGTTGGTGCCCGCTACCTAGATGGCAAAACCGGCGGCCGTAGGACAGCGGAAAGTGATGGCCCGCTTTCGAAGGCGATCAGACGCCTTTGCGCCCAAAGCCACCGGGACGCGGGGTGAAGGGGCGCAGGTCGTCGCCGATGGCGTCGGGCGCGATCGGCGGCGGGAGAGCCGAATCGCGGCCCCGCATATAGTTGGCAAAGGCGGCATCGGGATCGAAGCCCTGCGTATCGGCCAGCGGCTCGCCCGCCGCGGCGCCGGCGCCCGGTACGCGATTGGTCCCGCTGACGACGCGCAACAACTTGATGACGAGCGGCAACGCCAGCAACAGCCCGACGATCGCGAGGCCGATCACAGTGGGACCAAGGCCGATGCCGACGATCCCCTTGGCGCTGTTGCCGCCCACGCCCGCGAAATACCAGAGCATCGCGCCGATATAGACGATCGGGATGAGCGCGAAGACCCAACTGAACGCACCGCCGATCAAACGCATCGCAGCCACTCCCCTGCCGATGCGTGCCGGTTTAGGTCAGAATGCTTACGATTGTCTTAGGCCGCGCCGCGCGACCGCCCATGTGCCGAACAGCGCGAACGCGGCGCCGAGCATCGTGCCGCCGACGATATCGCTCGCCCAATGCACGCCGAGCATGATGCGCGAAAAGCCGTTGAGGATGATCATGGCGAACGCAAGCGCCCAAGCGAGCGCTCGCCAGCGCGGCGGCGCGAGCGAGGCCATAAGCAGATACACCGCGGCGGCGCTCGTTGCATGGCCGCTGGGATAAGAAAAGCTTGTCTGATGATCGAGGTGGTCGATCAGATCGGGCCGTGCGCGGCCGAAACCGAGCTTGAGCAGACTCGACGCCAGGTTCGACAGCAGCGAGACGCCGCCGAGCACAGCAGCACAGCGCGGGCCGCACCAGCGCCAGACGAGCCCGCAAAGCAGGATGACGATGATCCAGCGCGGCGTGCCGCCACCGATCCAGCTTACGCCCTGCATGAAGGAGATGAAGGCCGGGTCGCTTTCGTCGATGCGCAGCGAGAGCGCTTGCGAGATTCGCCAGTCGGCCGCGTCGGTCCATCCCGCGCCGACCGCAAGGCCGAGCAGGATAACCGCGAGGAGCAGCCCCGCCGCGATGATCGGCAATCGCAAATGACGGTCCAGACAATCCTCCCTGTGGCGAAGCCATGGGGAGGTGGCGGCCCCGCAGGGGCCGACGGACGAGCCCCTCCACCACCCCGCGGGTGGTCCCCCTCCCCATCGCTGCGCGACGGGGAGGATAGCAATGTCAGATGTGCAGCGGCCGTCCGAATGCCGCGAGCACGCCCTCGTGCATCGTTTCGCTGAGCGTCGGATGCGGGAAGACGGTGCCGATGAAATCATCCTCGACCAGCTCGGCGGTTTTGCCGATCGTATAGCCCTGGATCAGCTCGGTGACTTCGGCGCCGATCATGTGCGCGCCGAGCAGTTCGCCGGTCTTGGCGTCGAACACGGTCTTGGTGAAACCTTCGGATTCGCCAAGCGCGATCGCCTTGCCGTTGCCGATGAAGGGGAAGGTCCCGGCCTTGACCTCGTAACCGAGCTCCTTCGCCTTGGCTTCGGTCAGCCCGACGCTGGCGATCTGCGGGCGGCAATAGGTGCAGCCCGGGATGTTGCGCGGATCCATCGCGTGCGGATGGCCCCCCGCGATCGCTTCGACCGAAATCACCGATTCATGCATCGCCTTGTGCGCGAGCCATGGCGGCGCGGTGACGTCGCCAATCGCCCAGATTCCGGGGACGTTGGTGCGGCACATCGCGTCGGTGTCGATATGGCCCTTGGTCGTCTTCACGCCGAGTGCTTCGAGCCCGATATTCTCGGTGTTCGGGACGATGCCGATCGCGACGATGGCGTGGCTGAATTCGGCGCTTTCGGTCTTGCCGTCCTTTGTCTTGATCTTCGCGGTGACGCCGGTGGCGGTCGCCTTGAGCTCCTCGACCCCGGCGCCGGTGTAGATCGTCATGCCCTGCTTCTTGAGCGCCTTTTCGAGGAAGGCCGACACATCGGCATCCTCGACGGGGACGAGCCGGTCGAGCATTTCGACGACGGTCACTTCGGCACCCATGTCGCTGTAGAAGCTCGCGAATTCGATCCCGATCGCGCCCGATCCGATGACGAGCAATTTCTTGGGCATTTCGGGCGGAACGAGCGCGTGGCGATAGGTCCAGATGCGTTTGCCGTCGGCGGGCGCGAACGGCAGGTCGCGCGCGCGCGCGCCGGTCGCGACGATGATGTTCTTGGCCGAAAGGGTTTCGGTGCCCTTCTCGCCCTTCACCTCCAGCTTGCCCGGCGCGGTCAGCTTGCCCTCGCCCATATGGACGGCGATCTTGTGCTTCTTCATCAGGAAGGCGACGCCCTGGCTCAGCTGCTTCGCGACACCGCGGCTGCGCTTCACGACCGCGTCGATATCGGCGCTGATCTGCTGGGCGATCAGGCCATAATCGCCCGCATGCTGCATATAATGATAGATTTCGGCCGAACGCAGCAGCGCCTTGGTCGGGATGCAGCCCCAGTTGAGGCAGATGCCACCAAGATTCTCGCGCTCGACGATCGCGGTCTTGAGGCCGAGCTGCGCCGCGCGGATCGCCGCGACATAGCCGCCGGGGCCCGAGCCGAGGACGATGAGATCGTAGTTGGTGTCAGCCATTATGGGCTCCTTCGAAAGCCCCTCTCCCCTTGCGGGAGAGGGGTTGGGGTGTGGGGGCGGCGCGCGTCTGCGCGCCTGAAGACTCGATGGTATCCAATATGCTCGCGGCGACACCGTCGCTGTTGGCGAGGATGTCGTTGTTCCAGAAGCGGAGGATGTGGAAGCCTTGCTCCGTCAGATAGGCGTCGCGTCCAAAGTCATGAACATTTTCAACGTGCTGGCCGCCGTCGGCTTCGACGATCAGGCGGTGCTCGAAGCAGATGAAATCGGCGATGTAGCGATCGTCGATGACCTCCTGACGCCGCCATCTCAGGCCTTCGAGCCATCCGGCGCGGAGGATCGACCATAGCCGTCGTTCGGCATCGGTCGGGTTCGATCGCATCCGGCGGGCGCGGTCCAGCAACATGGCTTGGCGGGCGAGAACGTCGGAGAGCGTCTTCTGCGCCGCGGACGCGGCGCGGACCCCACTCCCCAACCCCTCTCCCGCAAGGGGAGAGGGGCTTTGGCCCCTCCCGGGCATTTTACGCCACCAGCCCCAGCGGGTTCTCCACCAGTTCCTTGAAGGTCTTCATAAGCAACGCGCCATCCGCGCCGTCGATCGCGCGGTGGTCGAAGCTGCCGGTCGCCGACATGACCGTCGCGATCGCGAGCGCGTCGTCGACGACATAAGGCCGCTTTTCGCCCGCGCCGATTGCCATGATCATCGCCTGCGGCGGGTTGATCACCGCGGTGAACTGCTTGATCCCCATCATCCCCATGTTCGAGATGCTGGCGGTGCCGCCCTGATATTCGCTGGGCTGGAGCTTGCCTTCCTTGGCCTTCGCCGCAAGCTCGGCCATTTCGGTCGAGATTTTCGACATCGACTTGCCGCCCGCGTCGGTGATGATCGGCGTGATCAGGCCGCCGGGGATGCTGACCGCGACCGAAATGTCGGCGCGCTTGTAGAAGCGCATCACGTCGCCGCCGAAGCTGACGTTGCACTGTGGCACGCGTTCGAGCGCAACCGCCAGCGCCTTGATCAGCATGTCGTTGACGCTGAGCTTGACGCCGCGGCTTTCGAGGCTGGCGTTGAGCTCGCCGCGGAGCTTCAGCAGCGCGTCGAGTCGGATGTCGACGGTGAGGTAGATGTGCGGCGATTCCTGCATCGACTGGGTCAGGCGGCGCGCGATCGTCTTGCGCATGCCGCTGAGTTTCTCGTCCTCGTGCGGAATGCCGAAATCGGGGATCAGGCCGGCGGCTGCAGGGGCTGGCGCAGCTGCGGGAGCAGCAGCAGGTGCGGCGACTGCAGGCGCTGCTGCCGTGGCAGGAGCGGCGGCACCAGCGGGAGCACCATCGAGATCGTCCTTGACGATGCGGCCGCCGGGGCCGCTGCCCTTGATCGTCGAAAGGTCGATGCCCTTCTCGGCGGCGATGCGCTTGGCGAGCGGACTGGCCTTGATGCGATCGCCCGATGCGGCGGGAGCCAGAGCGGTCACCGCAGGAGCCGGTGCGGGCACTGGCGCAGGTGCGGCCGTCGCAGCGGGCGCCGGTGCTGCGGCGGGAGCAGGTGCCGGTGCCGGTGCGGCCTTGGCGCTCGACGCATCCTCACCCTCGCCCGCGATTACCGCGATCACGGTGCCGACCTTCACATTGTCGGTGCCTTCAGCGACCAGAATCTGCGTGATCGTGCCGTCGTCGATCGCCTCGAACTCCATCGTCGCCTTGTCGGTCTCGATCTCGGCGAGCAGGTCACCCGATTTGACCGCGTCCCCTTCTTTCACTAGCCATTTGGCGAGCGTCCCTTCCTCCATCGTCGGCGAAAGGGCGGGCATTTTGAGTTCGATCGGCATCGTCGCTTTTGTCCTCGATCTTACAGGCGTGAGTCTTGCAGGCGGTGCCTGCCGCTACGGATTGTTCCTCGCCATAAGACTTGCTCGGGTCAAGGTCCAGCGGGGCAACTTGCCTTTCATACGAATGTGACGCACTCTCGCCTCACAAAAAGCATAGCGAGGGGTCGGGCGATGCGGACGTATCTTGTGGTGATCGACGACAGTCCCGAGGCCAGCCTGGCGCTGCGCTTTGCCGCGCGGCGCGCGGCGCGAACGGGCGGCGGGGTCGCGGTGCTGGCAATCATCCCGCCGCAGGATTTCGTGGCGTTCGGCGGCGTCCAGGCGACGATCGAGGCCGAGGCGCGCGAACATGCCGAGCAGCTTGTGGCGGCGGCGTCCGATGCGGTGATGCAGGAAGGCAATATCGTCGCGCAGACGATGATCCGCTCGGGCAAGCCTGTCGAGGTCGTGCGCGACGCGATCGGCGAGAATGACGAGGTCGCGGCGCTGGTGCTCGCGACCGCGGCGAGCGGCGCACCGGGGCCGCTGGTGGCGCACTTCACCGGACAGGATGCGGGAACCCTCCCCTGCCCGGTGATGATCGTGCCGGGCGGGATCGATATCGCCCGGCTCGATGCGCTGAGTTAGGCGGCGACCGCGCGCGGCAGCGCGGCGGCGCCCTTTGCTTCCAGAACGGCGAGATCGAGAACGACGAGCGCCTGCACCGCGACGATGGCGATGCCGAGCCAGCTCATCTGCCCGGCGAAGATCGCGAGGACCGCAACACTCGCCGCAACCCAGCCGAGATTGCCGATCGCGATCAGGTTCGCGAGTCCCTTGCTCGGCTCCGTCTGGCTGGCGACGAACAGCATCAGCACCGCCGACGGCAGCCCGATCCAGCCCGCGACGGTCACGACGCCCGAGGGGAGGCCGAGCAGCGCGGCGACCGTCGCGGTGGCGAACACGCACAGCAGGAACAGCGCCCCGCACGTGATCGCGTCGATGATGAGAGTGTTCTTGAGATTGAAATAGGACATGGCGGTTCTCCTTTCGACCCCGACCAAATGAACCCCGAATTGAATGGCGTCGATTACGCGGGAGGTAATGGAAATCGGAACGGCGCCCGGCTAGGCCGGACTGCGAAGGAGAAGGCCATGCAAGTCGCACCCCTCGGCGAGCAGCTTCGCGAATGGCGAACCCGCCGCCGAATGAGCCAGATGGACCTGGCGCTCGATACCGAAATATCGACGCGGCATCTGAGCTTCATCGAGACGGGGCGCTCGAAGCCGAGCGCCGCTATGCTGCAACGGATCGCCGACTGCCTCGAAGTGCCGCACCGCGCGCGCAATGCGCTGCTGCTCGCGGCGGGATATGCGCCCGATTTCCAGGAGCGCCCGCTCGACAGCCCCGAAATGGCCGGGATGAGGGCGATCGTCGAGCATGTACTGAAAGGGCACGAGCCCTATCCCGCACTCGCGGTTGATCGCCACTGGAACATGATCGCAGCGAACGACGCGATCGCAATCCTGATCGAGCAGGTGTCACCCGCCCTGCTCGCGCCGCCGGTCAATGTCCTGCGCATCGCGCTGCATCCCGAGGGGCTGGCGCCGCACATCGTGAACTACGGCATGTGGCGCGCGCATATCCTGCACCGGCTCGATCTGCAGATCGAGGCGAGCGCCGATCCGCTGCTTGCAGCGTTGCGCGAGGAGATTGCGGGTTACGCGATCGAAGCGAACGACAATGAAGTCGGCGCGGTCAGCAGCATCGCGGTGCCGCTGGTGCTCGATACGGCCGCGGGACGGATCAGCTTCGTGTCGACGGTGACAATCTTCGGGACGCCGGTGGATATCACATTGTCCGAGCTGGCGATCGAGGCGTTCTTTCCGGCGGATGCGGAGAGTGCGGCGTTGTTGCGGAAATTCGCTGCGAGTTAGCGCTTGCGCCCCTGATGGCGGATGTTCCCCGGCCGCCCGCGCTTGCCGACCATATGCTTGCCGGCCCCGTCTTTCTTGGGGCCTTTGCCCTTCAGTCCGTCGCGGCGTGGTGGACGATTGCGGAAGCCGCCTTCGGGCGCGTCGGGAAGCTCGAAGCGCAAGGCGCCGCTGATCGGGTTCGCCTCCATCAACCGCAGTTCGAGCCGCTGCCCGATCGAATAGCTCACTCGGCCATGCTCGCTGTCGAGCGTCCGCGCCGCCTCGTCATAGAAGAAGCGCTCGCTGCCCAGCGTCGACACCGGTACCAGCCCGTCGCCGCCGAGGCCGTCGACGGTCGCGAAGAAGCCGAAGGGCTGCACCCCGGTGATCCGCGCCGGCACGATCTCGCCGGTCTTGGTCGCAAGATAGGCCGCAACATAGCGGTCGATCGTCTCGCGCTCGGCCTCCATCGCGCGGCGTTCGAGTGCGCTGATCGCCTCGCCGATCCGCGACAAGCCCTTGCGGTCGGCGTCGCCGAGTCCGGTTCGTTCGGGAAGGCCCTTGGACTTGCCGGGCACTTCGAGGCGATAGCTGTCGACCAGCGCGCGGTGGACGATCAGGTCGGCATAGCGGCGGATCGGTGAGGTGAAATGCGCGTAGGAACCCAGCGCGAGGCCGAAATGGCCTGAGTTGGCCGGACCATAATAAGCCTGCGTCTGGCTGCGCAGGATCGCCTCCATCAGCTGCGGCAGGCGGTCGTCGCCCAAAAAGCCGTCGATCAGGCGATTGAACACCGCGGGCGTGATGACCTGCCCCAGCGCGAAACTCTGCTCGAAGGTTTCGAGATAGTCCTTCAGGCTGACGAGCTTTTCGCGGCTCGGCGGTTCGTGGATGCGGTACATCACCGGCGACTTCTTCGCCTCGAGCGCCTTTGCCGCCGCGACGTTCGCCGCGATCATATAATCCTCGATCAGCCGCATCGAATCGAGCCGCTCGCGCACCTTGATTTCGGCGATATTGCCTTGTTCGTCGAGCCGCACCTGCCGTTCGGGCAGATCGAGGTCGAGCGGCGCGCGGGCGGCGCGAGCTTTTGCGAGCAGGGTCCAGCAGCCCCAGAGATTTTTGAGCGTCGGGAGAACATCGGCGTCCCAGCCCTCGTCGGGCAAATCGGCGTCATAGGCCGCTTGCGCGCGTTCATAAGCGATGTTCGCGCGAAGCCGCACCAGCGCGCGCGTGAAACGCCATGACGTCACTTTGCCATGTTTGTCGATGGTCAGATGGCACGCCATCGCCGCGCGGTCTTCGCCCGCCTTCAGCGAGCAGACACCTGCCGAGAGCGTCTCGGGGAGCATCGGCACGACCTGGTCGGGGAAATAGACGCTGTTGCCGCGCCGCCGTGCCTCGCGGTCCAGCGCGCCATCGGCACGAACATAATAGCTGACGTCGGCAATCGCGACGATCGCCTTCCACCCGCCCTTGTTTTTGTCATCTTCGTCGGGGATCGCCCAGACGGCATCGTCATGGTCGCGGGCGTCGATCGGGTCGATCGCGACGATCGGCAGGTCGCGCAGATCCTCGCGTCCGTCGGGGGTCAGCGGCAGCTTCGCGGCGCGCTCGGCTTCATCGAGTGTCTCGTCGTTGAAGACATGTGGAATTTCGTGCCGCGCGATCGCGATCATGCTGAGCGAGCGCGGCGCGAAAGGATCGCCGATCACGGCAATCACGCGCGCCTTGGTCGCCGGCCCGCGACCCGACAGTTCGGCCCGCACGAGATCGCCGATCTGCGCCTCGCCCATGTCGGACACCGCGAAGTCGAAGCGCGCGCGCTTGTCGGCGGGGCGCAGCCAGGTCATCGGCTTGCCGCCGGGGCCGGTGTCGGTGACGAGCACACCAATGATCGTCTCGCCGCCCGCCTGCAGTTTCTTCATCGGGTGCGCGACATGGCCGTTGCCGCGCTCCTCGGTGCGCGACAGGATGCGATCGCCGATCCCCAGCGCGCCCTTGCGGCCCTTCTCCATTACGCGAAGCCGCGGCGGCGGGCCGCTGCCTTCCCACCGGTCGGGCACCGCCCAGACGACATCGCCCTCGACCGCCGCAACGCGCAGCACGGTAACCTTCGGAAGCCCGCCATGCTTATGGAAAGCGCGCCCCGGCGCCATGTCGACGAGCCCCTCGTCGGTCATGTCCTTGAGCAGCGCCTTCAGCGCGATCTTGTCGGCGCCGTGCAGTCCGAAATGCTTGGCGATCTCGCGCTTCCCGACCGCGCCGGGGCTGTCCTCGATGAAACGGAGGATCTGCTCGCTCGTCGGCAGCCCGGCGGGTTGCGGCCGTTTCGGTGCTTTGGCCAATTAATAGGTCCGTCCGATGAGCACGCGTTCGACCGCGGGTTCGCCGGTGAAGAAACAGGCGCCGTCGGCCGGCGCGGCGTCGAGGGGCGTGTTGCGCATCGTCAGCTTGAGCGCCTTCAACTGTTCGACGATCTTGTCCAGCGCGGCGCCGGTCGGACGCGACCATTGCACTTCGACCCAGCCGACGAACTTGTCGTCGCCGGCAAAATGGGCCGCGAGGTCGGTGACGTCGCGGCGAATGTTCGAATGCAGTCGCTCCTTCGCCTCGGCATGGAGGTTCGCCTGAATGTCGGTCAGC
Organism: Sphingopyxis sp. Geo25; assembly: GCF_949769135.1. Taxonomy (NCBI): domain Bacteria; kingdom Pseudomonadati; phylum Pseudomonadota; class Alphaproteobacteria; order Sphingomonadales; family Sphingopyxidaceae; genus Sphingopyxis; species Sphingopyxis sp. Geo25. Next base: position 1,347,150 of record NZ_CATKOZ010000001.1, on the reverse strand, counting down.
GTCGCGACGGCACTCGCCACGAACTCGCCCTTCGGGACGAACGCCGTGTCGAGCTTGCCGCTCTCCTGATAGAGGCGATCGCGGCGGATCACCGCGACATTGCCGCCCGCAACGTCGCGCGGGCCGACTTCGACGATGATCGGAGCCCCCTTCTTGACCCAGCCCCAACGCTTGGTCTGCGCCTTGGCCCCGGTGGTATCGAGCAGCACGCGCACCGGCTCGCGGAAGGCGTCGAGCGCCTTCAACTGGCTTTCGAGGTCGCGGCAATAGTCGAGGATCGCGGTATCTTCTTCATTGTCGCGCAGCATCGGGACGATGACGATCTGGTGCGGCGCGATACGCGGCGGACAGCGCAGGCCATCATCGTCGCCGTGCGTCATGATGACGCCGCCGATCATGCGCGTCGAGGTGCCCCAGCTCGTCGTGTGGCAGAGGCTGTGGCCGCCGTCCTTGTCCTGATAGCGGATGCCCGCAGCCTCGGCGAAGCCGGTGCCGAGATAGTGCGACGTGCCGGCCTGCAACGCCTTCCCGTCCTGCATCATCGCCTCGATCGAATAGGTCGCGACCGCGCCGGGGAAACGCTCGTTTTCGGGCTTCTCACCTGCAATCACCGGCATTGCGAGCACATCCTCGGCAAAGGCGCGGTACATTTCGAGCGCGCGCAGCGTCTCGGCCATCGCGTCGTCGCGGTCGGCGTGCGCGGTATGGCCCTCTTGCCACAGGAATTCGCTGGTGCGCAGGAACATGCGCGTGCGCATTTCCCAGCGAACGACGTTGGCCCACTGGTTGACCTTGAGCGGCAGGTCGCGCCAGCTCTGCACCCAGCGGCTCATCGCATTGCCGATCACGGTTTCGGACGTGGGGCGGACGATCAGCGGCTCCTCGAGCTTCGCCTCGGGATCGGGGATCAGCTTGCCCTTCGCGTCCTGGATCAGGCGATGATGCGTGACCACCGCCATTTCCTTCGCGAAGCCGTCGACATGATCGGCTTCTTTCTCGAAGAAGCTCAAGGGAATGAAGAGCGGGAAATAGGCGTTCTGGACGCCGGCATCCTTGATCGCCGCATCCATGACCTTCTGGATGCGTTCCCAGATGCCGTAACCCCACGGCTTGATCACCATGCAGCCGCGCACGCCCGATTCCTCGGCAAGGTCGGCTTCGGCAATGACGTCCTGATACCAGGCCGCGAAGTCGGCCTGACGGGTTACGCTGAGCGCATGCTTGATCATCTGTCCTGTTTTCTAATCTGGGAGCGAGAGAGCGCTCCGGTTATTTCTTGCCGGCAAGCTCGGCCTTGAGGTCGGCGATTTCGGCCTTGAGCGCGGCGATTTCGGCATCTTTCGATTTGCTACCCGCAGCGCCTGGCATGAAGGCGCCCGCCGCCTGCTGGAACATCTCGAGATTCCGACGGGTCAACTCCGCCAATGGATTCGCCCCGAGCGCGCCTTCGAAGGCGGCGCGGACATCTTGCTGGTTCTTGCGGAACGACGCCATCGAGGCTTCGAGATACTGCGGCACCGCCGACTGCATCTTGTCGCCATAGAGGCCGATCAAATGGCGGAGGAAATTGACGGGCAGCAGAGTCTCGCCCTTGGTCTCGGTATCCATGATGATCTGCGTCAGGACATTATGGGTGATATCCTCGCCGCTCTTGGCATCGACGACGCGGAAGTCGCGGCCGTCGCGGACCATGGCGCCAAGATCGTCGAGCGTGATGTAGCAACTGCGTTCGGTGTCATAGAGGCGCCGGTTCGCATATTTTTTGATGGTAACGACGCCGTCATCCCCGGTCGTCTTCGATTTTGTCATGCTGACCCAGGCTCCTGTACCCCATGGCCAGGTTCCCCCGGCCGCACTCCCGCTTTTCGGTGCGGCCATGGCAATAGCATCAAATCATGATGCGCCGCAACATGCGTGCCCGGGACCGAATCGGTGGGCGGGGAAGCGGTCAGCGGAAACGCGCCTCGGCACGGGCAACACACAGCCTGCAAGCATTTTTCAGCGGCGCCGCGCGCCGCTTCGGGCGGGTCGACCAAACCGCCTCTCGCAATTTAGTTGCAACAGATACCAATTTGAGGAACTTTTTTGACGCTATCTCGTCCATGATCGTCAAATCATATCGCAACTGCGAAATGTCCTTTTCCTGCGGACGCCTCACCCGGTGTTGCCAAAATGACACAACGCAGGCGCTCACGTTGCATATCTGTGAAAATTCATCCCGCGGGACTTGTGTCGCCGTAATTTTCCGTCTTTCTAGACGACAGGCCGTTCTCTTTTCAGTCTCTCAGAACGGTAAACGGGGAAACATATCATGAAAAAGACTAGCTTGCTGGTCAGGGGCTCTGCCCTGACTCTTGCATTGTTCAGCGCCATGCCGGCGTTCGCGCAGGGCGCGACCGATTGCGTCGATGCCGACAGCAACGGCGTTTGCGATTCCGAGGAATCGGGCGCGATCGTTGTCACTGGCTCGCGCATCCGCCAGCCGAACCTTGAATCGGCAAACCCGATTGCGGTCGTGACCGGTGAAGAGATTTTCCAAACCGGCGGCATTTCGGTCGGCGACCTTCTCAACGACCTCCCGCAGCTCCGCAGCACCTTCAGCCAGCAGAACTCGACGCGCTTCCTCGGAACGCGCGGTCTTAACCTGCTCGACCTTCGCGGTCTCGGCACCCAGCGCACGCTGGTCCTCGTCAACGGCCGCCGCCACGTCGGTTCGGACGTGCTGTCGAACGGCGTGTCGGTCGACACCAACACCATTCCGTCGGACCTCGTCGAGCGCATCGACATCGTGACCGGCGGCGCATCGGCCGTTTACGGTTCGGACGCCATCGCAGGTGTCGTCAACTTCGTTCTCAAGGACGACTTCGAAGGCGTCCAGGTCCGCGGCCAGGGCGGCATCTCGAAGTACAAGGATGCGGGCAACCAGTTCCTTTCGGTCACCGCAGGCCAGAACTTCGCCGAAGGGCGCGGCAACATCGCGATCAACCTCGAATATGCGCACAGCCAGGACTTCTATGCCTCGGGCCGTCCGTATCTCGACACGAACGACGCCTTCCTCGTCGTCGAAGCCGACGCTCCGGGTTCGCCGAATGGCGCGGCCGGCGGGTTCGACCGCTACTTCTTCCGCGATATCCGCTCGACGACGATCAGCCTCGGCGGCATGGTTGCGGCCTATCCGAACCCGACGACGGCTCCCTGCGGCCGCGGCGGCGGCACGGCCTTCACCTGCGCCTTCCTGTTCCAGCCCGACGGCAGCCTGATCGCGCAGACCGGCGACCGCGCCGGCTTGGGCCCGACGGGTCCGTTCATCGGCGGCAACGGCTACACGGGCCGCGAAGGTCGCCTGATCGCGCTTTCGCCGCAGCTTCAGCGCTATTCGGCTAACCTCATCGCGCATTTCGAAGTCTCGCCGGCGTTCGTTCCGTTCCTCGAGGCGAAGTATGTCCGCTCGGAAGCCCAGGGTTCGCAGAGCGGTCCCTTCTTCTCGCAGGGCGCGACGCTGGGTGATCCGGGCGGCCGCGAACGCATCCGTCTCGACAACCCCTATCTGTCGACTCAGGCACGCACGCTGCTGACCAACACGTTCCTCGGCTCGACCGTCAACGTGAACACGGGCGCAGCACTGACTGCGGCGCAGCTTGCTGCGCAGCAGGCTGCGATCACCGCGGGCACCTTCCGCTTCAGCCTGCGTCGCAACTGGACCGACTTCGGCACCCGCGACGAAGAAATCACGCGTGAAACCTATCGCGCCGTGATCGGTGCGCGCGGCGAGTTCAACGACGACTGGAACTACGAAGTCTTCGCGAACTACGGCGAGCACAAGGAAAAGAACCTCATCAAGGGCAATGTGAACATCCAGCGCTATCTGCTGGGCGTCGACACCACCCGCGATGCGAATGGCAACATCGTCTGCCGCTCGAAGCTCCCGGGCAACGATCCGCTGTCGTACGTGTACGGCACGCCGCTCAGCGCCGGTGACGATCCGCGCCTCGCTGCCGACGTCGCGGCCTGCGTTCCGATCAATCCGTTCGGCGAAGGTTCGGTTTCCCAGGCGGCGCGCGACTATGTGCTCGTCGACTCGCTGGCGACCGGCAAGATCACGCAGCTCAACATCGGCGGCTATGTCGCCGGCGACACGAGCGAATTCTTCAACCTGCCGGGCGGCCCCGTGGCCTTCTCGCTGGGTGCGGAATATCGCCGTGAAACGCTGAAGTACGACCTCGACGACCTCACGCAGGAAGGTTACGCCTTCTACAACGCGATCCCGAGCTTTGACTCGCCCGCGTTCGAAGTGAAGGAAGTCTATGGCGAAATCCAGCTTCCGCTGCTGCGTGACGAAACGCTCGCCCATGAACTGACGCTGCGTGCCAATGGCCGTATTTCGGACTATAAGGGCGGCGCCGGCACCACCTACACCTATGGTGGTGAAATCATGTGGAAGCCGATCGAAGACATCGGGTTCCGCGGCACCTACGCTCGTGCGGTTCGTGCTCCGAACCTTGCCGACCTCTACTCGGCGCAGGGTCAGAACTTCGCTCCGGGCTTTGGCGATCCCTGCTCGGCGGTCAACCTTGCCACCGGCTCGGCCAACCGTCTCGCCAATTGTACGGCCGCGGGCCGTCCGGCTGGCTATGACTATCGTTACAGCTCGTCGCTCGAAATCCTCAGCGGTGGTAACACCGACCTGAAGGCGGAGAAGTCGGATTCGTACACCGTTGGTGTGCTGCTGCAGCCGCGGTTCATCCCCGGCCTGTCGCTGTCGGCCGACTATTACACCATCACGGTCGACGACGTGATCACTGCGCCTTCGGCGCAGCAGATCGCGAACGCTTGTTACGACCTGCCGGATATCACGACCAACCCGTTCTGCTCGCTCTTCCAGCGTGCCGGTGCGGGTGGTGGTCCGCGTGGTGAAATCCCGTTCCAGATTCTCGAAGGCTCGCTGATCCAGATCAGCCAGAACTACGCGAAGCTGAAGGCACGCGGTATCGATGCGCAGATCGACTATCGCTACACCGACGGCGACTGGACGTTCACCTTCGGCGGTCTCTACACGCGCGTTCTGCAGCGTGACGAGTTCCTGAACCCGGCGGACCCGACGTTCAAGAACCGCATTCTCGGCGAGCTCGGCGACCCGAAGAACCAGGTCAACGTCAACCTGAGCGCCAAGTACAAGAATGTCACCTTCGGCTACCAGTTCCGTTGGATCGACAAGATGTACCTGAACACCTACGAGGACTTTAACGAGCTCAACGGCCTTCCGCCGCAGAACCTCGATTATGCCCCGGTTCAGAAATATCCGTCGGTGGCCTATGTCGACATCCGCGCTGCGGTTGATGTCTCGGAAGGCTTCAACTTCTACGCCGGTATCGACAACGTGTTCAACCGCAAGCCGCCGTTCGGTCTAACCGGCGTCGGCGCGGGCTCGGGCATTTACGACAACCGCGGCCAGTATTTCTACGCTGGTATCGTGGCCAAGTTCTGATCGAACTTGACGTCGAAAAAGGGGAGGGTCGGACGCTTGTCCGGCCCTCTTTTTTTGTCCCCGATCCTTCGGTAGGAGGCGACATGGTCACTCCAGCCTCCCTCTCGATCCGCGCGCGGCGGCTGCTCGAAGCCGGCGACACCGCAGAAGCCATCGAGCTGGTATCCGACGCCGCACGGCGCGGCGATGGCGAGGCCCTCAACGAGCTCGGCCTGTGGCATGTCTATGGCCAGCCTTTGCAGCGCGACTTTGCCCGGGCGCGGTTGTTTTTCGGTCATGCCGGTCGCGCGGGATACAAGCCCGCGACAACCACCTATGCCGTTTTTGTCGCACTCGGCGCCGGCGGCGAGCCGAGGTGGAAGGAAGCCTTCGAGTTACTCGAAGCCGCTGCGCCCGAAGACGCAATGGCGGCGCGGCAGGTCGAACTGTTGCGCGCGATGGATATTGGCGGCGACGGTCGGCCGCGATCCCTGCCCGCGGAGGAGGTGCTCGCACGGTCACCGGTCGCAGCCCGGCGAAGCAAGCTATTCTCGCCCGCGGAATGTGCGCACGTTATCGACCTTGCGACGCCGTTTCTCGCACCGTCGGTCGTTGTCGATTCGCGGACCGGACGGCAAAGCCCCAATCCGATCCGCACCTCGTTCAACGCCGTACTGGGACCGATCCAGCAGGATCTGGTACTCCATGCGCTCAACCTGCGCCTCGCCGCCGCTACAGGCACCGACGTCGAGGCCGGCGAGCCGCTGATCGTCCTCCGCTACGAACCCGGACAGCAATATCGCGAGCATCATGATTGCCTGCCCGGCGAAGCCAACCAGCGCGTCCGCACGGCGATCGTCTATCTGAACGAGGATTATCAGGGCGGCGAAACGAGTTTTCCGGCGGCGGGCCTCGACATCAAGGGGCGCACCGGTGACATGCTCACGTTCGCGAACACGCGCCCCGACGGCCAGGTCGATCTGGACAGCCGCCACATCGGGCAGGCCGTCACCAAGGGGACGAAGTGGATCTGCACGCGCTGGATCCGGCGCGCGCGCTTCGATCCCTGGGGGCTGCGCACCCCTTCGCCGCTGATCCGGTAGTGGGCGTCACTCCCAGACGCGCTCGAACCGCGCGCCGAGGCCGGTCAGCAGTTCATATTGCGACAGCCCGCTTTGCGCCGCGACCGAAGGCAGGTCATAATCGATCGTCAGCCAGTCGCCTTCGGCGGCGTCCGGGGCTCCGCTCGCGTCGAAGGCGATCAGATCCATCGAGACGCGCCCGATCAAGGGCAACGCCTGCCCTTCCCGCGTCGCACCGCCGATCCCGGCATGGCAACGCAGATAACCGTCGGCATAACCCATATTGGCGATGACCACGGGCGTGTCGCGCTGCGCGGTCCAGGTCGCGCCATACCCCACCGTCTCGCCCGCACGCGCAACGCGTCGCTGGATGATGCGCGCCTCGGGATAGGCGACCTGCCGGATATGTCCGTCGGCGGACGCGCGGGGAATCCCGCCGTAGAGCGCCAGCCCGGGCCGCGTCAGGTCGAAGCCATAGTCGGGGCCAAGGCAGATGCCCGCGCTGTTCGCAAGACTGTAACGCCGCGCCGGAACACGCGCGCGGACCGCACGAAAGGCCGTCAGCTGCCGCGCATTCTGATCGCTGTCCTCATCGGCCGACGCGAGATGGCTGAGCAACGTTTCGATTGCGAGGCTGTCGAGTGCGCCACTCGCGGCCTCCTCGGGACGCAGGCCGAGACGGTTCATGCCGGTATCGACCATCACGTCGCATGGCCGCCCCTCCCCACCTTCGCGCCAGCGCAGCGCCTGTTCGACGCTGCACAGCACCGGACGCGCCGGGAGGGTGCGGGCAGCGACCATATCGCTCGCGCCGACGCCGTGAAGGACCGACAGCGACACGTCGCCGGCGAGCGGCATCAGCGCCGCCGCCTCGCTCCAGCTCGCGACGAAGAAGTCGCGGCATCCCGCCGTGGCGAGATGGCGCATTACCTCGCGCGCGCCAAGGCCATATCCGTTCGCCTTGATCGCCGCGCCGCACGCCTTGCCCCCTTGCGCCGCCAGCCAGCGCCAGTTGGAGACGAGCGCGGCGGAATCGAGGCGGAGACGCAGCGGCGATGCAATATCGATCATGCCAAAGCCCCTAGACGGCTTTATCGGCAGCGCCAATGGGTCAGGCGGCATCGCACGCGGACGGTGGCGGCTTGTCCCACTGCCCCTCGACCGGCTCCTCCAGCAGGAAGGCCGACACGAGGAACGCGACCAGCACCACGACCCAGGTGTACCACAGCCCGGCATAGGCATTGCCCGTCTTGGCGACGATGAAACTCGCGATCAGCGGCAGGAAACCGCCGAAATAGCCGGTGCCGAGGTGATAGGGGATCGACAGCGAAGAATAGCGGACATGCGGCGGGAACATTTCGGACAGCAGCGCGGCGACAGGGCCATAGGTGAAGCCCGACAGCGCGCTGAGCCCGAGTAGCGCGACGAGGATGACCGCCATGCCGAACGGCGCCGGGATCTGCTTGTCGAAGCCATAGCCCATCGCCTCGAGCGCGGGTTTGAGCAGCACCGGATCTTCGCTCGCGACCTCGCGCTCGCCGATCATCACCTTCACGCTGTCGAACCCCGTTTCGTTCGACACGACCTGGTAGGGAACACCCAGCTTGGTGAGCTCGCCGAGTGTCTTGCCGCACGCAGTTTCCTGCGTCTGCGCAAAGGGATCGAAGCTGCACTTGGATCCCGTGACGACGACCGGCGCCTTTTCCGCCGCCGCGGTCAGCGCCGGATTGCCGACGCTGCCCATCAGCCAGAAGAGCGGAAAGAGCAACACCAGCGTCGCGGCATAGCCCCAGACGATCGGCTTCTTGCGCCCGATGCGGTCGGACAGGCGTCCCGCCAGGAGGAAGAATCCCATACCCAGCGCTGCGGCAATTCCGACGATGATTTCGGCGGCCGTATCCTCAACCTTCATCGGCCCTTTGAGGAAGGACAGGCCGGAGAACATCGCGGTGTACCAGATCACCGTCAGACCTGCGGCAATGCCGAACAGTGCAACGAAGATGCGCTTCGGATTGCCGGGGTAGGTGAAGCTTTCCTTGATCGGATTCTTCGCAATCTCACCCTCGGCCTTCATCGCCTGGAACACCGGGCTTTCGGAGAGTTTGAGACGCATCCACAGCGAAATCGCGAGCAGGATGAGCGACAGCAGGAACGGAACACGCCAGCCCCAGCTTTCCCACACGGCATCCGGCATCATCGCCTTGCAGCCGAGAACGACGATCAGGCTGAGGACAAAGCCGCCAACGACGCTCGCCTGAATGAAGCTGGTATAGAAGCCGCGTTTTTCAGGCGGCGAATGCTCCGCCACATAGACCGCCGCGCCGCCATATTCGCCGCCGAGCGCGAGACCCTGCAGAATACGGAGCAGCAACACGATGATCGGCGCGGCGACGCCGATCGTCGCCGCCGACGGGATCATGCCGACCCCCGCGGTCGCGATACCCATCAGCGTGACAGTGACGAGAAAGGTATATTTGCGTCCGAGCCGGTCACCGAGAAAGCCGAACAGCACCGCGCCGAGCGGGCGGAAGCCGAAGCCGACCGCGAAGCCCGCCCAGACGAGCAGGATTTCGAGCGTGGCATTATCGCTAGGGAAAAAGGCCTTGCCGATGATCGCCGCGAGCGTACCGTAGATAAAGAAATCATACCATTCGAAGATCGTCCCCGCCGACGAAGCGGCGATGACCATGCGGATATCCTTCGCGGTCGGCTGGTAGGCGGCGGCGTGGTCGGCGGCCGCGGCGGCGTCGGTCATAAACTCTCCCTTGGCCTCTCGGGCCTGTCCCCCTCCCGTTCGCATCGAGCGAAGTCGAGATGCCTTGACGGCGTACACGACCGATGGGTGTCTCGACTTCGCTCGACACGAACGGGTTTGGGCCGGTGTAGCTGTCCGGCGACGCCGCGCAAGCCTTCTTGGCGCAGCGTCATTCCGGTGGCAGACTGCGCGCCATGCAGTTCATCGACCTCTCGATCCCGATCACCAACGATGTCGTCTCCGACCCGCCGGTGATGCGCCCGCGGATTACCTACATGACCCACGACAATACGTGGGAACAGATCGCGATGTTCTTTCCCGGGCTGACGAAGGACGATCTGCCCGACGGCGAAGGCTGGGCGGTCGAGAGCCTGACACTCAGCACGCACAATGGCACGCATATGGATGCACCATGGCATTTCCACTCGACGACCGACGAGGGCGCGAGCGCCGCGCCGAGCATCGACGAGGCACCGCTCGACCTCTTCTTCCGTCCGGGCGTGAAGCTCGATTTCTCGGACCGCCCCGCGGGCCATGTCGTGAGCGGCGCCGATGTCGAGGCCGAACTCGGGCGGATCGGCCACGAGCTTCAGCCGTTCGACATCGTGCTGGTCCAGTCGGGCGCCATCTATGGCACCGACAATTTTACCGACCAAGGCTGCGGCATGGGTGCCGAGGCGACGCTGTATCTGACGACACGCGGCGTCAAGGTCGTCGGAACCGACGCGTGGAGCTGGGATGCCCCGTTCAGCCATACCGCAAGACGCTGGGCCGAGACGCGCGACTCCTCGATCATCTGGGAAGGCCACAAGGCCGGGCGGATCAAACCCTATTACCAGATCGAGAAGCTGACGGGCCTCGCCGCCCTGCCCCCGACGGGCTGGACGCTGAGCTGCTTTCCGGTGAAGATCGAACGCGCCAGCGCGGGCTGGATCCGCGCGGTGGCGCTGATCGATTGACGCACTTCTTTTCGTCACCCCGGACTTGATCCGGGGTCCATGACGGGCCGCTGCGATGGATGCCGGATCAAGTCCGGCATGACGAAAGATGTTACAAATTCTGGGTCACGATGACCCACAGCGTCCAGCTCGCAAGCGCGAGCAATGTGCCGAAAGTCGCCACCACGCCCACCTGCCGCCCCAGCGGCGCCTTGCCTGGCTCCGACGGCGTGTAGAGCCCGATCACATGCGCAACACGGCCGATCAGGAAGATCGCGCCAATAACCATCAAGCCCATATGATTGGCGCGCACGGTCTCCAGCAAGCCAAGCAGGATGATCGTGATCGGCGCATATTCGGCAAGGTTGCCGTGCGCGCGGCTGGCGCTAATCAGCTTGGCATCGCCATGATCGCCGAACGCGGCGCTGAGCCGCAAGCGCTGACGCACGGTGTCGATCGCGGTCGCCAGCAGCAACAGCGCGCAAACGGCCGCAACGAACGCAGTTACCGGTAAAGTCATCGACCCTCTCCCCTTTTATTCCCGGCGCGTAGCGTAAGCCGGTCGTTCGTCGAACGCCACTGGCAAGTTTCAGGTGAAACTTTACCGTCGCGGGACAAGAGAATGACCGGGGAGTGACCGAATGACCATCGCAGAGGCGACGCCCGATTTTGAGGCGGACCGCAACGACCGCGCCTTTCTGGGGCATCCGAAGGGCCTCGGTTATCTCGCGTTCGTCGAGGGATGCGAGCGCTTCTCCTATTATTCGATGCAGACATTGCTCGTGCTCTACATGGTCAAATATCTGCTCTTGCCAGAGAATGCGGCGGGCGTGGTCGGGCTGTCCGCGCTGCGCGACTGGTACGGCGGGATCGACGGCCAGCCGCTCGCGTCGAAGATTTTCGGCGACTACACCTCGCTGGTCTATCTGACCCCGATCGCCGGCGGCTTCATTGCCGACCGCTGGCTGGGTCGGCGCACGACCCTGATCCTCGGCGGCATCTTCATGGCGGTCGGCCATTTCCTGATGGCGTTCGAAGGCGCGTTCCTGCTCGCGCTGCTCGCGCTGATCGTCGGCGTGGGGCTGTTCAAGGGCAATATCGCGAGCCAGGTCGGTGAGCTTTACGGCCCGAACGACCTCCGCCGCGCGATGGCGTTCCAGATCTTCTATATCGCGATCAATGTCAGCGTGATCGTCGCGCCGCTGATTTCGGGGACGCTGGGCGAGAAGGTTGGCTGGCACTGGGGCTTCGGTACCGCGGGCGTGGTGATGGTCGCTGGGCTGATGCTGTATATATACGCAAAGCCTTGGCTCCCCGCCGAAAACCGAGACCTTCGCGTCGAAAGGGCTGCTGCCCCGAAGGAACCAATGACGCGCGAAGACTGGACTCGCGTGGCTGCGCTGCTGATCCTCGTCCCCGCCTTGGCAATCGCGCTGCTCACCAATCAGGAGATTTTCAACGCCTATCTCGTCTGGGCGGACCAGCATTTCCAGCTGACCTTCTTTGGCACGACGCTGCCCACGAGCTACATGATCACGATCGACGCCGCGGCCAGCTTCTCGATGCTGGTCGCCGTTGCGGCCTTCTACGTCTGGTACGGCAAGCGCTACAAGGAGCCCGACGAGCTCGGTAAAATGATCATAGGCAGCTTCTTCACCATTGCCGGTGGCCTTTGCCTGTTCATGGCTGCGGCGACGCAAGGCGGCGGCAAGATAGGGCCGTTCTGGCCGCTGATGTTCCACCTGTTCAACAGCATCGGTTTCGCACACATCCTGCCCGTCAGCCTTGCTCTGTTCACAAAGGTCGCACCGAAAGCGCTCAATGCCACAGTAGTCGGCATCTACTATCTCGCCTTCTTCGGCGCGAACAAGATCGTCGGCGAGGTTGGCGGCTGGTATTCGTCGATGCCGACGACGAGCTTCTGGCTCTTCCACGTCGCGACGGCCGTCGTCGGCCTCATCGCGTTCGTCCTGTTCAAGCTGTTCCTCGGCAAGCGACTGACGGGCGAAGCACCAAGCGGCTAGAGCCGCGCCGGGGGCAGCGCGTTGAAATCTTCGGCGGTGGTCACCGTACCGACGTCCTCGGCGATGCGCCATGCTCCGTCCTCGCGGACCAACGTCACGGTGAAGCGGCCGTAATTGACGATGTCACGCCCGCCGACCGTCGCATGCAGCCGATAGGCGCCGTCGTGCCGGCCCGGGCGCGGCGCCGCGTCGGCAAAGCGGAATTCGATGTCGATCGGCGTACCAGGATCGACTTGTCCGAACACGCGGACATAGGCGGCGCGGATGGCCTCGCTTCCGCGAAATGTTTCGAGCGGCCGACCCGGGATATCGAGGATTAGCGCACCGTCGGAGGTGTAGGTCGAGGTCGCCAGCGCGACATCAAGCATCCGGTTGGCCTGCGCGAGGTCGCGATAGGGTGCGGCATAATCCTCGCTCGCCGCGGCAGCGGGCGCCAGCAAGAACACGCCTATCAGCGCGGTCAATCCCCGGGTCATGACAAATTTCATCATATCTCTCCTGTTTTTCGCGCCGGTTCGGAGCGGCGGCAGGAGACGTTCGCCGCCGGGACGGATTTGGTGACAGGCGGTCAGAAAAGCCGCGAGCCGTTCGGAACGGGCCGGTCAGGGGCGAAGAGGATGACCGACCCCGCCTCGTCGGCGAAACCCAATGTCAGCACCTCCGACATGAACTTGCCGATCTGGCGCGGCGGGAAGTTGACGACCGCAGCGACCTGCCGCCCCGGCAACTCCTCGATGGCATAGCGGTCGACGATCTGCGCACTGCTCTTCTTGATGCCGATCGCGGGGCCGAAGTCGATCTTCAGCTTGAACGCTGGTTTGCGCGCCTCGGGAAAGGGCTCGGCTTCAATGATCGTGCCGACGCGGATGTCGACCTTCAGGAAGGTGTCGAAGTCGATCGGCGCGGCCGCAGGGGCGTCGGTGTCGTGATTCAGGTGCATATCATCCAACTCTCGTCATTCCCGCGAAGGGTGTCGGGAGGCAAGTGACTCCCGGCACCCTTCGCGGGAATGACGAAAAATGGACTAGCGATGACGCCTATTCCATCTCCAGGATCACCGCATCGACTGCCAAGCTGTCGCCCTGCGCGGCATTGACGCTCTTCACCGTGCCCGTTTTTTCGGCGCGGAGGATATTCTCCATCTTCATTGCCTCGACCGTCGCAAGCGGCTGGCCGGCCTCGACCTTGTCGCCTTCGCCAACGTGAAGCGCGACGAGCAGACCCGGCATCGGGCAGATGAGGAATTTCGACAGATCGGGCGGGATCTTCTCGATCATATGGCCAGCCAGCGGCGCGATATTCCAAGGCAGTACGCGTACGTCGTGAATATGTCCGCGCGTCGTAATCTTCCAGCCTGCGCGTGTCTTCGCGACCCTCACCGCAAGTTCGCTATCGTCGATCTCGGCAACGACGAGCCGGTCGCCCGGCGTATATTCGAGCGCAATGTCGACCTTGTCGCCATCGACCTTGATATGCTTCTCGCCGATCTTGACCTTGTGCGCTTCGCCGTCGATCGATACCTGCCATTTTGCGGGCGGCTCAAGCCGGTCGCCGAGCTGGCCGTCGGTGCGGCGCGCACGGTCGGCCTCGGCGCTCGCCATGAAGCCCGCGATCGCCGCGAGTGCGCGCGTAATCTTCGCGTCAGTAGGCGCGCCGTGGAAGCCTTCGGGATATTCCTCGGCGATGAATCCGGTCGTCAGCTCGCCCGAGCGGAAGCGCGGATGCTGCATGATCGCCGAGACGAAATCGATATTATGGCCGAGCCCTTCGATCTCGAAGCGGTCGAGCGCCGCGATCTGCAAATCGGCGGCCTCGTCGCGCGTCTTGCCCCACGTCACCAGCTTCGCGATCATCGGGTCGTAGAAGATCGACACCTCGCCGCCCTCCTCGACCCCGGCATCGACGCGCACCCCGTCGACGCCGCGTTCGTCGCCTTCCCACGCCGGGACGGGGGTGCGGTAGCGCACGAGCCGCCCGGTCGAGGGCAGGAAGCCGCGGTACGGGTCTTCGGCATAGACGCGGTTCTCGATCGCCCAGCCGTCGATCTTGATATCGTCCTGCGTCATCTCGAGCTTTTCGCCCGCAGCGACACGGATCATCTGCTCGACCAGGTCGATGCCGGTGATCGCTTCGGTCACCGGATGTTCGACCTGCAGGCGCGTGTTCATTTCGAGGAAGTAGAAGCTTTCGCCCGTCGGGTCGGCGCCCGACACGATCAGTTCGACCGTGCCCGCACTGTAATAGCCGACGGCCTTCGACAGCGCGACGCACTGCTCGCCCATCGCCTTGCGCATCTTTTCGGTGACGAAGGGCGACGGCGCTTCCTCGACCACCTTCTGGTGGCGGCGCTGGATGCTGCATTCGCGCTCGTTGAGGTAGAGGACATTGCCGTGCTGGTCGCCGAGGATCTGGATTTCGATGTGGCGCGGGTTGAGGATGAATTTCTCGATGAAGACGCGGTCGTCGCCGAAGCTGTTGAGCCCCTCGCGCTTGGTCGCTTCGAAGCCCTCTCGAACGTCCTTTTCGTCATAGGCGAGGCGCATGCCCTTGCCGCCGCCACCGGCGGACGCCTTCATCATCACCGGATAGCCGATCTCGTTCGAAATCTCGACGGCATGCTCGGTGTCGCGGATTTCGCCGACGAAACCCGGGACGACATTGACCCCCGCTTCCTTCGCGAGCTTCTTCGACTCGATCTTGTCGCCCATCGCCGCGATCGCGTTCACCGGCGGGCCGATAAAGGCGATATTTTCCTTCGCCAGCGCTTCGGCGAAGCTGGTGCGTTCGGACAGGAAGCCATAGCCCGGATGCACCGCCTCGGCGCCAGTTTGCTTGCACGCCGCGATGATCTTGTCGGCGATCAGATAGGATTCGGACGCGGGCGACGGCCCGATATGTACCGCCTCGTCGGCCATCTGGACGAAGGGCGCGCGCGCGTCGGCGTCCGAATAGACGGCGACGGTCGCAATGCCCATGCGGCGCGCGGTCTTGATGACGCGGCAGGCGATTTCGCCGCGGTTGGCGATCAGGATTTTCTTGAACACTCTTCACTCCCCTCCCGCTTGCGGGAGGGGCCGGGGGAGGGCCTGTCCGCAAGCGAAGATCGAAAACTTGTTCGGAGGGAACAAGCCCTCCCCTAACCCCTCCCGCAAGCGGGAGGGGGATTTTACTCAGCCGCCTCCATCCGCATCGGCTCTTCGCTCTCCATCGGCCGCAGCCCGAGCTTCGCAAACAGCGCCGCGTCGGCATTGTCGCCCGCGTTCGCGGTCGTCAGCAGCTTGTCGCCGGTGAAGATGCTGTTCGCGCCCGCCATGAAGCAGAGCGCCTGCGTCGCCTCCGACATGCTCTCGCGGCCCGCCGACAGGCGGACCATCGATTTGGGCATGGTGATCCGCGCGACCGCGATCGTCCGGACGAACTCGATATCGTCGATCTTTGCGAGCGGCGTGTCGGCCAGCATGTCGCCGAGCACGGTGCCCTTTACCGGCACCAGCGCATTGACCGGCACGCTTTCGGGATGGCGTTCGAGCGTCGCGAGCGCGTGGATGAAACCGACGCGGTCGGTTCGCGTCTCGCCGAGCCCGACGATGCCGCCCGAGCAGACGTTAATCCCGGCGTTGCGAACTTCCTCGAGCGTGTCGAGACGATCTTGGAAGGTCCGCGTCGAAATGATATTCGCGTAATTCTCCGGGCTCGTGTCGATATTGTGGTTGTAATAGTCGAGCCCCGCGACCGCGAGCGTCTGCGCCTGTTCCTTGCTGAGCATCCCTAGCGTCATACAGGTTTCCATGCCCATCTGGCGTACACCCTCGACCATCTCGACGATGGCCGCCATGTCGCGGTCCTTGGGGTTCCGCCACGCGGCGCCCATGCAGAAACGCTTCGAGCCCGCATCCTTCGCCTGCGCCGCGGCCTGCAGCACCGCGCGCACATCCATCAGCTTGGTCGCCTTGAGGCCACTGTCGGCGCTCTTCGACTGCGAGCAATAGCCGCAATCCTCGACGCAGCCGCCGGTCTTGATGCTGAGCAAGGTGCAAAGCTGCACCTCGCCGCGCGCGTGATGGCGGCGGTGGACGCCCTGCGCCTCCCACATCAACTCGTCGAACGGCAGGTCGAAGAGGGCAGCGATTTCTTCGCGGGTCCAGTCGGTCCTGCTCTCCCCTCCCGCTTGCGGGAGGGGTCGGGGGAGGGCCTGTTCTGGGGACGGCGATGCAGACATGCCCTCCCCTAGCCCCTCCCGCGAGCGGGAGGGGGATTTGGTCAGTTCTTCAGTCACGCAGCTTCTCCAATCGGCGGCATATTATGGCCAAGCAAACGCAGCACATCGGCGGCGCATTCGACGACATTCGAGCCGGGGCCATAGATGCCCTGCACGCCGGCGTCGCGGAGATAGTCGTAATCCTGCGGCGGAATGACGCCGCCCGCGATCACCTTGATGTCGCTGCGCCCCGCTTCGCGGAGCTTGTTGATCAGCTCGGGGATTAGCGTCTTGTGTCCCGCGGCAAGGCTCGACGCGCCGACGACGTCGACGCCGCTGTCGAGCGCCAGCACCACCGTCTCCTCGGGAGTCTGGAACAGCGGTCCCGACACGACGTCGAAGCCCATGTCGCCGAACGCCGACGCGATGACGTTCGCGCCGCGGTCGTGGCCATCCTGCCCCATCTTCGCGACGAGAAGCTTTGGCTTGCGCCCCATCCGGCGTTCGACCGCGGCAACCCCGTCGAGCACCTGCTGCCAGCGCGCATCGCCTTCGTAGGGCGCGGCATAGACGCCCTTCACCGGGGTCGGCTGGGTCGCATAACGCTGGAAGCTCTCTTCCATAGCGGCACTGATCTCGCCGAGCGTGGCGCGCGCGCGGGCGGCTTCGACCGCGTGCGCGAGCAGGTTGTTCTCGATCGACTGCTCGCCCGCCGCCGCATCGCGGAGAGCCTTCAGCGCCGCCTGGCACGCCGCCTCGTCGCGGCCCGCCTTGGTCCTGTTGATCCGCGCGATTTGCGCCTCGCGGACCTTGCTATTGTCGACTTCGAGCGTTTCGAGCAGGTCTTCGTTTGCAAGGCGATATTTGTTCACCCCGACGATCACATCGTCGCCGCGATCGACACGCGCCTGCCGCGCCGCGGCGGCGGTCTCGATCATCGCCTTGGGCCAGCCGGCGGCGACCGCCTTCGCCATGCCGCCTTCCTTTTCGACGCGCTCGATAATCTCCCACGCCTTGTCGACCAGCTCCTGCGTCAGCGCCTCGACATAGTAAGATCCGCCAAGCGGATCGACGACCTTGGTCATCCCCGTCTCTTCCTGGATGACGATCTGGGTGTTGCGCGCGATGCGGGCGGAGAAATCGGTGGGCAGCGCGATCGCTTCGTCGAGCGCGTTGGTGTGCAGCGACTGGGTGCCGCCGAGCATCGCCGCCATCGCCTCGATCGTCGTGCGCATGACGTTATTGTACGGGTCCTGCTCGGTCAGCGAGACGCCCGACGTCTGGCAATGCGTGCGCAGCATCTTCGACCGCTCGTCCTTCGCGCCGAGGTTGGTCATCACGCGGTGCCACAGCACGCGCGCGGCGCGCAGCTTGGCGATCTCCATGAAGAAGTTCATGCCGATCGCGAAGAAGAAGCTGAGGCGCCCGGCGAACTTGTCGATGTCGAGGCCCGATGCGACGCCATAGCGCACATATTCCGCCCCGTCGGCAATCGTGAAGGCCAGCTCCTGCACCTGCGTCGCGCCGGCTTCCTGCATATGATAGCCGGAGATCGAGATGCTGTTGAACTTGGGCATCTCGCGGCTGGTGTAGCCGAAAATGTCCGAGATGATCCGCATGCTCGGTTCGGGCGGATAGATATAGGTGTTGCGGACCATGAACTCCTTGAGGATGTCGTTCTGGATCGTGCCGTCGAGCAATTTGCGCTCGACCCCCTGCTCCTCGCCCGCAACGATGAAGAACGCCAGGATCGGGATCACCGCGCCGTTCATCGTCATCGACACCGACATCTGGTCAAGCGGGATGCCGTCGAACAATATCTTCATATCCTCGACGCTGTCGATCGCGACCCCCGCCTTGCCGACGTCGCCGACAACGCGCGGATGGTCGCTGTCATAGCCGCGGTGCGTCGCGAGATCGAACGCGACCGACAGCCCCTTCTGCCCCGCGGCAAGGTTGCGGCGATAGAAGGCGTTCGATTCCTCGGCGGTCGAGAAACCCGCATATTGGCGGATCGTCCACGGCCGCCCCGCATACATCGACGCGCGCACCCCGCGCGTGAAGGGCGCGAAACCGGGCAGGCCGGGGTCGGTCATGACATCCTCGGCCGTGTAGAGCGGCTTGACGTCGATCCCCTCGGGCGTGTGCCAGGTGAGGTCCTTGCCCTTCACTTCCTTGGCAGCGGCTTCGGCCCATTGGTCGAGGGTGGGTTTGTCGGTCATATGCAATCTCGTTTCGTGCTCCCCGGCGCAAGCCGGGGTCCAGAAGTCGTGGGCCCCGGCTTGCGCCGGGGAACACAGGTCAGTGATCGCCCTTCGGCGTCTCCATAATCTCGGTCAGCACCCCGCCCATATCCTTGGGGTGCAGGAAGAAAATCAAAGTCCCGTGCGCCCCGATCCGCGGTTCGCCGAGCACCCGCTTGCCCATCGCTTCGAACTCAGCCTTGGCTGCGTGAATATCGGGGACTTCGTAGCACATATGATGCTGCCCCCCCGCCGGGTTCTTCTCCAGAAACCCCGCGATCGAGACATTGCCCGGCAGCGGCTCGATCAGCTCGATCTGCGTCCCGTTGAGCGCCCCGTCCGCCCCCGGCGTATCGACGAAGCACACCTTAACCCCCTGCTCGGGCAGGTCGAACGGTTCATGGATCTTCGTCGCGCCCATCACATCGCGGTAAAAGACGATGCTGTCGGCAATCGACGGCGTCGCAACGCCGATATGGTTGAGGCGGCCTAGTTTCATGGCTTCCAGTCTTTCACTTCTTTCCGGATCGAAACGACAAGCCTGTCGTAAACCAAGTTCATGAACTGTCGTGCTTCTAGAGGCGTGTCGAACCAAACTTCGACCCCAAGGCCATCATTGATCGCCGGCCTTGGATCAGCATTCGAGCCCTCAACGGCATTCCAATTCCACCACTGTCGTGCCACGGCTTGACGCTGTTCCAAACTATGCTCGGCGATAGCTAAATCGACGGCAGCCTCCGGCGTTCCGCTATCCTCTGGCCAATCCTGATGAAGGTAAGCCCCGAGAAACTGATAGAGGTGCGGCCACCGCTCTTCGGCGTTCAATCGCCTCTGCCTCGTCGCGCGTGTCATAGCGGAATATTATCGTGCTTCTTCCACGGATTCTCCAACTGCTTGTTCCGCAGCTTCCGCAGCCCCAGCGCGATCCGCCGCCGCGTCGAATGCGGATAGATCACCTCGTCGATATACCCCCGCTGCGCCGCCACGAAGGGGTTGGCGAAACGGTCCTCATATTCTTTAGTGCGCTCGGCGATCTTTTCGGGATCGCCGATGTCGCTGCGGAAGATGATTTCCACGGCGCCCTTCGCGCCCATCACAGCGATCTCGGCGGTCGGCCAGGCATAGTTCAGATCGCCGCGCAGATGCTTCGACGCCATCACGTCATAGGCGCCGCCATAGGCCTTGCGCGTGATCACCGTGATCTTCTCGGCACCGTCGCCTCGGCATAGGCGAACAGCAGCTTCGCGCCATGCTTGATGATGCCGTTATATTCCTGCGCGGTGCCGGGCAGGAAGCCCGGGACGTCGACGAAGGTGATGATCGGAATCTCGAACGCGTCGCAGAAACGGACGAAGCGCGCCGCCTTCTTCGACGAATTGATGTCGAGCACCCCCGCGAGCACCAGCGGCTGGTTCGCGACGATGCCGATGGTGCGCCCCTCGATGCGTCCGAAGCCGCAGATGATGTTCGCGGCATGCGCCGGCTGCACCTCGAAGAAATCGCCCTCGTCGACCGTCTTCCGGATCAGCTCGTGCATGTCGTACGGCTGGTTCGCGTTCGGGGGGATCAGCGTGTCGAGGCTCATTTCGGCGCGGTCGAACGGGTCGCTGGTCGGCCGCACCGGCACGCCGCTGCGGTTATTCTCGGGCAGGTAATCGACGAAATCACGCGTCGCGAGCAGCGCCTCGATGTCGTTCTCGAACGCGATGTCGGCGACCGAGCTTTTCGTCGTGTGCGTGATCGCGCCGCCGAGTTCTTCCTGCGTCACCACCTCGTTGGTCACCGTCTTGACGACATCGGGGCCGGTGACGAACATGTATGAGCTGTCCTTCACCATGAAGATGAAGTCGGTCATCGCCGGGCTGTACACTGCGCCGCCTGCGCACGGGCCCATGATCAGGCTGATCTGCGGCACCACGCCCGACGCCAGCACATTTTTCTGGAACACCTCGGCATAGCCGCCGAGCGAGGCGACGCCCTCCTGAATACGCGCACCGCCGCTGTCGTTGAGGCCGATCACCGGCGCCCCGACGAGCATCGCCTTGTCCATGACCTTGCAGATCTTCTCGGCATGGCGTTTCGACAGCGAGCCGCCGAAGACGGTGAAATCCTGACTGAAGACATAGACGAGGCGGCCGTTGATCGTCCCCGATCCGGTGACGACGCCGTCGCCCGGAACCTTTTGATCCTGCATCCCGAAATCGACGCAATCATGCTCGACATAGGTGTCGAGTTCCTCGAACGAGCCTTCGTCGAGCAGCACGTCGAGCCGCTCGCGCGCCGTCAGCTTGCCCTTGGCATGCTGCGCATCGATGCGCTTCTGGCCGCCCCCAAGGGCGGCGGCGGCGCGGCGGCGTTCCATTTCGGCGATATTGGCGGACACTCGGCTTCTCCGTAAGAATGGGAATGTGCCGTCTGCGCCGAATGCCCGGTTCATGCAAATGTGAATTTGCAAAGTTGCAAAGTACAAGTTTGCAAAGTATCGAAGCGCATGGCCCGCCAACGCATCTTCGCCGGAAACCGGCTGCGCCAGCTACGCAGCGAGCGCGGCATCCGTCAGGCCGAGTTCGCAGAAACGCTGGGAATCTCGACCTCGTATCTCAGCCAGATCGAGCATGACGACCGTCCGCTGACGCCAGCGTTGCTCGACCGGCTGCAAAAGCTGTTTCCGCTCGAATGGGAAGAAGTCGCCGCGGATGCGGGCGATCGCCGCGCTGGCGCATTGCGCGAAGCCGCCGCCGATCCGCTCTTCGCTGCATCGCCACTGCCTCCCGAACAGCTCGAGCGCGCGGCGCTCCAGCAACCGCAGTTCGCCGACCATTTCGTCGCACTCCACGCCGCCTATCGCCGCGCGGGACAGCGGCTGCAGATCATCGACGAGGCGCTGACCGGCGGCACCGCCGAGGGGAGCCGCCTGCCATGGGAAGAGGTGCGCGACTGGTTTCACGACGCCGGCAATTATGTCGACAGCATCGACCGCGCCGCCGAGACGCTGGCGGCCCAGCTTCGCGGCAAGGAGCCGTCGCCCGCGGTCGAGACGATCGAGCGGCGGCTGCGCGATGCGCTCGGCATCTCGATCGTCTATCAGCAGACTATCAGCCTACGCGATTTCGACGCCACGATGCGGCATCTCGTGATCGATCCATCCCAGCCCGCCGAAAGCCGGCGCTTCCAGCTTGCGCACCAACTCGCTGCACTCGCACTCGCGGACGAGATTACTACGGTCGTCGAAGCATCGCCGCTCCGCACTGCGGCGGCGCGGCAGTTGCTTCACGTCGGGCTTGCCAATTACGCCGCGGGTGCGGTGCTGATGCCTTACGCCCCGTTCCGCGCCAGCGCGCGCGCCGTGCGCCACGACATAGACCGGCTGCGCCTCGAATATGGCGTCAGCTTCGAACAGGCGTGCCATCGCCTTTCGACGCTTCAGCGTCCCGGCGCGCGCGGGATTCCGATGTTCTTCTGCCGCGTCGACATGGCAGGCAATATCACCAAGCGGCACAGCGCGACGCGGCTGCAGTTCGCGCGCTTCGGCGGCGCCTGCCCGCTCTGGATCGTCCACGAGGCGGCAGCGATCCCCGACCGCATCCTGTTCCAGCTCGCCGAGACACCCGATGGCCTGCGCTATGTGTCGATGGCGAAGGGGTTGGTGAAACCGTCGGGAAGCTATGCGCGCAGCCCACGCCGCTACGCCGTCGCGCTGGGGTGCGAGGCGCAATATGCCGCGGATTTCGTGTACGCCGACGGGGTCGACGTTACCGCACCGCAGGCCGCGACGCGCATCGGCCTCTCATGCCGCATCTGCCCGCGCGACGATTGCGATCAGCGAGCCTTTCCGCCGAGCGACCGCCCGATCCTGGTCGATCCCGACCGGCGCGATGTCGTGCCGTACCGGATCGGCTAAGGCGCGATCACCAACTCCTCGTCGAGGAAATCAAGGAAGGCGCGAATGCGCGCGGCGGCACGATCTTCGGGCGCGTAGAGTGCGTGAATATCCTCGCCGTCGCCGGGGTGGTAATCGCCGAGCACTTCGACCAGCCGCCCTGCCGCAAGATCGCCCGCGACATGAAAATGGCCGTGGCGCGAAATACCGCCGCCCGCGACCGCCATCTGCCGCACCATATCCCCCGAATTGCCGAAGAAGCTGCCATGCACCGGGCGGTGAACGACCCGCCCGCCGATACGGAAAGGCCAACTGTCGATCGACCGGCGAAAGCTGAAGCGCAGGCAGTCGTGCGCATCGAGATCGTCGGGTGCATGCGGCGTACCGCGCCGCGCGAGATAAGCGGGGCTCGCGACCAGCGCCATGCGGCTGTGCCCGAGTTTCTTGGCGCGCAGGCTCGTGTCGCGCAGCGGGCCGATCCGGATCGCGATGTCGGCGCGCTCCTCGACCAGATCGACGATCGCGTCGGACAATGCCAAGTCGAGAATGATCTCGGGATAGCGCGCCATGAAGCGCGGCAGGATCGGCAGCAACGGCACGCCGATCGACGGCGAGGCGTTGACGCGGAGCAGCCCCCGCGGCCCCTGCTTGTCGCGGCCGAGGCCGTTTTCGACCGTCTCGATCTCGGCGAGCAGCACGCTCATCCGGTCGCGATACACGCTTCCCTCGGCGGTGAGCGCGAGCGATCGCGTCGTGCGGCGGAACAGGATCGTGCCGAGCCGCTCTTCGAGCCGGGCGATACTGCGGCTAACCGCCGAAGGCGTAAGTCGCAGCGCCTTGGCGCCCGCGGCAAAGCTGCCACCGCTCGCCACCGCAAGGAAGGTCTCGATATCGCCGAACCGGTTGTCCATCGCCATTCCTGATTTTGAATCACCACTGAAATGATGAGGCGCATTCTAATCAACAATGGCACAAAACGCTATCTTCGGCGCATCGAACCAGCACCAACGCGTGAAAGGAATTCACTCATGGACCTGAAACTCAAGGGCAAGACCGCCATCGTCACCGGATCGACCGCGGGCATCGGCTATGCGATCGCCAAGCGCCTCGCCGAAGAGGGCGTAGAAGTCGTCATCACCGGACGCAACCAGGCGAAGCTCGACGAAGCCGCTGCCGAACTATCGCAGTCGGGCAAAATCCGCGCCGTCCTCGCCGACCCTGCCACGGCCGAAGGCGCCGATGCGCTGATCGCCGCGGTTCCCGCGACCGATATTCTCGTCAACAATCTCGGCATCTACGAAGCAAAACCCTTTACCGAGATCAGCGACGCCGACTGGCACCATATTTTCGAGGTGAATGTGGTCAGCGGCGCGCGGCTGTCGCGGCATTATTTTCCGAAGATGCTGGAGAAAAATTGGGGCCGCGTAATCTTCATCGCCAGCGAGAGCGGCCTGCTGCCGCCCGCCGAGATGATCCACTATGGCATGACCAAGACCGCGCAGCTGACGATCGCGCGCGGGCTTGCCGAACAGACGCGGGGTACGGGTGTTACCGTCAACACGGTGCTGCCGGGGCCGACGCGCTCGGAAGGCATCGTCGACTTCATCCGCTCGGTCGTCTCGAACCCCGACGCGCCCGAAGCCGAGCGTGAAAAGGCCTTCTTTGAGGAACTGCGTCCGCTGTCGCTGATCCGCCGCCTGATCGAAGCCGACGAGATCGGATCGATGGTGACCTATCTCGCCAGCCCGCTCGCCGCGGTGACCAACGGCGCCGCAATCCGCGCCGAGGGCGGGATCGTTCCGACGATCGCGTAGGCGGCGTCAGACTTTCACAATGCCGCGTTCGAGGAGACTGTGCGCTGTGGCGAGCACAGCCTCCTCGGGCGTATGCATCGTCCAGCCGAGCGTCTGCATCGCGTGACTGCTGTCGCCGCCGCGCACATTGCCGAGCTCGGCCACAAGCTGCTTGAGTTCGGGGCGGACGAGCGCGAACAGCTTCAGCAGCCAGTCGGGCATTTTCCGCGTTGGCACCTTTCTCGCCTTATCGCCAAGGTTGGCGGTCAGTATGTTCGCGACGTCGATCATCTTCAGAAACGGCCCCGAACAGACATAGCGTTCGTTGCGAATGTCCGGCGCGGTCAGCGCGCGATAATGGAGGTCGGCGACATCGCGCACATCGATGATGCCGAACCCGATATCGGGGCACATCGGCACCTTGCCTTCGAGCAGTTGCTTCACCAGTTCGATCGAGGTCGACAGGTCGTCGGACAGCAGCGGCCCGAATACCGCCGCCGGATTGACCGAGGCGAACTCGAGGTCGCCGCCCTCGGCCGCCACCCAGTCGCGCGCCGCGCGTTCGGCGACGGTCTTCGAGCGCGGATAAGGCATGACACCGGGGTTATCGAGATTGGTCCAGTCGGACTCGTCATAGAGTTCGCGGTCCTGGCCATGGCCATAGGCGATCGCGGCCATCGACGACGTCAGGACGAACCGCCGGACACCCGCACCCTTGGCAAAGCGCAGCGCACGCAGCGCGCCTTCGCGCGCCGGGACAACCAGATCGTCGGCATGTTTGGGAACGTCCAGCGGAAAAGGCGAAGCGACATGCGCGACATGGCTGCATCCCGCCATCGCCTCGGCCCAGCCGGCGTCGTTCTCGAGATCGGCGGCGAAGAAGCGAAGCTTGCTGTTATCGACCTGCAGCCAGCCGCGAACCTCGTCCTCGCGCTTCAGGCTGCGCACGGTGGTGTTCACCGTCCAGCCGTTTTCGATCAGCTGCCGGATCAGGAAGCCCGCGATATAGCCGCTACCTCCAGTGACCAGTACCGTGCCCGTCATGCGCCTCTCCCTTGCTTGTAATGGCTGGAAGATAGCATGTCGGTTGCGATTAGAAATCTTTTCCGTTTCATCGTCATCCCGGCGAAGGCCGGGATCTCACCGGTGCGTGATGATACAATGTCGAGACCCCGGCCTTCGCCGGGGTGACGATGAGTGGGGCTATTTCAGCAGCACCAGTTCCTCGGCCATGCTTGGATGCAATGCGACCGTTTGATCGAAATCGGCCTTGGTCAGTCCCGCCTTCACCGCGATTGCGGCCGCTTGCAAAATCTCCGGCGCGTCGGGGCCGATCATGTGGAGCCCGACGACCTGATCGGTCGCTGCATTGACCACCATCTTGTACAGCGCGCGCTCGTTGCGGCCCGCGAGGACATTCTTCATCGCGCGGAAATCGCTGGTGTAGATGCGCACCGTGCCGAGCTGATTGCGCGCCTGCGCCTCGGTCAGCCCGACCGCGCCGATCGGAGGATGGCTGAACACCGCGCTCGGGACATTCTGATAGTCGACGACCGTCGGTTTGCCGCCATACACGCTGTCGGCGAACGCCTGACCTTCGCGGATCGCGACGGGGGTGAGTTGAATGCGGTTCGTCACGTCGCCGACCGCATAGATGCTCGGCACCGACGACTGGTTCGTCTCGTCGACCTTGATCGCGCCCTGTTCGTCGAGTTCGACGCCAACCTCTTCCAGGCCGATACCCTTGGTGTTCGGCACGCGGCCGGTCGCCATCAGCACCGCATCGACGATGAAGGGATCGCAATTTTCCAGATGGACGGTCAGCGTACCGTCGTCATTCTTCTCGATCGACTGGAAGGGCACGTTGAATTTGAAGTGGATGCCCTTGGTCATCGAAATCTGGAGCAGCCGGTCGCGGATCTGTTCGTCATAGCCGCGCAGGATCGTGTCGCCGCGGTTGACGATCGTCACCTGGCTGCCGAATTCGTTGAAGATGCCGGCGAACTCGTTCGCGATATAGCCGCCGCCCGCGATCATGATCCGCTTCGGCAGCCTCTCCAGATGAAAGACCTCGTTCGAGGTGATCGCGTGCTCGCTGCCCGGAAACTCGGGAACGTGCGGCCAGCCGCCGGTCGCGATCAGGATACGCTCGGCGGTCAGCTCGGTGCCGTCGGCGAGCCGGACCTTCTGCGGCCCGACAATCGTCGCGCGTGTTTTGAAGACGGTGACCTTGTGGTTATCAAGCGTCTGGCCATAGAGGCCTTCGAGCCGGTCGACCTCGGCAAGCACATTGTCGCGAAGCACGTTCCAGTCGAAGCGGCACTCGGGAACGTCCCAGCCGAACTTGCGCGCGTCGTGGATATCTTCGGCGAAATGGGCCCCGTAAACGAGCAGCTTCTTCGGCACGCAACCGCGGATCACGCAGGTGCCGCCGACCCGATGCTCCTCCGCCACTGCAACCCGCGCGCCGTGCGAGGCCGCCACACGCGACGCGCGCACGCCGCCCGAACCGGCGCCGATGACGAAGAGATCATAGTCGAAGTCGCTCATGAATTACCCCTGAAATGGTCAGGCAGACATTCGCCGCCGACGTCAATGTGGTTACGCGCCGGCGGCTTGCCAATCGAATTTTGCGGTCAGAGACAGCGAGGGGACCTCAGGCGCCGAGCGCCGCCTGCATCAGCGCCTGCGTCGCGGAATCGAATTCGATCGTGCCTTCGGCGAGCCCCTTCGCCATCTCCTTCCCCAGCTCGACCCCGAACTGGTCGAACGGGTTGATCCCGAGCAGGACCGCGTTGGCGAAGACGCGATGCTCGTAGAAGGCGATGAGCGCGCCGAGGCTGCGCGGTGTCAGCTGGTCGAGCAGGATCGTCGTCGACGGGCGGTTGCCGGGATAGGCGCGCGCGCCGTCCGCGCTCGCGCGGCCCGCCATCAGCGCCGCCCCCTGCGCGATACAATTCGCGACGAGCGTTTCGTGATGCGCATCGTCGAGCAGATGATCGGGCTCGCGCGCGACGACGAACTCGACCGGAATGAGGTGGTTGCCCTGATGGAGCAGCTGGAATACAGCGTGCTGCGCATCGGTGCCGACGCCGCCCCAGGTAATCGGCGCACTTTGCTGCACGAGCGGCTTGCCCTCAAGGGTCACCGACTTGCCGTTCGACTCCATTTCAAGCTGCTGGAGATAGTCGGGAAGCAGCCGCAGGCGTTCATCATAAGCGAATACCGCACGCGTCTGGCAGCCGAGGCGGTTGGCATAGATCTGGTCGGCGAATGCCGCGAGCAGGCAGATATTGTCGGCGCCCTCCGCAAGGCGGAAATGCCGGTCCATTTCGGCCGCGCCTTCGAGCAGGTCGGCGAACGCATCCCAGCCGAGCGCGAGCGCGGCGGGAAAACCGATCGACGACCACAGCGAATAACGCCCGCCGACCGTCTCGCTGAACGGCAGGATGCGCGTTTCGTCGATCCCCCATTCCATCGCGCGCTCGGGCATCGCGGTCAGCGCGATGAAGCGGCCGAGCGGATCGTCGACGCCGCCCTCTTCCAGCCATTGCAGTGCCGACGACGCGTTGAGCAACGTCTCGGTCGTCGTGAAGGTTTTCGATGCGACCGCGACGAGCGTGTAGGCCGGATCGAATTTCGCGAAGGCCTCCGCCAGCGCGGCGCCATCGACATTCGAAACGACCGCGACATCATGACGCTCGCTATGCCGTCCCAATGCATCGACGAGCAGGTCGGGGCCAAGCGCCGAGCCGCCGATGCCGATGTGGAGCAAGTGCCGGATTTCTCCGAACGCGCCCGCTTCGATCGCATCGACCATCATCCGCATCCGCTGATGCAGCGCCTGCGCGACATGGACGGACTCGGGGCTCCCCTCGCCGCGTTCGGCGCTATGCTCGGCGGCGCGATTTTCGGTGGGATTGGCAATGCCGCCCGAAAACAACGTCTTGCGGCGCCCGGCAAAGTCCTGCGCGGCGGCGAGGCCACCCAAAATGCCGATCGCCGTATCGTCTAGATGGGTTTTGGCGAAGTCGAAGCGGATATCGGCGACCGTACGAACCAGCGCCTGCAACCGCGCCTCGGGATCGGCCGACACAAGATCGGTCAGCTTCTGCGGCTGCCAGTCGGCAAGCGCCTGCCAGGCCTGATCGGCGGTCGTCATGTCGCAGCTCCTTCAATATCGGGCCACGCCTCTACGCCAGCGGCAGCCGCCGCGCCAGCGCGATCCGCCGATATTTGCTTGACGCGCAGACCTATTCGTCGCCAATGCCGGGCGATGACCGACGCCAGCCTGACCGCCGACAATTCGCCCGCCGCCCAGCCCGGCCCCGCGACGCCCGAACCGGCGCCGGTATCGGCCAGAGAAGAGGCGGTCGATACCGTCCGTTTTCTCGCGCTGCTGGCGATCGCGGTACTAATTTTCCGAAGCTTTTTCCTGTCGCCGTTCAACATTCCCTCGGAATCGATGCAGCCGCGCCTCCTGATCGGCGACTATCTGCTCGTGAACAAGATGGCCTATGGCTATTCGAAATACAGCCTGCCGTTCAGCGTGCCGCTGATTCCGGGCCGCGTCTTCGCGCGCACGCCCGAGCGCGGCGATGTCGTCGTATTCAAGGCGCCGCCGGTCAACGACAATGACTATATCAAGCGCGTGATCGGCCTGCCCGGCGATACGGTGCAGGTGAAGGAAGGCATCGTCTGGTTGAACGGCAAGCCGCTGAAGCGCGAGCCGATGGCCGATTTCGTGATCCCGGTGACGCAGAACATGCTCGACGCCTCGCGCACCACGGGCTCCCTGCCCTGCTACGCCCCGCAGTTCGAAGAGATCGGTGCGAATGGCCAGCGCCAGTGCCGGTACCGGCAGTTCCGCGAGACGCTTCCCAGCGGCAAGAGCTATGCGATCCTCGACATCACCACGATCCCCGAGGACAATACCGAACTCGTGACGGTGCCCGCTGGACACCTGTTCCTGATGGGCGACAACCGCGACCGCAGCGCCGACAGCCGCTTCGAGGCGCAGGAAAATGGCGGCATTGGCTTTGTTCCCGAAGAGAATCTCGTTGGCCACGCGCTCGTCGGCATGTTCTCGACCGACGGGTCGGCAAGCTGGATCAACCCGATCAGCTGGTTCACCGCCGCGCGCTGGAGCCGTATCGGGGAAGGCTTTTGAGCGACCGCGTTTCCGCGGAGACGATCGCTGCCCTTACCGGCGCCAGCCCCCGCAACCTGAGCCTCTATCAAGAGGCGCTGACCCACGGCAGCAGCGGCGCGGGCGACTATCAGCGGCTCGAGTTTCTCGGCGACCGCGTGCTTGGCCTCGTCATCGCGTCCGAATTGTTCCGCCGTTTTCCAAAGGCTGCCGAGGGCGAGCTTTCGTCGCGGCTTCACGCGCTCGCGTCGGGCGAAACCTGCGCGCGGATCGCGCAAGGGCTGGACCTAAACGCGCATGTCCTTTTCGGCAGCCAGGCGATCGGCGACGGCGGGCGGCATAGCGACAACATCGCCGCCGATGTGCTCGAGGCGTTGATCGGCGCGCTTTGGCTCGATCTTGGCGACGACGCCGCGCGGTCTTTCATCGTCGCGAAATGGGGCGAGATGATCGACGGCCAGGTTGCGGCGCCCAAGCATCCCAAAGCGGCGCTGCAGGAATGGGCGCTCGCGCGCAAACGTCGGCCGCCCGAATATCGTCTCGTCCGCCGCGACGGCCCCGACCATGCTCCGCGGTTCCTGGTCGCGGTTGCGGTGGGCAAGCTTGCAGAGGCCGAAGGCGAAGGCGCGTCGAAACAGGCAGCCGAAAAGGCCGCAGCGGCGGCGCTGCTCGAGCGATTGATACAGGAAGAAGCAAAATGACCCAGCGCTGCGGCTTCGTCGCCGTCGTCGGTGCGCCGAACGCCGGCAAATCGACCCTCGTCAACGCGCTCGTCGGCCAGAAGGTCGCGATCGTGAGTCCGAAGGCGCAGACGACGCGCACGCGCCTGATGGGCGTCGCGATGGAGGGCGATGCGCAGATCGTGCTGATCGATACCCCCGGCATCTTCGCGCCGACGCGCCGACTCGACCGCGCGATGGTTGCGGCCGCGTGGAGCAGCCTCGAGGAGGCCGAAGCGATCCTCATGATGGTCGATGCCGCAGCCAAGCTGACGGGCCGCGTCGAGCGCGTCCTCGAGGGCATCGCGAACCGGCCCGAGAAGAAATATCTGATCCTCAATAAGGTCGATCTGACCAAGAAGGATAAGCTGCTGACGATCGCGACCGAGCTCAATGCGAAGGTCGCGTTCGACGAGACCTATTTCATCTCGGCGAGCAGCGGCGACGGGGTCGCCGAGCTCAAGGCCAATCTCGCGGGGCTGATGCCCGAGGGGCCGTGGCACTTTCCCGAGGATGAAGTGAGCGACGCCCCCGAACGCATGCTCGCCGCCGAAATCACGCGCGAGCAGCTCTACCGCCAGCTCCACGAGGAGTTACCCTATCAGTCGACGGTCGAGACCGAGCTGTTCAAGACGCGCCCCGACGGCAGCGCCGAGATCCACCAGCAGATCTTCGTCGCGCGCGACAACCAGCGCGCGATCGTGCTCGGCAAGGGCGGCGCCCGCATCAAGGAAATCGGCGCCCGCGCCCGCGCCGAACTGACCGAATTGATGGGCCGCAAGGTCCACCTGTTCCTGCACGTCAAGGTCAAGGAAAACTGGGACGAGGACCGCAGCGTCTATCGCGACATGGGGCTCGACTGGGTCGATTAAATCCGCCGGCAGTCGTTCGGCGGGGCGATGCCGTCGAAGCGTGCGGTGATCCAGCCGATCGTTTCCTGCGCGCTGTCCTTCGCGCTGGAACCATGATCGACCGCCATGTCGATCCAGCGTGTCGGCGTTCCGCGCCTGCAGACCGCCTTCGCGAACTTGCGCGTGACGGCGGGCGCGACGATCGTGTCCTTGCTGCTCTGCGCGATCAACAGCGGGCCCGGCACGCGCGCGGCATCGACGCTGTTGGCACGCGCGAAGGAGCCGAAGGGCTCGATCTTTGCGATATCCTTCGTTCGCGTCGCCCGCGCGATGGTGAGGATACCGAGGATCGTGCCGAGCTTCGGCTTCTTGTTGAAGGCGACGCAATTATTTTCGGCCAACCGGCGGACGATGCCCTGGTTGGTGCGATTGGCGATGCTGTCCTGCGGGAAGCCATAGAGCGTCGACCAGCTGTGCAGCGCAAAGGATAGCAGCAACGCGCGCGCATTCTTGTCGCTCCCGTCGCGCAAATTGGCGGCCAGGTCGGTCGGCGGCGCCGCGGCGGCGGTGCCGACGAGAGTCAGATCGGGCGCGTAGCTGCGCGCCGATGTTGCCGTCCACAGCGCCGCATGACCGCCCTGCGACTCGCCCCACACCGCGAAGCTGCCGCCCGCTGCGGCGCCCGGGATCGCCCGCGCCGCGCGCACGGCGTCGAGCACCGCATTCGCGGTGTCGGGACCGACCAGAAATGGATGCATCGTCGGGCTCGCGAGGCCGATATAATCGGGGGCGACGACGACATAGCCCGATCGGACGGCGTCCATCCCGGCGCTGTATTCGAAGAAATTCGGACTCAGCGACGGAGCGCATTTCTCCGCGACGCCCCATGCGCCGTGCGTCCAGGCGATCACCCGGCGCGGACGCGGCGGGATTGCCTCCATCGGCGCCGCGACGATACCCGTCACCTGAAATCGCTGGCCGTTGCCGTTGCTCGTCCAGTACAGGATTTTCCATGCCTGCACGCCCGGCGGCGTGGCGGCCATCGGCTCGGCAGAGATCAGGGCGCCGGGTTGCTGCGCGGCGGCGGGCAGCGCGAACAGGGCAAGAAAAGCGGATAAGGCAGCAAGCAAGCGGCGCATTGAAGTACCTCCCGATGCGCCGATGCTAACACGTCGAAGCGGCAACGAAAATGCCGCCCTTCGGACTTATTCCTTGGCGGCTTTCTTCTTGGCCGGAGCTTTCTTGGCGGCCGCTTTCTTCGCGGGAGCCTTTTTCTTTCCCTTGGCCGGTCCCTTTGCCGCGCGCGCATCAATCAGCGCGACGGCCTCTTCGGCGGTGAGCGCATCGGGCTCGACCGTCTTGGGCAGCGTCGCATTGGTCGTGCCGTCGGTCACATAGGGACCGAAACGCCCCGCCATCAGCTTCATCTCGCCGCCGCTCGTCGGATGCGGCCCGAAGGTCTTCAGCGGCTCGGCTTTGGCCCGCGCGCCGCGTCCGCCGCCATTCGCCGCGTCGGCTATGCGCGCCACCGCGGCGTTCATGCCGATATCGAAGATTTCGGCGGTGCCCGTCAGCTTCGCATATTTGCCGTCGTGGAGCAGATAGGGGCCATAGCGCCCCAGCCCCGCGACGATCGGCTTGCCGCTTTCGGGGTGCGTGCCGACGTCACGCGGCAAGCTGAGCAGGCGCAGAGCATAGTCGAGGTCGAAGTCTTCCGTGGGGATGTCTTTCGGGATCGACGAACGCTTGGCTTCCTTGCCGTCACCGAGCTGGATGTAAGGACCGAAACGGCCGCTGCGCTTCGACACTTCCAACCCGCTTTCGGGGTCGGTTCCCATCACCTCGGGGCCACTGTCGCCAGCATCGGAACCGCCCGGCTGCGCAAATTTCCGCGTGAACTTGCAGTCGGGATAGTTGCTGCACGCGATGAACGGCCCGAACTTGCCGCCGCGCAGCGCGAGCCGCCCTGTGCCGCAATTGGGGCAGAGGCGCGGGTCGCTGCCGTCGCCCTTGTCGGGGAACAGGTACGGCCCGAGGAATTCGTCGAGCGCCGCGGTGATTTCCGACGGTTTCTGCTCCATCACCTCGCCGGTACGCGGCTTGAAATCGCGCCAGAAACGCTCGAGCACCGCCTGCCACTGCGCGCGGCCACCCGACACGTCGTCGAGCTCTTCCTCGAGCCCCGCGGTGAAATCATATTCAACATAGCGATTGAAGAAACGCTCGAGGAACGCCGTCAGCAATCGCCCGCTCTCCTCGGGAATGAAGCGGTTCTTCTCGACGCGCACATAGGCGCGGTCCTTCAAGACCTGCAGGATCGCGGCATAGGTCGACGGGCGCCCGATGCCGAGCTCTTCCATCTTCTTGACGAGGCTCGCTTCCGAATAGCGCGGCGGCGGCTGGGTCTCGTGGCTTTCGACCTCGACGCCGGTCTTCGCGGGCGCGTCGCCCTTCCCCATCGCGGGAAGCAGGCGCGCATCTTCATCTTCCGCATCGTCGCGGCCCTCGTCGTATAGCGCAAGGAAGCCAGGGAACTTCACCACCTGCCCCGTCGCGCGCAGCACGGTCTTCCCCGTGCCGTCGGAGAGATCGACGCTGGTGCGTTCGAGCCGCGCCGACGCCATCTGGCTCGCAAGCGCGCGCTTCCAGATCAGTTCGTAGAGGCGCGCGTGATCGCCGCCGCCGACCTTGTCCTTCGAGAAATCGGTGGGACGGATCGCCTCGTGCGCTTCCTGCGCGTTCTTCGCCTTGGTCTGATATTGCCGCGGCTGGTCGGGAACATAGCCGCCGTCATAGCGATCGGCGATCGCCTTGCGCGCGGCGCTGATCGCGCTGCCGTCCATCTGGACGCCGTCGGTACGCATGTAGGTGATCGCGCCGTCCTCATAGAGATCCTGCGCGACGCGCATGGTGTGGCTTGCAGAAAAGCCGAGCTTGCGCGCCGCCTCCTGCTGCAGGGTCGACGTCGTGAACGGCGGGGGCGGGTTGCGGGCGAGCGGCTTGGTCTCGACCGTGTCGACGGTGAAATGCCCGGCCTTCACATCGGCTTCGGCGGCGCGCGCATCAGCCTCGGTTCCGATCGAAAGCCGCTCGATCTTGTCGCCGCGCCAGCGTGACAGGCGCGCCTTGAACGGCGTGCCCGCCATTTCGAACAGGCCCGTGACCGACCAATATTGCTGCGCAACAAAGGCCTCGATCTCGCGCTCGCGCTCGACGATCATGCGCAGCGTGACCGACTGGACGCGGCCCGCCGATTTTGCACCGGGAAGCTTGCGCCACAGCACCGGCGACAGGGTAAAGCCGACGAGATAGTCGAGGGCGCGGCGCGCGCGATACGCGTCGATCAGGTCGGTATCGAGTTCGCGCGGATGCGCCATCGCATCGGTCACCGCCTGCTTGGTGATCGCGTTGAAGGTCACGCGGTCGACCGCCTGCGGCAGCGCCTTTTTCTGGCGCAGCAGTTCCTGCACATGCCAGCTGATCGCCTCGCCCTCGCGATCGGGGTCGGTCGCGAGGATCAGACGGTCGGCGCTCTTCGCGGCGTCCTGGATGTCCTTCATCCGCTTCGCCTTGTCGGGATACATCTGCCACTGCATCGCGAAGCTGTCGTCCGGATCAACCGAGCCGTCTTTGGGCGGCAGGTCGCGGACATGGCCATAGCTTGCCAGAACCTTGAAATCGCGACCGAGATATTTCTCAATCGTCTTCGCCTTGGCGGGCGATTCAACAATTACCAACTGCATGAAAAACTCGTTCCCCGGAAACTCTTACGTACGTACGCGCGAGGGTGGCGCGGCTGGCGGGATCGTCAACCGAAAATTTCCTGTAAGGTCGAGGCTGGCCGTTCGATGTTCAAGTAGAGCGCTACCGATGCAATATATCCACCAACGATCCCGCCAGCCGATATCACATTGAATCCGAGCAGCAACGCAAAAGCCTGTCCCGTGCCCGGCATTTCATTGGCATCGACGAGCAGCGGCGAAAGCGCAGCTCCGCCCAAAAAAAGGCCGAGGACGAAAGCGGTAAGCCAATGACGCTGAAGCAAGTCCCAGGAACGCCAGATCGCCGCACCGGTACCGCCGCCTTCCTGTACCAGGATCGCGCCTGCCAGATACCATCTTGCCGCGAAATAGAGGCCAGGCAGTATAAAGAGAAGCAGGCCGAAGAAGATGCCCAGTCCGACAATCAGGCTCAGGAGATAGAGAGTGAAGATGCCTGCGAAGGTCAACACCGGACGACATCCCTCAGCTCGCAAAGCCTCGCGCGTTATCCAGATTTCGGCGAAGGTCAGTCCGAACCCGTGCATTAACCAGATGACGGCAGCGTTGCCACCCATCGCGCGTGCGGCGACGTCAGCCGCAGCACCCAGAACGGTGACCCCGAGCCAGCAGATTAATGCCGCATGTGGAATTCTCTCAACCAAACTCCTTGTTCGTTGCAGAGTCGGCACCAGCAGGCTGGCATCAAACGGCATGTCAAATTCCCCCGCCATTCCGGCGCGAGCAATGACGAGGAAGCGGCGATACCGTCAAGCAATATCGGGGGCGTTTTCGCTACCTACTGGTTCTGCCATTTGAAGTCGGCCGGCAGGATGCATTTGCCTGCGTCGTATTTGCCGACGCTGCGAATGACCTCCTGATCCTCGGGTTCGATGCGGCGACCGCTGATCTGGCTGTCGACGACGCGGCGGACGAGCGCATCGAGGCGCGTGACGAGATAGCAGTCGATCGCCGGCGGCGCGTGCGGATTGCCGACGCCGCTGTCGTCGGTCAGGAACAGGTAGCGCGACTGGGTTGCTGCTGCCATCGCCCGCATCGCATATTCGGCCTTGTCGGCGACGCCCGACGCCGCGACCGGGGTGATGTGGATACGCTTGGCGCGTGCCACCTCGGCGGCTTGCCACGTTCGTCCGAAGAGTTCGTCGTGCGGCGGCGCATCGGCGACGAGCAGCAGCGATTTCACCGCATCGGGGCGCCAGTCCTGCCCGACCGCACGGATCAGCGCCTGGTCCATCGCCTCCGGATAGTCGCCGCCACCGGTCGCATATTGCTGCGCGAGCGAACCCTGCGCCGCGCCGACGTCGCGGGTAAAGGCGATGGTGCGCGTGACGTAATCGTCGCCGAGGTCGCGGTAAAAGACAAAGCCGATCCGGATATCGAGATCACGGTGCTTTGCGGTAATCGATGAGATGATCGAGCGCATTTCGGACTGGAGGTAGCGGATCTCGTCGCCCATGCTGCCGGTCGTGTCGACGACGAGCATCAGGTCGAGCTTCGTCGCCTTCGTTGCCGCCTGACTCGCGGTCAGTCCCACCGTCTGGCCACCCGGCGCGTTACTCACCAGCACGGCACGCGCGTCGGCAATCGTCCGTCCGGCTTTCCGCGCCGAAACGGTGACCCGTTCGCTCAGCCGGTCGAGGCCGGGGAAAAAGACCGCGCTGCCGTCGGCCTGCGTCGCCATCGTGATGCGGTTGCCGTCGCTGCAGGTGACGACGACATCGGCGAAGGGAATCGGGTGGCCGCTGCGGTCGTTGACCTTCACCGTCACGACCCGCGTCGTATCGACCCGCGGCATCGTCCGGATCTCCTGCCCCAGATTGCTGCGGTTTACATAAGCGGCATAGAGTTCGGGATTCAGCAGGTCGTCATGCTCGCCGGCGGTCAATATACCCGACTGCGGCTGCGGATAGGGGCGCGGGGGCATTCTCGAAACGTCGCTCCGTGCCCCGAAGTCGGCGGCGGATCCCGCGCTGATGCCTTCAACGGGCGGCGTGGCACTGACCGGCGCCGACGCCGACCCGGCCGCACTGCCGGTCACGACCATCTCGCGCGCCGCACCGTCGGCCATCGGCGATGGCGGCGCCATCAACGGCGGCGGCGGAGGTGGCGGGGGCGGCGGAGGCGGCGGTGCTTCAGGCATCGGCAGCGCTTCGGCCATATCGTCGGCGCGGTCGCGACCGCCGCGCGTTTTATACGGCCCGTCATTCTGCTGCGGTTGCGGCCTCACTTCGGGGTCGAGACGCGGTAGCGGGCCGGCATTGCGGCAGAAGCCCTGCTGCGGATCGATGGTTCGGGCATTGGCGATCGCCAGAGGCAGCGGAGCAGGCCCCGAAGCCAGCACCGCAAACATCGTGACACCCGTCAGTAATCGGCTTCGCATCATCCAACTCCCCGGCATGAGATACAATATCATCAACCTGTCGGTCGGCCGCTGAACCGTGGCTGAACCGCGATGAGTTGTTAGAATAGAGGACGTTAGGCCGCTGTGCAGCCGATCACATCAACGAAACCCGTGCGCCGGCGTGGCGCGCGACGCGGCCCGCCAGTTCGAGCTCGAGCAGCACGAGCTGCACCGCGGCGGCCGGTCGCCCCGATTGCCGCACGATCTCGTCCACCGCGACCGGCGTCGGGCCGAGAAGTCCGGCGACGGCATCGCGATCCCCGTCCCCCGTCTCGACCACCTGCGCCATCTCGAACGACGCGCGCCGCGGTTCGCGCGCCATGCGATCGTCGATCGGACCCAGCGCTTCGAGCACATCGTCGACGGTCTGCACCAGCGTTGCGCCCTCGCGGATCAATTGGTTGCACCCTTGCGCGCGCGGGTCGAGCGGCGACCCCGGCACGGCCATGACCTCGCGTCCGAAATCGCCCGCGCGCCGCGCCGTGATCAACGAACCCGAACGGGGCGCCGCCTCGATCACCAGTGTTCCGTGCGCAAGGCCTGCGATGATGCGGTTGCGCGCGGGGAAGTGCCGCGCCAATGGTTCGGTGCCCGGCGGCTGCTCGGCGATCAGCAATTGGTCACTCGCGATCTTTTCCTGCAGCGCGGTATTTTCGGGCGGAAAAGCGATGTCGATCCCGCTCGCGATCACCGCCGCGGTCGATCCGCCCAGCGCGCCGACATGCGCAGCGGTATCGACCCCTCGCGCCAGCCCGCTGACCACGGTCACCCCGCGCGCGGCAAGATCGGCCGCCATCTGCCGCGCAAAGCGGCACGCGACGGCCGAAGCGTTGCGCGCGCCGACGATCGCGACACACGGCTGCTGGAGCATGGCCATGTCGCCGCGCACGATGATGACGGGCGGTGCGCCCTCGGCCTCGCGCAGCAGCGCCGAATAGTCAGCGTCGTCGCTGAACACGTGCCGCGCGCCCAATTTGGCGACGCGCTCGATTTCGCGCTCTGCGAGTTCGGCGGAGGCGATGCGCGGTTTCCCTGCGCCGCCCCGAAGCACAAGGTCCGGCAACGCCTCGAGCGCCGCCTCGCCCGAACCGAAGCGCTCCATCAAATGGTGCCAGCTCACAGGACCGACATGCGGCGTGCGGATCAGGCGCAGCCGTGCCATCCGTTCGGCAGGCGTCACGCGGCTGTGTCCTTCTTTGCGCCGATGCGCGGCTCGGTCCCGGCGCGCAGCCGCACGATATTTTCGCGGTGTCGCCACAGCACAATGACCGCCAGTCCCGCGAGCCCGGTCGCATAGACCGGATAGCCGAGCGCCAGCGCAGCGACCGGCGCCGATACTGCCCCAACCATGCCGCCCAGCGAGGATATGCGTGAAAGCAACGCCGCCGCAAGCCAGACGACTGCAAACACAACGCCGATCGGCCACGCGAGCGCGAGCGACAGGCCAAGCAGCGTCGCTACCCCTTTACCGCCGCGAAATTTGAGCCACACCGGATAACAATGGCCGATCATCGCTGCGGCGCCCGCGATCATCGCACCGTCCTGCCCCAACTCGGGTACGAAATGGCGCGCCAGGAACACCGCGACCGCGCCCTTTGCGCCGTCGAGGATCAGCGTTGCCGCCGCCAATTCCTTGCGCCCCGTCCGCAGCACATTGGTCGCGCCGATATTGCCCGACCCGATCTGGCGCAGGTCGCCCGCGCCGAACAGCCGCGTCAGGATGATCCCGAAGGGGATCGACCCCAGCAAATAGCCCATCACGGCCAAGGCGATGATCGTCACGCGGCGCTCCCCAGCTTGCCGGACTCGCCTCCGGCTGCGAGCGCCTTTTGGCGGCACCTGGGGCCGTGGGTCAACGCCAAGCTTGCCGTGCGGCGGGCGTTTGGCGTATCGCCGCGTCCGATATGGATCATTCCCCCGACCCGGACTCCCCCCTCCTCTTCTTCGACAGCGGTCTCGGCGGGCTATCCGTGCTCGGCCCGACGCGCGCGCTGCTTCCGACCGCACCGTTCGTCTATGCCGCCGACTATGCGGGCCTGCCCTATGGCAAGAAGACGAACGAGGAACTGGCCGCGCGCGTTCCGGCGCTGCTCGGCCGCCTTGTCGAACGCTACCAGCCGCGGCTCGCGGTGATCGCGTGCAACACTGCGTCGACGATTGCGCTGCCGCACGTTCGCGCGGCACTCGATCTGCCGATCGTAGGGACGGTCCCCGCAATCAAACCCGCTGCCGAGCTGACCGAAACCGGCGTGATAGGCGTCCTCGGCACCGAGGCGACGGTGCGCCAGCCCTATGTTGACAATCTCAGCGCCAAATTCGCGAGCGACAAGACGGTGCTGCGCCACGGCAGCCCCGGGCTGGTTACCGCGGCTGAAGCAAAGCTCAACGGCAAAGCCTATGACCCGGCAGCCATCGAGCGCGCGATCGCAGGATTGCGCGACCAGCCCGGCGGCGATGCGATGGACGTCATCGTCCTCGCTTGTACCCACTTCCCGCTGCTCGCCGAAGAACTGCAGGCGGTTGCCGGCCCCGGTGTTCGCCTGATCGACGGCGCGGCAGGGATCGCCCGGCGCGTCGCCTATCTGACCGACGGCCAGAAGTGGCCTGCCGAGCCCGCTCCCGGCATCGCGGTGTTCACGCGCAGCGGCGATCGTCCACCTCCGCCACTCGCGGCGCTCGCGCCCTATGGCATCGGGTCGATCGAGACAATTTGACCCAGCTGCTGCGAATCGTTCGCACTGGATTTCGCGGCGTTTCGCGGTTATTGCGGCGCCGAAAACCGTCGCCGGAGGGAGCGGCGCCGAAAGCCGAACTGGCACCTGACTGCGGGGCTGAGACGTGAACTATAACGATATTTTCGCACGCGCGATCGACCGGCTGCACGAAGAAGGACGCTACCGCGTCTTCATCGATATTCTTCGCAACAAGGGCGCGTTCCCGAACGCGCGTTGCTTCGCGGGCCACAACGGGCCGAAGCCGATCACCGTCTGGTGCTCGAACGACTATCTCGCAATGGGGCAGCATCCCAAGGTCATCGAGGCGATGGAAGAGGCGCTGCACGACGTCGGCGCCGGATCGGGCGGCACGCGCAACATCGGCGGCAACACGCACTACCACATCGACCTCGAGCATGAGCTTGCCGATCTGCACGGCAAGGACGGCGCGCTGCTCTTCACTTCGGGCTATATCTCGAACGAGGCGACGCTCGGCACGCTCGGCAAGCTGCTGCCGAACTGCATCATCTATTCGGACGAGCTCAACCACGCCTCGATGATCGCGGGAATCCGCAACTCGGGCTGCGAAAAGCGCGTATGGCGTCACAACGACCTCGATCATCTCGAGGAACTGCTCGCCGCCGACGATCCAGAGGCGGCCAAGCTGATCGCGTTCGAGAGCGTCTATTCGATGGACGGCGATGTCGCGCCGATCCACGCAATCTGCGACCTCGCCGAGAAATATAATGCGCTCACCTATTGCGACGAAGTCCATGCCGTCGGCATGTACGGCCCGCGCGGCGGCGGCATCACCGACCGCGACGAGGCTGCGCACCGCGTGACGATCATCGAAGGTACGCTGGGCAAGGCATTCGGCGTGATGGGTGGCTATATCGCCGCCGAAAAGAATATCGTCGACGTCATCCGCTCTTACGCGCCGGGCTTCATCTTCACCACCAGCCTGTCGCCGGTGCTCGTTGCCGGCGTGCTCGCCAGCGTCCGTCACCTCAAGGCGTCGAGCGTCGAGCGCGACGCGCAGCAGGCAGCCGCAGCCTATCTCAAGCAATGCTTCCGCGACGCGGGCCTGCCGGTGATGGATTCGACGACGCACATCGTGCCGCTGATGGTCGGCGACCCGGTGCGCGCGAAGAAGATCAGCGACATATTGCTCGCCGAATATGGCGTCTATGTGCAGCCGATCAATTTCCCGACCGTGCCGCGGGGTACCGAACGCTTGCGCTTTACGCCCGGCCCGGCGCATGACGAGGCGATGATGCGCGAACTGACCGACGCACTTGTCGAAATCTGGGATCGTCTCGAGCTGCGCAAGGCCGCGTGACGAGCGCCCCCGGTTATGACGCGGTCGTCCGGGGCCGCCGTTCGATCCGCGGCTTCCTCGACAAGCCCGTCCCGAAACAGCTGGTCGCCGAGATACTCGAAGTCGCGATGCGCGCGCCCTCCTCGTACAACAATCAGTGCTGGAATTTCTCGGTCGTAACGGGCGCGCCGCTCGATGCGATCCGGCGCGGCAATACCGAGGGTATCCTGGCTGGCAAGCCCGACAGCCGGGAATTTCGCCGGTTCGACGGCGGAGCGGACATGCACCGCGCGCGCCAGATCGAGGTTGCCAAGCAATTGTTCGGCGCGATGGGCATCGCGCGCGACGACAGGGATGGGCGGCAGGACTGGGTGCTGCGCGGCTTTCGCCAGTTCGACGCGCCGGTCAGCATCGTCGTGACCTATGACCGCGTCCTGCTCGGCAGCGACATCGCGCCCTTCGATTGCGGCGCCGTCACCAATGCGCTGGTCAACGCCGCCTGGTCGCGCGGGATCGGCTGCGTGATCAACAGCCAGGGCATCATGCAAAGCCCCGTCGTGCGCGAACATGCGCGCATCCCCGACGACCAGGTGATCATGATTTGCGTCGCGATGGGCTGGCCCGACGAGAACTTCCCGGCCAACGCGGTCGTATCGAACCGCAAGAGCGTCGAAGAAGCCGTCCGCTTCGTCGGCTTCGACGACTGAGGCCGATGCCGTTCGATCTGCTGGAAGCGCTCGGTATCGTCGCTGACTCGGCCAGCATCCCCGATCTGAAAAAGCGCCGCGAACGCATTGGCTGCTTTATAGGGCTGATCATCGTCGGCGTCGTTGGCCTTATCCTCTTCGCCATCTCATGGATTTGAAACGGGCCGCATCATACCCCAGAAATGGGGACCGCCGCCGGGAACATCCCATTCGATCTGCGTAACGAAACCCAGTCGTTCGTATAGCGGCACATTCTCCGGCGTTGCGGTCTCCAGCCAGCACGGCACCCCTTCGGCATCGGCCACCGCCGTCTGCGCGCGGATGATCCGCCCGCCATGGCCTTTGCCCTGATGGTCGGGCCGGACGCCGACATAGTGGAGATACCAGAAGCGCCCCTTGGGCCGGTGCGCGTCGATGCTGCCCTGCACTTTCAGCCCGCGCGGCAAAGCTGTGCCGAAGGTCGCGGTCAGCGGAAGGACGCTGCGCAGGAATTCGAGTGTGCCGCTGTGAGCCTGTCCGGGCGCGCGCCAGAGAGCGGCGGCCTCGTCGCCGTCCGACCGCAGCGCCACGCCCGCACGGAAATCGGCAGGCACGAGCACAT
This sequence comes from Sphingopyxis sp. Geo25, assembly GCF_949769135.1. Classification (NCBI taxonomy): domain Bacteria; kingdom Pseudomonadati; phylum Pseudomonadota; class Alphaproteobacteria; order Sphingomonadales; family Sphingopyxidaceae; genus Sphingopyxis; species Sphingopyxis sp. Geo25. The sequence continues at coordinate 1,304,534 of NZ_CATKOZ010000001.1, read as the reverse complement.
GAAACAGGCTTCGTAGCGCCCGCGCGCGGTGATCGGGGTCGGGCAATATCCACGACAGCGCCGGGTCGGTCTGGAATGCCTGCGCCAGCGTCTCCATCACCGCAGGGAGCTGCACCCGCTCCGCCTGTCCGATCGTCTCGCCCATTCGCCCCTCCTTTTCGGGGACGATAGCAGCAAATCAGCCGCGCGCGAGACCGCCGCGGATCGCATAGCCGCGATAGAGGCTGCGGCAATGCCCGGCGCTGCCCGTTTCCTTCGCCAGCGCCGCAATGACGCGGCCGATTTCGGCGCGCGGCGCGACATGGAACCGGGCCAGCCAGCCGAACAGCGCGCGCCGCCAGAGCCCCGGCAACCGGTCCTGCTGGCCGAAGTCGACGACCTCGAGCCGCCCGCCCGGCGCGACGCAGCTTGCTGCCTGCACCAGCGCCGCCTTCCAGTCGGGGATCATCGACAGCGCATAGCTGATGAACACGCGGTCGAAGGTCGCGCGGCCGAACAGCGCCTGCGCGTCGAAATCACACGCGTCGCCCTGCGACAGCGTCGCGGTGACGCCGGCTTTGGTCACCGACGCACGCGCGGTCTCCAGCATCGCTTCCGAAATATCGATCCCGAACAGCTGCGCCTCGGGCCACGCCTTGCCCACCGCGATCAGGTTGCGCCCGGTGCCGCATCCGATTTCGAGCACGCTCCCACCCCGCGGCGGCGCGAGATCGGCGATCAACCCGTCGCGGCCGAGCAGATAATATTTGCGGGTCAGGTCATAGATATGCCGCTGCGTGCGATAGACGCTGTCCATCAACTCGCCATGCGCCGCCACGCTCAGGCGTCTTTCAACACATAGAGATGAACCCCGCCGTAAATCGCCGAGCGATCGCGGCGCGTGTAATCGAGCGACGCGTCCTCGCGATAGTCCCAGCGGCGCAGCAGATCGTCGGGGAGACGGCCGGGCAGCAGCGTCGGCTCGGCGGCGGTGCGAAAGAGAACCCGCGCACCCGGACGCGCCGTGCGCGTGACTTCGGTCCAGAGGGCGGCGAGTTGCGCGTCGCTCATCCAGTCCTGCGCGTCGAGGAAGATATAGCGATCGAAGCTCGCAGCATCGTTCGCGGCGAGCATGTCGGTCATGTTCGCGTGCAGCATCGTCACCCGCTCGGCGCGCGCGCGCACCGCGGCATAATGACCAGCCTGCAGATAAGGCGGCAGCGGCGCGGCCTTCCCCTTGCCATAGCCGCGCCCGAACGCCTGCCAGGCGAAATAATTCTCCTTGAGCGGGAAATCGCAGGCGAGCTTCTCGAGCCGACCGCGCAGCACATCGGCCATCGGCTTGCCGTCGGCGAGTGCGTCATATTGGGCTGGCGGGATGCCGAGCCCGAAGAGCGACGAGCGCTGGTCGGTGATCCAGCGGATCAGCTTGCGGTCGAAGAAGGGCGCGAATTTCTCGTCGAAGATCGCGCGCTGCTCCTCGATCGTCTTCGCGTCCAGAAATTGCTTCAGATCGATGCGGTGCATCCGCGCTATCAGATGCGCGAGCCCGATGAAATTGCCGAGTAGTCCGCGCTTGTAGAGGCCGCTGGCGAAACCGTTGATCCGGCGGCGTCCGACGAGATCGCGGCCTTCCCAATAGCGGCGGCTCGTCTCGTCGAGATGCGGGCGGATGAAGGTGCGGTAGTCGGCGATATTGGCCACGCTGTCGGCTTCGGCGAAGAAGCGGCGGAAGCTCTCATAATCGGGCAGCCGCTGCGCCGCGACGCGCTTCAGATTGTTGAGCGCGACATGCGCGGTGTTGAGGTCGACCGCCACGATCTCCGCCGGGTCGGCGGTCAGATAGGACAGCGCATTGCAACCGCCGCTCGCGATCGTCGCGATCCGGTTGCCGGGCTCGATCGCCAGCGCCTCCATGTCGACGACCGGATCTTCCCAGATCTGCGCATAGACCAGCCCCTTGAAAGCGAGCGCAAAAGCGCGGTCGAGCAGGCGCTGCTTCTGTTCGGCATCTTCGCGAACGACGGCGGCGGCGATCTTGCGATTGGGCTGGCTGGCCATAGGTCATGGTCTCCCGGAGAGAGGTGGATCCGGGGCCGCGCATGGCAGCGTTTGTTGCGATTCCCGCGTCGTTTCGATGACAAAACGGCGACAGTGTCAAAAAAGCCCTGTCGCCGTTTCGAAGATCAGTCGCGGCAGTAGCCCTCACCCTCCTTGACGATCAGGCACTCCTTCTTGCCGGCGAGATATTTGAGGCCGGTTTCGTCACCGCTACCACGGCGGAGAGACAGCTCTTCGCTGCCGCGCTTGAACTTGATGCCATGCTCGCTGTCCTCGCCGTCGTAAGTGCCCTTGGTGTCGAGGTCCGACTGCATTTCCAGCTTGTACTTGCCGGGGTCGGTGGGAGTGATCGTCGCGTACATCCCCTCGACGCCGGTCCATTTCCCGGCCCAGTCGGCAAAGCGGTGGGGAGCAGTTGCGGGATCGGTCGCCTCGGCTCCCTCGGCCGGAACGGTCTCGACCGGCACTTCCTCGGTCGTCGTCGGGGTATCGGTCGGCGCCGGCGCTTCGGCCTTCTCGCATCCCGTCAACAGGACCAGCGCCATCGCGCTCGTCAGGATCATGCTCTTCTGCATCATACGTCTCCTTCTCCATCCCAACGCTTGCGCCGCGACAAGTTTCCTATTCGGTAATAATCTCCGCGAATTTCAGCGGATCGACATTGCCGCCCGACAGCGTGACCAGCGTCGCACCGGTCACCGCGACCTTGCCCGCCACCACGGCCGCCAGCGCGGCGGCGCCACCGGGCTCGACGACGAGATGCAGTTTTTCGAAGGCGAGGCGCACGGCGTCGCGAACCTCGCGTCGCGTCACGACCACGCCCTTCACGCCACGCGCCTGAAGCACCGCAAAGTTGATCGGCCAGGTCTGGGGCGTCTGGAGAGCGTCGCATTCGGTCGGATAGGCAAGGTCTTCGACCGACAGGATTTCTCCCGCGGCGAGGCTGCGTGTGACGTCGTCCCAGCCCTCGGGCTCGACCGCCACAATCTCGGCATCGGGCAGCGCCAGCGCCAAACCCGCCGACAGCCCGCCGCCGCCGCAGCAGGCGATCACCTTGTCGGGTCCGTCAATCCCGCGCGCCTGCATCTGTGCTTTCGCTTCGATCCCCACGCTACCCTGCCCCTCGATGATCCACGGATCGCCATAGGCATGGACGAGCGTTCCACCGCGCTCGCGGAGCAACTTGGCGGCGACGACATCGCGCGATTCGGTCACGCGGTCATACAGAACGACCTCGGCCCCGAGTCTGCGCGTCGCTGCAAGTTTCATAGCGGGAGCATTGCTCGGCATGACGATCGTTGCCCGGATCCCCAGCCGCTTGGCCGCCCAGGCAACACCTTGGGCGTGGTTGCCGCTCGATACGCCGACAACGCCGGCGGCCGCCTCCTCAGGCGTGAGATCGCTCATCCGGTGCCACCCCCCGCGAATCTTGAACGAGCCGATCGGCTGCAGGCATTCGGCCTTGCACCACACGGTTTGGCCGTCGACTTCGAGCGGCAGCAGCGGGGTTTGCGGCAGCAAGGCAGCGACTTTCGCCGCCGCGCGTTCGACCCCTGCGAGTGTCGGTGCGCGGTTCGGATCGATCAGGGCTTCGGGGCTTTGCTGTGTCATCGCTTCGTCCTATAGGCCGCGGCATACAACACAAGCCGCATAGCTAGGCGCAGGAGATTTTTCACATGAGCAAGGTTCTGGTGATCGGCGCAGGCGGCGTCGGTTCGGTCGCGGTGCACAAGATGGCGATGAACCCCGACATCTTTCCCGACATCACGCTCGCCAGCCGCCGCAAGTTCAAGTGCGACGCGATCGCCGAGTCGGTGAAGACGCGCACCGGCGTCACGATCAAGACCGCCGAGGTCGACGCCGACCATATCGATGCGACCGCGGCGCTGATCCGCGAAGTCGGCGCGACGCATGTCGTCAACCTGGCGCTGCCTTATCAGGATCTGACGATCATGGAGGCATGCCTGTCCACCGGCGCGCATTATCTCGACACCGCCAACTATGAACCGCGCGACGAGGCGAAGTTCGAATATCACTGGCAATGGGCCTACCACGACCGCTTTAAGGATGCGGGGCTGATGGCGCTGCTCGGTTCGGGCTTCGACCCCGGCGTCACCAGCGTGTTCACGACCTGGCTCAAGAAGCATCATTTCGACCGCATCGACACGCTCGACATTCTCGACTGCAACGGCGGCGATCATGGTCAGCATTTCGCGACCAACTTCAACCCCGAGATCAATATTCGCGAAGTGACCGCGGTCGCGCGTCACTGGGAAAATGGCGACTGGGTCGAAACCCCGCCGATGTCGGTCAAGCAGACCTTCGACTTCGAAGCTGTGGGACCCAAGAATATGTACCTCATGTATCATGAGGAGATCGAAAGCCTGAAAACCCACCTGCCCGAGATCAGGCGCATCCGCTTCTGGATGACCTTCGGCGATGCTTATATCCAGCACCTGACCGTCCTCCAGAATGTCGGCATGACGCGGATCGATCCGGTGATCTACGAAGGCAAGGAAATCATCCCGCTGCAGTTCCTGAAGGCCGTCCTTCCCGAACCTTCGAGCCTTGGCGAGACGACCAAGGGCAAGACCAATATCGGCGTGATCGCAACCGGCCTCGGCAAGGATGGAAAGGAAAAAACGCTCTACCTCTACAATATCTGCGATCATGAAGACGCCTATGCCGAAACCGGCAATCAGGCCGTCAGCTACACGACCGGCGTCCCCGCGATGATTGGTGCCGCGATGATGGTAACCGGCACATGGTCAGGCCAGGGCGTGTTCAACATGGAGCAGATGGACCCCGATCCCTTCATGGACATGCTGAACAAGCACGGCCTTCCCTGGCAGGTGAAGGAACTGGACGCGCCGCTCGATTTCTGATTGCTGCTGCGGGGGCCGGCCAGTGTCGGCGCCCGCGTCTGCAAGGGAATTCCATGACGGCCTATATCCTGCCCATCGGGCTGCTGTTCGTCTCGAACATCTTCATGACCTTTGCCTGGTACGGGCATCTTGGCGACCTGTCGCGGCCGGTATGGCTGGCGGTCCTGGTCGCGTGGGGCATCGCCTTTTTCGAATATTGTCTTGCCGTCCCGGCGAACCGCGTCGGTCACGCGGTCTATACGACCGCAGAGCTCAAGACGATTCAGGAAGTCATTACCCTGATTGTCTTTGCCGGCTTCGCGACCTTCTGGCTCGGCGAGCGGCTGACGGTGAACCATCTGATCGGCTTCGCGCTGATCTGCGGCGGCGCCTTCTTCATCTTCAAGGCGCCGATTGCAGCCTGACGCCCCGCCCGCTAGCCTCGCCGCGAGCGGGAGGACGGGCGATGACGGACAAAGCGATTTCCAGACGGTTTTTCGGCGCGGCAGCAGCGGGGCTGGCCGCGCTCGGGATTACAGGCGCCGCGGCGAAACCCGCCGCGCCCAAGGCCATTCCAACCGGCAAGCCGTTCATCCTGACGACATGGGATTTCGGTCCCGGCGCCAACGCCGTCGGCTGGCCGATGCTCGCAGGCGGCGCATCGGCAATCGACGCGGTCGAGGCGGCGATCAACCATGTCGAACTGCTCGGCGACTATTGGGTCGGCGCGGGCGGCGTCCCCAACGAGGTCGGTGAAACGACGCTCGACGCGATGATCATGTGGGGGCCGACCCACGACCTTGGTGCGGTCGGCTGCCTCAAGCGTGTCAAAAAGGCGATCTCGGTCGCGCGCAAGGTGATGGAGGAAACCCAGCACAGCCTGATCGTCGGCGACGATGCGACCCGCTTCGCCGCGCGCATGGGCTTCACCGAAACCTCGCTGACCAGCGTCGTGTCGCAGCAGGCGTGGGACAAATGGGCCGCGAAGGGCGAAAAGACGGACGCCTTCGATCCCGAACCGATCCGCAAGGGAGACCAACTCGTCGGCCATGACACCGTCGGCAGCATCGCGCTCGACGCCGCTGGCAATCTCTGTGTCGGTTGTTCGACCAACGGACGCGAGTTCAAGATTCCTGGCCGCGTTGGCGACTCGCCGATCGCGGGAGCCGGCGCCTATGTCGATCAGGCGGTCGGCGGCGCGGTCGCGACCGGCAATGGCGATGTCATGATGCGCTTCCTGCCTACCTATCACGCCGTCGAACTGATGCGCGGCGGAATGGCGCCCCAGGCCGCCGCCGAAGCGGCGATCAAGCGGATCGAGGATGCAGGCTACAGCATCGGGGGCGGCATCGCGGTGATCCGCCGCGATGGCGTGCATGGCGGCGCCAAAACCGGATGGGAGGACACACCTTTCAGCTATTCGGTGCAGACCGCGGCGGGCAACGTGAAAACCCCGGTGTCTTGAAAGCGGCCCGTCGCGCCCTCACCTTGCGCTCCGCGGATCCGATCCGCTTTCATCATCCCGCGAAACACTCTAGAGGCGCGCCATGGAAACCAGAGCCGGCGATCCCGGGGCCTTTGCCCATTTCGACCTGACCCGCGTCCCCTCGCCCGCTTTTGTGGTCGATGCTGCGAAAGTGCGCGCGAACCTTACCGTGCTGCGTCATATCGGCGACCAGTCGGGCGCGCGCGTACTCGCGGCGCTCAAGGCCTTTTCGATGTGGTCGCTGGGATCGACCGTCACCGACTATCTCGACGGCGTCTGTGCGTCAGGGCTCTACGAGGCCAAACTGGGACGCGAAGCATATGGCGGGGAGGTCGCGACCTATTGCGCCGGCTACAAGGAAGCCGACCTCCCCGAAATCGCCCGCCTGTCGGATCATCTGATCTTCAATTCGCCCGGCCAGATCGCGCGCTTTCGTCCGCTGCTCGACGAGCTGCGCGCGAAAGGCGAGCGCTTCGACATCGGCCTGCGCATCAACCCGATGCACAGCGAGGGAGAGGTCGCGAAATACGACCCGGCCGCGCCGTGCAGCCGCCTCGGCTTCCCGGTCACCCAATTGCTCCCGGAGCATATGGCGGGCGTCGACGGCATCCATATGCACAGCCTCTGCGAACAGGATTTCCCGCCGCTTCAGCGCACCTGGGCGGCGGTGCAGCCAATGCTGCGCCCCTTCTTCGGCCAGCTCAAATGGATCAATTTCGGCGGCGGCCACCATGTTACCCGCGCCGACTACCAGACGGACGAGCTGATTGCATTCCTGAAGCAGGTTCGCGCCGCGACGAATTGCGACGTGATGATCGAACCCGGCGAAGCGGTCGCACTCGACGCGGGCATCCTCGTCGGCGAAGTGCTCGACCTGTTCGATAACGGTATGCCGGTCGGCATTACCGACATCAGCGCGACCTGCCACATGCCCGACGTGATCGAAGCCCCCTATCGCCCCGCGATGCTGGGGGAGAGACCGGATGGAATGCCGACACGCCTTGGCGGCCCGTCCTGCCTCGCCGGCGACGTCATCGGCGACTATCGTCTGCCCGGCGACGCGCATATCGGCCAGCGCTTCGCCTTCCTCGATCAGGCGCATTATTCGATGGTGAAGACCAACACCTTCAACGGCGTGCCGCTGCCATCGATCTGGCTCTGGGACAGCGAGAGTGACGACCTCAAGCTGGTCCGCGAGTTCGGTTACGAGGATTTCAAGACGCGCCTGAGCTGACGTCGGCAATCACCTCCGCAAGCGCCTGGTGGATATCGCTTACCACGACCGATCCTTCGCCGACCGACGACGCAACGCGCTTCACCGATCCCTTGCGCACGTCGCCTACCGCATAAATGCGCGGCCAACTCGTCTCGAAGCGGCTCGGCATCCGGTCGAGCGACCAGCCTGCGCGTACCAGTTCGAGCGGAGCGATATCGGTGCCGGTCTTCACGAAGCCCTTTTCGTCGCAGACCATTTCCTTCGGCAACCAGCCTGTGTTCGGGTTCGCGCCGAGGAAGAGGAACAGGAATTTGCAGTCGCAAAGATCCTCCGCGCCGGTCTCACGGCAGCGATAGGTCAGCCCGTCGAGTTGCCCCTCGCCGCGCAGTGCCACGACATCGGTCGATCCGATGATCTCGATATTCGGATGTTCCTCTAGTCGCTTGACCAGATATTCGGACATCGTCTCGCGCAGGCTCTTGCGCCGGAAAATGACATAGACCTTCTTCGCGACGCCCGCGAGATAGATCGCCCCCTGCCCCGCCGAATTGCCCGATCCGACGACCGTCACCTCGGCGTTGCTGCACAGCTGCGCCTCCATCGGCGTCGCGCCATAATAGATGCCGCGGCCTTCGTAATTCTCGATCCCCTCGATCGGCAGGCGCTGATATTGCGCCCCGCTCGACACCACGACCGCGCGGCTACGCAGCTTGCGCCCGTCGGCGAGATGCAGGCAATAAGCATCGCCGTCGCGTCCGATCGATGCCGCACGCACCGGCGACACCAGCCGCGCGCCGAACTTCTGCGCCTGCACCGTCGCGCGGCGTGCGAGCTCGTTCCCCGAAATGCCGGTCGGAAAGCCGAGATAATTTTCGATCTTCGAGGACGTCCCCGCCTGTCCGCCCGGCGCAAGCGCGTCGATGGCGATCACGGTCAGCCCTTCGGATGCGGCATAGACCGCCGCGGCGAGCCCGCCTGGCCCGCTGCCGACGACGAGCACGTCCGCGGTCGACCCGTCGGGGAGCAGGTCGAGCCCCAGTGCCTGCGCCAACTGTTCGGGCGTCGGCTGGATCAGCACTTCGGCGGCGCCCAGAATCGCCACCGGCAGTTGATCCTCGGTCAGCCCGCGCTCGGCGAGCAGATGCCCGGCGACGGGACCGTCGGCGGGATCGAACCAGCGATGCGCGACGCCATGCTTCATCAGCAGGTCGCGCATCGCATAGACACTGCGATCCATCGCCGCGCCGATGATGATGGTGACCGCAAAGCCGCGATGCTTGCTGAACTCGCGCCGCGCCGAAAGCACGCGGACAAAAATGTCCGAATAATGGGAATTTCCGGCGATCAGCCGCTGGAAATCGGCGTGCGCAATGCGGATGATCTCGCCATCCGCCCCCATCTCGACACGCGACAAATGGCGCTGTCCGGTCAAGACCGACAGGTCGCCCGCGAACTGCCCGTGCTCCATCCACCCGACGCGTTTGCGCCCCTCGTCGGTCGAGGCAAAGATATCCGTGTGACCCGACAGGGTGATGATGCAATCGGGCGCCATCGCGCCCTCCTCGACCAGCACGTCGCCCGCCTTGTGCGACTCAACCGTCCCGAACGCCTTGAGTTCGTCGAGCTCCGCGTCGGTGAAATTATGATTGACGTCGGCGCGGGAGGTCATGCGGGTCGGTCCTTTCGGCTATCATTGGCAAACAGGTCTAGCGCAGGCACGCGCATTTGTCTTGTTTTCGGCCCTTCGGCGCAGCCCTGCCCCGTTTCAGCGCGAGTGTTACCGTTGCGTTACAAAATTGCGCGATAGGGTCTTTACAGGGGGGACCCCCCTGCATATATCGCGCTCCGCTGCCCCAGGGGGACTTCCAATAACCGCAAGGCAGCCTTGGATGTTTAACGTTATTTTTGGGGGTCCCTTGAGTTGCACCAGCATCATAGCGCCCACGGGCTGATTCAGGCACTTTCGCCGGTCGAACCTGTAACGCTTGTCCGCCCGCATGCCGCGGCGCGCGCAGCGCGTTTTTTCATCGAGCGATTTCCCGGCACGACCATGTACGCGGTCAAGGCGAATCCCTCGCCCGACCTCTTGCGCGTGCTGTGGGATTCGGGCGTCACGCATTATGACGTCGCTTCGATCGCCGAGGTCCGCCTCGTCGCGCGGACGCTGCCGAAGGCGACGCTCTGTTTCATGCATCCGGTGAAGGCCGAGGAAGCGATTTCCGAAGCCTATTGGAAGCATGGCGTGCGCACCTTCTCGCTCGACACGATGGACGAGCTTGAAAAGATCGTCCGTGCGACCGAGGGCGCGCAGGATCTGAACCTGCTCGTGCGCCTGCGCGTCTCGTCCGACCATTCGAAGCTCAGCCTCGCCGCAAAGTTCGGCGCCGAGCCCGAGGATGTTGCCGAACTGCTGATGGCGACCCGTCAGGCGGCCGACGCGCTCGGCATCTGCTTCCATGTGGGCAGCCAGGCGATGACGCCGCACGCCTACGCCCAGGCGATGGAACGCGTCCGCGCCGCAATCGTCGCCGCCGCGGTCACGGTCGATATCGTCGATGTCGGCGGCGGCTTCCCCTCGACCTATCCCGGCATGGAACCACCGCCGCTCGGCGCCTATTTCGAGACGATCCATCGCAGCTTCGAAAGCCTGCCGATCAGCTATTCGGCCGAACTCTGGTGCGAGCCGGGCCGTGCGCTGTCGGCCGAGTATAGCTCGCTGATCGTTCGCGTCGAAAAGCGGCGCGGTGACGAGCTCTACATCAACGACGGTGCTTACGGGGCGCTGTTCGACGCCGCGCATGTCGGCTGGCGCTTCCCGGTGACGTTGCTGCGCGAGCCCGAAAGCAATGCGGAATTGGCCGCGTTCAGCTTCTACGGTCCGACGTGCGACGACCTCGACCATATGGCGGGGCCCTTCTTCCTGCCGGCGGATGTCAAGGCAGGCGATTTCATCGAGATCGGCATGCTCGGCGCCTATGGCTGCGCGATGCGCACCAGGTTCAACGGCTTTGGCGCGGAGGAAATCCACGTCGTCAGCGACGAGCCGATGGCGAGCCTGTACACCGGCGAAGCCGAACCTGAACGCCGCAGTGCGACCGTGACGAAGCTTTTCTGAACGAAGTAGAATGATCGATCCAGAGGCCGGTGCAGCGATGCGCCGGCCTTTTTCTTCGCGCGCAATTGCCTTTTTTCGTTTTCTTCCGCAACGATTCTGTCGTGGCGCAAAGAGGAGAGGCACACCCACCGCATGACCATACTCGCCGGTATCCGCATCGTCGACCTGACCACGGTCATTTTCGGCCCTTATGCGACGCAGATGCTCGCCGATCTCGGCGCCGAGATCATCAAGGTCGAAGCCCCCGGCATCGGCGACATCTCGCGCTATCTCGGCTCGGGTGTTCCCGATCCGACGATGGGCTCGACGCACCTCACTGTGAACCGCGGCAAACGTTCGATCGCGCTCGATCTAAAAAACCCCGACGATGCCACGGTACTCCGCGACCTGATCGCGACCGCCGACGTCTTCTTCCACAATGTGCGCGGCAAGGCGATCGCGCGGCTCGGCTTCGATTACGAAGGCTGCAAGGCGATCAAACCCGACATCATCTATGTCCACGGCACCGGCTTCGGACAGGATGGCCCCTACGCCGATCTTCAGGCCTACGACGACGTCATCCAGGCGGCGACGGGTACGACCAGTCTGCTGCCCCGCGTCGACGGCGATCCGCGCCCGCGCTACCTGCCCTCGCTGATCGCAGACAAGATTGCCGGCCAGTTCGGCGCGCAGGCGATCCTCGCCGCGCTCGTGCACAAACTGCGTACCGGCGAGGGGCAAAGCGTCGAAGTGCCGATGTTCGAATGCTTCGCGGCCTTCATGCTCACCGAACATCTGCGCGACGCCACGCTCGACCCGCCAATAGGCCCCGCGGGCTATCCGCGTCAGCTCGATTCGACGCGCCAGCCCTTCCCGACCGCCGACGGCTATATCGCGGTCGTTCCCTACACGCCCGAATCCACGGCGCGGCTGATGCGTCTGCTCGGCAGCGAAACTTTGCTCGGTTCTGCCGAATTCGAGGCAGCGAAGGCCCAGGGCAAGCATATGCAGCTGGTCTATCGCGAGATCGCGCGGAAGACGCGGACGAACACCACCGCCGAATGGCTCGATCTCTTCGCCGCAAACGACATTCCCGCCATGTCGGTCCGCGATCTGCAAGATATCAAGGAGGACCCGCATCTGGTTGCCACCGGCTTCTTCCGCCACCGAGAGCATCCGCAGGTCGGCGGTTTCTGGGAAATGCAGCCACCGGTCAGATATAGCGCCGCCCCGCCCCGCGACCTCGGCTTTGCGCCGACGGTCGGCGGCGACAGCGACGCGATCCGGGCGGAGATCGCCGACCGCCGGTAAACTTCGGCCGTTGCATTGTCGGCCGGGCGCCTTAGCATGGCGGCAAATCATAAGGGGGAGCCATATGTCGGATAGTTTGCTCGCACCCGGTGCGGTGCTCGCGCTGTGGACGATCGTCATGCTGACCTGGGCGGGCGTGACGCGCTTTCAGGCCTTTTCCAAGATCGGCATCGACATCAAGGCGGCACCGCCGGGCGGCCGCGGCGTCGATCTGGAGGGCGTGCTGCCGCCGGAAACCAACTGGAAATCGCACAATTACACGCATCTTTGCGAACAGCCGACAATCTTCTACGCCGTCCTCGTGTTTCTGCAGCTGTCGGGCGGCAATACCGAGCTGACGCGCGGGCTCGCCTGGGCCTATGTCGTGCTGCGCATCGTCCACAGCCTGTGGCAGTCGACGGTGAACCGTATTCCGGTGCGCTTCGCCATCTTTTCAGTGGCAACGCTGTGCCTGCTGGCGCTGTCGTTGCTTGCGGTGATCGCGACTTTGGGTTGAGGGGGAGAAGATAATGGGAACGAATGCAATTTTAGGGCCGGTCGCGACGCTCGCGCTCTGGTCGATGGTCATGTGGATCTGGATGTATGCGACGCGCATCCCCGCGATGCAGCGTGCCAAGATCGATGCCAAGAATCTTGTCGGCACCACCGGCCGCGGCCTCGACGAGGTGCTGCCCGCCGAAGTGCAGTGGAAGGCCCACAATTATAACCATCTGATGGAACAGCCGACGGTCTTCTATGCCGTTGCGCTGGCATTGGCGGTCGGCGGCATGGGCGGCGGGCTCAACGCGCAGCTTGCCTGGGCTTATGTGGGCCTGCGCATCCTGCACAGCCTGATCCAGGCGACGGTCAACCGCGTCATGTGGCGCTTCGGCGTGTTCGCGCTCGCGAGCCTCGCGCTCATCGCGCTATGCGTCCATGCGTTCATGGGCTTCGTGCTCCACTCGGGAATGTTCGCCCACTAACGTCTGAATCGCGCGGCCAGTTCCACATGGGTCGACCAACGGAACTGGCCGACGGGCTGCGCCCAGTCGAGGCGATAGCCGCCTGCAACGAGCAACCTGGCATCGCGCGCGAAGCTGGCGGGGTTGCAACTGACATAAGCAATGGCCGGCACAGTTGAGGCCGCAATCTGTTTCACCTGCTCCTCGGCGCCCGCGCGTGGCGGATCGAGGATCACCGCGCCGAACCGATTGAGCTCGGCGGGAACGAGCGGGCGGCGAAACAGGTCGCGATGCTCGGTCGCGACCAGCGCCCGCGCGCGGTTCGCAGCGCCGGTCAGTGCCGCGATCGCATCGCGCGCGCCCTCGGCCGCATAGACTTTCCGTCCCGCCTGCACCGACAGTGCGAAGGTTCCGACCCCAGCGAACAGGTCGGCCACCGCCGCCGCATCGCCGATCGCGCGCCGCACCGCGTCGACCAGAGCGGCCTGCCCCGTCGCGGTCGCCTGCAGGAAGGCGAAGGGCGGCACTTCGACCGGTATGTCGCCAAAGCGCACCGTCGGCGGCTCGGGTTGCCAGACCGTCTCCAGCCCGTCGCCCTGATCGATCGCCAGCCGCGCCAGCCGATGCTCTCCGGCGAAATCCTGCAGCGCCATCGCCGCGTCCAGCCCGTCGGCCTTTACGCCCTCGATGATGATTTCAGCGCCCTGGTCGAGCATCTGCAACTTGACCTTCACCGGGCGGCGCTGAGGCGCGATCGCGTCGAGCAGGGTGCGGACCGGCGCGACCAGCGCAAACAACTCGGGCAACAGCAGCGGGCACATGCGCATGTCGACGATCTGGTTGCTCTGCGCGGCGTTGAAACCGAGCGCGACCTGCTTGCCGATCTTGAGTGCGGTCAGCGCCGCGCGCCGCCGACTCGCAGGGGGGGAGATCAACGCCGGCAGTATGTCGCCCGCCTCGACCTGCTGTCCTTCCAGAGCGCCGACGACGCGGTCACGCACGAAATCGGCGAGCGCCCCCTCGGCGACATGCTGCAACTGGCAGCCGCCGCACTTTCCGAAATGGCGGCACACCGGCTCGGCGCGGTTCGGACCCGGCACCAGCGTCCCGTCGGCAGCAAGCCGGTCGCCCGGCACGCCGCCCGCAACATGGCGCCCGTCGTCAGTCACGCCATCGCCGCGCGCGGCAATGCGCTCGATCAGCCTACTGTCTGTCATTCTATTCCCTAACCAGATCGTCGGCGACAAGGCCGGGGCCTATATGCGCCGCGCGCGCAATATGCCAGCCCACCGCCGCGACGGCCGCATCGAAGGGGTCGCCGCCGCGCGCCAGCATCGCTCCGCAGGCGCCCGCCAGCACGTCCCCGGTGCCCGCCGTCGCCAGCCACGGACTACCCGGCCATGCCGCGACAACGCGGCCGTCGGGCGCGGCGATGACGGTATCGGCGCCCTTGTAGATGACGACCGATCCCGTTTCCATGGCGGCGACCAACGCTCGCTCGATCTTGCTCCCCTCTGCGCCCGGAAACGCGCGCGCAAACTCGCCCTCATGCGGCGTCAGAATAGCGGTCACCCCACGCCCGCGCAGGCGCGGCAGCGCGGCATCGATCGCCGCCGCGTCGAGTAGCAGCGGCCTGCCGCTGTCGATCGCGGACGCGACATCGCGATCAAGCGCCATGCCCGCCGGATAACCCGGACCGATGACCACGGCCCCGACACGTTTGTCGCCCAGCCGCTCTCGATAATCGGCGCCGTCCTCGACGATGATCGCGGACAGCGGCGCTGTATTCGCTCCGCTCAGCACCGCATAACCTGCCCCGGCGCGCAGGCCTGCAGCGGCAGCGAGCGCAGCGGCGCCCGGCATCGCCCCCGCGCGAACGAGCATCATCCCGCGATTGAACTTATGCGACGTAACGCCGGGCGCCGACGCGCGCGGGCGCGGCAGGCTGCGGATCGTCGCATCGCACGCGATCCCGATCCCGGCGAGCAGGACGCGTCCACAATGCTGCGCAGCGGGCAACAGGACGTGCGCAAGCTTCAACGCACCCAGCGCCACCGTCACATGCGCGGGAAGCGGCGGCACCCAATCATGCTTGCCATCGGCATCGACCCCGCTCGGCACATCGACCGCGATCACGCGGCGAAAAGCCAGCGCTTGAAGCTGCCCGGTCAGGTTGGACGCCAGCGGCCGCGTCAACCCGACGCCGAACAGGGCATCGACCACCACGGGCACTGCGGCAAGGGTCTCGTCGATCGGCTCGACCGCCCCCGCCCACTTTGCCCGCGCCGCCTTCGCGAGATCGGTGGTCGGCGGCGCCAGTGCGGCGACGCGCACATTCGCCCCGCGCTCACGGAGCAATCGTGCCGCGACATAGCCGTCGCCGCCATTGTTGCCGGGGCCGCACAGGATCAGAACCGGCGCCCCCGCCGCCATCCGCCACGCGGTATCGGCCACCGCAGCACCCGCACGGTCCATCAGCTCGGAAAGCGAGGTGCCCGACGCGGCACACGCCGCTTCGGCGTCACGCATCGCTCTGCTGGTCAGGATCGGGGCGTCGGCGGGAACGGACATAGGCCCCGACCCTAGCACGCCCGAACCAAAAGTCGCGTTACTTCGGCCCCTTCGTGTTTGCAGGCAGGCGATAACGGTCGCCGCCGACCGCGACCTCGATGACCCCGTCGCCGATGATCGTGACCTTGGCGGGCTCCGACCCGTCGGCCGCTATCACGCCGCGCCCGTCGGTCGCGATCTGTAGCCGGCGGTATCCCACGTCGGGTTTGCCCACGACCAGGATCGTCGCGTCGGCGCCGCTCATCTCGTCGATGGTACAGGTGCGGTCGAATGCCTTCGCCCCTTCGAGCGCGCATTCGATGCGCCCATCCTTCAGGGCTTCATTCGACCCGTGCGCCTCGGCTTCGGCCAGCGCGCCATTGTCGGGCGCACCGTTGCAGCCCGATGCCAACAGCAATGCGCAGGCCGCACCGAAGAGTCGCCCGGTCATTTGCGCCGAAGCTGCGACAAATCGCGCACCGCGCCGCGCGCCGCACTTGTCGTCATCGCGGCATAAGCCTCCAGCGCGACCGAAATCTTGCGCGGGCGCGGCTTCGCCGGCTGCCAGCCGGCCTCGCCTTTCGCATCCATCACGGCGCGGCGTTCGGCCAGCACGCTGTCGCCTACCATCAGGTTGATCGTGCGCGCGGGAATGTCGATCTCGATCATGTCGCCATTCTCGACCAGCCCGATCGCGCCGCCCTCGGCCGCCTCGGGCGAGACATGGCCGATCGACAGGCCCGACGTGCCGCCCGAGAAGCGCCCGTCGGTGATCAGCGCGCAGGCCGCACCGAGCCCCTTCGATTTAAGGTAGCTCGTCGGATACAGCATTTCCTGCATCCCCGGCCCGCCCTTCGGCCCTTCGTAGCGGATGACGACGACGTCGCCGGCCTCGACCTGTCCGGTCAGGATGCCGGCCACCGCGGCGTCCTGGCTCTCATAGACTTTCGCCGGACCCGAAAATTTCAGGATGCTCTCATCCACGCCTGCGGTCTTCACGATGCAGCCGTCGAGCGCGATATTGCCCGACAGCACCGCAAGCCCGCCATCCTTGCTGAACGCATGATCCGCCGAACGGATCACGCCGCCCTCGCGATCCAGATCGAGCGAGTCCCAGCGCCGGTCCTGGCTGAACGCGGTCTGCGTCGGCACGCCGCCAGGCGCCGCGAGGAAGAATTTCTGCACGTCGGGATCGTTCGTCCGCGCGATATCCCATTTGTTGAGCGCATCGCCCAGCGTCGCGCTATGCACCGTCGGCAAATGCGCGTGGAGCAACCCCGCGCGATCGAGTTCGCCGAGAATCGCCATGATCCCGCCCGCGCGGTGGACATCCTCCATATGCACGTCGCTTTTCGCCGGCGCGACCTTCGACAGGCACGGTACGCGGCGCGACAGGCGGTCGATATCTTTCATCGTGAAATCGACCCCTGCCTCGTGCGCGGCGGCGAGCAGGTGGAGCACCGTGTTCGTCGAACCGCCCATCGCGATGTCGAGGCTCATCGCATTCTCGAACGCCTCGAAGCTCGCGATCCTCCGCGGCAGGACGGCCTCGTCATCCTCTTCATAATAGCGGCGGCACATTTCGACGACGATCCGCCCCGCGCGCAGGAACAGCTCCTTGCGGTCGGCATGTGTCGCCAGCGTCGAGCCATTGCCCGGCAGCGAAAGCCCCAACGCTTCGGTCAGGCAGTTCATCGAGTTCGCGGTGAACATCCCCGAGCAGCTGCCACACGTCGGGCACGCCGAACGCTCGATCGCCTGCACTTCCTCGTCGGTATATTTTTCATCCGCGGCGGCGACCATCGCGTCGACGAGGTCCAGCGCGACCTCCTTGCCCTTCAGCACCACCTTTCCCGCCTCCATCGGCCCCCCCGAGACGAACACCACCGGGATGTTGATCCTGAGGGCCGCCATCAGCATCCCTGGCGTGATCTTGTCGCAGTTGGAGATGCACACCATCGCGTCGGCGCAATGCGCGTTGACCATATATTCGACGCTGTCGGCGATCAGGTCGCGGCTCGGCAGCGAATAGAGCATCCCGTCATGCCCCATGGCGATGCCGTCATCGACCGCGATCGTGTTGAATTCCTTGGCGACACCCCCAGCGGCCTCGATCTCGCGCGCGACCATCTGGCCGAGGTCTTTGAGATGCACATGGCCGGGCACGAACTGGGTAAAGCTGTTCACCACGGCGATGATCGGCTTGCCGAAGTCGCTGTCCTTCATCCCCGTCGCACGCCAAAGCCCGCGTGCACCCGCCATGTTGCGGCCGTGGGTGGTGGTTCGCGAACGATAAGAAGGCATCTTGAAACTTTCTGATAATTTTATTTCAAATTGTCGTGAAGAAAGGCGCCATTACACGCCTATTCGGCGACATACAATGCCACTTTCTTGCACATGCGTCCCAATTGTTCGGCGAACCGCGCCTGACCCGCCGCATCGCGCACCAGATCCTGTCGCATCTCGATTCCCACATAAGGAATATCGTTTGCCTCGGCGTGCCGGTTCATCGTCGCGTTGAGCAGCTTGCCCGAATAGGGAAGCTGGTCGCCGACATTCAGCCCCTCCTCGGTCAAGGCGGCGATCGCCGGGCCCGCTAGCCGGTCGTCGGCGTTATAAAGCACGCCGACATGCCATGGCCGCGCCTGCGCCGGATCGCTTGCCAGCGACGGGGTAAAGCTGTGCAGCGACAGGATCATCGCCGGACGATGCGCCGCGATCGTCGCCGCGATATGCGCATGATACGGGCGGAAGAAGCGCGCCAGCCGCGCCTCGCGCCCCGCATGGTCGAGCGCATTGCCGGGAATGGCGTGGCCATCGCTCGCAATCGGAACGGCGCCGGGCACGTCCTCGTCACGATTGCAGTCGACGACCAGCCGCGACACACCGCCGAGGATCGCCGTATCGACAACGCTCGCCTCGACGAGCAGCGCCGCCACTTCGGCAACGCCGAGATCGATCGCGATATGCTCGCGCAGCAACGCGCGATCGATGCCGAGATCGATATCCGGCGGCACATGTGCCGACGCATGGTCGCCGATCAACAGGATACCGCCGGCACGCGGCGTCCCGAGCTGACGCCACGCCTCGCTCACCGCAGCGTCCCTGCCATCTGCCACCAGTGCGGATGGCTCTCCGCGAGCCGTACCGCTGCGGCATCGCGCTCCGCGGGCGCATCGAACAGCGCAAAACAGGTCGCGCCCGATCCCGACATGCGCGCCAGCCACGGCCTGAGCGCGCCAAGCTCGGTCAGCACGTCGGTAATCGCCGGGCATTGCGCGATCGCCGCGCGCTGCAAATCATTGCGCGCCGCGAACAGCTGCGCGCGCATGTCGGCGCCGGTGAACAGCGGACCACGATCGACGCCGTCCCATGCCGCAAACACCGGCCCCGTCGATACCGGCTGACGCGGATTGACGAGCAGCACGGGGGTGCCGGTCAGGGCCAGCTCGGGGACCGGGCTCAATTCCTCGCCGACCCCGACGCCAAGGCATGTCGTGCTGGCGATGCAGGCGGCAATATCGGCGCCGAGCGGGCTCACCAGCCGCGCCAGCGTCGCGTCGCCCAGTTCGGGCAGGAAATGTCGCCGTACGAGCCGCGCCATCGCCGCCGCATCCGCCGACCCGCCGCCGATCCCCGCCGCGACGGGGAGCCTTTTGGTCAACGTCAACGCCAGCGGCGGCACGCGATCGCGTCCATAGCGCTCGCGAAGCAGCGCCAGCACGCGCAGCACCAGATTGTCGGCACCATTGCCTAGCCCCTCGGCAAACTCTCCGTCGATCGACAGACTGTCAGAGGAGGCCGGCGCCGCGGCGATCGTGTCGCCATGATCGACAAAGGCGAACAGCGTTTCGATCAGGTGATAGCCGTCGCTCCGCCGCGCGCGAACGTGGAGCGCGAGGTTGATCTTCGCCCAGCCGCTTTCCTGCATGTCGGCCATCATGGCGCCGTGGTGGCGGCGCTCAGCCCGTCGCGCAGCTTCGCCTCGATCCGCGCCGCCATGTCGGCCTCGGCCAACAGCGCGGCAGCGCGCCACGTATAGCGCGCCTGGAACCGACGCCCCGCCTGCCAATAGGCATCGCCCAGATGCTCGACGATCACGGCATTGCCCGGATCGCCGCGCTGCGCCAGTTCGAGCAAAGGCACCGCATCGTCGATGCGGCCGGTCAGGAAATAGGCCCAGCCGAGCGAGTCGGTGATGCTCGCACTTTGCGGCTCGGCCTTCCACGCCGCCTCGATCCGCGCGAGCGACTGCTTTACGTTCTTGCGGCGCTCGAGCGCCGAATAGCCCGCGAAATTAAGGATCGTTGCATCGCCGGGACGCAGGTTGACCGCCTTTTCCATCAGTGGCGCCGCGCCATCCCAATCCCCGGCCTGCAACTTCAACTCGGCGCGAGCGATCAGCAGAGAGCCACGCAGCGGAGCGTCGTCCGCGACATCTCCCAGCGTCGCTTCCAGACCCAAATAGGCGCGTTCCGCGGCAGCGGGATCGTTCGCACGGCGCGCGATATCGGCAAAGCGGATAAGCAGGCTGCGCGCCGCCGGCTCGGTACGCGCGGCAGCGTCGGCGAGTTTTACCGCGCTCGCCATATCGCTCGCCTCGGCCAGCAGTTCGGCATGACGCATCTGCAGCGCCGGCGGCTGCGCGGTCCGGCTGCCAGCCAGCAGCGCCATCGCATCGCGCTCCTGCCCGTTGCGATCGAGTGCCTCGACGAGCGCCGAGCGTACCGCCCAATCCTGATCGCCCAGCCAATAAGCGGACCGCGCGAACAGCAGCGGCAGTTTCGGACTGCCATTTGGGGTCCGCGCCAGCCCGTCGGCAAGCAGCCCGAGCCAGTGCGCCGCACCGCCGCGCGCCGTCGTCACCGGCTGGCCCGACAGCAGCAGCATCGGGTCTTCGCGCCCGCCCGCCGCCATCGCGGTCCGCCCGCGCAGCGCCTTCGCGGCGTCGGCCTGCCCCGCAGCATCGAGCGTCGCCGCCAGCCGCAGCGCGACGAGTTGGCTCGTGCGATCGCTCAGCACCGTGTCCGCCGCCAGCTTGGCCCCTTCGGTGGGCTGTTTCGCCGCGACCCTGACCAGCGCCGCTTCGAGCGCCAGCGTCGGTTCGAGCCGCCCGCGCGCCAGCGCCGCTATCAGGTGCCGCTCGGGTGCCTTCTCGCGCGCGCCGACGTCGATCCAGCTGTTCAGCGCCGGCGTCACCAGATTGGCGATCGCATCGCCGCCGGTCTTGTCGGGCCGCCCCCCCAGAAAGGCGCGCGCGCCCTTCCAGTCGGCCCGTTTCATCGCGTCGACGACAAGCACAAGCTGCGCGTCGAAGCGGCGCTCGCCGCTTGCCCAGAGCTGCGCAGCGGCGCCGCGCGCCGCGACCAGGTCGCCCGCCTGGATCGCCTGTTCCAAAATTCGCCCGCGAAGCCCCGGTAGGTCGGGCGCCGCGCTGGCGGCGCTGGTCAGGGCAGACAGCGCCGCGGCTGGATCGCCCGCATCCTCGGCCAGCCGCGCCCGCACCAGCGCATTGACCGCCGCGCCGCCTTCGCTCGCGGCTTCGGCCGGAACGGCCGCCGCAAGAAAGCCGACGGCCAGGAGCCAGCAAGCGGACTTACATGTTCGGGTAATTGGGGCCTCCGCCGCCTTCGGGAGTGACCCAGTTGATATTCTGGGTCGGATCCTTGATGTCGCACGTCTTGCAATGGACGCAATTCTGCGCGTTGATCACGAACTTCGGATCGCCCTCGTCCTGCCCGACGATCTCGTAAACGCCTGCGGGACAATAGCGCTGTGCCGGCTCGTCATACACCGGCAGATTATATTCGACCGGGATCGACGGATCCTTGAGCTGCAGGTGGACCGGCTGGTCCTCCTCATGATTGGTGTTCGACAGGAATACGGACGAGAGGCGGTCGAAGGTCAGCACGCCGTCGGGCTTCGGATAATCGGGCTTAGGCATCATATCGGCGCGGTAAAGCGTCGTATTGTCGGGATGATGCTTCATCGTGAAGGGGACGCGAATCCCCAGCGTTTCGAGCCACATCGTCATGCCTGACAGGATCGTGCCTGCAAGGTCGCCGAATTTCTCGACCAGCGGCAGCACGTTGCGGACGACGCTCAGTTCCTTCTTCACCCAGCTTTCGTCATAGGCCGCCTGATAGGCGTCGAGCGTGTCGGACCCGCGGCCCGCGCTTACCGCGGCGAATGCCGCTTCGGCCGCCATCATGCCCGACTTCATCGCGGTGTGCGTGCCCTTGATGCGCGGGACGTTAAGGAAGCCCGCGGTGTCGCCGATCAATGCGCCGCCCGGAAATGCCAGCTTCGGCACCGATTGCCAGCCGCCGTCGCTGATGGCGCGCGCGCCATAGGAGACGCGTTTGCCGCCCTTCAGGATCTTTGCGATCTCGGGATGCGTCTTCCACTTCTGCATCTCCTGAAAGGGGGAGATGTGCGGGTTGCGATAGTTGAGCCAGGTCACGAAACCCAGCGCGACCTGCCCGTTTGCCTGGTGATAAAGGAAACCGCCACCGTTGGCATGCGCGTCGAGCGGCCAGCCCTGCGTGTGGATGACGCGGCCCTGTGCATGATTCTCGGGCCTGATATCCCAGAGTTCCTTGATTCCAATGCCATAAACCTGCGGCTCGCACTCGGCGTCGAGCGCGAATTGCGGCTTGAGCATCTTGGTCAGGTGCCCGCGCACGCCCTCGGCAAAGAAAGTATATTTCGCATGGAGTTCGAGGCCGGGCGCATAGTCGGGCTTGTGGCTGCCGTCGCGCGCGATCCCCATGTCGCCAGTCGCGACGCCTTTTACCGAGCCATCCTCGCTATAGAGGATTTCGGCGGCCGCGAAGCCGGGGAAGATTTCGACGCCCAGCCCCTCGGCCTGCTCGGCGAGCCAGCGGCAGAGATTGCCCAGGCTACCCGTATAGGTCCCCTTGTTATGCATGAATCCGGGGGTGATGAAGTGCGGAACGCCGAACTTCTTGTTCTTCGTGAGCACCCAATGCTGGTTGTCGTTCACCGGAACTTCGGCGAGCGGACATCCCTGCGTCCGCCAGTCGGGGAGCAATTCGTCGAGCGATTTCGGATCGATTACCGCACCCGACAGGATATGCGCACCAACTTCGGAACCTTTTTCGAGGACGCAAACCGACAGCTCGCTGCCCGCCTCGTTCGCCAGCTGCTTCAATCGGATCGCCGCCGAAAGCCCTGCAGGCCCCGCCCCGACGATCACGACGTCATAGGGCATCGATTCCCGTTCGCTCACCGCAATCACCTTTCTGCCGTCCCCGCGCCGATCATTCATCGTGTCCGGCGCTCATTCTGTCACGAAACGCGATGCCCGCCAATTGACGCGCCCGTCAACTGTCTGTTTGAAACAAATTCATGGGTGGGCGAAATTCAGCCTTGCTGGCCGAAAGCTATCATGACTGGTGGTCGCTGGCCGGGGTGGACGTGCTCGTCGGCGAGGCGCCGGCGGGCTGGCTCGATGTGCCTGCCGCGAATGACGCCGCGGCAAAGCCCAAAGCCTCACCGATTGCGGGGCCCGAGCCCGCCCCCCTGCCCGCCGCGCTCCAGCGCCCGGAAGCGCCCGCAGAGGCCGGAGCAAAGGGTCCGGTTGCCCTTCCCGACGCGTGGGACGAGTTCCAGAGCTGGCTCGCGTCAAACCCCGATGTTCCCGGCAGCCAGTGGGACGCGCGCCGCGTGCTGCCCGTGGGCAACGCCGGGGCACCCTTGATGCTTCTCACGGCGTGGCCCGAAATCGACGACCAGCGCGACCAAGCGCTCTTCACCGGTCCCGCCGGCCAATTGCTCGACGCCATGCTCGGCGCCGTGGGCACGACGCGCGCCGACTGCTATCTCGCCAGCCTCGCGATTACCCGGCCACCGGGCGGCCGCATCGACGAGCGCGACGCCGCCGAACTCGACCGGCTGCTGTGGCACCATCTGCGCCTCGCGAGGCCCGGCCGTCTCCTGCTCATCGGCAGCGACATCGTCCGGATGGCGGCGAAACTCCAGCTTGCCGACGCGCGCGGAAAGTTACTCGATATTAACCAAGATGGCGGCAAATTGGAGGTCGTGGCAGTCGCGCATCCCGCGATGCTGCTTGCCCGGCCCGCCCAGAAGGCGGCCGCCTGGGACAGCCTGAAACTGTTCAACCGGGGACGTTGACAGATGAGGAATATGACCGCGAAACTCCTTTCCTGTGCCATTGTCGCGCTTGCGGCCGGCTCGGTGCCCGCTCTTGCCGCTGATGCGAGCCCGTTCGATTTCAGGGCATCCCCGCAAACGGTACCCGAGACGCTCTCGGCCAAGCAGAAGCAGCTGTACACGCAGGTTCTCGCCGCGATCCGCGGCCAGCGGTGGGCCGAGGCGAAGGCGCTGATCGGCGACGACAATGGTCCGCTCGCGGACTTTTTGCGCGCCGAACTGCTGACCGCGGCGAACAGCCCGCGCGCCGAGGTCGCGGACATCATGCCGATCCTTTCGCGTTCGCCGCAATTGCCGCAGGCCGACCAGCTCGGCCGTCTTGCGGCGAAACGCGGCGCGACCGACATTCCGACGCTGCCTTCGCAGGCGCGGCTCGCCTGGGCAGGCAGCGCGCCGCGCCGCGTCGGCGCGGACAGCATCGGCGATCCTTCGGCGTCGGGCCTGGCGCGTTCGATTCCCGACCGGATCAAGAACGACGACCCCGCCGGCGCCGAGGCGCTTTACAGTGCCGCGGCCGACAAGCTGACGCCCGAGGCGCGCGACGAATGGCAACAGAAGATCGCCTGGTCCTATTATATCGAAAATGACGATGCGAACGCCCTTCGCCTCGCGCTCGCCTCGGCGCAGGGCGGCAGTGCGTGGGCGACGCAGGCCGCATGGGTGCAAGGTCTCGCCGCGTGGCGCCTCCACGATTATCGCACCTCGCTCGTCGCCTTCGACCGCGTCGCCAAGGAAGCGCCCGATAGCGAGTTGCGCGCCGCGGCCTATTATTGGGCCGCCCGCGCCGCGATCGCCTCGGGCGAACCGGCATCGGTTCAGCCGCGCCTTCGTGCCGCGGCGGCGAACGAGGAAACGCTCTACGGCCTGCTCGCTGCCGAAACGCTCGGCGTCGAAACCGACCGTCAGCGCGAAAATGTCCGCCCCGATCGCAGCGCCTGGCGCGCGCTCGAGGAATTGCCCAACGTCCGCGCCGCGATGGCCTTTGCCGAAATCGGCGAGGATGGATATTCGGACGAGCTGCTGCGCCATCAGGCCCGCATCGGCGACCCGCGCCAGCACGAGCAACTGATCGGGATGGCGCAGGCGCTCAGCTTGCCCGAAACGCAACTTTACCTGGCGCACAACACGCCGCAGGGCCGCAAGCTTTCGGCCGCGACGCGCTATCCGCAACCCAAGTGGGAGCCCAACGGTGGCTGGCGCGTCGATCCGGCGCTGGTATTCGCCCACACGCTCCAGGAATCGCGGTTCCAGCGCAAGGCAGTCAGCGCCGCGGGCGCAACCGGGCTGATGCAGGTACGTCCCGGCACCGCGTCGGACCTTGCGCGCTGGAACGGCGACGGCCGTGCACCCGGCGACCTGAAGATTCCTGCCGTTAACATGGATTTCGGCCAGCGATACCTGCAGTATCTCAGCAAGGACAGCTCGACCGGCGGCCAGCTTCCGAAGGTCATCGCCGCCTATAACGCCGGCCCCGCGCCGATCGCGCGCTGGCAGACCGAAATCCGCGATGGCGGCGATCCCTTGCTCTACATCGAATCGATCCCTTATTGGGAAACGCGCGGCTATGTCGGCATCGTGCTCCGTAACTACTGGATGTACGAGGCGCAGCAGGGCAAGCCTTCGGTCAGCCGCGCCGCCCTCGCGCAGGGCAAATGGCCGCGCTTTCCCGACAGTAAGGACCGCGTGCGGCTGACCTGGGCCGGTCCCGCGGGCCTCGCCAATGCCGATTGACGAAAGCCTGCCGTTCAGGCCGGTCCGCATCGCCGTCCTGACCGTGTCGGACAGCCGCAGCGCGGCCGACGACAAGTCGGGCGACAAACTCGAAGAACTGCTGACGGCGGCGGGCCATGTCCTCGCCGATCGCGCCATCGTCCGCGACGACCGCGACCAGATCGTCTCGCGCCTCCACAACTGGATCGACAATCCCGAGGTCGATGTCGTCCTCACGACCGGCGGCACCGGCGTCACCGGCCGCGACGTCACGCCCGAGGCGCTGCACCGGCTCGACGGCAAGGATATCCCCGGCTTCGGCGAGCTGTTTCGCTGGATCAGCTTTCAGAAGATCGGCACTTCGACGATCCAGTCGCGTGCCTGCGCCATCGTCGCGCGCGGCACTTACATCTTTGCCCTTCCCGGCTCGACCGGCGCCGTCACCGACGCGTGGGAGGGCATTTTGTCGACCCAGCTCGACAGCCGCCACAAGCCTTGCAACTTCGTCGAGTTGATGCCGCGGCTGACCGAATAGATCTGACCTTTATGCCTCGTCCGCGCGACCGCGTCTGGAATGAGGAGCCATACGGATCATTCGGCGATTGCGGAATTGTTCTTTATTTGTTCTCTACGTTTCACTATCCTGCAACGGTGGAACCAACCAAGCCTCTGCCTCCCATTTCGGGCCGCGGCGCGCCGACCAATTTGCGCCCCACCCGCACCGGATCGCTCGACCGTACGGCCGATGGCGACTGGCTCGACGTGGCCGAGGACGTCGATGGCGCGCCCCCGCCGCTGCGCACGACGGTCACCGTCGAGCGCCCCCGGACGATCATTTCGCGCAACAGCTCGCCCGACATCGGCTTCGACCGTTCGATCAACCCCTATCGCGGTTGCGAACATGGCTGCATCTATTGCTTCGCGCGGCCGACGCACGCCTTTCACGATTTGTCGCCAGGTCTCGACTTCGAAAGCCGGCTGTTCGCCAAGCCCGACGCCGCGAAGCTGCTGCGCGCCGAACTCGCCAAACGCAACTACAAGGTCGCGCCGCTCGCGATCGGCACCAACACCGACGGCTATCAACCGATCGAGCGCGAATGGGGAATTACCCGGTCGATCGTCGAGGTGCTTGCCGAAACACGGCACCCGCTGCTGATCACGACCAAGTCCGACCGCCTGCTTCGCGACATCGACCTGCTCGCCGCCATGGCGCGCGACAATCTGGTCGGCGTCGCGATTTCGGTGACGACGCTCGATCCCGGGGTCGCGCGGACGCTCGAGCCGCGCGCGCCCCACCCGCGCCGACGCCTGGCTGCGATCCGCAAGTTGATCGACGCCGGCGTGCCGACGCAGGTCAATATCTCGCCGATCATCCCCGCGATCACCGATCATGAGATCGAGGCGATCATGGCGGCCGCGGCGGAGGCGGGAGCGATCCGCGCCTCCTACATCCTGATGCGCCTGCCGTTCGAGGTCGCGCCGCTATTCCGTGCCTGGCTCGCGGCGCACTATCCAGATCGCGCCGACAAGGTCATGCATATGGTGCAGGACATTCGCGGCGGGCGCGACAACGACCCCAATTTCTTCACGCGGATGAAGGGACAAGGCGTCTGGCCTCAACTCATCCGCCAGCGCGTCAAGCGTGCCGCGCGCGAACATGGCATGGACAAGAGCTTCCCGCCGCTCCGCAGCGACCTGTTCCGCCCGCCCGAACGCGATGGGCAGATGGAGCTGTTTTGAGAATCTCGCCATTGCGAGTGAAGCGAAGCAATGACGTGGATGATGATCAGGCGGCAGTCAGCGACTTCAGCTTATAGTCCTTGAAATCGTCGCGGATCTGGCGCTTCAACAGCTTGCCCGTCGCGGTGTGCGGCAGTTCATCGACGAACACGACCTCATCGGGCAGCCACCATTTGGCGACCTTGTCCTTGAGGTAATCGACGACGCTCGCCTCGCTCACCTCGGCGCCGGGCTTCTTCACGATCAGCAGGATCGGCCGCTCGTCCCACTTGGGATGAAATACGCCGACCGCTGCCGCTTCTTGCACCCCCGGCGCGCCGACCGCGGCGTTTTCGAGTTCGATCGACGAAATCCATTCACCGCCCGACTTGATGACGTCCTTCGCGCGGTCGGTGATCTGCATCACGCCGTCCGGATGGATGACCGACACGTCGCCGGTGTCGAACCAGCCGTCGTCGTCGGCGGCATCCTCGCCCGCCTTGAAATAGCGCTGGATGATCCACGGCCCGCGAATCTGTAACCGCCCACTCGTCACTCCGTCGCGCGGAAGTTCCTTGCCCTCGTCATCGACGACGCGCAGTTCGACCCCGAATGGAGGACAGCCTTGGCGGCAGACGATATCGACGCGCTCGTCGAACGCCATCTCGTCCCAGTTCCACGGGCGCTTGCCCATCGTACCGATCGGCGAGGTTTCGGTCATTCCCCACGCATGACCGACGTCGACCCCAGCCTTCATGAAGCGTTCGATCATTGCGCGCGGTGCCGCCGATCCGCCGATGATCACGCGATACAACTTTCCATAGTCGATGCCGGTCGCGTCCATATGCGCGAACATGGCCAGCCACACCGTCGGCACGCCCGCGCTGTGCGTCACGCCCTCGGCGTGGATCAGGTCGCAAAGCACCTGCGCCTCGTTGGTCGCCGAAAACACCAGCTTTGCGCCGACCGTCGCCGCGGCGAAGGGAATGCCCCAGCTGTTCGCATGGAACATCGGCACGATCGGCAGGATCACGCTGCGGTTCGACATGTCGAACACGTCGGGCTGGATTTCGGTGATCGCGTGGATGACGTTCGAGCGAT
Source organism: Sphingopyxis sp. Geo25 (assembly GCF_949769135.1). Lineage (NCBI taxonomy): Bacteria > Pseudomonadati > Pseudomonadota > Alphaproteobacteria > Sphingomonadales > Sphingopyxidaceae > Sphingopyxis > Sphingopyxis sp. Geo25. The sequence goes on along the minus strand of NZ_CATKOZ010000001.1, from coordinate 1,276,306 downwards.
GCTCGTAGAGAACGCCTTTGGGGTTGCCCGTCGTGCCGCTGGTGTAGCAAAGCCCGACCGGATCGCGCTCGTCCAGTTCCACCCACTCGAAGCGCCCGTCCTCGGCGCCGATCAGATCGCGGTAGGATTTATAGTCGCCCTGCGCAGGCGCATCGAACAGCACGAAATGTTCGACCGTGGGAAGCTGGTCGCGAAGCCGCTCGACGATCGGCAGGAACATCGCGTCAAACAGCAACACGCGGTCCTCGGCGTGATTGACGATATAAACGAGCTGCTCGTCGAACAGCCGCGGGTTCACGGTGTGCAAGACCCCGCCCATTCCCGCGGTGCCGTACCAGCTGACGAGATGGTGACCATGGTTCATCGCCAGCGTCGCGATGCGGTCGCCTTTCTGCATTCCCAGCCTGACCATCGCGGCGGCAAAGCGGCGGGCGTCCGCGCCCACCTCGCCCCATGTCGAGCGCGTGATGCTGCCATCGGCCCAGCGCGAGACGATCTCGCGCTCCGCATGTTCGCGCGCGGCATGGTCGATCAGGCTAGTGACGAGCAGCGGCTGACCCTGCATTCCCATTTTCGGCATCCTCGATTATCGTTGCCGCCTAGGGATAGGGCGGGAATCGAGCGCTATGCAAGGGTGAAGCGGACTATCGCGCCCTGAAATCGCGCGGCGCGACCAGCGAAAGAGCGGGTTCGGTCACGCCTGCGATCATTTCAAGCCGCGAGACGGTGTCGGGGCCGAGGGCGAAGCTTCGGCCAAGCTCCACCCGGACATCCTCATCGGTCAGCGGATCGCGCGTTGCGATGACCACCTTGCCGCGCGCATCGTCGCGACGCTCCAGCAGTTTCGCGATTTCCGCCACCGCATCGGCCAGTTCGACCCGGCAGGTCAGCTGCAACGCCGCCGTCGCCGCGATTTCGGCGAGCGACTGCGCCCCCCGCACGGTAACACGCGGCGTCTCCTCGCCCTCGAGCAGGTCGAGCTCGACAGACAGGATCGCGCAGCCGCCGTCAGCTGCCAGCGCCTCGAGCACCTTCCCCGCCTGCTCGTCGAAACAGCTCGACTGGAATTGCCCGCTGCGGTCGGACAGGGTCAAATTGAGGAAGCGGTTGCCACGCTGCGACACGCGCGGGCGCGCGCTTTCGACCATTGCCGCCATCACCATCGGGATGCGCGTTCCCGGCGTCATTTCGACATTTTCGCAAATGTCGCCGTAGGAGCGCGCGCCGCGCGCCGCGACGATCGCCTCATATTGCTCGACCGGGTGGGCCGAGAAGTAAAAGCCGAACGCCTCCTTCTCGCGCGTCATGCGCTCCGCGAGCGTCCATGGCTCGACCGCCGACAGCTGAAGCACCGGCGCGATCGCGACATCGCCGCCGAACAGGCCGCCCTGCCCCGTCGAGCGCTCGTGCGCCGAGCTGTTCGCACAGGCGAGCAGCGCCTCGGCGCCCGCGAAGGCGGTGGGCCGGTCGGGCTCGACGCAATCGAACGCGCCGCCGGCGGCCAGCGCCTCGATCTGCCGCCGGTTGAGCAGCTTGGGATCGATGCGCGCCGCGAAATCGTCGAGGCTCGCAAAGTCGCCCTTCGCATGGCGTTCGGCGACCAGTGCCTCCATCGCCTTCTCGCCAACGCCTTTCAACGCGCCGAGTGCGTAGCGCACCGTCAGCCCATCCTCGCCGCGCCCGACCGAGAAATCGGCTTCGCTCTCGTTGATCGAGGGCGGCGACACCTCGACCCCCAACCGCCGCATGTCGTCGATGAAGATCGACAGCTTGTCGGTCTGGTGGCTATCGAACGACATCGACGCCGCAAAAAACTCGTGCGGATAATGGGCTTTCAGCCAAGCCGTCTGATACGACAGCAAGGCGTAGGCCGCCGCGTGGCTCTTGTTGAATCCATAGCCTGCGAATTTGTCGATCAAGTCGAACAGCTCGTTCGCGGCCTTGGCGTCGATGCCGTTGTGCTCGCCGCAGCCCTTGACGAAGGTGTCGCGCTGCGCGTCCATCTCCGCCTGCACCTTCTTGCCCATCGCGCGGCGCAAGAGGTCGGCGCCGCCGAGGCTGTAGCCGGCGAGGATCTGCGCCGCCTGCATCACCTGTTCCTGATAGACGAAGATGCCATAGGTTTCGGCAAGGATGCCTTCGAGCAGCGGGTGCGGATAGGCGATCGGCTCGCGGCCGTTCTTGCGCGCCCCGAACAGCGGGATATTGTCCATCGGACCCGGCCGATAGAGCGCGACGAGCGCGATGATGTCGCCGAAGTTGGTCGGCTTCACCGCCGACAGCGTGCGCCGCATTCCTTCGGATTCCAGCTGAAACACCCCGACGGTCTCGCCGCGCTGGAGCAGTTCGTAGACCGCCGGATCGTCCCAGCCGAGCGCGTCGAGATCGACATCGATCCCGCGCAGCGCGAGCAGCCGTTTGGCTTCCTTCAGCACCGACAGCGTCTTGAGGCCGAGGAAGTCGAACTTCACCAGCCCCGCGGTCTCCACATATTTCATGTCGAACTGCGTCACCGGCATGTCCGAGCGCGGGTCGCGATAGAGCGGGACGAGCTGGTCGAGCGGCCGGTCGCCGATCACCACGCCCGCCGCGTGGGTCGAACTGTGCCGCGGCAGGCCTTCCAGCTGGCGCGCCATGTCGAACAGGCGCCGCACCCCGTCGTCCTGCTTATATTCGGTCATCAGCTCGCTGACGCCATTCAGCGCGCGTTCGAGCGTCCAGGGATCGGTGGGATGGTTCGGCACCAGCTTCGCCAGCCGGTCGACCTGGCCATAGCTCATCTGGAGCACACGCCCGGTGTCCTTGAGCACCGCGCGCGCCTTCAGCTTTCCGAAGGTGATGATCTGCGCGACCGTGTCGCGGCCGTATTTTTCCTGCACGTAGCGGATCACTTCGCCGCGCCGCGTTTCGCAGAAGTCGATGTCGAAGTCGGGCATCGACACGCGCTCGGGATTGAGGAAGCGTTCGAACAGCAGGCCGAGCTTCAAGGGATCGAGGTCGGTGATCGTCAACGCCCAGGCGACGACGCTGCCCGCACCCGAACCGCGCCCCGGCCCAACCGGAATATCGTGCGCCTTCGCCCATTTGATGAAGTCGGCAACGATCAGGAAATAGCCGGGAAAACCCATCTGGGTAATGACGTCGACCTCGAAATCGAGGCGCTTGACATAGGCCTCGCGTTCCTCGGCGGAAAGGTCGGGATAATGCGCGAGCCGCGCCTCCAGCCCTGCATGGGCGTCGGCCTTGAGCTGCGCCGCCTCACCCTCGCGGTCGCCTGCAAGACTGGGCAGGATCGGCTTGCGCTTGGGCGCCATGAAGGCGCAGCGCTGCGCGACGACGAGCGTATTGTGCATCGCCTCGGGCAGGTCGCTGAACGCATCCTCCATTGCCTCGGCGGGCTTCAGCCACGCCTCCGGATTCGACACGCGCCGATCCTCGCTCTCGACATAGGCCGATTGCGCGATGCACAGCATCGCGTCGTGCGCAGCGTGGAATTGCGGCTCGACGAAGTTGGCGGGATTGGTCGCGACGATCGGCAGCGCCCGGGCATAGGCCAGATCGATCAGCGCGTTCTCGGCGGCCATTTCGGTCGCGTCGTTTCGCCGCGACAGCTCGATATAAAGCCGCCCCCCGAACAGCGCCTCCAATTGCTCGACATAATCGTCGGCCGCCATTTTCTGCTCGCCCGCAAGCAACCGCGCGAGCGCCCCCTCGCCGCCACCGGTCAGGCAAATGAGGCCGTCGGTCTTCCCTGCCATGTCGGCGAGCGTGACATGCGGATCCTGCTCGACCGGCCGGCCGAGGTGCGCCGCCGACACCAGCGCGCAGAGATTGTTGTAGCCCGTGTCGTCCTGTGCGTAGAGCGCGAGCCAGTCGATCATCGGGGCGCCGCTCGCCAGCCGCTGTCCCGGCCGCGCAACGCTCAGGAGGGCGCCGACGATCGGCTGCACCCCCGCAGCCTTGCACGCCTCGCCGAACGCCATGACGCCGTAGAGCCCGTTGCGATCGGCGACCGCAATCGCCGGAAATCCACGCTCGCGTGCGGCTTTTGCAATCGCCTTGGGCTCGATCGCCCCCTCCAGCATCGTGAAACTGGAAAAGACGCGCAGGGGAACGAAGGGGCTGTAGGCCATCGGATGACGCTACAGTGACAGCGGTGATTCTGCCAACGGTTAACCCAACAATTCCTCAATCTCTTTGCGCAGTTGCTCGGGCTTGGTCGTCGGCGCGTGGCGCGACACCACCTTGCCGTCGCGATCGACGAGGAATTTGGTAAAGTTCCACTTGATCCCGCTACCCAGCAGCCCGGTCTGCTCGTCCTTCAGATGTTTGAAGATCGGATCGGCGTTCGATCCGTTGACGTCGATCTTCGCCATCAGCGGAAAGGTCACATCATAGGTCAGCGAACAGAAATTCGCGATCTCCTCTGCATTGCCCGGTTCCTGCGCGCCGAACTGGTTGCACGGAAAGCCCAGCACCTCGAACCCGCGATCCTTGTAATCGCGGTACAGCTCTTCCAGCCCCTCATATTGCGGGGTGAAGCCGCATTTCGACGCGGTGTTGACGATCAGCAGCACCTTGCCCTTGTAATCGGCCAACGGCTGCTCGCCGCCGCCCGGCAGCTTCGCCGAAAGATCATAGAGGCCCATATTATTTCTCCCCCGCCTTGCGCGGTCTGTAAATGAAGTCGAAGCTCGTCGTCCATGTAAGCCCGTGGTCGGTCGATTGCTCGCCATGCTGGCGCACCGATCCGTCGGGCTGTTTCGAATAGGTCATACGAATAAGGCCGTCCTGACCCTTGGCAACGACATTCGCCCAATGGCCGGTCAGCACCATCCCGCCATCAACCGGACCGCCATCGAAATCGACCCGCGCGCCGGTCGCGTCGACCCACGCCTGCCGCCAGTAGCGGCGCTCGGCATCATAATGGCTGAACGAGCCGCCGCCTCCGCCTTTCAGCGGTTTCCACGTCTCGCGGATCGCGCAGCCGAGAAACATCGATTCGATGCTGCTCGTCGCGACCTGCGTGCTGCTGCCGTTCGGGAACACATCCCATTCGCCGACCCAGAAATCGAAGGCATGATAGTCCGGGCCCGTACACGGAAGCTGGACCAGCGGCGCGGGTTGCGACGGAATAGCCGCCGGCGGTGGCGGAAGCTGGATCGGCGGAGGCGGCGGAGGAGGAGACTGAAATCCGGCGTGCGCCGGCGCGGCCACAAGAGCAAGTGCCGCAAATGATAGCGAACGGATCATTCGTCCCCTCCCGCAGAATCGCAACGCTACGCCTCGATATGCCCCTCATGCAAGCGCAACACCCGGTCCATCCGCGCCGCCAGCCGTTCGTTATGCGTCGCGACCAGCGCCGCCGAGCCATGGTCGCGCACCAGCTGCACAAACTGGTCGAACACGCGGTCGGCGGTCGCCTCGTCAAGATTGCCCGTCGGCTCATCGGCGAGCACGAGCAAAGGCCGGTTCGCGAGCGCGCGCGCCACCGCGACGCGCTGCTGCTCCCCGCCCGACAGCTTGCTCGGCTTGTGATGAAGCCGCTCGGCGAGGCCCAGCCGCCCGAGCAGTTCGGTCGCACGGGCCTCGGCATCGGCCTGGCTGGCGCCGCGGATCAGCTGCGGCAGCACGACATTTTCGATCGCGGTAAAGTCCGGCAGCAGATGGTGGAACTGATAGACGAAGCCGATCTTCTCGCGCCGCGTCCTCGTCCGCTCCCCCTGGTCGATGCGCGTCACATCCTCGCCGTCGATACGGATCGTGCCGCCGAAGCCGCCTTCGAGCAGGCCGACGGCCTGCAGCATCGTCGACTTGCCCGACCCCGACGGCCCGAGCAGCGCGACGATTTCGCCGCGTTTCAGGTTCGCATCGACGCCGCGCAGCACCTCGATGGTGACGTCGGCCTGGGTGAAGCTGCGCTTCAGGCCGGCGAGTTCAAGGACCACATCACTCATAGCGCAGCACCTGCACCGGATCGGTATTCGCGGCCTTGTACGCGGGATAGAGCGTGGCGAGGAAACTGAAAACGATCGTCATGACCGCGATCCCCGTGATCTCGAACGGATCGGGCTTCGACGGCAATTCGGTGAGGAAGCGGATCGAGGGATCCCACAGCGATTGCCCGGTCAGAATCTCGAACCCGCGCAGGACATTCTGGCGGAAGAAAAGCAGCCCGAACCCGATCGCCATACCCGCGACCGTGCCTGCAACGCCGATCGAAAGCCCGATCGCGATGAATATCCGCATCACCGAATCGCGCGGGGCGCCCATCGTGCGCAAGATCGCCATGTCGCGCGTCTTCGCTCGCACCAGCATGATCAGCGACGAAATGATGTTGAACGCGGCGACAAGGATGATCAGCGACAGGATCACGAACATCGCGACGCGCTCGATCGACAAGGCCTCGAACAGGCTCGCGTTCATCGATCGCCAGTCGGAAATAACCGCTTTCGCCGCAACCTTCTCGGCCAGCGGCTGCAGCGTTTCGCCGACCCGGTCGGGATCGGTCACCTTGACCTCGATCATCCCCACCTGATCGCCGATCAGCAGCAACAGTTGCGCATCCTCCATCGGCATCACGACATAGGCCTTGTCGAAGTCATACACACCGATCTCGAAGATCGCCGACACCCGATAGGCGATCTCGCGCGGCACGGTGCCGAAGGGCGTCGCCCGTCCCTGCGGATTGATGATCGTGACGGTCGATCCGACCGTCGCGCCCAGATTGCGTGCCAACTCGCTGCCGAGCGCAATATTGCCCGAATTGGGGGTCAGCGCGTTCAGGCTGCCTTGCAGCACCTTTCCGCCGAGCACGTCATTCTTGCGAATGTCCTGCACGGTCATCCCCCGCACCAGCACGCCCTCGACACGCCCGCTGAAGCTCGCCAGCAACGGTTGTTCGATCAGCGGCGTCGCCGACACCACGCCGGGGGTCGCCTTCGCCTGCTTCAGCACATCTTGCCAGTCGTCGAGCCGCCCGCCGAAGCCCTGCACGACGGCATGGCCGTTGAGCCCCACGATCTTGTCGAACAGGTCGGAGCGGACGCCGTTCATCACGCTCATCACAATCACCAGCGCCGCGACGCCGAGCGTCACCGCAATGAAGCTGAAGGCCGCGGCGACGAAGATGAAGCCCTCGCCGCGCTGCGGCAGAAGATAGCGTTTGAAGATAGCGCGTTCGTAAGGACGCAGGATCATCGGGCGGGCGGCCTTGGAAGCGCGATACGCGGTGCGGTCATGCCGTCGCTTTAGGGAGCGCGGGCGATGCTGGCAATGGCCACGAATTCACGCAGTACTTGCGAACGATTCGCACAATATGTTGCCCAACGGCCACAGGGCGGACGCAAAAGAAGGCGTCATCGCGCGTGGAGGGTGACAAAGCGCCCCCTTCGACCTACCCACATGGCTTCTGGTTCAACGCGGCCAAACGGCCCGGCTCCAGGGAGTGCAGATCCGTCGCCGGTCTGCGCACAAGGGGGATGGCGAGTGTTCGTCACAGGCGCCCGGGTCTCGGAAGAGGCCCGGGCGTTGTGATTCCGGCCCCACGACGCATCTCCGTTTAGCACTGGGGCCGGAACGAAGGCATTTGGGGCAAAATGGCTGGGACGAATAACAAAAGGCGCCCCGGCCAAAAACCGGGGCGCCCTGTCGCGCGCTGAAACGAAACCGGATCAGGCGGTCGCGTAGCTCGTCGTGAAATGCCGCTTGCGACGCATCGCAAAACCGACGGCGCCGAAACCGAGAAGCATCATCGCCCAGGTGGCGGGCTCGGGAACAGCCGAGGTGGTCGGGAAGCTCGCGGACCAATAGCCGGCCGTCGGGAACCCTGCATAAGGCGATCCATTCTTCAGTGCGTTGAACTGATCGGCAACGCCCGTGAAACTGGAGTTCGGGTTCCCGACCGTGATCGACAGAAAGCTGTCCGAAAACAAGCCGCCCTCATATCCGATCACCGCGAGACCCTGATTGACATTGTTAAAGATGAACGCCCCGGTCGCGGGATCCACATAGGATGCGAAATCCAGCCCGGTTGAGCTCGCCGAATAGGCATTGAACGTCAATCCGGGGTAAGCAAACTGAATATTGCTGATATCCGAATAGTTGATCTTTCCTGCAAGCACGGAGGACAGCGGCACTTGGAACGTCGCCGATGTCGGCTGCGACACATGCGACCCAAAGCCCGCATTGGTGGTCGTCCAGCTATAGGTCACGAGTTCGGCGGCCGCCGCTGGCGATAGCCCGATCGCGCATGCCGCAACGAGCGACAGCCAGAATCGTCCGAATAGCTTGAAAATCAACATCGCCTTACCCCCAAAATGCAGCAGATATCGTTACGGCCTCCCATGCACGGTTAATTTGGTCAACCAAATGTTAATTGGCCCCGCGTGTGTTTTCGATATCGTCTTGATATGGCACAGGCACCGACGAAGTCATGCTCCTGTCACGAATCATCCGGCAGGCATGACTCATGTGGACGAGGTCGGTGGTGGCATAAACACTCGCGAGCGAGGGGCGTTTTGCGGCGCCCCTACCCCTCGCACTCGCTGATATCCTCCAGCATATCCGCATCGAGCACGCGCACGCGGCCCTGCTCCAACGAGATCACACCAGATTCTTCCCAGCTCTTGAGCTGGCGGTTGATATGCTCGCGGCTCATCCCGGCGAAATTGCCGAGTTCGGTCTGGCTGAGTTCGACACGGTGCGACTTTTCGGCACTGTCCTTGCGGATCAGGCGTTTGAGGTAACGCGCGAGCCGCGGGCCCGAGGCATAGGCGCGGTCGCTTTCGATCGTCTGGTCGGCGGTGCGCAGCCGCCGCGCGAGCTGCTGCATCAGCGACCAGGTGAATTCGGGATGGCTCGCCGCGAAATCCTTGAGCGCATTGCGGCCGAGCTGGAGCGCACTCCCGGCGCTCGTCGCAGTCACCGACGCCGTGCGCTCGCCGCCGTCGAGCAGCGCAATCTCGCCCAGCACCGCGCCGGGTTCGGCATAGGCGAGCACGATCTCGCGCCCGCCCGCGGTCAACATCGACACGCGCGCCGTGCCTTCGGTCAGGATCAGCATCATGTCGCCCGGATCGCCCTGGACGAGCAACTCCTTGCCCTTCACGAAGCTGATCTGCACCGACCGGCTGGCGATTTCGGCCCAGTCCTCGACGCTCAGACCGGAAAAGATGCTGTCGGGGCCCTGAAGCTCGGCGAGTCTCGCGTGATCCATGCCCCTGTCGTCCCTTTCCTGTCGTCCGCCCAACAGACCTCAGACGAGCCGGCTCTGTTTCACCGCCGCTTCGATGAATCCCCGGAACAGGGGATGCGGATCGAAGGGTTTGGATTTCAGTTCGGGGTGGAATTGCACCCCGATGAACCATGGATGGTCCGGCCGCTCGACGATCTCGGGTAACATGCCATCGGGAGACATGCCAGAAAAGACAAGTCCGCCCTTTTCAAGGCTGTCGCGATAGGCGCCGTTCACCTCATAGCGGTGGCGGTGACGCTCGCTGATGTCGTTCGCGCCGTAAATCGCCGCGACATGGCTGTTCGGCGACAGCTTCGCCTCATAGGCGCCGAGCCGCATCGTACCGCCCATGTCGGTGTTCGCGCCGCGCTGCTGCAGCCCCTCGGCGCTCATCCATTCGGTGATCAGGCCGACGACCGGCTCGCTCGTCGGGCCGAATTCGGTGCTCGACGCCTTTTCGATGCCGCTCGTGTTCCGCGCGCCCTCGATACACGCCATCTGCATCCCAAGGCAGATGCCGAAGAAGGGCACATTGCGCTCGCGCGCGAAGCGGACGCTCTCGATCTTGCCCTCCGACCCGCGTTCGCCGAAGCCGCCGGGGACGAGAATGCCGTGCATCGGCTCAAGTTCGTTCGCGAGGTCGTCGCCGCGCTCGAACATTTCGGCGTCGAGCCAGCGGATGTTGACCTTGACCCGGTTCGCCATGCCGCCGTGGACGAGCGCCTCGTTAAGCGACTTGTACGCATCGGGCAGCGAGACATATTTGCCGACGACGCCGATCGTGACCTCGCCCTCGGGGTGCTGCTTGCGGTCCATGATGTCGTACCACGCCGACAGGTCGGGATCGGGCGCGTCATGGATGCCGAAGGCGCGCAGCACTTCGCTGTCGAGCCCCTCGCCATGATATTGCACGGGGACCGAATAGATGGAATCGGCATCAAGCGCCGGGATCACCGCTTCCTTCCGCACGTTGCAGAATTGCGCGATCTTGGCGCGCTCGCCCTCGGGCAGCGGCTTTTCGCAGCGGCAAAGCAGGATGTCGGGCTGGACGCCAAGCGACGCGAGTTCGCGCACGCTGTGCTGCGTCGGCTTGGTCTTCAGCTCGCCCGCGGCGGCGATGTACGGCACCAGCGTGACGTGGACGGAGAGCGTGTTCTCGCGCCCCTCCTCGTTCCTCAGCTGGCGGATCGCTTCGATGAAGGGCAGCGATTCGATGTCGCCGACCGTGCCGCCGATCTCGCACAGCACGAAATCGAGGTCGTCGGTCTCGGCGCGCGCGAACGCCTTGATCGCGTCGGTGACGTGCGGAACGACCTGCACCGTCGCGCCAAGATAATCGCCGCGACGTTCCTTGGTGATGATCTGCTGATAGATGCGGCCCGAGGTGACATTGTCGCTCTGCCGAGCCGCAACGCCGGTAAAGCGCTCGTAATGGCCGAGGTCGAGGTCGGTTTCGGCCCCGTCGTCGGTCACATAGACTTCGCCATGCTGATAGGGCGACATCGTGCCCGGGTCGACATTGAGATAGGGATCGAACTTCCGGATGCGAACACGGTAGCCACGCGCCTGCAACAAGGCAGCGAGGCTAGCCGCCATCAAACCTTTGCCAAGCGAGGAGACCACGCCGCCGGTGATAAAAATGAACCGCGCCATGGGAGGAAAGACTTACTCAACAGGAGGGTGACGGCGCAAGCCGTCGAATCGCTTGCGGCGGAAAAAATTCCGCCGCCGCGCGTGCGATGCCGGTGGCCGAAGCCGCCGGTCTATTTCTTGGCAGGGGCCTCGGCGGGTGCCGGAGCGCTCTGGCTGGCCGCTGCAGCGGCTGCTGCCAGCGGATCGTCCGAGGCCGGAGCAGTCTGGGCCGGCGCAGTCTGCGCCGGAGCCTGTGCCGGGCCGGTGAGCGACGAGGTCGGCGCGCCGCTGCTCGGCTGCGCCGATTTCGACAGCGAGGTATCGATGGCCGAACCGCCAGCGCTACCTACCGACGCGAGCGCCGCGAGCAGGATCGACAGTCCGACGAACAGGCTGGCGAGAACCGTCGTCGCCCGGGTCAGGAAGTCCGCCGCGCCGCGCGCCGACAGCAGGCCCGCAGGGCTGCCGCCGACGCCAAGGCCACCACCTTCCGACTTCTGCATCAGGATGACGCCGATCATCGCCGCGGCAACGAGCGCCTGGACGACGAGCAGGAAGGTGAAGAGGCTGGACATCGAATTTTCCCGGACTTGCGCGGTCCCACACGGACCACGCCCGCGGCGCACATAGAGATGAAGTGCCGGGGGTTCAAGCCTGCATACCGTCGCCCCGTCCTCGCGGGGGCGACGATCGCTAGAGCCCCGAGGCCGCCGCGATGATCGGCACGAACTTGACCGCCGTCAGGCTGGCGCCGCCGACCAGCGCGCCGTCGACATCGCCCGCACCCAGCAATTCGGCGGCATTCTCGGCATTCACCGAACCGCCGTAGAGAATGCGCATCGTGCCCGCCGCACCGCTACCCGCGAGTTCGCCGAGCTTGGCGCGGATCGCGCCGTGCATCGCCGCCACATCATCAACCGTCGGCACCAGCCCGGTCCCGATCGCCCAGATCGGCTCGTAAGCGATGGCAAGCCGCGACGCATCGAAGTCCGTCGGCAGCGATCCCGCGACCTGCGCCAGAACATAGTTGATCGCGCCGCCCGATTCGCGCACCTCGCGCGGCTCACCGACGCACAGGATCACCGACAGACCGGCGGCGAGCGCCGCTTCGGCCTTGGCCTTCACATCGGCGTCGCTCTCACCAAAACCTTCGCGGCGCTCGCTATGCCCGACGATGGCGAGCGTTGCGCCGATGTCGGCCAGCATCGCCGCCGCGACCGATCCTGTGTAGGCTCCCGATACCGCGCTATGGCAATCCTGTCCGCCGACCGCCGCGCCCGGCGCCGACGCAAGCATCGGCCCGATCAGCGTAAAAGGCGGACAAAGCGCCACATCGACGGCGGGATGCGCTTTCGCGGCGTCGAAAATCGCCTGCGCCTCGCCCAGCGCGGCCGTCAGCCCGTTCATCTTCCAGTTGCCGACCACATATTTGCGCCGCGCCATTGACCCGATCCTCCTGCCTGTCGTCGTGATGCCCGCCCCTAGCGCCCGGCGGCGTTCCAATGCAAGCGCGCGCCGCTTCGCGCTTTCCCGCCTTGAAGCCTGCCCGCCTCCCGCCTAAAGCAGCGCCCAAACCGCGCCCGAAGGCGCCACGCCGAAAGTATAGTCGTTTCATGATCACGTCTCTCCGCCGTCTGTTCGGATCCACCCTCGGCAAGATTATCGCGCTCGGCTTCATCGCCCTGATCGGCGTGCTGTTCGCGCTCGGCGACGTCACCGGCAACGCCTCGTTCGGCGGCCTCGGCGGCGCCAATGTCGCCAAGGTCGGCAAGAGCCAGCTCGGCGTCGGCGAGCTTCGCGAACGCGTTCGCCTCGCCTACAACCAGGCGCGGCAGCAGCAGCCGGGCCTCACGATGGCGGCCTTCGTCGAATCGGGCGGGCTCGACCAGGCGCTCAACCAGATGGTCGACGGCATCGCCTTCGAACAATTCGCGACCGAGCTCGGCTTCAGCGTCAGCAAGCGCCAGATCGATGGCCGTATCGCCGACATTCCCGCCTTTTCGGGGGTGTCGGGCAAGTTCGACCAGAAGACGTTCGAAAATTTCCTGCGCCAGCAGGGGATGACCGAGGCGCAGCTTCGCCGCGACATCAAGCAGCAGCTGCTGCTCGAACAGATCGGCGCGCCCATCGGTAACCTGCCGCGTATCGCGACGGGCATTGCCAGCCCCTATACCGCGCTGCTGCTCGAACAGCGCAGCGGCCAGGCAACCTTCATCCCCGCCAGCATCTTCGCACCGAAGAATGATCCGGGCGACGCCGCGCTGCAAAGCTTCCTTGCCCAAAACAAATCGAAGTTCACGGTCCCCGAACGGCGCGTGCTGCAATATGCGCTCTTCGACCGCAGCTCCGTTGCGGTTCCCGCGGTCAGCGACGCCGAAATCGAAAAGGCGTATAAGGCAAACGCCGCCCAATATGCCGCCAGCGAGACGCGCCGCTTTGCCCAAGTGATCGCCCCCGATCAGGCCACCGCCAACAGCATCGCGGCAAAGGCGCGCGCCGGCACGCCGCTCGCCGCCGCCGCGCAGGCATCGGGGCTTTCGGCCTCGACGACGGGCGAACTCACCCTTTCGGCCTACGCCGCGACGACCAGCGACGCGATGGCCAAAACGGCCTTCGCCGCCAAGCGCGGCGACATTCTCGGCCCGACCCAGACCGGCCTCGGCTGGGCGGTCGCACGGGTCGAGGCGGTGACCGCGAAGCCCGCGCGCAGCCTTGCCGACGCGACCCCCGAAATCCGCGCCGAACTCGCCAAGAACAAGGCAAACGAGGCGATGGTCGACTATTTCAACGCGATCCAGGACGCCGTGAACAGCGGCGCCTCGCTGGAAGAGATCGCGGCCGACCGCAAGCTGAAGGTCGAGGAAACCCCCGCCCTTCTCCCCAGCGGCCGTGCCCCGAAGGTGGCGGGCTTCGCGCTCGCTCCCGAACTCGCGCCGATGGTCAGCGGCGCCTTCCAGGGTAGCGGCGAAGGCGAAAGCCAGATCGCAACGCTGGTCGAGAACGAGAAATTTGCCGTCTATTCGGTGAAATCCATCCTTGCGGCCGCACCGCCGCCTTTTGCCGAAATCCGCCCCGCCCTGCTCGAGGAATGGCGCTTCGCCGAGGGGCAGAAGGTCGCCCGCGACAAGGCGCGCGCCATCGTCAAGGCGGTCGAAGGCGGCAAGAGCCTCGCCGAGGCCGCGCGCGCCGCCGGCCCCAACATCGGCAGCGTCCAGACGATCGGCGGCCGCCGCTCCGAACTCGGCCGCGACGGCAAGGGCGTCCCTCCCGAACTCGCGCTGCTCTTCTCGATGGCGAAGAACAGCGTCAAGACGCTCGAAGTCCCCGGCAACCGCGGCTGGATGGTCATCGCGCTCGACAAGGTCGATCGCCCCGATCCCAAGTCGATCGAACCCGCGCGCGTCGCCGCGCTCGCGCAACCGCTCGCCTCGGCATTCGGTAACGAGCTGGTCGAACAACTCGCCGCCGAGGCGAAGCGCCGTGTCGGGGTGACGATCAACAAGGACCTGGTCGATCAGCTCCGCAAAGAGCTGACCGGCGCCGCGCCGGCCGGCGAATAAGCGCAGGCGTGGCGATCGAGGGCAGAGCCGCGGCGCTCGAGGCGCTGGCGCAGGGCCGCGGCGCGGTCGTGTGGCAGCGGCTGATCGCCGACGTCGAGACCCCGGTGTCGGCCGCGCTGAAGCTTATCGAGCCCGGACGCGGCGACTGGGTGCTCGAATCGGTCGAAAGCGGCGAGACGCGCGGCCGTTACAGCCTGATCGGGCTCGACCCCGACCTGCTCTTTGAGGTCACCGGCGACTCGGCCCGCATCAACCGCAACTGGCGCCGCGACCGCACCGCGTTCCAGCCGCTCGATACGGGCGCGCTGCAGGCGTTGCGCGACCTCGTCGCCGAATGCCGCTTCGACGTACCGGACGCGCTGCCGAAGGCGCTCGCCACGCTCGTCGGCTTCTTCGCCTACGAAACGATCGGCCTCGTCGAGCGTATTCCGCGCGCGCCGGGCGCGGGCCTTGGCCTGCCCGACATGGTGTTCATGCGGCCGACGGTGATCCTCGTCTTCGACCGCCTCGCCGACGAGCTCTTCCTGATCGCGCCGATTTGGCCCGATCCCGAAGGGGCCATCGACCGGATGATCGAAGCGGCGCAGGACCGGCTCGACGATGTCGCCGCGCGCCTGTCGAGCGCGAGCGCGCACGCCGACCGCGCCACGACCGGTGCCTTGCCCACCGACATTGCCGCGACCCCCGCGACGACGCCCGCGCAGTTCGCGAAGATGGTCGCGGCGGCGAAGGAATATATCGCCGCGGGCGATATCTTTCAGGTCGTCCTCTCGCAGCGTTTCTCGACCCCGTTCGACCTGCCGCCCTTCGACCTCTATCGCGCGCTTAGGCGCATCAACCCATCCCCCTTCCTCTATTTCCTCGATCTGCCCGGCTTTGCGATCATCGGCTCGTCCCCCGAGATTCTCGTCCGCGTCCGCGACGGCGAGATCACGATCAGGCCCATCGCCGGCACCCGCCCGCGCGGTCGCACGAGCGCCGAGGATGCCGAAAATCGCGAAAGCCTGCTCGCGGACCCCAAGGAACGCGCCGAGCATCTGATGCTCCTCGACCTCGGCCGCAACGACGTCGGCCGCGCCGCGACCGGCGGCAGCGTGACCGTCACTGACAGCTACACGGTCGAATTCTACAGCCACGTCATGCATATCGTGTCGAACGTCATCGGCCGCATCGCGCCCGACAAGGACGCGATCGACGCGCTGTTCGCGGGCTTCCCCGCCGGCACGGTCAGCGGTGCGCCCAAGGTGCGCGCCTGCCAGATCATCGCCGAACTCGAAGCCGATGCGCGCGGGCCCTACGCCGGCGGCGTCGGCTATTTCGCGCCCGACGGCAATATGGACAGCTGCATCGTCCTCAGGACCGCGATCGTGAAGGACGGCGAAATGCACGTCCAGGCAGGCGCGGGCATCGTCGCCGACAGCGACCCCGCCTATGAGCAGCGCGAGTGCGAGGCCAAGGCCGGCGCGCTCTTCGCCGCCGCGCGCGAAGCGGTGCGGCTCGCCGGAACGCCGGGCTACGGGCAATAGCTTGACCGCGCCGGGACGCGCGCTAGCGTCCTGCCATGTACAAGATACTCGCCCCGCTCGCCCTGCTGCTCGCCGGCACCGCCCCCGCCCATGCCCAGACGGTCGATGGCGCCGTCGAGGGCGACGCGATTCTCAAGGATTTCGCCTTCCACACCGGGGAGAAACTGCCCGAAATCAAGATGCATTACACCACGCTCGGAAAGCCCCGGCGTGACAAGCAGGGCCGCATCGCCAACGCGGTGATGATCCTCCACGGCACCGGCGGCACCGGCAAGCAATTCTTCCAGCCGCAGTTCGCGAACGAACTCTTCGGCGCCGGCCAGCTTCTCGACACCAGCAAATATTACGTCATCCTGCCCGACAATCTCGGCCACGGCGGCTCATCGAAACCCAGCGATGGCCTGCGCATGCAATTCCCGAAGTACGACTATGACGACATGGTGGCGGCGCAATACCGGATGCTCACCGAAAAGCTCGGCGTGCAGAAGCTCGAACTGATCCTCGGCACCTCGATGGGCTGTATGCACGCCTTCGTCTGGGGCGAAACCTACCCCGGATTTGCCGAACGCCTCGCGCCCTTTGCGTGCCAGCCGGTCGAGATAGCGGGCGAGAACCGCATGTGGCGCACCCTCTCGATCGACGCGATCAAGGCCGATCCGCTGTGGAAGGATGGCAATTACACCGACCCGCCACTCTCGGGCCTGCGCACCGCCGCTTCGCTCTCGATGATCGCGGGTGCAAACCCCTATGCGCTGCAGGCCCAATATCCGACCCGCGTCGCGGCGGAAAAATATAAGGACGAGGCCTTCGCGCGCACCTTTGGCCGCAACGATGCGAACGACACGATTTACCAGCTTGATTCGTCGCGCAATTACAACCCGTGGCCGAACCTCGAAAAGATCACCGTGCCTGTGCTCTGGATCAGCTCGGCCGACGATTTCATCAACCCGCCGGGCTTCTCCTACCCCGCAGAGGGCGTGAAGCGCATGCCCCGCGCGCGCTACATCCTCATCCCTGCGAGCGCCGAGACCAAGGGCCACAGCACGCACACCTGGGCGAAATTCTGGAAAGACGATCTTGCGAAGCTGATGGCGGAGTGACACGGATGCAGGGCTTTGTTCTTAATCGCTACGGCGGCGCTGAAGCGACCGGGTTGCAGGAAGTCCCGTGTCCCGTTCCCGGTTCCGGCGACGTCCTCGTCCGCGTCCACGCCGCGGGCCTCAACCCTGTCGATTTCAAGACCCGCGACGGCATGCTGAAGGTCGTGCAGGGCTATGATTTCCCGGTCGTCATGGGCAATGAACTCGCCGGCACGGTCGAAGGCATCGGCGAAGGTGTCACCGACTTCAAGCCCGGCGACCGTGTCTTCGCGCGCGTTCCGAAGAGCCGGATGGGTGCCTTTGCCGACTATGCCGCCGTTCCCGCGAGCCACATTGCGCTCCTGCCGGCGTCGATCGATTTCGATACCGCCGCGGGCATTCCGCTCGCGGGCCTCACCGCGCTTCAAGCGCTACGCGACGAATTGCAGCTCAAACCCGGCAGTCGCATCCTCATCCCCGGCGGCGCGGGCGGCGTCGGCACTTTCGCGATCCAGATCGCCAAATGGCTCGGCGCCGAGGTGACGACCACCGCCTCGCCACGCGGCCGCGCGCTCGTCGAACGCCTCGGCGCCGACCATATCATCGACTACACCACGCAGAATTTCGAGGATGAAGTGCGCGACATGGACGGCGCCTTTGACCTGATCGGCGGCGACACACTCGAAAAATGCTTCGGCGTGGTAAAGCCGGGCGGCATGGTCGTTTCGGTCGCGGGAATGCCGGAACCGCTGACCGCACGAAAGGATCTCGGCCGCGGCGTCGGCCTCGCTGCGCTCTTCTGGTTCGCCAGCTTCGGCCTCCGCGCCAAGGCTCGCAAAAAGAGCGTGAGGTACCGCTATCTCTTCATGCATCCAAGCGGCGCCGAACTCGCCGAACTCGCGCAGCTCGTCGTCGACGAAAGGCTGGAGCCCGTCATCGACTGCGTATTCGCCTTTGCCGAGATCGGCGAAGCGATCGCCTATCTCGAATCCGGACGTGCGAAGGGCAAGGTCGTCGTGCGCATGGTGGCCTAAAAGCCAGCATTGCGGCGCGAAAAGCTTCTATCCCTTCCCCAATTCCCGCAAAGCCGTTAGGGCGCCCCCATGATCCTCGTCATCGACAATTATGACAGCTTCACCTTCAACCTCGTTCATTATCTGATCGAGCTGGGGGCCGAGGTGCGCGTCGAGCGCAACGACGCGCTGACCGCCGCCGAAGCACTCGCGACGGGCGCATCGGCTTTCCTCATCTCGCCCGGTCCCTGCACCCCGAACGAGGCAGGCGTCAGCCTCGACCTCGTTGCCGCCTGCGCCCAAGCCAAGCGCCCACTGCTCGGCGTTTGTCTCGGGCATCAGGCGATCGGCCAGCATTTCGGCGGGATCGTCCAGCGCGGCCACCTGATGCACGGCAAGACCTCGCCCGTCTGCCACGACGGCACCGGCCTGTTCATCGACCTGCCATCGCCGCTCACCGCGACGCGCTATCACAGCCTCGAGGTCGTCGATATTCCTGCCGAATTGCTGATCAACGCGACCAGCGATGATGGCGCGGTGATGGGCTTCCGCCACGCAGAGCTGCCGATCCACGGGGTGCAATTCCATCCCGAAAGCATCGCGACCGAGCATGGCCACGCGATGCTCGCCAATTTCCTGCACCTCGCGGGACTGCCGGTGGCGGCGCGGCAGGCGGCATGAGCCGCTTCGGTCCGCTTCCCGATCCCGCCGAACTGCTGGATCATGACGAGGCGGCGGACGCTTTCGCCGCCATTCTCGACAGCACCGCCAGCGACGAGGCGATCACCGAATTCCTGATCGCGCTGGCCGAGCGCGGCGAAACGATGGTCGAAATCGCCGCCGCTGCGCAGGCGATGCGCAACCGGATGATCCCGATCGATGCGCCAGCCGGCGCGATCGACGTCTGCGGCACCGGCGGCGACGGTCACCATACGCTGAATGTCTCGACTGCGGTCGCGATCGTCGTGGCGGCGTGCGAAGTTCCTGTAGCGAAGCATGGAAATCGCGCGGCTTCTTCCAAATCGGGCGCCGCCGACACGCTCGAAGCGCTTGGCCTCGACATGGAACGCGCCGCGCAGATGGCCGAAGCGCAGCTGGCCGACCTCGGCATCTGTTTCCTGTTCGCCGCGCACCACCATCCGGCGATGAAGCACATCATGCCGATCCGCAAGGCGATCGGCCGCCGCACCATCTTCAACCTGATGGGACCGCTCGCCAACCCGGCGCGCGTCACCCGCCAGCTCGTCGGCATTGCGCGCCCCGCATATGTCCCCGTCTATGCCGAAGCGCTGCACCGGTTGGGGACGGATCATTCGCGGGTGATTTCCGGCGACGAAGGGCTCGACGAACTCTCGCTCGCCGGCGGCAACGAGGTCGCGATCGTCACGCGCGAGAATGTCCGTATGCAGCGCAGCGTTGCGGCCGACGCGGGGCTTCCCGGCCATCCCATTTCGGCGATCCGCGGCGGCGATGCGCGAGAAAATGCCCGCGCGCTGCGCGGCCTCCTGCAAGGTGAACGGAACGCCTATCGCGACGCCGTGCTTTATAATGCCGCCGAGGCGCTCATCGTCGCCGGAGCGGTCGAAAACCGGATCGACGGGGTCGAGGAAGCCGCCGAAGCCATCGACAAGGGGCTTGCCAACGCGCTCCTCAATTGCTGGATCGCCTACAGATGAACAAGCTCACCCAGATTCTCGCCACCAAGGCGGATGAGGTCGCGACCCGGCGGCAGGCCTATTCGATGGCTGACCTCGACCGTGTCGACGCGGGCGCTCCGCGCGGCTTTCAAGCCGCCCTGCAGGCAAAGATCGATGCGGGCGGCTACGCCCTGATCGCCGAAATCAAGAAAGCATCGCCTTCCAAGGGATTGATTCGTCCCAATTTCAATCCCGCCGACCATGCCCGCGCCTATGCCGCCGGCGGCGCGGCCTGCCTCTCGGTGCTCACCGACGCCCCTTATTTTCAGGGGCATGAAGAGTTCCTCATCGCCGCGCGCACCGCGTGCGATCTGCCCGTCCTGCGCAAGGATTTCATGATCGACCCCTGGCAGGTCGCCGAGGCGCGCTCGATCGGCGCCGATGCGATCCTGATCATCGTCGCGGCACTCGACGACGGCGCCATGCGCGACATCGAGGCGGCGGCGGTCGAGCGCGGCATGGACGTGCTCGTCGAAGTCCACGACGAAGCCGAACTCGACCGGGCGCTGGCCAAGCTCCAGTCGCGCCTGATCGGCGTCAACAACCGTGACCTGCGCACCTTCGAAACCGATCTCGCCGTCACCGAGCGCCTTGCGAAGCGCGTTCCGGCGGGCACGTTGCTCGTCGGCGAAAGCGGCATCGCGACCCGCGCAGACTGCCAACGCCTCGCGGAAAGCGGCGTAAAAACCTTTCTCGTCGGCGAAAGCCTGATGCGCCAGGACGACGTCACGGCGGCAACGAAAGCGCTGCTCGAAGGCTGACGGCCGCTTTGGGGTGGAAAGCAGACGTTGCCCACTAGCGTAAGTTAGCGAGCATTCCTCCGCACGGCGCCGCCTTATCTGAAATTCCAGAGCGCTGAGTGATTACCACTGTTTTGTTGCCAATCTGGACTTGGGCCGGCAGCTTCGTCTGGTCTGCTTCCATAAACTCAACAACAAGCTCAGTCGGTGACGACCACCTCAGATTAACCCCCCAACTGCACTCGCTTCGCGTGGCCCCATATAGCGCACCGGCAGCAACAGTGTCGTCTGTTTCTGCGCGCGATGGCCGCAGTTTAATTTCGTATCCAAACGCAGTCGTTGCGCCACCATTCGTCTCGAACAGAATGGCGCGGGTCGTTCCGTCAGGTGAGGTAACTGACGCGACCTCATCGCTGCTGGGCTGGCCTATACAGCTGCAGAGCAGAAAAACTGTTGGAAGCAGAATGATGGGGCGCATCAGGTAAACTTGCCACGGAGCGTTTATGTCCGCAATCGGTCGTTTCCTGCCATTCCCCTTGCCTTTCCAGCCCTGCCTTGCTTCGCTCCCGACGATGAAACCCAAACCGACTCATCTCGACGACACCGGCGCCGCGCATATGGTCGATGTCGGGACCAAGCCCGCCACCGGGCGCCGCGCCGTCGCGGGCGGCCGGATCACGATGTCAGCCGATGCGCTCGACGCGATCCGCAGCGGCGACGCGCCCAAGGGCGACGTCCTCTCAACCGCGCGTATTGCCGGGATCATGGCCGCCAAGCGCACGGCCGATCTCATTCCGCTCTGCCACCCGCTCGCGCTCTCTAAAGTGTCGGTCGAGTTCGCGTGGGAAAGCACCGGCATCGCCGTGCGCGCAACCGCCGCGACGACCGGCCCGACCGGCGTCGAAATGGAGGCGCTCACGGCTGCATCGGTTGCGCTCCTGACGCTTTACGACATGGCGAAGGCGCTCGACCGCGCGATGATCCTCGGCGATATCCGCCTGCTCGAAAAGAGCGGCGGTCGCTCGGGCGACTGGCGCGCCGAATGAGCGGCCTGCTCCCGGTCGAGGAGGCGCAGGCCCGGCTGCTGGCCCTGCGAGGGCCGCTCGGTAGCGAGAATGTCATCTTTTCCCGGTCCTTTGGTCGATATCTTTCGCAGGATATCCTCGCCCAACGCGACCAGCCTTCGGCCGACCTGTCGGCGATGGATGGCTACGCAATCCGCGCCGCCGACCTGCCCGGCCCGTGGGCGGTGACCGGCGAAATCGCTGCGGGCAGCACGCCGCTCCAGCGCGTCGGCCCCGGCGAGGCGATGCGCATCTTCACCGGCGCGATGCTTCCCGAGGGCGCCGACACGATCGTTATCCAGGAGGATGCCATTACCGAGGGCACGCATTTGCGTCTCGCCACCGCTGACGAGATCCGGCCCGGCCAGCACGTCCGGTCGCGCGCGAGCGACTTTCCGACGGGCGCGCGCCTTCTCGCCGCCGGAACCCGCGTCACGCCCGGCGTCATTGCCGCCGCGATCATGAGCGGCGCCGCGCAGTTGCCGGTAGGCACCCGTTCGCGCGTCGCGATCATCACCACCGGCGACGAACTCGTCCAGCCGGGCCACGCGCTCGCGCCCGGCCAGATCCCGGACAGCAACGGCACAATGCTCGCGGCGATGCTCGGGACCGAGCCCGCCGACGTCTCGCTGCCTTTGCACATTCGCGATGACCGGCTGATGATATCGCGTGTTCTCAGGGACCTGGCGCGACGTCACGACGTCATCGTGACCGTCGGCGGCGCCTCCGTCGGCGATCATGATCATGTCCGCGGCGCGCTTGAGGACGCTGGCGGCTCCCTCGATTTCTGGAAGATTGCGATGCGCCCGGGCAAGCCCCTGATTGCCGGCCGCATCGACGACGCCATATTGCTCGGCCTGCCCGGCAATCCCTCGTCCGCCTTTGTCACCGCGACGCTGTTCCTCCTCCCCCTCGTTCGCCACCTCGCCGGGGCGCACGCGCCGTTACCCGAGGTTCGGCAAGCTCCGCTCGCCGCCGCGCTCGGCCCCGGCGGCAAGCGGCGCGACTATCTCCGCGCACGGCTGGAGGGCGGCTTGCTCTCGGTCTTCGACGGACAGGACAGCGGCCGCACCGTGCCGCTCGCCGAAGCGAACGCGCTGGTGATCCGCGACATCGCTGCGCCGGCGCGCTTGGTGGGTGAACCAGCGGACTATATCGCTATCGCTTGACAAGTTCCGGTTTGTTCCACTATCGTTCTCCCTATGTCCGGAACTGACATCATGGAGAACAAGCGATGTTGACCGCGAAGCAGCACGAACTGCTCCACTTCATCCAGCAGCGCCTTGACGCGAGCGGCATTTCGCCGTCGTTCGAGGAAATGAAGGAAGCGCTGGGCCTGAAGTCGAAATCGGGTATCCATCGCCTGATAAGCGCTTTGGAAGAAAGGGGTTTTCTCCGCCGCCTGCCCAACCGCGCCCGCGCGCTCGAGGTGCTGAAGGTGCCCGAGGCGGCCAAGACGCCCGTGCGCAACGATAATGTCGTTCCGCTCCGCAAGCCCGCCCCCTCGCTCAAACCGATTGCCGCGAACGATATCGTCGAAGTGCCGCTGCACGGGAAGATCGCGGCTGGCGTCCCGATCGAGGCGTTCGAGGATCACAACCAGCTCGCGGTTCCCGCCGCGCTGCTCGGCGCCGGCGAACATTACGCGCTCGAGGTTTCGGGCGATTCGATGGTCGAGGCGGGGATTTTCGACGGCGACTATGCGCTGATCCAGAAGGTCAGCACCGCTCGCGAGGGCGATATCGTCGTCGCGCTCGTCGACGGACAGGATGCGACGCTCAAATTCTTCCGCCGCGAAGGCAAGATGATCCGGCTCGATCCTGCAAACAGTTCGTACGAACCCCAGCGCTACGAAGCTGGGCGCGTCATTGTGCAAGGGCGGCTTTCGGGACTGCTTCGTCGTTACCACTGACCTGCGGCGCATTGCGCCACGGATGGCCGTCGCCCGCCGTCAGCGCGGCGACGGCTTTCGGCTTTTCGCCAAGGTAGATGGCAAGCCCGCCGCTTTCCGCCAGACTGTCGCGGTCGATCGTCAGCCAGCGCCCGACGCATTCGCGTGGTAGCCAACGGTCGCTGATCACCACATCGGCGGCGGCGCAGGCGGGCGCCATCACGCTTCCCTCGATCCGGTCGCGGCCGCGTGAGGCGAGGACGATGCGGCCCTCCTGTACCCAGCGGCAGAAATCGACATTGCACGCGACATGGTCGAGCATGGCCAGCGCGCCCAGCGGCGCGTCGCTGCCGCCCGCCTCGTTCATCGTATCGCGGACGAAATCGCCCGCGCGATCGCGCAGCAGCGCATAACCGCCGCCGGGCACAGCAGCGGCGATGTTTCGACCATCGGCAGTGATCAGCAAATCGGGGCGCGGCTGCAGGACGAGCACCGCCATGCCCGCGACGAGCGGAGCGAGTCCCCACCAGCGCCATGATCGCTGCCAGACGAGAATCCACAAGCCGCCAGCAATCGCCAGCGCAAACGCCCATGCCGGAAACCGCGGTAGCGTAGCGACTGCACCCGGCGCGTCGGCGACCTGATGCGCGAGCGCAATCAGGACTCGCAGGGCCTGCTCGGCAACCCACCAGAAGGGTGCTCCGAGCCCGAGGCTGTCGAACAGCAACGCGAGCGCCTCGAACGGCATGACAACGAAGGTCGTCAGCGGAATCGCGACGACATTTGCCAGCGCGCCATAAAGTCCGGCCTTGTGAAAATGGAACAATGCGATCGGCGCCAGCGCGACCTCGACCACCAGACCGGTGACCAGCAGGCCGGCGATCCCGCGCGCCCAGCGTCGCACCAGTCCCTCGTCGCGCCGCGCCATGAAGCGCTGCATCGCGGGGCTTTCGTGCAGCACGACGATCGCCGTCACCGCCGCGAAGCTCAGCTGGAAGCTCGGCCCGACGAGCGACTCGGGCCGCCAGACGAGGACGATCAAGGCGCCCGCCGCGACCAACCGCAAGGTCAGCGCCTCGCGCCCCATCAGCAAGGCCACGAGCACCAGCAGCGCCGCGATCAGCGATCGCAATGTCGGCACCTCGGCGCCCGCTAGCCACGTATAGCCCGCCCCCGCCAGCGCCCCGGCGGCCGCCGCGACCGGCAGCACATATCCGCCCAGTGCCAGGCGCGGGCTCAGGGCGAACAGCCGCCGCGCAAACAGCATGGCAAACCCGATCACCGCGGTGACGTGCAACCCGCTGATCGACAGCAGATGCGCCAGCCCGCTTCGTCGCATCGCCTCCTCGTCTTCGGCGGAGATCGCCCCCCGGTCCCCGGTGACCAGCGCCGCCGCGATCCCGCCCGGCGAACCCTCGATCTGGCGGTGGATATGCTCGCTCAGCCGGGCGCGCAGCGGTTGCCTGCCCTGCCCCGCACCCGGCGCGCGCGAAACATCGCCCAACACCGTTCCCACCGCGCCGATCCGGTCGAACCACGCCCGCTGCGCAAAATCATAGCTTCCGGGCAGGCTTGCCGCGGGCGGCGGCATCAACCGCGCGCGCAGCCCGATCCGCTCGCCCGGCATGATCGTGCCGCGCGCTTCGCCACGCAACGTGACGCGAACCCGCGGCGGCAGGTCATCGCGTCCGCGCGGGCGCAGGATCAGTCGCGTCTCGCTCCGCGCCGGCAGCGGTTCGACGGCCTCGACCTCGGCCGAAAAAGCCGTCGTCGCGGGCTGCGCCAGCACCGGCGCACCGACCGATGTCGCGCGCGCCCATATCAGCAGCACCCCGATCGCGATGATGCCGCAGCCCACCATGACCATGCGGCCGATCCGGCTCGACCATCCGATGAGCAACCCGGCCAGCCCGCCGCTCGCGAGCATGAACAGCAAGCCGGTCCAGTGCGCCGCCGCAGGCAAGGCGAACCATGCCGCGATGCCTGTGCCGAGCGCGACGGGCAGCCACAACCCTGTCCGTTCCCGCTCGCTGTCGAGTCGCGCTTCGATGTCGGCCAAAAGCCGGCGCAACGGCGCCGCAAAGCGCAGGCCAATGGGCGTTTGAAGCCGCCTTGTCGCCATGCTAGGGGCTGCCCCGACCTCCGACCCTCAAGGGCGGAAGAATGAAAGAAAGAGGCCAAGGTGGCAACCGAAACCCCAACCGATCTGGCAGAAGCGACCGGCGCTGACGTCGTGACGCGCTTCGCCCCCTCCCCGACCGGCTATCTTCATATCGGCGGCGCGCGCACGGCGCTGTTCAACTGGCTGTTCGCACGCCACCACGGCGGCAAATTCCTGCTCCGCATCGAGGATACCGACCGCGCACGCTCGACCGACGCCGCGATCGACGCGATCCTCGATGGGATGCGGTGGCTCGACCTCGATTGGGACGGCGAGACCGTCTATCAATTCGCGCGCGCGCCGCGTCATGCCGAGGTTGCGCACGAACTGCTTGCGAGGGGCGAGGCCTATCGCTGCTACCTGACGCAGGACGAACTCGCCGCGATGCGGGCCGAGGCGCAGGAGAAGCGCATTCCTTTCCGTGTCCGCAGCCCATGGCGCGACCGCGAGGACGGCGATCCGGCGGTCCCGCACGTCATCCGGCTGCGCGCACCACAGGAGGGAGAGGTGACGATCCACGACCGCGTGCAGGGCGCGGTTACCGTCCAGAATGCCGAGCTCGACGACTTCATCCTGCTCCGCAGCGACGGCACGCCGACCTATATGCTCAGCGTCGTCGTCGATGACAATGACATGGGGATCACCCACGTCATCCGCGGCGACGACCATCTCAACAATGCCTTCCGCCAGCTCGCGCTGATCCGCGCGATGAACTGGCGCGAGCCGACCTATGCCCATGTGCCGCTGATTCACGGCGCCGACGGCGCGAAGCTGTCGAAGCGCCACGGCGCGCTTGGCGTCGACGCCTATCGCGACGAGCTTGGCTATCTGCCCGAGGCTATCAACAACTATCTCCTCCGCCTCGGCTGGGGGCATGGCGATGCCGAGATCATCAGCCGCGAGCAGGCGGTCGAATGGTTCGACCTCGCCAATGTCGGCCGCTCGCCGTCGCGCTTCGACTTCAAGAAGCTCGAAAATCTCAACGGCCACTATATCCGCGAAGCCGATGACGCCCGCCTCGCCGGCCTTGTTGCGCCGCGTGTCGAAACGCTCGTCGGCCGCGCGCTCGGCGATGCCGACCTTGCGCTGCTCACCCGCGCGATGGAGTCGCTGAAGCCGCGCGCGAAGACCCTCGACGAAATCGCCGAAGGCGCGCTTTTCCTTTTTGAAACCCTGCCGCTGGCGGTGGACGAAAAGGCGGCGCAGGTGCTAAGGGACGCTCCGGAGGGAGTGCTCGCGAGCGTCACCGAAAAGCTGCGCGGCCTGAACGGCTGGACTGGCGAAGATATCGAGGCGGCGGTTCGCGCGACAAGCGAGTCGGCCGGAGTCGGGCTCGGCAAACTCGCGCAGCCGCTGCGCGCCGCGCTCACCGGGCGAACGGTGTCGCCGGGGATTTTTGACGTCTTGCTGCTGCTCGGCCGTGATGCGAGCCTGGCGCGACTTGACGCAGCGCACAATTATCCGGCAGGGGCGTAACGCAACGTCTCCCGCCCTAGCATCAGGGGAAGAAAATGACCGATACTGCAAAGATCACCCTGGGCGACACCACCGTCGAGAATCCCGTGCTCAAGGGCACGGTCGGCCCCGATGTCGTCGATATCCGCAAATTCTACGCCCAGACCGGCGCCTTCACCTATGACCCGGGCTTTACCTCGACCGCGAGTTGTGAGTCGCAGATCACCTACATCGACGGCGACGAGGGCGTGCTCCTCCACCGCGGCTATGCGATCGGCGACCTCGCCGAAAATTCCAGCTTCATGGAAGTCTGCTACCTGCTGCTCAACGGCGAGTTGCCGA
Source organism: Sphingopyxis sp. Geo25 (assembly GCF_949769135.1). Lineage (NCBI taxonomy): Bacteria > Pseudomonadati > Pseudomonadota > Alphaproteobacteria > Sphingomonadales > Sphingopyxidaceae > Sphingopyxis > Sphingopyxis sp. Geo25. The sequence goes on along the minus strand of NZ_CATKOZ010000001.1, from coordinate 1,248,911 downwards.
ACGCGCAGGAACTCAGCGATTTCGACAATACGATCACGCGCCACACGATGCTGCACGAGCAGCTCGCGACCTTCTATCGCGGCTTCCGTCGCGACGCGCACCCGATGGCCGTCATGTGCGGCGTCGTTGGCGCGCTCTCGGCCTTCTATCACGACTCGACCGAGATCCACGACCCGTACCAGCGCATGGTCGCCAGCCACCGGCTGATCGCGAAGATGCCGACGATTGCGGCGATGGCGTATAAATATTCGATCGGTCAGCCCTTCGTCTATCCGCGCAACGACCTCAGCTACACCGGCAATTTCCTCCGCATGACCTTCGGCGTCCCCGCCGAGGAATATGAGGTGGTTCCCGCCGTCGAGCGGGCGCTCGACCGCATCTTCATCCTTCATGCCGATCACGAACAGAACGCGTCGACCTCGACCGTCCGCCTCGCGGGCTCGTCGGGCGCCAATCCCTTCGCGTGCATCGCGGCGGGCATTGCTTGCCTGTGGGGCCCCGCGCATGGCGGCGCGAACGAAGCGGCGCTCAACATGCTGCGCGAAATCGGTCGTCCGGAACGCATTCCCGAGTATATCGCGCGCGCGAAGGACAAGGATGATCCGTTCCGCCTGATGGGCTTCGGCCACCGCGTTTACAAGAATTACGACCCGCGCGCGACCGTGATGCAGAAGACGGTGCGCGAGGTGTTCGACGCGCTCAAGGTCAACGACCCGGTGTTCGAGGTCGCGCTGCAGCTCGAGGAAATGGCGCTCAACGACAGCTATTTCGTCGAGAAGAAGCTGTTCCCGAACGTCGACTTCTATTCAGGCGTGATCCTCTCGGCGATCGGCTTCCCGACGACGATGTTCACCGCGCTGTTCGCACTCGCCCGCACCGTCGGCTGGGTCGCGCAGTGGAACGAGATGATCTCGGACCCCGCACAGAAAATCGGCCGTCCGCGCCAGCTCTACACCGGCCCGACGCACCGTCCGTACGTGCCGGTCGACCAGCGCTAGGCGCGGTCAGGTCAACGGCAACAGCAAAAGGGGCCGTTTTGCGGCCCCTTTTTCGTAAGCGAATAGCGGGCAACGGCCGGTTGCGGTCGTTAGCCGACTTTCCCCCTCATGCCGGATTTGATCCGGCATCGATGGGGCTAGTTCGCCTGATGCTTGCGAAAGATGTCCGCGAGCATCCGGAACTCGTCGGCGCGCGGACTGCCCTTGCGCCAGACGAGCGCGATGGTGCGCCAGTCGTGATCCGAATCGAGCGGGCGCGTGTCGATGTCGGTGTGATCGAGGATCCCCGCCTCGATCGCCATCTGCGGCAGCATTGTGATGCCGAGGCCGTTGTCGACCATCTGGACGAGCGTGTGGAGCGATGTGCCCATCATGCGGGCGCCGGCGCGCAGTTCGGGGCGGTTGCACGCGGCGAGCGCGTGATCCTTCAGGCAATGGCCGTCCTCGAGCATCAGCATCTGCGCGGGGTCGAGCTGGTCGGCGCTGACCATCGCGGGGAGATCCTCGGCCTGGTCGCCCGGGAAGGCGACGAACAGCGCGTCGTCGAACAATTTCTCGCTCTCGACGTCGCCGCAGGCATAGGGGAGCGCGAGGAGGACGCAATCGACCATGCCGTGGTGGAGCGACTCGCACGCCTGCGCGCTCGGTTCCTCGCGGAGAAACAGCTTGAGCGAAGGGCGTTCCTTGCGAAGGCGCGGAAGCAGGCCGGGAAGCAGAAAAGGCGCGATCGTGGGGATCACGCTCATGCGCAGCTCGCCGACCAGCGGGGCAGCGGCAGCCGCCGCCATATCGGCCAGTTCCTCGGCCTCGCGCAGCACGCGATGCGCCTTGTCCACGATCGCATTGCCGAGCGTGGTGAAGCGGACGACGCGGCGGGTGCGCTCGACGAGCGTCTGACCGAGAAGGGTCTCAAGCTCGCGTATCCCCGCCGACAGCGTCGACTGCGTCACGTTACACGCGTCAGCGGCACGTCCGAAATGGCCGTGCTCATGGAGCGCGACGAGATATTGCATCTGCTTCAGCGAGGGGAGGTAGTTGTGCATTGATCGGATATAGCCATAGATTTTTCATTTTTGAACAGTTTGCTCGATATATATATTCGCGACCATATTGGTGGCGTTTTCCGCTGGCGCGCGACGTCCTGTGCTAGCTAAGTCGCAGGATGGAGGGCTTTATGGCGGTTTCGCGATTCCTGATCGGCGGCGTGGCAAGCGCGCTGCTGCTGACCGGCGGGCTTTTCTTGTGGAAGGGCTATAGCCAGATCGCCGAGGAGGAGGAGCTGCCTGAACCGCCGCCAGCCTTGCCTGCGATCCCGGTCGCGGGAGCAGGTGCGCCGAAGCGCGGACCAGCGCCGCCCGAACTGCCCGCCGCGAAAGAGGCGTCGCGCGAAGAGCGGCGTTTCAACCGCTTCGATCGCGACCGGAACAACAGGATCAGTCGCGTCGAACTGATGTCGGCGCGCACGGCAGGATTTCGCAAGCTCGACAAGGATGGCAACAATCTGCTGACCTTCGAGGAATGGGCGGCGGCGACGGGCGAGCGCTTCGCGGGGGCAGATGCCGACAAGTCCGGCGACCTGACACGCGCCGAGTTCGCAACGACCGCGCCGAAGCGGGCCGTGAAGGCGAAATGCAGTTGCTGAGAAAATAGGGCCTGGGCGTAGTGTCTGGAAACGACCGATAGCGGACATTTCACCTCGATTTTTGCTTTCGCCAATGCGGACTCTCATCCATCATTCTGAGGGCAGCTAGCTAACCTAGTATTGAAAGTCCTGATGGCGTGACAGTTAAATGGATTTTGAAGTATGCTTCGGCCCTCTCATTCGTCGTTGCGTTGGATATCGCCCTTGCGACTTCGGCAATAGCCGCAGAAAATAGTAAGCACAGCTTTGTCATAAGCGACGTGCTCGACACCGTTTCGATCGAACGGGCTACGACATCTCCAGACGGCGAATGGGTAGCGGCGGTTGTCCAGCGACCGGCACGACAGGGCGAAGTTTTCGGACGCACATCCTATGAGGTCGACCCATCCCGCAACGATGTCTGGCTGATATCCTCCCGGACGGGCGAACGCCGCAATGTGACACAAGGGCAAGAGCACGCGGCGGGGTTCTGGTGTGCGACTTGGTCGCCAACCGGTGACAAATTGGCGATGCTTTCCACGCGCCCCGAGAGGGCCGAGCCCCGCGGCGGCGACAATGTCCATCTGTATGTCTGGGATCGTGCTTCGGATAAAATACGGCGGATTACCGAAGCTCCGGTGATGACGCAGACACCATATTCGTCGCTGAGCAAACTCGATCTTCGCGGTGGCGCGGGCGGCGGCGGTGCCACCCATAACTGCCAAAACGGCATCGGGATGGAAAATGCCCCCTTCGCATGGCTCGATGACGGCCGCTTGCTGACCGTTACGCTGCCCGCCGGACAAGTCTCGGCCCTAATCGACGAAGGCGGCCGGCCATTTGATCGGACCGCGAAGACATGGATAGCCCTGCGGGATGCTGTGTCGCCGACCGTTTCGGCAATGGGAAGCGGTGCCGAAAGAATATCGGATCAGGATCATGTTCCCCGCGCCATCATCCGGATCGTGAACGCGGATACACAAGCGGCGTCAATATTGGGCGAAGTGCCGGCTTATCCGTTCGAGGGCTCGCTTACGTTAAGCGTATCGCCGAATGGCGAGCAAATTGCCGTACTCGCGCCGCGCGGCGCCATCCCACCCACGCGCGACCTTCGCATTCCAAAGTTCGACGGCGAATGGATGGTGGAAAAACAACTTGGCATTATGGCGCTTGCTGGAGCGAGTAAGGTGCGGTGGCTGGCTCCACCCGAAGCCGCACGCTACCCGCTGGAACTATTGGATTGGGCGCCCGATTCCCGGACCGTCTGGTTTCGTGCCCGTGCTCGGTTCGAAGACACTTCGGCCGCGCTGTTCGCCGCTGATGTCGCCGCCGAAATAAGGCCCGCCAGTCCGAATTCTGAGGCTCTGCCGGGTCGGAATGCCGATCCATCCGGCGCATTAGCGGGTCTACCCAAAGGTGCCGAACTGCTCGAAGCGCGCGATGACGCGATCCTGTGGCGGGAAGCGACTAAGACAGGACTGCATCTGGGGCGAACATTGCTACCCGATGGCAAATCGACACGTCTCCTCACAGTCAATACGCATCTTGCCAGCGTCGATTGGGGGGAGACACGGCTGGTCGATTATCTCGGGGCCGGCGGCCAGTCGCTAAAGGCTGCCGTCCTGTTGCCGCCGGGCTACCAAGAAGGAACACGCTATCCCGTCATCACTTGGGTGTATCAAGGTTATGTTGTCCGCACTGCCGACGAATTCGTGCTCAATCCCTATATGCCGGGCATCCACAATATGAGATTATATGCGGCACAGGGATATGTCGTTCTGGTTCCTTCGATACCATCGCATCGCATCCTGCCGGGGAACGATCCCAAGGCCGAGCTCGCCGATAATGTGCTTCCCGCCGTGGATAAGCTGATTAGCCTGGGCATTGCCGATCCCGAGAGGCTTGGCCTTTGGGGTCATAGTTTTGGCGGGCATAGCGTCTACACGCTTGTTACCCAGACCAACCGCTTCAAGGCGGCCGTGGCGCTATCGGGATTGACCGACATAGCGCAGGCCCATGGGCAGTTCGACCCGACTGCGAGCGGCTATCCCGGCATCGAACATGAAAAATCGAGAAACTGGACCATATTCGAATCCGGACGTGGATTCGGCCAACCGCCTTACGAGGATCCCACGCATTATTCGAACAATTCACCCATTGCGAATGTGGGACGGGTGGAGACGCCCCTGCTGATGATCCATGGGGAATTCGACATCAGGGGCGGACCGGCGCAGGCGGAAACATTCTTTCACGCCCTCTACCGCCAAGGCAAGACCGCGCGCCTTCTCCGTTATTGGGGGGAAAGCCATGGCCTCGGCCTATCGCCGGCTAATATTCGCGACATCGTTCATGAAACGCTGGACTGGCTTGACCGCTATCTTCGGAAGAGAGCCCGATAGGCTCACCTGGAATTCAGCAACCAAGTTGACGGTCGCAACTCCGCGACGCATCGCCGAAAGCTACCGTACCGCTTCCCACCCCATAGCCGGCACGCCTTCAAATAGGCCTTTCCAACATTATCCCGGTGTGTCAGCCTTCATCCGGCTCCTTCATCTGGCGGATAAAGTCGGCCGCGGCACGGCGTGCGAGATGCGCTGGGCGAACCGCCCGGTCCAGAACGGGGACGCAATGGGCTGAACTTCCCTGAACTTTGAAAAACCCAGGCCGCAATGATCCGGGAGGGCGTGACAGTTTCCCACCCAACTCCGACGCCAGGCGTCTCGAATCTGCGAAGATCAGTTCTGGCTGGTGCCGACCGTCGCGACGACGGGTTTCGGCGCGATCGCCTCGGCCGCGACGACCCGCTTTTCGCTGCCCGCCGCGATCGCCTTTTCGAGCGCGGCGACCTGCGGGCAGTTCGCCTTGCACACGCGTTTCGCATCGGCAAGCTTTTCGCGCGCGAGTTCGAGCGCGCCCTTGTCGGCGAGCGCCTCGCCCTGCCCGGTCAGCGCGACGACGTCATTGGGTTCGAGAAGCAGCGCCTCGCGGTAGAAACCGATCGCCTTCCCGGGCAAGCCCTGTGCCCGTGCGACCTGTGCCAGCGCAACGATCGCCGACCGGTTGCGCGGATCGGCGGCGAGCGCCGATTCATAGAAATCGACCGCGGCGGCAAGGTCGCCCTTCGCCTGCGCCTCCACCCCCTGATGCTGGAGCGCCACCGAGCGCGGCAGGATGTCATTGTCGGCGCGCTGCGCGTCCGAGGCCACGGGCATGCTGGCAAGGATGAGGCCGGCACCGATAGCCAGGAAACTGACGCGCATCACATTCTCCCATTTCGTCATTTCGGGGGATGCTAACATGGCCGTGTCAGCCGCGCGAGAAAAAATCCGTCGCATCCGTCGTGCGCCGGAGTTAGCAGAAAACCGTGCCCTGCGGCGCGCCCGATGCCTTCGGGCAGATAGCCGCTGTCAGCCGTCCAGTCGGGATGCCGGTTCAAAAACTCGTCCACCTGGACCCGCCCCTCGCGCGCGATGATCGAGCAGACAGCATAAAGAAGTTTGCCGCCCGGCGCCACCAGATCGGCGCCGATGTCGATCAGCTTGGCCTGATCGGCGAGATGCCGGTCGAGCCGCGAGGGGGTGAGCCGCCAGCGCAATTCGGGGCTGCGCCGCCACGTCCCGCTGCCCGAGCAGGGGGCGTCGACAAACACGCGGTCGGCCCGCCCTTGCCAGTCGGCGAGCATCTCCGATTCCCGGTCGGGGTTCAACAATCGTGTCTCGATGCGCGTCGCGCCCGCGCGCTCGGCGCGCGGTGAGAGCTGCTGCAGCCGCGCACGGTTGGTGTCGCAGGCAAGGATTTCGGCGTCGCCACCGGTCAGCGAAGCGATGGCGAGCGTCTTGCCGCCGCCCCCCGCGCAAAGATCGACGATCGCCTGCCCCGGCGACGCATCGAGCGCGGCCGAGGCATATTGGCTGGCGGCGTCCTGCACCTCGAACGCGCCGTCGGTGTAGGCGCGATGCTGGGCCGCCGCGGTTTCGGGCGGCAGGCGCCAGCCGTCGGGCGCGCCCGGGATCGCCTCGCCTTCTGCGAAGAGCGTCGCGAGGTCCGCTACCGTCGCCTTGAGGCGGTTGGCGCGCAGGTCGAGCGAGGCACGGGCAAGCATCGCACTGCCCTCGTCCATCCCCACCAGCGGGTCGAAGAGATCGACCAGCGCCTGCGCGGCCAGCCCTGTCTCGGCGCGCGGCTCGTCCGCCGCGATCGGCGCGGGACCGTAGGGCGATCCGTCGAACGAGCCCGCCATATCGGGGTCGGCGTCGGCGAGCGCAAGCATCGCCGCGCGGCCCGATTCGGGCGCCGAGCGCACCAAGCGGATCGCGTCATAGACATGCGCCCGGATCGCGCGTCGATCCTTCGACCCCGCATAGCGGCGGGCGCGCATCGCTTCTGCGAAAATGGCATCGGCGGGCGCTCCGCCCTCACGTGCCGCGGCGGCGATGGCGTCGAGAATTTCGATCGCGGTCTGGATGCGGGCGGCAGGGGTCACTGCTTCAACCTTCCCCCGTCATGTTATCCAACCGGATAATTCGGCGCCTCACGGGTGATCGCGACGTCGTGGACATGGCTTTCGCGCAGGCCCGCATTGGTGATGCGCACGAACTTCGCGCGCTCGCGCAGATCCTTTAGCGTCCGGCTGCCGGTATAGCCCATCGCTGCCTTCACGCCGCCGACGAGCTGGTGGATCACGTCCTTCGCCGGGCCCTTGAACGGCACCTGTCCCTCGATGCCCTCGGGAACCAGCTTCATCTGATCCTTGATGTCCTGCTGGAAATAGCGGTCGGCACTGCCGCGCGCCATCGCGCCGACGCTGCCCATGCCGCGGTAGCTTTTGTAGGTGCGGCCCTGGAAGAGGAAGGTTTCGCCCGGGGCCTCGGCCGTCCCCGCAAGGAGCGAACCGACCATGACGCTCGACGCGCCCGCAGCGAGCGCCTTGGCGATGTCGCCCGACGTGCGGAGGCCGCCATCGGCGATCACCGGGACGCCCAGCTTCGACGCCGCCTCGACGCTGTCGAGGATCGCGGTGAGCTGCGGCACGCCGACGCCCGCGACGACGCGCGTGGTGCAGATCGAGCCGGGGCCGATCCCGACCTTTACGCCGTCGGCCCCGCAGTCGATCAAAGCCTTGGTCGCATCGCCGGTGGCGACGTTGCCCGCGAGCACCTGCACGCGGTTCGACAATTTCTTGATCCGTTCGACGGTGGCGCCGACGCCCTTGCTATGGCCATGCGCGGTGTCGACGACGATCAGGTCGCACTCGGCATCGAGGAGTGCCTCGGCGCGTTCGATCCCGCTGTCGCCGGTGTTTGTCGCCGCCGCGACGCGCAGGCGGCCGCTGCCGTCCTTGGTCGCGTCGGGGAAGTTCACCGCCTTTTCCATATCCTTGACGGTGATCAGCCCGATGCAATGATAGTCGTCATCGACCACCAGCAGCTTTTCGATGCGGCGCTGGTGGAGCAGCTTGCGTGCCTCGTCCTGCCCGACGCCCGGACGCACGGTCGCGAGATTGTCGGCGGTCATCAGCTCGCGGACAGGCTGGCCGGGGTTGTCGGCGAAACGGACGTCGCGGTGCGTCAGGATGCCGACGAGCTTGCCGCCGGGTTCGACCACCGGAATGCCGGAGATCCTGTGCTGGTCCATCAGCGCGGTCGCATAGGAGAGCGGCGCGTCGGGGGTGATGGTGATCGGGTTGACGATCATCCCGCTTTCGAAGCGCTTGACCTGCCGCACCGCCGCCGCCTGTTCCTCGATCGTGAGGTTACGGTGGAGGACGCCGATGCCGCCGATCTGCGCCATCAGGATCGCCATGTCGGCCTCGGTCACCGTATCCATCGCCGACGAGAGAATCGGAATGTTGAGCGAAATGTCGCTGGTAAGCTGGGTCTGGAGATTGGCATCCGACGGCAGAATGTCCGACGCGCCGGGCACCAGCAACACGTCGTCGAAGGTCAGGCCGGTGATGATTTCCATGGATGCCACTTTCTCATGCGGGCGGCGCCTGCCCGCAGGGTTCGGGGCGGCACTCGCGACTCGTTTGGTGGCGGCCCATGTAACCAGTGGGAGCCAAGCGCGCCAGTGGGGGAAGCACGATTATTTCCCGCGGCGGGGCCGGACAGGAGGATCGGAGGGATGCTGAATGACGAGAGTGTGAAAGCGGCCGGTTGCTGCCATAAGATCCTCCCCATCGACTTGCGATGGGGAGGGGGAGTGCAGGGTTGGATTGCCCCCGGCAATCCAAGTCCAGTCCGGGGGACTGGACGACCCAGCACTCCGCGAAGCGGTGGTGGAGGGGCGGCGGGCGTTAGCGAGCGCTGCGCGCTCGGCCCCTCCGTCAGCCCTTCGGGCCGCCACCTCCCCATCGCAAGTCGATGGGGGGACCATATCGTCCGCTCCCCACCCCAAAGCCGCCATTCCGACCTCTCAGCCGCTGCGGCCCGCGCCTAGGCCGCAACGCCGTCCGCGACCTTCATCCACTCCGCCAGCGCCTCGCCCGCGCGCCGGGTGTAGCCGAGTTTTCGATCCTTCTTGCGGACATCCTCGGCGAGCGGCGGGAAGAGGCCGAAATTGACGTTCATGGGCTGGTAGCATGCGGCGTCGGCGCCGCCGGTGATGTGGCCGAGCAGCGCCCCGAGCGCGGTTTCGGGTGGCGGCGGCGCAAGCGTGCGGCCGCCAAGCTCGGCGATGGCGAAGCGCGCGGCGACGAGACCGATCGCGGCGCTTTCGACATAGCCTTCGCAGCCGGTAATCTGCCCGGCAAACCGAATGTGCGGCGCCGATTTCAGGCGAAGCTCGCCGTCGAGCAATTCGGGCGAGCGGATGAAGCTGTTCCGATGCAGGCCGCCGAGGCGCGCGAACTCGGCTTTTTCGAGGCCGGGGATGGTGCGGAACAGCTCGACCTGCGCGCCATGCTTGAGCTTGGTCTGGAAGCCGACCATGTTCCAGAGCGTGCCGAGCGCATTGTCCTGCCGCAACTGGACCACCGCATAGGGCCATCGCCCGGTGCGCGGATTGTCGAGGCCGACGCCCTTCATCGGACCGAAGCGCAGCGTTTCGACGCCGCGCTCGGCCATCACCTCGATCGGCATGCAGCCTTCAAAGTAAGGCGTGTCCTTCTCCCAATCCTTGAAGTCGGTCTTGTCGCCGTCGATCAGCCCCTGGACGAAGGCGTGATACTGGTCCTTGTCCATCGGGCAGTTGATATAGTCCTTGCCGTCGCCGATTGGCCCGACCTTGTCCCAGCGGCTCGCCATCCATGCGACGTCCATGTCGATGCTGTCGCGGTAGACGATCGGCGCGATGGCGTCGAAGAAGGCGAGCGCATCCTTGCCCGTCGCGGCGCCGATGCTTTCCGCGAGGCCAGCCGCAGTGAGCGGGCCGGTGGCGACGATCGTCAGGCCTTCGCTCGGCAGCGTGTCGATGCGTTCGCGGACGATGGTGATATTGGGATGTTCGGAAAGCGCCCTGGTGACGCCGCCCGAGAAGAGGTCGCGGTCGACTGCGAGCGCCGACCCCGCGGGCACTTTGGTGGCGTCGGCCTCGCGCATGATGATCGAGCCGAGCGCACGCATCTCGCGGTGGAGCAGGCCGACGGCGTTGCTGTCGCCGTCGTCGCTGCGGAAGCTGTTCGAGCAGACCATCTCGGCGAGCGTGTCGCCCTGATGCGCCGGCGTCATGTCGCCGCCCCCGCGCATTTCGGACAGGCGTACGCGATAGCCCGCCTCGGCAAGCTGCCAGGCGGCTTCGGAGCCCGCGAGGCCGCCGCCGATGATGTGAATGTCGTGAACCATTTACGCTATCCGTTGACTTGTACTTGATGCGCCGCGCACTAGGCCGGTTGCGGGCAAGATGCAAAGGGGCGGAGCATGGGACAAGCGGGTTGGGACCGGGCGCGGTGGTTGTGGCTGCTCGCGCTGCTTGGCGGGATCAGCTTTTTCCTCGCGGTGGTCCAGCGCTGGGATGGGCCTGGGATCATCGCCTGGAAGGGCTCTGGTGTGACGCTGCTGGCGCTCTGGGCCGCCGCGAACGCGCGCGGGCTCTACGGCTGGCTGATCGCCGCGGTAATGGCGCTCGGCGCGCTCGGCGATGTCCTGCTCGAAACCTCGGGGATGATCCCCGGAGCGGTGGCATTTCTGGCGGGGCACGCCCTCGCCATCGTCCTCCACCTGCGCCACTATCGGCCCAAGACGACCTTCAGCCAACGCTTGCTCATTGCCTTGACCGTTCCAGCAAGCGTCTGGATCGCGTGCATGCTGATGCCCGTGCCCGAACGGCTCGGCATCGCCGTCTACAGCTTTTTCGTCTCGGCGATGGCGGCCAGCGCGTGGGGCAGCCAGTTCCCGCGCTATCGCACCGGAATCGGAGCGATGATGTTCCTGGCCAGCGATCTGTTCATCTTTGCCGCCGAGGGCGGGGTGCTCCCCCGCGACGTCACGATGTGGCTGATCTGGCCGCTCTATTTCGGCGGGCAGGCGCTGATTGCATGGGGTGTGGTGAGCACGCTTGCGAAGGAAACGAAAGCCTAGGGGCAGGACCCTAGGCGCCATCCCACGCCGCGATCGTCGTGCGATGAAGCAGGCGGTCGTGGCCGTCGTAGCCGCCGGTCGCGCGGTGGAGGACCGAGCGATTGTCCCACATGACAAGCATATCGGGCTCCCATTTGTGGGAGTAGCGAAACTCCTCGCGCCCTTGCCACTGGATGAGTTCGTAGAGCAGGGGAAGCCCCTCGCTGTCGTCGAGCCCGTCGAAACCGATGATGTAGCCCGCGCAGCCGAACAGGCCGAGGCGGCCGGTTTCGGGATGCGTGCGGACGAAGGGATGGAGTTGGGTCTCCAGCGCCGCGTCGTCCGAGCGGATGTCCATGCTGCGGCCCCCCGGGCCCTTTGGGTCGTTCGCGCCGTACATGCCGGTCGGCGCATAGCCGTTGCGTGCGCTGTGGATGGCCTGCAGCCCCTCGACGCGCGCGCGCAATTCGGCGGGCATCGCGTCGAGCGCGGCGTGCTGGTTCGAAAATTCGGTGTTGCCGCCGACGGGCGGAATGGTGATGCCGTAAAGGCAGGTGCCCGCGGGTGGGCGCTCCTGGAAACTCCAGTCGCTATGCCAGTTTTCGGCGAAGAGCGGCGCGGTCTCGTCGGCACGGCGCTTTACCGCGATGATATGATCGTGGCCGGGGATCGGCTGGATGAAAGGATCGTCGCCGAAGCCGCCGAAATAGCCCGTAAAGCGCTCGAGATCCTCCGCACTCAACTTCTGGTCGGGGAAGGACAGGACATGATGGTCGAGCCATGCGGCGCGAATTTCGGCCACGGTTCCGGCATCGAGCGGCTTCGTCAGGTCGACGCCGGTCACGCGGGCACCGCACGCCTGACCGCTGGGGGCGATGGTCAAGGTCATGCGCCGATGCTGCGCCGAATGGCGCGCGGGGTCAATCGGGCGCGGCAGGATGCCCCGAAAGTTCGTCGAGCCGATTCTCGCAGGCGCGCGGGGCGTCGGCAATTCATCCACGCGCCATCTTCGCCGCTCTACCTTGACGGCGTCGGGGGACAGGATGGAGAAAACAGATGTTCGGGTTCAGGAATATGGCGTTGGCTGCGCTCATTGGCGCCAGTGCCTTTCCCGCGTTGCCCGCCGAAGCGGACGCGCACGACCGGCACCACCGCCACGGCTATCACGGCCACCGCGACCATGATCGCTATGGCGATTACCGGCGCGACTACCGCAGGGATTATCGCCGCAACGACTATCGCGACCGCCGCTATTATTGCCGGCGCGGCAGCGGCACGACAGGCCTGATCGTCGGTGGCGCCGCGGGCGCCTTGCTCGGCCGCGAGGTCGATCGCTATGGCGACCGCGTTCCCGGCACGATCATCGGTGGTGCCGCCGGTGCGCTGATCGGACGCGAGATCGATCGCGGCGATCGCCGCTGCTGATCGAGGGTGAGGTCCGGCTGGCACTTGCGCCGTGTAACCGAGGTTGCAGCGGTCCAAGTGTCGGCGGATCGGCACCGGCGTGATTGCGGTCGGCAAATAACGCGGTAGAGTGATCACCCCGGTGGGGCATGATCCCGCAGTTGAAGGTGGAGACCGCAAATGAAAATCGCGACGAAACTGGCGTTTGCGGCCAGCCTCGGCCTTGCTGCCCTGATCCTTCCCGGGCAGGGCATCGCGGCGCTGCAGCAGGGCGCGAAAGCGCCCGATTTTACGCTGAATGCGGCGCAGGCGGGCAAGGAATTCCGCCTGTCGCTGAGACAGACGCTGCGGAACGGGCCGGTCGTGCTCTATTTCTTTCCCGCCGCCTTCACCCCCGGCTGCACGGTTGAGGCGCATCTGTTTGCGGAAGCGAACAGCCAGTTCAACCAGCTGGGCGCGCGGGTGATCGGCGTGACTGCAGGCAATATTCACCGCGTCGCCGAGTTTTCGCGGTCGGAGTGCCGCGACAAATTCGCGGTCGCGGCCGATCCGGGCGCGAAGGTCGCGGCGCAATATGATGCAACGATGCAGGGGGCGGACGGGAAGCCGCTCTCCAATCGCACATCCTATGTGATCGCGCCGAACGGGACGATCTTGCTGAGCTACAGCGACAGCAAGCCGCAGGCGCATATCGAAAAGACGATGGCTGCCGTTCGCGCGTGGAATGCGAAGCGCAACTGAACCTGCTGCGATCGGGTTTCGGCAATAGTCGCTTTCGGCGGATCGCTGCCTTGGCGGATGTGATCCCCGGCTTTCGCAGGCGATCGCGCAGGAAGTTGTCCGCCTTCACCCGAAGCTGTCATCGCCTTCAAAAAAGGCCTTTCCTACATTATCCCGCTGTGCCAGCCTTCACCGGGTCGGATAAATGCGGTCGCGGCCCGGTTTGCGGGTGCGGCTGCCACGCGGCGAGCGCGATGCGTTCGGCAATTTTCCCGGCGACGACGGGCGATGCAATGGGCTGAACTTTCCTGAACTTTGAAAGTCCGGCCCGCAACGATCGGGGAAGACATCTGAGCTCCCCGCCACGACATCGTCAATCGCGGCGCCTTCAATCCCGCGCCGGCAAACTCAGCGTAAACCTGGCCCCCTGCCCGGGCGCGCTGTCGACGGTCAGGTCGCCATCCATCGCGCGCGCCAGGCGGCGCGCAATATAAAGGCCGAGCCCCGACCCCCCGCTATCGGTGCGCCCCAGTCGTTCGAATTTCTCGAACACGACATCCTGCTGTTCGGCCGAAATGCCCTGCCCCTGATCGGCCACGGTCACCATCGCGCGGTTGCCCTCGCGATCGACGCGGATCCATATCTGCGAATTGTCGGGCGAATAGCGGATCGCGTTGCCGAGCAGGTTCAACAGCACTTGCAACACGCGCCGGAATTCGCCGGTCGCCGGCATCTTGTCGTCGACGCGCGGCGCGTCGATGCGAATGCCCTTTTCTTCCGCTTTCATGCCGAGCAGGCCGACGGCGCGGCGCGCCAGGTCGCCAAGGTCGATCTGGTCGGCGGCCGCCTTGAACCCCGGACGCTCGATATTCTGGAGGTCGGCCAGATCATCGACGAGCCCGAGCAGGTGCCGCCCCGCGTGCGCGATATCGCCGGCATAGCGCGCATAGTCGGCGCGGATCGGCCCGTCGAACTGCCCATGGATCGTCTCGGCAGTCGCGATGATGCGGCTCAACGGACCGCGCAGCGCACCATCGATCCGCCGTCCGAATTGCGGATCGGACAGTGGCAGCGATCCAAAGGCCGGATCGGGCGGTGGTGCCGGATATTCGCCGGCGTCCGTATCGGCCGCCCCCCTCACCGCGACGCCGCGAAAGCCGGTCAGCCGCCCGGTTGCGTCGAACAGCGGTTCGGCCGCCAGCGTCATCGTAACCGTGCCTTGTTCGGTCTCGACGCGCACGCGTTGCCCGTCGAACCGCGACTGCCCCGCGAGCGCGCGCAGCACCGGGAACCGGCCTTGCTCGTCGGGCTGGAGCTCGAACAACTCGGACAGCGACCGTCCCTCCCAGTCGGCTGGAATCGGCAGCGCATCGCCCTCGGCGTGCAAGGTCAGCAGGCGCAGCCGCTGATCGCATTCCCATGTCCACCCGTCGGCCGACGCCATGCCCGCGCCGTCAGCCGGCGCCTCGGGAAGCAGGATCGGCCGCGTACGCCAGTCGCTGATTTCAAGATTTGCGCCCTCCCCATCGGGCAGGACGCGAACGAGCGCATGAATGTCGCTATGATCGTCAGCGGCATAGAGCGGCCGCGAAATGTCGCGCTGCAGCCGCTGCGCCAGCACAACGAGCCGCGCGAGATTGGGCAGCGCAAGCGGCTGGCCGATCGCCGCCCCCGCGCGCTGTTGCAGGCGCAGCAGCGGCGCGTCGGCGCTCACCAACCTGCCCGCGCTATCGACGCGGCCGCGAACGATCCGCTCGTTCATCCGCGCGTCTCGACCGTGCGCGATGGCAGCGCGGCGAGCGATGCTTCAAGCGGGGCAAGCGATGCGCGGTCCAGGCTAAGCGGAGCGAGAAGCGCTGGCAAAGCGGCCGCCTCCGCGCTCGTCAACGCAAGCGCCATGTCGGCAAAGGATCGGCGGCTCGCGGCCGCCGCCAGCGCGACGAGCGCCAGCCAGTCGTGGCGATCGATCGCACTCGCCGCGGCCCCTTCGATCGCTGCCCCCTCGCCCAGCGCGGCCAGATATTGCCGCGCCGCTACGTCGATCCCCGGGATCGCCGCACGATATTCGACGACCTTGCGCACCGCTTCACCCAGGCCAGCCGCCAATTGGCCATCTTTCCCTGCCTGCACCATGCGCCAGGCAGCGATGTCGAGCAGCAGCGCACGCAGGAGTTCGGGCTCGACATCTTCAAGCGCAATCCGGGGACTTCCACGGCCGTCGGCACGCCGGCGGTCGGCAATCCGCAGCGCCAGATAGGCGCGGTCGGCCTCGGGCGTCGTGTCGATCGTCTCGGGCGCGGGCGGCTCGTCACCGTCCACCGGAACCACGACGGGGGCAGCGATCCGCCGCGCCGAATGCTCGCGCCAGCGATGTTCCTCGGCGCGTGCGAAACAGGCAGCGGCGAGTCGCGGGGCAGTCGGCAAGCCGCTTTCCAGCCAGTCGCGCCACAGCGCGCTGACGTCGATGTCCGCCGACAGTTCGCGCGCCGCATCCTCGACCAGCCGACGCGCGATGCCGAGGGACAGCGCTCGCTGCTCCTCGGTCAGCCGCCCCGCGGCGGGCGCCGCCAGGAAATCGGCCAGCTCGCGCAGGCGCGCCGACAGCGTCGGCGACGGCGGGTCGATGCCGGGCGAGGGAAAAAAGTCAGCCATGCACGCTCGCGATAGCAGCATGTCGTTAATAGGCCTTAAACCTTGGCGAGCTTGGCTTTACCGCGCTTCCGGCCGCCGTGCGAGCCGCATCCACAGCATGATCTGGAACAGGCCGAGCAAGGGCAGGATTGCGAACATCAGCGGCGCGAAACCGAAGATCAGCGCGGGCAGCAGCATGATCCACGCTTGGTCGGCGTCGGGGAGCAGCCAGTGGAAGCGGCGTTTTTCGCCCGAATCCTCATACAAGGTCCGCGCGAGCATGATGATCGCGGCGAGGCAGGGTGCGAGCGCGGCTTGCGAAAAGGGCGGCATCCGATGCTCCGGGCCTGCCAAGGCGAGCAGCCAGGGAAACAGCCCCAGCAGGACGAGCGCAAAGGTGCGGATGGCATTGCGCACGCGGTCCTGCGTCACGCTCTGCGCGCGAAAGGCGGCGAGGAACCGCATCGTGGCGAGGCCAAGCCCGCCGAACAGCGCGACCAGCGCGCCCGCGGCCGCGAGACCATTCGCCGCGAGCAGCCCGACGGAGACCCACAAAAGCGCCGTGATATAAGGCATGTAGCGTGCGACTTTCGCGGATCGCACGAGTAGCGGCCCGGCCAGCCGCACGATCGGCATCATGATCGCCGATCGCCCCAGCCCCATCCCGCCATATTCGACCTGCTGCAGGCTCGATTGCTCGATCAGCGCCGCGGTCGGGCGGTCAATAACGACCGCGATCTCGCCCTGCTCGAACAGCGCGGGCTCGCAGTAGAGCCGCCGCGATCCCGCCTGCACTGCGAGCCGCAGCAGCGTCAGCATCATGTCCCACTCGCCCGGCATCGCCGCGAGTTCGGCAACCATCGGCTGCGAGATGGCGGCCAGCCCGCCCCAGCGCCGCGTCGCGTCGATCCGCTCGAACGCCTGCGTCAGCACCGTGTCGCCGGTCACGAGGATCGCCGGCGAACCGGGCTTGGCGATCGCGGCATAATGGGTCCCGCTCGCGCGGAGTCCGTCGGCGACGAGGATGATCCGGTCGTCGCTCTCGACGATCGCGACCAGATCCGCAGCTGCGCGCACAGGCGTCACCTTGATTCCGCGCCGCTGGATGCGGTCGCACGTCGCGATAAGGTCCGCAGGCACCGCCGCGACCACGACAGCGATATGCGTCACCCCGACATCGGCGAGCCGCGCCGCCTGCCGCTCGATCAGCGTCTCGCCAGCCACGGTGACGAGCGCCCGCAAGCCGCCGTCGGGCAGCATTTCGCTCGCGCCGACCAGCGCGATCAGGGCCACCGACACCCCCCTGGCAGTCTCATGGTCATCGGCCCGCAGCTTTAGGGGAGGACGCGCGATTGGCAAGCCTGCAGCGAGGCCGATTCCTCTGCTCGCCCATCCTTCAGAAGGCCCGGTTCTGGGCGGCGATGCCGGACGGAGAGGCGATATCCCGGCCGTCGCCGGCATAACCGGAGATCGGATGGCATGACGTCATTCTAGAATAAAGAAAACGCTCCACTTTCCCGGTTCCCGTCCACGCCCGAAGCCGAGCAAAAAATATCCCGAAAAATGACCGAATCGCTGGCCTTTCCTGCCCCCATCGGCTAGTCCGATTTTATCTCCCGATA
Organism: Sphingopyxis sp. Geo25; assembly: GCF_949769135.1. Lineage (NCBI taxonomy): Bacteria > Pseudomonadati > Pseudomonadota > Alphaproteobacteria > Sphingomonadales > Sphingopyxidaceae > Sphingopyxis > Sphingopyxis sp. Geo25. The sequence goes on along the minus strand of NZ_CATKOZ010000001.1, from coordinate 1,231,420 downwards.
AGCAGAAAAAAGGCCGGGCTTTGACCGAAGAAAATACGCCTATGCAACCGTCGGACGACGGTGTTTCGCCGATCAACATCGTCGACGAAATGAAGACTTCCTACCTCGATTACGCGATGAGCGTGATCGTCAGCCGCGCGCTTCCCGATGTACGCGACGGCCTGAAGCCGGTCCATCGCCGTATCCTCTACGCGGCGCAGGAAGGCGGCTTTGTTCCCGGCCGCCCGTACAAGAAATCGGCGAAGATCGTCGGCGACGTCATGGGTAACTACCACCCGCACGGTGACAGCGCGATTTACGACGCGCTCGCGCGCATGACGCAGGACTGGTCGCTGCGCGTGCCGTTGATCGACGGTCAGGGCAATTTCGGTTCGATGGACCCCGATCCGCCGGCGTCGATGCGTTATACGGAAGCACGGCTGGCCAAGACCGCTATGGTGCTGCTGAACGACCTCGATAAGGACACGGTCGACTTCCAGCCCAACTATGACGCAAGCCGCGAAGAGCCGACGGTACTTCCCGCGCGCTTCCCGAACCTGCTCGTCAATGGCGCGGGCGGCATCGCGGTCGGTATGGCGACGAATATTCCGCCGCACAATCTCGGCGAAGTCATCGACGCGACGCTTGCAACGATCGACAACCCCTCAATCTCGCTCGAGGATCTGATGGCGATCGTTCCCGGCCCCGACTTTCCGACCGGCGCGCTGATGCTCGGCCAGGGCGGCGCCCGCAACGCCTATTTGACCGGTCGCGGCTCGATCATGATGCGCTCGACGCACATCATTGAGGAAAGCAAGAACGATCGCCAATCGATTGTATTGACTTCGATTCCGTACCAGGTCGGCAAGTCGGGTCTCGTCGAGAAAATTGCCGAAGCCGCGCGCGACAAGCGGATCGAGGGCGTCGCCGATATTCGCGACGAATCGAACCGCGAGGGCGTCCGCGTCGTCATCGAACTGAAGCGCGATGCCACCGCCGACGTCGTGCTCAACCAGCTTTGGCGACACACCCCGGCACAGTCGAGCTTCCCCGCGAACATGCTCGCGATCCGTGGCGGCCGTCCCGAAATGCTCGGGCTGAAGGACATTCTCTCGGCCTTCATCACCTTCCGCGAGGAAGTGATCACGCGCCGCTGCAAGTTCGAACTCGCCAAGGCGCGCGACCGTGCACATATCTTGCTGGGGCTCGTCGTCGCGGTCAGCAATCTCGACGAAGTCGTCCGCATAATCCGCGGCTCGCCCTCGCCCGCTGCCGCCCGCGAGGCGTTGTTGGCGCGCGAATGGCCGATCGGCGAGATCGCGCCCTACATCCGTCTCGTCGAAGCGATCGAGGGCGAGATGGAGGAGAGCGCCACCTATCGACTGTCGGAGACGCAGGTGAAGGCGATCCTCGACCTCCGCCTCCATCGTCTGACCGCGCTCGGACGCGACGAAATCGGCAAGGAACTCGGCGAGTTGGCGACCGAGATTGAGGAACTTCTTTCGATCCTCGCGGACCGCGAAAAGCTCTATGCGGTGATGCGCGAAGAACTCGTCGCGGTGCGCGACGAATTCGCGACGCCGCGCAAGACGCTGGTCGCCCCCGCGGCCGACGGCATCGACGATGAAGATCTGATCGAGCGCGAGGAGATGGTCGTGACCGTCACCCTCGACGGCTATATCAAGCGCACCCCGCTTGAAACCTTCCGCGCCCAGCGCCGCGGCGGCAAGGGCCGCGCCGGCATGGCGACAAAGGACGAGGATGTCGTTACCAACCTGTTCGTCACCTCGACGCACACGCCGGTGCTCTTCTTCTCGACTGCGGGCAAGGTCTACCGCATGAAGGTGTGGCGCCTGCCCGAGGGCGGACCCGCAACGCGTGGCCGCCCGATGATCAACCTGCTGCCGCTCGCGCAGGGCGAGACGATCTCGACCGTGCTCCCGCTGCCCGAGGATGAGGGCGAATGGGGCAAGCTGCACGTCATGTTCGCAACCGCGAAGGGCAATGTGCGTCGTAACAGCATGGACGCCTTCACCAACGTGCCATCGAACGGCAAGATCGCGATGAAGTTCGAGGGCGAGGACGAAGACGACCGGCTGATCGGTGTCGCGCTGCTCGACGAGAGCGACGACGTGTTGCTCGCGACGCGCCAGGGCAAGGCGATCCGGTTCGCCGGTGACGATGTGCGCGAATTCCAGAGCCGCAATTCGACCGGCGTGCGCGGTATGCGTCTCGCCGATGGCGACGAAGTCATCTCGCTCTCGATCCTGCACAAGGTCGGGACGACCAGCGAGGAACGCGAAGCCTATCTCCGCGCCGCGCCGTGGAAGGACAATGAGAACGAACCGACGCTCGATGGCGAACGGATGGCCGAACTCGCCAGCCGCGAGGAATTCATCCTCACCGTTTGCGCCAACGGCTATGGCAAGCTGTCGTCGGCCTATGAATATCGTCGCACCGGCCGCGGTGGCCAGGGGATCACCAACATCGACAATATCGGCCGCAACGGCCCGGTCGTCGCCAGCTTCCCCGCGACGCAGGCGCACCAGCTGATGCTCGTGACCGACCAGGCGAAGCTCATCCGCATGGGCCTCGACAGCCTGCGCGTCATCGGCCGCGGCAGCGCCGGCGTGCGGCTGTTCGACGTCGCGGCCGACGAACATGTCGTCTCGGCCGCGCTGATCGAGGACAGCGACGAGGAAGAAGGCGAAGGCGTGGAAACCGCCGCCGAAGCCCCGGCCAGCGAAGCCCCCTCAGAATGACGACGCCCGCGACGGCCTTCAAAGTGCTCACCGCGCAGCAATGGACCGATTTCGAGCGCGAGCGGGTATTTCGCGGCGCGCCAGTGGATATCGCCGACGGCTATATCCATCTGTCGACTGCGGAGCAGCTCGAGGCGACGATCGAGAAATATTTCGCCGGCCAAAGCGGCCTCATGATCGCCGAGGTGGACCTCCTCCTCCTCGGCGACGCCGTTCGCTGGGAACCGGCGCGCGGCGGCGACCTGTTCCCGCACATCTACGCCGAACTGCCGATCCACGCGGTCGTGAGCCTGCAGAGGCGGGACTAGATTCCGCCGCTGGTCGCGCGCCCGTCGCGACGAGGCTGGTTTTGGATGTCCGCTTTGGGATAGAGAGCGGACATCAAAAAGCCGTCATGCTGGCTGCGGCGACGGCCTCGCTGTTCCAGCATCCATGGGTTGAGCTCTCATCGGGCGCTAAGCGCTCGGCCTCTCCGTCAGCGCAGCGGGCTTGCAGCCCCGATCGCAGTCGATGGGGAGGATCATGAGATCAGCTCCCTACCCAAAAGCAGGCTTTAGCCTACCGTGGCGCTAATCCCACCGTTCCGCGCGGCCATGATCGCCATCGCGCGGCTCGACCCACGCAACGCGCCCGTCGGCAAACGTCTCGCGCTTCCACAGCATCACATCAGTCTTCAGCCGGTCGATCAGAAACTCGGTGGCGGCCAGCGCCTCTGCACGATGCGCGCTGCTCGCCAGCACCAGCACGATCGTCTCGCCCGTTGCCATTCCGCCGACGCGGTGGACCAGCGTCAGCGCGGATAGCGACCAGCGATCGGCCGCGACATGCGCGAGCTCAGCCAGCCCGCCTTCTGTGAGCGCGGGATGATGTTCGAGGAAAAGTTCGGCAAGCCCGTCGTCGCCGCGCACGCGTCCAACGAAGATCGCGCTTGCCCCATGTCCCCCCGCATCGTGAATATCGAGCTCGGCCGCGACATTGATCGCGTCGGTTTGGACCGCTACGCGGATCATCCTCCGGTCACCGGCGGAAATAACGCGATCTCGTCGCTGATCGCCGCATCCGGGCCGACCATTGTACCGCCAACCGCGGCACGAATACGCCCTGGCTCGGCAAAGGCCAGCGCGCCGCGATCGTCGCGCGCGGCGAGCCAGCCGACCAGATCGGCGATGGTCGTAACATCGGCGGGAGGGTCGATCACTTCCCCGGCAACCCCCATCCGCTCGCGCACCCATGCGAAATAGCTGATCGTCAGCGTCACGTGCCTAGTCCATATGCTTCAGGCCGACGCGCAGATAATCCCAGCCGGTGATCAGCGTCAGCACCGCCGCACCCCATAGCGAGGCGAGTCCGACGATCTTGATCCACGCCATCGCGGGTAGCGCTCCGGCCAGAATCAGCGCACCGAAGGCAACGAGCTGGAAGGTCGTCTTCCATTTCGCCAACTGGGTGACTGGCATCGACACCTGCAGCGTCGCGAGAAATTCACGCAATCCAGACACGATGATCTCGCGCAGCAGGATCATCAGCGCCGCGATGACGTGATAACCGTCGATGTCGCGCGTAAAGACCAGCAGCAGGATAACCGCCGCGATCATGATCTTGTCGGCGATCGGATCGAGGAATGCGCCCAGTCGCGAGACGATCCCGCGCGAGCGCGCAACATAGCCGTCAAAATAATCGGTAATGCCCATCAGGCAATAGAGCCCGAATGCCAGCGCATAGTCGATCGGCTTCGGCTGCAACGACCCCTCGGCCACGCCCGGCCACAGGAGAAAAAGCAGGATGGGAACCGCCAGAATGCGCGACAGTGTCAGGATGTTGGGAAGGCTTAGCATGATCCCTGTCGGCGCGTCCGTTCTAGCTTTGCGGCCCAATTGGGCTTTGACCCCGCCTGCCCTAACCGATAAGCCCCCCGTGCGACAACAGCATTGCCCCAAAAGAGACCATCGCGGGTTGGCGCTGTCGCAATGTCGGGCTGTCAAACTGGATTTTCAATGACCGGATCCTTTGCGCTGCTGAAACAACGCAGGTTCCTGCCACTTTTCGTCACCCAGCTCCTCGGCGCCTTCAACGACAATCTGTTCAAGAATGCGATGGTGCTGTTCGTCGTTTACGGCGTTTTCAACGACGAAGCATCCGAGACTTTGTTCAGCGCGGTCGCGACCGCCCTGTTTATCATCCCCTTCTTCCTCCTCTCCGCGCTCGCCGGCCAACTCGCCGACACGCGTGACAAGGCGCGGATCATCCGCATCGTCAAATTCTGCGAGATCCTGATCATGCTTGTCGGCGGCGCAGGCCTAGTGCTCGCGTGGATGGGTTGGGCGGTGCATCTCGTCGCGATACCGCTGATGATGCTCGCGCTCTTCGCGATGGGCATTCACTCGACCTTCTTCGGGCCGATCAAATATGCGATCCTGCCGCAGCACCTGAACAGCGACGAGGTGCTGGGCGGTACCGGGCTCGTCGAGGCCGGCACCTATATCGCAATTCTCGCGGGCACGATCCTCGCCGGCGTGATCGAGGTCGAATGGGCCGCCCTCGGCGTCGTCCTCGTCGCGATGATCGGCTACTGGACCGGTCGCAAGGTCCCGCCCGCCCCGCCCGAGCATGAGGAAACGGGAATCGACTGGCATATTGTCCGCTCGTCGGTGACGCTCGTGCGCGGCACGATGCACATCCCGCGCCTCTATCTCGCGATCCTCTCGATCAGCTTCTTCTGGACGATCGGCGCGGTCCTGTTCATCCAGTTCCCGCCGCTGGTGAAGAATATCCTCCACGCCGACAAAAGCGTCGCCAGCCTGTTCCTCGCGATCTTCTCGATCGGCATCGCGATCGGTTCGGTCGCCGTGAATCGGCTGCTCAAGGGGCAGGTTTCGGCGCGCTACAGCCCGGCCAGCGTCATCGTCATGGGCGCGTTCGTCGTCGCCTTTTACTGGGTGTGCCGCAATTGGGAGCACGATCCCTCGGGTGTCATGTACGGGATCGACGGCTTCCTGGGCCATGCCGACGTCCTTCCCCTGCTCGCCAGCCTGCTCGGCATCGCGATCAGCGGCGGCATGTTCGTCGTTCCGCTCTACGCCTTCCTGACCACCACCGTGCCGAAGGATCAGACCGCACGCACCGTCGCCGCGAACAACATCGTCAATTCGGGGGCGATGGTCGCTGGTTCACTGCTCGCGATGGGATTGGGCTTTGCTGGTATCGGCGTCGTCGACCAGCTTTTGATGAGCGCCGCGATGTGCCTGATCTCCGCCTGGCTGGCGGTCAAGCTTCACCGCGCCTGCGACTAGATCAAGAACACCATCGTCGCGACGAAGAAGATCGCAAAACTCTCAAGAAACAGCCGCGCATCGCTTCCTCGCGCCCACGGCGACGGGATTGCCCGCTGCGCCGCCAGCGTTTCGCGAAGCTCGTCCTGCCAGTTCGCCGGCGCGCTCATTCGCGCAATGACAAGCTGCCGGGCCGCATAGCCGCGCAGGCGATCGCGGATGTCGATCTGTTCGTCCGAGTCCATGCACGCGAAGCTACGCCCGCGTTAACGAGTCGGTAAGGTTAAAAAAGAGTTAACGGCCCGGCCGTCCCAGCCCGGGACGCCATTGCGCCTGATCGTTAACTGCCGGGCATCGGCGTGATGCGCACCGGCTTACCGTCGGGAGCGCCGACCTGGAACGGCTTGCATGCCCGCGGGCGCATTCGCGGACCGAGGCACAGCCGCACTTCGTCCAGCCACCCGTCACGATTGGTCGACACTGCGACCATCGCGGCGGTCACGCCCTTGTTGCGTGCCGCGAAGGCGCGGCGGATGCTCCCCGCCGTCTGCGGCTCGGCGGCGAGTGCCTTCATGTCGGGAAAGTGGACCGCCCGGAACAGCTTCGACGCCGCGGCGAAATAGGCGGCCGGATGCGGGCTCATGCAGGTGCCGTGCTTCGCCCACTCATGCTGCAGCAGCTGCGCCGAGGGTGTCATGCACATATGTTTCTTCAGCACCGGCTGCGGCACGATCTTCGCCGGGCGGCACCATTGCGGATAGTCCCTCGTGTCGGTCTCGGGCCACAAACCGTGCAGCACCCAGCCGAAGCGGCCCTTTTCGCCAGAACATTGGAAACGGTCGCGGACATCCTTCGGGTTCCGGACGTCGGCGCAATGCTGCGGCGACCAACTCATGCTGAGCAAATAGCCTGTCGTCGGCGGCTTGCGCACCGGCTCGTCGCGCGCCGGGCGTTCGAGTCGCGGCACGGAAACGCGGTCAGGCACCGAACAGGAGAGCGCCTGCGCCTGCGCCGTGACCGGCATCAGCGCCAGCGCGACAGCGCTAAGCCAGCGCAAAGTCGAGCCCGATATCGGCTGCGGGCGCCGACTGGGTGAGCCGTCCGACCGACACATAGGTCACGCCGGTCGCGCCGATCGCGTGGATCGTGTCGAGCCGGACGCCGCCCGATGCTTCGGTCGGCACCTTGCCGTCGACCAGCACGACACACTGGCGCAGTTCATCGAGACTCATATTGTCGAGCAACAGATGCGTCGCGCCCGCCGCCAGCGCGGGCCTGACTTGCGCGATCCGGTCGACCTCGACGATGATCCGTTCGATCCCGGCATCGACCGCGCGGCGGACGGCTTCCTCGACCGATCCCGCGACCGCGACATGATTGTCCTTGATCATCGCCGCGTCCCACAGACCCATGCGATGGTTCGTCGCTCCGCCGGTCCGCGTCGCATATTTCTCGAGCACACGCAGGCCAGGAATCGTCTTGCGCGTGTCGAGCAAAGTCGCCCCCGTCCCCGCCAGCGCATCGACATACTGCCGCGTCATCGTCGCGATCCCCGACAGATGTTGCACGGTATTCAGCGCCGAGCGCTCGGCGGTGAGCATCGCGCGCGCGTTGCCCGTCAGCCGCATCAGGTCGCTGCCCGCCGCGACCTGTTCGCCTTCGGCCGCCAGTATCTCGATCTCCATCGCCGGATCGAGCGCGCGGAAGAACATCGCGGCGATCGGCAGACCGGCGACGGTGATCGCGTCGCGGCTGTCCATCACTCCCGAAAAGCGCGCGCCGGCCGGGATCGTCGCCATCGACGTGATATCGCCCCCCGACGCCATATCCTCGGCCAAGGTGCTGCGCACAAAGGCGCCAAGGTCGAAACCGGAAAGGGAAAAATCGCTCATGCGACGAGCGATAGAGGGGCACCCGCGCAAATCAACTTGACGTTTACGTCAACTACCGCTGACATGGCTGCAAATAGAGAAATGGAGAGAGGCCCCATGCAATCCCCGATCTGCGCGATGCTCGGCATCGAATTTCCCCTGCTCGCCTTCTCGCACTGCCGCGACGTCATCGTCGCAGTGTCGAAGGCCGGCGGCATGGGCGTCTTTGGCGCCGCGTCGCTGCCGCCCGAGCGGCTCGAGGAAGAACTGGCGTGGATCGACGCGCATATCGGCGGCCTGCCCTATGGCGTCGACCTGATCGTCCCGAACAGCTTCGCAGGCAAAGGCGAAGCCCGGAGCGAACTGCCGCCGATCCCCGCCGAGCATAAGGCCTTCGTCGCCGACCTGCTCGTCAAGCACGGCGTCGACGACGGAAATCTGGCGCTGCCCAGCATCGGCGGCGGTCTCGGCGAAAATATGACCGACGATGGTGCCGCGAAACTGCTCGAAGTCGCCTTCCGTCATCCGATCAAGCTGATTGCCAATGCGCTTGGCGTTCCGCCGCCGCTGATGCTCGAACTCGGCAAGCGGCATGGCGTACCGGTGGCCGCGCTGGTCGGCACCCGCGACCATGCGCTGGCGCAGGTTCGCGCGGGCGTTGACATCCTTGTCGTCGCGGGCGGCGAAGCCGGCGGCCACTGCGGCGAAGTTGCGACGATGGTGCTCGTTCCCGAGGTCGCGGCTGCCGTCGAAGCCGTCGGCGCGACGACGCCGATCCTTGCCGCCGGCGGTATCGTCACCGGGCGCCAGATGGCCGCCGCGATGGCGATGGGCGCGCATGGCGCCTGGTGCGGATCGGTCTGGCTGACGACCGCGGAGGCCGAGACCAACCCCGTGGTGAAGGAAAAGATGCTCGCCGCCTCGTCGCGCGACACCGTGCGCTCGAAGAGCCGTACCGGCAAGCCGTCGCGCCAACTTCGCTCGCCCTGGACCGACGCCTGGGAGGCCGAGGGCGCGCCGAAGCCGCTACCGATGCCGCTCCAGTCGCTGGTCAGCGAACCGGCGTTGCGCAAGGTCGATAAGCTCTCGGAGGGCGGTCACGAAGGTGCGAAAGCGCTCGCGACCTATTGGGTCGGCCAGGGGGTAGGCCTGATGAACAAAGCGATGGGTGCCGGACAGGTCGTGCAGGAATTCAAGGCCGACTGGATCGCTGCCTGCGAGCGATTGAACGGCTTTATCGAGGACTGACCGCATCATTCGTCACCCCAGACTTGATCCGGGGCCCATCGCATCCCCCAAAAGGACGCGTGGATGCCGGGTCAAGCCCGGCATGACGAACATAATGCCGAAGGCTATTCGCTGACGGTCGCCTTGACGATCTTGCCGGGTTCGCGCGGCGGCTCGCCCGTGGGGAGGGCGTCGACATTGTCCATGCCTTCGATCACTTCGCCCCAGACGGTGTACTGCTTGTCGAGAAAGCGCGCGTCGTCGAAGCAGATGAAGAACTGGCTGTTCGCGCTGTTCGGGTTCTGCGCGCGCGCCATCGAGCAGACGCCGCGGACATGCGGCTCGGCGCTGAATTCCTGCGGCAGGTCGGGAAGCTTGCTGCCGCCCATGCCGGTGCCCGTCGGGTCGCCGCCCTGCGCCATGAAGCCCGGGATCACGCGGTGGAAGACGACGCCGTCGTAAAAGCCTTCCTTGGCGAGCGACGTGATGCGCTCGACGTGTTGCGGCGCAAGGTCGGGGCGCAGGCGGATGACGACATCGCCGGTCGACAGCGAAAGGGTGAGCGTCTGGTCGGACATGATTTGCTCCTTCATTGGGGATTTGGCGGTGCCATAGCGGGGCCGCGCGGCAATGCACGCACTAAATACGCAAATGGACGGCGCGGCGTTGCCATCGTGTGCCCGCGGGACTAGGGGAGGCTCGGACGCCGCATGATCCAGGGAGGACCGCGATGGACAAACGCGAAGAACCCCTGCCGGACGAAGGCGCCATCCTCACCGACGATCGCGATGCCGGCCGTGACCAGCCTGCGCGCGAAACCGAAACCGAACTCGACGAGGATGATCGCCTGCGTCCTCGCTTCGTCCGCGAGGTCATCGACCTTGCCGAGGAAGGCGAAGGCGAGGCCGCGCGCGAGCGCATAGGCCGTCTCCATCCGGCCGACATCGCCGACCTTTTTGAACTCGCAAGCTCCGACGAGCGCCCGGTCCTTGCCGCCGTGCTGGGCGACATGCTCTCCGCCGACGTGCTGGCGGAAATGAACGATTATGTGCGCGAGGAGCTGATCGACCTCCTCGCGCCAGAGCAGGTCGCCGAACTCGCCTCCGAACTCGATACCGACGATGCCGTCGCGATCATCGAGGATATGGAGGAGGACGATCAGCAGGCCGTTCTCGAGGCGATGGAGCCCGAGGATCGCGCCGCGATCGAGGACGCGCTTTCCTACCCGGAGGAATCCGCCGGACGCCTCATGCAGCGCGAATATGTCGCGGTGCCCGAGCATGTGACCGTCGGCGACGTCATCGACCGGCTGCGCGAGGATGTCGACCTCGCGACCGATTTCTGGGAAATCTTCGTCGTCGATCCGCTGCATCGCCCGGTCGGAACCTGCCAGCTGAGCTGGATTCTCCGCACGCCGCGCGACATTGCGGTCAGCGACGTGATGAAGCGCGAGCAGACGCTGATCCCCGTCGACATGGATCAGGAAGAGGTCGCGCTCCGCTTTCAGAAATATGCGCTGATCTCGGCTGCGGTCGTCGACAAGGCGGGGCGTCTCGTCGGAATGATCACGGTCGATGACGTCGTCCATATCATCCAGGAAGAGGCAGGCGAAGACATCCTCCGCCTCTCGGGCGCCGGCGACGGCGACATCAACGAGCCGATCCGCGAAACCTATGCGGCTCGCGTCCGCTGGCTGATCGCCAACCTTGGCACCGCGCTGGTCGCGTCGAGCATCGTCGGCATCTTCGGCGGCGCGATCGAGCATATGGTCGCGCTCGCGGCGCTGATGCCAATCGTCGCCGGCGTCGGCGGCAATGCGGGAACGCAGACGCTGGCGGTCACCGTGCGCGCGCTCGCGATGAACCAGCTCACCGATTCGAACAGCTATCGCGCCGTGTGGCGCGAAATAAAGATCGCGCTGCTCAATGGCGGTACGATCGCAATGATCGCCGGGACCGCTACCGCGCTCTGGTTCGGCAATCCGCAATTGGGCGCGGTCATCGCCGCGGCGATGATCGTGAACATATTCGTCGCTGGCGTAGCCGGGGTAGCGATCCCGCTGCTACTGGACCGGCTCGATCAGGACCCTGCCGTTGCGAGCTCGATTTTCGTCACGATGACGACGGATTCGATGGGATTTCTCGCCTTTCTGGGGCTCGCGGTGGCCAGCGGACTGACGTCGCTCTAGGTCAACGCTCTGAAATCCAAGCGATTCAAATGGGCCGCGAAAAAATTTCACCTGTGTGATTTTTTTCGGGAACTTTTGACGGGTACCGTCCGTTTCCCCTTCGAGCAGCGGTCATCGCCCCCCCGCAGCGCTGCTCAGCAACATTGGCCCGGCCCGCATTCCCTCCCCCCCCCCTCGAAGCGTGCCGGGCCATTTTGCGTCCAAGAAGACCCGTGAGAGGTGAATCAAATGACGAGTATCCGTGTAATCCTCCTCACCCTGCTTGCTAGCTTTCTGGTCGCTGGCTGCAACACGGTGAAGGGCGTTGGCCGCGACATCGAGTCGGTCGGCCAGGCGGGTAGCGACGCCATTCACTGATCGGCGGGAAGCTTACCCTAAGCCTCTTCGAGAGGCTCGACAGGCGCCGCTTCGGCGCCTGTCTTGCGTTTGCGGCCCGTAAACCAGATCGCAAAGATCGACAGCTCGTAGAGAAAGACGAGCGGAATCGCGAGCAGCAGCTGGCTGAGGATATCGGGCGGCGTGAACACCGCAGCGATCGCAAACGCCGCAACGATCATATAGCGCCGCGCAGAAATGAGCTGCTCGCGCGTCACGAGGCCTGCGCGTTCGATCAGCATCAACAGGATCGGCAACAAGAAGGCGATGCCGAACGCCATGATGAACTGCATCACGAAGCTCAGATAATTGCCGACCGAGGGCAGCGCCTCCTGCGTCACCCCGCCGACTTCGCCCTGGTATCCGAGCAGGAATTTAAGGGCGATCGGGATCGTAATGAAATAAGCGAAGCACGCGCCGACCGTGAAGAGCACCGGCGTCGCGAACAGGAAGGGCAGCAGCGCTCGCTTTTCCTTGCGGTACAGGCCGGGAGCGACGAATTTCCAGAGCTGGTTGGCGATCACCGGGAACGCGATCATCATGGCCGAGAACAGCGCGACCTTGATCTCGACGAAGAAGGCCTCGAACAGCTGGGTGTAGATCAGCTTCCCCTGCCCCGCGACGACCAGAGGATGCACGAGAATGCCGAAGATCGGCCGCGCGAAATAGAGACAGACGCCGAAAGCCAGCCCGACCGCGAGCAGCGATTTCAAGAGCCGCGAGCGCAGTTCGATCAGATGGTCGAGCAATGGCATCTTGCCGCCGGCGCCATCCTCGTCGGCCGTTACGGGGGTTTCGGCAGTCATGGCAGCGGCCCATCACGAGGCGGCACTTCGTGCGTCTCGGGCTTGGTGGCCGCGGCCGCATGATCGGGATTTTCGGGCGGTGCCTCGCCGCTGTCGGTCGCGGCAAGAATCGGCGGCGTCCCTGCCGCAGCGTCATCGATCCGCGGAAATTCGCGCATGATCGCGTCATTCTGCTCGCGCCACTGCTTTTCAAGCTCTTCCAGTTCGGCCTCGCGCATCATCGTGTCGAGGCCCGACCGGAAATGGCGCGCCATGCCGCGCGCCTTACCGACCCATTTGCCGACAAAGCGCATCGCCTTGGGCAGATCCTTGGGCCCGATGACCACCAGGGCCACCACCACGACGAGCAGCAACTCGGTGGGCGCGACGTCAAACATGAACTAAAGCTTCCCCCGCAGGCGGCGCGGCGCGATCAGCGGATTTCGGTTTCCGCGGTCGGCGTCGGAGTGGCGGCGTCGGGCGTCCGCTGCCCCTCGATCTGCTTCGGAGCGGGCGGGACATCGTCGTCGGCCATGCCCTTCTTGAAGCTTTTGATGCCCTTGGCGACGTCGCCCATCATGTCGGAGAAGCGGCCCTTGCCGAACAGCAGAAGGACAAGAATACCGACCACGAGCCAGTGCCAGATGCTGAAGCTACCCATCTCAAAATCTCCTTGAAGGGCTCATCTAGGCCTCTTCACCGTCTTTTACTAGGTCCAGTTCGCCCATTGCCTCCTCGAAAGCAAGGTCAACAGGGTCGAGCAGGCCGGCTGCGCGCAAATCCTCGATTCCCGGCAGGTCCTTGCGGCTGGTGAGGCCGAAATGTTGCAGGAAGGCGTCGGTCGTCTTGTAGATCAGCGGCCGCCCCGGAACCTCGCGTCGCCCGGCGGGAGCGACCCATTCGGCTTCCATCAGGACATCGAGCGTTCCCTTCGAGGTCTGAACGCCCCGGATGGCCTCGATCTCGGCGCGGCTGACGGGCTCGTGATATGCAACGATCGCCAGCACTTCGGCTGCGGCGCGCGACAGCTTGCGCGGATCGTCACGCTCGCGGCGGAGCAGGTGTGCAAGATCGGCGGGGGTCTGGAAATGCCAATGGCCGCCGCGCTCGACAAGTTCGACCCCGCTGCCGTCATGGCGCTCGGCGATGCGGAGGATGATCGCGCGCACCTCGCCCGGCGTCATGTCATCCCCGAGCCGCCCCGCAACCTGCCGCGCGTCGAGCGGCTCGTCGCTCGCGAACAACATCGCCTCGATCGCGCGTTCCAGATCGTCGATCATGCTTTTGCGGCTTTCAGATAGAGCGGTTCGAAGGCGGCTTCCTGTTTGAGGTCGATGCGCCCCTGCCGCGCGAGTTCGAGCGCGGCGAGGAAACTAGACGCGATCGCCGAGCGGCGGAGCGGCCCCCGATAGTCGGACGGCAGGAAGTCGGAAAGGTCGGCCCAGTCGAGCTGCACGCCGATCAGTCGTTCGAGGTGGTGCAGCGCCGCATCGAGCGTCACCACCGGCCGCCGCGAAACCATGTGAACGACCGGTTCGGTGCGCAGCTTGACCTGCCCATAGGCCGAAAGCAGGTCATAAAGGCTGGCGTCCCAGCGCCGCAACTTTACATCGCGCAGTCCCTCGGGCTTCGCGCGCAGGAAAACGTCACGGCCGATGCGGTCGCGCGCAAGCAGCCGCGCCGCCGCCTCGCGCATTGCGGCAAGACGCTGAAGACGTAATTGCAGGCGGAGCGCCAGTTCGTCGGGCGACGGCTCCTCGAGCGGATCCTTGGGCAGCAGCAGCGCCGATTTGAGATAGGCGAGCCACGCCGCCATCACCAGGTAGTCGGCCGCCACCTCCAGCTTCGCGCGCATTTCGGCTATGAAGGCCAGGTATTGCTCGACGAGCTGGAGAATCGAAATCTGCCGGAGATCGACCTTCTGCCCGCGCGCCAGCGTCAGCAACAGGTCGAGCGGACCTTCCCAGCTGTCGAGGCTGAGTTGCAGCGCATCCTCGCGTTCCGTTGCCGCCGACGGGGCCAGTTCGAAATCGAGCGGCAGTTCGTCCATCGACGCCCTCAGGCCAGCGCCAGCAGCGCGTCGCGCTGGTCGACGAGCACGTCGAACGCCCGCGAATCGTGGGCGCCAACGATCCGGTCCATCGCCCCTTCGAGCCGCGCGAGCGACACGGTGCTGATCGGATCGAGCGCCTTCGCGATCCCGATCATATCGTCCATCTTCGCCCAGCAATTGAGCGCGATATCGCACCCGGCGGCGATCGCGTCGGCGGCGCGTGAGGGAACATCGCCCGACAGCGCCTTCATGTCGAGATCGTCGGTCATCAGCAGGCCGTGGAAGCCGACGCGCTGGCGGATGATGCTGTCGATGACGAGCGGCGAGAGCGTCGCGGGGCGGTGGGGGTCCCACGCCTCGAAAATCACATGGCAGGTCATCGCCATCGCCGCATCGCGCAGCGCCGCGAAGGGGGCGAGATCGGTCTGCAGGTCGCGGTCCGGGGCGGTGACGGTCGGCAGCGCCTCGTGCGTGTCGAGCAGCGCGCGGCCATGGCCCGGGATATGTTTCACCACCCCGACGACCCCGCCGTCCTGCAATCCCGACAGGATCGCCCGCCCGAGCGCGGCGACGCGCATCGGCTCGCTACCAAGCGCGCGGTCGCCGATGACGTCGCTCGCCCCCGGCTGGCGCACGTCGAGCAGCGGCAGGCAGTCGACCGTGATGCCGACCTCGGCCAGCATCGACGCGAGCGCCATCGCATTGAGCCTTGCGGCTTCGATCGCGCTGGCGGGCGCACGCTCATACAGCGCATCGAACGCGGCGCCGCTCGGGAAATCGGGCCATTCGGGCGCCTTCATCCGCGCGACCCGGCCGCCCTCCTGGTCGATCAGGATCGGCAGGTTGGCGCGGCCGGCGAGGCTGCGCAGTTCGTCGGTCAGGCGCCGCAATTGCTCGCGGTTTTCGATATTGCGCCCGAACAGGATGTAGCCCGCAGGGTTGCTGTCGCGGAAGAAAGCGCGCTCGTCGTCGGTCAGGGTCAGGCCCGAAAGGCCGAAAATCGCCGGTATCATGCGTCAAACTCCACTGGCCGGTACTTCCCGCGCAGCCCGGCCAATGCATGCATGATGACACGGCATTCCTATCGAACCAACGCTTTCTGCGGTAAAATGCGCAAATTTAGCGGACGACGACGCAATTTTCGCCCGCCACGCGCAATTTTCCGCACACGGCCGAGGCATTGCCGGCCGAACCGGCCGAAGCGCGCAGACGATAGACGGTGTTATCGCCGAGCTTCACGGGCGAAACCGATTTGCCGAGATCGGCCAAATAGGGAAAACGCTTTGACAGGTTCGTCCACGCCTTGCCCGCCGCGGCTTCGCTGCTGAATGCGCCGAGCTGGATCATCGCCGATCCGCCCGTCGCCGCCTTGTCGGCTTCCTTGGCGCCCGGCGTCTTGACCGACATGGCTGCGGGCTTGGGCTTGCCCTTGTCGGCGGCGGCGATGCGCGCGGCCTCGTCCTTGGCGGCAGCCGCCTTGTCGGCCTCGGATCTGGTCTTTTCGGCCTTTGCGGCGGCTTCGCGCTCGGCCGGGGTCACCGCCGGCTCTTCGGGCATCCGGCTCGCGTCGACCTTGCCCGACGGTTCGGCGCCTTCGGTTGCGGCAAAGCTGGCATCGCCCTCGCCTTCGAACATCTTGGCGCCATCGGTTTTCGGCGCGACCTTGTAAGCGCCCTTTTGCGCGACGATCAGTTCGCCATCGCCGCGCGCGCCGCCATTCTGCAGCCACCAGAGGCCGCCAAGCACCGCGCCGATCAGGATCAGACCGCCGAGCACCATGACGAGCAGGCGAACCGGCGATACCTCGCCATCGTCGCCCAGATCGTCGGCCGCTTCGAGCCAGGGAAGCCGATCTTCGTCCTCCAGGCCCAGTCCCGCGTCCTTGTCCTCCGCCATCAGCTCATCTCCTCGAGCGCCTCTACCCCCATCAGGTGGAGCCCGTTTCGGATAACCTGCCCGATTCCATCGGCGAGATAAAGGCGGGTCGCGGTCAATTCGGGGTCATTTACCAAAATGATACGGGCGTCGGGACGATCGTTACCCATGTTCCACCAGGCATGGAACGCGGCCGCGATCTCGCCGAGGAAGAAGGCGATCCGGTGCGGTTCGCGCGCCGAGGCGGCCGATTCGACGATCCGCGGGAATTGCGCGAGCAGCTTGACAAGCCCCAGCTCGTAATCATCGAGCCGCGCCGTGTTCGGCGTGGCCGGCGCGACGCCTGCGTCCGCGAGCCTGCGCTTCAGCGAGGCGATCCGGGCGTGGGCGTACTGGACATAAAAGACCGGATTGTCCCGCGACGCCTCGACCACTTTCGCGAAGTCGAAGTCCATCTGCGCGTCGGCCTTGCGCGTCAGCATGGTGAAGCGCACCGCATCCTTGCCGACCTCGTCGACGATGTCGGCGAGGGTCACGAAATTGCCCGCCCGTTTCGACATCTTGAACGGCTCGCCATTCTTGAGCAGCCGGACCATCTGCACCAGCTTGACGTCGAAACGGGTCTTTCCGCCGGTCAGCGCCGCGACCGCGGCCTTGATCCGCTTGACCGTTCCCGCATGGTCGGCGCCCCAGATGTCGATCAATTCATCGGCGTTCTGGCTTTTCTGGAAATGATAGGCGAGGTCGGCGCCAAAGTAGGTCCAGCTGCCGTCCGATTTCTTGATCGGCCGATCCTGGTCGTCGCCGAACTGCGTCGAGCGGAACAGCGGCAGCTCGACCGGCTCCCAATCCTCGGGTGTCTCGCCCTTGGGAGCTTCCAGCACGCCATCATAGACGAGATCATGATCGCGCAGCCACTTTTCAGCAGCCGCGGGCTTGCCTTCGGCCTGCAATTCGGCCTCGGACGAGAAGAGATTGTGGTGGATGCCGAGCTTTGCGAGGTCGGCGCGGATCATGTCCATCATCGCCGCGACCGCGGCGGTGCGGAACGGAACGAGCCATTCGCTCTCGGGCGCGCCGACGAACCGCTCGCCATATTCGGCCGCCAGCTTCGCCGCGACGGGTTTCAGATAGTTACCGGGATAGAGCCCTTCCGGGATCGCGCCGATCTCTTCGCCAAGCGCTTCGCGGTACCGGATGTGCACCGACCGCGCGAGCACATCGACCTGCGCGCCCGCGTCGTTGACATAATATTCGCGGATGACCTCGTACCCGGCATATTCGAGCAACGCGGCCAGCGCGTCGCCGACGACCGCGCCGCGACAATGGCCGACGTGCATCGGTCCCGTAGGGTTCGCCGATACATATTCGACATTTACCGAGCGACCTTCACCCATTTTCGAGCGGCCATAATCCCCTGCTTCGGCATGAATAAGCGCGAGTTCGTCGCGCCAGCTGTCATCGGCGAGGCGCAGGTTGATGAAACCCGGGCCGGCGACGCTCGCCTCGGTCACTTCATCGAGCGCGCCGAGTTCGGCGACCAGCAGTTCGGCAAGCGTGCGCGGGTTGGTGCCCGCGGGTTTGGCAAGCACCATCGCGGCGTTGGTGGCGACGTCGCCGTGCGAAGGGTCGCGCGGCGGCTCGACGCTGATCGCGCTGCGGTCGAGGCCGGCAGGCAAGGCATCGCGGGCGACAAGCGCATCGAGGGCGGTGCCGATATGGTCGGAGAAACGGCTGAACAGGGTCACGGCGGATCCTAGCTTTGGGTCAAATATCGTCGGGGCGCCCTAGCCTAGGCGGGGCAACGCGAAAAGCCCTGCGCCGCCAAAAAGGCGTCGCAGGGACGAACGAAGCGCAGGGCGCGAACGGGCGCCGCCGCGCGGCTTATCGTCGGACGTTATATTCGAGCTGGTCCTGGGTCAGCTGGAAGCCGACGAGCAGTTCGAAACTGGCGCGTTGCACCGCGGTACGCACTTCGGGGATGCTCAGGGGGTCGACCGCTGCGTCTTCCTCGCCTGCCTTACGCTTGCGCGTGATGCGTTCCTGGATGTCGGCAGGCAGCGTCGCGGCCGCGCGGTCGACATAGGCGGCCGCCTGACCATGGCCCGTCCCGCGCACCTGGCCGTCGGCAAAGCTGACCGTCACCTGGCCGATCCGCTTCGACACGACGGCGGTGCCGCCCTGCACGACGGTCGAGAAATAGGGCAAGGTCACCGTCCGCGCCGGGCCGGCATCGCGGCGCGTTGCGATAACGTCGAAATTGGCGAGCTGATAGACTTTCTCGCCTTCTTCATTGCACTGCGGCGTCAGGTTGGTGATCGTCGCGACGACGTCGATCGCGCTCGCATCGCGGCTCGTCGCGGGATCGAAGAGGGTGATGTCGCCGGTATAGGTCGGGACGGCGATCGCAGGGCACGCGCTGCGCGTCGAGGTGATGCCGACCCCCGACGAAACGTCGATATCATTGTCCTTTGCGCAGCCCGCCACCGTCGCCAGCGCAGCGGCTCCGCCGAGCAGGGCAACAAATTTACGGAAGGACAACGAAGATGACATCATAAAAACCGGACTTTCCAAACTCGCGCGGAGGCATCGAAGGGCTGCTCGCCCTTCCATGCGCGCCGCTTCTTATCGGTGCGATGAACGAGGCGCAACACGGACGAAGCCGCTTTACCGCGATAGTTGTGCTGCGCTAGAGCGCGCGGACCATGAACGCTCCCGACAATATAGTGCGCCCGCAAGGCAGCGAAAGCGCGATCCTCAATGTATTAATCGCGGCGCCGCGCGGCTTTTGCGCGGGCGTCGACCGCGCGATCCGCATCGTCGAACTGGCGCTGCTGCGCTTTGGAGCGCCGGTCTATGTCCGTCACGAAATCGTGCACAACCGCTACGTCGTTGAATCGCTGAAGGCCGAGGGAGCGATTTTCGTCGAATCGCTAGACCAGGTCCCCGACGGCGTCCCGGTAGTGTTCAGCGCGCACGGCGTGCCCAAGGCAGTGCCCGCCAAGGCCGAAGCGCGCGGGCTCGACTATATCGACGCGACCTGCCCGCTGGTGTCAAAAGTGCATCGTCAGGCCGAGCGTGCGCATGAGGCCGGACGCCACATCGTCTTTGTCGGCCATTCGGGCCATCCCGAGGTCATCGGCACGCTCGGCCAGTTGCCACAAGGAGCGATGACGCTGGTCGAATCGGTCGACGACGTCGCGGCGCTATCGCCGCCCGATCCGGAAAATCTGTCCTTCCTGACGCAGACCACGCTGTCGGTCGACGACACGCGCGACATCATTGCCGCGCTACAACATCGTTTCCCGTCGATCAGTGGCCCGCGCGGCGAAGATATCTGTTACGCGACATCGAACCGGCAGGACGCCGTGAAAGCGATCGCCGGACGGTGCGACCGCATGATCGTGATCGGCGCGCCGAACAGCTCGAACAGCCTGCGCCTCGTCGAAGTCGCCGAGCGGCTGGGCACCCCGGCGCATCTGGTCCAGCGCGGAACCGACGTCGATTCAGACTGGCTGCGCGATATCGCGACGCTCGGCATCACCGCAGGCGCGAGCGCCCCCGAGATGCTGGTCCGCGAAGTGATCGACGCCGTCGCGGCGCATCGGCCGATCCGCGAGGAGGTCGTTGTGACGGCCGAAGAAAATATGGTCTTCAAGCTGCCGCGCGGGCTCGAACCGGCGGCGAACTGATGGCGGTCTATACGCACGTCGACCCCGACGACCTCGCGGCGCTCGTCGCGCGCTACGACATCGGCACCGTCCTGTCGTGCAAAGGGATCGCCGAGGGCGTCGAGAACAGCAACTTCCTGCTGGAAACGACCGGTGGCCGCTTCATCTTGACGCTCTACGAAAAGCGGGTGAGCGAAGGCGACCTACCCTTCTTCGTCGACTTGCTGAATCATCTCGCGCGTCGCGGCAGCCCCGTGCCCGCGATGATCGAGGATCGCGAAGGCCGCACGATCCAACGCGTCTCCGGACGCGCCGCCTGCATCATCCAGTTCCTGCCGGGCATTTCGCTGACCCACCCCTCGCCGCGCCAATGCGAGGCGGCGGGCGAGGCGCTGGGCACAATGCATCGCGCGGTCGCCGATTTCGCGGGGGGGCGCGAAAACAGCATGGGGCACCGCCACTGGCGCGGTATCGCAGCAGCGACGGGCGATCTCGATACGGTAATTCCGGGGCTGCAAGCGGTCGTGGACGACGAACTCGCCTATCTCGACGCCCACTGGCCGTCGGGGCTGCCGGCCCATGTGATCCATGCCGACCTGTTTCCCGACAATGTGCTGATGCTCGGCGACACGGTCACGGGGCTCATCGACTTCTATTTCGCGGCCAGCGACTTTCGTGCCTATGACGTCGCGGTCACGCATGCCTCCTGGACCTTTTCGGACGACGGCGCGACCTGCGACACCGGGCGAGCAAGCGCGCTGATGCGGGGTTATGCAAAGGCGGTCGCGCTGTCCGAGGCCGAGACGGCAGCCCTGCCCCTGCTCGCGCGCGGCGCATCGCTGCGCTTCCTGCTGACGCGCGCGCACGACTGGGTCCATACGCCCGCCGACGCGCTGGTCACGCGCAAGGATCCCGCGCCCTTCCTGAACCGCCTGCGCCGCTATCAGGCCGCCGACGCCGCCAGCCTGTTCGCCGCATGACCGAGGGCCGGACGGTGATCGTCGCCACCGATGGCGCGTGCAAGGGCAATCCGGGGCCCGGCGGCTGGGGCGCGGTGCTGCGCTGGGGCGATGTCGTGAAGACGCTTTCGGGCGGCGAAGTTGACACGACCAACAATCGCATGGAATTGATGGGAGCGATCGAGGCGCTCGCGGCACTCAGGCGGCCATGCAACGTCGAATTGTCGACCGACAGCGTCTATGTCCGCGACGGCATCACCAAATGGGTTTTCGGCTGGCAGAAGAACGGTTGGAAGACCGCCGCAAAAAAACCGGTCGCCAATGCCGACCTGTGGCAGCGGCTGGTCGCCGAGGCGAAACGGCACAAGATCGAATGGATCTGGGTCAAGGGCCATGCGGGGCATGGCGACAATGAACTGGCCGACAAACTGGCGAGCGATGCGGCCTTGGAAGCGGCGCGGGCGCGCTGAACGCCCGCGCACCGTCGATTATTCGGTCTCGCGCACTTCCGCGCCGGGGCCATTCTTCAAAATCGACTCGATGGCATTCTTCGCGGATGCCTTGCTGCTATAGCCTTCGGTCCAGAAGATCGCTTCGCTATTATACTTGAAATAGGCGACAAATTCGCCGGCCTTGTTCTTCTTGATCTCGAAATAATGGGCCATACCATCCTCCACAGGTCGGGCCGTGCCGGGGGCGACGCAGCCAACCCCATGCTAATGCGCCTTTTTCTCCGCGCAAGCCGGTAGATTGGTCAGGCAAAGCGCGCGGGCGCAAAAGGCGCAGGATCGACTTCACCGATGGCGCCACCCGGCCGCGGCGCGCCAAGCTTCGCCGCAAGCAGCCCGCCGATCGCCGGCGATGTCTGAATGCCGAACCCGCCCTGCCCTGCACACCAGACGAAGCCGGGGACGTGCGGATCGGCACCGAAGACGGGCAGCCGGTCGGGGGCGAAACTGCGAAGGCCCGCCCATTTGCGTTCGACGGCGGCGATGGGCCAGTCGACGACCTCTTGCAGCCGGTCGATCGCGATCGCGACATCGAGTTCCTCCGGCGCGGCGTCGCAGGGCGCGGACGGCGTCTCGTCATGCGGGCTGAGCCACACCCGTCCCTCGCTCTCGCCCTTGAAGTAGAAGCTGCCGCCGACGTGAATCACGAGCGGCAACGACGCGGGAACCGGGACGCCCAGCCGCAACTGCACGACCGTCCGCCGATAGGGCTGGATGCCGAGCGGACGGGCGCCGCATCGCACCGCGACCGTATCGGCCCACGCCCCCGCCGCGTTGACGATGACATTGGCGTGCAACATGTCCGTCCCGACCTGTACCTCCCAGCCGGAGGCCGTCCGCCGGGCGGACGTCAGCGTGGCGCTGGTCGCAAGCTGCGCGCCCGCACGCTTCGCCGTGCGCAGAAAGGCCGCGTGCAAAGCGCCGACATCGATATCGCTGCAGGCGCCCTCATAGGCCGCCTCGCTCCAGTCGGGCCGGATGCCGGGCACGATACGCGCCACCTCAACCCCGCTCATGCGCTGGATATCGACGCCCTTCGCCGCGAAGCCCGCGGTAAATTCGTCCACAACCGCGGCCTCGTCGCGCCGTCCCAGATTGAACGCCGCCCGCGGCGACAGGAAGCCGCGCTCGGAAAAATCAGCCGGAGGATCGCGCAGCAGGTCGAACGATGCCTTCGACAGCGGCTGGATGGCCGGGCCGCCATAGGTTTCGTGCCAGAAGGCCGCCGACCGGCCGGTCGCATGATAGCCCGGCATGGCTTCGGCCTCGATCAGCAGCACCCGCCGGTGCGGGGCCAGCGACGCCGCGAGGCTGGCCCCGCCAATGCCCGCGCCCACGATCAGGACGTCGATGGAGGAAGGGAGCGAACCGATCATAGCCGCCGCATATCGGCTGGCTAGCGGAATGCAAGCCGCGCGCGGCCCGATCATGGTTACTTTTTGGTAAGCCATGATCACTAGGAGAAGACCGATGCAAAACGGTCCGATCACGCTTGGTCTGATGGCACTTCTCGCGGTGCTGATGATCGTCGCGGCGGTGAGCGACCTGCGCACCCGCACGATATCGAACCGCCTGAATGCCGCGATCGCGCTGCTCGCCATCCCCTTCTGGATCACCAGCGGTCTGGCACTTTGGCCCGAAATCCCGCTCCAGTTCGGCGCCGCCTTTGCGGTGTTTCTGATCTTCGCCGGTCTGTTTGCGCTGGGCGCGATGGGCGGCGGCGACGTGAAGATGATCGGCGGCGTTATGCTGTGGATTCCGCTCCCGCTGTTCATTCCGATGTTGACGCTCATGGCAATCGGCGGCGGGATCCTGTCGGCCGTGATGCTGATCCACTCGAAAATTCGCCCTTCGGACAAGATGATAGAGGTTCCCTATGGGGTCGCTATCGCCGCAGCCGGACTTTGGGCGCTTCACCAACACTATCTTAACCAGTTTCAGTTTATCGCTGTGAGTTGAGGGCAAGCGCCACCACCTCTGGTTGGCGCAGGAGGCGAAAAATCGTCATGGATACGCGAAAGATTATGCTGATCGTCGGCGCGCTGGTGATTGCCATCGGCGCGGCGTTCGGGGTCAACCAGATGATGCGGGGCGCAACAGCGCCGCAGGCACGCGCCGCGGCCGCGCCGGAAATCAATGGCCCCATGATCCTCGTCGCAACGCGGCAGCTGCCGGCGGGCACGATTATCGGTCCGGACAGCTTCCGTTTCCAGCCCTGGCCGAAGGAGCTGGTCGAGAAGGCCTATTTCCTGAAGGAAGAGACCGAAGTCCAGAATCTGGTCGGCACGGTCGTTCGCTATCCGATCACCGCAGGGCAGCCGTTGACGCAGGGCGCGCTCGTCCACCCCGACGATCGCGGCTTCCTCGCCGCGGCGCTTGGCCCGGGGATGCGCGCCGTGACGGTGAAGGTCAGCCAGGAACAAGGTGTCGCGGGCTTCGTCTTCCCCGGTGACCGCGTCGACGTCGTCCTCGCGCAGAAGCTCTCGGTCAAGGAAGGCAGCGCCTATCCCGACGATGAGCTTTACACCGCCGAAACGATCGTGCGTAACGTCCGCGTCCTTGCGACCGACCAGCGCTACGACGCCGAAGATGAAACCGGCAAGACGCCCGTCCGCACTTTCGGCTCGGTGACGCTCGAAGCGACGCCGGAAATCGCCGAGAAGATTGCCGTCGCCCAGAATATGGGCCAGCTCTCGCTGGCGCTCCGCCCGCTCGCCGAAAACAGCGGCGACCTTGAGGCGGCCATTGCTTCGGGCGAAGTGAACGTGCCCGCCGGCGGTGGTACCGCCGCCGAAAAGAAGATGCTGGCCGAAGCCGCCGCGCGTCCGACCTCGGCCAAGTCGTCGGCGACGACCGGTGGCGACGTTTCGCGCTTCTGGGTTCCGGTTCGTGGCCGCGTGTCGGCTCCGCGCCAGCCGCAACAACAGCAGTCGTACAGCGGCGCGCCCGTTTCGATGGGCCCCGCGGCGCCCCAGGGTCCGGTCGTTCGCGTGACCCGCGGTGACAAGGTGACCGAAATTACGGTTGGGGGTAAGTAAGATGAACAGCAAAGCCACTTTCAAGGTCGCGGCGCTCGCCCGCACCCTGGCCATCGGCCTGGTCGCAGCGACCCTGGTCTCGGCCCCGGTGCAGCAGGCGGCGGCGCAGGCGACGCAGAACGCCAGCAGCAGTGTCGACCTGTCGGTCGGTCGCGGCCGCCTGATCAGCCTGAGCGCGCCGATGACCGACGTGTTCGTCGCCGACGACAAGGTCGCCGACGTCCAGGTCCGCTCCAGCCGCCAGCTCTATGTCTTCGGCAAAGCGCCCGGCGAAACGAGCATCTATGCGACCGATGCCAGCGGCCGGGTCGTCTATTCGACCGTCGCCCGTGTCGGCAACAACATCGAGACGATCGACCAGATGCTGTCGCTCGCAATGCCCGATGCAAAGATCGCGTCGAACACGATGAACGGCTTCATCCTGCTGACCGGCACCGTGCCGTCGCCCGACGATGCGGCGGAGGCCGAGCGCCTCGTCCAAGCGTTCGTAGGCGACCAGACCAAGGTGCTGTCGCGCCTTCGCACCGCAACCCCGCTGCAGGTCAACCTGCAGGTCCGCATCGCCGAAGTGAACCGCACGCTTCTCAAGGAAATCAGCGGAAACCTGCTGACCCGCGACCGCGACGGCCAGTTCGGCAACGGCTTCCTCGGCAGCGTGGTACGGGGCCGCACGGCGGGTACGATCACGTACCCGGGCGAGGGTTCCTCGGGCGCGACCGGGACCACCTATCAGTTCACTACGCCTGCCGGCGTCAACAGCTTCGGCGCCGCCGGCCGCCTCTTCGGCCTCGATGTCATGGCCTCGCTCGACATCGGCGAACGGTCGGGCATGGTCGTCACGCTCGCGCAGCCGAACCTGACCGCGATTTCGGGCGAAACCGCCGACTTCCTCGCGGGCGGTGAATTCCCGGTTCCGATCCCGGGCAATTTCGCAAGCACCACGATCGAGTATCGCAAATATGGCGTCAGCCTGGCCTATACGCCGACCGTTCTTTCGAACGGCCGCATCAGCCTGCGCGTGCGCCCGGAAGTGTCGGAACTGTCGACCGAAGGCGCCATCGAAATGGACGGCTTCCAGGTCCCGGCGCTGACTATCCGCCGCGCCGAGACGACGGTCGAACTCGGTTCGGGCGAAAGCTTCATGATCGCGGGCCTGATGAACAACCGTTCGATCGGCGCGATCGACAAGGTTCCCGGCCTCGGCGACGTTCCGCTTCTCGGTACGCTGTTCAAATCGGACAGCTTCCGCCGTGGCGAGACCGAGCTGGTAATCGTGGTGACGCCCTATCTCGTCCAGCCGGTCACGGCGAACGAGATCAAGCTGCCGACCGATGCCTATCAGGACTCGAACGACCTGCAGCGCCTGCTCCTCAACCAGACGAGCGACGGCGTGACGGGCGGCGACCGGCCGAAACCGAAGCTCGATACAACGGTGGGCGATGCCGACCGTCCGCGCGCTGCCGGCACGGCCGCGCCGGGTTTCAGCGTCGGCAAGTGACACGCCGGTTTTCAGGAGCAAAGTGATGAAGAAGATCGCAACATGGACCGCCCTGGCACTGGCAACCACGCTCGCCGGATGTACGGGCGCGGCAAATGGCAATCGCGGCCTTGAATCGGTCCACCAGCCGGTGGTCCGGAACACCATCTATCAGTTCGATGTTGCTGCCGGATCGGGCGACATCGCGCCGAGCGAGCAGGGCCGGCTCCAGGGCTGGCTCGACGCTCTGGGCGTGCGCTACGGCGACCGCATCGCCATCGAGGATCCGTCGGTCTATGGCGCCAGCGAGGCGCAGGCGACCGTCCGCGCGATGGTGGAGCGCCGCGGGCTGCTACTCAGCAACGACGTGCCCGTGACCACCGGTGCCGTTCCCCCTGGATCGATCCGCGTCGTCGTGACGCGCGCGACTGCGCATGTCCCAGGATGCCCCGACTGGTCGAGCAAGTCGGCGATCAACTTCACCAATGCGACCTCGTCGAACTATGGCTGCGCGACGAACGGCAACCTCGCCTCGATGGTCGCCGACCCCAATGATCTGATCAAGGGTTCGGCCGCCAACAGTACCGACCCGAGTACCGCCACGCGCGCTATCAAGACCTATCGCGAGAAGCCCCCGACGGGCGCCGGCGATCTCAAGGGTCAGTCGACCACCAACTCAAGCGGAGGCAGCCAGTGAACGCTCCTTTCAAAGCAGCAGGGCTGCGTGACCCCTTCAACGCGTTCGTCTGCGACGACGATACGCTGGAGCTGATCCGCGTCGCGGCCGCCGACATGGGCTGGCCGACCGAGAAGTGCAACAAGGGCGGGCTGCGCAACGCCGTCCAGTCGCTGTCGGTCTCGGCGAGCCCGAACATCCTGTTCGTCGACATGTCCGAATCGGGTGACCCGATCAACGACATCAACGCGCTGGCCGAGGTTTGCGAACCCGGCACCGTCGTGATCGCGGCGGGTCAGGTGAACGACGTCCGCCTGTACCGCGACCTTCTGTCGAGCGGTATCCAGGACTATCTGCTGAAACCGTTGTCGCTCGATCAGGTGCGGGAATCGCTGACGATGGCGCAGGCGATGCTGTCCGCGCCGAAACATGCCGACATGCACGACGACAAGCCGCATCACATGATGGCGGTGGTCGGCGTGCGCGGCGGCGTGGGCGCGTCGCTCGTTTCGACCTCGCTCGCATGGGCGATCAGCGAACAGGCCGACCGCCAGACCGCGCTGCTCGATCTCGATGTGCATTTCGGCACCGGCGCGCTGACGCTCGACCTCGAGCCCGGCCGCGGCCTGATCGACGCGATCGACAATCCCAGCCGGATCGACGGCCTGTTCATCGAGCGCGCCATGGTGCGCGCGTCGGACAAGCTCAGCCTGCTCTCGGCCGAAGCGCCGATCCACCAGCCGGTGATGACCGACGGCTCGGCCTTCTTCCAGCTGGAGGAAGAGCTGCGCAACGCGTTCGAGATGACGATCGTCGACATCCCCCGGCACGTTCTGATCCCCTTTCCGCACCTGGTGCAGGAAGTCGGAACGATCCTGCTGGTCAGCGACGTGACGCTCGCCTCGGCGCGCGACACGATCCGTCTGCTGTCCTGGTTCAAGCAGAATGTTCCGGGTGCGCGGGTGATCCTGGTCGCCAACAAGTTCCAGAATGCCGTTGGCGAGCTGTCGCGCAAGGAATTCGAATCGTCGATCGAACGTCCGATCGACTTCACCATTCCGTTCGATCCCAAGCTGGTCAGCCAGTCTGCGAAACTCGGCAAATCCTATGCCGAAATCTGCAAGGGCACAAAGGCCGGTCAGGTCTGGACCAGCCTGATGCGCCTCGTCATCGACGGTGCCGACGAAAGCGCCGAAGAGGCGCCGGTTGCGCCGGCAAAGGCAAAGGCCAAGTCGGGTGGCTCGCTGTTCGACAAGATCGGCGGGCTCGGCACGCTGGTGACGAAAAAGGCCAAGTGAACCGGCCAGAGCGGCTTGCCGGGTGGCAGGTTGCTCCGGCCACCCAGGGATAAGGCGGGCAAAGGGCAAACATGAACCTGCAATTGATCCTCGTCGTTGTTGCCGCCCTCGTCGCGGTCGGAATGCTGGTCATGGCGCTTGCCGGTCCGTCGGTCAGCGGCGTGAAGAAGCGCCGACTGTCGTCGGTGCGCGACCGTCACGCCGCCTCGACCGAAGCCGTCGTCGCCGCGCAGATGCGCAAGACGATCCAGGCCCGGAGCGGCGGCGCCGCGAGCATCTCCAACCTGATGCCGCGGCGCGAGCTGATGGAAAAACGTCTGCGCCGTACTGGCAAGGGCTGGAATCTCAGCCAGTATATGTTCTGGTGCATGGGGCTGTTCGTTGTCGTGACGGGCGCGCTGCTCGTGTTGCGGACCCCGTTCCTGCTCGCCGCGCTCGTCGGGCTGATGGGCGGCGTCGGCCTGCCGCACATGGTCGTGGGGCACCTGATCAAGAAGCGCGTCAACGCCTTCAATACCCGCTTTCCCGACGCGATCGACCTGCTCGTCCGCGGCCTGAAATCGGGTCTTCCCGTGACCGAAACCTTCCAGGTTGTGAGCCAGGAACTGCCCGGCCCTGTCGGCGACGAATTCAAGGGCGTCGTCGAACGCATCCGCATCGGCAACACGATGGAAGCAGCGCTGCAGGAATCGGCCGAAATGCTTGGCACGCCCGAGTTCCAGTTTTTCTGCATCACCATCCAGATCCAGCGCGAGACGGGTGGCAACCTTGCAGAAACGCTCGCGAATCTGTCCGACGTTCTGCGCAAGCGCGCGCAGATGAAGCTGAAGATCCGCGCGATGTCTTCGGAAGCCAAAGCCTCGGCCTACATCGTCGGCGCGCTGCCCTTTTTCGTCTTTGGCATCGTCTGGTCGATGAACCCCCAATATCTCGCCGGCTTCTTTACCGAGCAACGGCTGATCATCGCGGGCGTCGGCGGGCTCGTCTGGATGAGCATCGGTGCCCTCATCATGAAAAAAATGATCAGCTTCGAGATCTGAGGGGCGCGGACCGATGAACAGCAATTTCCTTCTTACCGCCGCCTTCTCCGGAGCCCAGAGCGGCCCCAAGCTGATGGGGGTCGATGTCGTCTGGGCTGCGACGATGTTGGCCGCGGTCGGTGTCGGCGCGGTGCTCTTCGCCATTTATGGCGCGCTGACCGTGCGCAATCCGATGACCAAGCGCGTCAAGGCGCTCAACGAGCGCCGCGAGCAGCTCAAGGCGGGCATCACGGCGTCGACCACAAAGCGCCGCGCCAAGCTGGTCCGCAAAAACCAGACCGCCGACCGGATGCGTACCTTCCTCGGCAAGCTGCAGGTGCTCCAGGAAGAGCAGATCAAGGACGTTCAGCAGAAGCTGGCGCAGGCGGGCATCCGGTCGAAAGACCTGGCCGTTGCCGTCATCTTCGGTCGCCTCGTGCTGCCGATCCTGTTCGGCGGCATCGCCGCGACGCTGATCTATGGCATGGACATGTGGCCCGACCTGACGACGGTCAAGCGCGCGGGCTTCACGATGGGCGCGCTGATCCTCGGCTACAAGGCGCCCGATCTGTTCGTCGACAACAAGCGTCAGAAGCGTACCGATGCGATCCGCAAGGGACTCCCCGACGCGCTCGACCTGCTCGTCATCTGCGCCGAAGCCGGCCTTACCGTCGACGCCGCCTTCTCGCGCGTGTCGAAGGAACTCGGCCGCGCCTATCCCGAGCTGGGTGAGGAGTTCGCGCTCACTTCGATCGAGCTCGGCTTCCTGACCGAGCGCCGTCAGGCGTTCGAGAACCTCGCCTATCGCGTCAATCTCGATTCGGTGAAGGGCGTCGTGACGACCATGATCCAGACCGAAAAATATGGTACGCCGCTGGCCAGTGCGCTGCGCGTCCTGTCGGCCGAATTCCGCAACGAACGCATGATGCGCGCCGAAGAAAAGGCCGCGCGCCTGCCGGCGATCATGACGGTGCCGCTGATCCTGTTCATCCTGCCGGTGCTGTTCATCGTCATCCTGGGGCCCGCGGCCTGCGCGCTCAGCGATGCGATGTCGGGCGGCGGCTTCGGTCGCGGGGGCGGCTGACCCCTGTTCGCCAGCACGAATGATCGAGGGGCGGGAGCAATCCCGCCCCTTTTCGTATCAGGCGACGGTCTGCTCGATCGCCCCGAAAATGCTGTGATGATGGTCGTCGTCCATCCAGATGCGGACGGTGTCGCCCTTTTGCATGAACGGCGTCTTCGGTTCGCCCTGCAGGATCGTCTCGACCGTGCGGACTTCCGCGAGGCAGCTATAGCCGAGCCCGCCCTCCGCGATCGGCCTGCCGGGACCGCCGTCGACGTCGCGATTGGAAACGGTACCCGACCCGATGATCGTGCCGGCGCCGAGGTTGCGCGTCTTGGCTGCATGGGCGATCAGCGCGCCGAAATCGAACGTCATATCGACGCCCGCGTCGGCGCGGCCGAGCGGCTTGCCGTTGAGATCGACCGACAGCACGCCGTGCAGCTTGCCGTCCTTCCACCGCGCGCCCAACGCGTCGGGGGTGACGAAAACCGGCGACATCGCGCTCGACGGCTTCGACTGGAAGAAACCGAAACCCTTGGCGAGTTCGGCCGGGATCAGGCCGCGCAGCGACACGTCGTTGGTGAGGCCGACGAGCAGGATCCTGCCGCGCGCCGCGACCGCATCGATCCCGGCAGGAACATCGCCCGTCACCACCACGACCTCCGCCTCCATATCGCATCCCCACGCCGGATCGCCCAGCGGAATGGGATCGCGCGGGCCAAGGAAGGCATCGCTGCCGCCCTGGTACATCAGCGGATCGTGCCAGAAGCTTTCGGGCATCTCCGCATTGCGCGCCTGCCGGACGAGCGCGACGTGGTTCACATAGGCACTGCCGTCGGCCCACTGATATGCGCGCGGCAGCGGCGAAGCGGCGTCGCGTTCGTGGAAGCGTTCGCGCGGGATGGCTTCGTGGTTGACGTCCACCGCCAGCGCCGCGAGCCGCGGTGCCGCATCCTCCCAATCGTCGAGCGCGGCCTGCAGCGTCGGGGCGATCGCGCCGGCGTCGGCGTACCAGGCGAGGTCGTCGGAGACGACAACGAGCCGGCCGTCGCGGCCGTGCTTGAGCGAAGCGAGTTTCACATCTGTCCCTTTGTCTGCGACGCCACGCATCGCATGATCGGGGGAGCGATGATCAGCGCGGCATCTGGATGGATGCGAAACAGGTAAAGCCGCTCTGCCCCGCCTGCAAGCGCCGGATATATTGCAGATAGGCCTGCGACTGATTGTAGCTTGTGCCCGGCAGCGTCTGGCCGCGAAAGGCGCGCTTCACTTCCTCGCCGGTGAACGGGCGCGGCGAGCCCGGGAAGGCGCCCTTGGTGCCCGGCGGCACGAGCTTGCCTTGCGCGTCGATATATTTCCCCGCCGCGGTCGGGCCGGGAACCGGAATCTGGCAGTTCATCACCGACACGGCGGTCTGGGCAAAGGCGGGACGGATCGTCAGCGCCGCCGAGACGCCGACGGCACCGAGCGCCAGCATCCTGCGCCGCGACGGGGCGGCATCGGCTGGATCGGCGGCATTTTCGGCGGGGATCGAGCTGTCTTCCATCGCGCAGCGCATAAACCAATGAAGCGCCGCGGAAAAGCAAAAGACCGCCTCGCCCCGTCCGCTTCCCTCTTTGGGACATTCGCGCGGCGGGGGTTAATTACCGTGAACATCCTTGCGGCACGCCCGGCTTCGTGCGAGGGCGCGCGAGCGATGTTCGACCGCCTCTCGAGCCTGGTTGCTGCCCTCACCCTGGTCGCCATCGCGGCCATCTTCGCGGCGTTGGCGGGCGGCGACGCGCTTTCGATCGCGATTATCGCCGTGGCCGGAGTCGCCGGCGTCGCGATCGTCTACGGCGCCCTGCCCTCACCGCTTCCCGACCCGCAAGGGCCCGCCACGATCGAAGAGCCGCCGGTTTCGCTGCTCCGCCATCCCGATTTTGCGCTGTGGGTCGACCAGGAGGACGAACCGTTGATCGGCGTCGCCGACAACGTCGTCACGATCGTCAACGACGCCGCGGTGCGCCTGCTCGGCCGCCACATCGTCGGCGCCGACATCCGCACCGCGATTCGCCATCCTGCCGCAACCGAATGGCTGGCGCGCATCGGGGGCGACGCACCGCTGGAAACGCTCAATCTCGTCGACTTCCCCCGCCCCGGCCAGCGCTGGACGATGCGCATCGCCACGCTGTCGGGAAGCGAGCGGATCATCTTCCTCTCCGACCGCTCGGCGATCGACGCGGCGGACCGGATGCGATCCGATTTCGTCGCCAACGCCAGTCACGAGCTGCGCACGCCGCTTGCGGCGATCCTCGGCTATGTCGAAACGCTGCAGGACATGAACGGCGAAGGTGACGCACCGATACGCCACCGTTTCCTGTCGATCATCGAGCGCGAGGCGCGGCGGATGCAGCAACTGGTGATCGACCTCCTCTCGATCTCGCGCGTCGAGGCGGACCGCTTCCGCCGCCCCACCCGTCCGGTCAATCTGGCCGCGATCGTCAAGACGACGATCGCCCAACTGCAGGACAGCGAGGCCTCGCGTCCGAAGGACATCATCGCGCGGCTCGGCCGCGGCGCGCAGCCCGTCCTCGGCGACGAGGCGCAGCTCGGACAACTGGCCCACAACATCATTTCCAACGCGATGAAATATGGCCGCCCCGGAACGCCGGTGACGGTCGAACTGGCGCGCGAGGGACAGCGCGTCCGCTTCTCCGTCAGCGACGAGGGCGAAGGCATCGCCCCCGATCATCTGCCGCGCCTGACCGAACGCTTCTACCGCGTCGACGAAGCGCGCAGCCGCTCGGTCGGCGGCACCGGGCTTGGCCTTGCGATCGTCAAACATATCAGCGAGCGCCACCAGGGGCAGCTCGACATCGAAAGCGAGCTCGGAAAGGGCACAAAGGTTTCGGTGACCTTCCCGCTGGCAAGCACCTAGTCGATCGTATCGAGCAGGTCGGCAATACGGCCGAACATCTCGTCGATCTGCACCTTCTCGACGATCAGCGGCGGCGACAGCGCGATGATGTCGCCGGTCGCGCGGACAAGCAGGCCATCGTCGAAGGCGGCGTGGAACAGCTCCATCGCGCGCGCGGTCGGGGCGCCGGGGCGCGGTTCGAGTTCGATCCCTGCGACAAGACCGATGGTGCGGATGTCGATGACATGGCGGCGCCCCTTCAGGCCGTGCGCCGCATCTTCCCAATAGGCGGCGAGGTCGTTCGCGCGGTCGAACAGGCCGTCGCGCGCATAGAGGTCGAGCGTCGCAAGACCCGCTGCGCTGGCGAGCGGATGGCCCGAATAGGTGTAGCCGTGGAACAGCTCGATGCCGCCCGCGACGCTGTCCAGCACCGCGTCGTGCAACTCGCGCTTCACCGCGACCGCGCCCATCGGAACCGCCGCGTTGGTCAGCCCCTTCGCCATCGTGATGATATCGGGCGTGACGCCCCATGCCTCCGACGCCGTCGGTGCGCCGACGCGGCCGAAAGCGGTGATGACCTCGTCGAAGATCAGGATGATGCCGGTGCGGTCGCAAATCTCGCGCAGCCGCTGGAGATAGCCGACCGGCGGGATGAGCACCCCGGTCGAGCCCGCCATCGGCTCGACGATTACCGCCGCGATCGTCTCTGCGCCGTGCAGGTCGACGAGGCGCTGCAGATCGTCAGCCAGCTCGGCGCCATGTTGGGGGAAGCCGCGCGTGAAGGCGTTGCGTCCGATATCGTGCGTATGACGCAGATGGTCGGCGCCGGGCAGCGTCGAAAAGACGCGCCGGTTGTTGACGAGCCCGCCCACCGTGACCCCGCCAAATCCGGTGCCGTGATAGCCGCGCTCGCGCCCGATCAGCCGGGTGCGCGTCCCCTGCCCCTTCGCGCGCTGGATCGCGAGCGCGATCTTGAGCGCGGTGTCGACCGACTCCGACCCGCTGTTGGTGAAGAAGATGCGGTCGAGACCGTCGGGCATCAGCGCCGCGACACGCTGGGCGAGTTCGAACGGCAATGGATGGCCGAGCTGAAAGGTCGGCGCGAAATCGAGCGTCGATGCGGCCTTCGCGATCGCCTCGGCAATCTCGGGCCGGCAATGACCTGCGTTGCTGCACCAGAGGCCCGCGGTGCCGTCGAGAATTTCGCGCCCGTCGCTCGACCGGTAATACATGCCGCTCGCGGAGACGAGCTGGCGCGGGTTCGCCTTATAAGCGCGGTTGGCGGTGAACGGCATCCAGAAAGACGCCAGCTGGTCATTGTCACCCCTCATCGATCGTCTCCATGCGGTGGCAGGACATTGGCTTGTCCGCCCCAAAGTTCACCAAAGTTCAGCCTTGTGCGACCAACTTTTGCCGTCCGCTCTCGCCGCGAAACAAGAGGTGCGGCAGACAGCGCGATCACGGCGCAAGGGCAGGACACCGACATTGGGGGAAGCTATCGCGCGCCAACGATGTAGGACAGTGAAAAATCGCGCGGCAGGATGGCGGCTCTGGGGTGGGGAGCCGTCCTTAAACCTCGTCATGCTGAACTTGTTTCAGCATCCATGGACTGAGCGTTCGTCCGGCGCGGCGCCTAAGGAAATGGCGGACCATGGATCCTGAAACAAGTTCAGGATGACGATACTAGAAATGTCGTGCTCCGGTCGTCTCCAGACAGTCGCCCACTGCATGGCCGGAGAAAAATGGCCGATACCGGCCCCTCTGGCGCTTCGCCGAACTTCGCGATAGGCTGGCCTTCCACAAACGGGCCGGCTCCTCGGCCCAATCGGGGGCACATGTCAGTCAATCTGGAACAATGGATCAGCGACCATAATATCGACGAAGTCGAATGTATCGTCCCCGACATCAACGGGGTCCAGCGCGGCAAGGTTCTGCCGGCCAAGAAATTCCTCTCCTCGGTCAAGGACAAGTCGCTCCGTATTCCGGGCAGTGTCTTCATCTGCACGATCGACGGCCACTACCCTGAGGATATCGACGATATCTGGGACAAGGACCCCGACAAGATATTGATCGCCGACCCGACTACGATCTGCGTCGCGCCAGGTTTCACCTCGCCGACCGCCTTTGTGATCGCCGACGCCTTCAACGGCGACGGGACCGAAGTCGACATCGCGCCGCGCACGATCCTGAAAAAGGTTCTCGGCCTGTACGAGGACAAGGGCTGGAAGCCGATCATCGCGCCCGAGGTCGAATTCTATCTCGTCTCGCAGAACGCCGACCCCGATTTCCCGCTGACACCACCCGTCGGCCAGTCGGGCCGCAGCGAAACCGCGAGCCAGCCTTATGGGCTGGAGGCGATGAACGAATATGAGGAGATCATCGATCACATCTACGACGATTGCGAGCTTATGGGGCTCGATATCGACACGATGATCCACGAAATGGGCGCCGCGCAGCTCGAGGTGAACTTCATCCACGGCGACCCGCTGCGCCTCGCCGACGAGGTGTTTCTGTTCAAGCGCGCCGTGCGCAACGTCGCGAAGCAGCATAATGTCTATGCGACCTTCATGGCGAACCCGATGGCGGGCCAGCCGGGCAGCGCGATGCACATCCACCAGTCGGTCGTCGACGCCGACACCGGACGCAACCTGTTCTCGACCGCCAACGGCCGCGACAGCGCGGCTTTCCGTTCCTATGTCGCCGGCCTGATCCGCTTCATGCCGCAAATCTCGCCGATGTGGGCGCCCAATGTGAACAGTTTCCGGCGGATGCGACCCGACAGCGCGGCGCCCATCAACGTGCAATGGGGCGTCGACAACCGCTCGTGCGGCTTTCGCGTGCCGGTGTCGGACAAGAACAACCGCCGGGTCGAAAACCGCCTGCCGGGCGCCGACAGCAACCCCTATCTCGCGATCGCTTCGTCGCTGGTGTGCGGCTATATCGGGATGGTCGACCGCATGGTGCCACCCAAGCCGATCACCGGCAGCGCGTACAACCGCGCGCGCACCCTGCCGCGTACGCTGGAGGCGGCGCTCGACCGGTTCAGCTCGTGCAAGAAGGTCCGCAATCTGCTGGGCGACGATTTCTTCGAAATCTTCTTCGCGGTGAAGGATTACGAGCTGTTCAACTATCAGTCGGTGGTGTCGAGCTGGGAGCGCGAACATCTGCTGATGCGGGTCTGACCATGAACACCCCCCACCGCTCCCCGTTCGCGTCGAGCGAAGTCGAGACGCCGTGCTGGCATGAGGGGTGTCTCGACTTCGCTCGACACGAACGGAATTAGGGCTGGTGTCTGAATGACCGATCGGCTGAACCACAGCTATTATACCGCGACCGCGCACGCATGGCGGCCGCAGACCTTCGACGGCGACGATTGCAGCTGCGACGTCGCGGTGATCGGCGGCGGGTTCACGGGCCTCAGCGCCGCCCTCGCCTGCGCCGAGCGCGGCCTCTCGGTCATCCTGATCGAGGCCGAGCGCGTGGGTTTCGGCGCCTCGGGGCGAAACGGCGGGCAGCTGATTCCGGGCCTGCGCTGGACGGCCTCCGAACTGGAAGCGGAATTCGGTCACGAGCGCGCCGACGCGCTGTTCGATCTTTGCTGGCGCGACAATCGCGCGAAGGCGCGGATCGAGAAGCATGGCATCTCCTGCGACCTGAAAGCGGGCCATCTTGAAGCGGCGTGGACGCCGAAGGATTTCGATGCGATGCGGCGCGAGGCCGACTATCTTGCAAACCGCTTCGATTATCGGACCGATATCGTCGCGAAGGCCGATATGTCCGCACATATCGCGAGCCCGCTCTATCATGGCGGGGTCCATGACCCGCAGGGCGGGCATTTCCACCCGTTGAACTATGCGATCGGGCTTGCGCAGGCGGCCGAAGCGGCCGGCGTGCGGATCTGGGAGGGCGAGCGCGCCCATCGCATCACCGAGAATAGAGAGGGGCCGGGCGTGATGACCGACCGCGCGCATATCGCTGCGCGCTACGTCATCGATGCGACCGACGGCTGGATCGGCGAGGTGGAGCCCGACCTCGGCCGCTACACCGTGGCGATCATGAACTACAACATCGCGACCGCGCCGCTCGCGAGCGCCGACGAACTACTCCCGACTGACGCCGCGGTCGCCGACAGCCGCTTCGTGCTCAACTATTTCCGCCTCTCGGCCGACAAACGCCTGATCTTCGGCGGGGGCGAGCGCTATTCGCAGACGCCGCCGCACGACATCGCCGCATTCGTGCGACCGTTCATGGCCGAGGTCTTCCCCCAAATCGCCGACGCGACGATCGACTATGGCTGGGGCGGTGCGGTCGCGGTGACGATGAACCGGCTGCCGCACATCGGGCGGCGCGGGAATGTGTTTTTCGCGCACGGCTTCTCGGGGCACGGCGCGCTGGTCACTACAACTGCCGGCGAGCTGATCGCCGAGGCGCTGGCAGGCACGGCCGAACGCTTCGATGTGCTCGCGAACCTCCCCGCGAAGCCCTTCCCCGGCGGCAAATGGTTGCGCCGGCCGCTCGCGACCTTGGGCCTGCTCTACTATGCGCTGAAGGACAGGCTCGGGTGATCGCCGACGCCGCCATCGCGCGCATCGCCGAACGCGAGGCCGAGCGGTTTCGGCGTGCCAACCCGCTTGCTTTCGCCCACCATGCTTCCGCAACCGGCTGGTTCCAGTCGGTGCCCTTTCACTGGATGAAGGACTGGCCTAGCCCGGTGCCGATCGTCGCCGCCTCGGCGAAGGACGCGATGCTGACCAGCATCGACGGCCAGACCTACGACGACTTCTGCCTCGGCGACACCGCGAGCCTGTTCGGCCATTCGCCGCCCGCTCTTGCCGCCGCACTGGCGAGGCAGGTAGGCGAAGGATTGAGCTATATGCTCCCGACGGACCGCGGCGCGGCTTTGTCCGAACGGCTCGCGGCGATGTTCAGCCTGCCGCAATGGCAGGTCACGACGACCGCCAGCGAGGCCAATCGTGCCGTGATCCGCTGGTGCCGCGGGATCAGCGGGCGGCGCAAGATCCTGATCTTCGACGGCGCTTATCACGGCGCGGTCGACGATGCCTTCGTCGATCTGAAAGGCGGTGCGCCGGCGATGCGCGCCAGCCTGGTCGGACAGGTCCACGATCTGCGCGGCACCACGGCGGTGGTCGAGTTCAACGACGAAGCGGCGCTGGCGGCTGCGCTGCGTGGCGGCGACATTGCCTGCGTCCTCGCCGAGCCGGTAATGACGAACGTCGGCATGGTGCGCGATGCACCGGGTTTTCTGCAGACGCTACGCACGCTTTGCGACGAGACCGGGACGCTGCTGGTCTTTGACGAGACGCACACGATTTCGTCAGGCTATGGCGGCCACAGCCTCACGCAAGGCCCGAAGCCCGACCTGATGGTGATCGGCAAATCGATCGGCGGCGGGGTGCCGTGCGCCGTCTATGGTTTCTCGGCCGATGTGGCCGGGCGCATGGCCGCACTCAACCGGACGCGACAGACCGGCCACAGCGGCATCGGGACGACGCTCTCGGCCAATGCGCTGGCGATCACCGCGATGGACACGATGCTGGGCGAGGTCGTCACGCCCGCCGCATATGACCATATGCTGCGCGGCGCGGCGCGCCTCGTCGCGGGGCTTGAGCAGGAAATCGCGGGCGCCGGGCTCGACTGGCACGTCACGCAGGTTGGCGCCCGCGTCGAATTCCTGACCTGCCCTACCCCGCCGCGAAATGGCGGCGAAGCCAAGGCGGCGATGCACCCCGAACTCGAGGCGGCGATCCACCTCTTCCTCGCCAATCGCGGGATTTTGCTGGCGCCGTTCCACAATATGATGTTGGTGAGCCCGGTTACCGGCGACGATCAGATCGACCGGCTGGTCGGCGCCTTCGCCGACTGCGTGCGTGCATTGAAGGAGTAGAGGGGCGATGTCGAAGTCATCGGGCGTGATCGCGCCGCGGTCGGAGGCCGAGGCCTTTTTCAAGGCGAACCCCGACGTCGATTCGATCGAGATGATCTATACCGACTTCGGCGGCGTTCCGCGCGGCAAGCGCCTGCGCCAGCATGAAGTGATGGCGGTTTACGATAGCGGCCGCATGTTCCCCGGCTCGATCACCGTCGTCGACATCACCGGACAGGACACGGTCGAAACGGGCCTGGTATGGGAGGACGGCGACGCCGACCGCTCGATGAAGCCGATCCCCGGCACCCTCGTCCGCACCCCGTGGGGCGGTGACACGGCCGCACAGTTCCTCGTCGATTTCTACGAGCTCGACGGCACGCCGCACGACCTCGACCCGCGCCACGTCCTCGGCCGCGTCATCGACCGATTCACCGCCGATGGTCTGACGCCGGTGCTGGCGGTCGAGCTCGAATTCTACCTGCTCGATCCGCGCCGCGCGCGCGACGGCAAAGTCCGCCCCGCCCGCCCCGCCTACAGCCGCGACACGCCGCGCAATGTCGAGGTCTATGGCCTGCGCGAGCTCGACGATTTCCGTCCCTTCTTCGATGCGCTTTACGCCGCGACCGATGTGCAGGGCCTGCCGCTCGAAAGCGCGATCTCCGAATTCGCGCCCGGCCAGTTCGAGCTCACATTGCGCCACAAGCCCGACGCGCTGCGCGCCTGCGACGATGCGATCATGTATAAACGCCTCGTCAAGGCGATCGCGCAGCAACACGGGCTCGAGGCGACCTTCATGGCCAAACCCTTCGCCGAGCAGGCGGGCAGCGGCATGCACATCCACGTCTCGGTCAACGACAACGCGGGCAACAACATCTTCGCGAGCGACGAGCCGGAAGGCACCCCCGCGCTCCGCCACGCGATCGGCGGGATGATCGGCACCGTCGGCGATGCCTTTGCGCTCTTCGCGCCGCACGCGAACAGCTATCGCCGGTTCAAGGCGAACAGCTATGCCCCGGTCGCGCCAACGTGGGGCGTCAACAATCGCACCGTCTCGTTCCGCATCCCTGCCGGTCCGCCGCCCAGCCGCCACGTCGAGCATCGCGCGTGCGGCGCCGACGCCAACCCTTATCTGGCGGTCGCGGCTGTCCTTGCCGGGATGCATCATGGTATGACGACCCGTACCGATCCGGGCGCGGCGGTGGTCGGCAACGGCTACGACCGCGACAACAGCGGCGACGACAAGCCGCCCTCGAACTGGTTCGCCGCGGTCGACCGCTTCGAGGCGTCGAGCCTGATGCGCGATTATCTCGGGACACGGTTCGTCGAGATGTTCAGCATCGTGAAGCGCGTCGAACAGAACAATTATTTCAGCGTCGTTCCGACACTCGATTACGACTGGTACCTGCGCAACGCATGAATGTTCCAGAATTTATTGGTGCAGCGCAAAAAAGCCTCTTCCCAAGGTGACATTATTGAGTCAGCTTGACGTCACAAACAGGGAGGCCGTCAATGGATTTGAACGAACTGCTCGCGCAGGGCCGCAACCGTCGCTCGCTGCTTCAGGCCATGGGGGTGGCCGCCATCGGGATCAGCTTTGGCGGCCTTGCGGCGTGCAGCAAGGGCGAAGGCAAAAAGCTCTCGAACGGCGAGGAAGCCAAGCTCAACTTCTATAACTGGGACACCTATATCGGCGAGACGACGCTCGACGATTTCAAGAAATCGACGGGTGTCGAGGTCACGATGGACCTCTTCGACAGCAACGATACGCTGTTCGCGAAGTTCAAGGCGGGCAACCCCGGATACGATGTGATCGTGCCTTCGAACGACTTCGTCGAGCGCATGGTCCGCGCCGACATGCTGCAGCCGCTCGATCACGCGCAGATTCCGAACATCAAGAATGTCGACCCGAGCTTCATCAATGTCGATTACGACCCGGGCCGCAAATTCTCGCTTCCCTATACCTGGCTTGTCCTCGGCATCGGCTATCGCAAATCGAAAGTGAAGGCGAAGCCCGACAGCTGGAAAGTGCTGTTCGACAGCCCCGAATATGCCGGCCGCATCGCCTGGCTGTCGGAAGCGGGCGACATGTTCCGCCTCTACGGCAAATATCTCGGCAAGTCGGTCAACGCGCTGACCCCCGCCGACATCGAAACAATCTCGGCGATGATGATCAAGCAGAAGCCGAATGTGAAAAAATTCCACGAAGACGACGGACAGGACCTGTTGCTCAAGGGCGACGTCGACGTCGTGCTCGAATATAATGGCGATATTGCGCAGGCGATGGTCGAGGACGACGACATCGACTTCGTCGTGCCCAAGGAGGGCAGCCAGCTCAATTCGGATACGCTCTGTATTCCCAAGGGCGCGCCGCATCCGAAGAATGCGCACGCTTTCATCAACTATATGCTCGATGCCGAGGTGGGCAAGAAGATCACCGAGACGATCCTCTATCCGACCCCGAACCTCGCGGCGAAGGCGCTGATGCCCGACACGTACAAGAACAACCCGGTCATCTTCCCGCCCGCAGATATCCTCGCGAAATGCGAATATGCGAAGTTCAACGAAAAGCTTCAGCCGCTCTACGAGGAAGCGTTCACGAAGGTTCGCGCGTCGTAACATCCTGAAAGGGGGGCATGGGGGATGGCGGAGCAGGACTGGAAAGCGAACAAGCGGGTCTTCGCGGCGGTTTCTCTGCCGACGCTGCTCTGGACATTGATCTTCTTCGTCGTCCCGATGGCGATTGTCTGGTTCTACAGCTTCGGCGAGAACAAGGGACTGACCGAAATCGAATTTTCGGGAACGCTCGAAAATTACAAGCGCGCGACCGAGTTCCTCTATCTCAGCATCTTCGGGAAGAGCTTCGCGGTCGCGGCACTGGTCACGCTGATCTGCCTGATCATCGGCTTTCCGGTCGCGATGGCGATCACCTTCGCCAGCGAGAAATGGCGGCCGTGGCTGCTCCTCGGCATCATGCTGCCCTTCTGGACCAATTTGCTGATCCGCACCTATGCGTTGATGATGCTGCTCGGCAGCCAGGGCTTCGCGAACAAGGGGCTCGAGACGCTCTGGGGCGGCGCGAGCTGGTTCAGGACGCTCGTCGGGTTGCAGCCGCTGCCGACGTGGGAGCCGGTGCAGCTTCTCTTCAACAATTTCGCCGTCGTCTTCGGGCTCGTCTATGTCCACCTGCCCTTCATGGTCCTGCCGCTTTACGCGGCGCTCGACCGGCTGGACCGTAGCCTGATCGAGGCGAGCCTCGACCTCGGCGCCGGACATTTCCGCACGATCATGCGCATCGTCGTGCCGCTCGCCGCGCCCGGGATCGTCGCCGGCGTCATGATCACGCTGATCCCCGCGCTCGGCGCCTACC
The DNA here is from genome assembly GCF_949769135.1 of Sphingopyxis sp. Geo25. NCBI lineage: Bacteria > Pseudomonadati > Pseudomonadota > Alphaproteobacteria > Sphingomonadales > Sphingopyxidaceae > Sphingopyxis > Sphingopyxis sp. Geo25. The sequence continues at coordinate 1,189,173 of NZ_CATKOZ010000001.1, read as the reverse complement.
TCACCCCCGACCTGATGGGCGGGACCGACAGCCAGATGATCGCCAACGTCATCGAGCGCCAGTTCAAGAAGGCGAATGACTGGCCCTTCGGCGCCGCGCTCTCCTTCATCCTCATCTACGCCATGTTCATCCTGATTGCGCTGCAGGCGATGCGCAGGAAAGTGCCGGAGGTTCGCTGATGGCCCTGTTCGCCCGCACGCCGCGCGCGCCGCTCGAATATAGCCGCACCCTGTGGATGCGCACCTGGGTCGGGCTGGTGATGCTGTTCCTCTATGCCCCGCTGATCGTGCTGATGATCTTCAGCTTCAACGACAGCAAGCGCAACGTCGTGTGGCGCGGCTTCACGACCAAATATTACGAGAAGGCACTCGGCAACGACGTGCTGGTCGAGGCGCTGGTCAATTCGCTGACGATCGCAGCGCTCGCGACGATCGCCAGCCTGATCCTGGGCGCGGTGGCCGCGGTCATGCTCTGGCGATTTCGCTTCCCGCTGAAAGGCGCGGTCGACGGAACGATCTCGCTGCCGATCATCGTTCCCGAAATCTGCATGGGGGTCGCCTTCCTGATCTTCTTCGCGAAGTGGCTCGAATGGCCGACCGACCTCATCTGGCCGTTCAATCTCGGCGCGATCACGATCGCGCACATCACCTTCTGCTTCCCCTTCGTGACGATGGTCGTGCGCTCGCGCCTCGCGAGCTTCAACCGCGAGCAGGAAGAAGCAGCGAAAGACCTCGGTGCCGGCGAATGGGCGGTGTTCCGCGATGTGCTGATCCCGCACATGAAGCCGGCACTCGTCGCGGGGGCGCTGCTGTCCTTCACCCTGAGCCTCGACGATTTCGTCATCACCTATTTCACCAGCGGGCCCGACACGATCACCTTCCCGGTGAAGGTTTATTCGATGGTGCGCTTTTCGGTAACGCCCGAGGTCAACGCAGCCTCGACCCTGCTCATTCTTCTCACCATCGTTCTGACCGCCGTCGCCCTGAAGCTTCAGGGCGTAAAGGCCATCGCGGAAACCCACTGACCATGACCGACGCGCCGAAAAAGCCGATCATCCAGATCCAGAATGTCACCAAGCGCTTCGGCCGGGTCGCCGCGGTCGATAATGTCAGTCTCGATATCCTGGCCGGCGAATTCTTCGTCCTGCTCGGCCCCTCGGGCTGCGGCAAGACGACCCTGCTGCGCATGATCGCCGGGTTCGAGCTGCCGACCGAAGGCACCATCCTGATCGACGGGCAGGACATGGCGGGCATCCCGCCGAACAAGCGGCCGGTAAACATGGTGTTCCAGAGCTATGCCGTGTTTCCGCACATGAGCGTTTCGGATAATGTCGCCTATGGCCTGAAGATTGCGGGCGTGAAGGGCGGCGAGGTCAGGGACCGCGTCGCCGAGGCGCTCGACCTCGTCAAACTCGGCGGGTTCGAGGATCGCATGCCCGACCAGATGTCGGGCGGCCAGCGCCAGCGCGTCGCGCTCGCGCGCAGTCTGATCATGCGGCCCAAAGTCTTGCTGCTCGACGAGCCGCTGTCGGCGCTCGACGCCAAGCTGCGCGCGCAGATGCAGTTCGAGCTCGCGGAGCTGCAGGACCAGGTCGGCATCACCTTCGTCACGGTAACGCACGATCAGGACGAGGCGCTGTCGATGGCGAGCCGGATCGCAGTGATCAACAAGGGCGAGGTGTCGCAGCTTGCGGGACCGTCCGATCTTTACGAATATCCCGCGAACCGCTTCGTCGCCGATTTCGTCGGGTCGGTGAACATCTTCGAGGGCAAGCTGACATTGGACGAGCCCGACCGCGCAGCGGTCGATTGCCCGGGGCTCGGCAAGGTTTACCTCAACCACGGCGTCACCGGTCCGCACGGCGCCGATGTGTGGGTCGCGCTGCGCCCCGAGAAAATCTATCTTCACGTCCCCGGCGAAGGCAAAGCCGTTCGCGCTGCTGCGGAAGACGCCCCCGACGAGCATAATTTCGCGCGCGGCTGCATCAAGGGCATGTCCTATCTCGGCGACATCACCCTGTACGACATATTGCTCGAATCGGGCGCGCGCCTGCGTGTCTCGCGGCCCAACCTGTCGCGCCATGATCAGGAGGATTTCACCTGGGACGACAAGGTCTCGATGCACTGGCGGGCCGATAGCCCGGTGGTGCTGCTGGGTTAGACCTCCCGCCCCCTCCCAATCTTCGTCATCCCGGACTTGATCCGGGTTCCATGACTTCGGCGCTGCTGTGGATCCCGGATCAAGTCCGGGATGACGAGATTAATGAGCCGCCTTCTTGCCTGGAATGAAGTGCAGCCCGCCGACGATCAGCCCGCCGAGCAACAACCCGAACACGCCCGCGCCGCCGGCGTTGATCAGCCACTCCCACAGCCCCGCGAGCGGGAGACCGCCGCCGATCGCATGCGCCGCATCGTGCAGCCAATGGCCGATCCCGCCGATATGATATTCGTCGAGCCCGTGCAGGACGATCTGCCCGCCGACCCACAGCATCGCAGCGGTCCCGACAAGTGCCAGAGCCGACAGCAGCCTCGGCATGAAGTCGACAAGACCACGCCCGATCGCGCGGCGCGCCTTGTTGCCTTCCTTCGCCATGTGCAGCCCGATGTCGTCCATCTTGACGATCAGCCCGACGACGCCATAGACCGCGACGGTGATCGCCACCGCGACCAACGCCAAGGTCGCGGCACGCATCGCCAGATGCTCGTCGAGCACTTCGTTCAAGGCGATCACCATGATCTCGGCCGAGAGGATGAAATCGGTGCGCACCGCGCCCTTCACCATCGTCTCCTCATGATCCTTGTCGGCGACGATCTCGGCGTCTTCGGCCAGGCTCGTCTTGTCCTCCTGCAACGAGTGGAGCACCTTCTCGGCACCCTCGAAGCAGAGATAGGCGCCGCCGATCATCAGCAGCGGCGTGATCGCCCACGGCACGAAAGTCGACAGCAGCAACAGCGCCGGCAGGATCAGCACCAGCTTGTTGAAGATCGACCCTTTCGTGATCCGCCAGATGATCGGCAGTTCACGGTCGGGGGTGAAACCGGTGACATAACGCGGCGTCACCGCGGTATCGTCGACCACGACCCCCGCCGCCTTGACCCCCGCCTTCGACGCCGCGGCGCCAACGTCGTCGATGCTCGCGGCCGCCACCTTTGCGATGGTGGCGACGTCGTCGAGCAGGGCAAATAGGCCGGAAGGCATAGGAGAGATTTCTTCCTTTGTTAAAGCGCGCGGAGCTTCAGCATCACCTCATCGAGTGATTTGCGGATGATGGCAACCATCTCGTCGATCTGTTCGGTGGTGATGATCAGCGGCGGGCACATGACCAGGCTGTCGCGGATGCCGCGCACCATCAGGCCATTGGCGATGCACGCGTCGCGCGCCATCGGTCCCGCCGTCCCTTCCGCGCCACCAAAGCGCCCACGGGTTTCCTTGTCCGCAACGATCTCGACCGCGCCGAGCAGGCCGACCGAGCGCGTCTCGCCGACAAGCGGGTGGTCGTTCAGCGTCGCGAGCGCCTTCGCCAGATGCGGCCCCGTGACGCTGCCCGTGCGTTCGACGAGGCCTTCGCGCTCGATGATCTCGATATTCTTGAGCGCGACCGCCGCTGCGACCGGGTGGCCCGAGTAGGTGAAGCCGTGAACGAAATCGCCGCCGGTCTTAAGGACATCGACGACATGGCTCGCGACCGCGGTCGCCGAGATCGGCAGGTAACCCGACGACAGCCCCTTTGCCATCGGCATCAGGTCGGGCGAGAAACCCATCGTTTCATGCCCCCACATCTTGCCCGTGCGGCCGAAGCCGCAGATGACTTCGTCGGCGACGAGCAACAGGCCATATTTGCGCACCACGGCTTCGACCTTCGGCCAATAGCCCTTGGGCGGGATGATCACGCCGCCCGCGCCCTGCACCGGCTCGCCGATGAAGGCGGCGCAATTTTCGGGGCCGACCTCGAGGATCTTGTCCTCGATCGCCTGCACGCAGGCGTCGCAGAACTCTTCCTCGGTCATCCCTTGGCCTTCATTGAAAGCATAGGGTTGGCGAACATGCGCGACCCCGGGAATCGGCAGGTCGCCCTGCGCATGCATCGCCTTCATGCCGCCGAGCGAGACGCCCGCGACGGTCGAGCCATGATAAGCGTTCCAGCGGCTAATGAAGACGGTGCGCTTGGGCTCGCCCTTGAGCTTCCAATAGTGGCGCACCATGCGAAACACGGTGTCGTTCGCTTCGCTGCCCGAGGCGTTGAAGAAGACATGCGGCAGGCGGTTCTGCGTCAGGCTGGCGATCTTTGCCGCCAGCGTCACCGTCGGCGGCGTCGCGGTCTTGAAGAAGGTGTTGTAGAAGGGCAACTCGCGCATTTGCGCCGCCGCCGCCTCGACCAGCTCCTCGCGGCCATAGCCGACGTTGACGCACCACAGGCCCGCCATGCCGTCGAGAATGCGGTGGCCGTCGCCGTCGGTAATATAACATCCCTCGGCATGGGTGATGATCCGGCTGCCGCCCAGCCGTTCGATTTCGGCCCAGTCGGCCTGTGCGGGGAGATGGTGCGCGACGTCGAGGCGGCGCAGTTCGGCGATGTCGTGATTGCGGGGCATGTCAAAACTCCTGATTGTCGGGAAACGGAAAGAAACCGGCTTCCGGAAAATCAGGGCGAAAAGCTGATCCGCGCGAGATAGCGATCGTATCGGGTGACGCGGCAGTTCATAATTCGCCCCTTAGCGCGCGTCCGAGAAGGTGGAAATAGGTCTGGCTCTGGGCGTTTCCATCGGTCGACCATTCGGGGTGCCACTGCACCGCGAGTAAGGGCACGCCGTTCGGCCGCGCACTATAGGCCTCGACCAGCCCGTCGGGCGCACGCGCCTCGACCGTCAGGCCGTCGGCGAGCTCGCCGATACCCTGATAGTGGACCGAATTGACGTCGAGCGACGGCGTGTCATAGGCGGCGGCGAGCAAGCCGCCCGCAACCAGATCGACCTTGTGATGATGGTCGAACATCGCATCGAACGCCGCCCCGTCAGGCGCATGATGCGCGAGCAGCGCCTCGCTCGCCGAAGTGTCGCGCCGCAGCGTCCCGCCGAGCGCGACATTGATCTCCTGGAAGCCGCGGCAGATGCCGAAAAGTGGCCGCTGCGCCGCAATCACCGCGTCGACGAGGTCGAGCATCATCCGGTCGCGTTCGGGATCGAACGGCCCCTCCCCCTCGCGTTCGTCGCCATAGCGCGCCGGTTCGACGTTCGAGGGCGTACCGGTCAGCAGAACCCCGTCGAGCCGCCCGACAATCTCGTCCGCGCGCATATATTCGGGCAGCGACGGAATGATCAGCGCGGCGCAATCGGCGTGGCGCATCGCTGCGATCGCATAGCGGTTCATCACCGCCTGCGCGATCTCGGTCCCGACCGTGCGGTTGCAGGCAATGATGCCGAGGACGGGGCGCGAGGACATGCCCCTTGCTGCCGATTTTAGCCGCCGTGCGCCAGCGAAATTTCACGCATACTGGCGCGCGAACGCCGCTGCCGCACCGAACAGGCCCGGCTGCGGATGCGTGATCAGCTTGACCGGGATCGCCGCCATGAAATTCTCGAACCGTCCCTTGGCGACGAAGCGTTCGGGAAAGCCCGAACGGAGAAGCTGGTCGCGTATGCGGAGACCGAGCCCGCCTGCTACCACGACCCCGCTCGCCCCCTGAGCCAGCGCGAGGTCGCCCGCGACGCTGCCGAGCGACAGGCAGAAACGGTCGATCGCCGCCGCAGCGAGGCTGTCTTCGCCAGCCATGCCGCGCGACCAGATTTCGCGATCGTCGAGCGGTGTGATCGCTCGCCCTTCCAGGCTCGCGAGCGTTTCGTAGATATCGACAATGCCCGGGCCGGACACGATACGCTCGGTCGACACACGGCGATGCCGCTTGCGCAGACGCGCGAGGATCGCATCCTCGATGCTGTCGAGCGGCGCGAAATCCAGATGCCCACCCTCGGTCGCCTGCACCCGGTAACTGCCGTTCCCACGCCAGATGTGGGCGACACCGAGCCCCGTGCCGGGGCCGATAATGCTGATCGTGCCGTCATCCGGCAACGGCGCGTCGGGGCCCGTCAGATGGGCGAAATATTCGGGCCCGGCCTGCGCGACCGCATGGCCCACCGCCTCGAAGTCATTGACCAGCACATGGCGATCGACGTTCAGCTTCTCGCCGATCAGCGCCGGACGGATGATCCAGGGATTGTTGGTAAAACGGATGATCTCGCCGCGCGTCGGGCCGGCGATCGCAATCGCGACCGCGCGCGGCAGCGTTCCGCCCTGCCGGCGTTCGAAATCCTGCCAAGCCGTCTGGAAGCTCGCATGATCCTTCGTATGGAGCGTCGTTTCCGCGCCCAACGCGACGACGCGGCCATCCGCCACTTCGGCGATCGCAAATCGCGCGTGCGTGCCGCCGATATCGACCGTGACGATCTGTTCGCTCATGACTCTCCCTTGCCGGCGTGCGGGGGCCGGTTCGACGGCCCGAATGTCGCATAGGCGGGGCCGAAGCAACAGGGCATAGCTATGCGCAGCGTCCGGCGAACGGCGGCAACGCGGGCGATGTTCGGGAAAATGGCGCACCCGGAACGATTCGAACGTCCGACCCTCAGATTCGTAGTCTGATGCTCTATCCAGCTGAGCTACGGGTGCGTGGAGGGGAGCCTTTAGGAGCAGTCGCGGAAGCGCGCAACCCCCTATTTCGGATTTGTGACCACCCTGCAGGACGATTGCCGGCGGATTGCGTCGAGGCCTCCGATTTCCAAAGGATCTTTCAGCAAGAGGCGGATCAGCGCAATGCCCTTGTCATGATTGGTGCGAACGATTTCGGCTCCTCGAGGCACCTTTTGCCCCGCGCGAGCGACGATGATTCGATAAGGCCTGCCACCCGCCTCGATATCGTTGCGCACGAAGATGACATCGGTCGCGGCGTCAAAGACGCTGAGTGAACTGTAGCGCCCCGCCACCGGGGTCACGTCAATCTGCAACGGCCCCTTCGACAGGTCGTAGGGGCAGCTGGAATAGGCGAGATCGGGGCTGGGCCGCACGACCGGCTGGCGCTCGGGCGTCGCGAGATTGCCATAGGACATTTGATTAATCCCGCCCTGCCCCAACCGGTCGATCGCCACCGACATCAAGCCATAGGGGATGTAGAGGATCGCCGCCCATGCGGTTGCCGCGGCGACGATCAGGCCGAACAGGATCGGGCCGAACCAGCTCCGCATCTCAGCAGCCCTCCTTCACGAGGCGGGGCAGCGTCGCCTTGGCCGGATCGTCGCGGAACGCCTTGCCGGGATTGTACATGCGCAAGGTCAACTGGAACCTTTGTCCCTTGATCCCCGGCAGCCATGCCGAATCCCGGGACTTGTCGGGCGAAATGGTCACGCGCCAATCGCCCTTCGCATCGAGCGCCACATTGGCACCATTGACGGACCAGAGACGCGCCGGATTATCGACCAGATAGCCCTTGTCGTCATAGACGGTGACGCTCCACCAGCGGGCGTCGGGCGGCTTGCCCGAAAGGCTGTAGCGGCAATTGCCGTCGAGCGGCGCACCACTGGCATCGGCCTTCGCGAGCCAATAGACGGTTTCCTTTGCCGGAAGCGCAAGCAGTCCGCCGCGCGCGACCATCGCACGCGTCAGCGGATCGGTCGCCTTGGTACCGTAGCCGAGCGAGGTCGTCCACGGCCCGTTGTGAATACCGCCGTCGCCGAGCCCGCCACTGGTGAGTGCCCACGCCGCGCCGAGCCCCACCGCCAATCCGCCCACCAAGGCGATCGCGTAGCGGTGCCAGCTCTTCATCGCGCCCTACCCCCTCTTCAGCGCCGCCTGGGCTGCCGCCAGCCGTGCGATCGGCACACGGTACGGCGAGGCGCTGACATAATCGAGGCCGGTTTTCTCACAGAAATGGATGCTCGGCGCGTCGCCGCCATGCTCACCGCAGATGCCGAGCTTGATGCCGTTGCGCGTCGCGCGGCCGCGTTCGGCGGCGAGTTCGATCAGCTGGCCGACGCCCTCGACGTCGAGGCTGACGAACGGGTCGGTGACGAAGATGCCCTTGTCGACATATTGCGTCAGGAAGCGCCCTGCATCGTCACGGCTGATGCCGATCGTCGTCTGGGTGAGATCGTTGGTTCCGAACGAGAAAAATTCGGCCGTTTCGGCAATCTCGCCCGCCATCAGCGCGGCGCGCGGCAGCTCGATCATCGTGCCGACCAGATAGGCGATCTCGCGGCCCTTCTCGTCGAAAACCGCCTTCGCAGCCAAGTCGACCACCGCCTTCATCAGGTCGAACTCGCGGCGCGTCGCCACCAAGGGTATCATCACCTCGGGGATCGGCGCGGCGCCGGTTTCGGCGGCGACGTCGCACGCCGCCTCGAAGATCGCGCGCGCCTGCATCTCGTAGATTTCGGGATAAGTCACGCCGAGGCGGCAGCCGCGATGGCCGAGCATCGGGTTGAATTCGTGCAGCTCGTTCGCGCGCGCCTTCAGCGCCTCGATCCCGACGCCCGCGGCCTCGGCAACGTCGGCGAAATCCTCTTCGCGCGTCGGCAGGAATTCATGCAGCGGCGGATCGAGCAGGCGGATGGTGACCGGCAGTCCCGCCATGACGCGGAAGATCGCGGCAAAGTCGCCGCGCTGTTCGGGAAGCAGCTTGGCGAGCGCGGCGCGGCGGCCATCCTCGCTGTCGGCGAGGATCATCTCACGCACCGCGGTGATGCGCGCGGCGTCGAAGAACATATGCTCGGTGCGGCAAAGCCCGATGCCCTCGGCGCCGAAATCACGCGCAACCTGGGCATCCTGCGGCGTTTCGGCGTTGGTGCGCACCTTCATGCGGCGCACCTTGTCGGCCCATCCCATCAAAGTACCGAAATCGCCGACCAGTTCGGGCAAAAGCGTCGGCACCTCGCCCGCCATCACTTCGCCGGTCGAGCCGTCGAGGGTCAGGATATCGCCTTCGCGCAGTTCTCGGCCCGCGACGCGAAGCACGCGTGCGTTGCCGTCGATCGAAAGTCCGCCCGCGCCCGAGACGCAGGGGCGTCCCATGCCGCGCGCAACGACCGCCGCGTGGCTGGTCATCCCGCCGCGTGCGGTCAATATGCCCTTCGCGGCGTGCATCCCATGAATGTCCTCGGGCGAGGTTTCGACCCGAACGAGGATAACGGCCTCGCCCATCGCCGCGGCTTTCTCCGCGCTGTCGGCGTCGAACATGATCTTGCCCGACGCGGCGCCGGGGCTCGCGGGGAGACCCTTGGTCAGCACGTCGCGCGGAGCCTTGGGGTCGAGCGTCGGGTGGAGCAGCTGGTCGAGCGCGCCGGGATCGACGCGACCGACGGCCTCCTCTTCCGAGATCAGCCCCTCGGCCGCCATGTCGACCGCGATGCGAAGCGCGGCCTTCGCGGTGCGCTTGCCCGAACGCGTCTGGAGCATCCACAGCGTCCCGCGTTCGACGGTGAACTCGATGTCTTGCATGTCGCGATAATGGGTTTCGAGCGTGTCGAAGACGCGGCCGAGCTCGGCGAAGGTCTCGGGCATCGCCTCTTCCATCGACAGCGGTTTGGCGCCAGCCTTTTCGCGCGCGGCGAGGGTCAGATATTGCGGCGTGCGGATGCCGGCGACGACATCTTCGCCTTGGGCATTGATCAGCCATTCGCCGTACCAGGCGCGCTCGCCGGTCGCGGGGTCACGGGTGAAGGCAACGCCGGTCGCCGAAGTGTCGCCCATATTGCCGAACACCATCGCCTGCACATTGACCGCGGTCCCCCATTCGCCGGGGATCGAGTTCAGGCGGCGATAGACTTTCGCGCGGTCGCTTTCCCAGCTCGCGAACACGGCGCCGACGGCGCCCCACAGCTGGTCGCTGGGTTCCTGCGGGAACGGCGCGCCGGTCTCGCGCTCGACGATCGCCTGATAGTCCTTGACCAGCGCCTGCCAGTCCTCGGCCGCCATTTCGGTGTCGAGATAGAAGCCGCGGTCTTCCTTGGCGATTTCCAGCGCTTCCTCGAACTCGGCATGGTCGAGGCCCATGACGACGTCGGCGTACATCTGGACGAAGCGGCGATAGCTGTCCCATGCGAAGCGCGGATCGCCCGACGCTTGCGACAGGCCGACGACGGTGCGGTCGTTGAGCCCGAGATTGAGGACGGTGTCCATCATCCCCGGCATCGACACGCGCGCGCCCGAGCGCACCGAGACGAGCAGAGGATCGGCGGCGTCGCCGAACCTCTTGCCCGTGATCCCCTCGATATGCGCGATGCCCGAGGCGACTTCCGCGGCGAGACCCGCCGGGAATTGTTCGCCATTGGCATAATATTGGGTGCAGACGTCGGTGGTGATCGTAAAGCCCGGGGGCACCGGCAGGCCGATCGAGGCCATTTCGGCGAGGTTCGACCCCTTGCCGCCCAGCAATTCCTTCGACCGCTCGCGCGTCGTCGCGTCGCCGCCGAACAAATGCACCAACTTCGTCATGTCTTGCTCCTGCTGCCCCGGGGAGGAGGTTGCGGCTGGGTAGGTATGCAATCGCACTTCGTCGATTCAGTTTTACTTCGTTCGTTATAAGCTGCGGCGCATAGCCCGCCGTCAGCCCTCGATCTTCGAGAAATCCGCGACGCCATGCACCGCGCCGGTAAAGCGCGACAGCAGGCCGAGGCGATAGGCGCGGACCGCTTCGTCCGGATCGTTGACCATCACGCCGTCGAAGAAAGCGTCGATCGGCGCGCGGAGCGAGGCGAGCGCCGCCATCGCGTCGGTGAAGCGTTCTTCGGCGACGGCGGCGGAAGCGGCGGGTTCGGCGGTGTCCAGCGCGGCGAGCAATGCCCGATCCACATCCGTCGCCCCCGCGAAGGCGGGGGCCGTCGTGTTAGGCGCACGATCCCCAGCGGCCCCCGCCTGCGCGGGGGCGACGGAGATATCCGCCTGCTTCAGGATATTCGCCGCGCGCTTGTAGCCCGCGAGCAGGTTGGCGCCGTCCTCGGTCGCCATGAACGCCTGCAGCGCCTTCACGCGGGCGAGCAGGCGAACGAGATCGTCCTCGCCGCCGAGCGCGAACACCGCGTCGATCAGGTCGTGACGGACGCCGGCCTCGCGCTGCTGGACCTTGAGGCGGTCGGCGAAGAATTCGAGGAGCTGCTCCTCAACTTCTATGCCCGATCGCAATGTTCGCTCGGCGTACTTCTCCGCATCGTCATCGGACGAAATCAACGTTGAAATGAAGAATGTATCGGCATGACGTCCATCAGCGCAAGCTGGCTCGAATTTTACTTTTTCGCCTTCGAAAACAGTCTGATATGCAGAAAGAACTTCGGCGTATTGAGCGTAATGGGTATCGAAGCTCAAACTAAACAGTCGAGCAAGGCTCGCCCGAACTCCAGACGAAATGATAATATGAATCGCGGAAATTGCCGCGCGACGTAGTGCGAACGGGTCTTTTGAGCCGGTGGGCCGCAACCGGTTCGAATAAAAACCGACTAGCGTGTCAATCCTATCAGCCAGCGCCACGGCCACCGTCACCGGCGCGGTCGGCACATCATCGCCCTGCCCGACCGGCTTGTAATGGTCGCGGATCGCGTCGGCGACGGCATCGGGCAGGCCTTCGGCGCGGGCGTAATAGCCGCCCATCAAGCCCTGCAATTCGGGGAATTCGCCGACCATTTCGGTGACGAGGTCGGCCTTTGCCAGCCGCGCGGCGAGTTCGGCCTGATCGGCCAACTCCGTGCTCCCCGGCGAAAGCCGGGGTCCAGTTGCACCGTCGCCATGGGCCCCGGCTTTCGCCGGGGAACGGTCCGTGACGATGCCTTCTTCCACCAACCAGCGCGCCAGCTTCGCGACGCGCTCGACCTTGTCGGCGACGGTGCCGAGCTTTTCGTGGAAGGTGATGTTCGCGAGCTTTTCGGCGTGCTGCGCGAGGGTCTTCTTCTGGTCCTGCTCCCAGAAGAAGCGCGCGTCCGAAAGCCGCGCCGCCAGCACCTTGCGGTTGCCCGCGACGATCTCGGCCCCACCGTCCTTCGCATCGATGTTCGCGGTGCAGACGAAGCCGTTGGCGAGCTTGCCGTCCGCCCCGTTTACGACGAAATATTTCTGGTTCACCCGCGCGGTGAGCTGGATGACCTCGGGCGGCACTTCGAGGAACGCTTCGTCGAAGCGGCCGAGCAAAGGCACCGGCCATTCGGTCAGCCCGGCATTCTCGATCACCAGCCCCTCGTCCTCGACGAGGTTCAGCCCGGCATCGGCCGCCGCCTTGGCGGCGCCGTCGCGGATGATCGCCTGCCGTTCCTCATGATCGACGATGACGTGGCACGCACGCAGCTTTTCGGCATAGTCGGCCGCCGAGCCGATCGTGATCTCGCCCGGGCAGTGGAAGCGATGGCCGCGCGTCGCGAAGCCGCTGGCGATGCCGCCGATTTCGCACGGCACCAGTTCCTCGCCGAAGATCGCGACGATGCCCGACAGCGGGCGCACCCAGCGCAGGCTTTCGCTGCTCGCGCTTTCCTTGCCCCAGCGCATCGACTTGGGCCACGCAAAGCCGCGGACGATCGCGGGGATCGCCTCGGCCAGCACCTCGGCGGTCGCGCGGCCGGGCTTGTCGATCACGGCGAACCAGACGCCGTCGCGATCCTCGAGCTGGTCTTGGCGAAGGCCGGTCTTGCGAAGGAAGCCTTCGAGTGCCTGTGGCGGCGCGCTGCTGCGCGGCCCCTTGAGTTCTTCGCTGACCGCAGCGGTCGCCTCGGGCAAGTCGCGCGCGATTAGCGCCAGACGCCGCGGCGTCGACCAGACGGTCAGCTCGCCCGTTGCGAGGCCCGCGGCGCTCAATTGCGCGCGGAACAGTTTTTCAAGCTCGGCGCGCGCGCCGGCCTGCATCCGCGCCGGAATTTCCTCGCTGCGCAGTTCGAGAAGAAAGTCGTTCACAGCGTCCACCCCGGATAGTTTTGGGTCCAGCGTTCGGACTGGCTGTCGATCCACGCCTTGCAGCTGCCTTTTGCGAGGTCGCGCACGCGGGCCATATAGTTGGCGCGTTCCTGCACGCTGATCACGCCGCGCGCCTGCAAGAGGTTGAACAGATGGCTCGCCTCGATCGCCTGATCGTAGGCCGCGAGCGGCACGCCCGCGTCGATCGCGCGCTTGCACTCGTCCTCGGCGGCCTTGAAACCCGCGAACAGCGTATCGGTGTCGGCAACCTCGAAATTCCATTTCGAGAATTGCCGTTCGTTTTCGAGGAACACGTCGCCGTAGCTGACTGCCGCGACATCGCCGACTGCGTCCGAAAACTTCAGGTCGTACACATTGTCGACATTCTGGATGTACATCGCGAGGCGTTCGAGGCCGTAGGTCAGTTCGCCCGCGACGGGCTTGCAGTCGAAGCCGCCCATCTGCTGGAAATAGGTGAACTGGGTAACCTCCATCCCGTCGCACCAGACTTCCCAGCCCAGCCCCCATGCGCCGAGCGTCGGCGATTCCCAGTCGTCCTCGACGAAGCGGATGTCGTGGAGCAGCGGGTCGATGCCGATCGCGGCAAGGCTGCCCAGATATTGGTCCTGCAGGTCGGCGGGCGATGGCTTCAGGATCACCTGATACTGGTAATAATGCTGAAGGCGGTTGGGGTTCTCGCCATAGCGGCCATCGGTCGGTCGGCGGCTCGGCTGGACATAGGCGACGTTCCACGGCTCGGGACCGAGGCTGCGCAGCGTCGTCGCGGGGTGAAACGTCCCTGCCCCCACGCGCATGTCATAGGGCTGCAGGATCGCGCAGCCGCGCGCGCTCCAATACGCATGCAGCGTCAGGATCATGTCCTGGAAGCTCAGGACTTTCTTTTCCGCCCCTTCGGTCACCTTTTTTCCGTCTTTCGCAGGTGCAACAATCGTCGTCGCCCTTGGCGCAGCAGGGGCGCACGGTCAAGGGACGGCGCGCCCATGATATGGGCAATGTCACTATCGCATTGCAAAATGTAAGGTGTTGTTGACATGGTCAGCGAATCATGTCATTTAGTCAATAACAGCTGACACAATGTCATGCTTGGATGACTAAAGGTGATGCATGGAGAACCGGCTCAAGGTGCTTCGGGCGATGCGGAACTGGAGCCAGGCCGAACTGGCCGACCGGCTCGACGTTTCGCGGCAGGCGGTGAACGCGATCGAAACGGGAAAATACGACCCGTCGCTGCCGCTCGCCTTCAAGCTCGCACGGTTGTTCGAGATGCCGATCGAGGAGATTTTCGATGACGGTTTCAAGGGAGCGGAAAATGGCGAATGATCGCAAGCAGGGCGGAGCCCCGGGCATGGGAATCCCGATCGCCATCGGCATCGGCACCGCGATGCTCGCCGGAGCTTTCGCGGGATATAATGAATCGACCGTCGAGGCAGGCGGCAAGCCGCTCGCGACATGGATCGGCCCATTGTTCGCGCTCGCGATCGGGGCTGCGGCGATCGCCTATTATTTCCGGCGTCACGCCGATTGGCTGCGCAGCTGGTCGCCGCGCAAGCGCCTGTACTGGATCAGCCTGCTCCTGGCCGGGGCGCTCGGCTTTGTGACCGCGATCCTGCTGCAGTCGACGGGCACTGGCGGACTTTTCAACGACGACGCCATCAGCCCCGCGGTAGCGATCCTCCTGTCGCTGCTGTGGACCGTCGGACTGATGGTCTCGCTGATAATCTATCACCGCAATGTCGACGACCATGAAATGCTGGCGTACCGTCGAGGCGGCCTGGCTGGATTTTATGCCTTCATTTTCCCCTGCCCCGTCTGGTGGGTGCTGGCGCGGGCCGATCTCGCGCCGCCGGTCGAGGCCATGCCGCTCTTCGCCCTGTCGCTCACCGCCAATGCGCTGGCCTATCTCTGGTTCAAATTTCGCTGAACTCGCCTCTCCCCTTCCCCAACTTCACCGGCCATAAGGCCCATCAAGAAAGGTGTTTTTCGATGAAGACCTGGTTCAAGACGCTTGCCGCGACCTGTGCGATCCTGCCCGTCGCCTTCTATGCCGCGCAGCCCCCAAGCATCGCGCTGGCCAAGGAGCCCGCCGCTGCCGAAACGACCGTCAAGATCAAGCCCGCCCTGTGGGCGGTGAAGGATGCCGACACCACCGTCTATCTGTTCGGCACCGTCCACGTCCTGAAGCCAGGCCTCAGCTGGTTCGACGGTGCGGTGCAAAAGGCGTTCGACAAATCCGACGAACTGGTGCTCGAACTCGTCCTGCCCGACGATCAGGCCGAGGTTGCCAAGGCGACCCTTCCGATGGCGATGGACCAGAGCGGCAAGCCGCTGCCGCAGAAGCTCGATCCCGAAACGCTCGCGGCCTATCAGGCGACGCTCACCGGGCTCGGCCTGCCCGCCAATGCCTTCGACGCCTTCGAACCCTGGTTCGCGGGGGTCACGCTGTCGGTGCTGCCGCTGACCAAGCACGGCTACGATCCCAATCAGGGCGTCGAAAAGCAGCTCACGGCAAAGGCCAAGGCGGGGGCCAAGCCGATTTCGGGGTTCGAGACGCTCACCGAACAGCTCGGCTTCTTCGATACGCTGCCCGAGGTCGAGCAGGTCAGTTTCCTGAAGTCGGTCGTCAAGGACATCGACAAGCTGGGGCCGCAACTCGACAAGATGGTCCTGCTCTGGGGCAAGGGCGACCCCGACGGACTGGCCGTGACGATGAACGAGAGCATGGAGGCGACGCCCGAACTCGCCAAGACGCTGCTGTTCGATCGCAATGCGCGTTGGGCCGACCAGATCAAGACGCGGATGGACAAGCCGGGCACCGTGTTCGTCGCGGTCGGCGCGGGTCATCTCGCGGGCGAGAAGAGCGTGCAGGACTATCTGGCGGAGCGCGGGCTCAAGGCGCAGCGCATCCAGTGATGCGGGCCGGGGCCCTCCCCTTCCGGCACGGGGGTCGCCGCATCGCGGCGGCCCTTTTCCCGTTGCTGCTCGCAGCGTGCGGCAGCCAGCCGGCTGTCGAGGCGCGCCCGGCGATGTGGCTCGTCGAGGACGACGACACGCATATCTATATGCTGGGCACGATGCACGCGCTGCCCGCCGGGACCGACTGGGACGGCGGCAAGGTCGCAACGGCTGTCGCGGCGGCGGACGAGCTGGTGCTCGAACTCTCGCCGCGGCAACTTGCCGAGGCGGGGCGGGTTTTCCGCCAACTGGCACCGCGCGAAAAGCCGCTCGCGATGGATGCGCGGCTGCCTCCCACCGCGCTCGCAGCTTACCGCAGGCTCGAAGCCGGAAGCGACTTCGGCGGCGACGCGCTCGACGACTGGGCCATCCTCGTCCTGATGGGGCAGCGCGTCGCCGACGAGGCCGCGCTCTCGCCATCCGACGGCGTCGAGGCCGGCCTGACGGCGGCGTTTGACAAGGCAGGCAAACCGATATCGGGCCTCGAAAGCGCCGAGAGCCAGCTGATGCTGTTCGAAACGCTCGATCCCGCCGCGCAGCGTGCGATGCTCGTCCGCGCGGCGGAACATGCGGGCGACGCCGTCCGCGATGTCAAGGCGATGGCGGCCGACTGGTCGCGCGGCGACGCCGATGCGCTGGCAAAGATCGTCAACGAGGACGTCGACAGCGTGCCTGCCGCGCGCAAGGCGATCCTCACCGACCGCAACCGGCGCTGGAGCGCTTGGGTCCAAAGGCGGATGGAGCGGCCGGGCACCGTGCTGATGGCGGTGGGCGCGGGGCATCTGGTCGGAAGCGACAGCGTTCCCGCAATGCTCGAAGCTGAGGGCTATAAGGTCAGCCGCGTGCAATAGCGGCCGCGGCGCTTGCATTTCCGCCGCTTCCCCGCTATGCGCCCGCGCTTCCGTCATGGTCATCCCTGGAGGCGTGGCGGAACTGTGTAACCGTACTCGGAGAAAAACTATGAGCGATCAGCTGACGCTGACGGCCGAGACGCGCGAACGCGGAGGCAAGGGAGCCTCGCGTGACCTGCGTCGCAACGGTCGTGTCCCCGCCGTCGTCTATGGCGGCAAGGAAGAACCCCTGATGATCCACGTCGAAGAAAAGCTGCTGATGAAGCAGCTGATGACGGGTCACTTCATGAACTCGGTCGTGATGATCGAAGTTGGCGGCAAGACCATTCGCACCCTGCCCAAGGACGTTTCGTTCCACCCGGTCAAGGATCGTCCGATCCACGCCGACTTCCTGCGCATCTCGAAGGACGCCAAGGTCCATGTCGAAGTGCCGGTCGTGTTCGCGAACGAGGAAGCCTCGCCCGGCCTGAAGCGCGGCGGTGTCCTGAACATCGTCCGTCACGAGCTGGAACTGGTCTGCGAGGCGGACAAGATCCCCGACGAAATCTCGATCGACGTTACCGGCTTCGACGTCGGCGATTCGATCCACATCAGCAACGTCACCCTGCCCAAGGGCGTCGAAAGCGCGATCACCGACCGCGATTTCACCATCGCGACCATCGTCGCCCCGTCGGCGCTCAAGTCGAGCGACGGCGA
Source organism: Sphingopyxis sp. Geo25 (assembly GCF_949769135.1). Lineage (NCBI taxonomy): Bacteria > Pseudomonadati > Pseudomonadota > Alphaproteobacteria > Sphingomonadales > Sphingopyxidaceae > Sphingopyxis > Sphingopyxis sp. Geo25. The sequence goes on along the minus strand of NZ_CATKOZ010000001.1, from coordinate 1,171,741 downwards.
CACGACGAAGGACGACGGCGAAGCGACGACTGAAGCTTAAGCCCTTTTTGGAAGCGCCCTTCCCGATGGGAGGGGCGCTTCTTCTTTCCCCAGAAAGTCAGCGCCATGCAGCTCTGGGTCGGCCTCGGCAATCCCGGGCCCCAATATGCGATGCATCGTCACAATGTCGGCTTCATGGCCGTCGACGTCATCGCCGACATGCATGGCTTTCCGGCCCCGGCAAAGAAATTCCGGGGCTGGTTCCAAGACGGCCGCATCGGACGGCACCGCATCCTGCTCCTCAAACCGGGCACCTTCATGAACGAAAGCGGGCGCAGCGTGCGCGCCGCGATGGATTTCTACAAGCTGACGCCGCAGGACGTCACCGTCTTCTACGACGAACTCGACCTCGCGCCGATGAAGGTGAAGGTAAAGCAGGGCGGCGGCGCGGCGGGCCACAACGGCATCCGCAGCCTGATCCAGCATATCGGCGACGATTTCCGCCGCGTGCGCATCGGCATCGGTCATCCGGGACACAAGGACCGCGTCACCGGCCATGTCCTCGGCAATTATCACAAGAGCGAAGTCGAGCCGCTGACCGATCTGCTCGGCGCGATTTCGGCCGAGGCGGCATGGCTCGCGGACGGCGACGACGTGCGCTTCCAGAGCGACCTTGCGCTGCGCCTGAACGGCTGACACAGGCGATATGGCGCTTTCCATGCTTTGAGGCATGATGGTTCCGAAAGGAGCCCCCCCCATGTCCGATCGCCATATCCCGAGCCGCCGCGAACTGATCGCCGGAGCCGCCGCGCTGACCGCTGCGGCGCCTGTCCTCCTCCACGCCGAAACGCCCGCCGCCGCGCCGTCGCTGAAAGGTCGCACCGTGCTGGTCACGGGTGCCTCGAGCGGTTTCGGCCGCCTTGGCGCACTCCATTATGCCCGGCTCGGCGCGAAGGTGGTTGCGACAATGCGCAACATCCCCCGGCCCGAGGCGGCAAGCCTCGCAGCCGAAGCCGCGAAGGACGGGCTCAACCTTCATATCGTCGAGATCGACGTCACCCGTGACGCGTCGGTGAAAAGCGGCACGGCGAAGGCGCTCGATCTGGCGGGCGGCCGCATCGACACGCTGGTGAACAATGCCGGTATCGGCATCACCGGGCCGGTCGAGGTGCAGGATATGGAGGCGACGCGGCTGATTTTCGAGACGAATGTCTTCGGAATCCAGCGGATGCTTACGGCCCTGCTACCGCAGATGCGCGCCGCCCGGTCCGGCCAGATTTTCAACATCAGCTCGCAGCTCGGCCGCGTGATCGTGCCCGGTGGCGGCCATTATTCGGCGACGAAATTCGCGGTCGAGGCGTTGTCGGAACAGCTTGCCTATGAACTCGTGCCGCACGGAATCGAGGTCACGATCATCCAGCCCGGCGGTTATCCGACGCGCGTCTGGCAAAACCGCAATATCTACACCGGCGCGCTGCGCGACCGGAGCGACCCGGCGCTGCTTGGGGCCTATGAGCCCTTCACGCGCGGCATGGGCACCGAGGACGGCAGCGGCCGCAGCGCCGACCCGATGGATGTCCCGCGCGCGATCGCAGAGATCATGGCGCTACCCGCAGGCACCCGGCCGCTGCGCCGCGCGGTCCATCCCGGCAACAAGCCGCAGGAGGCGATCAACAAGGTTTCGGCCGATGTCCAGCTCGCCTGGCTCGGCGGCAGCGCGGCGGGTCCGCTGGTTCGCGCCGTGCTCGACTGAGCCGTTGTCAGAACCTTGTAATATAAATCCTTTCTTCGCGACACGGTGACGCAACACCCCTGACACCTCCCTCTGCAATCGGGAGCTACCTGGAAAAGGCCGGGACGCCGGGTCCCGGGGCTCAACCGAAAAAGGGGACTGCATGTCACATCTCACCGACGAAGCGCGCGCGCCTTATCGCCGCGACACCGACGACCTTCACGGACCGAACAGCCTGGAAGCAATCGTCGCCGAAAATCCGTCGCGCCGTTCGCTGCTTCGCAACGGGCTGTTCGGCCTGTCGGTGCTGCCCGTCGCCGCGCTTGCCGCCTGCGGCGACGATAGCAGCACGCCGCCCGTCACGGTGAACCCGACCCCGACGCCGACCCCGACGCCGACCCCCACCCCGACCGCCAGCTATGCGATCAATTTCGCGTCGGTCGCAGCGAACCAGAACGATGGCGTGACGGTGCCCGCCGGCTATACGGTCGACGTGCTGCTGAAAGCCGGCGATTCGGTCGAGGCCGGCGCGGCTTATACGGGCAGCTTCCCGACCCCCGCGGTCGCCGAGAAATGGGCCGGCGGCAATCACGACGGGATGGAATATTTCCGCCTGCCCGGCACCGATCCGAACCTTGGCGGGCTCCTCGCGCTCAATTTCGAATATCCCGACTTCAACATCCTGATGGCCGGAAGCTACAACGCGGCGACCGCGACCGCCGACCAGAAAGCGCTGGCGCTGTCGGCAGTCGGCATCGCGGTGGTCGAAATCGCCAAGGGCAGCGACGGCAAATGGGCGGTGCGCGCGGGATCGACCTACAACAAGCGCTATACCGGCAACAGCAGCTACCGCGCCGGTGGCCCCGCCGCGGGCCTGCTGTCGGGTACGATCAAGGGCATGCTCAACAATTGCTCGAGCGGCCGCACGCCGTGGGACACCTATCTGACGTGCGAAGAGACGACCGACAATTACCTCGACCCGACGCAGCCAGCGACCAACTATGGCTGGGTGGTCGAAATCGACCCGCTGCGCGAGCTGTCGCCGCCGACCAAACGCACCGCGATGGGCCGTTTCAGCCACGAGAATGTCGCCTTCATGCAGAACAGCGACCGCCGCGTCGCTTTCTATATGGGTGACGATTCGACGCCGGGCTGCATCTACAAATTCGTCCCCGACCGCGCGTACAGCACGATCCGTTCGGCGAACGCCGACCTGCTCGACTATGGCACGCTCTACGTCGCGCGCTTCAATGCCGATGGCAGCGGCGAATGGCGCGCACTGGTCGCCGGCCAGAACGGCCTGACCGCGGGCGCGCAGGATCCGGGCAACGTCAGCCAAAGCACGACGCCGCCGACCCCGACGACGGTCAACTTCAACAACCAGGCCGACGTGCTGATCAACACCCAGTCGGCGGCGCGCGTCGCCGGCGGCACCGTGATGGACCGCCCCGAGTGGCTGACCGTCGCACCCGACAACAAGTCGGTGTTCGTGACGCTTACCAATAACAGCGGCCGCCGCGTCACCGATCCGATGAACCCGCGCGTGACCAACCTGCACGGGCACATTCTGAAGTTTCGCGAGGAAGGCGACTCGCCGCTGGCGACCAAGTTCAGCTGGGAGATTTTCCTCCTCGCCGGCGATCCCTCGCTGTCGTCGGGCGGCGCCAACCTTGTCGGCAACATCAACGGCGACACCTTCTCCAGTCCCGACGGCCTCCGCATCGACCCGCAGGGCCGCCTGTGGGTGCAGACCGATCATAGCGTGCCGGGCAACTCGGGCGTGTCGGGCCGCACGATCGATCAGGCGTTCGGCCACAACGCGATGTTCTACGTCGATCAGACCACGAAGCAGTCCAAACGCTTCCTCGTCGGCCCGGTCGGCTGCGAGATCACGGGCATCGCCTATACGCCGGATCTGACGACCTTCTTCGTCAACATCCAGCACCCGACCGGAAACTGGCCGGTCGCCGGCGAGCAACCGCGCTCGTCGACGATCGTCGTGCGCCGCACCGACAATCAGCCGGTCGGTAACTGATGGCGGGCCGTCCGCTTCCCTTGATCGCGGGAGCGGGCGGCCGCCTCAGACGAATTTCATGTCGCCGAAAATCCAGCGCCATGGCGTACCGGTGTCACCCAGAATGTCACGAACGATCAGCGGGAAAGCGGCCTCGGCGCGAACATCGTTTGACATGATGAGGACGCAACGCTCCTGATTTACGAGGCAGACGAGCGCATTGCCGGTCGAATCATTGTGCCCACCGCGAAAGAAGGCGAGCCCCTGCGGACCTGTGTAGGTGATCAGCCCGACGCTCGCAGCCAGCCCCCTGTGCTGCTTCGCCTCGGGTACGTCGCCCGCCAAGGTCGGGAATTGCGCGGACGAACGGATTGGCTGGCCGGGGCGAACCAGTTCGCGCCACGCCATTTTCGAAAGCCCCTTGCCCGCCACCAAGGCGACCGCAAAATTCGCGAGATCAGTGATCGTCGTATCCATCGATCCGGCCATGCGAACACGACGGCGCTCGTCATGCGCCGCGACGCTGCCGTCGAGCGTCCAGCCGTCGGCATAGTTGGCCGTAAAATCGGAGCGCCATACCAGACTGGTGTTCGGCATATTGAGTGGATCGAAGACCAGCCGCTGAACCTGTTGCCCAGTGTCGAGTCCCAACCCCTTATCGAGCCCGAACTGGAGCAGCATGATGCCCTCGCCCGAATAGCCGTAGCGGCTGCCGGGATCGAAATGGAAACGTAGCTTCTCGTCGGGTTCAAGAAAGGAGAAGTTTGCGAAACCCGTGCTGTGGTTGAGGACATTACGCGGCGTCACCGTCCGCCAACGATCGTCGCCGGCGAGGTCACCCCAATTGCCATAAGCGTCGAGATTGCCATATTCGGGGAGTGGTTTGGCGAGCATTGCCGCGATCGGTTTGTCGAGATCAACCTTGCCCTCGTCGACCAGCCTTAGCACCGTGTAAGCGAAGACGGCCTTCGTCAGCGACGCGCCGTACATGATCGTATGCGGCGTCAGCGGGTCGCCCTTCGCATTGCGATCACCGAACGTCTGCACCGAAACGACCTTGCCCCTGTCGATCACCGCGATGGCGAGGCCGCGCGCGCCGGTCGCGGTCATTGCCTGTTTCGCAGTGTTCGCGACGGCGGTTTCGTCGGCAACACGCCGGTCTGCGACGGGTGTCGCCCCGGCGGCCGAGGTCATGAACAACGGCAACGCCAAGGCCATTTTCGCACGTCGGATCATGATCTCTCCTGTTTTCAGCGAGATCACTGTTATGCCATAGCAATACAGCTGGCAAGCTCGCTATGGAGCCGATCGCTGCGGCGGCGGGGGTGCGGTGCCGTCGCGCGTCGGCGACATCAGGATCACGCACATCAGGCGATAGTGCGGGTGCGACCCGCAGGCGACCCCGGCATAGCGCAGGTCGCTGCGCAGCAGACTGAAGCGGTGGCCGCGCCCCGGAACGCCGTCGTCGATCAGTAGCTGGTGGATAACCCCCGGCGGCGTCTGATGGCCATAGGTGATGACCTCGCTGACGTAGGGTCCGCCGCCGCGCGCGCGCATCCTGACGCCGGGATCGCTGTTGTTCGAATAATGACCGACGGCACCCGACCGCGATTGCACCGCGACATGGTCGGCGGCAGCCCGCTGGAGCAGGTCGCTCCAAACGAAGGACGGTCGCGGCGCCTCCGATCGCAACGCACGGATCGCCTCATTGACCGCGGCGACGCCCTCGTTCGTCATGATGTCGATGTCCTCGCCCTCTTCGGCGATCAGCAGCTTGCCGTCGAAGCGATCGCGATAGCCGGTCAGGTCATCGGCATAGGCCGCGGGATCCTCGCGGAAATGGTTGAGATCCTTGAACACCGCCGCCTCGAAGCCCGAGGGCGCGGCGGAGGCGGCGGCAGACACCGCCATCGCAGCGAGACCCGCGATCAGGAATCGGTTTCGCATAACCGGGACGTAGCGCACCGCGTCTGAATTTCCTGCATCTTTCGTCCAGTCCCTCGTTCGGTTCGGCGCACCCACGCGCCATTGCACCGCGAACTCCATCGTCGCCGGGCCACGTGCATCGCCCTCCAGCCGGTCTGGCGCGCCATATGGCTGGCATCGGACGCGACTTGGCGCTAGGGGCGCGGGCAAGACATGGCGTTCCATCCAGCAGCGCGCCAAACCTCACGGAGTTTTTATGGGTTTCAAATGCGGGATCGTCGGCCTGCCCAACGTCGGCAAGTCCACCCTGTTCAACGCGCTGACCGAAACCGCGGCGGCGCAGGCGGCAAATTATCCCTTCTGCACGATCGAGCCGAACATCGGCAATGTCGCGGTGCCCGACGGGCGGCTTGAAAAGCTGGCGGCGATCGCGAGCAGCAAGAAGATCATCGCGACGCAGCTCGCCTTCGTCGACATCGCCGGGCTGGTGCGCGGCGCGTCGAAGGGCGAAGGGCTGGGCAACCAGTTCCTTGGCAATATCCGCGAGGTCGATGCGATCGTCCATGTCCTGCGCTGTTTCGAAGATGACGACATCCAGCATGTCGAAAACCGCGTCGATCCCGTCGCCGACGCCGAGACGGTCGAGACCGAGCTGCTGCTCGCCGACCTCGAAAGCCTCGAAAAGCGCGTTCCCGCCTTTGCCAAGAAGGCCGCACAGGGCGACAAGGAGGCGAAGATCGCCGCGTCGGTCCTCGGCCAGGCGCTCGACCTTTTGCGTGACGGCAAGCCCGCACGCCTCGTGGAACCCAAGGATGACGAGGAAGCCCGTGTACTGCGGACCGCACAGCTGCTGACCTCGAAGCCCGTCCTATACGTCTGCAACGTCGACGAAGGCAGCGCGGCGAAGGGCAACGCCTTTTCGGAAAAGGTCTTCGCCAAGGCCGCGGCCGAGGGCGCGCAGGCCGTTGTCGTCTCGGCGGCGATCGAGAGCGAGCTGGTGACGATGGACATGGCCGACCGGCTCGAATTCCTCGAAGAGATGGGCCTGCACGAAACCGGCCTCGCGCGCGTCATCCGGGCCGGCTACGAGCTGCTCCACCTCATCACCTTCTTCACCGTCGGCCCGCAGGAAGCGCGCGCGTGGACCGTCCGCACCGGCGCGACCGCGCCCGAAGCCGCGGGCGAGATCCACAGCGATTTCCAGAAGGGCTTCATCCGCGCCGAGACGATCGCCTATGACGATTATGTCACGCTCGGCGGCGAGGCGAAGGCGCGCGAAGCCGGCAAGCTACGCGCCGAGGGCAAGGCCTATGTCGTCCACGACGGCGACGTGATGCACTTCCTGCATAGCTAGGCCGGGTCGAACGCGGCCAGAATCGGGCACGGCCCCTTGTCGCTCTTCGCGCACTGATCAGCGAGGCGCGCGAGAGCAGCCCGAGTTTCGGTCATCTGCGAAATCTTCTCATCGAGCACCTCGATCCGCTGGCGCGCCAGCGCACGCACGCGCGGCCGATCGTCGCTCTGATCGAGCTCGAGCAGTTCGGAAATCTCGTCGAGCGTGAAGCCCGAGGTCTGCGCCGAGCGGATGAACTTAAGGCGGCGCACATCGTCCGCATCGTAGCGCCTGATGCCGCCACCCCAGCCGTCGCCGCCGCTGCGCGCGGGCGTGCCCATCAGCCCGCGCCGCTGATAATAGCGGATCGTTTCGACCCCGACGCCGCCCGCAGCCGCCAATTTACCGATCGTGAGTTGCATCGCTTGACTCCGTACCATGGTACAGAAGCTATATGGGTCGCATGACGAAGCAAGCAACCCTCCATCGCATGGTCTTTCCCGACCACATCTGCCCCTTTGGCCTAAAGGCGAAGCATCTACTCGAACGCCGGGGCTATACCGTCGATGACCGTTGGCTGACGACGCGCACAGAAACCGACGCTTTCAAGGCGAAACATGGCGTCAAGACAACGCCGCAAACCTTCATCGATGGCGTCCGCGTCGGAGGCTACGACGATCTCCGTCATCATTTCGGACTGAAAGTCGCCGACGCGAACGCCACCAGCTATACCCCGGTCATCGCGCTGTTCACGATGACCGGGCTGATGGCGCTGGCGGCGAGCTTCGCGGTCGAGGGCAGCGCCTTCACGCTCCGCGCCGCCGAATGGTTCATCTCGTTCAGCATGGTCGTGCTGGCGCTGCTCAAGCTACAGGACGTCGACCGGTTTGCGACGATGTTTCTGAACTACGACCTGCTCGCCAGGCGCTGGGTGCCCTATGCCAGCATCTATCCGTTTGCCGAAGGTCTCGCTGGCGTGCTGATGACCGCGCACGCGCTGCCCGGACTGTCGATCCCGATCGCGCTTTTCATCGGCGGCATCGGCGCGGCATCCGTGTTAAAAGCCGTCTATATCGACAGACGCGACATCAAATGCGCGTGCGTCGGTGGCAGCAGCAAGGTGCCGCTGGGCTTCGTCTCGCTGACCGAAAATGTCATGATGGTCGCGATGGCGTTCTGGATGATGCGGATTTGGTTTTGACGGCCCCGCCTTTTCTCTTCCCGTTCGGCCGTGCTATGGGCGGCGCGATGTTGCGGCATTTGCTCCTCGCGCTGTTCCTGATCGGCTTGTCGCTGCCCGCGATGGCGCTGCCGGCGCGGGGGCAGAGCGCGCCGGTCGATTGTCATGGCACGCAACCCACGCACAAGCCTGACGGCAATGCCGGCAAAGTGGGCCATTTCTGCATCGGCTGCGTCGCCAATCCGGCGCTGCCAGCCGCGGAAGCGCCGCTTCCCCTTCCCGCTGCCGCGCCCGTTGCGCAGCCGATGACGGCGCTCGCGGGCGCCAATGCGCCGCCGAGCACCCCGCCCCCCCGCATCTGACGAAGACGGAAACCCCATTCCCGTTCTTTGTCAGGAAATTTATATGTCGAAACTGCCTTTTCTGGCGGGCGCCGCGGCGCTTGCCTTCTTTTCCCCATCCGCAGCCGCGCAGGATCATGGAGGACATGACATGTCCGCCGGAGCGGCCTCAGGCGACGAACCGATGGATCATGCGCGGATGGATCATTCGGCGATGGACCATTCGGCGGTGAGCCACGGCGATCCGGCGAGCCCCGCCGAGGGGTCGGGAACCGCGCGCCTGCCCGCCAACGAAGGCGGCCACACCGGGCTGCATATCGACGCCGGCGATGACTGGATGGTCATGGCGCACGGCTTCGCCTGGGGCGTCTATTCGGACCAGTCGGGGCCGCGCGGCGACGACAAGGCCACTATCCAGTCGATGCTGATGCTGTCGGGCGAAAAGGACACCGGATGGGGCCGCATCCAGCTCAAATCGATGATGAGCCTCGAGCCGCTGATGTCGAACCGCGGCTACCCCAACCTGTTCGCGACCGGCGAGACCGCAGGCGGCGAGCCGCTCGTCGATCGCCAACATCCGCACGACCTGTTCATGGAACTGGCGGCTCGGGTGGACATCGATGTCGGCGACAATGGCGAACGCATCTTCCTCTATGGCGGTCCCGTCGGCGAGCCAGCCATCGGGCCGAGCGCCTTCATGCACCGCGGCAGCGCCCGCTATAATCCCGAGGCGCCGATCACCCACCACTGGTTCGATTCGACGCACATCACCTATGGCGTCGCGACGCTGGGCTATCAGACGCGGGCGTTTCAACTCGAGGGCTCGCTCTTCACCGGCCGCGAGCCTGACGAGAAGCGCTGGAACATCGAAACGCCGCGCTTCGACAGTTGGGCAGTGCGTGGCACGTGGACCCCAACGCCCGACTGGGCGCTGCAGGTCAGCCATGCGCGCCTCAAGGAACCCGAGGCGCAGCATCCGGGCGAGAACGAGCATCGCACCACCGCGAGCGTCCAATATGCGAACGGCAAGGGTCTGTCCGCAAGCGCAGCGTTCAGTGCGAAGAACCGCGATCCCGGCGACACGCTCACCGCGTATCTCGCCGAGGTGAATTGGGACATCGACGATCATCACACGCTGTTCGGACGTATCGAGAATGTGAAAAATGACGAGCTGTTTTCGGACCATGACGACCCGCTTCACGATGTGCCGTTCCGCGTAACCAAATTCCAGGCGGGCTATGCCTATCGCATTCCGCTCACCGGGCCGCTGAACCTCGCGCTGGGCGGCAGCGTCGCGGCGTTCGACAAGCCGCGACTGCTCGATGCCGCCTATGGCAAGAACCCGATCGGCGCGACCGTGTTCGCTCGGCTCAGTATCGGGCGGTAGCTATCGCCCAGCCGTCCTTGCCTCGTCACCCCGGACTCGATCCGGGGTCCAAGCGGTCGAACGCAGCGGTGGATGCCGGATCAAGTCCGGCATGACGAGGAAGGTCAGTCGCGCTTGTCCTCGTCGGCGGGCGCTTCCCATTCGGAGGCGTCCATCGCGGGCTTGCGGCCGAACAGTCCGCCGATGAAATTGCGGAAGCCAGCAAAAAGCGCGACGAGGCCGATCAGCAGGAATTTGCCGAACTTGGCGAGGACCGCCAGCAACCCGACCTTCTTCGCGACCGCCGCCGCGCCACCGGCCGCGACGAGCCCTGCGAGGCCATATTCGGCCTTCTTGTCGGTCGACGCGTTGTAATCGGCGTAGCGCGCGCCGGCATGGAAGCTGCCGACGCTGGCGAAGGTCTTTGCCGCCTGGCGCACATCGTCGAGCTGACTCATGCTTGCGAGGATGTTCATGCTCAGCACACCTTCGCGTCCGAGCAAGCGGATGTCGTAGTTGAGCGTATCTTCGGGCGTATCGTCGAACTTGATGTCGCGCGCCCAGACGAGCGAATGCCGACCCGCATCGTAGGTCGGTGCCTGCGCCCAGCGCTGGAGAATGCCCGCGGGATAGCCCTGCGCACGGATGTCGGCCGCCTGCGCCTCGTCGCTCGCCTTCATGTTCGCGAGCATCTCTTCATAGTCGATCGTCTTGGCATCATCGTCCGACACATAGCCGGTGCCCTCATAGGTGATTACCGCCGACCAGGTGTCGTCGATGAAGCTCTTGCCCTTCGGAAACACCATGCCGAGCACACCGTTCGCCGACGCGGGCGGGTTGCGCCAGATGTCGACCAGGATCGTGCGCGACTGTTCGGGCCCGACGAAATAATATTGGTCGCCGAGATTGAGGTCGGCCTTCGCCGCCCGAATCGGGATCGTCCCCGTCTGGCGGTCGAGCTCCTTCAGCAGCTTCTCGGTCGCGGCGCGCTGCCGCACGATCATCTCGCTCTCGGCCGAGCTGGCGGTGGTCGTCGGTGCGGCCGCATGAAGAATGGTAGTTGGCGCTGCCGCGATCGCGAGCGCCCCTGCCAAAGCCAATGCGCTGCGCTTGTTCGATATTCTGCTCATGATCATCCCCCCGGTTGATCACCGGTCTGTCTCAAACTTGGGCGATGCTGACAAGCGGCAAAAGGTCCAAAGCGGCGCATGGGCATGCGTGGATGGCTCGGCTATGCCGTTCGCGCTGAGTCGCAACTTTCGCTTTCGGAGCCGCCATGCTGAACCGCCGCCATTTTCTTGCTACCGCGACGCTCGCGGGCCTGTCGGCGCCCGCGATTCTGCGCGCGGAGGCCGGCATCTTCCGCGACTTTCCGTTCGGGCTTGGCGTCGCCGCGGGCGATCCGGCGAGCGATGGCTTCGTCATCTGGACCCGCCTCGCGCCCGAGCCGATGGCGCCGCACGGCGGGATGCCGCCGGTCAACGTGCCTGTCGATTGGGAGGTCTCTCCCGACAGCGGCTTTCGCGAGGTCGTCGCCAAGGGAACCGAACTCGCCCGTCCGGAACTCGGCCACAGCGTTCATGTCGAGGTTGCCGGGCTCCAGCCGAACCGCCCCTATTATTACCGTTTCACCGCAGGCGGCGAGCGCAGCCTGCGCGGGCGGGCGAAGACGCTGCCCCCGGTCGGCGCCAACGTCGATGCGCTGACGTTCGGCGTCTGCGGCTGCCAGCATTATGAATCGGGCTTCTATGGCGCGTACCGTCATCTCGCCCGCGAGGACCTCGCCTTCGTCTATCACTATGGCGATTTCATCTATGAATATCAGCAGGATTACCTGTTTCCCGACGGCCTCCCCGTCCGGCCGGTGCGCCAATATGCGTTACGCGGACTCCAGGATCTCGGCGACTTCCGCACCGCCTATTCGCAAACATTGTTCGACATCGACATGCAGGCGGCGCGCTCGCAGCACGCCTTCGTTTCCAGCTTCGACGATCACGAGATCCGCAACGACTGGGTCTCGGTCTATGACGACTGGAAGATGGACCTCGACGGCAACGACCCCGACGCGCCGCCGCCCGAAGTCTTCATGCTACGCCGCCAGGCGGCGTTCCAGGCGTGGTACGAGCATATGCCGGTGCGTAAGGCGCTGCTCCCGCGCGGCGGCTTCATCGCGGCGAACCGCGAGCTGCGCTACGGCAATCTGATGGCGATGCAGATACTCGATACGCGGCAGTATCGCAGCAATCAGCCATGCGGCGACGGCTTCAAGCCGGCGTGCCCCGAAGTGTTTGCCAAGGATGCGCAGGTGCTCGGCAAGGCGCAGGAGGACTGGCTCGCGAAGAATCTCGGCGAAGGCGGCGCGACGTGGAACGGCATCGCGCAGCAGGTGACGATGATGTCGCTCGACCGCCGCCGCCGCGAGGACGAGCCGAAGAAGATCGTCAATCTCGACAGCTGGCCGGGTTACGACGCCCCGCGCGAGCGCATTTTATCGCGTTTCGCGGGGCTCAAGAATACCATCGTGCTGACCGGCGACGAGCACCAGAATTTCTGCGGCGATCTGGTCCACAGGGACAAGATCGTGGCCGCCGAAATCGTCGCGACCTCGATCTCGAGCGGCGGCGACGGCAGCGACCAGCGCAAGGGCACCGACGTGTTCCTGAAGCTGAACCCCGAGCTCAAATTCGCGAACGACCAGCGCGGCTATGTCGTGTGCGAGGTCGGCAAGGAGGCATGGCAATCGCACTTCATGGTCGTCGACAAGGTGACGACGCCGACCAACACGTTGTCGAAGCGCGCGACCGCGGTGGTCGAGCGCGACGTCGCCGGGATCAAGATGGCCTGAGCCCTTGTCGCGTCGCGGTCATATTTCGGGCATAGCGGCCCGCGCATGATACGCATTCTCCCGCTTCTTCTGCTGTTGTTCGCCGCCTGCCCCGCCCAAGCGCAGGAGGTGCGCAAGCCCGTCACCATCCTGATCTCGATCGACGGCTTTCGCGCCGACTATCGGGAGCGCGGCATCACGCCGACCCTGTCTAAGCTGGCGGCCGAGGGCGCGCATGGCGCGCTGCGCCCGTCGTTTCCGACCAAGACCTTCCCCAATCATTATGCGATCGTCACCGGGAAGCGCCCCGACACCAACGGAATCACCGGCAACAACATGATCGACCCGCGGCGACCCGCGGTGAAGTTCAGCCTTGGCGACCCCAAGCAGTCGCTCGATCCCTTCTGGTGGGACGAGGCGGAGCCGGCCTGGGTGACCGCGAACAAGGCCGGCGTCCGCACCGCGACGATGTTCTGGCCGGGCAGCGAGGTCGCGATCCACGAGATACGTCCGCCCGACTGGCTCCGCTACGACGAGAATGTCGGCTATGCGCAGCGCGTCAACACGATCCTCGACTGGATGCGCCGTCCCGCCGACATCCGCCCGGCCTTCGTGACGCTCTATTTCGAGGCGGTCGACAGCGCGGGGCATGAGTTTGGTCCCGACAGCGCCGAAGTGAACGCCGCGATCGCGGAGGTGGATGCACGGATCGGCGACCTCGTCGCAGGGCTCGCTGCGATGGGCCAGCCGGCGCAGTTGCTCGTCGTCGCCGATCACGGGATGCGCGCGATCGACGAAAGCCGCGTGATCCAGCTGGCCGACCTGATCGACCTGCCCAGCATCATCGCGGTCGAGACGGGCCCCTATGCCGCGATCGAACCCGCCGCGGGGACCGACAACCGCGTCTATGACGCACTGCTCAAGCCGCACGACCATATGACGTGCAACCGGCGCGAGGAGCTGCCCGAGCGGTTGCACTATGGCAAGAATCCGCGCGTCGCGGCGATCATCTGCATCGCCGAGCCCGGCTGGTCGATCCTCGCCGGCCCGCCGCAATGGCCGGTCAAGGGCGGCGCCCACGGCTATGACAATCAGGATCTGCAGATGCTCGCGCTTTTCGTGGCAAGCGGCACGCCGCTGAAGGGTGACGTCGGCATCGTCGACAATATCGAAGTCTATCCGCTGCTCATGCGACTGATCGGCGTCGCACCGATCCCGGGCGACGCCAGCGGCGCGCTCGTCAAACGCCTGCCGCGCTGATCAGCGCACCACCGCCATCGCGCGGATGGAGGCGTTCGGCGCGTTGACGATCTGGAGCAGGTAGCGGCCTTCGGTCACGTTGAAGTCGACCGTCTTGCGGATTCCCGAGCAAGCGGGGCCGTGCCTGTGGCTGACCGACGCTACTGTCTTTCCGTCATGCACGAGATCGATCCACGCGCCCTCGTCGAGCGCGACGGTGAGGCGGCCGGGTTTCTTGACGATGATCGGCACCATGCCGCCGAACTTGAACGGATCGGGCTCGCGCGCGGGCGCGATCCAGTAGCTGAGGCTTTCGTACCGGTGGAGCGCGAGCCCGGTGCGCGCGGCCGCCAGCGGCGGCCAGTCGGCAGCACGTGCGTCGCCATAGCCGTAGATGGTCTTGTTCGAACTGTTCCGCGCCCAGCCCGACAGCTCGGGCGGCAGGACGGGTTTGGCGGGGCAGGCGTCGGGCTTTTTGGCCGGGGCAGCCATCACGAAATGCACCGGTATGGAAGATGCCGCCAATAGCAGTGCGATTGCGAAAAACCTCATCCTATTTCCTTCCGAACAGTTTCTCCACATCGTCCATCGCAAGCTTCACCCAGGTCGGGCGGCCATGGTTGCACTGGCCCGAATGCGGCGTCACCTCCATCTGGCGGAGCAGCGCGTTCATTTCGGGTACGCTGAGGGTTCGTCCGGCCCGCACCGAGCCGTGGCACGCCATCGTCGCGGCAACGAGTTCGAGCTTTTCGGAGAGGCCGAGCGCGGCGTCATAGCCCGCGAGATCGTCGGCGATGTCGTTGACGAGTTTTTGCGTGTCGATCGCCCCGAGCATCGCGGGCGTCGCGCGCACCATGACCGCCGCCGGGCCGAAGCGTTCGAGCTCGACGCCGAGCGCGGCGAGCTGCGGCGCGGCGGCTTCGAGCCGGTCGCACGCGGGTTCGTCGAGTTCGATGACTTCGGGCAGCAGCAGCCCCTGCGACGGCACGGCGCGCCCCGCCATGCCGTGGCGGAGCTGTTCGAGCACGAGCCGTTCGTGCGCGGCGTGCTGGTCGACGATCACAAGCCCGTCCTCGGCCTCGGCGACGATGTAGGTGTTGGCGATCTGGCCGCGCGCGATGCCGAGCGGGTGCTCGTCGGCCATCGGCGGCGGCGCGACGGCGACCTCGGCGCGCCCCGAGGGCGGCGCGGGCGCCGCCGACGCAAAGGGCACGAGCCGGTCATAGACGCGCGCGACATCCTCGCCCGCCGGCGTGATGTCGGCGCCGAACAGGTGGACGGCGGGCTCGGTGCGGCGGCCGAAGAGGAACCCGGTTGCGGGCTCGGGCGGCGGCACCGGCTCTTGCTGCCACGCCGACAGCGCCGCCTCGGCGGGACGCTGCACGCTACGGAACCCATGCTCGTCGAGCGCGCGGCGAAGCCCGCCGACGATCATCCCGCGAACGAGTTGCGGATCGCGGAACCGCACTTCGGTCTTCGCGGGATGGACGTTCACGTCGACCTCGCTGGTCGGAATATCGAGGAACAGCGCGACGACCGGATGGCGATCGCGCGCGAGCAGGTCGGCGTAGGCGCCGCGCAGCGCGCCGACGAGCAGCCGGTCCTTCACCGGGCGCCCGTTGACGAACAGATATTGATGGTCGGCGATGCCGCGATTGTAGGTCGGCAGGCTGATGACGCCGCCCAGCCGCGCCGCGCCGCGTTCCACATCGACCCCGATGCTGTTCGCCGCCAGCTCGCGCTGCGTGAGCGCGGCGACCCGCGACAGCCGATCCTGTCCGCCCTGCACGTCAAGGACGCGGCGCCCGTCATGTTCGACGACGAAAGCGATGTCGGGGCGCGCCATCGCGAGCCGCTTCACGACATCGAGGCAGGCGGCATATTCGCTGCGAGGGCTGCGCAGGAACTTGCGCCGTGCCGGAACGCGCGCGAACAGATCCTCGACGAGAACGCGCGTCCCTTTCGCCAGCGCCGCCGGTCCTTCGGCGATCACGGCGCCATTGTCGACCACGCGTCGCCACCCGTCGCCACCGGCAACCCGGCTTTCGAGCGTCAGCCGCGCGACGCTCGCGATCGAGGGCAGCGCCTCGCCGCGAAAACCCATCGTCGTGACGTCCTCGATCTCGTCGGTCGGCAGCTTCGAGGTCGCATGGCGTTCGAGCGCCAGCGCCATGTCGGCGGCGGTCATTCCGCAACCGTCGTCCTCGACCTCCAGCCGCGCCATCCCGCCCTCGGCGATTCGCACCGAAATGCGAGTCGCGCCGGCGTCGATGGCGTTTTCAACCAGCTCCTTGAGCGCCGCGGCCGGTCTTTCAACCACTTCACCGGCCGCGATCCGATTTACGAGCTTTTCCGGCAGGCGGCGTATTGACATGGAAGCTCTCCTAGCGCAGTCGGACGCAAATCGCGACCCATCCGCACAGCCTGATCATTTTATCCAGCCATCCGTTCGGACAGGCCGGACTCTCCCCCTGATTGCTGCTGTTGACGGCGGGACATGCGGAGTCAAAATTCTACGGGGGCACGGTCCATCCTGGACCGGCGGCGCCGATGACAGGAAGCAGTATAGATGTCCTTCTTTTCTCGCTGGCTTAAATTCAATTCCCAAGACATGGCTATCGACCTCGGCACCGCGAACACCGTGGTCTATGTGCGCGGCAAGGGCATCGTGCTCAACGAGCCGTCGGTGGTGGCGGTCGAGACGCTGAACGGCATCAAGCGCGTGAAGGCGGTCGGCGACGATGCGAAGCTGATGATGGGCAAGACCCCCGACAGCATCGAGGCGATCCGTCCGCTGCGTGACGGCGTCATCGCCGACATCGACGTCGCCGAACAGATGATCAAGCACTTCATCACCAAGGTGCATGGTGGAAAGCCCAATGCGTTCCGCAGCCCCGAAATCGTGATCTGCGTCCCCTCGGGCTCGACCAGCGTCGAACGCCGTGCGATCCGCGACGCCGCGTCGAACGCGGGCGCCAGCGAAGTGTGGCTGATCGAGGAGCCGATGGCCGCCGCGATCGGCGCCGACATGCCAGTCACCGAGCCGATCGGATCGATGGTCGTCGACATCGGCGGCGGCACCACCGAAGTCGCGGTGCTCTCGCTCCGCGGCCTTGCCTACACCACCTCGGTCCGCGCCGGCGGCGACAAGATGGACGAAGCGATCGTCTCCTATGTCCGCCGACACCATAACCTGCTGATCGGCGAAGCGACCGCGGAGCGGATCAAGAAGGATTTCGGCATCGCGCGCATCCCCGCCGACGGGGTCGGCATGACGATCCACATCAAAGGCCGCGACCTCGTCAACGGCGTGCCCAAGGAAATCTCGATCAACCAGGCGCAGATCGCCGAGGCGCTGTCCGAACCGATCGGCACGATCGTCGAGGGCGTCCGCATCGCGCTGGAGAACACCGCGCCCGAACTCGCGGCCGACATCGTCGACCAGGGAATCGTGCTGACCGGCGGCGGTGCGCTGATCGCCGAGCTCGACGAACTGCTCCGCGACGCGACCGGCCTGCCCGTCACGGTCGCCGAAGACCCGCTGACCTGCGTCGCGATCGGCACCGGCCGCGCGATGGAGGATCCGGCCTTCCGCGGCGTGCTGCAGCAAGCCTGATCGGGTAACGTCGCACCATGGTCCGCCCGGCACATCGGCGTCCGGGGCAATCCCGAAAGGCCCAGTACAGCCTGTTCGTTGCCTATGTCATTGCGGTGACAGGGGCAGTGGCGGGCTTGCTGCTGGCTGTGCTGTCGGTCGTCGATCCCGTCGGCTTCGCTGCGCTGCGCGTCGCGAGCCACGAGGTCACGGCGCCGATCGCGCGCGCCAGCCGGTCGGTCATCGGTTCGATCTCGGGCATCGATGACGCCGTGTCCGCCTATGTCGGCGCGGGATCGCAGAACCGCCGGCTCCGCAAGGAACTCGCCGCGACCCGCCGCCAGCTGGTCGCGACCAGCTCGCTGCAGGAAGAGAACCGCCAGCTCAAGGCGCTGCTCAAGCTGCAGGAAGCCGACAAGACCGCGATCGCCAACGGGTATCTGCTCACCTCGACCTCGACGAGCAGCAAGCGCATCGCGCTGCTCAGCATCGGACGCAATCTGGGTGTCGCAGCGGGTCAACCGGTGCGCGGTGCCGACGGTCTGATCGGCCGCATCCTCGGCTCGGGTCCGTCGGTGTCGCAGGTGCTGCTGATCACCGATATCGACAATATCGTTCCCGTCCGCCGCGCGCGCGACGGTCTGCCCGCGCTTGCCTATGGCCGCGGCAACGGCGATCTCGACATCCGCACGCTCAATATCGCGAACAATCCGTTCAAACCCGGCGATATCCTCGTCACCTCAGGGACCGGCGGCCTCTATCCGCCGAACATCCCGGTCGCGATCGTCATCCGCCGCCAGGACGACGGCGCCCTCGCCCGCCCGCTCGCCGACCCTGCGAAGGTCGACGCGGTGTCGGTGCTTCGCCCCTATACGCCCGACAATGCCGAGGCGCTGCTGAAGCCCGACGCCGACGCGGTGCCCGAGGTTCCGAAGGCGCCATGAACCAGAAAGGGCCGCGTCTCGGCGAACCGGCATCGCTGTGGCGGATGCGCGCGGTGCCGGTCGCCACGGTGATGATCGCATCGGCGCTGCCGCTGATGCTGCCGTTGGTCGCGAGTTCGCCGGTGCTGCCGCCGCTCGGCCTGCTGTTCTTCCTCTGCTGGCAGCTGCTGCGGACGGAGATGTGGCCGGTGTGGATCGGCCTCCCCCTCGGGTTGTGGGACGACCTGTTCAGCGGCGCACCGATCGGCACGGCCGTCTTCCTGTGGACCGCGGCGAGTATCGCGATCGCCTATCTGTCGCAGCGCATCTATTGGCGCGGCTTTTTCCACGACTGGGCGATCGGCGCGCTGCTCGTGGCGCTCGTCCAGGCGATCGCCGCGCTGCTCACCCATCCGCACGCCGAGACCGGACGCGTTTTGGGCCTGGTCGCGCCGCAAATTATCGTTTCGATCCTGCTCCTCCCGCTCTTCCTTCGCCTCACCGGCAAGTTTGACAATTTCCGCCTGAAACGTCGATAAAACCCCTTCATGTTTGGCAAAAAGAGTCCCCCGATCACCGAAGCCTGGCGCGGCTTCACCTTCACCCGCCGCGCGCTCGTCGTCGGCGGCGCGCAGGCGGCGGTCGGCGTGGCGCTCGCCGCGCGCATGGCCTATATTTCGGTGATCGACAACGAACGCTATGTGCTCGAAGCGGAGAGCAACCGCGTCAATCTGACGCTGGTTCCGCCGCGCCGCGGCTGGATCGTCGACCGGAACGGCAAGGCGCTTGCGAACAACCGCGTGTCCTTGCGCGTCGACATCATCCCCGACCGGCTGCACAACAAGGAGAATGTCCTCGGGCAGCTCCGGACGCTGCTCCGCCTCGACAATGACGCGATGGAACGTATCGAGCGCGACCTGAAGGCCGCATCGGGCTTTCAGCCGGTCGCGATCGCCGAGGATATGACCGAGCAGGAATATTCGTCGATCCTCGTCCACCTGCCGGAACTGCCCGGTGTCGCGCCGCAGCGCGGCTTCGCGCGCAACTATCCGACCGGCGCCGCCGTCGGCCACCTCATCGGCTACGTCGGCGCGCCGACCGCCGAGGAATATGAGAAGGTCAAGGACCCGCTCTACATCACCCCCGGCTACAAGACCGGCAAGGACGGACTCGAAAAATATTTCCAGCAGATGCTGCGCGGCAAGCCCGGCGCCAAACGCGTCGAGGTCACCGCGCGTGGCAAGGTCGTGCGCGAACTGTCGACCCAGCCCGACGTACAGGGCAAGACCGTTCACCTGACCATCGACGCCGACCTGCAGGACTATGTCGCGCGGCGCATGGGCCCCGAGTCCGGCGCGGCGGTCGTCATCGACACGCATACCGGCGACATCCTCGCCTTCGTCTCGATGCCGAGCTTCGATCCGAACAGCTTCTCGGACGGGATCAGCAATTCGGAATATAGCTGGCTGCGCGCCGACGATCACCAGCCGCTGATCAACAAGGCGACGCGCGGCCTCTATCCGCCGGGATCGACGCTGAAGCCGATGGCCGCGATCGCCGCGATCGAGCATGGCATCGACCCCAGCGAGCGCCACACCTGCATCGGCGGCTACCGTCTCGGCAGCCGCTTCTTCCGCTGCCTTGGCACGCATGGCAGCCTCGACATGCCGCACGCGATCATGAAAAGCTGTAACAGCTATTTCTACTGGGTTGCCCACCGGCTGGGCTATGATGCGATCGCGCCGACCGCGCGCCTGATGGGGCTAGGCGAGGAATTCCAGCTCGCGGGCAGCAACCAGCGTTTCGGGACGATTCCCGATAGCGCCTGGAAAATGAAGAAATATGACCAGCCATGGTCGGCATCGGACTCGCTGAACGCGGTCATCGGCCAGGGCTATGTCAGCGTGAACCCGCTCCAGCTCGCCGTCATGGCATCGCGCATCGCGTCGGGCCGCCGCCTCTATCCGCGCCTCGTCAACCGGCAGTTCAAGAATGAGGCCCTCCCCTTCTCTGCCGAGGCGCTGGCCACCGCACGCGAAGGCATGGACCTCGTCGTCAATGGGCCGGGCGGCACCGCCGGGCGCAGCCGCCTGCCGCTCGACGGCATCGCGATGGCGGGCAAGACGGGCACCGCACAGGTGCGCGGCCTCAACACCGGTAACGGCAAGGGGGGGACGTGGCGCTTTCGCGACCACGGCCTGTTCATCGGCTTCGCACCGGTCGACAATCCCCGCTACGCGATTTCGGTCATTATCGAGCATGGCATGGGCGGCAGCCGCGCCGCGGCGCCCGTCGCCAAGGACGTCTTAACCTTCATCTACGATCGCGAAAAGGGGATGGAGGCGCTCGAGACCTTCGAGGCCGGCTGGGGCGGCACGATCAAGGAACGCATGGACCGCAACTACGCCGCCTGGAAGGCCGGCATTGCGGCGCCCGATCCGGGCCTCGCCCAATGATCCCGGTTCCACCCGCGATCCAGCGCTTCCCCTGGAAGCTCATTGCGCTTTTGGCGGCTATCTGCGGCTTCGGTCTGCTCGTCCTCTATTCGGCGGCGGGCGGCAACTGGTCGCCTTGGGCGTGGCAGCAGGGTGTCCGCTTCCTCGTCTTTCTGGGCGCCGCGCTCGTGATCGGACGCCTTCCGCTCCGTCTCTTCGAGGATTTCGCCTATATCGGCTATATCGGGGTGCTCGCGCTACTGATGGCGGTCGAACTGCTCGGTTTCGTCGGCGGCGGCAGCCAGCGATGGCTGAACCTCGGCTTCATCAACCTCCAGCCATCCGAGCTGATGAAAGTCGCGATCGTGATCGCGCTTGCACGCTTCTATACGCAGCTACCGCCGGGCAACACGCGCACCTTCACCGCGCTCTGGCCCGCCCTCCTCGCGATCGGCTTTCCGGCGGCACTCGTCATGCTCCAGCCCGACCTCGGCACGGCGCTCGCGATCTCGATCGGCGGCGTCGTGGTGATGTTCGTCGCGGGCCTTCCCTTCTGGTGGTTCGGCAGCGCAGCGGGTGCCGGCGTCGCGGCATTGCCCATCCTCTTCTCGATGCTGCATGACTATCAGCAGAAGCGCGTCCTGATCTTCCTCGACCCCGAAAGCGACCCCCTGGGCGCGGGCTATCATATCAGCCAGTCGAAGATCGCGATCGGTTCGGGCGGGATCGGCGGCAAGGGTTTCCTCAACGGGTCGCAGAGCCATCTCGACTATCTCCCCGAAGGCCACACCGACTTCATCTTCGCAACGATGGCGGAAGAATGGGGACTGATCGGTGGCCTGGCACTGCTCTTCGCGTTCTTCCTGCTGCTGCGCTGGGGCACGCGCGTCGCGCTCCGTGCCCGGACGCGCTTCGGCCAGCTCACCGCGGCGGGGCTCACGATGACGATCTTTTTCTACATCGCGATCAACCTGTCGATGGTGATGGGCATGGCGCCCGTCGTCGGCATCCCGCTGCCGCTCTTTTCCTACGGCGGTTCGTCGATGCTGACGATCATGACGTGCGTCGGCATCATCCTGGCGATCGAAAACGACAGCAAAACCGGGACACGCCGCTTTCATTGAAGAAAATCTGCAATTGGGCATTGCCAAGCCCGAAACACCATGATAGCGGCGCGCTCTCTTCGCGAGACAGGGAGTTTCCCGGCCCCGCCGAAGAATGCCGAAACCGGCATGTGGACGCATAGCTCAGTTGGTAGAGCAGCTGACTCTTAATCAGCGGGTCCTAGGTTCGAGCCCTAGTGCGTCCACCATTTTTCAGTGACTTAATCGTTAGCTTAGGTTGACGCGGGCCAAGAGCTTGAGCCGTTGCGGCTCCGAGCTGTGAGCATTTTTGTGCCCTTCCCACGAACCGCGAACGATGGACTTCTTCTGCTGCCCTCCATCCCGGAGGACCGAAACGGCGGCGACGCATTCGTGGCGCAGCGGCTCGGGAGCGGCCGCTCGTTGCCGGCTATTGCATCTCTATCCAGCATGGATGCGCCCCGCCTTCACGGCCCGACGGATCGTGACGGCGGGGGCACGGTGGCGCAATTCGCCGCGGCAAGGTTGGAAGGCCGTACCCCCTCCCCGCCCCCTCCCGCGAAATCGTGGTCAGTGCCGGCCGAGTTCGTCGCGGCCGACGACCATGTAATGCACCTCGTCGGGACCGTCGGCGAAGCGCAGATGGCGCACGTCCGCATAGAGCTCGGCAAGCGGGGTCCAGTGCGAGATGCCCGTCGCGCCGTGGATCTGGATCGCCTGGTCGATGATCTGGCATGCGCGCTCGGGGATCATCGCCTTCGCCATGCTCACCCAGACCCGCGCCTCGCGGTTGCCGAGCAGGTCCATCGCCTTCGCGGCCTTGAGCACGATCAGGCGCATCGCTTCGATATCACAGCGCGCTCGCGCGATGACTTCCAGATTCTTGCCGAGCTGCGACAGCGGCTTGCCAAAGGCAGTGCGCGAGTTGCCGCGCTTTACCATCAGGTCGAGCGCGACCTCGGCCTTGCCGATGGTACGCATGCAGTGATGGATACGGCCCGGCCCCAGGCGCATCTGCGAAATCTCGAACCCCCGGCCCTCGCCAAGCAGAATATTCTCGCGCGGCACGCGGACATTGTCGAACCGCATGTGCATATGGCCCTGCGGCGCATGGTCGGCGCCGAACACGCGCATCGGACCGAGAACCTTCACCCCCGGCGTGTCCATCGGCACCAGGATTTGCGAATGCTGGCCCTTCCGCGACGCCTCCGGATTGGTCTTGAGCATACAGATGAGGATTTTGCAGCGCGGATCGCCGGCGCCGCTGATGAAATATTTCTCGCCGTTGATCACCCATTCGTCGCCGTCGAGCACGGCACTGGTTTCGAGATTGCTGGCGTCCGACGACGCGACGCCGGGTTCGGTCATGACATAGGCCGACCGGATTTCACCATTGAGCAGCGGCTTAAGCCAACGCTCCTTCTGCGCGGGCGTGCCGACCATTTCGAGCACTTCCATATTCCCGGTGTCGGGCGCCGAGCAGTTCAGCGATTCCGATGCGAGCGGCGACTTTCCGAGTTCGGCCGCGATATAGGCATAGTCGAGGTTGCTGAGCGGCGTTCCCGTGTCGCCGTGCGGGAGGAAGAAGTTCCAGAGGCCCGCGGCCTTTGCCTTATTCTTTGCGCCTTCGAGCAGTTCGAGCTGGCCCGGCGCCCAGCTCCAGCGATCAGCACGGTTCTCGCCCAAACGGAAGAATTCTTCGGTAATCGGGTCGACATTCTCTGCGATATGACGTTTCACAGCGTCGAAGAGCGGCTGAGCATCCTTCGACATGCGCAGGTCGTTAAGTTCGGCTTGAAGTTCGATTTCGGTCATGGACGGCTCTCCGCTGAAGCTGGCGCGATGCTAGTCGCGCTCCACCATCGATCAAAATGATAGGTCGGAATATATGGTATTCGTCTGACGAATAGTCAGTCGGGCTTGGCCATCTCGTCGATGATGATCCTGCGTAGCCATTCGAGCGCCGGGTCGGCCTGCGCCGCCTGATGCCAGTAGAGGTAGGTTCCGCCGCGATCGACCGGCAGCGGCAGGTCGAGAAGTTGCATCGGCCAAACCGCGTCGAGCACCTCGGCATGCGAGCGCGGCAGCGAATAGAGCATGTCGGATCCGGCGATGATCTGCCACGCGGTAATCGCATGTTGGCAGCGCACGGCTACCCGGCGGCCAAGCCCCATCCGCTCCAGCGCCATATCCTCGATCCCCGGGCCGTGCGGACGCGCCGTCGCGACGACATGATCGAGCGCCAGATAGGTATCGAGGTCGATCGCGCCATCGACGCGCGGATGGCCCTTGCGTGCGATGACGACGAGCGGCTCCGTGCCGAGAAAGTGGCGGCACAGCCGCTCGTCGGTCGGAAGCGCAACATCGAGCGCGAGGTCGAGATCACCGTTCGCAAGCGCCGTCACCAGGTCGCGGCGGCGGAAGGTCACGCTGGCGAGCGCGACGTGCGGCGCATCATGCCGTACGCGGCCAACCAGCGACGAGAAGCGCGGCATCTCGCCCGACAATCGGACGCCGATGCGGAACTCGCGCGTCGACTGCACCGGATCGAAGGATGCCGCCGCATCGAGCGCCGCGTCGAGCCCGCGCAGCGCCTCGCGCACCGGCCCGGCGATCGCCCGCGCCGCGGGTGTCGGCACGAGCTTGTTACCCTGCCGTACGAACAGCGGGTCGTCGAAGGCGTCGCGCAGCTTCGCGAGTGCATGGCTGATCGCGGGCTGTGACAGGTTGAGGTGGCGCGCTGCCGCCGATACGCCGCCTTTGGAATGGATCGCGTCGAATATCTGCAGCAGGTTAAGGTCGAAGCGTGCCAGCCGCCGCATTATTTCACCTGCCGTTTCTCGAGCTTCCGCGCCAATGTGCGACGATGCATCCCCAGCCGCCGCGCGGCCTCCGAAATGTTGAAATTTGCCTCGACCAGCGTCTGATGGATATGTTCCCACTCGACGGTCTTGATCGACGACGGCCTGGCATCGAGCGGCGCATCGACGTCGCCTTCCGCCCGGTCGAACGCCGCTTCGATATCGTCGGTGTTCGACGGCTTGGCGAGATAATAGGACGCCCCCAATTTGATCGCCTCGACCGCGGTCGCGATGCTGGCGAAGCCGGTCAGCACCACGATACGCATAGCGGGATCGACTGCGCGCAGCATCTGGACGCAGGCAAGCCCCGAAGCATTGCCGAGTTTCAGATCGACGACCGCAAAGCCCGGCTGCCAGTCGCCAAGCAACGCCTTCGTCTCCTCGGGACTCGACGCGACCCGCACCGCATAGTCGCGCTTTTCGAACGAACGCTTCAGCGTCCGCGCGAAGACATCGTCATCCTCGACGATCAGCAGTTGCCGCCGGCCACTCACACCGACTCTCCTTCGGCGGCGACCGCCGACAGCGGCAGGATCACGCGCACCACCGCGCCGCCGGCATCGCGGTTGGCGACGCTGGCGCTGCCGCCAAGCTTGCGCAGCACATTGACGAGCAGGAACAGTCCCAGCCCGCCGCCCGGCCGCCCTTTTGTCGAACTATAGGGTTGGCCGAAGCGCTCGATCATCTCGTCGCTGAATCCCGGCCCGCGATCCGAAATCTCGATCACCGCCATACCGCCGTCGCGCGACGCGGTGAGGGCGATCCATTCGGGCGAGACTTCGGAGGCATTGTCTAGCACATTACCGATCACCTGCCGCAACGCAGGGTCCGAGATGATCGCGAGGTCGGCACCGAACAGGTCGTTGAATTCGACCGTCCCCGGCATTCGCCCCGCCCGCGCCTCCTCGACCAGGGCGGTCAGAAAGGCGCGCATCGTCGTGACCTGCGGCGCCTCGCCGCGTGCCTCGCCCGCCGACATCAATATGCCGCTGACGATCGCCTTGCAGCGCCGCACCGCCGCATCCATGTCGGCCAGATCCTGTTGCAATTCGGTATCGCGGGCGATCGCCGGCGCCGTCTTCCAGTCACCGATCAGCACCGACAAGGTCGACAGCGGGGTGCCGAGTTCATGCGCCGCGCCCGAGGCGAGCAATCCCATGCGCACGATATGGTCCTCCTCCACCGCACGCTGGCGACTCGCGGCGAGCGCAGCGTCGCGCTCGCGCAAATTGCGGCTGATCCGCGTCACGAACGCGACGAGCAGCACCGCGATCAGCAGGAAGCAGACGAGGCTGCCCTTGAGGTAGAGCCCCATCGGATCGGCGGCATAGGAAGGGGGCAGCAGGAGCGGCGTCGGGTCGACCGCAAGCACCCCGATGGCCGCCAGTGCCGCGACCACAATCGCCCACGACGATGCCGGGGTCAGCAACATCGCGCCGATCACGACCTGCAACAGGAACAGCGAGGCGAAGGGATTGGCGAGACCACCGCTGTGATGGAGTTGCCAGCCAAGCGCGGCGACGTCGAAAAGCAGCACGGCCGTCAGTTCGGCGTTCGTCACCGCGCGCCCGCGGCGGAGCAGGGCGAGACTGGCAAAATTGATCGCGATCAGGACAAGGACTGCAGCGAGCAGCGGCGCCCGCTGAAGCGAAATCCCCATCGGCCCGGTCACGATACCGATCGTCGCGAGTTGCCCGCCCACGGCGAGCCAGCGAAGCTGGATCAGCAGCGCCATGTTGCGGCGGCCGGCATTCGCTTCGGCGGGGGCCTCGGCTGCCACGGTCGGCAGGGTTGCGGTACTGGTCATCAATCCCGGATACGCCACAGCCGCCACGCAAAAAAGAGGCTGAGCGCGCAAAGCGCGAACCATGTCAGCGCATAGACCAGGTGATTGTCTGGAAAGCGGACGATGGTGAGCCCGCCAACCGGGTAGCCGCCACGGTTGGGCGCGCCATCGGCATCGACGAAATAGGGCGCGGTCTCGCCAAGCCCCCTCGCCTTCGCGATCGCTGCGACGTCGCGCGAATACCATCGGTTCGCGGCGGGATCGTTCGTGCGCAGGAAGGCGCCGCCCGGCTCGGTAACGCGGAGCAATCCGGTAACCTCGACCTCGCCGGGCGGATTGCCTGTCGCTCGCGCCGCGGTTGCTTTGCGGTCCTTCGGCACAAAGCCGCGATTGACGAGCAAGGTGAAGTCCGGCGTCTCCAGTGGCGTCAGCACCCAATAGCCCGCGCCGCGCTCCGTAACCGCCTGCACCAGGGTTTCGCGGTCGTGAAGGAAGCGCCCGGTTGCGCTCACGCGCCTATAGGCGTCGTCCTTCGCATTGATCGTCGGCCATCGACCTGGACCGGGCGCCGCAACCGGCGGTGCATGAATGCGCGCATCGACCGCCGCGACCAGTTCATGCTTCCACGCCCGCCGTTCGACCTGCCAGATACCGAGCGCCGCGAGGCACGCCGCCGCAACCAGCGCCGCGGCGGCGAAGGCCGCCCGGCGGGCGCGCGTCACGGCAATTGGCTCACATCGTGCGGCGGCATCATGTTGGTGTTGAGATGGTGCATCACCCACAGCGAGCCCGCGAGCATGATCACCACGACGATGATCGTGAAGGTCAGCGAAGTGATCGACCAGCCGCCCTCGGCCTTTGGCGACATGTGAAGGAAGAAAATCATGTGCACGACGATCTGCACCGCCGCGAACGCCATGATGATCGCCGCGGTTGCTCCCGCCGAGAACGGCCGCTCCATCACCAGCCAGAAGGGAATGGCGGTCAGGATCACCGACAGGACGAAGCCGATCACATAGTCGCGCATCGACGCGTGCGGCAGCTCGATCTCGTCATGACCGGCGGCGTGGGGATCGGCACTCATCGCAGCACTCCCATCAGATAGACAATGGTGAAGACGCCGATCCAGACGACGTCGAGGAAATGCCAGAACATGCTGAGGCACATCACGCGGCGCTTGTTCGCGGCGATCAGACCATGCTTGCCGAGCTGGACCATCAGCACGACCAGCCAGACGATGCCGAAGGTGACGTGCAGCCCGTGCGTGCCGACCAAAGTGAAGAAGCTCGACAGGAAGGCGCTGCGCTGCGGCGTCGCGCCGATCTCGATCAGATGATGGAACTCGTAAAGCTCGATGCCAAGGAACGCGAGGCCGAACAGACCCGTGATCGCGAGCCAGAGCTGGACGCCCTTCACCTTGCCCTGCTGCATCTGCAGCACCGCAAAGCCGTAGGTGATCGACGAGAAGAGCAGCATCGCGGTGTTGAGCGCGACGAGCGGCAGGTCGAACAGATCCTTCGGCGCCGGGCCGGCGGCATAATTGCCGCCGAGCACCGCGAAGCAGGCGAACAGGATCGCGAAGATGAGGCAGTCGCTCATCAGGTAGATCCAGAAGCCCAGCATCGTGCTGTGCCCCTCGGGATGGGCGTGCTCGTCGAGGTCGTAGAACCGGACAGGATCGCCCGCAGTGACGGTGTTTGCGCTCATCGGATCAGGCTCCGGCCGCCAGCTGGCGAGTGCGCGCCTCTTCGACTGCGGCGACCGTGGCCGCCGGAATGTCGAAGTCGCGCTTGTAATTGAAGGTGTGGAAAATCGCATAGGCGATGGTCGCGGCGAAGCTGGCGATCACCAGCCACCAGATATGCCAGACCAGCGCAAAGCCCATCGCCAGGCAGAAACCGGCAAGGATGATCCCCGTCCCCGTATTGCTCGGCATATGAATATCGCGGAAGCCGCCGACCGGACGTTCGTGCCCGCGCGTCTTCATATCGTGCCACGCATCGAGATTGTGGATCACCGGCGTGAAGGCGAAATTATAGTCGGGCGGCGGCGAACTGGTCGCCCATTCGAGCGTCCGGCCGTGCCAGGGATCCCCGCTGTCGTCGGCCAGTTCCTTGCGCTTCCAGATGCTCACGCCGAACTGGATCAGCATCGCGGCGATTCCGCAGGCAATCACCCCCGCACCGATCGCGGCAATGACGAACCATATCTGGAGACTCGGGTCGTCGAATACGCGCATCCGCCGCGTCACACCCATCAGGCCGAGGATATAGAGCGGCATGAAAGCGAGCCAGAAACCGACCACCCAGCACCAGAAGCTGACCTTGCCCCAGAAGACGTTCAGCTTGAACCCGAAGGCCTTCGGCCACCAATAGTTGATCGCCGCGAATAGTCCGAACAGCACGCCGCCGATAATCACGTTGTGGAAATGCGCAATGAGGAACAGCGAATTGTGCAGCACGAAGTCGGCGGGCGGGACAGCGAGCAGCACGCCGGTCATGCCGCCGACGACGAAGGTCAGCATGAAGGCGATCGTCCACATCATCGGCAGTTCGAAGCGGATGCGGCCGCGGTACATGGTGAAAAGCCAGTTGAAGAGCTTCGCGCCCGTCGGGATCGAGATCACCATCGTCGTGATGCCGAAGAAGCTGTTGACGCTGGCGCCCGACCCCATGGTGAAAAAATGGTGCAGCCAGACGAGGTAGGACAGGATGGTGATGCACACGGTCGCATAGACCATCGACGTGTAGCCGAAGAGCTTCTTGCCCGAGAAGGTCGAGGTGACTTCGCTGAACACGCCGAACAGCGGCAGGATCAGGATATAGACCTCGGGGTGTCCCCAGATCCAGATCAGGTTCACATACATCATCGGCGAGCCGCCGAGATCGTTGGTGAAGAAGTTCGTGCCCGCATAGCGGTCGAGGCTGAGCAGCGCGAGCGTCGCGGTCAGGATCGGGAAGCTCGCAACGATCAGGATGTTCGAACAGAGCGAGGTCCAGGTAAAGACCGGCATCTTCATCAGGCCCATGCCCGGCGCGCGCAGCTTCAGGATCGTCACGATCAGGTTGATGCCCGACAAGGTCGTACCGACCCCCGCTATCTGAAGCCCCCAGATATAATAATCGACCCCGACATTGGGGCTGTAGGCGATCCCCGACAACGGCGGATAGGCGAGCCAGCCGGTCTGCGCATATTCGCCGACGAACAGCGAGACCATCGTCAGCGCGGCGCCCGCGGCGGTCATCCAGAAGCTGAAATTGTTGAGGAACGGAAAGCTGACGTCGCGCGCGCCGATCTGCAGCGGGACGATATAGTTCATCAGGCCCGTAATGAACGGCATCGCCACGAAGAAGATCATGATCACGCCGTGGGCGGTGAACACCTGGTCATAATGGTGGGCGGGCAGATAGCCTTCGGACCCGCCGAACGCCATCGCCTGCTGCAGGCGCATCATGATCGCGTCGGCGAAACCGCGCAGGAACATGATGAGGCCAAGGATCATATACATGATCCCGATGCGCTTGTGGTCGACGGTGGTGAACCACTCCTTCCACAAATAGCCCCACAGGCGATATCGGGTGATCAGGCCGAGGACGACGAGGCCGCCGACGGCGACGCCGAGGAAGGTGAAGATCAGGATCGGTTCGTGCAGCGGCAGCGCCGCGAGCGACAGCTTGCCGAAGACGGGATCGGTCGGGGGAAGCGGAGGCGGGGTCATGACAATCTTGGCTGCCTTCAGGACATCGGTCGGGGGGTAGATGCGTTAAGCGCCGTACGCTCGGTCTCGCCAGGGCGTGAAAGCCCCTCGCCCTTCAGCGGCGCGGGGTTCACCGGCCTGGCGTCGGGGCGGTCGGCCGACTTCATCTGCTGGCTGCACAGCGCCGCGACATAGCGCACGCTCCAGCCCGCGAGGTTGCCGGTGCCGCGCGCGGCGAACTTGTCATAGGCGACCGACCGGACATTCTGGATGCCCGCAATGCCCGCGCCGCCCCGGGCGTCGATCGCCATCATGTCGTGCATGCACATCTTGCCGGGTTCGACGCACATGTTGACCACCGCGTCGAAAAGCTGCGGGTCGACGGTGGCGAAATGGCGCACCGGCTCCTTCTCGCTGGGCACTTCGAGCTTGAGATAGGTCGCGCGATCAAGGCCGCCATCGGTCGACGCCTTGGCATCGGCGACCCATTTGTCGAAATCGGCGGCCGGCAGGCTCTTCACCGCGAAGCGCATATGCGAGAAGCCGGCGCCCGAATAATTGGCGGAAAAGCCTTCATACTCGCCGGTCTTGTCGAAAATTCCGTGCAGCTTCGTTTCCATGCCCGGCATGGCATAGATCTGCCCCGCGAGCGCCGGGATGTAGAAACTGTTCATCACCGACGAGGCCGAGATGCGGAAGCGCACCGGGCGATTCACCGGCAGCGCTAATTCGTTGACCGTCGCGACGCCCTGTTCGGGGTAGATGAACAACCATTTCCAGTCGAGCGCGACGACATTGACGTCGAGCGGCTTGGCGTCGGCCGCGACGACCTGTTCGGGCGTCGTCGCAAGCGGGCGATAGGGATCGAGCAGGTGCGTCGCGACCCAGGTCAGTGCGCCGAGGCAGATGATGATCAGCAGCGGCGCCGACCAGATGACCAGCTCGAGCTGGGTCGAATGGTCCCAGTCGGGCTTGTAGGTCGCCTCCTTGTTGTTCGCTCGGTAGCGCCACGCGAAAAAGATCGTCAGCGCCATGACCGGAACGATGATCAGCAGCATCAGCACGGTCGAAATGACGATCAGATTGCCCTGCTGGCGCGCGATGTCGCCCGCGGGGTCAAGGACGACCAGACCGCAGCCCGAGAGCAGCGGCAGCGCGGCGAGCGGCGAAAACCGCAGTATCCTGGCGAAGAAACGAGGGAGATTGCTTGGCATGACGCGCGCCTAGGCCTCCTTTGTTGCACTGCACATAGGACATTTTGTCCAATCCCGCGAGCGCCGATCATCGCGCAGGGGCAATTTCATAACGGGCGCTTTTGCCCTATGATCGACTCGCGCCGCAAACCGGCGCCAGCAGCAGGACGCCAACTATGTCTGCCGAAACCGCGCCTTCGACGACCCCGGCCGAACGCGATGCCCGCGCGCTTCACACCGACGGCCATCCGATTTCTCCGGCCGAAATCGCTATCGGCGTCATCATAGGCCGAACGTCGGAATTTTTCGACTTTTTCGTTTATGCGATCGCGTCGGTTCTGGTGTTTCCCAAGCTGGTGTTCCCGCATCTCGACCCGCTGGAAGGCACGCTCTGGTCGTTCGCGATCTTCTCGCTCGCCTTCCTGGCGCGGCCGGTCGGCACCTTCATCTTTTCGTGGATCGACCGGACTTATGGCCGCGGCGCCAAGCTGACGATCGCGCTTTTCCTGCTCGGCGGGTCGACCGCAGCGATCGCTTTCGTGCCGAGCTATCATTCGGCAGGCATCGGCGCGGCGCTGCTGCTCGCGCTCTTCCGCATGGGTCAGGGCGTCGCGCTCGGCGGGTCGTGGGACGGCCTCGCCTCGCTGCTCGCGGTCAACGCGCCCGAGGGCAAGCGCGGCTGGTACGCAATGATCCCGCAATTGGGCGCGCCGCTCGGCCTGATCGTCGCCAGCCTGCTTTTCATGTTCCTGATCGCCGCCCTGCCTGCCGAGGATTTCCTCGACTG
The DNA here is from genome assembly GCF_949769135.1 of Sphingopyxis sp. Geo25. Lineage (NCBI taxonomy): Bacteria > Pseudomonadati > Pseudomonadota > Alphaproteobacteria > Sphingomonadales > Sphingopyxidaceae > Sphingopyxis > Sphingopyxis sp. Geo25. Next base: position 1,139,448 of record NZ_CATKOZ010000001.1, on the reverse strand, counting down.
GGGCTGGCGCTATCCCTTCTTCGTCGCCTTCGCGATCAACGTCGTCGCGCTGTTCGCGCGGCTGCGCATCGTCGTGACGCCCGAATATGCCGAACTCTTTGAAGATCGCGAACTCGAACCCGCGACGATCACCGACACGGTGAGATCCGAATGGCGCGTCATCGCGGTGGGCGCCTTCGCCCCGCTCGCCAGCTTCGCGATGTTCCATATGGTGACGGTGTTCCCGCTGTCGTGGGTCTTCTTGTTCACCGAGGAAACGCCGATCCGCTTCCTGATGATCGAGGCGATCGCGGCGGTGGTCGGCGTGCTGTCGATCATCGCGTCGGGCTATCTCGCCGACCGCATCGGCCGCCGAACCCTGCTCGGCGGCACCGCCGCCGCAATCGCGGCGTTCAGCGGGTTCGCACCGCAACTCCTGGCGGCGGGCGAGGCCGGCGAAGCGGCGTTCATGATTCTCGGCTTCCTGATCCTCGGCCTGTCGTTTGGCCAGTCGTCGGGGGCGCTGTCGTCGAACTTCTCGCCGCGCCACCGTTACACGGGCTCGTCGCTGACCTCGGACCTCGCCTGGCTGTTCGGCGCGGGCTTCGCGCCGATGGTGGCGTTGTGGTTGTCGAGCGAGTTCGGCCTGCTCGCAGCCGGCGGCTATCTGCTCTCCGGCGCGATCGGCACGCTCGTCGCGCTGTGGCTCAACCGCGAGCTGGCGCGCACGATTGACTGACGGGCCCGGGACACGAACCGCCGGCGTCGTCCTCGCCGGCGGCCGGTCGGAACGCTTCGGCAGCGACAAGGCGGCGGCGCTGTGGCGCGGACGCTCGCTCGTCGACTGGTCGGTCGCTGCGCTGGCGCAGCATTGCGACGTCATCTTCATTTCGGGACGCGATCATCCCGCATACGTCCGCGTGCCCGATCGGCCGGAACCCGGCCTCGGCCCGCTGGGCGGCCTGGCCGGAGCGTTGTTCGCGGCGAAGGAACAGGGCCGCGACCGCATCCTGTCGCTTCCTTGCGACACCCCCGAAATACCGACAGGATTGCTCGAGAGGCTCTGCGCGCAGGATAAGGCCGCATATGTCGATTCCTGCCCCGTGATCGGCATCTGGCCAGTCGCCGACGCTGCGCGGCTCGAAGGCTGGCTGGCGTCCGGGAAGCCGCGTGCAATGCGCGCCTGGACCGATGAAATCGGCGCCATCCCCGTCTCCGCAGGCGGTCGGATCGTCAACGTCAACCGCCCGGACGACCTCGCGCACCTTGATCGCCGCTGAGCGGTTGCCAAGCCCCCGGCCGCCCGATAGGGGCTGCCTTGGTGAACAGCAGCATCGAAATCGGGACCGACGAGCGGGGGGCCGCCGTTCACGTCAATGTGCAGGAATTGCTCGCGACGCGTCTGCTCGTGCAGGGCAATTCGGGGTCGGGCAAGTCGCACTTGCTGCGCCGCCTGCTCGAAGAGAGCGCGGGGCTGGTCCAGCAGGTCGTGATCGATCCCGAGGGCGATTTCGTCACTCTTGCCGACCGTTACAGCCACATCGTCGTCAACGCGGGCGACTATAGCGAGCGCGAGATCGCGGCGATGGGCGCGCGCATCCGCGAGCATCGCGCATCGGTGATCCTCGCGCTCGATACCCTCGATATCGAGGCGCAGATGAGCTGCGCTGCGATCTTCCTGAACGCGCTCTTCGACGCCCCGCGCGAGCATTGGTTTCCGGCGCTGGTGGTGGTCGACGAGGCGCAGATGTTCGCCCCCAGCGCGTCGGGCGACGTGTCCGACACGGTCCGCCGCGCGAGCCTTGCCGCGATGACCAACCTGATGTGCCGCGGACGCAAGCGCGGCCTCGCCGGCGCGATCGCGACGCAGCGGCTCGCCAAGCTCGCGAAGAATGTCGCGGCCGAGGCAAGCAATTTCCTGATGGGCCGCACCTTCCTCGACATCGACATGGCGCGCGCCGCTGACCTGCTCGGCATGGAGCGGCGGCAGGCCGAGGCGATCCGCGACCTTGAGCGTGGCCATTTCCTTGGGCTCGGCCCGGCGATTTCGCGGCGGCCGGTCGCGGTCAAGATCGGATCGACGCAAACCTCTACGCGCGCCGGGACGCACGGCCTGCTCCCGCTCCCGAGTGCCGAGCCGCAGGATATGCGGATGATGCTGTTCGCCGAGTTGGAGACGCAGCCGCTGCCGACCCCGGCTGTTGCGCCGCAACCCGTTGCGGCGCAGGACCTGATCCGCCAATTTGCCGAACGGGAGGCCGACGACGAAGCGCCCGTGGCCGCACCCACATTGTTTCCCGAGGTCGAGGCGCTCGACGCCGAGCCCGCGATCATCGCCGCGCTCGAGGAAATGCTCGCCGATCCCGACTGCGCCTTTCATCCCGAATCCTTCCTCTACCAGGATTTCTCGGTGCGTTGCCGGATGCAGCGGCTCGGCCGCGTGCCGCTCGACCTGCCGCAATTCCGTCGGCGTTTCGCGCTTGCCAAGGGCGGTGTGTTCGACCCCGCGGACGCCAAGTGGCGCGAGCTACTCGAGGCCGCAGCGCGGCTGCCCGACGACATGCTCGCGCCCTTCGTCCAGATCGCGCGCGCCGCGATGGAGGGCAGTCCCTGCCCCGACGACGACGCGCTCGGCCGCGCCTATGGCACGCGCTCGCCGGGGCGCATCCGGCGGCTCGTCGAATATATGGAAAAGCAGGGCGCGATCGTCGTCCGCTCCGATTTCGGCGGCCGGCGTTCGATCGGCATCCCCGAACTGGGCCTGAGCACCGAGGCCGAGTGATCGAGACAGCGGGCCACCGCGAAGGGTCAGCCGATCCAGCCCGCCGTCTGCGCCAGCACCCAAAAGCCGATGACCAGAAACAGGGCCGCCGCCGCGATCCGGACCTTCGCGAGATCGACGCGCTTCAGCAAGGCATTGCCCAGGAACACCGCCGGCACATTGGCGATCATCATCCCAAGCGTCGTGCCGGCGGTCACCAACGCCACATTGTGATACTGCGCGCCAAGCGCGACGGTCGCGATCTGCGTCTTGTCGCCCATCTCGACCAAAAAGAAGGCGACAAGCGTCGTCAGGAACGCCCCGAAACGGGGCTTTGGCGCGTCCTCATCCTCGAACTTGTCGGGGATCAGCGTCCACGCCGCCATCGCCACGAACGACAGGCCGACCGCATAACGAAAAACCTGGCTATCGAGGAAAGCCGCCGCCTGTGCGCCCAGCAGTGCGGCAAGCGCATGGTTGGCAAGCGTCGCGACCAATATGCCCAAGATGATCGGCAGCGGACGGTTGAACCGCGTCGCGAGCAGCATCGCGAGCAACTGCGTCTTGTCGCCGATTTCGGCGAGAGCGACGATCGCGGTCGAGGTGAACAGGGCTTCCATGAACAGACTCCGGGGCCGGGCGGCAGGCAATTCCAACGGACATCGTTCCCCGCCGCCCGGCCCGGACGGAAGGTTCGATGCCATTGGTCTCGCCCAAGCGGTGATCCGCTTCCTCCGCACCACGGCCTCTCGACCGAGTATGTTGACGCGGTGGCCCGTCCGCTACCGGACGGCTGGCTACTCCCCAGATGACGGGGGCGCGTTAGACGGCTTTGCTGCCTCTGGCAAGGCTTGCGGTGTTTCGTCGGACGCGGCGGCCGCTCTGTCTGCCTCGGCGATATCGGCGTCCATCCGCTTTGCCCGCGCCTCGACCTCCTTCGCCGCCTTGTCATAGCGCTCGTCGAAGCTCGGCTCGTCATGGCACGCCGCCAGCAGGAGCATTGGCAGAAGGACGAGCCCCCGCATCAATAATCCTTCCGGTAGCGGATGCTGACGTTCGTCTGCCCCGACCCGCCTGCCTGGCTGAGCAGCGACAGCGCGCGCGTCAGGCTGATCTCGAGCTGCGTCGCGGTATAGCCGCGCGCGTCGGTGATCACCTCCAGATAGATGTCCTTGGTGATGTACTGCCCAGCGGCAAGCGCGGTCCCGCGCCCCGTCACATCGTCGGGACCGAGCACGCGCAACCGGTCGATTCCCGCCGCCGACTGCAGCGCACCGAGAGGGCTGAGGCCCCCGCCTCCGCTGCTCAGCGCGTTGAGCGATGCCGCGAGTTGAACCGCCTGCAGCGGCGACAGCGACGTGATCGAATCGCCGAACAGGATCCGCGACACGATCTCGTCCTGCGGCAGCCCCGGGACACTGGAAAAAGCGACCTGCGGATTGCTCGCGCGGCCGGTGACCGCGACGGTCACGGTTACATTGTCGAAAGTGTCGCTCGCGAGCAGGCGCAGCGCGGGGTCGAAGGCGTCACCGGTGGGGAAGGTCACGCGCCCTTCCTCCAGCTCGAACGAGCGCCCTGCGAAATCGAGCGTCCCGCGCACCAGTTCGATCTCGCCGTTGACGCGCGGCGCGACCGTCGTGCCGCCGAGCTGGACGTCGGCCTGCCATTCGGATTCGAGCCCCATGCCCTTGACGTAGATCTGGTCCTTGGCGCGCATCCGGATATCGAGCCGGATCAGATCGAACAGGCTGCCCCCGACCGCCGCGAGCCCGTCGCCGCTGATCCGCCTGCGCCCGGTCGGCAGCTTCCGGCGCACGCCCGTCAGCACCGGCACGCTCGCCGCGCCTTCGCGCACGATGCGGTAGCGCGTCTCGGGAAGGCGCAGATCGCCCGAGAGCAGCGCGGCCTGTCCCGCGACCTTTTCGAGACGCAGCGTCCCCGTCGCGCGCGCGGCGATATTCTCGCTCTTCGCGAGCCGCGCATTGTCGAGCGTCGCGCTGATATCCATCGGGTAGCCGTCGGCCTGCGACAGGCTGACGAAGCCTTTCGCCTGCACCGTCCCGTCGCCTGCCTTCGCGGTCAGTTGCTCGATTTCCAGCCGGTTGCCGGTGAAACGGCCGTTCACGACCATGTCGGTCAGGCGCGTACCATAGGCCTGGTTTTCATAAACCATCGCGTTGCCGCGCACGACGCCCTGCAAGCAGGGATCGCTGAGCTGGCAGCTGAAATCGGCGGCGACCGCGACCGGCCCCGATATACCCTGGTTGGCCGGTCCGGCGAAGGAGTAGAGCGTATCGGCAGGGCCATTGTAGCGCAGCCCGCCGCTCAGCGGCGCGGCACGCAGCCGCGTCAACCAGTCGCCAGCGCCGGGTCCGAGCGGACGCAGCGATGCCTGCAACCGTCCGATCACGCTGCCGCGCTTGCGCACGACCGCGCGCGCTTCGCCGCCGTCGCTCAGCAGCTTACCCGCGAAATTGATATCGACCGGCTGGCTGACCGAGGCGGCGGTTGTGCGTGTGAAGCCGGTGACGGTCAGCCGAGCATCGGCGCGCGGGAAAGCGTCGGTGTGCGCCTGTTCGAAATCGATACTCCCCGTCGCGCGGCCGCCGAGCCCGAGGCCGGGATAGATGGCGTTGACGATCGCCATATTTGCGCGGTCGAGACGGCTCTGGATCATGATCCCCTCACCGAAGCGGCCGGCGATGCGCGCGCTGCTGCCGCGTTCGAGCGCGACCGTCGTCGGCAGAAGTTCGTAATAGTCGCGATGCGGAACGATGCGCGCGGGCGAGGTGGTGCGGAAATCGACGCCGGTCGCACGGCCGACGACCGACGCGCGCCACAATTCGGGCTGGAGGTCGGCGTTCGCGGCGATGCGGAACGGCACCCCGCTCTCCCCCTCGACCAGCGCCTGCGCTTGCCCGCGCCCGTCGCGATAATCGATCTTCACGCGTCCGACGGCGATGTCATATTGGCGGATCTGCGTGTCGGCGACCTGGATGTCGGCGACGATATGCGGCTTGTCGTAGAGGACGATATCGGCGTCGACGACCGCCGAACCGACCGCGAGATTTGCGGCGCCGGGCAGAACGACGTTGTTCGCGCGAACATTGACCGCGGCCGCCTGATATCGCCCCTGCCCGCTCAGCCGGACAAGGCCGCCAAGCCCCTGTCCCGACGCGTCGAGCCGCCCGACGAACGGCCCCGCCGCGCTCTTTTCCAGCCGCCCGCTGAATCCGATCCCCGACAGATCACCGCGTTCGATATCGATCGTCAGCGGCCCTGCCGCCGTGAGCAGCACGACGTCGGCCGAGAGCGGGCCATAGTCGGTCTCGCCCGTCGCGGCGAGGCGATATCCGTTCGGCGCGCCGGTGATCCGCGCAACCAGCTTCGCGAGCCCGATGCCCAGACCCGGCCGGTCCGCGGTCACGACCGCGCGCGGGTCGCTGACCGTCCCGGCAAGCTGGACCCCGACCGGTCCATAGTCGGTCGAATGCGCCCGCGCCGCGAGCTGGATCCGGCCACCCGGCGCATAGGTCCCCTGCCCGCCCGTCACGCGGAGCTTCGGCGCCGTCAGCCGCAGATTGGCGAAGCGGACGATCCCGTCGGTGCCATAGCGGACGTCACCCGACGCAGTCGCATTGCCGCCTAGGAAATCGCGCACTCCGGAATTGAAGAGTTTGGTCGAACGCGCCCGGACGCGGCCGGCGATCTCGAACCCGCCGCGCGGCGCGGTCTTGAGGTCGGCGTCGGTATCGATGTCGAAGAGGCCGACGCTCTCGATCCGATAGTCGTTCACCCGCCCATCGATCGCGCCGGTGTAGAACCCCTTGTTCAAATCGGCGATGACGATTGCCTTCGCGTCGATGCGCGGCGAGCGCAGGCGCAGATTGTCGCTGAGGATACGGCCGTCCTTATAGGCAAGGTCGCCGTCGAGCCGCACCTGCACCAACGTCCCGCCCGCGACGGTGTCGAGCCCGCGGATCCGTACCGCGCGCCCCGCCACGGGCACGAAAATCTGGTCGGCATCGACGCGCGCCTTGCCCGCCAGGCTCAGCGTTTCGACAACAATATCGTTGAACGCGAGACTGTTGGCATTCGCCTGATACGCCACCGTCGGCAGCGCGAAGGCGCCGTCAAGCGCAGCGGTCGCGCGTAGCCCGCTGCCACGCACCGATTTCGCAAGCGCATCGGGGCGCAAAATGTTGAGCGCGAGCCTCAGATCCTCGTACCGGTTGTTGCCCAGATCGACGCCCCCGCTGACGCCGAGCCGGACAGCGTTCGACGACAGCCGTCCGTCGATGTCGGCCTTTCGTTTGTCGAGCCGCGCGGTCAGGTCGATCGCGGTCTCGGGGCCCAGCAGCACCGCCGTCTGCCCCGCGAACAGCCGCGACGCCTGTGTCACACCTTTCATCGCCACCGTCCCGTCGCGAGCCGAGAGCGCGAGGTTGGCGAGCGGTCCGGCGCCGAGATTGGCGGTCAGCGCACCGTCCCAGCGCTTCCAGTCGCCGCGCCCGTCGAGCTTCGCGGTCAGCGTCTCCTTGAACCCGCCCATCGCCGCAAGCACGCCGCCCGCCGGAGCATGGAGGTCGAGCGTCATCGCCAGCCGGTTCTTGTCGGGCACGGCATCGAGAACGAGCGCGAGCTTGTCGCCCTTTGCCGCCCGGCCGATCGTCTCTGCGTTCGCCGTCACCTGCGCGCGGCGGTCGGCGATTGCGATCTTGCCATCGATCGTCGCGACCTGCCGCTCGCCGGTGATCGCCGGCTCGAACACGAGCCGGTCGACGCGCACCTTCCGCACGTCGATATCAATGTCGGGCAGCAGGGGCTCACCGGTGTCGGGGACCGGCTTGAACGCGGGCAATCGCTCGACCACCAGCGTCTGCGCGGTCGCCGAGCGGATGTCGATATGATTCTTCAGATATTTGAACGGCCGCCAGTCGATCCGCACTTCGGGCGAGCGGAGGAATATGCCCTTGGGATCGCCGAGGGTGAAGTCGCGGATGACCATCTCGCCGAACAGCGATCCGTCGAGCCGGCCGATGCCGATCTTCATCCCGTTCTCGAACCGATATTTCTCGACCTGGTTCGCGACGAAGCGCCGCCCCGCATCGCTGTTCAGCCCGGCAAGGAACAGGCCGACGAGCACGACCAGCCCGAGCAACGTCAGGCCGATCCATTTGGCGATCCACAGCGGCCAAGACCGGGTCGCCGTCTTGGGCGCCTCCTCCTCGCCCGCGATGATCGCGTCGTCGCCCATCAGAACGCCTGCCCGATCGAGACATAGACGGTGATCCGCGCCTCGCCCGGACGCCGGTTGATAGGCGTCGCGAGGTCGAGCCGCATAGGCCCGAAATTGGTATAGAAGCGCCCGCCTATCCCGGCGCCGAAGCGCAGGTTCGAAAAATCGGGGGTGGAGCCACGATAGACCTGCCCGGCGTCGAGGAAGCCGACGACGCCCCAATTGCCGAAGCGATAGCGCGCCTCGACCGCCGCCTCGTTCAGGCTGCGCCCGCCGATCGGATCGTCGTTGGGATCCTTGGGACCGAGCTGCAGATAGCCATAGCCGCGCACCGACCCGCCGCCGCCGGCATAGAAACGCCGCGAAGGCGCCAGCCGCTCGCGCGCCGCGCCGATGATCGACGCGACACGAACGCGGCCAGCCAGGACGATGCTGTCGGTCACCGGATAATAGGCGCTGCCGTCGATTTGCGTTCGCGCATAAGGCGAGAAGCGGCCGGCGAGCGAGCCTTCGGGCTGGACGAGCGCGGTCAGGCGAAAGCCCTTCGTGGGATCGAGCAGGCTGTTGCTACGGTCGATGCCGACCTGCCCGCTGACCCCGAAGATCGTGTAGAAATCATTTTCGCGCACGCCGCGCGTAAAGTCATAATCATCTTCGCGCGTCGCGATCAGTTCGGCGCCGAGGGCATAGGTCAGCTTCTTCTGCCAGATCGGCGTCGAATCATAGCTCATCCGCGCCGCAACGCGCCCGGTGATCGCGTTGAACGCGTTATAGCGGCTGCGCGTCGCTTCGGTGATCAGCTCGAACGTCCGGTCGCGCTTGCCCGCGTTCGAGCGCCGCAACGTGACGCCGACGCCCTGTTCCTTCGTCCCGATCACCCCGCGCGCGATCAGCGCCCCTTCGGGCGGGAACAGGTTGCGGTGTGTCCAGCTGCCCTCGATCCGGATGCCCTCGCCGGTCCCGTAGCCCGCGGTCGCGGCGATCGTGCGCGGCGGTCCCTTTTCCTGCGTGACCAGCACCGTCACATATTCGGTGTCGTCCCCGGCGCTTTCACCGGTCGGCTGCGGTTCGACCGACACGGCGGCGAACAGCCCCGTCGCAACGAGCGCCTGCCGCAGATCGTCGGCCATCCGGCTGTCGTAGAGATCGCCACGCTTGAACCGCGCCAGCACGCCGACATGCTCGCCGTCGAATGCGAGCTTGCCCGTCGTCTCGATGCCGCCGAAGCGGCCGCGCGGCCCGATATCGACCGGCAATGTATAGAGCCCCTTCCCCGTATCCCCGTCGAGAAGGACGTCCCGCTGCCCCACCTTGGCAAAGGGATAGCCTTCCTCGGGCAGCTTGAGGGCAAGCGCTGCCTCCGCGCCCTGCACGCGCTGCGCAACGATTGGCTCGCCGACCGCGAGCGGGAAATTATCTTCGATCAGCTTTGGCGGCACCGTCGGCTTCGCATCGATGACGATGTCGGAAAAGCTGTACCGGACCCCCGGCTTGACGTCGATGAGCGCGGTAATCGGTTGGCTGCGCGCCGCCTCGACCGCCGCCGCATCGCTGCGGTCGGGCCGATCGCCGCGATCGATCCGCGTATTCACGACTGCATCGTAATAGCCTTCTGACGCCAGGATGCGCGACATCAGCTCGGCGTCGGCGGACAATCGGGCACGCAGCATCGCGATGTTGTCGGCCTTTCCGTCGCCATCGTAGAGAGCGGACAGATCGCCGAACAGGTCGGCGAGATCGGCATCGGTGCTGTCATCGGGCGCCTCGAGCCCGGTGACCTTCACCGCATAGGCGATGCTGCGGCTTTCGCTGGCGTCTTCGGGCTCGGCGAATTCCACCGGGGTGACATCGAAACTGTCGAGCGGTGGCAACGGCGCTGCCAGATCGGCGTCGCTGATCGGCGCGTCGCCAATCGCCTCCATGCTGTCCCCGTTGGCGAGCGCAGGCACCGGGGCGCCATCGACCTTCGGCACGTCGCCTTTGCTCGCAGCCTCTTTGTCCGAGCCCTCGCGCGCCTTCGCAGCCTCGGCCTGCCGCCGCTCGAACTCGGCGATCGATTCGAGCGGCCTGTCGAGTTCGGGATCGTCCTCGGCGCTGATCGGCGGGATCGACGCCTTGAACTCCTCGTCCGAAATGATCGGCGCAACCTCTGGCAGCGCCACGTCGGCAGGCGGCGGGGTCGGCGCCGCAATGTCGGGAACCGAAGGTTTGTTCTCGACCTTTTCCGCAGCAGGCTGCGCCGCTGCGGTCGTTTCCGCCTGCTGCGCATTCGCCGCATTCGCCACGGCGACGCAAAGCAGCGACGCCGACAGGATCAGAAGCCGCCGGGCCGCCACGGACGAAGATGCGCCATATTCGCGAGGGTTTTCAATCTGTGGCATCTGTTTCCGGCCGATGCCGACTTTTGGCTTGCGTGATGTGGCTGCGCAACCCAATTCTCCCCTTCTGCACAGCCAACGCTCCGCTTATGGGACAGTTCCGGCGAGGCCTCTCGCCTCACCGCAAATTGCTACAGGATTTCAGGCGTCTGCGCCGAAGAGGTCGCGGCTATAAACCTTGTCCTCCACATCCGCGAGGTCGCTCGTCACGCGGTTGGCGATGATCACGTCGGCCTCGGCCTTGAAGGCGTCGAGGTCGCGGACGACGCGCGAGTTGAACAGCCGGTCCTCCTCGATCAACGGCTCGTAGACGATGACCTCGATCCCCTTCGCCTTGACCCGCTTCATCACGCCCAAGATGCTGCTCGCACGAAAATTGTCCGACCCGGCCTTCATCGCGAGCCGGTGGATGCCGACGACGCGCGGTTGCCGCTTGATGATTTCCGATGCGATGAAATCCTTGCGTGTCGTGTTCGACGACACGATCGCCGCGATCAGGTTTTGCGGCACGTCCTTATAATTCGCCAGCATCTGTTTCGTGTCCTTGGGCAGGCAATAGCCGCCATAGCCGAAGGACGGGTTGTTGTAGAAGCTGCCGATACGCGGGTCGAGGCACACGCCCTCGATCACCTGCCGCGAATCGACGCCGTGCGTCGCGGCATAGGTGTCGAGTTCGTTGAAGAAGGCGACGCGCATCGCAAGATAGGTGTTGGCAAAGAGCTTGATCGCCTCGGCCTCGGTGTTGCCGGTCTGGAGGAGCGGTGTAGCGGGTTCGAGCGAGGCGTCGAGCAGCAGTCCGGCGAACTCGCCCGCGCGCGGATGCGTGTCGCCGACGATGATCCGCGACGGATGGAGATTGTCGTACAGCGCGCGACCTTCGCGCAGGAATTCAGGCGAGAAGACGATCGCATCGCTGCCGAGTTCCGCGCGCATCCGGTCGGTGAAACCGACCGGAATCGTCGACTTGATCACGATCAACGCCTGCGGCGCCAATTTCAACGCGTCGGCGATCACCGCCTCGACCGTGCTGGTGTTGAAATAATTGGTGTCGGGATCATAGTCGGTGGGGGTCGCGACAAGGACGAAATCGGCACCGGCATAGGCCTCTTCGCGATCAGTCGTCGCCACCAGGTCGAGCGGCCGGGTCGCCAGATACTCCTCGATCTCGGGGTCGGCGATCGGAGAGGTCTTTGCATTGATCATCGCGACCTTGCGCGCATCGATGTCGAGCGCGACGACGCGATTGCGCTGCGCCAGCAGCACGGCGTTGGAAATTCCGACATATCCCGTGCCGACGACGGTGATCTTCACTGATGCTGGGGGCAAGGCTTCGTCCTCTAGATGGTGCCGCGGCGTCCCTAGCAATTGCGATCCGGTCGCTCAACCGAACTCGCCGTCATCGGGTGCAATAGATGTCTCGGGCTCCAATTATGCCCGTTTCGTAGCAATCTGGGGCAGAAATGCTGGTGGCCAGACCCGACTTTTCAATTGGCCTGCCATTTTCCGGACGGTAAGGCCCCCATATGTTTCCTCTAAATGGCCGGTTTTCATCATGATTCCGCAATTGGTGACGCCCCGCCGTTTCGGCGACGACAGGGGATGGTTTTCGGAGACTTACCACGAGCAGCGCTTGCGCGACCTCGGGGTGACGGCAAAGTTCGTGCAGGACAACCACAGCTATTCGAAACAGGCGGGAACGATCCGCGGTATCCATTTCCAGCGCCCCCCACACGCGCAGGCGAAACTCGTTCGCTGCATCCGCGGGCAAATATTCGACGTCGCGGTCGATTTGCGCCGGGCCTCGCCGACCTTCGGCCGCTACGTCGCCGCCGAACTTTCAGCACAGAATGGGCGCCAGCTGTTCGTCCCGGTCGGATTCGGACACGCTTTCCTGACGCTCGAGGCGGATTGCGAGGTCATCTATAAGGTGGACGACTATTATGCTCCCGAAACCGAGGGCGGCATATGCTGGAACGATCCATCGATCGCGATCGCGTGGCCGGTGGTTGACGGCACGGAAACCTTTCCGATGTTATCCGCCAAGGATGCAGCCCTGCCTTTCCTGTCGGACGCCGATTTCGATTTCCCCTATGAGGGCACGCCGCTCGCACCATTGAACGAATAAGGAACACGCACGGGCATGACCGCTTCCAAGACCATATTGATCACCGGCGGCGCCGGATTCATCGGCTCGGCGCTCGCGCGGCATCTTATCGAGGAAAGCGAGCACCGGGTCGTCGTGCTCGATGCGCTGACTTATGCGGGCAACCTCTCGTCGCTCGCGCCGGTCAGCGGCAGCGACCGCTTCCGTTTCGTGCGCGGCGACATATGCGACCGCGCACTCGTCGAAAGTCTGATCGCGGACGTGCGACCCGACATCATCGCCCACCTCGCCGCCGAAAGCCATGTCGACCGGTCGATCGACGGCCCCGCCGCCTTCATCGAAACCAACATCGTCGGCACCTTCACCATGCTGTCGGCGGCAACCGATTACTGGCGCGCTCTTCCCGATCCAGACAAGGCCGGCTTCCGCTTCCACCACATCTCGACCGACGAAGTGTTCGGCGCGCTGGGTGACGAGGGCTTCTTCACCGAGACCTCGCCCTATGACCCGCGCTCGCCCTATTCGGCGTCGAAGGCGGGGTCGGACCATCTCGTCTCCGCGTGGCACCACACCTATGGCCTGCCGACGCTCGTCACCAATTGCTCGAACAATTACGGGCCCTATCATTTCCCCGAAAAGCTGATCCCGCTGATGATCATCAAATGCATCGCCGGCGAGCCGTTGCCGGTTTACGGGCGCGGCGACAATATCCGCGACTGGCTGTTCGTCGACGACCATGTCCGCGCGCTGCGCACCGTGTTCGAAAAGGGCGTCGCGGGCGAAAGCTATATGGTCGGCGGCAACAACGAACGCACCAATCTGCAGGTGGTCGAGGTCATCTGCGACACGCTCGACGGCATCGAACCGCGCGCCGACGGCCGCAGCTACCGGGAGCAGATCAGCTTCGTCGCCGACCGGCCGGGACATGATTTTCGCTATGCCATCGACGCGGGCAAGCTGCAGTCGGAGCTCGGCTGGGCGCCGCGCGAGAATTTCGAAAGCGGCATGGCGCGGACGATCCGCTGGTATCTCGACAATCGCGACTGGTGGCAGGACATATTGTCGGGCCGCTATCGGGGCGAGCGCCTGGGAATCGCGAAGTCCGCCTGATGCTGGACTTGCCGCTGCTGATCACCGGAGCCAATGGGCAGGTCGGAGGCGCGGTCGCGCGGTTGGCGCGCGACCGCGGTATCGCGTGCGAAACGCCGTCGCGCGCCGCGCTGGACCTGGCCGACGCGGCGTCGATCCACCGCCACATGGACGGCAGGCGCTGGCGCGCCATATTGAACTGCGCCGCCTACACCGCGGTCGATCGCGCCGAGAGCGAGCCCGTGCTCGCCCACGCCGTCAACGCGGTGGCCCCGGGGATTCTCGCCGACCACGCCGCCCGGCAGGACTGTCCGATCGTCCATGTCTCGACCGATTATGTCTTCGACGGCACCAAGGCCGAGCCCTATGTCGAAACCGACCCCGTCGCGCCGCTCGGCGTTTATGGCGCGTCAAAAGCAGCGGGTGAGATTGCGGTGCGCGCCGCCGCGCCCGTCACGCATGTCATCGTCCGCACCGCCTGGTTGTTGAGCGCCGGCGGCGCCAATTTCCTCAACACGATGCTGCGCCTGGGCGCCGAGCGCGACCAGCTGGGCGTCGTCGCCGACCAGCATGGCTGCCCGACCAACGCCGACGACCTCGCCGACGCGCTGCTCGCGATGCTGGACAGGGATCGCGCGCCCGGAACCTGGCACGCGGCCAACGGCGGCGAGACGACATGGCATGGCCTCGCCTGCCATATCTTCGGTCGCGCCGCTGCTGCGGGGCTCAAGGTGCCCGAGGTCCGCGCGATCGCGACCGCCGACTATCCGACGCCCGCGCGTCGGCCGGCGAACAGCCGGCTCGCGACCGGAAAATTGCACGATGATTTTGGCCTGACGCTGCGCCCATGGCAGGATGCGGTCGACGCGATCCTGGCCGAGCGGCTGGCACGATAGGGGGAAGACAAGATGCGCGGAATCATTCTGGCCGGCGGATCGGGAACGCGGCTCCACCCGGCGACGCTCGCGATCAACAAGCAGCTCCTGCCCGTCTATGACAAGCCGATGATCTATTACCCCCTGTCGACGCTGATGCTCGCCGGCATTCGCGAGATATTGATCATCTCGTCGCCCGAATATCTCGACAACTACCGCCGCCTGTTCGGGAACGGCAACGAACTCGGCCTCGCGATCGAATATGCGCTGCAACCGCGCCCCGAAGGGCTCGCGCAGGCGTTCCATATCGGGGCCGACTTCATCGGCGACCAGTCGGCGGCGCTCGTCCTCGGCGACAACATCTTCTTCGGTGCCGGTTTCCAGAAACTGCTCGCGAATGCCCGCGACCGGCAGCAGGCGGCCACAGTCTTCGCCTATCAGGTCGCCGACGCTCGCGCTTATGGCGTCGTCGAGCTCGACGACGACGGCCGCGCGCTCAGCATCGAAGAAAAGCCGGCGCAGCCGCGATCGAACTTTGCCGTCACCGGCCTCTATTTCTATGACAACCGCGTCGTCGACCTCGCGCGGCAGATCCGCCCCTCGGCACGCGGCGAACTTGAAATCACCGACCTCAACCGCCTCTATATGGAGGCAGGCGACCTCTATGTCGAACAGATGGGGCGCGGCTATGCCTGGCTCGACACCGGTACCCACGACAGCCTGGTCGAGGCATCCGAATTCGTTCGCGTCATCCAGAAGCGCACAGGCCAGATGATCGGCTGTCTCGAGGAAATCGCCTACAGGCAGGGCTTCATCGATCGCGACCAGCTGATCGAACGCGGCAAATTCTTCGCGAAAACAACCTACGGCCAGTATCTGCTAGAACTCTCGGAATAAGCCTCCGCCTCAAGTACCGCAAAAGGTCTTGTATGGGCCGAACTCGGCTGGCGCCGGCGCCTCGAACAGCGACCATTCGGGACGGCGCGCATAGGGGTGGCGCACCACTTCCAGCAATTCGGACCATGGCGCAAGATCGCCCGCCTCCGCCGCGCCGAGCGCCGCCTCGACCAGGTGATTGCGCGGA
The DNA here is from genome assembly GCF_949769135.1 of Sphingopyxis sp. Geo25. NCBI lineage: Bacteria > Pseudomonadati > Pseudomonadota > Alphaproteobacteria > Sphingomonadales > Sphingopyxidaceae > Sphingopyxis > Sphingopyxis sp. Geo25. Next base: position 1,123,939 of record NZ_CATKOZ010000001.1, on the reverse strand, counting down.
ATATAGAGCGGGTTCTCGCGGTCCATCGCGTCGGCGCGGTCGAGCGGGCTGCCGCCACCCTCGATCCGCTCCCACCATTCGGCGATCCATGGCGCCATCGCATCGGAGGCCGGAAGAAGCCCCTCCAGCGCCCTGCCCTCGCCGCGCAGCAGCATCGCGAGCGCGCGAAAGAAGGAGGTGAAATCGATCCTGTGCTCCTCCAGCCGGTCGAACAGCGCGTCGATCAACGCGCCATCGTCGGCGGCGATGCCCTCCAGCCCCAGCTTCGCGCGCATCCGCGCGTGCCATTCGGCGCGAAAGCGCTCGGGGATTGCGTCGACCAGCTGTTTCGCGCGTTCGACACCGTCGGGGTCGACCGCGTGGATTGCGGGCAGCAGCGCTTCGGCGAAGCGCGCCATGTTCCAGTGCATGATCTGGGGCTGGCGGCCATAGGCATAGCGGCCGTTCGCGTCGATCGAACTGAACACGGTGTTGACCGAGAAGCGGTCCATGAAGGCGCAGGGCCCGTAGTCGATCGTCTCGCCGCTGATCGCGACATTGTCGGTGTTCATCACCCCGTGGATGAAGCCGACGCCGAGCCAGCGCGCGACCAGATTGCATTGCAAGCCGATCACCCGGTCGAGCAGCGCGAGATGGGGGTTTGGCGCAGCGCCCAGGTCAGGAAAATGCCGCCGAACGCTGTAGTCGGAGAGTTGCACGACATGGTCGACCCCGAAGTGCGCGGCGAAGAACTGGAAGGTGCCGACGCGGATATGACTGCTGGCGACGCGCGTCAGCACTGCACCCGGATGCGCCTGCTCGCGCTGCACGCGGTCCCCGGTTGCGACCGCGGCGAGCGACCGGGTGGTCGGGACGCCCATCGCGACCATCGCCTCGGATATCAGGAATTCGCGCAGCACCGGTCCGACCGCGGCCTTGCCGTCTCCGTTGCGCGAAAAGGGCGTCGGTCCCGACCCCTTGAGCTGGATATCGAAGCGCGCGCCATCGGGCGCGACCAGCTCACCGAGCAATAGCGCGCGCCCGTCGCCGAGTTGCGGCGAGAAATGGCCGAACTGGTGCCCGGCATAAGCGAGGGCGAGCGGGTTGGCGCCGCCGGGCATCTCCTCGCCCGAAAAGAGCCGCGCGAGTTGATCGTCGCTCGCATCGGCGACGTCGATACCGAGCCGGTCGGCGAGCGGCCGATTGAAGACCAGCAGCCGCGGCGCCGATGGCTTCGCGGCTTCGGCGGGGGCGTAGAAGCCCTCCATGGAATCGTGAAAACTATTGTCGAACGCAATATCCATGGCGCCTTGTCGAGCGTTGACGTCCCGAATGCAAGTGGCCGGGCGGCACCTCATGCAGCCCGGCCAGCCTGGGCGTCAGCCGTCGATATCGAGGCCGAGCGCGAGACGTCCCGCCAGCTCGAGCTGCGCAGGCTCCTGCAGCGGATGGAAGCGCGCGCCCTGGATATCGCGGAAGGCACGCTCGATCGGCGACTTGCGATAGAAGGCGCCGCCGCCCCCCACTTCGAGCGCCAACTCCACGGTGCGGATCGCGGCGCGACCCGCGACGGTCCGACCGGTCATCACGCGGCTCGTCGTCTCGGGGCCCGGCTGCGCGGTCGCGGCGGTGGCTATCATTGCAGCAAGCGCAGTCTCGGCGGTCCAGACCGCATTCTGCATCTCGCCGGTCAGCGAGACCAATCCCGCATTCGCCGGTTTCTTCCGCGCCATCTCCAGCGCCGCGTCGCGTGCGCCTTCGGCAACGCCCAGATAGGCCGAATAGATCAGCGGAAAGGCGATCATGCTGATGATATGGAACAACGGATGCCATTTGCCCTGCGGGCGGCGGCCCGACACCGCCGCGTCGGCGACGAACACCGCCTTCAGCTCGACATCGTGCGATCCGGTGCCGCGCATCCCCATCGTATCCCAGGTGTCGAGGATCGTTACCCCTTCGGCCGAAAAGGGAATGGCGAAATGCAGGACCGTCGCGCCCGCTTCGGGATCGTCATAGACCGCGCTCGTCATCAGCAGACTGCCGGCTTGGCAACCGCTCGAAAAGACCTTGCGCGCGTCGATCCGGAAGCCGCCCTCGACCTTCGTCGCGGTCCCCGCCCCCTGCAGCCAGTCCGACCCGCCGCTCGACACGAGCACGAGATTCTCGGCCGCAACGCGCCGCAGCAGCCCATCGGTCGGCGCCTGCATATGCTGCCAGCGCCACGCCGCGACCGCGACCTGATGACAGTGCATCGAAAAGGCGAGCGCGGTCGAACCGCACGCCCGGCCGATCCGCCGCACCACGCCGCACAGCGTCGCATGGTCCATCCCGTCGCCGCCAAGCTCGACGGGCACCGCCGCGCCGATCAGCCCCGATTCGCGGAGCAGGTCGTAATTCTCGGCGACAAAACTGCCATCGCGATCGTGCGCGGCCGCGGTCTCCCCGATCTTCGCGGCGATCCGGTCCGCGATGCCATACCAATATTCCGGGGTCTTTTCTTCAGTCGCTACCAACATGTTCATCTCCATGAATGTCCCTTGATGGCGACGGGTAATGACGGCCCGCGGCGATCGGAGATAGTTCAGGAACTGAATCGACCCCGGTACAGAAACTGAACTCGCGCCGGACACGACTCCTGCGATATGATGCGCGCAGGAGGAGCATAGCATGGCGAACGCCAGTTACGGTCAATTCTGTCCGGTCGCGATGGCGGCCGAGATATTGTGCACGCGCTGGACGATCGTGCTGGTCCGCGAACTTGCCGCAGGTTCCACGCGTTTCAACGACTTGCGCCGCGGCGTCCCGCGCATGTCGCCCGCGCTGCTGTCGCAGCGGCTGAAGGATCTGGAGGCGGCGGGGATCGTCCACCGCACGCCGGTCGATGGGGAATCGGGTGTGTTCGAATATCGACTGACCCGCGCGGGACAGGAGCTCGCGCCGGTGGTCGAGGCGTTCGGCATCTGGGGCAAGCGCTGGATCGACGGCGACCTCTCGCTCGAGAAGCTCGATGTGCAGCTGCTGATGTGGGACATGCGCCGCGGGCTCGTCCTCGACCCGATGCCCGACCGCAAGACGATCGTCCAGTTCCGCTACACCGACCTTCCCGCCGACCGCCGTTCATGGTGGCTCGTCGTCGAGCCCGGCGCCGAAACCGAGCTCTGCTCGGTCGATCCGGGCCACGACGTCGACCTTTATGCCGCGACCGACCTGAGGACGATGACCGCGATCTGGATGGGCTATGATTCGGTTGCGGCGGCCACGGCCGATCGGCGCCTCCTGCTCACCGGTGACGACGGACTGACCGCCAGCATCGAGGCATGGCTCGGCCTCAGCCCCTTTGCCAAGACCCGTCCGGTCGAGGCCATCGCTGCGGGCTGACGCCGTCGATCTTCATCTTTTCGTGTTCTTTGAGCTATATGGGCGGCGCTCCAAGGATCGGCAGCAAAACACGGGCGCATCGAAAGGAACGTGAATGAAGGTGTTCGTAACCGGCGGGGCTGGCTATATCGGCAGCCACACGCTGGTCCAGTTGCTCGCCGCCGGGCACGACGTCTGCGTCTTCGACAATTATTGCAACAGTTCGCCGGTCGCCCTCGCGCGCGTCCGTCAGTTGACCAATCGGGACATGACCGTGGTGGAGGGCGACATTCGCGACGCCGACGCCCTGACCGCCGCACTGGTCGATTTCGCGCCGGACGCCGTCATTCACTTCGCGGGGCTGAAGGCGGTCGGCGAATCGAACGAAAAGCCGCTTCTCTATTACCAGACCAACGTCACTGGTTCGACCAATCTGCTGGCGGCGATGGATGCCGCAAACTGTCGGCGCATCGTCTTCTCCTCGTCCGCCACCGTTTACGGCGAAGCGCAATATCTGCCCTTCGACGAAGAACATCCGATCGGTCCGACCAATCCTTATGGCCGCACCAAGGCGATGGTCGAGGGGATCATCAGCGACTGGGTGAGCGTGACGCCTGATGCCTCGGCGGTTCTGCTCCGCTACTTCAACCCCGTCGGCGCGCATGAATCGGGCAGGATCGGCGAGGATCCGCAGGGGATTCCCAACAATCTCATGCCGTTCGTCGCGCAGGTTGCCGTCGGTCGGCGCGCAAAACTCTCGATCTTCGGCGACGATTATGACACGCGCGACGGCACCGGCGAGCGCGACTATATCCATGTCGTCGACCTCGCCGACGCGCATCTGGCGGCGCTCGACTACACCGGCCGCGCGATGGGGTGCGAGGCGATCAACGTCGGCACCGGGCAAGGCGTAACGGTCAAGGAACTCGTCATCGCCTATCGGCGAGCGAGCGGCCGGCCCATTCCTTTGGAGATCGTCCCCCGCCGTCCCGGCGACGTCGCCAGAAGCTACGCCGCGACCGCCAAAGCCGAAAAGCTGCTGCACTGGCGCGCGGCGCTCGACGTCGACGCGATGTGCGCCTCCTCATGGCGCTGGCAGTCGGACAATCCGCAGGGTTATCCCATGGCAGGCGAGGTCTGACCATGGCTATCCTGGTCACCGGTATCGCAGGATTCATCGGAATGCATGTCGCGGCAAGGCTGCTCGCGCGCGGCGAGACCGTGATCGGCGTCGACAATTTCAACGATTATTATCCCGTCGCGCTCAAGAACGCCCGGATCGCGGAGCTCGAACGGCTCGGCGGCGACCGGCTGACCGTTCACGCCGCCGACGTCGGCGACGATGCGGCGCTGGTCTCCGTTCTGGGGCCTGTCGATTTCGACCGGATCGTCCATCTCGCCGCGCAGGCGGGGGTACGCTATTCGATCGACAACCCTGCGGCCTATGTCCGTTCGAACCTTGCCGGGCACCTCAACATCCTTGAACTCGCGCGTCATCGCAACGTGGCGCACCTCGTCTATGCCTCCTCTTCCTCGGTCTATGGCGCCAACAAGAGCATGCCTTTCAGGGTCGAAGACCGTACCGACCATCCGATCTCGCTTTATGCCGCGACGAAGCGCGCCGACGAATTGATGAGTGAAACCTACGCGCATCTGTTCCGCGTTCCGCAGACGGGCCTGCGTTTTTTCACCGTCTATGGCCCGTGGGGACGCCCCGACATGGCGCTGTGGAAATTCACGGCGAACATCCTCGAGGGCAAGCCGATCGACGTCTACAATCACGGCGATATGCAGCGCGACTTCACCTATATCGACGATATCGTCGACGGTGTGCTGCGCAGCCTCGATCATCCCCCGGCCGACGACGGCAAGGAAAAGGCGGGCGGCTTTACCACCCCGCACCGGCTCTACAATATCGGTAACAACAGGCCCGAGCCTCTGATGGATCTGATCGCCGCAGTCGAAGAAGCATGCGGACGAAAGGCAGAACTCAACCTGCTGCCGATGCAGGACGGCGACGTTCCCGCCACTTTTGCCGATATCGACGCGATCGGACGCGATCTCGGTTTCCGGCCGACCACGCCGATTGCCGTCGGAATACCGCAGTTCGTCAGATGGTATCGCGACATCTACCAGTCGCTAGGCGGGTCTACACCGGAGCGGACTATGCAACCCTGACGACGAGCAGCTTGAGTTCATTCACATCTACAGGATTATTGGCTGCGTCGAAGCAACGCAGACGAACCGAGTTGACCCCGGTCAAATCGCACCGCACATTGCCGGTGCCCTGGTTCGTCGTGGCGAACACCGAAAAGTCGTTCGCGGTCTGGGTGGATCGGGTCATCACGACGACATAGTCGCCGATACCCTTGCGTTGCACGGCGGCGACTCCGAATCCCTTCGTGATCCTGGGGGTTCGCGTGCCATCGATGTTCGCCGATGCGAGGATCGCTCCCTGCGCTGCCTCGGGCTCGTTCCGGATCGTCACGTCCGTATCGTAGGAAATCGTGCCGAGCCCGCCAGGACGATTGTCCTTCAGCAAGTTCACAGCCCCATTGCGACAGCAATTTCGCATCCGCAACGTTCCGGTGAAGCCGGGTGCGATTTCGACCAGGTTTGTAACGCCGCCTGCGGCATCAGCCCCGCTCAATCCTTCGATGAGATGGTCTCCGGCCCCGTCGATATAGACGCCCGTCACACAATTCTCGACGTGACTGGCATAAAGGCGCAGCGATCCGCTCAAGATATCGACCGCCCTGGGCATCGAGCGGTTATCCGCGCCGCCTCCGGCGACCGTGGTGGCAGAAATGACTAATTGAAACGCCTGCGCGGCGAGCATGTCGTGCAACCGGATGCCGGAGATGCAGCCGAGGGGCGAACCGAAGATCTCGCTGTCGGAAAAGCGGCAAAGCGCTGCGCCGCCGTCCATCCCGCGCAGTTGGACGCCGATTCCCCGGAATTTCTCTATCAGTACGCTCCGGAGGCCACCGCCTTCTTGCCACGCCTCGCTGTCCACACCGCCCAGCCCGGCGACATTGTTGCAATCGAGGGTGAGCTGCTCGATCGAATTATCGAACGAGCTGGCCTTGCCGTTCCTGACTGTCGTCATGAAAGGACCGGAATGGTCCGGCCCCGCCTTGATCTTCGATCCTCGCTTGTTCTGGCCGCGCAAAATTACCCTGTTTTCGAGATTGAATGGCGCCGACACAGTTAGCTGGCCACGGCCGAGCTGGATGCAGTGCCCCTGGACATCGCCGCGCCAGGCCGCTCCTTCGCCAATGGCCGCGACCAGCTGCTCACGATCGTCGCCCACAAACTGCGATGGCATGAGCGGCCCGCCAGCGATCCATTCTGACACGGTCTGGACGCGCAGGCCCGAACCAGCCTTGAGGCGGTTTCCAACCAGATCGCCGCCGTTGTTCCCCGATAACGACAGCAACGAAACCGGGCGATCATAGGGATCGTCGTCGAACACCACGCCCTGGCTGTTGGCGTTAACCACCTTGACGCGCAGGCCACCCGGATGGTCGTGATAGAAATGCGGTATCGGCGCACCGAATTGGACCGAGACGGGGTTCGCCAGTGCCTTGGTCAGCTCCGGGTCGGCGAACAGACGGACGAATGTCTCCGAACCCGCCTCGAACGCATGAATTTCCAGGTCACACGCCAGCCCCATGGCTTCCGCGATACGATGGGAAATATCCGAAACCTTGGCCAAATTCTTGCTCCGATCATCGGCTCGGACGGCCCGGACCTGCCCTTCTTACTACCGGATTTGCCCTGATCGGCAATTCCCCCTTCGAGACGACGCGGTGTCGGCACCACCGCGTCGTCCAGATAGGAAGGCGGCTTAGGTCACGACATCCAGCCGGATCGAGTCGAGCTGAAGCGTACCTTTCGCACGGCGGGCGGGGCGCGCCCGGGGGTTGATCTGTTGCGGGAACAGGACGACCAGGATCATCGACAAAAACGTCCCCTCCAGCGCGCGCCGGATCGGCGCCGTCGAATAAGTGTTGGTTCCGTCCGGGCCATTGCCACGCAATACGCTGGTCGCCAGCGGTTGCCAGAAGGCGTCGTCGGGGATGAAACGCACCGAGAAGTCGAACCATCCGCTATCGGCAACGGATGGCTTCAGATGCGGCCAGCTGATTCCGCTATCGGGACCGATGCCGAAGCCGGCCGCATCGCTGACCAGCCTGTCGACGCTGATATAATTCACCGCCTTCCCCGATCCGCCCGGCGAATCGTCGATGGTCTGAAAATGCCATGCCAGCACGGCGCCCGGTGGCAACTCGAAATCGACGAGCCGTAGCCGCGTGGTGAGAATGGCATTTTTGAGCGGCGTCGAACTGCTCAGCGCAGCGTGCCACGTCGGCTGCAGGACGAGCGGCAGTTGCAGGAAGCCGGGACCGGGCCAGACATGATTCGCGTCCCACCAAAGGCCGTCGTTCCCTGACAGATCCTTCTCGATGTAACCTTCGGCATTCCAGTCATACGCGATATACTCCTCGGTGAGCGCTTCTCCTCCAAGGCGGGCGCGATACATGCCGGCATCGACGTCGGTTGCGAAATCGTGGTCAAAGAGCGTGGTGCGCGGGATAGCATCGAACGCTGCGAGATTGTCGTCGCGCCAGCGTTCGCGAAGCGAGAGCGTCGCTTGCTCCGCGATTTGGGCCGCGACGAGCGCCTGCCGCTGGCCGACGTCTTCAGCCGGATCGAGGATGATCCAGTAGGGCGCGCCGCCGGCGTCGTCGGGATCGCCAGCTTCGACATATTGCAGCGTGTAAAGCTGGCCGGCCTGAATGCGGCCAGCGACCGGCACCCCACCGTTTAGTTCATATACCGGGAGCGCAGGCGCGCTGTTTACCTGCAACGACAGGTGCGATGCCGTCTGGGTGCCGTTGAAGCGCGCCAGGTACAGCTGTTTGTTGTCGGGCAGATAATCGAGATTGCGGGTCCGCGTCACATAGGCATTGCCGCTGCTCGACTCCGTGTCGGTCAGGATGATCGGGGGCGACGTGTGCGCCTTAGCCGGCGAGACGACACTGAAGATCCCGCCGAACGCGGTGCGATATTGCAGCGTGACATAGTGCTGCGCCTTTAGCTGTTCGCGATCGATAAGCTGGCCGGCATGGTCATAGACGGGAACCGGCGCGCCGCCGTTGAGCGCTACCGTCGGAACGTTGACCGACGGACCGGGATAGGTCGAGTTCAGCTGGAACCGATACAGGCGATAGATATCAGGCGTCGTTTCCGTACCATAGGCCGTCTGAAGCGAGATCTGCGAACCGGTCGAGGCCGTAACCCCGCAATAGACGACCTCCTGCCTCTTCATATTGTCGAGTTTCGTTTCGATTGCGGCGAACTGGCCGTCGACCGCTTCGACGAGATCGTTGACCGCTGTCGACAGGGCGTTCGCAATCCACGGCGCTTCGATCCAGTCGGTCGCCGAGAGATCCCAGGCATAGAAGCCGTTGGCGGTATCATCGGGATCGTCGTTGTTGTTCCAGACATAGCTGAGCGTGCCGTTCGGCTGGGTCGTATCGGCGTCGCGCGCTCCGACGGTCTCATAGCGCTGGAATCCGAAGGCGGCTGACGAAATAAGCGCCAGAATGTCGTTCATATCGACCCGCGCAAAGCTGTCGGGCGATCCGGTTTTCACGGCCAGCAATTTGGCAAGCGCCAGATCGGCGGGGGAAAGAATAGGTGCAGTTGCGGCTTCACATGACATTCGATTCTCCTTGAGAAAGGACGAAGGATCATCGTCCCGAAACCGTCATGGAACCGTCACGGAAAGTAGGAAATAGGCCGACAATCCTATTTTAGCTGCCTATTGAACGCCGCAGCGGGTCAGATTGCATGGCCGCCGTATCAAATGGTTGTGCGCTGTCCGGGGAGCCCTTATGAGCGACGTCATCGCGTCCTCCTCCTCTCGATCGCCGCCCGACTGACCCCATGAAACGCCTGTTCGATGTCCTGCTCGGTCTGGCTCTGGCTCCCGTTGCCGTCATCGCGTGCCTCGCCGCCGCGATTCCCATCGCGATCGAAGCGAAAGCCTCGCCGCTGTTCTTCCAGACACGCCTCGGACTGCGCGAGCGTCCGTTCCGTTTGCTGAAGTTGCGGACCATGCACGTCGCCACGCCCAGCGTCGCATCGCATCAGGTTGGCGCCGCCAGCATCCTCGTTACGGGCCGCCTCTTGCGCCGCCTCAAGATCGACGAGCTGCCGCAAATCTGGAACGTTCTCAACGGGACCATGTCCTTCGTCGGCCCGCGACCGGGGCTTCCGAACCAGGTCGAATTGACCGAAGCGCGACGAACGCAGGGCGTATTCGACCTCGTTCCCGGCATCACCGGCGTCGCACAGATTCGCGGGATAGATATGTCGACCCCGGACAAGCTGGCGCTAATCGACAAAAGCTACGACGGTCCTTGGTCGCTCGCGCAGGATTTGCGGATCCTGTGGGCAACCGCGACAGGCGCCGGGTCGGGCGATGCCGCATCCGGGCCGCAAAGCCGATGACCCGCGACCGGTATCTGGTGGTCGGCGCCAATGGCGAGCTCGGGCAGGCACTGCTGCGCGAGCTGGGCCCCGAAAGAGCCATTGCCGCGACGCGGAAGGCGGACACGCCGCTGCCAGGCTTCGAACATGTCCGAATCGGCCAAGACGGCACTCCGCCTGCCGGGACTCTCGCGCGCTGCGCGGCTGTCATCAATGCTGCCGGCAGCGCAACGGGCGACAAACCGACGCTACAGTCGGCGAACATAGATCTTCCCCGGGCGATCGCGCACGCCGCGAAAGATGCCGGCGTTCCCCGGCTGGTTCAGGTCAGCAGCTTTTCCATTCTCGGCGCGGCCGAGCATATCGACGATCGGACTGTCGAGCGACCGATCAATGCATATGGCCGATCGAAGGCCGCGGCCGAGCATGTCCTGCTAGGAAATTCCGATGACGCATTTTCGGTCGAATGCGTACGATTGCCCTTTTTGTTTTCAGCGGCTAAGCCTAGCCTGCTGGCTCCGCTTTTATCGCTGGCAACCCGGCTGAGGCACCTGCCGGCCGCTTCGGGACACCCCGTTCGGCGCTCCATGATCACCTATGCCGACGCCGCGCGCCAATTGGCAAATGCCGCGCGGTCGGGGACAGGCGGAATATCTTTCGCAGCCGATCCCCGGCTTTTCGACTATGACCTTCTCGGCGTGGTGCTGGTTGAGGAGGCTCGTATGAGGCTTCGTATCGTCTCCCTACCGCGGATCGTCGTCGCCGGCGCCGACCGGCTCTTCCCCGCGATCGGGCGTCGGCTATTCCGATCGAGCGTCCTCGACCCGCGGGCAAATCGCGCCGGCAACCAGCCGTTGGGCCTTGAGGACGAACTGCGCAAACTGGTGCGATCCACATACGGCTCTTAGACGCCGCGGCTTGGCGACAGCTGCCTCGACAAGCCAAATCCTGTCGGATATGGGCGGCCCCCTGCAAAACCTTAAGGACGTTTATGACCCCGTTCCAGCTTGACGACGCTTCGATATTTCTCACGGGCGGCACCGGCTCCTTCGGCAAGGCTTTCGTTCGGCACGTCGTCCAGACCGCGAAGGCCCGGCGACTGGTAATTTTTTCGCGCGATGAACTTAAGCAGTTTGAAATGGCGCAGGAGTTTCCCGAATCGAAATATCCTTTCCTCCGCTATTTCATCGGCGATGTCCGTGATGTCGACCGCGTCCGCCGGGCAATGGAGGGCACCGATACGGTCATTCATGCCGCCGCGCTTAAACAGGTTCCAGCGGCGGAATATAATCCGTTCGAATGCATCAAGACCAATGTCATCGGCGCCCAGAACATCATTGAAGCCTGCCTCGACCTGGGCGTGAAGCGCGTCGTTGCGCTTTCGACCGACAAGGCGGCAGCACCGGTCAACCTCTATGGTGCGACGAAGCTCTGCTCGGACAAGCTGTTCATCGCCGCCAACAATATACGCGGTAGCCGCGACATCCGCTTCAGCGTGGTCCGCTACGGCAACGTCATGGGCAGCCGCGGTTCGGTCATTCCTTTCTTCCTCGGCCGCCGCGACCACGGCAGCCTGCCAATCACCGACCCGTCGATGACGCGTTTCAACATCTCGCTCGACGGCGGTGTTTCGCTGGTGATGTGGGCTCTAAATCATGCCGAGGGTGGTGAAATCTTCGTACCCAAGATTCCGTCCTATCGCGTCACCGATGTCGCAACCGCGGTCGCGCCGGCCGCGAAACAGGAAATCATCGGTATTCGTCCTGGTGAAAAGATCCACGAGGAAATGATCACCGCCAGCGACAGCCCCAACACTGTCGATCTCGGCAGCTATTTCGCCATCCTGCCGCCCGGCGACCCCGACGCGATCGACCGCTATTGCGACCGCGTGGGCGCCAAACTGGTTCCGGCGGGCTTCTCATACGACAGTGGCACGAACGAGGACTTCCTGTCGGTCGACGATATCCGCAGCCTAATCCAGCAGCATGTCGATTCCGCCTTTGCCGTTGACGGTCAGTAATGCGGCCTATCCCCTATAGCCGGCAGGAAATTAGCGACGCCGATATCGCGGCGGTTGTCAATACCCTCGGGTCGCCGTTTCTTACCCAAGGACCGGCGGTCGCGCGTTTCGAGGCCGACTTCGCGGCGCTCCACAGCGGCAACCACGCGGTCGCGGTGTGCAACGCGACTGCCGCGCTCCACCTCGCCTGCCTCGCGCTCGGCGTCGGCCCGGGCGATATCGTGTGGACGTCGCCGATCAGCTTCGTCGCATCGGCCAATTGCGCCCTCTATTGCGGCGCGGATGTCGATTTCGTCGACATCGACCCGGTGACCCGCAACATGTCGGTCGGCGCGCTCGCAGAACGGCTCTCCGCTGCCGAGCGCGACGGCCGGCTACCCAAGGTCGTGATCCCTGTCGATTTCTCCGGCCTGCCCTGCGACCTCAAGGAAATCCGGTCGCTCGCCGACCGCTATGGCTTCAGGATTGTTTCGGACAGCTCGCACGCCGTCGGCGCCACTTATCGCGGCGAACCGATCGGCCGCTATGCCGACATCAGCGTCTTCTCCTTTCATCCGGTGAAGATCGTGACGACCGGCGAAGGCGGACTGTGCCTGACCGACGACGCAGCACTCGCCAACCGCATACGGCTGTTGAGCAGCCACGGGATCACCCGCGACGCCGCGCAGATGCAAAGCGGTGGCGAGGGCGCCTGGTATTACGAGCAGATCGATCTCGGCTTCAACTATCGCATCACCGACATTCAGGCCGCGCTGGGCAGCTCGCAACTGACGAGCCTCGACGAGAAATTTCGTCGCCGGGACGATGCCGCGCGCCGCTACGACGACAAGCTCGCCGGGCTCCCTCTGAAGCTTCCGGTTCGACCGAACGATCGGCAATCGGCGCATCACCTATACGTCGTGGAAGTCGCCGACAGCACCTCGCGGGGCGACGTCTTCGCCGCACTGCGCGCCGACGGGATACTGGTGAACGTCCACTATATCCCGATCCACCTCCAGCCCTATTATCGGGCGCGCGGCTTCGCGCCCGGCGATTTTCCGGCCAGCGAGGCCTATTATGCCGGCGCGATCACGCTTCCGCTGTTTCCGTCGCTCGACCCGTCCGAACAGGATTATGTCGTCGATCGACTCAGCCGCGCGATCGGCGCCTGACGGCAAAATCCATGGAACTCGCGCTCGGTACGGTGCAGTTCGGCCTCGCCTATGGTTTTGCGGGTGGCAACCACCCTGTTTCGGAATCTGAAGCGCGGACCATATTGGCAGCGGCCTATGAAGGTGGCATCCGTCGCCTCGATACTGCGCCGGCCTATGGCGACATCGAAGAACGGCTCGGCGCGCTCTGCGGGCGGCTGGATTTCAGCATCGTCTCGAAGATTCCGGCAATGCCCGAAGGACTCGACAGCGCCGAGGCGGTGTCGTGGCTGCGCGCATCGGTCGACCTCAGTCGCCGGCGGCTAGGCGACCGGCTGTGCGGGATCATCTTCCACGACGCGTCACTGCCGATCGGGCCCCATGGCGCCGCGCTCCGCGAGGCCTTGGCCGACACGTTGGCAGGAAGCGGAATCCGCGTCGGGGCATCGCATTATTCAGCGGAAACGCTGCCCGGCGCAGCACTATGGCCGGACCATGTTATGGCTCAATTGCCCGGCAACGCCTACGATCAGCGCATCGACGGCCTCGCCGAAGCGCTTACGGACACCGAGGTTTCGATGCGCTCGGCGTTCCTGCAAGGCCTGCTCCTCGTTGACCGCGACCGGGCCGTCGCGCGCGTGCCCCAGGCGGCAGGCTGGCTCGCCCGCTGGGACCGATGGTGTGCGGAAGCCGGCCTATCGCGCCTCGCAGCTGCCTTGGCCGTTACGAAAAGCTTCGATACGGTCGATTATTGCCTCGTCGGCGTCGACAGCACGGCGCAGTTGCGCGATATCGTCACGGCGTGGAATGCGACATCGGCGATCGAGGCCCCCGAACTGGCGGGCGACGACCCGCACGTTCTTGATCCCCGGCAGTGGCGGAGCTGACATGTCCGATACCGTAGCGCTCATTCAGGCCCGCATGTCGAGCAGCCGCTTGCCTGGAAAGGTGCTCGCCGATCTCGGCGGCCTGCCGATGATCTGCTTCATGGCCGACCGCGTCCGTCGGGCTCGGGGAATCGACCTGGTCGCGGTGCTGACCAGCGACGACCCATCTGACGATCCGCTCGCGGCCGCAGCGGAGGCCCATGGCGTACCGGTAGTGCGCGGGCCGCTGAACGACGTTCTCGCACGCTATGTCGTCGGCGCCGACGTCTTTGACGCCAGGACCATTCTCCGGCTGACCGGCGATTGCCCGTTGATCGATCCGGCCCTGATCGCACAAGTGGTCGCGTTGCATCGGTCGGCCGGGGTCGACTATGCCAGCAATGTCGACCCGCCCGGCTTTGCCGACGGGATGGACACCGAATGCTTTACACGCGACCTGCTCGACCGCGCAGACCGGCTCGCCGTTTCGGGGCCCGAACGCGAACATGTGACGCTCTGGATGCGGGCGCCGGAAAGCGGTGCGTCGCGCGCAAACCTGACGGCCGCCGTCCCCGCTTCGCATCTGCGGCTGACCGTCGACTATCCCGACGATCTGGCGCTCGTTCGCCGGATCGTCGGGGCGCTGGGCGGCGAATGCGATTATTTCGACATTTTGCGGCTACTGCAACAGGATGCCGGCTTGCTGGAAGCCAACCCGCACGAACGGAACGAAGCCTTGAAAAGCTGATATCGGCTGTCTAGAGAACCGCCAACTGCCCTCCCCGCACCCCCATATTCCGGAGACTTTCCGATGCAACGCTGCAGCAAATGTGGCCTCCCCGAAACCCACGAAACCATCGCCTTCGACGACGAGGGCGTGTGCAACGTGTGCCGCCAGATCGAATTCAAGGAAAACCGGATCGATTGGGCCCAGAAGAAGGGCGAACTCGACGCCCTGATCGCCGAGCATCGCGGCAAATACGACTATGACTGCATCGTGCCCTTCAGCGGTGGCAAGGACAGCACCTGGACGCTCTACTATCTGGTGAAGGAATATGGGATCAAGCCGTTGGTCGTCCGCTTTGACCATGGCTTCTTCCGTCCCGGCCTCGAGGAAAACACCAAGAAGGTGTGTCGCGAGCTCGGCGTCGACATCATGACCTTCACCCCGAACTGGAAGGTCGTGCAGCAGCTGATGCTCCAGTCCTTCCTCGAAAAGGGCGATTTCTGCTGGCATTGCCACACCGGCATCTTTTCCTACCCCATGTGGGTTGCGCTGGAGAAGAAGGTTCCGCTGATCTTCTGGGGTGAGCCCTCGTCCGAATATACCGCCTATTTCAGCTACGAGCAGGAAGAGGAAGTCGACGAGAAGCGGTTCAACCGCTACGTCAATCTCGGCATCAGCGCCGACGACATGTTCGTGCGCCTCGGCGGCAAGGTCGACCCGCGCGATCTCAAATGCTTCTCATATCCGCCGCTCAAGGACCTGCGCGCGCTCAATTATCGGTCGGTCTGCCTCGGCTCGTACATTCCGTGGGATGTGCCGAAGCAGTCGAAGATCATCATGGACGAACTGGGTTGGCAGGGCGACGAGGTCGAGAACGTCCCTCCGCAATACCAGTATGAGAAGATCGAATGCCAGATGCAGGGCGTTCGCGATTACATCAAATATATCAAGCGCGGCTACACCCGCCCGTCGCATCTGGTGGCGATCGACGTTCGGCAGGGCAATATCACCCTGAACGAGGGGCAGCACCTGATCGACGAGTTCGAAAACCGCCGTCCGCCCAGCCTCGACAATTTTCTGAATTTCGTCGGCCTCAGCGAGGCGGAATTCAACCGCATCGCGATGGAGCACATGGTCTCGCCCTATCAGCACGATCCCGACGCGGTCCGCCCGGGCAAGAAGACCCACGATTTTGAACGCTGGTCGCGCGTCGGCGCGATGCCCAAGGGGGTGCGGGACGAAATGCTGGCGCGCTACGAAATGCGTACCGGCAAATCGTTCACCTTCGCCGACGACGAGGCCTGAGCGCCCTGATGACCGTTGTCGGCATCATCGATTATCGCGCAGGCAACATCCGGTCGATCCGAAACGCTTTCGAGCATATCGGTTGCGAGACGCGTCTCGTCACAGACGCGGCCGAGCTGGACGGCGTCAGCCATGTCATCCTGCCCGGCGTGGGCGCCTTCGCCTTCTGCATGCGACGGCTTTCCGAAAGCGGGATGCTGCCGGCGCTGGAACAATGGGCGCTTGTCGAACATCGCCCACTGCTCGGCATTTGCGTCGGAATGCAGTTGATGGCCCGCCGCGGGCTCGAGCTTGGCGATCATGAAGGACTGAACTGGATGGGCGGCAAGGTGCTGCCGCTGATCGCCAATGGCGCCCGGGTGCGCGTCCCGCACGTCGGCTGGAACGACGTGATGTTCGACGAGCCGTTCGGGGCCTTCGCTGCAGGCAGCAAGGCCGATTTCTATTTCGACCACAGCTTTGCCTTCTTCGATCCCGAGTTCGGCGAGACGATCGGCCGTTGCACCCATGGCCAGGATTTCGCCGCGGTCATCCGCCGCGGCAATGTCGTCGCGGCACAGTTCCACCCCGAAAAGAGCCAGGATGCCGGCATCCGGTTCCTCGAAGGCTTCCTCGCGCTGTAATCGCCATGCTGAAGAAACGCCTCATCCCCAAGCTACTGATCCAGCACCGCCAGATCGGTTCGATGGTTCGGCCGGTGCTCGTCACGACGCGCCAGTTCGATCAGTCCTTCGACGTCGGCGACCCCGTCTCGCAAGCGAAAATATATCAGGCGCAGATGGCCGACGAGCTCATCGTCCTGAACATCGACCGGACCCCGATCGGTTCCGACGAGCTTCTTCTCGGGATCATCGAACGGCTCGCCAGCGAAACCTTCATGCCGCTCGCCGTGGGCGGCGGCGTTAGCAGCGCCGAGGACTTCGGTCGGCTGCTCGACCACGGTGCCGACAAGGTGGTGATCAACACCGTCGCCGCGGAGAATCCGGACATCATCGACGCCGCGGCCGGGCAGTTCGGTGCGCAATGTGTCGTCGTCTCGATCGACTATCGCCGCGACGACGACGGCACCCCGCGCGTCCATACCGACCGGGCCTCGCGCCGCACCGAGCGCAGCGTCGTCGAATGGGCGCACGAAGCGGCGCAGCGCGGCGCGGGGGAGATCGTGCTGGTCGACGCCGACCGCGACGGCACGGGAAAAGGGCTCGATTGCGCGCTATGCGCTGAAGTCGCCTACAGCTTGCCCATTCCGGTCATCCTTTCGGGCGGCTGTGGCATCGCAAGCCATTTTTCGGACGGCGTATTGGACGGCGGTGCGGAGGCGATCTCCGCTGGCACCTTTTTCGCGTTTCGCGATCAGAACCCGATCCAGACCCGCTCGCACGTCCGCAACAGCGGCATCGACATCCGCATGGAAACCTGATGCGGATCGATTCGGCACCCCATTGGGAAAATGACGTCGTACGGCTCGCCGTTCTGACCCCCGAAGATGTCAGCGACTCCTATGTCGCCTGGCTCAACGACCCCGAAATCAATCGCTATCTCGAAAGCCGTTTCGTGGTCCATGATCACAACGGTGTTGCCGCCTATATCGAATCGATGCTGGCCAGCCCGGCATCGCTGTTCCTTGCGATCCATTCGAAGGCGCTCGGTCAGCATGTCGGCAATATCAAGATCGGACCGATCGACCGCCATCACGGACTGGGCGAGATCGGCCTGATGATCGGTGCGCGGGCCGCCTGGGGGCGCGGCATCGCGACTCATGCCATCGCGGCGGTCGCCGACATCGGCTTCCGCGACCTCGGGCTGCGCAAGCTCACCGCGGGCTGCTATGCCGACAACAAGGGCAGCCAGATCGCGTTCGAACGCGCCGGTTTCATGGTCGAGGCCATTCGCCGCGCGCATTTTGTTTCGGACGGACGCCTCGAGGATCTCGTGCTGCTTGCCCGCTTCGCCGACAATTGACGGGTCATCGGCCCGACCACGACAGGAGTATCGACAATGCGCCATTTCGACCGTTCGGAAGCCATGCTTGCCCGGGCGGAAAATGTCATCCCGCTGGGAAGCCAGACGTTCAGCAAAAGCCGAACGCAATTCCCGGTCGGCGTGTCGCCGCTCTACCTCGATCGAGGCAAGGGCAGCCACGTCTGGGATGTCGACGGAAACGAATATGTCGATTTCATCAGCAGTCTCTGCTCGGTAACGCTCGGCTACGCCGATCCTGACGTCGACGGCGCGGTTCGCGACCAGCTCGATCGCGGCGTCATCCTGTCGCTTCCAGCTTCGCTGGAGGCCGAAGTCGCCGAGCTGATCTGCGAGATGGTGCCGTGCGCGGAAAAGGTCCGGTTCGGCAAGAACGGCTCTGACGCGACCTCGGGCGCCATCCGGATCGCGCGCGCCTTCACCGGCCGCGACCATGTGGCCGTCTGCGGCTATCACGGCTGGCAGGACTGGTACATCGGCACGACGGCGCGCAATCGCGGTGTGCCGGCGGCGACCCGCGAGCTCTCGCACCCGTTCCTGTACAATGACCTCGCATCGCTTGAACGCGTCTTTGCCGAATGGCCGGACCATATCGCTGCGGTGATCCTCGAACCGATGAACATCGAATATCCGGCGCCCGGTTTCCTCGAAGGAGTGCGCGAGCTGGCGACGCGGCACGGCGCAATTCTCGTATTCGACGAGACGATCACGGGCTTCCGCTATGCCAACGGCGGGGCGCAGGAACTCTTCGGCGTCATGCCCGATCTCGCGACATTCGGCAAAGGGCTGGCGAACGGCTACCCGGTATCGGCCGTCGCCGGGCGCGCCGACGTGATGCAGATGATGGAAGAGGTCTTCTTTTCCTTCACCTTCGGCGGAGAACTCCTGTCGCTAGCCGCGGCGAAGGCAACGCTCGAAAAGCTGAAGCGCGAACCCGTCGTCACGCGGATCGGCGCGCTCGGCGAAGGATTGAAATCCGCGGTGCGTTCGATCATCGACGAAACGCAGATTGCGCATGTCCTCGACATCAAGGGCCATCCGAGCTGGTCGTTCCTGACCATCAGCGACCAGCCCGGCGCGAGCAGCTTCGCGATCAAGACCTGGCTGATGCAGGAATGGCATCAGCGCGGCATTCTGAGCTACGGCACGCACAACCTCAGTTTCGCGCATGGCGACACGGATCTCGCGGCGCTGCTCGACACCTATCGAGTATTGTTCCCGCGGCTCCGAGACCTGCTTGCCGCCGGCACGCTCCTCGAAGCGCTGCGCTGCCCGCCGCTCGAACCCCTCTTCAAGGTTCGCTGACCGGATCGGAGCAGGCCGTGCAGATCATCGTCCGTGCCGACGCATCTCCCCGTATCGGGATCGGCCATGTCCGCCGGTGCCTGACGCTCGCACGGGCGCTTCGAAAATTCGGCGCTGATGTCCGGTTCGCGGTCCAGGAATGGGGCGCTGACCTTGCGCCGCTTCTCGCCGAATTCGCCGACGGCGCACTGCGCCTCCCTTCGCCCCTCCCGGAACAGGATGCCGATCCGGTAAGCTGGCTCCCGCACGGGCAGGTCCATGATTTCCAGGAGTTGCTGGCAGCACTCGCTCGCGGGCGGCCGGACTGGATCATCGTCGATCATTACGCGCTGGATGCCGAATGGCACGATCTGGCCCGCTACGAACTCGGTTGCAGAATTCTGGTGATCGACGATCTCGCCGATCGTCCGCTCCGCGCCGACCTCGTCGTCGACCCCAACTGGGATCGCGATCACCGGACCAAATATCGCGATGTGGTCGGCGAGGCCGAGTTACTCGGCGGCCCGCACTATGCCCTGATCGATCCGCGCTACGGGACCGGCGAGCCTCACGAACAATCGAACGGCGTGGCATCGATAGGCCTGTTCATGGGCGGGACCGACCCGGCCCGCGCGACGGTCCCCGTTCTCGAAACGGTGCGAGCTGCAGGGTTCGGTGGCAAAATCGGTATCGTCACGTCGGGGATGAACCCCAACATTGCTTCGATTCAAGCTGCCGCCAGCACCGACGGTGACGTCGAAGTCGACGTAGACCTTCCCGATCTCACGGCCTTTTTTCGGCATCACGACCTCTTCATTCTGGCGGCGGGCGGCACCACGTGGGAACGCATGGCCAGCGCCGCTCCAGCCATCGCGGTCATCACCGCGGAGAACCAGCGCGAGATCGCCAACCAGCTTGCGGACGAGGGTCTCCAGTGGCTGGTACAGGCCGGCGACTGGGCGTCGCTGCGCGCAATGCTGCCTGCGATCCTCGCCGATCCGGACGGCCGACTGGAGCAGGCCCGGCGCTGCCGAAAACTCGTCGATGCCAGGGGCGCGGAGCGCGTGGCGGCGGCTTTGCTGACCCTCGACGATGCTTCTGTGACGACGCGGCGGGCGACACGCGACGATGCGGCGGCCATCCTCGCGTGGCGTAACGATCCCTATGTCCGTGCGGTATCGCGCGACGCTCGTATAATCGAATGGGAGGCGCATCGTGCATGGTTCGAACGCATCGCCGCGTCGCCGGACCATCTCCTGCTGATCGCGGAGAAAAACGGCGTTCCGATCGGGGTCGTCCGATTCGATCGCCTTGCCGATCGGCACTACGAAATTTCACTCTATCTCAACCCGATCGTCACCGGCCGGCGGCTCGGCCTTCCGATGATTAGGGCGGCACAGCAGGCGCTCAGCCGCAAGGAGGGGCGCGATCTCGTCATTCTGGCCGAGACATTGCCCGGAAACGCTGTTTCGCAGCGCCTGTTCCGCAATGCCGGCTATGCGCAGTCAGGCGATCGCTTCGAACTACAGCTTCTCTTCCGGCCCTGAGCGATGCTTGTCCCGCCGTTCGGAGCGGGATAGGGAGCGGTCACCCCCCGCGGCGACCGCGAGCGCGACGCCTCACCTTTTTGATATCTGGATAACAGGAATAGCGAGATGAAAATTGGCAACCGGGAGATTGGTGCGGGTCACCGCCCCTATTTGATCGCCGAAATGTCGGGCAACCATAACAACTCGCTCGACCGCGCGCTGGAAATCGTCGACGCTGCCGCCGCGTCGGGCGCCGATGCGATCAAGCTGCAGACCTATACCGCCGACACGATGACGCTAGACCTGCACACGGCGGATTTCATCATCGACGACCCCAAGAGCCTGTGGAACGGGCGCAATCTCTATGACCTTTATGATGAGGCGCATACGCCGTGGGACTGGCATGCGCCGATCATGGAGCGGGCAAAATCGCTCGGGATCGCGTGCTTCTCTTCGCCCTTCGACCATAGCGCCGTCGACTTCCTCGAAACGCTCGACGTGCCGGCCTACAAGATCGCTTCGTTCGAACTCGTCGACATTCCGCTGATTGAGCGCGTCGCAGCGACTGGAAAACCGATGATCATGTCGACCGGGATGGCAACCGTGGCCGAGATCGGCGAAGCCGTGCTCGCCGCGCGGCGCGCGGGCGCCCAGGACATCATCCTGCTCAAATGCACCAGCACCTATCCTGCCGAACCGATGAACACGAACCTCGCCACCATTCCGGCGATGCGGCAGACTTTCGGATGTGAGGTCGGCCTGTCGGATCACACCATGGGCACGGGCGTTTCGGTCGCTTCGGTCGCGCTCGGTGCGCCGTTGATCGAAAAGCACTTCACCTTGGCGCGCGCCGACGGCGGCGTCGACAGCGCCTTTTCGATGGAACCCTCGGAGTTTCTAGCCTTGCGCGTCGAATGCGACCGCGCTTGGCAGGCCATCGGTGGGATCGCCTTTGGCGGCACACCGGCCGAGGACGGCTCGCGCATCTTCCGTCGCTCGCTCTATATCGCGAAGGACATGCAAGCAGGTGATATGCTGACGGCCGAGAATCTCCGCGCGATACGGCCCGGCTACGGCTTGCCGCCGAAGTTTCTTGCGACTCTGATCGGCAAGCCGGTGGCGCGCGCAGTTTCGGCCGGCACGCCCGCCAGTTGGTCGCTGTTCATACCCATCGAAGATTGATCGCCGCGTCCGTCATCCGCGGCTGGCGGAAAAGCTACGGGCGACGAAGATCCGCACGATCAGGAACCACAGGCACGCCGACAGCGCCGACAGAACAGCGACACCGGGATCGTGCGGTCCGGCCATCCCGACCAGTGCAATAAAGCCGGTCACCGCAACGCTGTTTGCGATTGCTAGCGACGAGTAACGATTGGTAGCCTGGAGCATGATCGAATAGGGATTGAAGAAGAAGATCAACGCGAGGACGGTCACAGCCAATCCGGTCGAATATTCGGTGGCGATACCATAGATCAACATATTGAGCTGCACCGCCAGATAGCCGCCCGCGGCGACCGTGAAGATTACGATCGGCACCGCAAACCGCTCATAATATTTCGCGCGGGCGAACAGGGCGGACCGATCGGCTTCCGACATGCGGACGACCATCCGATGGAAGTGAACGCCCAACAGGAACGCTCCCTGCGCCGCGATCATCTTGGGTAGCAGCAGTTTGGTCAGAATGCCGAGCTGCTCCAGCGTTAGCGCCGCTACGCCGAACAGGCGCTCTTGGTTGAAGAACAGCATGCCCGATGCGGCGGAAGCAATCGCGGTCAAGCCGAGCTTGAAATGCGCGGCGAAAACCGCCGGCACTTCGCGGGCGGTCGTCCAGCGCAGCTTCAATATCCCGACGTGCCAGGCATAGAAGAGCAGGATCGGCAGCGCGACCACCTCGCCCCATAGCGCCATCTTCGCAAGCGGCGGCGTGAAGAAGCCGAGGATCACGATGTCGAGGATGACGACAATCGACTTGATGAAATAAGCAATCGGATGCGTAAAGCTGCTGCGCGACGACCGGCACGCCGACAGCACCATCATGTTGGACGCGGCGCAAAACAGCGTCAGAAAGATCGTGACGAACGCGAACAGCGAAATTGCAGAGGCGATGGCCGCTACGGTCGCCGCGCTTGCGAGCAGCAGCCCCATGCCCGTAAGGAAGAACAGGCCGATCCTGCGACTTTGCCTCGACACGCGACCGGGATGGAAGAGCGGCTGGTTATAAATCAGCTGGGAAAAGCCCAGCGCGCCGAACTCGGTGAACAGGGTCGCGAGGAGCAAGATCGTCGAAACCGCGCCGAAGTCGGTATTGCCGAGCAGAAAGGACAGTATGATAATGCGAAGCGCGTGGATGACTGTGGCCATCGCAAGCAACAGGGTCGACGAGAAGAAATACTGCATCCCGCCTATCGATCGCCGTATTTGAGCAGCGCACGCGCCTTCTCTACCAAGGTCGGTCGCCGCTCGATCGGAGCGCCAACCGGCGCTTCGTTCTTTCCGGGGGACATCAGGGTGTCGAATTCGAGCTGGCGCACGATATCGCCGAAATCCCCGCCCTCGAACGCCTGTTGCTCGCCGGACGATACCGCCTTCAGGTGATTGACGAATGTCGGCGCGACCCGGTCCATGGCGTGGATGAACTTCACGATCTGACGACGGCGCGTCGCGTCATCAGGCAGATCGATTGGCTGGCCGGGGCCAAGTAACGTCGGGCAGACACCAGCAGTCTGATAGGTGCTGACCGCTAGCGATATCACCGGTTTGCCGCGCCACACGGCCTCCATGACCGAACTTCCGGCGTTCAGGACAACAAGGTCGGACGCTTCGATCAGCGTCGATGTGTGGATTGCGGAGGTCGGCTCGACGTAGCGAATTCCCCGCCGCGCGCAATAGTCGCGATAATGCTCGTCGGCCCGATTGCCAAAGCTTACACCGACTCGCTGCGCCCATATCGGATGGCCGCGGATCAGGAAATCCTCGAAGGGGACATCGAGCGCCGACTGCAGATAGTCGATCGCCTCGAAATTATCGACCCATTCGACCCGCCAGTCGCTGTGCCCCCAGATTTCGTAGTTGCTCGAGGGAAGAACCAGCACCTTCGGCGCTTTCCCGATCTGGCTTATGAGGTCCGAGTAATTTCCTTCGCCGCGCTTCTGGAAATCGCGCCACTCGTTGCTGCCGGTCCGGTGGACACGCCCCGCGATGATCCGCTCGGCGCGGACCCGATCCTCTTCGGCGAGTTCGGAATCGCCGACGATTCTACACATGTCATGAATATGACGTAGCCCCAGGCAGTTCTCGCGGGGCAGCAGCATCAGCCCGTCGCCAAACCACGACCGCTCGTAGGACATGAAGTCGACGCCGCAAGCCGTCGCCGCATCGACCACTCCCTTGAGTATGTCGATACGACCATTGAAGAGGAGGATCAGGTCGACGTTGCAGCTCTCGATCCATTTCACGGCCGAGTGATAGCCAGCCCGATACGCGTGCAGCAGGCCGCGTCCGCCGATATCCGGACTGACGTCGCTTGCCACCTCGGCTCGAACCAGCGCTGCGCGGTTGGAGATTATTGCCTGTTCTTCGCCTTCGACTGGAATGTCCTTGGTCGACCAGTCGATCGCGAATTGCCGGTGCGAACGCGCTTTCGCGCTGCGCCCCAATCGGCATTTGACACAATGGTCGACCGATCCGAAGCCGACCGTCTGATATTGCTTATCGTAGCATTTCTCCAGCGACCCGTTGCAGACGAGTTCGCTGGTTTCCGCGCCATTGTCGCTGGCCAGCGTCAACAAATAGTCGCGCTGGAAGGCGTGGGGGCGCCACGGATAGATTTGGACGACCCCGACATGCCGATACTGCCGTCTGTCCGAGGCTTTGTTCATCTTCCGGCCTCGCGGGCCGGGAGCTCTTTCAGGAAGACGAGTTCGAAACCCAGCGCCCGCGCGAAAATCGACGCGGCAGCAATGGCCGAGATGGCCATGATCGACAGGAGAAGCACCGGCAGATTGGCAGGACTGATCAAAACGCACAGCAGCAGCGCCGCAGCGATGTAGCAAAAGGCAACCCGGCCAAAGAACAAATTTCCCGCGCGCATCGCCCGCTGAAACAGCCCCAGCATGAAGCCCAGCAATGCAAATCCGATAGCCATGGCCAGATAACCGAAGTCGTAGACCACGCTTGCCGCGGCCGGGATGAAATATCCGTCATAGTCGGTCGCGGTGAGTTGATAGCCGAACCTGCTCAGGAACATGTCCTGAAAACCCGAAAAGGCGGTCGATACGCCCGGATTGACGTCGACAATGATGACGTTGCCCACCCACGCCACATGGAAGGCGTACAGAAGGACGGCGGTCCCGAAATTTGAAACATCGTCAACGCTTTCCAGTCCGCTCGAATAGGGGATCGAATAGCATTGCGCCATGATCTCGATCGCTGGTTGCGCGAGGTGGATGCAGAGCTGGCTCAGATAGTCGCCAGCGCTCGCCGCGCCAAATGCTGTCGCGCGCAGCGCGAAGATCGCACCGAACAGAATCGCCACGACAATGCCGCCGACGATGAGCCGGGCTCTCGTCAGAAAGCTAGGCAGCCGCGGCAGACCGATCGCGCCTCGCCCAAGCATCGCCGCCGCAGCTACGGCGACCGCAATCAGCAGCGCAGTGCGCCCGCCCGTGATATAAGTCAGACCGAGCATTCCGGCGATCACGAGCCCAAGAACGATGAAGCGTTCCCGCCCCCATTTTTCCCAGTCGAATATCATATTGATGAGCGGAAGATACACGGCCGCCGAGAAAATATTCCCCGCGACGCTGATCAGGCCGCCACGTTCACCCACGCGGTTGAATTCGGCGCGGGCGGCCGCGATCCCCAAATTGACATAGTCGATACCGCGAATCTCGGTCCGGTCGTAAAACATGGCCCACAGGCCGAGCAGAGCAATCACAGCCACGATGATATTGAACAGAGCCGAGGTCGGCCGCCTGTTGGCCCTATCGACCGACCGCAGCGAGGCGACGGTATAGCCGCCCAGCGCTGCGTAGCTCGCACCGGTCAGCAGAAGGACAAAACCGATCGCCCAGAATTTGAACATCAGCCCGGTGTAGAGGGCCGCAATAAGCGCAAAGCCGATCGTAAACCAAACGATCGACAGCATCGGCGACCGCATCGCAGAGCCTCCCAGTACAGGTATGGCTTCGCGCCCCATAGTCACGCGCTCTGACGTTCGCTTACCAGCGACCGGAAATACTCGATCGTCTTGCCAAGCCCGTCCTCAAGCGCGATCGTCGGTCGCCAGTCGAGCAGCG
This sequence comes from Sphingopyxis sp. Geo25, assembly GCF_949769135.1. Classification (NCBI taxonomy): domain Bacteria; kingdom Pseudomonadati; phylum Pseudomonadota; class Alphaproteobacteria; order Sphingomonadales; family Sphingopyxidaceae; genus Sphingopyxis; species Sphingopyxis sp. Geo25. The sequence goes on along the minus strand of NZ_CATKOZ010000001.1, from coordinate 1,097,964 downwards.
AGATCGCCTTGCCGATATCGGGCTTGCGCTGCATCGGATCGTTGACGGGCAGATCCTTGAAGACCAGCTCAGCATCGGCGCCAACCATCTCGACGATCTTTTCGGCCAGCTGACGGATCGTGAATTCGCCCGGATTGCCGATGTTAATCGGCCCCGTAACATCGTCAGGCGAATTCATCAGGCGGATCATGCCTTCGATCAGGTCGTCGACATAGCAGAAGGAACGCGTCTGCGAACCGTCCCCATAGATGGTGATGGGCTGGCTGGTCAGCGCCTGCATGATGAAATTGGATACGACACGGCCATCCTCGGGATGCATTCGCGGACCATAGGTGTTGAAGATGCGCATGACCTTGATGCGAACGTTATTCTGTCGATGATAATCGAAGAACAGCGTCTCAGCGCAGCGCTTTCCTTCATCATAGCAGGATCGCGGGCCGATCGGGTTCACATTGCCCCAATATTCTTCGGTCTGCGGATGCTGTTCGGGATCGCCATAAACCTCCGACGTAGATGCCTGGAGAATCTTGGCTCCCGTCCGCTTCGCGAGGCCTAGCATGTTGATGGCGCCATGGACGCTGGTCTTCGTCGTTTGCACCGGATCATATTGATAATGCACGGGCGACGCCGGGCAGGCGAGGTTATAGATTTCGTCGACCTCGACGAAGAGGGGAAAGGTCACGTCGTGACGCATCATTTCGAAGTTCGGCTTGCCGAGAAGATGAGCGACGTTCGCCCGGCGGCCGGTAAAATAATTGTCGATGCCCAGCACCTCATGCCCCTGTGCGACCAGCCGCTCGCACAGGTGGCTGCCGAGGAATCCGGCGGCCCCGGTAATCAGTATCCTTTTGGAGTCGTAGGGGGTCGTCATTTCATATTCTCCATAGCGTCGACACTTCGCCGTCAAAGCTCGCGCCGGATCGCGCGCATCCAAGCCGAGGTGCCCACATACAAGACCCAGTGGATCGGACGCAGAATTTTGAAGAGCGCACCCTTCCCGCGCCGCTCATAATCGTCGCCGATCATGTTCAGCGCCTTGCGTATCATCATCGTCTTGCTCGCCGAGATCGATGTCGGAAGCTTCCGATAGTGCACGAGCGGCACGCCCACCCGCACGGCGCGCCCGCCGCTTTGGGTGATGCGAAGCCACATATCGAAGTCCTCGACCGCGATGTGCGTTCGCGCGGGGTTGAACGGACCGGCCGCCTCGAGCGCCGAGCGGCGTGCGACGACACTGGAAAGTGCAATCCAGTTCTTAAGCAACAAGCGCGCGTGAGAGATTTCCGAACGCGGGGCGGCGCCCGACGGCGGCGCGACGACAACGCGTTCCTCGCCGTCATGAAAATCCCGGACGACTGCCGATATGACGTCGGCCCTCGTCTCTTCAGCGACGGTCAACTGCGTTTCCAGCTTGTGGGCGACCCATATGTCGTCGGCGTCGCAGAACGCGACATATTCACCGGACGATTTCTCGATCCCCAAATTTCGCGGTCCTGCGGGCCCGCCGAAATTGCTTGGCGAGCGATGGTAGAAAAATCGGTCGTCCGCAGCGCAAAAGGCCTGCACGATCGCGGCGGAGCTGTCGGTCGAACAATCGTCGACGACGTGGACGTCGAAGTCGCTGAACGTCTGACCGCCGATCGACTGCAGCGTCTCGCCGATATATTCTTCGGCATTATACACTGGGACCACAACCGAAACGCGGGGCATGTACCATTCCATCTAGATACGGCCAACGGCCAACAAAACCCGGAAATTCGAAGCGATCAGCGCGACAGACCGATTTCGGACAGAACGACCCGCGTCGGATCGCGGCGCATCGCTCCGTCGACGATCATCTCGATCTGCGCCGCGCCACAGCCAGCGGGGAACGGAACGCGAAGGACGGTTCCGTTGGGCGTCTCGAGCAGGTTCCGGCTCTGGATCGAAGTCTTCGCCGCGCGCCCTAAGACACAGGTTACGCGCCAGAACGCCGCAGCTCCGTCGCCCCCGACACCTTCCTTCTTCCGGAATCGCAGCGCCTGCCCCTCGGATTTCAGGAACACCGCCTTACTTGCCGCAACGCCGCGCACGTCGGTCATCGCGAAGAACTCGGCCTCGTCGGGACCGAGCATCGCAGCCCCCCGATCCGATCGCGAACCGAAGTCCCAGATCACAGGCCGGTAACCCTTGGGGTCGACCGCCGAGCGAAGACTGACGTCGTAAAGATCTCCCACTCGCGCACCCGGCAACTTAACATAGACCTTGCGCATCAGGTCATATTGCTGCTCGCCCGCAAGGCGGTAAACGAGCGAGGCGTAGCTGCCCTCGAGCCGCTGGAGGCGAGGCGCTTCGCGCAATGAAGCCACCAGTTCGCCAAGCGGCGCCATGCTGGGCGATCGCTCCACCGCGACAGCGAAGAAACGCTCGATCCATGGTGTATCGGCGACGATCATCGGTTTGATCGCAGCGCGCGCTTCGGGAAGCGCCAGCGCCACGGCCAATCGTTCGAGCAGCGGCGTCGTCGCTTCCGGGCTCGTTCGCAGCAACACGTCGATATGACGCAGGGCGTCGCCGATCCTGCCCTGCCGTCCGCGCCGATCAGCAAGCCACAACTGCGTCGCGCCGTCACGCCGCGACAAGCGGTCTGCCATGACCATCTTGGCCTCCGCCCGGTCGATACGTCCGCCTGCGATGTCGGCAAACGCCAGCATCCGCAACGCGCGGGGGTTCAACGGTGATTGGCGCAGCGCGGCTTTTGCCACCCGCACCGCTGCCGCCTGATCTTTGAAACCCGGCGTGACCTGCTTTTTCTCGAACGTGGACAGTCGCGACCGCACCGGATCGAAACCCGCCCCCATCGTCGTATCGGGCATCAACCGAAGCCCGACGCCGACCCTTGCGTTCATAAACGCAAGCCAGGCAAGGCCCAGCGCAACGATGGCAGCCAACAACGCCAACGGCGTCAGGCCCTGGCGAATCGCAGCGAGCAACGGCGCGATGCCGTCCCCCCTATCCGACCGCTTGCGAAACGAATATCCCTTCCGCACCGATCAGTTTTCCTCGGTGTCGGCTTTGTCCCGTCCGTCGGAGCCGTAGCCGTAGCCGTAGCCGTAGCCGTAGCCGTAGCCCGCCTGGTTGACGCGATATTTGGTAAGCACGACGCCGAACACGCGAGCGTGCGCTTCGGCAAGTCGGCGCAGCGCCAGCGTCGCTCCGCGTGCGGGGGTCCGCTGCGATTCGACGACATAGACCACCCCTTCAACGGCATTCGCCACAAGCGGTGCGTCGGCAAAGCCGAGCATAGGCGGGCTGTCGACAATCACATGGTCGAAGCGCTTGCGGAGCTCGACGATCAACTGCTCCAGGCGTCGGCCGCCCAACAACTCGGCAGGATTCGGCGGCTGAGGGCCCGAAGCCATGAAGCTCAGATTGGGATGCTCGGTCGGCTGGATGAGGCCGTCGAGATTGTCGTCCCCGGCCAGATAGTTGCTCGTACCGAACTTGTTCTCCGCGTCGAAATATTTGTTGATTGTCGGCTTGCGCAAGTCGGCGTCGATCAGGATGACCTTCCGCCCGATGCGGCCGAGGATCGTCGCCAGCGCAAAACTCGTCGTCGACTTGCCCTCAGAGGGCGACGTACTCGTCGTCATGAGGGACTGCGGCACGCCATGATCGGTCGAGAAGCCAAGGTTTGTTCGAACGGTGAAATAGGCGTCCGATTGGGACGATTTCGGATTGGCCAGCAGGTCGCGAACATTGCCATCCTCGAACATCGGAACCGCGCCAAGGAGCGGGAGGCCGAGGCGCTGGCGAACCTGGTCGGGTTCGCGAAGTCCCTCATCGAGATTTTCGAGGACGAACACTGCCGCTGCAGCAAGGGCGATGCCAGCAGCCAACGCCATCAGGATATTGACGATGAGCCGCGGCGAGGACGGACGTTCGGGAACCGACGCGACGTCGACCACCGAGATATTGTTCGCGCCGACACCTGCTACGCCGATCTCCTTGTAGCGCTGCAGAAGACCATCATAGAGCTGGCGGTTGGTATCCGCCTCGCGCTGGTAGATATTGTACTGGATGCTATCGCGTTGCTCTTGGTTGAGCTGGCCGAGCAGCTTGTCGAGACGAGCTTTCAAGGCGCCTTCGCGCTTGGCGGCCGCCTCGTAGTTGGTGACATAGCTCTCAACCGCACGCCCTTCCTGGGCCGCGATGCTGCGCTTAAGCGAGTCCGCCTTTTCGCGCAGGGCTTTCGCTGCCGGATATTCGGGCTCGAACTGCACCAATGCGCGGGAATATTCGCTTTCGGCCTCCGCAAGCTGCTTCCGCAACTCGTTGAGTGCCGGGTTCTGGAGCGCGGCTTCGTTGGCGCGCCGCGCGCGCGCCGCGTCGAGCTTTCCTTCGGCATCGACGCGAGCGACCGTCGCCTGCGCGAGCGCGTTGCTGATCTGACGGACGTTGCTGCCCGCCAGTGTATCCATGTTACGGGTCGGCCCGTCGGACGACTCCTGCGGCAAACGAACGATCCCGCGACGCGAAGCGTAGTTCACCAAATCTCGCTCGGACTGTTCCACCCGCTGGCGAAGACCGTCCAGCCGCGTTTCGAGGAACCGCCGTGCGTCGGTGGTCGATTCGAACCGTCGGTCCATGCTCTGCGCGATGAACTGCTGCACCCACGCATTGGAAATCTGGGCCGAAAGCGAAGGCGACGCGCTCGAATAGCTGACGTCGACGAGCGCCGAGCTGCGGATCGGATTGACCGCGACATGCTCGAGCAGCGTTTCCACGACAAGATTCTGCCGCTCCGCCAGCGCAGCACTATCGAGCGGACGGTCGCCGCCGATATTCAACAAGGCGCCTCCCTCGGGTTCGATCCCGTGCGCAGCGAAAAAGGCTTCGTTCCGGGGCAGGTTGAGCTGGCGCGACACGCGTTCGGCCAAGGAGCGCGCCTCAAGCAACGAATATTGCGTGAAGTAGAACTCGAGGTCGCGGCCGGTTTCTTCCGATTCCACGCCCTGCACGTTGGTGATGCGCTGCTGCTGGCGCGAAATCTCGATGCGCGAGGTCGCCGAATATTGCGGCGTCGCGAGCAATGTCGCGAGAATCCCGACGACGATCGAACCGATAACGATGCTGAGCACGACCCAGCGATGGCGCAGCGCCATGCTCCAATATTGGAGCACCAGCGGCGGCTCGGCCGTTTCCGCACCGGAATTCGGCCCCGCAGTCTCGTTACCGGGCAATTCGAAGGGGATTCGATTCATTGACATGCTCATTCAGAAGGGGCCACGTTGCAATACGGGGCGGTATTACAAAGCATTGCTGCTAACCAGCGCGATGATCGGCGCGGTAATCAGCGAAGACGCCTCGATGATCCGCGTAAACAGCCTACGCCCCGGCGAATCGCCGACCACGACGACATCCTTCGCGTAAAGTTGCGGATCGCTATAGTAACCACGACGGATCGCGGCGAGATTATAGAGCGCGACCATCCGCTTGTCGTTCACAGTGCGAAAGACGACGACATCGTCCAGCTTCGCGAATTCGTCGGGCCCCTTGGCGGCTGCAACCGCGCGCATCAGCGTCATGTCGCCGACCAGCGGATAGTTTCCGGGCTCCGTCACCTGCCCTTCAACCGTAACATACTGGCTCGTCGACTGGAACAGGTTGACCGAGACTTGGGGGTTCCGGATATGACCTGCCTGCATCCGCGCCGTGATGTCCTGCGCAACCTGACCCGGCGTTCGGCCGGCGGCGCGTACCGATCCGGCAATCGGAAATGCGATATTGCCCGCCGCATCTACCTGAACCTCGCGCTTGGCCAATTCTTCGAAACCGAGCACATCGATCAGCAAGCGATCGAACACCCCGATTTGGTACCCGCCTTCCATACCGGCGGTTGCTGGCGGCGGAAGCTCCGCTGCGTCCACGACCTGGATGGACTGGTTCGACTGAAGCGGCGGAACCGAGGCACAGCCACTCGCCATGGCGAGAACAACAGCCGCGAAAATAGCACGCATCATGGTCAAATTTCTCCGGTATCACGATGCCGATTCGGCGCGGCCTGGCGGTCGCGCGAAGAAACGTCCGTGTCTATCTTGCGGACACCGCTGAGGATGGCCGCACACAATACTCCAAGCACAGCCAGCGAGGGTGTCCGCGCCGGATACTCGGCAATGCTGCCTATGGCAAGCAACAGCAATATGGCGGCCGCGCAGCGGGCCGAAATCAATATCCGGCGACGCGACCGTCCCCGCTCCTTCTGCTTCAGCACCGCGACGACTGCGATGATGAACAGGGTGATCGCCATCGCCGCAAGCAGGACCGCCGGCAGGCCGCCCGTCATCACGATCTCCAGCCAGTCGTTATGCGCGCGATTGAAATAATTGGGGGACAGCAACTGCCCAGGCTCGTAGCGCCGGTAAACCTCGTCGAAGCTCCCCATCCCGCTGCCCCAGGGGAAGGTATCCCGGGCGATTTCGACGACGGTCGGGAACGCCTTCAGGCGAAGATCCTGCGAGGCATCGAGATTGACGAGCCGCTGGAAGGCGACACCCCGCGCCGCAAAGATAGTCAACGACGACAGGCCCACGAGCACCGCGACGACCGCATAAGGCGCCCATCGGCGCCAGCGCATGGCCGTCGGCTTGGCGGCCAGCTTCTCCGCGCCCCTGCCATAGACCCATACCGCCAGCGCAAGTCCGATGGCGCCGAGGACAAGGCCGTTTCTCGATCCTGTGACAAGGATCATGGGCGTGATGAAAGCGGCGGCCGCAATCGCAATGGCGCGATGAAGTTGCAACCGTCCGCGCGAATTGTCAGCCAGCGAAGCGTACATCGCCAAAAGGGGGAAGAGGCTCGCCATAAGGACGGCCTGGTGGTTGCGATTGGCAAAAAGGCCAACGGCCGCGCCGACGTTGGTCACCTTATAGAGATAGAGCGGCCCGCGCGGTGGACCGAGCATCTGCATCAGCCCGATAAATCCGCTGACCAACCCGATTGCCATCACCCATTTGAGCGCTCGAAGTCGGTCTTCGGGGCTGGCCGCGAGAGCGAATATCAAAGCCGCGACGGGCAGCATGAGGCTGAACAGGGCGTTCCATGCACCGACGGGCGACATCGACAACGGCAGCCAGGGCAGCGGAATACCTGCAACTTCAAATGTCTGGACCACGACCTCCCGCCCCGGAAGCGCCGACCACACAGCGGGGGGCAACGGAACGACATGCGCGACGGCCAGCAGAACCACGCCCCCCGTCAACGCCATCAGCGATGGCGATTGGCGCCACGCCTCGGCGCCATAGCGATAGAGAGCATAAACCAGCAGCAACGCCGACAGGGGGCGTAGGATCAGCAGGGAAAGAATGTCGGCCCGCGAAGAACCTCCCAAAAGCATGGCGAGCAGAATCGTCGCTGGCAGAAGCCAGCGCAGCACATTGCGTTCGTCGTGCCGCGTGGGCGATGTCGTCTTCGCAATCAGCATGGAATTCCGTAAAATGCTTTCTCGATTATCTTTTGAAGATGACCGGCGGGGGAGCAGGGAGGGGAGCCCTTAGGATATAGTTTCAGGGCGCGCTAGCGTGTTTTTGAACCACTTTGACGGGCCCTGAAAACCCGCCTGCCTTACCCTGCGGCCTGTATCACCGAATGGTCGACCGGAGGAGCATATTCAGGTACCAGCGCGCGGAGGATCTGCAGCGCCTCGTCAGCCTCCCCGCGTGCCAGATGACCCGCCAAGCCATCGAGCGCGCGCGCAAGATCGTCCCAGTCTAACATCGTTTCGCTGGCGCGGATGATGCGCTCGTGCATCGTCGACTGCGGATCCTCGCCGATCAGCAGCTCTTCATACAACTTTTCGCCTGGCCGCATCCCGATTTCGCGAATCTCAATGTCGCCGTCGGGATGTGTGTCGTCGCGCACGGAAAGACCTGACAGCCGGATCATCGACGCAGCAAGGTCACGAATCCGAACCGGCTGCCCCATATCGAGCACGAAAACTTCGCCCCCTTTCGCCATCGCACCCGCCTGGATCACGAGTTGCGCCGCCTCGGGAATGGTCATGAAGTACCGCGTAACGTCCCGATGGGTGAGCGTAACTGGTCCTCCGGCACGAATTTGCGCCATAAAGCGCGGAACGACCGATCCGCTTGATCCCAGAACGTTACCGAACCGGACCATCGTGAACACCGTCGAGCGCCGCTTTGCCGAGCGTGCCTGCAGGATCAACTCGCAGACCCGCTTGGACGCCCCCATGATGTTCGTCGGTCGAACAGCCTTGTCGGTGCTGATCAGGATAAAGGTGGCGACCCCGACCTCCTCGGCCGCGAGGCAGCTGAACAGTGTGCCGAATATGTTGTTGCGCATCCCCGCGACCGGGTTGGTCTCGACAAGCGGGACGTGCTTGTATGCGGCGGCGTGGAAAACCGTGTCCGGCCTCCAGCGCGAATAAATGCGTGAAATCGAATCGCGATCGGCGACATTCCCCAGCTCGGGAACGATGGCTATCGCCGAACCGTCAATCTGCGCCGCCGCAGCCGTCAGTTCATCGTCGATGGCATAGAGCGCGTATTCGGACTGGTCGACCAGGATCAGGCGATGTGGCCGAAAGCTCAGGATCTGGCGGCACAACTCGCTACCGATCGACCCCCCGGCACCCGAGACGAGCACGGTCTTGCCGACGATATTGCGCCCCATCAACAGCGCATTGGGCGCAACCGGGTCACGCCCCAGCAAATCCTCGATCTGCACGGCCCGCAGGTCGTTGATCGAAACCTCGCCATCCATGATCCTGCTCAGGCTCGGCAACACGCGAACTTGCACCTGGAAATTCTGGAGTGCGTCGATGATCTCTCTGCGCCGGGCCCTCGAAATCCGCGGGAGGCCGATCAGTACCTCGTCGATCATCAGGGTCCGGATCGCCCAAGCGAGACGGTCGGACGAATAGATCGGAATGCCGTCGAGCCGCTGACCGTTGAGGCGGACATCGTCGTCGACATAGCCCAGAACCTGGACATGCGGTTCGTGACGAAGCGAAAGCGAAAGCTGCTGACCGGCCCTGCCGGCACCATAGATCAGCACGCGTCTCAGCTCGCGTCCGCCATTCGCCCGGTGCAGGATGTCGACAAGCGCAAAGCGGATCGTCAACCGACTGACCGACAGCAATGCAAGGAAAATGATCGGATGGAGCAGACCCATGGTGCGGGGAACCCCCGCGATGCCGACCACCATGAATATCAAAACCATCGGAATCGCGAATAGGGCCGACGCCACCGCTAAACCCATCATCGTCCGGCCGCCGGAAAAGCGGATGATCGACAGATAGATGCCCCACCGCAGCGCAATCGGGAACCAAAGGATGATGGCAACGGCCGACAGGATGAAGACTGGGCGTGTGAACAAATTCCACTCGCCGACGCGGAGCGACAGTGCGATCCAGACCGCAACCACGCACAGCACTGCGTCCATCATTATTGCCACTTGCTGGCGGCGCCGACGCGGCAGATCGGCGAGCCAAGCCAACCAATGCACGGCCTGAGCCATGGCGCGTTCGCGCAGCGCAAGTGCCTGACCGTCCCAAATATCCATTCTCAAACCTCTCGAGCGCGGCAGGTCGCGGCGCGAATGTTCAGCTTGCGCAGGCGGTTGATAGCGACAAGCTGCGACATTCCCAATAACAAACATGATGACGGAGACGGTTCGGCAAATCCGTAAACCTTTGCGACAACCGGACCTTTTCCGGTTTCGCTCGCGCCTAGTGGCCGAAAGGCCGGTTCTCAAGGGCGAGGAAACGGCAACGAGCCGGATCGATGGAATGCCGCGATGAAAACCCGCCCACCCCCGTCATTCACCGTCCGTTTTCAAATAGCGGCGCTCGGTCCCCTCCAGAACAATCGCCGTAAGGACGCCGGATTTATAGGCGCCGGTATCGATGCCGATGCGATTGGGCCACTCATCGACCTCATCGTAGATCGTGTGGCCATGCACGATTATCGCGCCGTGATCGCGCTCGTCATCGAGGAACTCTTCACGGATCCAGCGCAGATCGCCCAACGACTGCTTTCCGATCGGCACGCCGGGGCGAATGCCGGCATGAACGAATATATAGTCACCGATTTCGACGACATCCTCGCCACCGCCGAGGAATTGGACATGTTCGAACGGGACGATGGCCGGCAAACGCTCCGCGACCTCCTCGAAACTGGCTTCAACGAAGGTCGCTTCATCCTTCCAATAGCTTCGCACGGTCGCGTCGCCGCCGATGCGCATGAAATAGCGTAGCCGCCTGACGTCCCCCGTCAACGCGGCGAGGAAACATTCCTCGTGATTGCCGATCAACAGGCGCGTATCGGGAAATTCGTCCTTCAACCGGATCGCGCGCTCGACAACCTCTGCCGACTGTGGGCCTCGGTCGACAAGGTCGCCCAGCAGGATCAGCGTCACTTCGGCATGATCGCGCGCCGCATTGTCCGCGCGGATCAATCCAATCAGTTCGGCGAAAAGGTCGTCGCGCCCGTGAATGTCACCGATGGCATAGACACGCCGACCGTCGGGAATCGCAAAACTGTCGCGCATCGGAGGAGCAGACTTGCTCTTACGCTTCCAGAACATGAAAAGAACCCAATTCGAAAACACCGCTACCGCGGGGAGGACTCCGGACCGGCGGTCAAACGCCGTTCCCCTAGCCTCCCTCGCCTCGCGAAACAACAACGGCTTTTGCCGGGGAGCGTTGCATGACCGCGGTCAAAACCCGTTTCGGCCTGCGCTCCGAGACCTTAAGGGTGTTGCAAGCTTTGACGATTAATCGCGCATTAGGCACCGCACCGGCACGCGCCATGGACCGCGGACGCCGCTGGAGGACCAAAGCATGAAGGTAATGACCGTCTTCGGGACACGCCCCGAAGCGATCAAGATGTTTCCGGTCGTGCATGCGCTCCGTACCCGAGTCACGCTCGAGACACGCGTCTGCGTCACCGCCCAGCACCGAGAGATGCTCGACCAGGTTCTTGAAATCGGTCGGATCGTTCCCGACGTCGATCTCGACGTGATGACCCCGAATCAGTCGCTCGACGCCCTCCTCGCTCGGCTCGTCACCGGCCTCGGCGAAACCTTCGACCGCGAAAAGCCCGACCGGATTCTCGTCCACGGCGACACGCTCACGACGATGGCGGCGACGCTTGCGGCGTATTTCCGCAAGATCCCGGTCGGCCATGTCGAGGCGGGGCTGCGCAGCGGGAACATCTATCATCCCTGGCCCGAGGAAGTGAACCGGAAGGTTGCGGGCGCGGTCGCCGACCTGCATTTCGCGCCGACCGAAACCGCCGCTGCCGCGCTTCGCGCCGAAAATGTTCCGATGGAGCGAATTCACATCACCGGCAACACGGTCATCGATGCCCTGCTCGCGACCAGAGCGCGGATCGAAGAGGAACCGTCGCTCGCCGCCGGTCTCGATCCGCTTGCCGCGCGGTTCGCGGGCAAGCGCATTGTCGCGGTCACCTCGCATCGGCGAGAAAATTTCGGCGACGGGATGCAGGCGATCGCCGAAGCGATTGCCGGAATCGCGGCGCGCGACGATGTCGCGGTCGTGTTTCCGGTCCATCCAAATCCCCATGTTCGCGGGGCGATGGAACCTCTGCTTGGAAACTTGCCGAATGTCGCATTGATCGATCCGCTCGATTATCCGCATTTCGTGCGCCTGCTCGGCCTTAGCGATCTCGTCCTCACCGACAGCGGCGGCGTCCAGGAGGAGGCACCCTCGTTCGGCAAGCCCGTGCTCGTGATGCGCGAGACGACCGAACGCCCCGAAGGCATCGAGGCGGGCACCGCGCGGCTCGTCGGCACCGACAAAAATCGCATCATTTCTGAAATTTTCAGTCTTTTGGACGATGAAGCCGCCTATAACGTCATGGCCCGCGCCCATAATCCCTTTGGCGACGGCAAGGCGGCGGACAGAATAGCGGAGATCGTAGCGCGTGCCCATTGACAGCGAACAGAAGGTCACCGTCCTCGGCCTCGGCTATATCGGCTTGCCGACCGCCGCGCTGATCGCGCGATCGGGCAGCCGCGTCACCGGCGTCGATGTCAGCCGCGAGGTGGTCGGCACCGTCAACAGCGGCAGGGTGCATATCGAGGAAGTCGATCTCGATGGCCTCGTGCAGGGCGTCGTGTCGCGCGGGACGTTGACGGCATCGACCGAGGTTGCGCCTGCGGGCGTGTTCGTGATCGCGGTGCCGACCCCACACGACGCGGAGCACCGTCCCGACATCAGCCACGTCCTGTCCGCCGCGCGCGCGATCGCGCCGCAGCTCGAAGCGGGCAATCTCGTCATCCTCGAATCGACTTCGCCCGTCGGTACGACCGAAAAGGTGGCCGCGCTGCTCGCCGAGCTTCGTCCCGACCTCAAGGTGCCGGGCGCCTGCGCCGGCGCCGCCGAGATTTTCGTCGCCTATTGCCCCGAGCGTGTGCTGCCCGGCCGCATCCTCGTCGAGCTGGTCGACAACGACCGCTGCATCGGCGGGATCACGCCTCGCTGCGCGCGTCGCGCGATGACTTTCTACCGTCAGTTCGTCCGCGGCGCGTGCGTCACCACGACCGCGCGCGCCGCCGAAATGGTGAAGCTGGTCGAGAACAGCTACCGCGACGTCAACATCGCCTTCGCCAATGAGCTGTCGATGATGGCCGAGGAGATGGGCGTCGACGTGTGGGAGGTTATCCGCCTCGCCAACCGGCACCCGCGCGTCAACATCCTGCAACCCGGCCCCGGCGTCGGCGGCCATTGCATTGCGGTCGATCCCTGGTTCCTCGTTCACGGCGCGCCCGATCACAGCCGCCTGATCCGCACCGCGCGCGAGGTCAATCTGGCCAAGACCGCGCATGTGATCGGCGCCGCCGAAATGCTGGTGTCGCAGCATCCCGAGGCGCGCGTCGCCTGCCTCGGCCTCGCCTTCAAGCCCAATATCGACGATTTCCGCGAAAGCCCCGCCGTCGAGGTCGCCGCGGCGCTCGCCCGCCGCTTCGGCAAGCAGATCCGCATCGTCGAGCCCTATGCGCGCGGCCTGCCGATGGACTTCGCGGGGACCGGCGCCGAGCTGATCGACCTCGACAGCGCGCTGGCGCAGTGCGACCTGCTCATCGTCCTCGTCGACCATGACCTCTTCAAGTCGATCCCGCTCGAAGAGCGCGGCGACAAGATCGTCTATGACACCCGCGGCCTCTGGCCCGACCAGCCGAACTCGGGTGGGGGCAACCGCCTCTACCGCGCCGCTTGACGCCGCTCCGGCAACCTCGCACCTTCGGTTCGATGCTGACCCGCCTTACCCCCGTTCCCGTCGAAAAGCCCTGGGGTCGCATCGATCTTCCGGCCGCGTTCGGCGCTTTCGACGGACGGCGGATCGGCGAGATCTGGTTCACCCTCCCCGCCGGCACCGACGCGCCGATCATGGTCAAATTCCTCTTCACCTCGGAACGGCTGTCGATCCAGGTCCACCCCGACGATACTGCCGCGCGCGCAGCAGGTTTCGCGTCGGGCAAGGAGGAATGCTGGCTGGTGCTCGACGCCGACCCGAACGCCGAACTCGGTGTGGGGCTGAAGGCCGCGGCGACGCCCGAGGCGCTGCGCGCGGCCGCGCTCGACGGATCGATCGTCGACAGGATCGACTGGCGCCCCGCCACCACCGACGACTTCGTCTATAACCGCGCGGGCACGATCCACGCGATCGGCGCGGGCCTGATCGTCGTCGAGGTGCAGCAGAATGTCGACTGTACCTACCGCCTCTACGACTATGGCCGCCCGCGCGACCTGCATCTCGACGCCGGGATCGCCGTCGCAGAAACGCGGCCGCGCCCCGATCCGCGCGACGGCCGCGTCGCCGCAAGCCAAAGCCGCCTTCTCGTCGACGGGCCCCATTTCCACCTGCTGCACCTCGCCGGACCGGACGTCACCGCCGATCTCCCGAGCGATGCCGAAGCCTATATCTTCGTGCCCCTGTCCGACGGCTGCAGCATCGAGGGGGAAGCCGTCACGCTCGGCGAATGCATCGCGACCGACCGCGCCGACACGATCGCGCTCGAATCCGGCGCCCGCGCGCTGCTGTGCTGGCCTACATGACGATCGTCCCCGTCATCCTGTCGGGCGGCACCGGCACGCGTCTGTGGCCCGTATCGACGAGCGAGGCGCCGAAACAGTTTCAGCCGCTGATCGGCGACGGCGATATGTTCCGGCAGACGCTCGCCCGCGTCGACGACCGCACCCGCTTCGCGCCGCCGCTCGTCGTCTGCGGACCAGCGCATGTCGCGCATGTCGAGGCCGATCTTTCGGCATCGGGCGTCGGCGACGCGGCGATCATCGTCGAGCCCGCGGCGCGCAACACCGCCCCCGCGATCGCGCTCGCCGCACTTGCCGGCAATCCCGCCGCGCTGATCCTCGTCATGCCCGCCGACCATCTGATGACCGATGTCGCGGCGTTCCTGCGCGCCGTCGACACCGCGCGACCGGCGGTCGAAGCGGGCGCGCTCGCGACCTTCGGCATCGCGCCCGCACATCCCGAAACCGGTTATGGCTATATCGCGGCGGGCGAAACCATCGCGCCCGGCGTCAACCGTGTTCGCCGCTTCGTTGAAAAGCCCGCGCGCGACAAGGCGGAGGCGATGCTGGCCGAGGGCGGGCATTACTGGAATGCCGGCATCTTCCTGATGCGCGCCGATCGCTTCCTGGCCGAGCTGGAACGGCAGCAGCCGCCCATCGCCCATGCCTGCGACGCCGCGATGGCGGCTTCGCGCACCGACGGCCACCTGATCCACCCCGATCCGCAGGCCTTCCTCGCCAGCCCGTCGCAGTCGATCGACTATGCGGTGATGGAAGGCGCCGAACAGCTCGTCGTCGTGCCTGTCGATCCCGGCTGGTCCGACGTCGGCGGCTGGGCGGCGCTTTACGACCTTGCCGACAAGGATGAGGACGGCAACGTGCGAATGGGCCATGTCGTCGCGCTCGACGCGCACGGCAATTACCTCCGCGCCGACGGCGGCAAGCGCCTCGCGGTAGTCGGCGTCTCGGACCTGATCGTGGTCACGCTCGGCGACGATGTGCTGGTCATCCCGAAAGACCGCGCGCAGGAGGTCAAGGCGATCGTCGAATATCTGGCCGCGAACCCGCCGCCGACGGCCTGACGTCACCTCCCGCAGGCGCGTCCCTTGCCCCTCCCCTTGCGGCGCACCGACCCATCGCCCATATCCGCCGCATGACCAATCCCCATGCGCAAAGTGCCGCACCCTGGCACGGAACCACCATCCTTTCCGCCCGCAGTGCCGACAAGGTCGTCGTGATCGGCGACGGCCAGGTCTCGATGGGCCAGACCGTGATGAAGCCGAACGCGAAGAAGGTCCGCCGCCTTCACGACGGCCGCGTCATCGGCGGCTTCGCGGGCGCGACCGCCGACGCCTTCACGCTCTTCGAACGGCTCGAGGCCAAGCTCGAACGTCACAACGGCCAGCTCCTCCGCGCCGCGGTCGAGCTCGCCAAGGACTGGCGCACCGACAAATATCTCCGCAATCTGGAGGCGATGATGATCGTCGCCGACAGGGAGGTAACGCTGGTCATCACCGGCAACGGCGACGTGCTCGAACCCAAGGGCGGGATCGCCGCGATCGGCTCGGGCGGCAACTTCGCCCTCTCCGCCGCGCGCGCGCTCGCCGACTATGAAAAAGACCCCGAGGTGCTGGCCCGGAAGGCGATGGAAGTCGCCGCCGACATCTGCGTCTATACCAACGACCAGTTCACCTCCGAAACCATCGAAATCCGGAAATAAATATGAACAAGGATCTGACTCCGAAGGCCATCGTGGCCGCCTTGGACACGCATATCATCGGCCAGGCCGCCGCCAAGCGCGCGGTCGCCGTCGCGCTGCGCAATCGCTGGCGCCGCCAGCAGCTCGCGCCTGACCTGCGCGACGAGGTGAGCCCCAAGAATATCCTGATGATCGGCCCCACGGGCTGCGGCAAGACCGAGATCTCGCGCCGCCTCGCGAAGCTCGCCGACGCGCCGTTCATCAAGGTCGAGGCGACCAAATTCACCGAGGTCGGCTATGTCGGCCGCGACGTCGAACAGATCGCCCGCGACCTCGTCGAGGAAGCCGTCCGGCTCGAAAAGGACCGCCGCCGCGAGGCCGTGCGCGCCGCCGCCGAGGAGGCCGCGATGGAGCGGCTGCTCGATGCGCTCACCGGCAAGGGCGCAAGCGAGGCGACGCGCGAAAGCTTCCGCCAGCGCTTCCGCGACGGGCATCTCGAACAGAGCGACGTCGAGATCGAGGTCAGCGACACTCCGTCGATGCCGTTCGAACTCCCGGGGCAGCCGGGTCAGGTCGGCATGATCAACCTCTCCGACATGCTCGGCAAGGCGCTCGGCGGCGGGCCGAAGAAGCGCCGCCGCATGAAGGCGATGGAGGCGTGGAAACGGCTGCTCGAAGAGGAGCAGGACAAGCGTCTCGACCAGGATGATGTCGCGCGCGTCGCGCTCGCCGATGCCGAAGCGAACGGCATCGTCTTTCTCGACGAGATCGACAAGATCGCGGTCAGCGACGTGCGCGGCGGCTCGGTGAGCCGCGAGGGCGTCCAGCGCGACCTCTTGCCGCTGATCGAAGGCACGACCGTCGCGACCAAATATGGCCCGATGAAGACCGACCATATCCTCTTCATCGCCTCGGGCGCGTTCCATGTCGCGAAGCCGAGCGACCTGCTCCCCGAACTGCAGGGCCGCCTGCCGATCCGCGTCGAGCTCGGCGCGCTGACCGAGGAGGATTTCGTCCGTATCTTGAGCGAAACCAAGGCGGGCCTCCCCGAACAATATGCGGCGCTGCTCGGCACCGAGGGGGTGACGCTGAACTTCAAGCCCGAGGCGATCGCGCGCGTCGCCAGACTTGCCGCAGACGTGAACGAAAAGGTCGAGAATATCGGCGCGCGCCGCCTCCAGACGATCATGGAGCGGCTGGTCGAGGAAATCAGCTTCACCGCCGAGGACGCTCCCGGCACGACGCTCGACATCGACGCCGCCTATGTCGACAAGCAGCTCGCCGATGTGGTCGGCGACACCGACCTCAGCAAATATGTGCTGTAGCGTGGGGTGACCGGTCGCGGTCGGAAGTTGCCCTAACCATCATCGTCACCCCGGGCTTGATCCGGGGTCCATGACTTCAGCGCTGCGGTGGATCCCCGATCAAGTCCGGGATGACGAATGACAGCATACGACCGATTGCGGACGTTCGCAAAGTCGGCGATCAATCGCCATCAACCAATTGGGGAGATGCCGATGGGACCTACCGATTTTGCTGTCGCGTGTCGTGAACAGCGCGATCTTATGCTCGCGAATTATGCCGACGCATCGGGAGGGTCAGAGGTAGCAACTCTTCTTGCAGCGGCGAACCTGTCACAGGAGCAAAGAAATTATGTCGTATCGGCGCTCGACAACGCTCTGACTGACGCCTTTTATACCATGCTGCTTGCAATTGATGGTTCCGCTTCGCTCGGTCAGACCCAAAAGTCTTTCGCCCTCGCTGACGGTGAGGGTAACATAATCGCAAATGGCGATGGCCGGTTAGAAGCAGCGGCGTGGGAGGCGCTTGCGTCCAATCGGTAGGTCCACCCGATTTCCGTACTTCTCCGCGATCTAAATGGGGTGGTCGGAAGCGACCAATTGCGGACGCTATTAGGTCATTGTAACGTTCAGCATGGGAGGCGCTGATGTCTCAAGCTGAACGAATGAATTCCGCTTCAAATGCTTGGGAAGCCGATCCTTGGGATGCTTCCGATGCGATCGCGGAAGTGCAACTGACGGGATTCCGCGAGCGAGCGGCAAAGGCTATTGAGTGGACGTCGATGCGAAACGCAGGCGCATCTGTATTCGGCATTGAAATTGAAAAGCTTATTGGTGCTGACGTCGCATTTTTCGCTACGCATGATGGCGAGGAACTGCTGCTGATGCAGTCAGTTTGGCACGGCTTTCCCGATCCGCCAGAATGGCGATTGGCGGCACGAGCAAACGGAAGCGACGACCAATGGTCCTCGTGGGGTCATTTTGCTGATCTGCCGGACAATTGGCAGCTTCCGCCAAGTGACAGCTAACCACCCAAAGCCGACACCGCCTTCAAACAGGCCTTTCCTACGTCATCCCGCTGTGCCAGCCTTCGTCCCGCTCTCTCATCCGACGGATAAAAGCGGTCGCGGCTCGGCTTGCCAGTCCGGCCGCGGCGGGGCATGCCGCATGCATTCGGCAATCCTCCCGGCCGACAAGGAAGGGCGCAACCAGGCTGAACTTTCCTGAACTTTGAAAAATCCTTGCCGCGATAACCGGGCAAGGCATGACAGCCTTCTGCCCCGAAACATCCCCGTTCTCCGCCCTGCCGCACCGGCGACCTCGCCGCCTTTTCCGCCAAACTCAAATCCGCGTCTTTTCAGCCGTTCGTTCGCCGAACTTCATTTGACTTTCGCGCATCGTCAATGCGATGAACGTTGCCACACGGTCGATACGGGTTGCAAACGACCGGCACGGAGACAGTAATGGCAGATGAAGAGGTCGCCGCGCAGGGCGAACTGGCGATCACGCGCACCGGCGACAAGCTCCGCCTCGCGCGCGAGAAGGCGGGCCTGTCGCTCGCCGACGTCGCGACGCGTACGCGCATCACGCAGCGACATCTAGAAGCCATCGAAAAGTCCGACTTCAGCGAACTTCCCGGCCGCACCTATGTGACCGGATTCGCGCGCGCCTACGCCCGCGCGGTCGACCTGCCCGAGGCCGAGATCGGCGCCGGCATCCGCCGCGAGCTGGAAGAAGACGCCTATGGTTCGCGTCCGCTCTACGAAGCCTATGAACCCACCGATCCCGCCCGCCTGCCCACCGCGCGCCTGACGTGGACGCTGGTGATCGTCGCGCTCATCCTCGTGTCGGCCTATGGCGTTTGGCGCTTCCTGTCGGTCGAACCCGACGAGGCGCTGGTCGCTGCACAGAACCAGGCTGCCGACGCTTCGGAAGCCCCCGCAACCAAGGTCGCGGCACCCGCCCCGGCAAAGGCCGGGGCGACGATCGCAGCCAACGCACCCGTCGTGCTGACCGGCATTTCCGAGGTCTGGATCGGCTTCGACGATGCCAAGGGCAAGACCGAGAATTGGCGGACGCTCGACGCTGGCGAAACCTATGAAGTGCCGCCCGCCTATATCGAGCAGTTCACGCTGCGCACCAGCATCCCGCAGGCGCTCAAGGTCACCGTCGGCGGCCGCGACGTCGGCCCGATCGGCCCCGCCGACACGCTGGTGAAGGGCATTTCGCTGAAGCCGGCCGACCTCGTCGCGCGCGCCGAAGGCAGCCCGGCGGTGCCCGCCGCGGCGCCCAAGACCAGGGGCTAACCGCGCGCTGTCTCGCCTCGTTCCGGCGACAACGCGCGGCATCGCGCCGAAATGGGTTTGCGCGCCCGCGCTTTGCGGCGTTATGGATGGACCCGCAGAATAGTTAATATCTCTTGGGGGCCAATCGGCACATGACGAAGCATCACATCACCCTTGCCGGCGCGGCCGCGATCGCGATCGCCGTGGCGGCACCCGCCGCGCTGGCGCAGGACGCGACGGTCGCGAAACGCGTCGACAAGCTCGAAAAGGAAATGCGCGCGGTTCAGCGGCAAGTGTTCCCGGGCGGCGCCCCGACCTTCTTCGAAGGCGAGATCGCACCCGAGGCGACGCCGGGCCAGGCGGTGAAAAGCAATTCGCCGGTCGCCGACCTCACCGCGCGCGTCGATGCTCTCGAATCGCAGCTTCAGGCGCTCACCGGCCAGACCGAGCAAAATGCCTTCCATCTCCGCGAGCTCGAGAAGCAGTTCGCTGCCTACAAGGCCGAAATGGACAAGCGTGTGCCCCCCGCCGCTGCCGGAGAGCCCGCCGTGACGCCTGCCAGCCTGCCGGTCGCCCTCGCGCCCAAGCCGGTCGCGCCGACGCCAACCCCGGTGGCGACAGCCACGCCGCCGAAAAAACCCGCGACGCCGCCAGCCGCCAGCACTGGAAAGCCCGACGCGGCACGCCTCGCGCTCGTGAAGAAGGTCGAAATCCCGTCATCGGGCAACGAGCAGCAGGACGCCTATGATTACGGCTTCCGCCTCTGGTCGGCGAAACTCTATCCGGAGGCGCAGGCCCAGCTCAAGACCGTCGTCACCAAATGGCCGAAAAGCAACCAGGCGAGCTATGCGCAGAACCTGCTCGGCCGCGCCTATCTCGACGATGGCAAGCCCAGCCTCGCCGCGGTGGCCTTCTACAACAATTACAAGGACCGCCCCGATGGCCCGCGCGCCCCGCACAGCCTGATGTACATGGGGGTGGCGCTCGACAAGCTTGGACGCAAGGCCGACGCTTGCAAGGCGTTCCGCGAACTCGACGAAGTCTATGGGGCAAAAGCGCCGCAGGATGTCCGCACCGATGCAGCCGCCGCAAAAGCAAAAGCAGGCTGTTGACAGCGGCGACGCGGTCGAGCGTCTCGGCCGTGATCTTGCCGCGCTCGCCGGCCCCGACTGGCAGCGCCTCCACTATGGCGTCGCGGTGTCGGGCGGCCCCGACAGCATGGCCCTCCTTTGGCTCATGGCGACGCTGCTGCCCGGACAGGTCCGGGCGGTCACCGTCGACCATGGCCTGCGCAAGGAATCGGCGGAGGAAGCGCGCATGGTCGCGGGCTTCTGCGCGCGCGAGCATATCCCGCACGCGACATTGATGCCCCCCGTTCCGCTTCGCGGTTCGCTGCAGGCCGCGGCGCGCACCGAACGCTATCGACTTATGGAGGACTGGCGCGCGGCGAACGGGCTGGCGCACCTGCTCACCGCGCATCATGCCGACGACCAGCTCGAAACGATCGTCATGCGCCTCAACCGCAGCAGCGGGGTCGGCGGCCTCGCCGCGATCCGCGCGCGCTACCGGCTCGTGCTGCGCCCGCTGCTCGCGTGGCGCCGCGCCGAACTGCTGCGCATCGCGCTCGATCACGATATTCCGTTCGTCGACGATCCGTCGAACAGCGACGATCGTTTCGACCGCGCGCGGCTGCGCCACGCCCTCGCCTCGCAGACCGCGATCGACGTCGAGGCGGCGGCGCGTTCGGCGGGCTGGCTCGCCGAGGCCGACGAGGCGATCGACTGGGCGGTCGAGCGGCTGATCGCGAACTGGCCCGACGCCTCGGACATCGCGGTCATTCGCGACGAGGGCTATCCGGCCGAGATTTTCCGCCGCGTCGTCACCCAGCGCCTGCGCGCGAACGACGGTCAGCTTCGCCTGCGCGGCGCCTCGCTCGACGGGGTGATCGCGGCGATGAAGGGCGGCCGCCGCGCGATGGTCGGCGCGCTGCTGATCGACGCCGTGCCGGGACTTCAGGGCACGATCTGGCGCATTTCCGCCGCACCGCGCCGAAAAGCCCGAAAATAGGACAATCTGGCTCATTGTCATTTAACCCAATTATCCTACATTATCGGGATTGAAGCGCGAACGTGCGCGAAGTTTGGAAAGTTTCCGATGCAGGACGACAAGGAACCGCAGGGCAATCCCTGGATGAAGAGCGTGATGATCTGGAGCGGCATCCTGCTCGCTATGCTCCTCGTCGCCTCGATGTTCGGCGGCGCGACGCAGCCGACCGGAGCCCCCCTCGCCTATTCCGAGTTCCGGCAGAAGGTTCAGGAAGGCGCGGTCAAAGAGGTCGTGCTGTCCGAGGATCGCGTAACCGGCAAGCTCGACAATGGCGAAAGCTTCACCGCGAATATCGTCCGCGACCCCGATCTCCTGAAGATGCTCAACGACAATAATGTCAAATATGACGGAAAACCGACCGAGGTGCCCAATTTCTGGATGTATCTGCTCGTCCAGTCGCTGCCCTTCCTGCTGATTCTGGGCATTGCCTTCTTCGTGTTCCGCCAGGTGCAGAAGAATAATGGTTCAGGCGCAATGGGCTTCGGCAAGAGCCGCGCCAAGATGCTCACCGAAAAGCAGGGCCGCGTGACCTTCGACGATGTCGCAGGCATCGACGAGGCGCGCGAGGAACTGCAGGAGATCGTCGAATTCCTGAAAGACCCCAGCAAATTCTCGAAGCTCGGCGGCCAGATCCCGAAGGGCGCGCTGCTCGTCGGCTCGCCCGGTACCGGCAAGACGCTGCTCGCCCGCGCGATCGCGGGTGAGGCGGGCGTTCCCTTCTTCACCATTTCGGGTTCGGACTTCGTCGAGATGTTCGTCGGTGTCGGCGCCAGCCGCGTCCGCGACATGTTCGAGCAGGCGAAGCGCAACGCGCCGTGCATCGTCTTCATCGACGAAATCGACGCCGTCGGCCGCCACCGCGGCGCCGGGCTCGGCAATGGAAATGACGAGCGCGAGCAGACGCTGAACCAGCTCCTCGTCGAAATGGACGGGTTCGAGGCGAACGAAGGCATCATCATCGTCGCGGCAACCAACCGCCCCGACGTGCTCGACCCCGCCCTGCTCCGCCCGGGCCGCTTCGACCGCCAGGTCGTCGTGCCGCGCCCCGACATCGAGGGACGCCAGAAGATCCTCGAGGTCCACACGCGCAAGAAGCCGCTCGCGCCCGACGTCGACCTCCGCCGGATCGCGCGCGGCACGCCGGGATTCTCGGGTGCCGACCTTGCGAACCTCGCGAACGAGGCGGCGCTGCTAGCGGCGCGCAAGGGCAAGCGCCTGATCGCCTCGAACGAGTTCGAGGAAGCCAAGGACAAGGTGATGATGGGCGCCGAGCGCCGCTCGATGGTAATGACCGAGGACGAGAAGAAAGCGACCGCCTATCACGAGGCCGGCCACGCGCTCGTCTCGCTCCATGTCGAGGGCAATGATCCGCTGCACAAGGTAACGATCATCCCGCGCGGCCGTGCGCTGGGCGTGACGTGGAACCTGCCCGAACGCGACCGCTATTCGATGAACATGAAACAGATGAAGGCGCGTCTCGCGCTCTGCTTCGGCGGCCGCATCGCCGAACAGCTCATCTATGGCAAGGACGAGCTCAACACCGGCGCGTCGAACGACATCCAGCAGGCGACCGACTCGGCGCGCGCGATGGTCATGGAATATGGCATGTCCGAAAAGCTCGGCTGGCTGCGCTACCGCGACAATCAGGACGAGGTGTTCCTCGGCCACAGCGTGTCGCGCGCGCAGAACATGTCCGAAGAGACCGCCAAACTGATCGATGCCGAGGTCCGCCGACTGGTCGAGGAAGGCGAAAAGACCGCGCGCAAGGTACTCACAGATCATCTCGACGAGCTGCACCTCCTCGCGGGCGCGCTGCTCGAATATGAGACGCTGTCGGGCGAGGAAGCGCGCCGCGCGATCAAGGGCGAGGATATCGGCCGCGAGAATGATCAGGACAGGTCGGGGACGCCCGTATCGGGCCACGTCGGCGGCCTGCCGCAGATCAAGCGCAAGCCGCGCCCCTTCGGCGACGCGAACCCGCAAGGCGTCTGATTCAGACCTTGTTCAGTGATTTGAAGCGATTCCGGGCCGCATGACCAGCAGGGACATGCGGCCCGGATTGGCTATCGCCGCCCTCAGTGCGGGTGTCCTGCTGTGCGGCATGGCGCCCGGTGACATGAGCGTCGCCGCCTTTCTCCAGCGCGCGAGCCTGCTCGAGCGGCTGGGCCCGCTCGCCATTGCCACACCCGAAGCGCAACGCCTGAAAGGCGAGGTTATCGAGGCCGGCAGGCGCTACAAGGCGCGGATCGATGCCGACCGCAAGGCCGGTCGCAAAACGGCAAGCTGCCCACCCGAAAGCGGCACGCTCACCCCGGAACAGTGGCTCGCGCATCTGCGCAGCTATCCCGCCCAGTCGCGCAAAATGATCTCGATCTATTCGGCATTCGACGGGCTGATGCGGAAACGCTATCCCTGCCCGGCGTGATGGAAACGGCTTCGAGGAGAGACGTATGAGGTTTTGCGGACCAGCGCTGCTTGCGGCCGCGCTCCTGCTGGGCTCACAGCCTGCAGCAGCACAGGGCACGCTGACCTCGAAGGTCGAACTCGAGAAGCTGACGTCCGCCAGCCCAGGCCAGCCCGCCGCCAAAAGCTATACCTCGCCCGATGTCGTCGTTCCGGGTGACCGGGTACGGATCACGCTGATTTTCACCAATGGCGGCGCGGCACCCGCTGCCGACGTCAAGATCGTCAATCCCATTCCCGAGGGACTGGTATTCGACGGCACGTCCGATCCGAAAGATTTCACCGTCTCGGTCGATGGCGGCCAGACTTTCGGGGCAATCGAGATGCTCACGGTTCCGGTCGCGGGCGCGGCACCGCGCCCGGCCACCGTTTTTGACGTAACTCATGTCCGCTGGCTCTGGAGTACCCCGATTCCCGTCGGCACCTCGCGCGCCGTCGCCTTCTTCGGCAAAGTGAAGTGATCGGCACGGGTTCGCGCGCGCCATGACCATCTATTGCGATGAGTCCGGCGGCCTCAACGCCGGGGCGATGACTTTCGCGGCGGTGATGCTGTCATCGGAGGCCGCAGCGGCCATCCACGCGCGCTTTCGCGCCGTCACCGGCTTGCGCGGCGAACTCAAGGGCAGCCGGATCAGCCTCACCGAGCGCGCCTATCTGCTCGAGCTGTTCGACCGCGCCGGTGGACGTGCCTGGGTCGCGGTCGCGAGGCGCCAGACGCTGGCGCCGCCCTCCGACGGCAAGTTGCCGAGCGACCTCGCGCTCTACACCGCCCTCCTCGATTTGGCGGTGAGCAATTGGCTTCCCGAAACCGGCGGCGTGTGTACCGACGTGGTGATCGACGATGGACGCTATGATCCCGCGATCCTCGCGGGCGTGCGCGAAACGATCCAGACGGGGCTCGCCGGATGGGGCCAGGCCTCGCTCGCCGACAGCCGCCGCTCCGACGGGGTCCAGATTGCCGATGTGGTCGCGAACAGCCTGTTCAACGTCACGATCGGTTCGCCCCGCGCACAGCGCATCGGCGTGATCATCGAACCGTTGCTCGCCTCGCGCGCGATCCGCATCGCCGAACTGAAACGGCTTCCCTGACCGCGCTACGAGCCTGAAAACAGGAAGGGCCGCGGTTTCCCGCGGCCCCCTTTGGCGATCGCTGTCGCGCTTCGCTTATTCGAAGTCGGCGCCGCCACCGGCCGGGCTGCGCGGCGGCGCAGCGGCGGTCAGGCGAAGCGCTTCTGCCGAACGCGCGATCGAGCTGATTTCATCGGGCGTGTCGTCATCGTCGACGACGACCTTCTGCAGCGTGCCAACGAGCGCATCCTTGAGCTCGACCGGACGGATCGTCTGTTCGGCGATTTCGCGCAGCGCGACGACGGGGTTCTTGTCGCGGTCGCGATCGACGGTCAGCTCCGAGCCGCCCGAGATTTCGCGGGCACGGTGCGCCGAAAGCAGCACCAGGTCGAACCGGTTGGGAACCTTGTCGACGCAATCTTCGACGGTAACGCGGGCCATGTTGTTTCCTTAAAAGACGGAGAGGCCAGCCAATGGCATGGCGGCAAGCGCTGCGCGCTAGCAGGGGTCCATGCGAATGTCAATCAAACCGCCCTCCCCCAACCCCGTGCTTGCGGCCCTCGACGCGCCCGGCCTATGAGCAGGAGATGACCGATACCGCCGTTAGCGTCAGCGAGCCCTCCGGAAGCGCGAGCGACCGGATGAAGGCGGAGGTTGGCGGCCACCGGCTCGAACTGATCTTCGACGGCGAAAGGCGCCTCGAACGCCTGCTCACGCTGATCGACGGGGCGATCCGCAGCATCGACCTCATCATGTATATCTTCGAGCATGACGGCGCGGGCACCCGCGTGCTGGGCGCGATGACTGCCGCCGCGCAGCGCGGCGTGCGCGTGCGCGCGGTGATCGACAGCTTCGGTTCGGGCGATGTGGCCGACAGCGTCTTCACGCCGCTGCGCGAGGCAGGCGGCACGGTGACCTTCTTCTCGCGCCGCTGGCGATCGAGCTACCTCGTCCGCAACCACCAGAAATTGATCCTGATCGACGGGCATGTGGCGGTCACCGGCGGCTTCAATATTGCCGACGACTATCTGAGCAAGCCGTCCGCCGACTGCTGGTTCGACCTTGGCCTTGTTGTGACCGGCCCGACCGTCGAGCGCGCGGTGCAATGGTTCGACACGATCCATGACTATACGGTCCATGACGACGGCAAGCTGCTGATGCTGCGGCGACTGGTACGCGAATGGAATATCGGAACGGAGCCGGTGCAATGGCTGGTCGGCGGACCGACCGAGCGGCTGTCGCCTTGGGCGCGGGCCGTGCGAGCGGACCTCGACCGCGGCCGCCGCCTCGATATGGCAATGGCCTATTTTTCGCCCGGCCAAGGCGTGCTGCGGCGTCTCGGGCGCCTGGCGCGCCGCGGCAAGGCGCGCTTCGTCATGGCGGCGAAGTCCGACAATCCGGCGACGATCGGTGCCTCCCGCCTTCTCTACGGCTTCCTGCTGCGCCGCAGCGCAGACATCTGGGAATATCAGCCGTGCAAATTGCACATGAAGCTGATCGTCATCGACGACGTCACCTATATCGGAACCGCCAATTTCGACATGCGGAGCCTGTTCATCAATGTCGAGTTGATGGTGCGGATCACCGATGCCGCCTTTGCCCAAAGGCTGCGCGATTTCGTCGCGGGCCTTGAGCCGCAATGCGACGTCGTCACCGTCGAATCGCACAAGAAGCGCGGAACCTGGCTTACGCGCCTCCGCTGGCTTCTTGCCTGGTTTGTCGTGGGTTTCGCCGACTATACCGTTACGCGCCGGTTGAACTTCGGGCTGACCGAACACGACCCGAACGTCGATGTGCTGCGCTAGTCCTTCCAGCCCCAGAACAGGAAGCAGGGCGGGACGTTCACCCACTCGAACGCATTGTCGATGCGCCTGAAATGTGCCGCGAGGAAATCGCGCGCGCGGGCGCGGAACTGATAAACGAGAAAAGCGCCGCCAGGGCGCAGCACGCGATGCGTCGCGGCGGCGATCGCAGGGCCGACGCCCGACGGAAGAGTGGAGAAAGGCAGGCCCGACAGCACATAGTCGGCCCGCTCGAACCCATGCGCGCGGACGATCTCCTCGACATCGGCGGCCGAGCCATGAACGGCGATGAAGCGACTGTCTCGAATATCCTTGCGCAGATAGTCGATGAAATCCTCGTTGGTGTCGATCGCGATCAGGGTCGCGTCGCCCGCCATTTTTTCGAGGACGGGACGGCAGAAGGTGCCGACACCGGGGCCATATTCGACAAACAGCTTCGTATTTTTCCAGTCGACCGGCCGCAGCATATTGCGGATCAGCGTTGGCGAGGACGGAACGATCGATCCCACCATGACCGGATGCTTGATGAAGCCCTTTACGAACATGCCCCAGGGGCCGAAAAAGCGCTTCAGTTTCTCGCGGATCTTGCGGATCGGCGAGACATTCGATTGGGCGTGCGCCCGTGGATTGGTCATGATGGCTTTCGCGTTGTTGCGGTTGACGAATGCGTGGCAAAATCGTGACGCTCGCGCAACAAAAGAGTCAGTCTTGACACTGGACAGAAATGCAACCCGATGTACGGGGAGGGGCAACCCGCAACGAACTATGCGCAAAAAGGGGACCAAGTGACTGCCGCATCGCGATCGATTCCAGCCGACCGCATGGCCGTGCTGTTCGCGATCATGCTCGTAGCCGCGGCGGGCAATACCGCGATGCAGTCGATCCTCCCCGCTATCGGCGCCAAGCTCCACATTCCCGACGTATGGGTCAGCCTGGCGTTCAGCTGGTCGGCACTGCTCTGGGTGCTGACCGCACCGCATTGGGCGCGGCAATCGGACAAGCGCGGGCGCAAAGCGTTGATGGCGCTAGGGGTCATCGGCTTCTTTTCGTCGATGGCGCTGTGCGGCCTGACCTTGTGGGCCGGACTCGAGGGCTATCTGGCCGCTGGTTTCACCTTCATTGTCTTCGCAATCTTTCGCAGCCTTTATGGCGGGTTGGGATCGGCATCTCCCCCCGCGGTGCAGGCCTATGTCGCTTCGCGCACCGACCCCGAACAGCGCACGCAGGCGCTGTCGCTTGTCTCCTCCTCCTTTGGCCTGGGTACGGTGATCGGACCCGCGATCGCGCCTTTCTTCATTCTGCCCATGGTCGGCCTCGCTGGCCCCTTGCTGGTCTTCGCGCTGATCGGACTGATCGTGCTCGTCATGCTGCGCTGGCGCCTGCCCGACGACGTGCCACGATTCGCCGCGCGCGGCGCGATTGCTTCCTACCCCCTGTCGGCGGGCCCGTCGGAACCAACGGCAGAAGAGGAAAATGAACTCGACCCAGCCGAACAGGAACCGCTTCACTGGCGCGACCGCCGCGTCCGGCCATGGCTGCTCGCGGGCTTCTTCGGCGGTCAGGCGCAGGCGATGATGCTGGGCGTCGTCGGCTTCCTGATTCTCGACCGCCTGCACCTGCGGCTGAAACCCGATGAGGGCGCGGCGATTACCGGCATCGTACTGATGGCCGGCGCCTTCGCAACGTTGCTCGCGCAATGGGGGCTGATCCCGATCCTGAAGCTGACGCCGCGGCCGACCGTGCTCGCGGGTGCCGCCCTCGCCATCCTCGGCATCTTGATGACCGGGCTCGCACAGGATCTGCACGCGATCGTCATCGGTTTCGCGTCGGCATCGCTCGGCTTTGGCCTGTTCCGTCCCGGCTTCACTGCCGGCGCGTCGCTATCGGTCCCGCGCCGCGACCAAGGCGCGGTCGCCGGCATGACCGCGTCGATCAACGGATCGGCGTATATCATCTCACCCGCGATCGGCGTGCTGCTCTACAACTGGCACCCGATGGTCGCCTACGGGCTGATGGCGGCCTTCTGCGTCTGGCTGATGGTGTGGGGCTGGTCCGCGCTCAGGCAGGACCAGCCCGCAAACTCTTAGTCCTTCGTCGGTTCGCCCGCGTGCTTCTGCTCGCGAACCGGCTTCAGCATCCCCGGCGCAAAGAAGCCGATCGGGTCGACGCTCATCGCCTGCTGCTTGATCTCGCCCTGGATCTTTTCATAATCCTTTTCCATCGCCTCGGTCACCGACGCGCGCGTGTCCTTTAACGCCGCCTCGAAGTCCTCCAGCGTGACCAGATCGCTGTTGATCGAACGTTTGAGCGCCGCGAGACCCGCGCGGCGCACCAGATCCTCCAGATCGGCGCCCGTGAAGCGATCGGCCTTTTCGGCAAGCGCAGCCAGATCGACGTCCTTCGCGAGCGGCATCCGCGACGTATGGATTTCGAGGATGCGCTTCCGCCCCTCGGCGCTCGGTACCGACACATAGATCAGTTCGTCTAGCCGTCCGGGGCGCAGCAGCGCCGGATCGATCAGGTTCGGGCGGTTCGTCGCGCCGATCACGACAACCGATTGCATTTCCTCGATCCCGTCCATCTCGGCGAGAATCGTGTTGACGACACGCTCGGTCACCTGCGGCTCGCCCGACGTGCCGCTGCCGCGCGCGGGCACCAGGCTGTCGAGTTCGTCGATGAAGATGATCGTCGGTGCCACCGCCCGCGCCCGCGCGAACAGGCGCGCGATCTGCTGCTCGCTCTCGCCATACCATTTGGACAGGAGATCGGACGACTTGATCGCGATGAAATTGGCGTCGGACTCGCGCGCCGCTGCCTTCGCAAGCAAGGTTTTGCCTGTCCCCGGTGGGCCATAGAGCAGGAAGCCTTTGGCCGGGCGGATGCCGAGCCGACGGAACGCTTCGGGATGCTTCAAGGGGAGTTCGATTCCCTCGATCAGCTTGTCGCGCGCCGCGTCGAGCCCGCCGATGTCGCTCCAGCGCGTATTCGGCGCCTGCACCATCACCTCGCGCATCGCCGAGGGCTGGACGCGTTTCAGTGCGCCCAGAAAATCGTCGCGGGTCACGCGAACCCCTTCGAGCACCTCGGGCGGAATCGTTCCTTCCTCGAGGTCGATCTTGGGCATGATCCGCCGCACCGCCTCGATGGCAGCCTCGCGCGTCAGCGCCGCCATGTCGGCGCCAACGAAGCCGAAGGTCGTGCGCGCCAGTTCGTCGAGGTCGACGTCGTCACCCAGCGGCATACCGCGCGTGTGAATGCCCAGTATCTCGCGTCGTCCCTTCTCGTCGGGCACGCCGATCACGATTTCGCGGTCGAAGCGACCGGGACGCCGCAGCGCCTCGTCGATCGCGTCGGGGCGGTTGGTCGCGGCAATGACGACAAGGTTGGTCCGCGGCTCGAGCCCGTCCATCAGCGTCAGCAACTGCGCGACGATGCGCTTCTCGGCCTCACCGGTCACTTGTCCGCGTTTGGGCGCGATCGAATCGATCTCGTCGATGAACAGGATCGACGGCGCTGCTTTGGTCGCCTGCTCGAAAATCTCGCGCAGCCGCTTTTCGGACTCGCCATAGGCGCTGCCCATGATCTCGGGGCCGTTGATCAGGAAGAATTGCGCGTCGCTTTCGTTGGCGACAGCACGCGCGAGCCGCGTCTTGCCGGTGCCCGGCGGGCCGTGCAGCAAAACCCCGCGCGGCGGATCGACGCCGAGGCGCTGGAACAACTCGGGGTAACGAAGCGGCAATTCGACCATCTCGCGGAGTTGATTGATCGTGTCACCAAGCCCGCCGAGATCGTCATAAGTGACGTCGGTACGCCGCGCGTCCTGCGGCTCCTGATATTCCGCGAGCAGTTCGACCTCGGTATTCTCGTCGATATACACGATCCCCTTGGGGTTCGCCGACACGACGATCAGGCGCACCTCGGCAAGCGCATAGGCGGGCGCGTTGAGCATCTGGCGAAGCTGCGGCGGCATGTCGCCCGCCGGAAGTCGCTGCTGCCCGGCGGTCGCCACCGTGTCGCCGGCGACGAGCGGCCGGCCGAAAAAGCTGCGTTTCAGCGCCATCGCCGAGCCTTGCAGGCGAAGATTTTCCTGCGCTGGCGCAAAGGTCACCCGCGTCGCGGGTCGCATTTCGGCACGGCTCAGTGCCACCATATCGCCGGCGCCCGCGCCCGCATTGGCGCGTTGCAGGCCATCGAGACGAATAACCTCCAGCCCCTCATCCTCGGGGTAGGGCGCGACGACCCGCGCCGCGGTGTCGCGTTTGGCGCTGATCTGGACGACATCGCCCTCGGTCAGGCCCAGTTCGGCCATCGCGGTGCGCGGGATTCGCGCGATTCCGGCGCCGCTTTCCTCGGCCCGCAACGTCGCCACCTGCAGTTTGACCTGCTTTTCCTTTATTGCCGCATCGGCCAAGGCGTATCTCCCGCAAAAAGGTCGGAATGCGCAAGATAGGGCGATCGCTCGCGATTTTCGAGCCCCGAGAGCGCGTAATATTCGAACGATACTATGCCGCACTGCACAAATTGTCTGGCATGTCCGATATCGCCATGCCATCATCCGCCGAGAGACGCACATGCCACGCCTTCCTCCCCTCAGCAGCATGGAGGCCTTTCTGGAGGTCGCCCGCCATGGCACGGTGAAAGCCGCCGCCAGCGAGCTCGGCTTGTCGATGCCCGCCCTGTCGCGGCGCATCCAGACGCTGGAACATGCCGTCGGGCGGCCGCTGTTCAACCGCCATCACCATGGTCTCCGGCTCACCGAGACGGGGCGAGAAATGCAGGATCAGCTCTCGCCGATCCTCGACGAGCTGCGCGGCGTGATCGAAAAGGCGGGCAGCCCAGACGCGTCGCTCCGCCTCCATCTCAACGTCCTGCCGCTCTTTGCACAGCAACGGCTGTTTCCGCGCCTGCCCGAACTGAGGCGCGACCATCCCGAACTGCACATCGATATCGACACCATGTCGCACGCCGAAGCGCGGCTCGGCGAAGGGATCGACGTCGCCATCGCGCTCGCCCGATCGATCGACCCCATGCTCTATGCGGCGCGCCTCGACCAGGACAAGGTGTTCCCGATCGCGGCGCGGACGCTGACCGACGGGGGCCGCGCGATCGCCGTGCCCGAACAGCTCCAGCGCCAGACGATCCTGCTCCACCGCGAAATGCCAGAAACCTTCGCCGAATGGAAAAAGGCGATCGGGATGCCCTATCTCGAGCCCGCCGGGATCGACTTCTTCGATTCAGGCCCGCTGATGCTCGAAGCGGCCGCGCAGGGGATCGGCGTTGCCTTCATGCACGGTCACCATTTCGACGACGCCCATGATCCGCGCCTCGTCCGCCTCTTCGATTTCGATGTCGACAGTCCGTACAGCTATTGGTTCGTCTGCCGCCCGCGCGCGCTACGCCAGCCGGCGGTCAAGCTGTTTCACGACTGGTTGCTGGGCGCCCGGATCTGAGCGCCCTCAGGCCGACGCCTCGGTCCGCATCGTCGCGGCGATATCCCATACCGCGATGAACATCGCGGCGATCACCGGGCCGATCACGATGCCGTGCAGGCCGAAAAGCTGGAGCCCGCCGAGCGTCGTGATCAGCACGACATAATCGGGAATGCGCGTTTCGCGTCCGACGAGTACCGGCCGCACCACATTGTCGACCATCCCGATCACGAACAGGCCGCAGAATACGAGCACGACGCCCTGCCAGATCGATCCCGACAGGAAAAGATAGAGCGCCATCGGCACCCACACGAGCCCGGTGCCCACCGCAGGAAGCAGCGAA
The DNA here is from genome assembly GCF_949769135.1 of Sphingopyxis sp. Geo25. NCBI lineage: Bacteria > Pseudomonadati > Pseudomonadota > Alphaproteobacteria > Sphingomonadales > Sphingopyxidaceae > Sphingopyxis > Sphingopyxis sp. Geo25. Next base: position 1,065,409 of record NZ_CATKOZ010000001.1, on the reverse strand, counting down.
GCCGCGCCCATCAACACCCCCCACAGCAGCGCAGCCTCGATCCCCAGCGCCCAGAGGACGATACCGCCGATCAGGCCCTGCAGGATCGCGACGACGATGCTCCCTTTGATCGTCGCGCGCACCACCACGATGAACCGTTCGACCAGAAGCTGCAGATGGTCGGTCTGCAGGGGAATTGCGGCGCTGACGCGCTGCTGGATCGTCTCTCCGTCGCGAATGAGGAAGAAAGCGAGGTAGAGCATCACCATCAGCTTGACGAACAGGTCGAAAACCCCCTGCCCGATCGACAGGGCCTGGCCCAGCACCGCGCGGACCCCTGCCGCGGCGCCGCCGCCGAACATGTCTTTCACGGCGGCAATGTTGCCGATCCCGAGCCGGTCGAGCGCATCCGACAGCCATGCGGGAATTGCCGATTCGAACGCGACGAAGATTTGTTCGGGATCAAGGTTGCCCGACTGGATCCGCTGATACACCGAGGCAGCCTCGTTGAGCAGCGCGACGGTCAGCAATGCGGCGGGCAGCACGACGATCGCCAGAATCATCAGCAGCGTAAGCAGGGCCGCGCCGTTACGCCGGGCCGGCATGACGGCCAGCAGGCGGCGATAGGCGGGCTCGAACAAGATCGCGACGATCACCGCCCACAGGATCGCGGCGAAATAGGGCAGCAGAATTGCGGCGAAGGCCAGCGAGACGCTGATCAGCACGACCAGGAACGCCCAATAGCCGCTCGCCCTCGCTCCTCTGCCGTCGCTCACCACATGTCCCCTCGGTCGCCGCGCGCGGCGTACAGCAATCCTAGCCCGGGGGGCGAGCCCCGGTAAAGTCGGAAACGAAGGCGGAAAAATGGTGCTGCTGGAGAGGATTGAACTCTCGACCTCACCCTTACCAAGGGTGCGCTCTACCACTGAGCTACAGCAGCGTCCGGGGCGCCCGGGAACGCCTGTTCGCGGGGCAGGCGCGGCCTATGGCGGGGCGGCCTTCGCCTGTCAAGGTGCGAGACTTGACGCCGGGTCGATTTCCCCGCATCGCCGCCGCGTGAGCAAGCCGCCCTCCCCCGCCGACCTCGAACGCGAGCGCCGCCTCGCCGAGGCGCTCCGCGCCAATCTGCGCAAACGCAAGGCGCAGGCTCGCGAAGCCAGGCCCGATACGCCGCCTAAAGACTGACGGTCACCGTCACATCGTCGCCTTCAACCATCCCTTCGGCCTTGCGCACCGCAGCCTTGACTGGCAGCAACCAGCCGCCGCTTTCCTTGTGGGGAAACACCGATGTGCTCCAGATCGTGTCGCCGATCGTCGCGCGTACCTTGGCCGATCCGAAGCCCTTGCGGCCATCGAGCCATTGCCCGCTGATCGCCGCGAGCCTTATTCCATCGGCGACGTCGCCCGAAATAGTGACGAAAAACCACGCCGCCGGCGCGGTCGCCGACTGCCAGCGCCAAAGCCGCGTCGTGACGGTGAAATCCTCCAAGGCGGCTATTTCGCTTCGACCGGCCGGATCGGAATGGGAATGTTGCAGATATCTGCGCCGCCCGCCGGACGAATGAAAAAGGGATCGCGGCGGTTGGCGCGTGCGTCCGCATAGCGTCGAAAGCTTTCGCTGTCGGTCGACAGATATTCGAACCGCGGCCGTTCGGCGACAGGCAATTCCGTCGCCACGCGGATCGACATGATCGGCACCCGTTCAGCCCCGGTCTCGTAGAAACCCAGCGCCCCGGTCCCCCGGGGCAGGCTCGACAAATGCTCAATCCCGCGAACAACGCGTCCGACCAGGGCAATATTGCGGTCGAGATGGCGGGGTGCTTGCCCGATAACCACATAGAGTTCGGCACCCGACCCGGTATCGGGAGACATATTGCGGCCGACGCCGACCATGCCATAGCAGTGCAGCGGCCACCGTTGATCGGGCACCTTGCGATCGTCGAGACCGATCGGCCAACCCGATTCGAAGGTTACCCTCGGCGCATAGGCGTCGGTTGCCGGTTCGAAGCTGCTTCCATATATGTCGAGCCCTCGGTCTCTATCCATCCTTCCTGCCCGCCGCGCCGCTTCGTCCTTGGATAGGATGATGACCGGCTTTCCGCCGCTCGTCGTATCTTTGCTGGCGGGGTCGGAAACAACATATTCGCTCTCGGGCACCGTCACCAAATCTTGGGGCAACGGCTTCTTCTCGGTCGCGTCACCCCATTGCACGACATAATTGTCCTGCACCCGGTTGACGCTCGTCCCGTCCCACCAATGCGCGGCGGCGAGCTTGCGGATATTCCCGATCCAGCCTCGGCTGAAGGGTGCGGGCATGAGCTGGATGACGACGCGCCGCGGCTTGCCCTTCGCATCCGGAGCAAGATCCATCACGAGCAGATCGGAAGGTGCGATGGCGATCCAATCCGTCGCAGGCGCGGCGGCCGCAATTTCGCCCGGCGACGGGGTCGGCGCGGGTTCCTCGGCATAAGCGGGAAGGACGAGCGAAGCGGCGGCGGCCGCCAGAAGCAGGTGTCTCATGCGACGTGTCTGCCACGCCCAATCGGCTTGCGAAAGACCCGCCAAGCGATTAGGGCGCGCGTTCCAGTGCGAATTGGATAGCACCCGATTCACGCTCCGTGCTTCGCACGAAACGACCGGGTGCAGCGGAGCGGTGGCCGAGTGGTCGAAGGCGCTCGCCTGGAAAGTGAGTATACGTCAAAAGCGTATCGAGGGTTCGAATCCCTCCCGCTCCGCCATTCAATATCGAGTTTGTTATTTTTTCCGACATGGTTCCAAAGACTGTGTTGCTGAGGGCTCGGTTGGCGAGGATCAACAAGGAGGCTGCGCCGCCAATTTCCGGCGCCGGGGAGATACCTTTGAAACGCGGGAGCAAAGCCTGGCAGTCATGGCCGTTCAGGAAGGACCCCATTTTTCCCGTCGGGCACATTCTCAGTCACTTGACGTGAAAGCGCCGATGAGGTGGAGGAACCCAGTCACTTTGACGCTAGTCCCCCGACTGACGCCGGCGGCCGGTCAGCCTGCCATCATTTCCATCGCCGCGCGGTCGTTGATCACGATTTCGCGGCGAGATGGCAGGTCGAGCAGGCCGTCGGCGCGCATTTTGGTGAGCTGGCGGCTCGTCGTCTCGATCGTCAGGCCCAATATGTCGGCGATCTGCTGGCGGCCGAAGGGCAGTTCGAACCCGGCCTGCGTGTCGGCATGACACCCCTGCCCCGATAATCGTTCCGACATCTCAAGCAGGAATGACGCCACCTTTTCCGATGCGGACTTGCGTCCAAGCAGCATCATCCAATGCCGTGCGCGGTCGAGTTCATCGAGCGTGCGGCGGAGCAATTTCTGCTGGAGGTCGGGGTGATTGCCCGCAAACTCGTCGAAGTTGCTGCGATTGAAGATGCACACTTCCGCATCGGTCATCGCGGTGACGCTGTAGGGGCTTTCCTTGCCGAACGGGCGTCCGATGAAGTCGGACGGAAAGACCACCCCAACGATCTGCTCGCGCCCGTCCGCGGTCGACACGACGAGCTTCAGCACGCCCTCGAGGACATTCGCGACGACGGGCGCACCGTCGCCTTCCCAAAGCAGGGTCTGTCCGGCCCGTACCTTTTGTCGGCGTCCCATCTTGCCCAGTGCAGCAAGCTCCGCCGGGCTGAGGCTCGCACAAATCGCACGGTTTCGGACAACGCAGGTCGCACAATCGGTCACGGGCCCGCCTTACAGGACGCAAGCCGCTTTGCAAAGCGTAGCGGGTCGCGCCTTGGCGCTCGGGCGACGGGAATGGCGGCCCTGTCTCGACCGGACAGGGTCTCCCGCCGCCGAACGGTACGTCGCGCAGGCGAGGCCGACCGATAGCCCCATGACAGATCCTCGGGTCCGGCGGCGGCGATTTGATCGTTGCGGCGATGTTGTCATACAATTATCCTGCTCGCGCCGGGATGCATCTCCCGCGACCGGATTCGGAGCTCGAACGAAAGGAGCAGGACCGCAGCACTTCGCCATCTTTTCTATTTTATAGAATAGATGGAACAATTTTATATGTCTATTTCGCATAAATGAGACTGCCTAAACCATGGCCATCCCCGGACGGTTCGGGGCCCGCGCTTTCAAACAAGGAGTTTCAGCCATGTCCATCAAAGCCACCCCGACCCCCGCCAAAGCTCTGCTCGACCCGAGTAACCATGCGCTCATCCTGATCGACTATCAGTCGCAGATGGCCTTTGCCACCAAGTCGATCGCCCCCGAACTGCTCCGCAACAATGCCGCGCTGATCGCCAATGGCGCCGCGGGCTTCAAGGTTCCGACGATCCTGACCACCGTCGCCGAAAAGAGCTTCTCCGGCCCGATGTTCAACGAGGTCACCGATCCCTTCCCCGGCCAGAAGCTGCTCGACCGCACGTCGATGAACACCTGGGAAGATGCCGGTGTGATTGAAGAGGTCAACCGCATCGGCAAGGACCGGCTGGTTTTCGCGGGCCTGTGGACGTCGGTCTGCATCGTCGGCCCGACGCTGTCGGCGCTCGAACAGGGCTATGAGGTCTATGTGATTACCGACGCGAGCGGCGACATTTCGACCGAAGCGCACGAACGTGCGGTCGAGCGTATGATCCAGGCGGGTGCGCGTCCGATGACCGCCCTTCAATATCTCCTCGAACTGCAGCGCGACTGGGCGCGCGCCGAAACCTATGACCTCACCACCGGCATCGCCCGCAAATGGGGCGGCGCCTACGGCATCGGCATCACCTATGCCAAGACGATGTTCGGCGCCTCCGAAGGCGGTCACTGAACCCCTCCCCTGCGGCCGGACTCTCGGGTCCGGCCGTTTCTTTTGAAGCGACCCTGAAAGGACAATGTCATGAGCTACGTCACCACCAAGGACGGCACCCAAATCTTCTACAAGGATTGGGGACCGAAGGACGCCCAGCCGATCGTATTCCACCACGGCTGGCCGCTGTCAGCGGACGACTGGGACACGCAGATGCTGTTCTTCCTGGCCAACGGCTATCGGGTCGTCGCGCACGACCGGCGCGGGCACGGCCGATCGGCGCAGGTCTCGGACGGCCATGACATGGCGCATTATGCCGCGGACGCCGCGGCGGTCGTCGATCATCTCGACCTGCGCGACGCCGTCCACATCGGTCACTCGACCGGCGGCGGGCAGGTTGCCGCCTATGTCGCGCGCCACGGCCTGCCCGCGGGCCGCGTCGCCAAGGCGGTTCTGGTCAGCGCGGTGCCGCCGATCATGCTCAAGACCGAGCGCTATCCGGGCGGCCTGCCGATCGAGGTGTTCGACGGGCTGCGCGCCGGGCTCGCTGCCAATCGCGCGCAATTCTTTCGCGACGTCGCGGCCGGTCCCTTCTACGGCTTCAACCGGCCCGGCGCGAAGGTCGACGAGGGCGTGATCGACAATTGGTGGCGCCAGGGCATGATGGGTAGCGCGAAGGCACATTACGAAGGCATCAAGGCCTTCTCCGAGACCGACCAGACCGACGACTTGAAGGCGATCACCGTGCCGACGCTCGTGCTGCATGGCGACGACGACCAGATCGTGCCCTACAAGAATGCCGGTGTGCTGCAGGCCGAAATCCTGCCCAATGCCACGCTGAAAATCTATGAGGGTTTTCCGCACGGGATGCTGACGACTCACGCCGACATCCTCAACGCCGACTTGCTGGCCTTCGTGAAGGCCTGACGCAAAGAGGGAGGACGGACATCGTGAAAATCTATCTCGTCTCGCTGGGAGCGGGATTGCTGGTTGGCGTCATCTACAGCCTGCTCGGTGTCCGTTCTCCCGCCCCGCCGATCGTTGCGCTGATCGGTCTCGGGGGTATTCTGCTCGGCGAGCAACTCGTGCCCATAGCCAAGCGCATCGCCGACCGCCCCGAACTCGCCCGCTTCGTCCGCGAAGATTGTGCCGAGCATGTTCTGGGGCCGCTGCCCGACAACAAGGATTGCGGGTCATGAGCCCGCTGACCCGTCGCCAGACGCTCGCCGGCGCCGCCACCACCGCGCTTCTCACTGCAACGGAAAGTTTCGCCATGCGCCCGAAAGACCTGATCATCGTCAACGCCAAGGTCACCACCCTCGACCGCGCAAACCCGGTCGCCGAGGCGGTCGCGATCCGCGACGGCAAGTTCCTGAGTGTCGGCAGCGAGGCCGAAGCCCGCGCGGCAGCCGGTTCCGACGCCGATATCATCGACGCCAAGGGCCGCCGCCTGATTCCTGGGCTGATCGACAGCCACATCCATGTCATCCGCGGCGGGCTCAATTATAATATGGAGCTGCGCTGGGACGGTGTGCCCAGCCTTGCCGATGCGATGGCGATGCTGAAACGCCAGGCCGCGAACACCCCCCCGCCGCAATGGGTCCGCGTCGTCGGCGGCTTTACCGAGCATCAGTTCGCCGAAAAGCGCCTGCCGACGCTGGACGAGATCAACGCCGCCGCGCCCGATACGCCGGTGTTCATCCTCCACCTCTACGACCGCGCGCTGCTCAATGCCGCGGCGCTGAGCGCCGTTGGCTATACGAAGGACACGCCGAACCCGCCGGGCGGCGAGATCGTTCGCGACGCCGCGGGCAACCCGACCGGTCTTCTGCTCGCCCAGCCCAACGCGACGATCCTCTATTCGACCCTCGCCAAGGGGCCGAAGCTTCCGGAAGACTATCAGGTCAATTCGACGAAGCATTTCATGCGCGAATTGAATTCGCTCGGGGTCACCAGCGTCATCGACGCGGGCGGCGGCTACCAGAATTATCCCGACGACTATGCGATCATCGAGAAGCTCCACCAGGACGGCGAGATGACGCTGCGCATCGCGTACAACCTCTTCACGCAGAAGCCGAAAGAGGAACTCAAGGATTTCGCGACCTGGTCGACCAAGGTGAAACCCGGCGACGGCGACGACACCTATCGGCACAATGGCGCGGGCGAGATGCTCGTCTACTCGGCCGCCGATTTCGAGGATTTCCGGGTCGAACGCCCCGACATGCCGCCGAACATGGAGGCCGACCTCGAACCCGTCATCCGCCTGCTCGCCGAACGCCGGTGGCCGTGGCGCCTCCATGCCACCTACGACCAGACCATTGGCCGCGCGCTCGACGTGTTCGAGAAGGTGAACCGGGACATTCCGCTCAAGGGGCTCAACTGGTTCTTCGACCATGCCGAGACGATCAGCGAGCGCAATATCGATCGCATTGCCGCGCTCGGCGGCGGGATCGCGGTACAGCACCGGATGATGTTCCAGGGCGAATATTTCATCGAACGCTATGGTGCGAAAGCCGCAGAGGCGACGCCGCCGATCAAGCGGATGATGGAAGCCGGCCTACCGGTCGGCGCGGGCACCGACGCGACGCGCGTCGCGAGCTATAATCCGTGGGTCTCGTTGTCGTGGCTGGTCACCGGCAAGACGCTCGGCGGCGCGACGCTCTATCCCGTCCGCAACCGGCTCGACCGCGAGACAGCGCTGCGCCTCTGGACCGAGGCGAACACATGGTTCTCGAACGAGGTCGGCAAGAAGGGCCAGATCAAGGCCGGCCAGCTCGCCGACCTTGCGCTGCTGTCGGACGATTATTTCGGTGTCGCCGAAAGCGAGATTGTCCACCTCCGGTCGGTGCTGACCTTGCTCGGCGGCAAGGTGGTGCATGGTGAGGGCGACTATGGCCCGATCGCCCCCGCGCTGCCGAAACCAATGCCCGACTGGTCGCCAGTTGCGACCTTCGGCGGCTATTATCGTCGACCCGAAGCTAAGCAGAAAATGGCGGCGGCATGCGGCTGCGCCAGTGCCTGCGCGGTTCACGGCCACGACCATGCCGCGGCGCTCGGCGCCAATGTGCCAGCTGCCGATGTGCAGAGCTTCTGGGGCGCGTTCGGCTGCGGCTGCTGGGCGGTCTGACCCATGAATACTCCAGCCCCGATCGCCCGCCTGCTTGAAGACAATCGCTTCGCGATCCTCGCTGCAACGCTCCTCACCCTCCCCTATTGGACGAGCGGCATCGCCAAGCTCACCGACCTGCCCGGCGCGCTCGGCGAGGCCCGGCATTTCGCGCTCGAGCCCGCGATGCTGACCGTCGCCGCGACGATCCTCGTCCAGATCGGCGGTTCGCTGCTGATCATCCTCGGTCGCCAGGCCTGGCTCGGCGCGGGCGCGCTCGGGGTGTTCACCGCGATCGCGACGCTGATCGCGCATCCCTTCTGGCAGGTCGCCGATCCGATGACGCGCTTTCACGAGCGCAACACCTTCCTTGAGCATATCGGGCTGATCGGCGGACTGATGCTGGCCGCGATCCTGCGCGACCGAAAGGCATGACCGAGCCCGCCCAGCCCGACCAGCGCCCGCTGGCGAACCCCGTTTTCCGCGCGCTGTGGATCGCAACCGTCGTCTCGAACATCGGCACCTGGATGCACGACGTCGGCGCGGGCTGGCTGATGACCTCGTTGTCGCCCGACCCGTTGATGGTCGCGCTGGTGCAGGCCGCGACGACCTTTCCGATGTTCGTCCTCGCGCTCCCCGCCGGAGCGCTCGCCGACATCGTCGATCGGCGAAAGCTGCTGATCGGCGCCCAGCTCTTCGGCCTTGTCGCCGCGATGACGCTCGCGGCGATCACGCTCGCAGGCTTCACGACCGCGTGGATCCTGCTCGTTTTCACGGCAGCGATCGCGATGGGTGCCGCCTTTTCGGCGCCCGCCTTCCAGGCGATCGTCCCCGAACTCGTCCCGAGGCCCGCGCTGCAACAGGCAGTCGCGCTCAATTCGCTCGGGGTCAATATCGCGCGCGCGATCGGCCCCGCGCTCGGCGGGCTGATCATCGCTGCCTCGGGACCCGGCGCAGTGTTCGCCGCCAACGCGCTCTCGATCCTCGGCATATTGACGGTCCTCGCCCGCTGGCGGCGCGTCGCGCCCGATCGCCACCTCCCCGCCGAGCATATGGTCGGCGCCATGCGCGCCGGGCTCCGCTATGCGCTGCGCGCGCCGGAACTGCAGGTGGTGCTGATCCGGTCGGTCGGCTTCTTCCTCTTTGCAAGCGGGCTCTGGGCGCTGCTCCCGATCATCGCGCGGCGCGACCTCGAGCTGGGCCCGCTCGGCTATGGCGGCCTGCTTACCTTCATGGGGCTTGGCGCGATCACGGGCGCACTGGTGATGCCGAAGCTGCGCAGCAGGATGGGCGCGAATGCGATCACGCTCGCCGCTTCGATCCTGCTCGCAATCGCCATGGCCGGCCTTTCGCAAGCCGTCGCGTTCGCGGCAGCGGCGGCGGCACTCTTCGTTGCGGGTCTCGCGTGGATCGCGATGATGGCGTCGCTGAACGGCGGCGCGCAGGCAAGCTCGCCCGGATGGGTCAAGGCGCGCGCGCTCGCGATCTATCTCCTCGTTTTCCAGGGATCGATGGCGGCGGGCTCGACCTTATGGGGCTCGGTCGCCTCGGCAATCGGCGTGCCGTCAACGCTGCTCGTCGCGGCCGGTCTGCTCATCGCCGCCAGCCTCATCCTCGCCTGGCGCTTCCCGCTCGACCGCGCGAGCACGCTCGACCTTGCCCCGTCGTCGCATTGGCCCGCACCGCTCGTCGACGGCACGGTCGAACATGACAGCGGCCCGGTGCTCGTGACGATCGAATATCGCGTCGATCCGGCGAAGCTGCCCGACTTCTTCGCCGCGATTCAGGACATGCGCCGCATCCGTCGCCGCGACGGCGCGATCCACTGGGGCGTCTATGAGGATACGGCGGCACCCGGCATGGTCATCGAAACCTTTACCGTCGAAAGTTGGCTCGAGCATCTGCGCCAGCACGACCGCGTCACCAACGCCGACCGCGTGCAGCAGGAGGCGCTCTCCGCTTATCTGATCGGCGATGGCCCGCCCGTGGTGCGCCATTTCGTCACCCGTTGATGCGCCTTCTTCTGCTCCTCACCGCGCTCGCGCCCGCGACCGCCTTTGCCCAATCGGTCGAGCAGACCAATTTGCGCTATGACGAGGATTGGTCGGTGTTGCGCGATGCGCCGCGCGAGGGCTGGCGGCAGGCCAAATATGTACCGCTGGGCGAGACGGGCGATGCCTATCTGACCCTCGGCGGCGAAGCGCGGGCGCGGTTCGAGGGCTTCGACAATAATCTGTGGGGCAGCCCGCCTGCCCCCGACGACGGGTATCTCTGGCTCCGCGTCATGCCGCACGCCGATTTGCACGCCGGTCCGGCACGCGTCTTCGTGCAGGGCATCGCGGGCCATGCGCGCGGCGTCGGCGCGGGCAAAGGCCCCGCCGACGAAACGGGGATCGACCTGCTGCAAGGGTTCGGCGACCTTCGGTTGACGCTCGGGACGGATAGCAGCCTCACGCTGCGCGGCGGGCGCGAACTGATGGCGCTGGGGTCGGAGCGGCTTGTCGGCATCCGCTATGGCCCCAACATCCCACAGGCCTTCGACGGGGTCCGAGCGATCGCGGAGCATGGCGCTTTTCGCGTCGACGCCTTCCACCTGCGCCCCGTCGCGATTGGCGGCGGCGATTTCGACGACAAGACATCCAAGACGCGCCGCCTCGACGGCATCTATACGACGCTTGCGCCCGCGAAAGGCATCGGCGTCGACGCCTATTGGCTCGGCTATGCGGATGACGGCGCGCGCTTCACCAGCCGCAGCGGACGCGAAACGCGCGATACGTTCGGCCTCCGCTTCTTCGGCAAGCGCGGCGCCCTCGGCTGGAACTGGGAGGCGATGCTTCAACGCGGCCATTTCGACGGTGACCGCATCCGCGCCTGGTCGCTCGCGACCGAAACCGCATTGAGCTTCCCGCAGGCACCGCTGGGGCCGCGGCTTCGCCTGCGCGCCAATATCGCGAGCGGCGACCGCCATCCCGCCGACGGCAAGCTCGGCACCTTCAACGCACTCTTTCCCAAGGGCAAATATTTCGGCGAACTCTCGCCGATCGGGCCGCGCAACATCGTGAACCTCCATCCCAGCGTCGATTTCGATCTGGGCAAGGGCGTTACACTCGAACTCGTCGCGGTACGGTTCTGGCGCGAAAGCCGCGGTGACGGCATTTACGACATTCCCGGCGGCCTCCTCCGACCCGCCGGGGGCAGCCGGGCGCGCCATATCGGCGATCAGGCCGAGATTTCGGTCGGCTGGCAGGCGAGCGAAATCCTGTCCTTTTCGGCCTCCCTCTCGGCCTTCCGCGCTGGCGCCTTCCTCCGCGACACCGGCCCTGCGCGCACGATCCGCATGGTCGGCGCCGAAGCGATGCTCAAGCTTTAAAGGTCGATCATCCCGGCGAGTTCGGCATCGTCGCGGCCAAGCTCGACGAACTGCTCGAGCAGCCACGACGCGGCGGGTCCCGGCGGCGTATCGCGCCGCCACACCCCCGCGAAGCGATAGGTGCCGCCCGGGTGATCGGGCATCGCAAGCCGGATCAGCGTGCCCGCGACCAGATCGGCCTCGATCATCGGCAGCGGCATATTGCCCCAGCCGACGCCCTCGCGCAGCAGCGCGTGCTTGGCGCCCAGATCGGCAAGCCGCCACGTCTTGGGACTCATCACCGAATAGTCGCGTCCTTCGGTAGAGCGCGACCGGTCGGTGAGCACGAGCTGCGTGTAATCGCGCCCCGCACCGGGCGGGATACGCTCCATCCGGCCGAGCGGATGGTCGGGCGCGGCGACCGGGACCATCGGGATCGAGCCCGCCGCGATGCATTCGACACCGTCGACCCCCGCCGCGAGCGGTCCCGAAATGCCGACGATCGCACGGCGGTCGAGGATCATTGCGGTGATCGCCCCCAGCGCCTCGACGTGCAGGCGAAGCTGGACGGTCGGAAACTCGACCGCGAAAGCGCGCAGCACCTTGCCGAGCCGCTCGGCGGGCAGCATCACGTCGACCGCCAGATCGACCTCGGCCTCCAACCCGTCGAGCATCCCCTTCACCTTGGCGCGCAGCCCGTCGATCCCGAGCGAGATCGCGCGTGCCTCGGCGAGCAGAGCGCGCCCGGCGACCGTGAGCTGCGGCTTGCGCGTCCCCTCGCGCTCGAAGAGGATCAGGCCGAGCTGCGCCTCGAGGTTGGCGATGCCATAGCTGATCACCGAAACCGCACGATTGAGCCGCCGCCCCGCCGCGGCGAAACTACCGGTGTCGACGATCGCGAGGAAGATGCGAAGCTGGTCGAGCGTCGGCGTGCCGGGGTTGCTCACTTTTCTATTTCCTCGAACGTTTCGATGAAATTTATCCCACTCAAACCGCAGGATCGCAATCCCTAAATCGCCTGCAACGGCGGCCTTTCCGGCCTGCCTCTCGGAGACACGTCATGATCGAACTTCGGCCTTTCGACAGCCTCGGTGCCGCCAACCACGGCTGGCTCGACGCGCATCATCATTTTTCCTTCGCCGGCTATCACGATCCCGCGCGGACGAGCTGGGGCAATCTGCGCGTCTGGAACGACGACACCATCGCGCCGCAGACCGGCTTCCCGCCGCATCCGCACCGCGATATGGAAATCATCACCTATGTCCGCGAGGGCGCGATCACGCACCAGGACAGCCTTGGCAACAAGGGCCGCACCGAAGCGGGCGACGTCCAGGTAATGAGCGCCGGCACCGGCATTCGCCATTCGGAATATAATCTCGAGGACGTGACCACGAAGATTTTTCAGATCTGGATTATCCCGACCCGCGACGGCGAACCGCCGCAATGGGGTGCCAAGCCCTTTCCCAAGGGCGAACGCTCGGGCAAGTTCGTGACGCTCGCCTCGGGCTATGAAAACGACAATGACGCGCTGCCGATCCGCACCGACGCGCGCGTCGTCGGCGCGACGCTCCGCGCGGGCGAGACGGCGGAATATCCGCTAGGCAAGAACCGCAAGGCCTATCTCGTCCCCGCCAAGGGCGCGGTGCAGATCGACGACGTCCGCGTCAACGCCCGCGATGGCGCCGCGATCAGCGACATCGACGTGCTGCGCGTCACCGCGATCGAGGACAGTGAAATCGTCCTCGTCGACGCGGCCTGATCCCCGGGGCGGCGCGGCACCTCGTCGTCGCGCCGTCTATTGCCGGAGCCGACTGATCCAGTCCGCCGGCACCGCGCCTAGCGGACCGGGTACCGGCTGCGCGGCCGGGTGACTCGTCGGCGGGGCAAGCTGCGGCCCGGTTAGTGGCACGCCCTGCCGGTAATCCCAGAACCAGTCCTCGCCCGGTTCGAACGACTGGATGAAGGGGTGACCGGTCGCTTCGAAGTGCGCGGACGCGTGCTGCGCAGGCGAGGAATCGCAGCAGCCGATATGGCCGCAGGTGGCGCAGCGGCGCAGGTGGAACCACCAGCCGCCATGCTCCAGACATTCGGCGCAGCCGGTTCCCGACGGCGGAACCGATGGATCGATGTCGCTGCTCATGCCGCATTCTCCATCAGAAATCGAAGCCTTGCTGCGCCGGTTCGGGCTGCGCCACACCCTCCAGCGCGAGCATTCGGGCCTTCGAGATCGCACCGCCCGGGGCCGAAAAGCCCCCGATCTTTCCGCCCGCTGCCATGACCCGGTGGCAGGGAACGATCAGCGGTACCGGATTGCGCGCCATTGCCTGGCCGACGCTCCGCGCATATTCGGGACCGACGCCCAGCATCCGCGCAACCGCGCCATAGGTTGTCGTCTCACCCCAGCCGAGCTGACGCACGATGTCATAAACCCTTGTAAAGAAAAGCTCCTGCGGGCCAAGATCGATGGGAACATCCGAAAAATCGACGCGCTGACCCGCGAAATAGCGACGGATCGCGTCGATAACCACGGCCACCTCCGGCGGTGGGTCGGCACGCACGGCGTCAGGCAGGTGCCGCGCAATCGCTCGTTCGCTGTCTTGCGCGCTCGGCGCGGGCAGGCGCAGGCTGTTGATGCCGGAGGCGTTCCACCCGATCGCAGCGACACCTGCCGCAGTCTCCAAAAGCTGAAAGTGGCTCTGCCCCGACATGTGCGGCTCCCATTTAGGAAGCCTGAATATAGGGAGCCCGGGTTTCGCGCCACAGTTTCCGGCCGCTTTCGTCACCCTTTTGATGGGCGGGGGTTCAGCGCGCCAGCGTCAGTCTGTCACCGTCGATGTGGATGCTGTCGAACTGCGCGAGGGCATTTTGCCCCAGCAGCGATACGCCGACATCGCGCCGCGGGACGGCCGCCTTCAGATTGCGGATCGGGTGGCCGTCGAATTCGATCTCGCGGATGACGATCCAGTCGACCGCCACGGGCCCCGCCGCAGTCAGCACCGCCTGCGTATCGCCCGTGACGACATAGCCGCCGAGCTTGCGGGCATCGGCGTGGCTCAGGACGACATGGCTTGCGCCGGTATCGACAAGAAACCGGATTGACCCCGCCGCCAGCTTTCCATCGATATAGAATAGGCCGTTGTCCGACCGCATTGCGCCCGACCGCGTTCCGCCTTCGGCCGGACCGCCCGCCGCGCCTCCAGCCGAAAATGCGGTCGCAGGCCCCTGTCCCGGTTCGGACACGACCAGCGGCGACGTAACCATCGACGTCAATGCTCCGGCAAGAAAGATGGCAGAGGCCCGCATTCGGCCGCTTTAGGCGCGGCAATTTGACCTTCGGTTTCCCCGTGTGGCTAACGGTGCATTAACCGGAATTTGCCTCCGGTGCGACCGGCCCGGTCAGCCGACCGTTTCTTTGGCCTCTTTGGCTTCCTCTTCGAGGCGTTTCACGCGCCGCGACTGCAGTACGCCGAACAGCAGGAGGAATACCGACAGGATCGTCCACTGGATCACCTGCAGCCAATATCGCACCTTGAGCGAATATTCGTCGCGATAGAGGGTGTAATAGGGATCGCTGATACCCACGCCGAGTGCGTTGAACAGGACGCGGATCGGGCCGGGCAATCCACCTTCGACCAGGATTCCCGACCAGGACGGGCGTTGGGTCGTCTCGGCAAGCCGCTTCCTGCTCTTTGCTTCAAGCTGCACGAAGAAGGTCGCGGCGCCTTTTCCGGCGGGCCGGTACGGCGAAAAGGCCATCCGGTCGTCGGCGATATACCAATCCTGTCCGAAGAAGACGATGGTGCCGAGCTCACCGCCGACCAGCCTCGCCGGACCTTCGATGATCGCCACCGAACCCGCGTCGCTCGCGGCAATCGTCTGCCGCCGGCCGTCGGTGCCCGGCAGGGCGAACAGGATATAGGCGATAAAGCCGAGAATGACGCCGAGGGCGACAACCGCAAAGCTGTAGAATATCACGCGGAGCGTCTTGGCCCGCTTGATCTGGACCTCGAGCGGCGGCTCCACCTCCGGCTCCGGGTCGCGTTTGCGGAGAATGCGCAGGATGAGCCACGCCGGGAAGACGGCCAGAAGGAACAGGAACAAGAAGGTAAGCAACGGCGCATAAGCGCCGAAATGACCGATCTGCCATTCGGCAAGCCGCGCAAAGCAGCCGCGATATGTGGCTCCTTCCCACAGGAAATAGAGACCGCACAGCGCGATCCATACGCGAATAGCCAGTTTGCGAAGGGGCGTGGAGCGCGTCGACATGAACGGAGCGCGAAGCCTCAGGCGTTTGCGGCTGGCTGGAAACCAGCGCGGCGACGAAGGCGCATCGTCATTCCGACCCCGAACAGGCCGAGGATGAGCGATAGCCAGGTCGCCGGTTCGGGAACCGCCGGCGGCTGGTTCGGATCGCCGCCGCTGCTGGTCGTACCACCACTACTGCTGGTCGTCCCGCCGCTGCTGGTCGTCGTCCCGCCGCTGCTCGTTCCCCCGCCGCTGCTGCCCCCCGACGAACTGCTCGTCGTACCCGGGGGCGGTGTGCTCGCCGAAAACACATTGTTCGCGATGGGACCGAGCGCCGGCGCCGCCAGTGCAAGCACCGGAGGCCCGGCAGCGGGGGCAGCGGCAAACGCCTCGGTGGCAGCCGTACCGGTCGGGTCCGGGACCGCCGCCGCGCCGTCGGACGGCGCCGCGATGACCGGACCGTCGCGGCGCGCAATGGTGGCGAAGTCGCGATCGCGCAGGGCACGGCGCACCCTGTTGCGCGGCAGGCGCGTGGCCTTCGCGATCGGCACCGCCGCATCGGGTTCATCGGCGTAGCTGCCGTCATCCACCTCTTCCGAGGGTGGAATGGCCATCGCCGCCATCGCGCTGGCACCCTGCCCCGGAATTCCAAGGATCGCACGGTCTTCAAGACGCGTAAAACCGATCAGCAGGACACCCAGGATCAGCGCGATGCGCGTCGTCCTGTACCGTGACGGCTTGCTACCCTCACTTGCTTCCATGCTTCGGCAACCCCCACAATACGATTCGTGTCACCTATTGGTAGCATAGCGGATGCTTTTCAACAAATTAGCTGTCTCGACATGGCACAGTTCCACTGCGCCGCGCCGGGACGGCACCCGCGAATGCTACGATCCTGGAGTGGCCGCCTTTGCCGGCGCCTTGGCAGGCGCCTTGGCCGCGGGCGGCTCGAGCCCCGCCTGATAGGTGATGTTCGCCTTGGCCCGCGCCTCGTCGACGCGCTTCTTGAGGACCGCCCCCAGATTCTCGGCGCGCATGACCTGCGCCGCCATCGGCCCCGCATCCTGCTCGCTGACCGGAACGGGTTGCTGGCCGACGATGACGCTCACGATGACCTTGCCCTGTGTCGGGATAATGAAAGGCTCCCCGTCCGGAAGCGCCAGGATCTGCTTCATCACTGCCGCCGGAACGACGCCCGAATCGATGCTGTTCTTGCCCTTTTGGTAGGTGATCGCCTTTTGCTTCAGCGTCGCCTCGACGTCCGCGAGCGACCGCGCTGCCTGCAGGTCCTTCAGGATCTTCTGGTCGCTCGGCATATCGAAGCTGATCTGGTCGACCATATAGGCGGTGCGCTGGCCGAACCGGCCGGGATTGTCGGCGATGAATTTCTTTACCGCGGCCGCTTCCGGCACCCGGACGGTGTCGGCGGTCTTCTTGCCGTACATGCTGACGAGCAGCTCTTCCTTCAGGCGGCGTTCGCGAATGATGTACAGGGGATCGCGGTCGAGCCCGTCTTCCTTGGCGACCTGCGCCATCAGCCGGCGGTTGATGATCTGCTGCAGCATCTGCCGCTGCACCGCCTTCTTGTCGCCCGCCGGGGGGTTCGGAAGTTCCGCGATTTCGGCGTTGAGCTCCTGCTGCGTGATCTCCTCGCCATTGACGACGGCGACCACCTGCCCCGTCGGTTCCTTGTCGCATCCGTGGAGGACGATGGCGGCGGCGCAAATATAGGCGAGCCTTGCAGTTATAGCGGTTTTCACTTACGCCCCCAAAAGTTTCGAGCAGTGCAACAGGCAAGATGCCTAAGCTGCTGGCTGCATAGCGATTTACGCGACCGCAATACAATGGGGAAACCGAATTGGAAACTGTCTACGATTGGATCACGGTTGCCATATTCGTCGGCCTGGCGGTACTCTTTCTCCAGCGCTCCTCCGAAGAGGAGCCGCGCGACAAAATCTATCATTACGCCCCGCCGGCCATCGGATGCGCGATCGCCAACTATCTGGGCAATGAGGGATATATGGTCGGGTCGGTCGTGCTGATCGTCGGCATCCTCGCCTATATCCATTACATCCTCAAACCCTTCGCGCCGTCCGACAGCAACGCGAACTAATCGCCGGCGGGTTTCCCGGCCGCGAAGCGCCAGACCCGCTGCAGCAGCTTGTCGAGCACATAGATCGTCACCAGCGAGATCGCGAAGGTCGTGAGCCCCGCAAAATTGTGCAGGAACCCCTGCGCCGCGGCCTCCCCCCAATAATAGGTGATGAGGATGAGCAGCAACACGCGCATCAGGTTCGAAAAGACCGCGACCGGGATCGCCGCTGCGACCAGCACCGCCATGTAGCGCCAGTTCGCCCGGTGGCTCATATAGACGTAGAAGAGCGTCAGGGCCGACAGCGTGATGAGCGAATTCAATCCCGCACAGGCGGCCGCGACCAGCAACTGATATTGCCCGATCTGGATCGTGACGCCGGCACTGGCAATCGGATAGCCGAGGAAATACAGCAGCGAGACCGCGCTCTGGCTGATCCATATCTTCAGCGGATTGGTCAGCGCGGCAACGAGGCTGTCGGGAAGCGGCACCGCGAACAACAGGTACAGCAGCGGAAACCACAGCCGCTGCAACGCCGCGGCGCCGACAAATGCATAGAGCAACGCCCCGATGAGCGCATAGAGCGCATAGACCTCCAACTCGATCACCGCCGCGATACGGAACAGCACGAGCGAGAGCGCGGTCACGAATATGGCGCCGAACGCCTTCCACGCGGCGGGTTTGTGCTGCACCGGACGCGTTTCCGGCAGCATCCTGACAAACAGCCATATCCCCGATGCCAGAACCAGCGGGCCGTGCGAGCCCTGCTCGGTCGACCAGCTTTGCGTGGCGATGAACCGCCATGTCGGAAACGACACCAGGGCCAGTCCCAGAAGGGCCGGCCAGTAACGCTCCGCCCATGCGAGCGCGGATTGTTTTACCACAGGGTTACCCGAAGCGTGCAATGTCGACTTTCGCCTTTGCATCGGGCAAGCAGGCCCTCCGCCACGATGGCGGTCACCGATCTCTCCCTGATGCACGCGACTAGCAAAACATCCGATCCTTTCGCAAGCCGGATGATGATGGGCATGCGGGGCGAGACGCCGATTCAGCGCGAACCGCACCGAAGCGGTTCAGAATGGGGCGAAAGCTGTGCGATTTGCCTTCGCGTAAACGGAGCTTTTTGCTCGACAAGATGCGCGCGAATGCTACCGCGTCGCGGGTGACGACATTTCATGCAGTCAAACCGGATTGGGCCAGCCGATTGTGGACCTAAAGCACCAGCTGACTTCGCTGAAGTCGATCTTCCTTGGTCAAGGCGACACCACCTCACTCCGCGGCCGGGCGATGAATTCGGGCGCGTGGATCGGTGCCGGATTTGCGGTGCAGAAGGCTCTGCAGTTCGGGTCCAACCTGATCCTGACGCGCCTGCTGTTTCCCGAAGCCTTTGGCCTGATGGCGCTGGCGACCGTGTTCCTGGTCGGGCTTGCCATGTTCTCCGATGTCGGCATAAAGCCAGCAATTATTCGAGACCCTCGCGGCGATGATCCCGATTTCCTGAATACGGCTTGGACTATCCAAGTTATCCGGGGCCTGATCCTGTGCGTCGTGGGCGCCCTCATCGCCTATCCCATATCGCTGATTTACGGGCAGCCCATTCTGTTTCCACTTCTTGCCCTGCTAAGCACCACGGCGGCGATATCCGGGTTCAGTTCCATTTCTTTGGCCACGGCCGAACGAAGACTAAATTTTCGCAGCGTCACGATTATTCAAATAGTATCTCAGGTTCTGTCCATCTTTCTGCTGGTGCTTCTATCATATGTCTACAGGTCGGTTTGGTCTCTCGCTTTCGCGAATGTGATAAGCACTATCGCGACTGTCGCGATGAGCCATCTCGTTTTTCGTGAACACTCCCATCGTCTCCTGTTACAGCCCTCGTCGACGAAATCCCTCTTCCATTTCGGCCGCTGGGTATTTCTGTCGACCCTCGCCACCTATTTGGGCGGGGAAGGACTCAGGGCCGTTCAAGGGGGTCTGATTTCTCCGGCGGAATTCGGCGTTCTGACGATTGCCTACACGATTGCAGGAATTCCAAACGACCTAGCGATGAGGCTGTCCGCATCGATTGGACTTCCAGCCCTCGCCGAAACCTATCGAACGGCTCCCGATCGTGCCTACGCCGTCCTGCACGCCTTACGAATGCGCACCCTCGGGATATCCCTGACGCTTTTCGTCGGGGCAATATTGGCCGCACAGCCGGCTATCAGTCTATTGTATGACCCACGCTATCATTCGGCGGCGGATTATCTCGTCGCGCTGTGCGTGGGCAATGCGATCGCGGCGATCGCGTCCGGCTACAATGGCGCCATTTTGGCGATGGGGCAGGCGTCGACCTATTTTCTGATCATCGCCTCGCTGGCAATTATCCGCGTAACGGCGGTCGCAGCGGGGTTCCACGTCCACGGAATTATAGGGATGCTATATGGGATCGCTTGTGGAAACCTGCTGTACGTGGCGATTACATGGATCGCCTCATTCCGTTTAAAAATCTTAGATATTAAAACTGATATCCTTTCCATGGGCATATTTTTTATATTTTCGGCATTCCCATACATACTATTCAAGTAAACGATGTTTACATTAAAAGTTGGAAATATATTTGTAAAATGCTCCATTCATCAAAATCGATATTGCGCCAAGCATATGTTAGATTGAAATCAAAAATCGGATTTAAAAATGATTTTTTTAGGTGGGCCGTTGACCGAGAGGATCTTTGTGAACCTGAATGGATCAGCGGACCGCCGGCAAAAGTCATTGATGGGCAGTATGAAAGGATAATAGGGGCCGCCTTCGATGTACCTGTCGAAGAAGAGATATCGTGCCTGAAAGGCGCGCCGAGGCTAACAAAGCCGTCGACTATATATAAATTTTCCGACGTCGTTATAGCCAATAGCTGGATAATAAATCGGGAGAGTTTTGAAATATTCGGATGGCCTAAAAGCGAATGGCAGCTTTCGGTAAAGGACCATATTTCATCAGCGGCTCTGACTAACTCCTTCCAGGGATCCAGATATTTTGGCCATTGGTTAAGAGACGACTGCGCCACCGCGCTGATTTTGGAAGAATTATTCGATAGAAGAATTAATTCACCCCAGCCGGATTGGGCAGATGCGCGAGCATACGCCGACGCTTTTAGGCTACCGCACTCGACCACCACGACCAGCGCCTTCATCGACGAAATGTACTACTGCCATGACATTGGCCAGAACAGTCACAAAGCCCGCCGTTTTGATATTCTCCGAAAAAGAATCAGAACCAAAGTCAAAGCGAGCGATAGCGGACGTATCGTTTATATCGCGAGAGGTTCCTCGGCATCCGCACGGCCATTTCTAAATGAAGAGGAGGTCATCAAAGAATTGAGCAAGAGGGGCGTAAAAATTGTTTTCCCGGAACAAAAGTCTACGTATCAATTTCTGGAAGAAATAATGGACGCCCGGATCATTATTGGGGTCGAAGGAAGTCAATTTTCCCACGCGCTGTATGCGCTTAAGGAAAGTCACAGCGGGATCTTGGTTATACAACCTCCCGAACGTGTATTCACCGCGCATCTCGATTGGTCCAGAGTCATGGGTTTCGATTTCGGAATGGTGGTCGGAAACAAAAGAGGCACGGGATTTGAGGTTCCATATGAAGACATATTCATGACCCTCGACCTGTTCAAATGAACCGCCACCAGCGGGCCGAAACTCTTTTTATCTTTCAGGCTAAACGCCATCAGGCGGGGTTCCGGTCTGCAAATGCGGACCTTCAATGATTTGGGCGAACCGATCAATCGAACTCGCTGGGGAATATCGAACCGAAGCAGCAATAGCTTCCCTCGACAGCACATCCCACTTAGCCTTGGGCATGTCGCAATATTCCAGAATTATTTCGGACATCTCTCGTGAATCTGCCGAACGCAACAATGTGCCCCCCCCTTGGGCGAGCAGTTCCGGGGCTGCCCCCGAGGGCACGGCGATAACCGGCGTCCCACTCGCCATCGCCTCCAATATGGGAAGACCGAACCCCTCTTCGCGGCTGGGGAAGAGCCAAGCCGAGCAGAGGCCATATAATGCGCCCAGCTGATCCTGCCGTGGCGAAACATGATATTCGACAAATGAGGGAAGAGGCATCGCTTCCTGAGCTTCGGCGTGACCAAACGCTATGCAACGCAGCGCCGGTCTCTTTTCTCGCGCCAGCGAAATCGCCTCAATCGCAATGTCGCTGCCTTTCATGGGGTTGGGAGCGTAAACAAAACCGACAGTGGGACCATCGGGCATTTCGCGCTCACCCGCGAAAAACAGCGTCCGATCGACTCCGTTAGGCACGAACGCTGGCGCATCGAGGCCGAGTTGATCTACCAATATCGCTTCAAGCCACCTGGATATGGTGATTTTCTGCGTAGGCAATTTCAACGCAGCATCGACCCTATCCTTGTCGCCGTTCCAAATCTCATAACCCTGAACGAAATGGAATTTCCTACCCCGATCCTCGGGAAAATCGGCAATCCACTCGGCAGTTTCCCACCACGTCGCGATGATGACGTCGGCGGGGGGAACATCCGACGCCCGAACCGGACGACATCGATCCAGCACTTTCACCGTGACGCCCGTTCCGTCAAAATGGCTCGTCACATGGCGCGGCTTAAGGAACGGAAGGCTGCTCCGAACCCTTTGCAACCGGCCATAGGGCCGCGGCGCCGGAACCACGATCGTGACATCATGCCCCCGCAGCCTCAGCCCCTCGGCATATTGGGCGATCACGCGAATCCCGCCCCCCATGTCGAGCGCCGCCACCACGAATGTCACGCGCATCGGATCAGTTTCCCTCTACTGTAGCGGGATGGGGGTCGAGAGCCCGGCGAGGTCTCCTGCTGCTGGGCGGGCCGCCGATGGCGAACACGGCGCCGGCGATCAACCACGTCAGTGGCACGATCGAGGAATTGGGAACGCTGTCCAGCAGATTGATGGCGAGCAACGCGCAGAGGGCCGCCGATGGAACCGAAATGACCTTGAGCGCCTTGCGCCGCCACAAGAGGCTGACGGCTCCGATCGACAGCAGGCCGAACATCGACAAATACCCCGCCCATCCCCACGTGCCGAACGCAATAATCCAGCTTCCGTCGGTGATGCTGTTGTCCTTCCCCGTTTCGGGGTCGTAGATGCGATTCCGGCCCCAGCTTCCCCAGCCGAACATCGGCTTTTGCGCGGCTTTCTGAAGCAGTTCATCCTCGTTTATCAGCCGCACGCCGAGCGAATCTCCGCGATCAGTGCTGAAGGCGTTGGTCATTTCGGATATCGTCGCCGTGGGGATCAGGCCGGCGGCGCGCACCGCTGGGTAGAGCAACACCATGCCGCATAGCGCTGCGCTCAGCAGGGCAAGCCGCCGGGCGCGCAGGAACGCGATCGCCGGGACCATCACCGCGGCGAGCACGAACGCCCCCAGCGATTTGCACAGCACCAGCACCAGAGCCAGATAGGCTGCGAACAGTCCCGACTGGGTACGGCGCGTTCCGGTCATATCCTTCCACCGCGCGGCCGCCGCCGCCACCGCCATGGCACAGAAGATTGCGACTAGCAGGCCGTGGCCCAGGAACACCACGGGGCGAAAGCCGCCTCCGCGCATCTGTTGCCCGAAGCTGTGCGGAAAAAAGCCGTAGATCAGCCGGTGCAACTGCGGACTGAGCCGGACTTCGATCAGCATCAGCACCGAATAGGCCAGCGCCGCGAGCACCAGCGCAAGGAGGAACTGGCGGCGGCGCTCGTCAGTGTTCAACAAGCCATAGGCAGCCACAAACGGGATAAGCGTGATGATGTTCAAAGCCGCCTGCGACGCAGCGTCGTAAAGGGTCATCGGCGGAATGAAGCGTTCGCCGTAGAGGAAGGATTCGGGATTGAAGACCGACGTCGCGAACGGCGAGAAGATGAACAGCACGGCAAGCCCGACGATCGCAGGATGCCTGAAGGCACCGAGCCATCTTTCGCGTGCGAACAGGGCGCAGCCGATCAGGATCGAGAGGTTGGAAATGCTGGTCTTGTCGAGCGGCGGCACACCCGAAAACTCGAACGAGGTCTTGACGGGGAGCAGCAGATAAGCGCCGAGAACCGACCAGATGAGCGCCCGGTGTGCGGGGAGCGTCGCAAACAGCAGGATCGCCACGCACGGCCAGAAGCCGAGGACCAAATAGGCAAACAGATTCGGAATCGAACGCCCCCCGCGCGGTTATTCAGCGGCCGGCATATGCGGCCGCGCGACGTTGCAGTCCAGCAGCGCGCGCATTTTGGGGCTGTTTTCGTTCGGCGTGTCATAGCTCGCCTTGGCGCCCCAGCTTCCCCACCGGGTCCCTTGCCGCCCCACACTGCTGAAATGGGCGAGCAGGCTGCAACCAAGGTCGCGGTGCACCCGCATGAGTTCGACATAGAGATCATACATGCGCGGATGCGACTGCGCCGCCGCCAGCGCCGGACCATAGGGCAACTCCGCCTGCCCCTTGGGCTGGATATGCTGCCCTCCCTCATAAGCGATGTAGGCAAGTCCATTGCGCTTCGCGAAATCGATCGTCCGGGACAGGCTGTCGCCGGCGCGCAGCTCCGCCAGCGTCGCCGCGACATCGTCGATCACAATATCGGCTGTCAGCGCCGCGCCAAAGCTCGCCCATTTCTCATAGGCCGCGTCGCGAGGCCCGACATAGGCAGCCGGCGACACCGTATCGACGCCGCCGTTTTCGAGGCACCACCGGATCGTGCGTTGCGACGCGTCGAACCAGGCCGCCTGGACCGCGCCGACCCGCACCAGACGCTTCGCATCGGCTCCCGCCCATTCGCGCTCCCATATGGCGAAAGTCCGCCTGAACAGCGCCCCGATCCGCTCCGGGTGATCCTTCCCCTCGGTCTTCGCTTCATCCTTCCAGGGATTCCCGCCCTTCGCTTCGACCAAGGCGCCCGCCAGCGGCGAATTCAGCATCCAGCCGGCCTGCAGAAAGCTCCAGTTCCAGACCTCGTTCGAATATTCGAGATAGACTTTCAGCTTGGGGTCAAGCGTATCATGCACCAGCTTCGCAAACTGTGCGATATAGTCGTCGGTCGCACGGTGCGGGATGCAAAACCACGGATCGATTTGAAGCGTGTTGCATAGCTGGACCATCAATTCTATCGCGACGCCGCCCGAAAACTTCATCTGGAACGGTGTCGGCGCAGGACCGAAACGCGCGTCGGGATCGCCCGGCATGGCCACCATCGTATAGAATGTCGGCCGTTTCCGGTTGCGCCAATGTTCTTCGATCGAGTTGTTCGTGCCCGCCCAATCCATGAACCGCAGGCAATGGAACGGACGGCAGAAATCGAGGAATTCGGGCAGGAACGGATCGCGCTTCAGGTCCGCATTCTCGTCTGCTTCCGCAACCAGCCGGATATTTCGGATGTGATTGCCGAGCTTCGAACGGTTGATACGGACCCCTTCATATTTTCCAGGCTCGTTCCGCATACGGAATTTCACGCGGCCCGGCTTGCTTGAGATGATCTGCGTATAAGCCGTTCCCTCGATTTCACCTTCGCCGTCATAGAGCAGGACATAAATGCCAGGTGGTCGGCAGTTAGGAACTAGGGTTGCAATCGTCTGCAGATCGTCGAGCCCGGCCACCCGGATCGGCACCTCTAAGGGATACCCATCCTCATCATATTGGAATGACGCGGCAACATCGGTGTTATCGGGCCCGGCGGGGCTCAGATTTTTCGTGTACCAGGGCCTCGCCCCCAAAAACAGGTTCCGGAAGGGAAAGCCCGGCTCCCAGTCCGCGATTCCGGCCAGATTCATGCCGATGGGCAATTTGGGAAAGCTGTCGCCGCGCGGGATGGGAATCGGTTCCTCACGCGTCGCGGCCCACAGTCCGCCGAGACCGGCCGTGAAGACGCCCGCGCCGGCCGCGGAAGCGAGCATCAACGACCGACGATCAATCTTCATCGGCCCACACCGCGCCGGTTATTGAGCCGCCGACGCGGCGTTCAAAACAAGACATTGTCCCGGAACTCGCTGGAACAGGCTCGAGCAAAAGCCTGCAGGAATTCCTCGAGCGCGTCGGGCGAATAGCCGGATGCCCCCTCTATCGTCGAGACGCGGAAAAGCAGCCCGTCGGGAGAAACGCCCCCAACATTCGCCAGCGCCATCGAGATTCTCTGTTCGGCCCACCCGACGGGAAAATCCCTACCTACGCGGACCCAGTACAGAATCTCCTCCTTCGGGCCGCCGCGATCGGCGATCAGCTTTCGCGCGGCGATGCGGCGACCGTCGAAATCGAGCGACACAGCCTTGGAAGAAACGATCGGGAAACCCGCCGCCGGATAGCAAACCTCGGGCCGATGGACCTGAACGTCATTCTGCTGGATATGGTTGTACGCCAGCAGCACCATGATTGTGGGCAACCCGTCGCCTTCGTAGATACGGGTTTCGAGATTCTGATAGAGCTTGTCGGAAAACGGGTCGGGGGCAGCGGTTACCAGTTCGCTGCTCGTCCGCGACCGCCACCTGCCCGCCGCCCCAGGGATCATCTTGCGGAACCGCTCTTTGGGGATGGGCGCGGCCAAGGCTCTCGGCATGTTGAGGGAGGAGATGGCAGCGGCCGTAGCCAGCCCTAGGCCAATCAGGGCGCCTCGCCGGTCGATCATCCTGATATCGGCACGTTCGCCCGGCGAAAAAATATTGCGTCTGGTCATATTAGCCCTTTGGATCGGCCGCTCATGCTTAGTCTCCGCCATACCAACTCGCCAACGAAAAAGATCGTCACTATACAAGGGCGCGGCTTGCAAAGCTGTTCGAACAGCCTAGGCGGGAAACAACGCAAGCGTTCGGGGGGCCAAGCTTGAGAATTGCGTATCTGGTAAATCGCTATCCGGCGACAAGCCACAGCTTCATTCGCCGCGAGATCGCAGCAGTCGAGGCCGCAGGCGCAGAGGTGTTTCGCTTCTCGGTCCGCCCCGCGGACCTCGCCGCCTTGCCCGACCCGCGCGACCAGGCGGAAGTCATGCGAACCGAGACGCTCCTGGACCCCGGCGGCCTGCGACTCCTGCTGCGGTTGGCGGGGCGATTCCTCCGATATCCGGGCCGCGGCATCGTGGCGACGCGGACAGCCTTTGCGCGCGTGGAATGGAAGGTCGCGCCGATTATAAGGCGCGTCGCCTATTTGGCCGAAGCCGCCGAACTGGCCGCGCGGATGCGGGCGTTGAAGGTCGATCACCTGCACGCCCATTTCGGGACAAATCCCGCGATGGTGGCCCGGATCGCCAGCAAATGGAGTAGCATCCCCTACAGTTTCACGGTCCACGGCCCCGACGAATTCGACCTCGCCGGCCCGCTCGACCTCGCCGGGAAGATCGCCGACGCCCGATTTTGCGTGGCGATCAGCAGCTTCGGGCGCAGCCAGTTGATGCGCTGGAGCGCGTTCGACGACTGGAGCAAGATCGAGGTGGTCCGGTGCGGCGTAGACGAAATGTTCCTCGATGACGACGCCCCCTCGCCTGTGCCTGGCACGCCGCGCCTGTGCGCCGTCGCGCGATTGAGCGCGCAAAAAGGGATACCGCTGCTGATCGAGGCCGCGCAACGCCTCAGGGACGAAGGCAGGCATTTCGAACTCGTCCTGATCGGCGATGGCGAAATGCGGCACGAGATCGAACGGATCGTCGATCGCCACGGCCTCAAAGCGATAGTTCGGATCACTGGATGGGCGAGCGCCGACGAGGTGGTCGCGCATCTGTCCGAGGCGCGCGCTATGGTCTTGCCCAGCTTTGCCGAAGGGCTTCCGGTCGTGATCATGGAGGCGCTGGCACTCGAACGCCCTGTCGTTGTCACCGCAATTGCCGGCACCCCCGAACTCGTCGACCATGGGTGCGGCTGGCTTATTCCCGCGGGATCCGTCGACGCGCTGACCGATGCGATGCGCGCGGCGCTAGACGCCTCGCCTGCCGAGCTCGCCGCGCTGGGCAGTGTCGGAAGGGAAAGAGTGCGCGACCGGCACGATGCGAGCCGGAATGGCCGCGAACTCCATCGCCTGTTCCAGCGCTATCACGACATCGGCCGATGACATGATCGCGCTGCTGGCCTGGCTCCTCGCCCTCCCCCCTCTGATCGCCCTTTCGATTTTTGTTCTTGAAACGCTGCTCGGCCTCGGGCGGCTTCGCGAAGCACCGCCACCACCGGGGCAGCCGGAAACCGTCATATTGATGCCCGCGCACAATGAAGCCGCGACGATCGGATCGACTCTCGACCGGCTGCAACCAGCCCTCAGGCAACATATTCGCCTGCTAGTCGTCGCTGACAATTGCACCGACGACACGGCGAAAATCATTCAGTCGCGGGGTCATGCGGTGGTCGAGCGCCATGACCCGGAGAACCGGGGCAAGGGCTTCGCACTGGCGTTCGGACGCGACCATCTGCTCGCCTCTCGCGACGAGCGCACGCTCGAATGCGTCGTCGTCCTCGACGCCGATTGCGAAACCGATGCGGCATCGCTGTCGACGCTCACGCGGACCTGTGTCGCGCGGCGCGTGACCGTCCAAAGCCGCAATATCCTTCGGGAAGCGAGCGACGCCCCCGCAAAGGTCCAGATGTCCAGTTTCGCATTCTGGATCAAAAGCGTCGTCCGCCAGCGCGGCGGGATGCGTTTGGGTGGCGCGGCCCTGGTGACCGGGACCGGAACGGCCTATCCTTGGGCCCTGCTCAAGACGCTTCCGCTGGCAACCTCGGACATCGTCGAGGATTTGGCGATTGGTATCCATCTGACGCGGAACCGGCAGGCGCCAATCTATCTGGACGGTGCCTCGGTCCGGAGCGCGGCCGCCGATGAGAGGGCGACGCTGAGCCAGCGCACGCGCTGGGAGCACGGCTTCCTCCAAACCGCCCGGACATTCGCTTTCAGCGCGATCCACGACGGCATCCTGTCGCGGAATCGAAAGCTGCTCCACCTCGGCCTTCACCTTCTCGTCCCACCCCTGACGTTGCTCCTACTCGTATCGCTCACAGCGCTCGCGGCAACCGGCGTTCTGGCGTGGCTCGGCGGAGATTGGTCGACCTTCGTCGCGCTGGCTGTCGCGATCCTGCTGGCAGCCGCCGCTATCCTGCTCAATTGGGCGGTCGAGGGGCGGCGTTGGCTCAGCGCCCGCGCGATGCTCCAGTTGCCGCTGTACATGGTATGGAAGCTGCCGGTCTATCTCGGTTTCGTGCGCGGCAAGAGCGTCGGTTGGGTCAGGACCGAACGAACCGACGCGGGAACGGAACAGCGGCCTTGACCAAGATCCTGACCATCATCGTCAATTACCGCACCCCCGAACTGGCCGAAAAATGCCTTGCAGCGCTCGCCAGCGAACGTTCGGGTGACGCCGGTCTCTCGGCCATCTTGGTCGATGGCAATTCTGGCGACGGATCGGCGGAGCGGCTGGCCGGCTTTCTGGCGCGTACCGGGTTCGACGGATGGACCGACCTGCTTCCGCTCGATTTCAACGGCGGGTTCGGTTGGGCGAACAATCAGGCGATCCTCAGCCGCGGCACCGACCTTCCCGACTATATCTACCTCCTCAATCCCGACGCCGAGGTCACGCCTGGCGCCGTCGCATCGCTCACGGAGGTGCTGGACACGCATCGCCGGGTCGCGGCCGTGGGCAGTCAGCTTATCGAGTCCGACGGCGCCCCCGCCGCCTCGGCCTTTCGCTTCCCCTCCCCGGGCCGCGAGTTCGTGCGCGGATCGCAAACCTTTGCTCTACATCGGCTGCTGGGCATTCCGCCGATCGTTCTTGCCCCGGACGTGGCAGGTCCGGTGGGCTGGGTAACCGGCGCCAGCGTAATGCTGCGCCGCGATGCGCTCGCCGCAACCGGCCTGTTCGACGACGGCTTCTTTCTCTATTTCGAGGAAGTCGAACTGATGCGACGCCTGACCCGCGGCGGCTGGCAGATATGGTGCGAACCACAAAGCCGCGTCCGCCATATCGGCGGCGCATCGACCGGCGTCGACGGGAAACAGGTGCGAAAGCCGAAACCGGCCTATTGGTTCGCATCGCGCAACCGATACTTCACGCGCAGCGGTGGAGCCGCCTACGCCTGTCTCGCGAACCTTGCCTGGCTGTCCGGCTTCGCGCTGATCGGGGGCCCGCGCATGTTGCTGTCACGAACGGCGCGTGCCAACGCAACTGCGGGGGAGACGCGGGGCATCATCCAGGAGGGCATCTGGCCCGCGGCACGGCATCGCAGGGCCTCGATCGCCAGAATTGGCTCGGCCTTTGGTCAATTGCCCCGCTGGGCGGAGGATAGTTGACCGATCCGGAATATCGCCCGCGGACGTATCGAAACGCAGAAAGTCCAAAGCAATCATCGCCAATCGAGTGAGCGCATGACAAGAAGATTTCTGAGCCCCTCTCTGTGGATACTAGCTGAATGACGTCGCGACACAAACTCGGAATCGTGGTGATCGGACGCAACGAGGGCGAACGCCTCAAGGCCTGTCTGGCGAAGCTGCCTAACGGGCCCACCACCGTATATGTCGATTCCGGATCGCAAGACGGCAGCGTGGAGTTCGCGCGGGGACGGGGAATCGACGCGTTTTCGCTGACGTCAGACAAGCC
The DNA here is from genome assembly GCF_949769135.1 of Sphingopyxis sp. Geo25. Taxonomy (NCBI): domain Bacteria; kingdom Pseudomonadati; phylum Pseudomonadota; class Alphaproteobacteria; order Sphingomonadales; family Sphingopyxidaceae; genus Sphingopyxis; species Sphingopyxis sp. Geo25. The sequence goes on along the minus strand of NZ_CATKOZ010000001.1, from coordinate 1,035,295 downwards.
GTTCACGGCTGCACGCGGACGCAACGCCGGTATCTGTCACCTGTTGGAACGGCACCCCGATCTTGAGTTCATCCAGACCGTCGACGGCGACTGCCTGATCGATGATCACTGGCTTGAAAAGGGCGTCGCCGCGCTGGAGGCGCATCCCACGGCAGGGGTCGTCTTCGGAAGCCTCCGCGAAGTGAACCCCGAAGGCAGCCTGTACAATTACCTGTGCGACAGATCGTGGAACGCACCCGTCGGCGAGGCCGAAAGCTGCGGCGGCATCGCGATGCACCGGGTTGCCGCGATCCGACCGGCGGGCGGCTTTGACGAAACGCTGATCGCCGGAGAAGAATCCGACCTTTGCCTGAAGATCAGGAAGGCCGGCTGGTCTGTGCTGAGCGTCGACGCAGAAATGGGCCTTCACGATGCCGCGATATTCGAATTCTGGCAATGGCGACGCCGGATGCGGAGGACGGGCTATGCCTACGCCGAACATGTCGCGCGAAACGGCAAAGAAAGCCTGCCGAGCTGGAAGAGAGAGGTGCTCAGATTTTCTTTCTGGGGCTTGGCCCTCCCCCTGTTCATCGTGTTCGCCGCCTTCTCCCTGTTCTTCGCCAACAGGTCGTTGTTGTGGTTGGCGGCACCCCTTTCGCTGTACCTCCTTCAATTCTTCAGGATATGGAGGCGCGAGAGGGGGAAGAGCCGATATGCGATCCGGATCGCGCTGCTGACGGTGTACGAGAAATTTGCCGAGTTGGCGGGCGCTTTTCAATTCTTGACGAAACCGATCGCCGGCAAGCGATCGAAGATCATCGAATATAAGTAGAGCCGCGCCGCCGCGATCCGTCGCCGCGCGCAAGCTTGCTCAGTTTTCGGGCACGAGCCGACCCGGATTTCCGACCACGACGCCATAGGCGGGGACATCCTTCAGCACCACCGCATTCGCCCCGACGCGCGCATGGTCGCCGATCGTGACCGGCCCGATGATCTTCGCGCCCGCGCCGATGTCGACATGGCCGCCGATCGTGGGAATACCCCGGTCGTTCGCCCCTATGGTCACTTGCTGAAAGATCAGGCAATTGCACCCGATCTCGGCGCCGGGGTGGAGGACGATGCCGTTGGGATGGGGGATCAACAGACCACCACCGATCCGGCTGTTGATCGGGATGTCCGCGCCGGTCACGGCCGACCAGAAGCGATGCCGCAGGACCGCCAGCTTGCGCGCGAAGGGCGCCAGGATACCCCGTGCGTCCTGATAGCGCCGGATGCTGGCCAGCAGCGCCCGGGGCGGATCCCATGCGCCCGCCGCCTTGCGCTCGCGGGACCAGTCGGGGTCGGACGCCGATATTGCCGGCTGGCCTTCGGGATCGAGGATCGCCATGGGATATCGCTGTTCCTTCGAAATGCTGTCCGTCGGCGCCATCAGGGTCTAATGCCTGCGCTCGCGCCACGCCAAGGCGAAAATACGCGGGCCGGTGACCAGGTAACGCTTCCACAGGCGCCTCGGTTCGCTGAGCAGGCGGAACGCCCATTCAAGATGGAGGTGCTGCACCCAGATGGGCGCTCGCCGTTTGCGGTCGACGAGGAATTCGATCGAGGCCCCGATGCACAGTCCGACACCCCGGCAGCGCCGGTCGGCCTTGCATTTCGCAGCGACAATCTCGCTTTGCGGCGCGCCGATCGCGAAAAGGGTGAAATCGGCGCGTTCGCGCGCTACGAAATCGACGATCGCATCGATGGCCCCTTCGTTGCGGAGCACGCCCATCGGCGGAAGATGCTGGACGATTTCAAGGTCCGCGAAGCGCTCGCCAAGTTCGGCCATCATCGCCTCGTCACCGCCGACGAGAGCGATCTTTCGACCGGCGAGCCATCGGTTGCGAAACAGGTAGGCCGTGAGGTCGCTGCCCGTCACGACATCGAGCCGGATCCCGCGGAAGCGCGCCAGAAGCTGGAGAATACGGCTATCGCACAGGCGCATCGCGGCGTTGTCATAAGCCGCCTCCAACCGTCCTATCGTCGCGTTTCGCTGCCTGGGATTGAGCAGCAGGACGTGGTCGACGTTGGGCGTGACGACATAGGAAAAGCAATCGCGGCCCACGAGCTCGACAAGCTCGCGCGCGACCTGTTCATAAGACGATCCGGTAAATTCGATGCCGAGAAACCGAACACCGTCTGCGTCAGTAGGCATTCTTGTCCCAGACCAGCTTGAACAGGGTTTCGATCATGATCCTGAGGTCGAGCAGCGGCGACCAGTTCTCGATATAATAGATGTCATATTCGACCCGCTTCCGCGCCCGATCGGTGGTCGCGATCTCGCCGCGCAATCCGCGGATCTGCGCAAGGCCGGTGATCCCCGGCTTGACGCGATGCCGCGCCGTATAGCCTCGGACGGCGTCGAAATAATATTTGTCGCCGACGCGCATCATCGTCGCGTGCGGGCGCGGCCCGACCAGCGACATATCGCCGCGCAGGACGTTGAAGAGCTGCGGCAATTCGTCGATGCTGGTGCGGCGGATGATCCGCCCGACCCGGGTGACGCGGGGGTCGTCCTTCTGCGTCCGCGCCGCGCCGCTGACGTCCTGCCGGTCGACATACATCGAGCGGAATTTCAGCACCGAAATCTCGTTGTTGTTGAAACCAAAGCGCTTCTGCCGGAACAGGATCGGTCCCTTGCTTTCGAGGCGGATCGCCAGCGCCGTGAGCAGCAGGAGCGGCGATAGCAGGAGCACGGCGATCAGCGCGATGCCGCGGTCCATGACCTCCTTGAGAATGCCGTCGACGTCGCGGACGGGCTGTTGCCAGATCGTGAAGACGGGGATCGAGCCGAGGAAGTTGATCCGGTATCCCGCCTTGAGTTCGAGCGCTTCGGTCGGCAGAACACAGATGTCGATCGACGCGGCGCTCAGCGTCTCGGCGATATAGGCGAGCCGGTCCTGCTTGATCTCGGGCAACGCGAGGATGACCTGATCGAGGTCACCGTCGCGCGCAAGGTCAAGAAGCGCTTCGAAACCGCCGAGATAGGGCAGTTCCTCGACATCGTTCTTCGTACGGCTGCGATCGTCGGCGTAGCCGATGATCCGCAAATGCGGCAGGCGCTGGATTTCGAGAAGTTCCAGCACCTTGTCGATAGTCGCCTTGCCCGACGCGTAAAGCGCGACCCGCTGCCCGACGACGCCCTTTTCCATCAGGTTCCAGATCAGCTTCCGAAAAACGATGCGGCTCACGAAGAGCGCAATCATGCTGAAACCGATGAAGTAAAGCGCGAACCCCCGCGAGAATTCACGCATCATCTCGAGCTGGAAAATCACCAGGCTGGTAAGCGCCGACGCGAGCAGGAAGTCCGCTATGGCACTCCCCCCTACATCCTCGCCCTGCCCTCGGAAGACCGTATAGCCATCGCGCGAGATGCGGATGAGGAAATAGTTGATGCACATGATGATCGCGCCGGTGCTGTGCAGGCGCGCGTCGTAATAATAGCCGATCGTCAGATCATAGACCACGACCGTCAGGAGATAGGCGCAGAAGAAGCAGGCCACATCGTTCGCGACGCCGAGCGACCGCAACACATTCGACGTGAAGCGGATATGACCGCTGCTACGCCGCGGGACGGGCTTCAGCTTCCCGTGCATACGCCCCCCGAGGTCGCACATATTTTTTCGGGGCTGATGCGCGCGAACAGGCCGCGCCGCCGCGGCGTGCCCGGCGGGTCGTCGACGAGGAAGGATACGCGCGCGCGGGCAAGGCCGGCCTCGGCCTTCGCCGCACATAGCGCGTCGCCATATTGCGAACAGGTCCGCGAGTAGACGGCCCAGGCGCGAACCGAAGAGGGTTTCGCGATCGCAACATCCTGGTCGAGCGTCACCGCCCGCTGCCGGTCGCCGACGCGGAGCAGGAAGGCGCGATAAGCGTCGGCGAGTTCCAAGCTTTGCGGCAGAAAATCCATGCCGCGCTCGAAGGTCTGCCGCGCCCGGATGTCCTGCCCCTTGGCGATATAAGCGCGGGCCAGTTCGACATAGCCAAGGTAGTTTTCCGGAGAGTCCGAAACAACGACGTTCGCGTCCTCGATCGCCCGATCGAGGTTCCGTTCCGAAAGGCTTCGGGCTGCCCTCACCAGGAGGGCGTCCTCGTTTCGCGCGTCGGCCGCGAGCACCCTGCTCGCCAGCTCATAGGCATTTTTCTTGTCCCCCTGCGCCAGCAAGATCCTGGCCATTAGCGCCTGGCCCTCAAGGACATGCTCGTCGAAGAGTCTCGAAATCAGGCGCTTCGCTTTATCGGATTCCCCCGCGTCAAGATAGAAGCGCGCCAATATTATCTGCTGGGCCCGCGTTCCGCTCCCCGAAATATATTGGAGTTGCGTATCGGAAAGCGGGCGGCGATCATATTCCCGCCACAGCTGAACGAGCCTTGCGAGAAGCTCCCGATCATTGGGCGACCTGCCCATCGCCTTGACAATCTCGCTCCGCGCGGCCGCGATTTCGCCTGTCTTGTAAAGCAGATTGGCATAGTCGAGCACAAAATCTTCATTATAATCCATCGTCTTCAATATGTCGGGGAGGATCGCCTTCATCCGCTTCCCGTCGCCCTGCAACCGGTAGATCTCGAGCCGCGTGACGTTGAGCGCGGGCGTCGTACTGCCGCTGGCGATCGCCTCATCTACGGCTTTCAGCGCGACATCCGTTTTCCCATCCAGAGCATCGAGGCGCGCGAGCAGGATGATACCTCCTTCATCCCTGGCATTGAGCGCGAGAATATCCGACGCCATCTTCCGCGCGTCGGCCGGGCGCCCATCGTCGATCGCGATAAAGCCCTTGACCAACATGGCCTGGGTCGCACCCGGCATGAGCAGCAACAGCCGGTCGGCCGCGTCATCGGCCTCGCGAACGCGTCCCGTCTGCAGGCCAAGTTCGGCGATCGCCTGAAGAATTTCCGGATTGTCGGCCTGCAGATCGAGCGCCATCGAATAGGCATTGAAGGCGCTCGTCAGCTGTTGCGCCCGCAATTCGATCCGCCCCAGCAGGATATAATAGTCCGCGACGTCGTCCCGCTCGGCAATCGCCTCGCGGATCGATTTGCGCGCCGCCTCGACGTCGCCCGCCGCCAGCTGGCTTTCGGCGATAGCGGCGTTTTCGGCGGCACGTTGCGCCGAATCGGCACACCCCGATGCGACCGCCAGCCAAAGGGCGAGCGGCAGCATCCGCATTGCGAGCCGAAAAGTCGGGAGAAGTGCCAAGCCGCTGCCTTATGTTAACATATGAAGCCGGTCGTTGTTACGAACGCTTCTGGATAGGCCGTTGATATCGCTGTTGGGTTAATGCGGTTGACTTTTCCCGGCAAGTAGGTCCAATCGATCCAACCGCTTAAGAGCGGTGTATTTCCATTAGAGGTGATCCGTGAACAGAGCGACCGCGGTGCTGCTTATAGGCCTGGCGGCCGGTTTTGCCACAACGGCTGCGGCGCAGCCATCGCTGCCCGTCGCGAACCAGTCGACCCCGGCGGCCGGCGCCTCGCCCGCAGCCTCCCCGCTTCCGGTTTACCGTATCAACCCGGGTGACGAGCTGGAGATCAACGTCTGGCGCGAGGATCAGCTCCAGCGCGTCGTCAAGGTTTTGCCCGACGGCTCGCTGAGCTTTCCGCTCGTCGGATCGATCCAGGGCGCGGGCCGGACCCCCGTGGAGATCGAACGCATCATATCCGCCGCGCTCACCAACAAATATGTCGACGGCAAGGTGCCGGACGTCACCGTTGCAGTGCGCAGCCCTTCGGGACTCCAATTTTCGGTCATCGGTAAAGTCAAAGGTCCGGGCATCTTCACGCCCGGACGCTATGTCACGCTGCTCGAGGCGTTGAGCTTCGCCGGCGGTGCGGACGAATTCGCAAGCCTCGACAACATCGTCATCGTCCGCAAGTCGGGCGCGGGGCTGGTGTCGATCCCGGCGCGGCTCGGCGGAATCCTGCGCAGCAAGTCGGTTAGCAGCGAAGCGGTGAAGAATATCCCGATCATCGAAAGCGGCGACACGGTCATCGTGCCATGAGCGAACGGCACCTGTTCCGACATCGCGCTCTTGGCTCTTCGCTGCGACGTGGCGCTTGCACCGGCGCGGTCGCCGTCCTGATGACGACGCCCGCCTATGCCCAGATTGACAGCGAGGTCGTGGTTTCGGCGTCCGCCGGTTATGACAGCAATCCGTTCCTCGCGTTCGGCGGCGATCGTGATGTGGCCTCGTTCAGGCTTGAGTTGGTACCGACGATTTCGCGGTCCGACGAGATCAGCAGCATCCGTGTTTCAGGCCGGGTCGAGCATGTCGAATATGCCCGTCTTTATGATTCGGCGCAAAATCTGTCGGCGAACGTCGATGCAACCTATCGGATCAACGAACGCCTCGACGTTGCCGCGCGCGTCCAGATCGCCAGCACGATATCGACGACCGACTTCACTCGCCCGGTCGACGTCGGCGGAGATGGTGACGGCCTTCCGCCGCCGATTGACGACGACATCACCTTGCTGGGCGACCGGCAGCGGCGGAACACCGCGTCAGCGCAGGCCTCGTTGCATTATATCGCGAGCGAGTTCGACGATATCCGCTGGACCGCGCTCGTGCAGACGCAACGCTATCCCTCGTCGAACAACCTCGAAGATTCCGACTATGCGTCACAGCAGATCGCCTATACGCGGCGGCTGAACGAGGATATCACGCTCGGCGGGGTACTTGCGGGAAGCATCAGCAATTTCCGGAACGGCCGCGCCGGCGACGCCAAGATGATTTCACCGCAACTGTCGTTCGGCATCCGCCTGGCGCCGCGGTTCGAAGTGTCGGGCAGCGCCGGCCTGTCCTTCACACGCACCAAATTGGCGCAGGGGACGAGCAGTTCCACAACCTTCGCGGGCAATCTCAGCCTTTGCTACAAGGTGACGCTCGACAATTTCTGTTTGACCGGCTCGCGGCAAGTCCTGCCCTCCGCGATCGGCGGCGTCCGCGAGCAAAGCTCGATCGGCGCGTCCTATTCGCGCCGGCTGTCGGAGCGTGACACGATCCAGCTCGGTGGCAGCTATGCAACCGCCTCCAGCCCGTTGACCGGTATCGGCGGCGATTTCGAGAGCGTCCGCGGCTATGCACGTTACGACCGCCAGCTCACAGAGAAGCTGACGCTCTTCGCGAGCGCGGGTTATTCGGATTCTTCCGACGATTTAGGCGGCAAACGGTCGAACGTTCAGGGGGTCATCGGCATTTCCTATCGGTTCGGGGGCGTGCGATGAGCGACGATCGTTTGGAACGGGAGGAGGAAGGCGGAAATATCCTCGCCCACCTGCCCACGATCATCCGCGAGCGCTATCGCTGGCTGCTGATTCCGGCTGTCCTCAGCTTGATTGCCGGGGTTGCCGCGGCCTTCCTGCTACCCACCGTCTATCGCTCGACCGCGACCCTGCTCGTCGAATCGCCGCAGCTTCCCGAGGATGTGGTCGGGACGCAGGACGGCGACGTTGTCGACCAGCGGATCGCCAAGATCCGGCAGCAGGTTTTGAGCCGCCCGCGTCTCATCGAGCTGATCCAGAAATATCGCCTCTATCCCGACGAGAGAGCGCGCAAGTCGCTTTCCGAAACGATCGAGCAGATGCGCAAGGCCACGACCATTGAGGCAGTCTCCGCCGAACTTCAGCGGTCGGGAGGAAAGTCGTCGACGATCGCCTTCACGCTCAGCTTCGATTACAAGACGGCTGCGCAGGCACAGGCCGTTGCGCAGGATATGACCGAGCAGGTGCTACTGCTCGACGCCACGAAGACGTCCGAGCAGGCGGCGAACACTGTACAATTTCTGACCGATCAGGCCGCGGCGCTGCAAAGCCAGATCAGCGAGCTCGAAAACGCAATCGAGACGGTCAAGGCGCAGAACGGCCTGGCGCTGTCGAACAGCGGGGCGCTCATTTTTGGCGGATCCACCGGCGGCTATGATGCCCAGATCATCGCGTTGCAGCGCGACAACGCACAGCTGGCGGCGCAAAAGGAAGCGCGCAAAAGTTCCGCCGACCGCGATCCAATCGTTGCGGCCGCCGAAGCCGAACTCGCCGCGGCGCAGGCGCGCTATTCCGACGACCATCCGGACGTCGCGATCGCACGCCGCCGCCTTGCGCAAGCCAAAATCCTTGCCGCGAGCAATGCGGCCAAGTTGCCTCCCGACATGATCGACCAGCAGATTGCGTCGAACAGCGCGCAAATCGCAGCGCTTCAGGCGGCGAAGGCTCAGGAGGTCGGACGGCTGTCGGCCGCGCAAAGCGCACAGGCGCGCGGCCCGCTCGTCCAGGAACAGATCGCGCAGCAACAGCAGAAGCTCGACGGCCTCAACAAGCAATATGAGAGCGTATCGACGCGGCTGCTGTCCGCGCAGGCGAGCGCCAAGGCCGAAACCGAACAGAAGGGCGAACGCCTTTCGGTCATCGATCCGCCGGTCGTCCCCGAAGATCCGAACTCTCCCAACCGGCCGCTCCTGATCGCTGGCGGGCTGGTCTTTGGCCTCGGCTTCGGGCTGTTTCTGATCCTGGCGGTCGAGCTGTACCTCCGCCCCATTCGCGACGTCCTTGACATCCGTGCGGTGACGGGAACGATGCCCATGGTCTCCATTCCGACGATCGATCCGGCAAACCAGCCTTCCACGAGCTGGTGGCAGCGGCTTCGATCCCTTATTCCACGCCGCAAGCACGCCTTGCAAAGTTCGGGTGACTAGAGCGGCCGATGAACAGCTTTCCCAACATTCCACAACCTCTCGGGGGCACACCGCTCATGGCCGGCCTTCCGGGAATCGGCGAAGTGCCCGATGCGGGCGACCTGGAGCTCAGCGAAAAGCTGGTCGGCTTCGAATCGAAGGATCCCCGCTCGCGCTCGTTCAACCTGCTCCGGACCCAATTGATCAAGAAACTGGCGGAAAGCGGTGGCCGGCTCGTCGGCATCACATCGCCGGCGCCCCATGCCGGCAAGTCGTTCGTCGCCTCCAACCTTGCTGCGTCGATCGGGCAGCTGCCGAACAAGCGAACCTTTCTCATCGACCTCGATCTGCGGCGCGCAACGATCGCCCGGATCTTCGGCCTCGATGTGCCCGAAGGTATCACCGAATTCCTTATCGGCGACGAGATCGAACTGCGGCAGATCGGACGGCGCATCGGCGAGAGCAATCTTGTCGTCTATCCGACCCTCGCGGCTCCGGTGAATTCGGCCGAACTGATGGTCAGCGAACGGCTCGATGATCTGGTGGCGCGCGCGCGCGCGCTCGGCGACGACGCCATCGTCATCTTCGACCTTCCGCCCGTGTTCGCAAACGACGATGCCATTCTGGTCGCAGAGAAGCTCGATGGGGTGCTGCTCGTCATCGAACAGGGCGTGACGACGAAGAAGCAGCTCCAGGGCGCGATGCAACTGATCCATCCGACGCCGCTGCTGGGGACAGTGTTCAATCGCTTTACCGGCGGCAATGGCGATCCTTATGGATATGGCGGCAAGTACGACAGCTATTACAATAGCTGAGTAAAGGCAGGCGCAGCCTACGAGCCCGGCGACTGACGCAGTCGCTGCGTTGCCTATTGGTCCCGATTCTCGTCCAAACTGCGCCAAAACGGGCCACCGCTCTTTCGCCCGGCCAAATTCGGGACGACGAGCCCGCCACCCTCGCACGCCTCGCCAATGTATCTGAGCCCGCGCCGGTCGGCCATCGCTCTAGCGCGGAATTCCGTCAAACGGACGGGATTCCGTACTTTACAAAATAAAGCAGCAACAGCGGGTTACACCTGATTTCCGCGGCATTACCATTCGCGGCGATGATGTTTCACTATGGAACACACTTGCGACCGTTCGGCTCCGATCACGCAGGTGCCCCGCGCTGGCCAAATTTTTTCCCCTTTAGAATCAGGATTCTAGGACGAACCGCCGCCTTGACGCTCGAAAGCGCCAACGGCGGGAATCTCTCCACGGTCATTACAAATCATAACAACACATTGACAAACTTTAGCAAATCACAGTAACCCGACTGCGGAAGCAAGCAGCAGACTTGCTATGAATATCGCGCAGTTCGGGTCGGAATTTGCGCTGGAAGCACACCCAATGGGGCTTCCGGCGACGAGTCCTTTTGGCCCGACGGGCGCGGCTTCGCGTTCAATCGGGATCGGGTGCTGTCGAGGGACGGTGCTCGCCTTCGGGGATCACCCCCGATGCTTGGGGTCTCGGAAACCAAAGTGGGGGTAAAGTGAAGAAATTTCTGCTGGCGGCCGCGGCTGCCCTTGCATCCTTGTCGGCCCCGCAGGCCGCATCCGCATCGACGATCGTCAACGCAGGCTTCGAAGCTGGCCCGGTCGGCCTTGGCGCGCCGACCGGATGGTTCACCCTCAACCCGCTGCGCGTCGCGACCGTATCGTCGTTCGGCGGATATACGGCGCAGGAAGGTTCGCAGTTCGCGGTCATCGTCGCAGGCATTCAGGGCATTCCGACCCTGCTGACGCAGCTCTTCTCGATGACGCAGGGCGAAACGATCAGCTTCATGGTCGCCTTCGCGACCACCGAATCAAACTTCAACGACTTCGGCGGTCTCGGCATCTTCGATTTCTCGAACCTGTCCGGAACGACATTGTTTAGCCAGTCGGTCAGTTCGGTCGGTGCCGGCACCGCGGGTCCGTGGACGAAGGTCAGCTTCACCGCGCCCACCAGCGGTTTCTACTCGATCAACGCCACCGTCCAGAACGTCGGGAACAGCCGAAATCCGAGCTACCTGCTGCTCGACGCGCCCGGCGTGCCCGAACCCGGGACGTGGATGCTCATGCTTCTCGGCATCGGCGCGGTCGGCTTCTCGATGCGCCGCCGCCGGAACCTGCGCGTAAATTTTGCCTGAAATCAGTTTGGAAGATTGGGGATGACCATGATCAAGAACAGCCTTGCTTTGGCGTTGACGCTTACCGCGGTGACGCTGTCGGCAACCACGGCCAACGCCGCGACCACGGTCGACGTCAAGACCGGCACGCCGGCGGAAACGGGCCTCAACTGGCTTATCAATGGCTCTGCCGCCGTAACGCCTTCGAACATTCACCTGAACTGGTACAGCGGCGGTGCCGCTGCCGGCCAGAATGGCAATGTCGATGGCGCGCGCTGGATCACCCCCAATGGTGACGGCACGCTCAATCAGCCCGTCGGGACGGCGACCTATTCGACCGTTTTCACCCTCAGCCAGATCGCGACCGCAGCGACGCTGACGGGCAATTTCTGGTCTGACAATCGCGTCACCCAGATCCTGCTCAACGGCATTGCGATCTACAACAACGGCAGCAGCGCTTCGCAGTTCGGTGGCGGCACGGGTGTTCCGCTGAACATCAGCACGAACCTCCTCGCTGGCGCGAACACGCTTTCGTTCCTCGTCCAGAACGACTCGGGCACCAGCGGTCCGGGCTCGAACCCGGCGGGCCTCCGCGTTTCGGCGGTCTTCTCGGCGGTCCCGGAACCGGGCACGTGGATGCTGATGCTCCTCGGTTTCGGCGCGGTCGGTTTCTCGATGCGCCGCCGCCAGAAAACGCAGGTCCGGTTCCAGTTCGCCTGAACTCGACCGCGGCCAGCTTCTTGGGCAAAGAAGGGTCGGCCTTGATGGCCGGCCCTTTTTGCTTCAGGCTTGGGTCGAAAGAGAGTGGTTGACGTGCAGATGAAGCAGCGATCCCTGCGACTTCCTGCCCTGCTCGGCGCAAGCGGGTTGCTGATGCTTGCGGCGCTTTATGCCATCTATCTGTCGCTCTCGCTGCCGCACCGGTCGTCGGTCGATTCCCCGTCCCGGCGCGAAACGGCTGCACGTCCCGCCCCCGAGCCCGAAGCTTTCCGCTTCCGCCCGGGCATCGACGCGCAAACCGCCGAACAGATCAACGCGGCGGTGCCGCAATCCGACGAGCCGCTGGTCGCTGCGCGGCCGTTCGCACTGAACCTGCCGTCGACCCAGATGAACACCAAATTGTCGGCGGTCGATTGCCTGACCGCGGCGGTTTACTACGAGGCGGCGTCCGAAACGCTGACCGGTCAGCGCGCGGTCGCGCAGGTCGTCCTCAACCGGATGCGCCACCCCGCCTACCCCAATTCGGTCTGCGGGGTCGTCTTTCAGGGCTCGCAGCGCAAGACCGGTTGCCAGTTCACCTTCACCTGTGACGGTTCGCTGAATCGGCGCCCCTCGGCGAGCGGCTGGGCGCGCGCGCGCGCCGTCGCGGCGGCGGCGCTATCCGGCTATGTCGAACCCAGCGTCGGCCTCGCGACGCACTATCATACGCTTTGGGTGGTTCCCTACTGGAGCGCCAATCTCACCAAGCTGCGCACCGTCGGATCGCATATCTTCTACCGATGGAGCGGCCGCAGCGGCACGCGCAGCGCGTTCGTCAACCCCTATGCCAATGCCGAGCTGCTTCCGGCGTCGGCGGTCACGAGCCTGTCGGGCTATCTGCTCGAAACCTCCGGCGCGCTCCCGCTCGACCCTGCGGTCGCGGACGGCGATGCCGCAGCCTCGGTGCCCGCCGTCCAGACGGGACTGATCGCACCGCCGAGAGGCGAACTCAGTTCCGCGGCCCAACCGGTCCTCGGCAAGAGAGGCAGCGAGCTGGCGCCGACCGACTCCAGGCTCAAGAGCGACGCGTCCGAGCACCGGCTTCTCGAGGATCAGGCGCCGCGCCTCGATCGCTGAGCGCCGCCGCCTTCCGCGCGCAGCGCTGCCTCACGGCTGGGCCGGGCCCCCGCCCAGGGCTTGATAGAGCGCGACATAGGAGGTCAGCCGATCGGCGCGCAGCTGGATCAGCGCGAGATCGACCGATAGCAGCGCTCGCTGCGCATCGATTTGCTCCAGATAGGGCGAATAACCGGCGCGGTAGCGGTTCGTCGCGTGGCGGAGCACTTCGGCGACCGCGGCGCGCTGTGCAAGCAAGGCTTGTTCCTGCGCGCCCAGCCGGTCGATCAGCGCAAGCTGGTCCTCGACCTCGCGAAACGCGGTCAGGACCGCCTTGCGATAGGCGAATGCGGCCTGGTCGCGCTGTGCGGTCGCAGCATCGAACTGCCCCTCCAGCCGCCCGCCCGAGAAGATAGGGGCGAGGATGCTGCCGCCGATCGACCAGATGGTGATCGGATCGCCGAGCAGAGACGAGATCGCCGCGCCGCCCGATGCCGACAGGCGGATCTGCGGCAGGAATTGCCCGCGCGCGGCGCGCAGATTGGCGTCGGTCGCGGCGAGCGAATATTCGGCCTGCGCGATGTCGGGACGGCGGCGCACAAGGTCCGACGGCACGACCGCCGGCACGACGGGGGTCGCCAGCGCATCGAAATCGGTCCCGCGCGTTATCGCGTGCGGGGTATCGCCGACGAGCAACGACAGCGCATTTTCCTGCCGCGCAATCGCCGCTTCGATTGTCGGGATTTGCTGTTCGGCGGCGCGGTATTCGGCTTCGGACTGACGGAGTTCGAGCTCGGACGTATAGCCCGCCTCGGCGCGGTCGCGCGCAATGCGCAGCGCCTCGCCGCGCTGGACGAGCGTTTCCCTAAGCACCTTGAGGCGGTCGTCGAGCGCGAGCAAGGTGATGTAGCCGCTCGCCGCCGTCGCGCTGACCGACAGCGTCGCCGCTTCTTGCGCGGCGGCCAAGGCGGCCGCGCTGGCGCGCGCGGCATCGCGCCGCGCCGCGTTGACGCCGAACAGATCGACCTCATAAGCCGCCTGGAATGTCGGCTGCGCCGAGGTGCTTTCGCTCGGCTGGCCGAACGCATTGACCGTGCGCGCCTCCGACCCCGGCACGCTTGCCGACAGGCTGGGCAGCAGCAGCGAGCGTGCGAGGCGTTCCTGCGCGCGCGCCTCGGCCACGCGCGCCGCGGCGATGGCGAGGTCCGTATTGTTCGCGCGCGCCTGCTCGACCAGCTCCGAAAGCTGCGGGTCGCCGAACCTTGCCCACCATTCGCGCTCAATCGCGCCCTCGGCATGCAGCGACGTACGCCAGTCGGCGGGCGGCGCAACGACGCTCGCCTCGGGCCGCGGACTGATGGCCGGGGCGCACCCCGCGATCAGCAGCGGCAGCAACAGCGCCGCGCGTCTCACCGCCCGCCGTCCGTTTCGACCGTCGCGATCACCGACATGCCGGGCCCTAGCCGCTTGGCGAGCGGCTGTCCGGGATCAATGCGGATGCGCACCGCGATCCGCTGCGGCACCTTCACGAAATTGCCCGATCCGGTGTCGGGTTTGATGATGCTGAACTCGCTCCCCGCCGCCGGCGCGACACTTTCGACCGTCCCCTTGAGCTCGACCCCGCCGAGCGCATCGACCCGGAAATGCGCCTTTTGCCCGACCCGGATGCTCGCGGTCTGCGCCTCCTTGAAATTGGCGACGACCCAATGCGTTTCCGGCACCAGATACATGAGCTGGGTACCGGGGTTCACGAGTTGTCCGACGCGGACCGCGACCTCGCTCAGACGGCCGGTGCGCGGCGCCCGGATCACCGTGCGCTCCAGATCGATGTCGGCAAGTCCCCGCGTCGCCTCGGCATTCTGGACGCCGGCTTTCAGCCCGCCGCGCCCGACGGTGACCGAGCGCACCTGCTCGAGCGCGATCTGCCGCTGCGCCTGCGCCTGCCGTACCGCGGCTTCGGCCTGCCGGAGCGCCGCGAGCGTCTGGTCGCGCTCGCGCAGCGACACCGATCCGGCGTCGACGAGTTCGTTGACGCGGCGCATGTCGGCCTGCGCGCGCTGGAGCTGCGCGCCGGCATTGGCCACCGCCGCATCCTGCAGGCGCACCTGCGCCTCGGCCGAACGTTCGCTCTGCTCGCTGTTGCTGAGGCTCGCATTCTGCGCCGCGATGTTCGCCGCGCCCTGCGCGACGCGCTCGCGATAGATCCTGTCGTCGATCCGAACGAGGATCTGCCCCGCCGCGACGCGCTCGAAATCCTGCACCAGCACCTGCGTCACATAGCCGCCGACCTGCGGCGAGATGATCGTCGTCTGGCCGCGAACATAGGCATTGTCCGTGGTCTGGCTGTCGGGCCGGAACGGCGGCAATCCCCAGGCATAGAGGACCGCCAGCGCGCCGAGCAGGATCAGCCCGCTGAACAGGATGATCTGCGATCGCGAACGGTCGGGTCGCCAGCCGCCACCGCCTTGCGGCTGTGCGGGCTCGGCCGGCGCCGCTTCAGCCGGCGCGGGAGGCGGCGTCTGTTCGGTTGCGGGTGCCGGTTTCTTGTCGTCGGTCATTTTCTTTGCGCCAACATCTGCTGGAGGATGGACAGGTCCGCTGCGAGCGGGCTGTAGCCGCGCCGTCGATCGCGCAGCCAGCGAACCAGCATGATCACGAAGCCGAGCGCGGCGCCACAGCCGATCAGGAAGAATACGTCATTATAGGCGAGGACACCCGCCTGACGCACGGCTTCCTGAACCGCATTGCGTCCGGCGACCGCCGAACGCAGCGCCGGATCGCCGATCGAGCCGTTCAGGCCGCTCGACAGATAGGCGAGCGCCTGCACCAGCGCGGGGTCGTCCGTTGCGAGCCCCTGCCCCAGCGTGGTCAGATGTGCCTTCGCGCGGACGGTGAAAAAGGCCGACAGCGCCGCCGTCCCCGCGAGCCCGCCGATCGTCTGCGAAAGATTGAACAGCGCCAGAAAGCTGACAATATAGGACGGCCCACGCGTCAGGGCGCGCAGAAAACCCTCCATCAGCATGGGTCCGATGAAATAGACCGACGCGAAGGCGATCGCTGCCTGTGTCAGGTAGAAATCGGACGGTCGCGACATCAGTCCCGTCCGTGTGTCGGCGAAAGCCGCCACCGCGATGATCGCCAGCGATATCAGGGTGGAGATGCGAAGATCGGTGGGATTGAGCCCGACCAGCGGCACGAATACCCCGGCCAAAGCCGCCAGGGCAGTTATGGCATAGAAGGTCACGAGCTGGTCGTTGACATAGCCGAGCGACGTCAACAGCCCGGTCGCGCCGAAATTCTGCTCCGACAGAACGACACGAATGAACGCACCGGCCAACGCCAGCTTCAGCAGGTCGCTGCTCGCCATCCAGCGCGTCTCGAGCATCGGCTTCTCGCGATTATGCTCGATCAGGAAGGCGGCACCGATCAGCAACACCGCGGGCGCCAGCAAGGTGCCCAACCACGGCGTAGGCCACCAGACGATGCGCCCCTGCACGAAGAAACTGCAAAGCAGGCCGACCCCGACGGCAAGCAAGGGAAAGCTGATCATATCGAGCAGCCCGAAGGCGCGCACTTTCACCCCTTGCGGAAGCGGCAGGATGTTGACGAGGCCGACGGTGACGAGCGAAAGGCCGAACTGCAACGCGAACAGGTTTCCGATATCGCCATCGTACACAAGGATCGGAGAGATCGCCCGGGCGAACGGCAGTCCAATCTGAACGACGCCAATGCCAAGGACGAGTGCGATCAACTTTTGCGGACCCGGCAGGCTTTGCATCATGTAGAAGATCGCAAGCGTCACCAGCCCGCTCGCGGCGATCCCGGAGATCGCGCGCGAGACAAGCTCGACCTGATAGCCCGCATCGAAGAGCTGCACGAAATTGGCGACGACCAAGGCCAGCATCGTTGCGCGCACGAAGCGCTGTATTCCGAAATGCTGGCGAACCTTGAAAAGCAATATGCTCATGCAGGCGTTGGTCAGGTTGTAGGCCACCGTCACCCAGCCGGTATCGACCGGCGTCAGCGCCATATTCCCCTGCAAGACAAGCAGATTGGCGAGAAGCAGGCCGTTGGTCAGCCCCGCCACCAGTCCCAAATAGATGCCGATCGCGAAATAGGCGATCCGGCGTCCTTTGGGGTGGTCGGGATTGGCTGGCGATCCTGGTATCAGCGGCCGCTCGTGCGGCTTCAGCACATATTCCGCCGGCGGAGCGACGGGTACGGCTGGATCAGCCACGCCGGTCGACCCGCGAAGGACGGGGCGCTGCATTTCTATAGGTCAGTTCAAGCCCCGTTGCCATTCTGCGCCGCACAATATGCGCGAAGACCGCATTGGCAAAGGGCAGAAAATCACATCCCGATATCGGCGTTAGGCCGCTTCGGTCGCGGCGCCGCCGAGATCGCCGCGCGCGTGGCGGAACACATCGACACTGCCCCATATCGCCAGCGCTGCCATGATCGCCGCGACCGCAAGGTCAGGCCAGCCCTGCCCCGTCCCGAACACCCCGAGCGCCGCCGCGAGCACGGCAAGGTTCCCGATCGCATCGTTGCGCGAGCATATCCAGACCGAGCGCATATTCGCGTCGCCCGTCCGATAGCGATAGAGCATCAGCGCGACCGCAACGTTCGATGCCAGCGCCAGCGCACCGATGATGCCCATCGTCTCGGCCTGCGGCGCGGTGCCGGCGACAAAGCCCCACACCGCCGAGCCAAGCACCCAAAGTCCGAAAGCGAGCATCGTCGCGGCCTTCAGCAGCGCTGCGCGGGCACGCCACGCCAGCGCCATGCCCGCGACGCCCAGACTGATCGCATAATTGGCCGCATCGCCCAGGAAATCGAGCGCGTCCGCCTGGAGCGCCCGCGAATCGGCGGCGACGCCCGCGACGATCTCGACCCCGAACATCGCAGCGTTGATGATCAGCGCAATCCACAGGATGCGGCGCCACCTGGGATCGTTCAGCGCAGTCTTGCCGCTTTTTCCCGCGCAACATTGGTCGGCCATGCGAAACCTCTTGGTTCTTCGATTCGACATCCCATATGCACCCTGTAGCAACTACAGGGTCAAGCAATGAAAATCGGCGAACTGTCGAAGGCCACCGGCACCAACATCGAGACCATCCGCTACTACGAGCGGATCGGACTCCTCCCTGCCCCGCTTCGAACCAATGCGAATTATCGCAGCTATGGTGACGCGCACCGAACGCGGCTCAGTTTCGTGCGTCACTCGCGCGACCTCGGCTTCACGATCGAGGAAATCCGGTCATTGCTCGACCTTTCCGACCACCCCGACCGCGATTGCGGCGAGGCGGACCGCATCGCGTCTGCGCATCTCGAACACGTCGAGGCGAAGATCGACCAACTCTCGGCGTTACGCGACGAACTGACCCGCATCGTCGGCCGGTGCCGCGGCGGCCTCGCCGGCGATTGCCGGGTGATCGAGGCGCTCGGCGACCATGGACAGTGCGGCAGCGCGCATTAGCCCGGTCAGGGGGTCACGATGATCTTGCCGATGGTCGTTCCCGCTTCTTGCGCTCGATGCGCATCGACGATCCGCTCGAGCGGATAGCGCGCCGCAATATTGTGCGTGAGCTTGCCCGCGGCCAGCGCGTCGCCGATCGCCTGCGCAGCTTCGGCGTGGGCCGCGGCATCCATGACATAGACGAGCACGAAACGAACCGTCGCGTCGAGCATGACGAGCGGCCAGAACGGCAGTGCGGGTTCCGGAACCGCGTCCGACGCATAGGTCGCGACGACGCCGCGCGGCGCGAGCAGGCTCATGATGACATCGAGGTTTGCACCGAAAGCGACTTCGACGAAACGGTCGACGCCGCGCTCCCGCCCCGTGATCTCGCGAACGCGCGCGACGATGTCATCGGTCTTGCGGTTGACGATGAAGTCGGCGCCCGCCGCCCTTGCCGAATCCGCCTGCTCGTCGCGGCTCACGCTCGCGATCACCGTCGCACCGCCGAGCTTTGCGAACTGGATCGCATAACGGCCGACCGCGCCCGCGCCGCCCGATACGAAAACGGTTTTCCCCGCGACCGGACCGTCGGCGAAGACGCTGCGGTGCGCGGTCATTGCGGGAACGCCGAGGCTGGCGCCTTCTTCGAACGAGGCATTGTCGGGCAGGATCGAGACCTGCCGCACCGGCAGCGCGACATATTCGGCGGCGGCGCCGAGCGCCCGGCCCAGCTGCGCTTCGTAGAACCAGACGCGCTTGCCGATCCAGTCGCCGTCTTCGGCCGATCCGGCCGCGACGACTTCGCCCGCGCCATCCTGATGCGGGATGACCAGCGGATAGGGCATCTCGGTGCGTCCGCGTGCGCCCTGCCGCGCCTTGGTGTCCGATGGGTTCACGCCCGAGGCGCGCACGCGAATGAGCAATTCGCCCGGCGCAGCGACGGGGACGGGCTGCTCGCCGACGATCAGCACATCTTCGGCGCTTCCCTTCCGCTCGTACCAGGCGGCCTTCATGACGGATTGTTCCACGGCATTATCCTCGTTCGGTTTCGACAGGCGCACCGGACGCGCCGCTTGCCCGAATCAATATAGGCCAGTATCTCTAGATTCATAAGTACGCACATTTTGGACATGTACGATCATGAATGTAAGTATTACTGAAAATATTGAAGAAAATTCGAAAACACGCTCCATCCGCCGCCGCGCCGGGCGCACGGGTTGCAGCGTCGAAGCGACGCTGTCGGTGATCGGCGGTGTGTGGAAGCCTGTGCTGCTGTTCCACCTGCTCGGCGGCCGCCTGCGCTTCAACGCGCTCTGCCGCCTGACGCCGAATGCGACGCAGCGGATGATCACGCTGCAGCTTCGCGAACTGGAGGCGGACGGCATCGTCGCACGGATCGTCTATCCCGAGGTTCCGCCACGGGTCGAATATGAGCTGACGCCGCTCGGCCATTCGCTGAAGCCCATCCTGCTGAGCATGCGATCGTGGGGTGCCGATTTCCAGGCGAGCCTCGACGAAAGCGGCGTCGCGGCGCAGCCATGCAAGGGCGCAGAGCCGGCGTAATTGAGGGGAAAGGTGGGACGATTCTGTTGCCCGGCTCGTCCCCAGCCGCTGGTATCCGATTCTGTTGCCCGGTTCGGTCCGAACCGCGTTCTATTTGAATAACCTTAGGCCGTGAGGCTTATCGGTTACGCAGCCAGAGCGAGTGCTTCGTTATCGTTAGCACTTATAGGTTTGAGCCTTGAACGGGTTACTCAGCCCGGAAGAAAACATCGCCTTTGAACACACGTCGATCCTGGTTCGGCCCCGTCAGAAGCCCGCGCACCCCTTCGAAAGGGCGCGGGATTGTGGTGGAGCCGCCGGGTACTGCCCCCGGGTCCGCTGTGTCTATTCCACGACACCATTTATCCTCATAGCCGGTCGAAACCGGCACAACCCATATAGGAAACCCGCCCGCGCTTTGGAAGAGCGCAGGCGGGTCATTCGTCCTGAATCGGGCTCAAACCCCTATTTTTTCCGCAGTTCGTCCCGGATTTCGGTGAGTAGGTCGACCTCGCTCGGGCCGGCCGGCGCATCGGGTCCGCGGCGCATCACCTTGTTCACCCACTTGACCAGCAGGAAAATGACGAAAGCGAGAATGAGGAAGTTGATGACCGCGGTTAGGAAGGCGCCATAGCCGATCATCGCGACGCCGGCCTTCTTGAGCGCCGCATAGTCGGTCGCTGCGATGCCTTCGGGGATGCTGCCGAGCAGGATGAACTTGCTCGAGAAATCGACCCCGCCGAAAATCCAGCCGACCAGCGGCATGATCAGGTCGGCGGTCAGCGAGGTCGTGATCGTCGCAAAGGCGCCGCCGATGATGACGCCGACCGCGAGGTCCATGACATTGCCCTTGGCGATAAATTCCCTGAATTCGCTCAACATGTTGCGGCTCCCCGGATCGTCGATCTTGCGTCCCGAACGTGCCGCGGTGATTGCACAAAGGCAAGCGCGATCCTATTATGTGTGTTGTTGCGGCAAAACGCCGCGCGAGGGAGCATTGATGACCATGACCTATCGTTCCGCCCGCTGGCTGATTGTCCCGGTTGCCGCGCTGTTGCTGTCCGCCTGCGGCATCAACAGCGTTCCCACCAAGGAAGAGGCCGCGAAGGCTAAATGGGCCGACGTTCAAGCCGCCTATCAGCGTCGTTCCGATCTGATTCCGAATCTTGTCGAAACGGTCAAGGGTGCCGCCAATATGGAAAAGGCGACGCTGGACAGCGTCATTCAGGCCCGCGCATCGGCCACGCAAGTTCAGCTGAAGACCGACGATCTGAACGACCCAGCGAAAGTGGAGGCATTTCGGCAGGCGCAGGGCAACATCACGAGCGCGCTTGGCCGCCTTCTCGTGGTCTCCGAACAATATCCGCAGCTGCAAAGCCAGGGCCGTTATGAAGACCTGATGACTTCGCTCGACTCGACGGAAACCAAGATCAATCAAGCTATCAGGGATTATAACATATCGGTACAGGACTATAACACGACGATCCGCACCTTCCCCGACATTATCGGCGCCAAGATTGTTCATGGCGCAAAACCCATGACGCCGTATGAAGCAGTGAGTCCGAACGCCGATGTCGCGCCAAAGGTGAATTTCGGACAGTAGCGGTGCCACTGATCCTCGCCGACAGCCGGCGCTCGATGTCGCGCGGTACGTTTCGTTGGCCTTTTGCGCTGCTGTTGTTGGCGCTCGCGCTCCCGGCATCGGCGCAGACCTTCCCCAAGCTGACCGGCCGGGTCGTCGATCAAGCCGAACTGCTGTCCCCGGAGCAGGAGACTGCACTCGACAGCGAATTGCAGGCAATCGACCAAAAGACCGGGCATCAGGTGGTCGTCGCGACCGTCAAGTCGCTCGATGGCTACGACATTGCAGACTATGGCATCGGCTTGGGACGCGAATGGGGCATCGGTCGCAAGGGACTCGACGACGGCGTCATTCTCTTGGTCGCGCCGAACGATCGGCGTGTCCATATCGGCGTCGGCTATGGTCTCAATGCCGTGATGACCGATATTCACGCGGGGCGTATCATCCGCAATGACATCACTCCACGCTTCAAGGAAGGGGATTTTGCCGGCGGCATCGATGCCGGGGTCAAAGCGATTTCGGAGCAGATTCAGCTCACCCCTGAAGAGGCGGCCGCGCGCGCCGCACAGATTGAAGCGGAAGAGCGCGACCGCGCCGACGACGGCGACATCGGCGGGCTGATCTTCATCGGCTTCATCGTCTTTTTCTTCTTCATCCTGCCGATGCTCTCCGCCTTCGGGCGGCGCGGCAGGAAGCATCGCCGCAACCGTCCATGGGGCGGCGGTCCGATCATCATCTGGGGTGGCGACGACTGGGGCGGCGGCTCTTCGGGAGGCTCCTCATGGGGCAGCGGCGGATCGAGCTGGGGCGGTGGCGGCGGCTTTTCGGGCGGCGGCGGCAGCTTCGGCGGCGGCGGTGCCTCGGGCGGCTGGTAGGGGAACGGAGCCATGAAAGTCAGTCACGTCAGCGCCGCCGATCACGACCTCGTCACAGCCGCGGTTGCCGCGGCCGAGGATCAGACGAGCGGCGAGATCGTCACCGTCATCGCGGCACAGTCGAACGATTACGACGATGTCGCACTGGTCTGGGCGAGCGTCATCGCTTTCCTTGCCATGTCGGTGATCGCGCTGTTTCCGGAATTCTACCGGGGGCTTTACGATCGCCTGACCGGCGGTTGGGGGCATGAACTGACCGCCAATCAATGGCTCGGGACAGTGATCGCTGTGGGCGTCCTGAAGTGGATCGGGATGTGGCTGATCCTGCTGTGGCGCCCCTTGCGCATCTGGCTGACCCCGCGCGCGATCCTTGCGGCCCGCGTCCGTGCGCGCGCGATCGACCTGTTCAAGGTCGGGACCGAGGCAAAGACGCTCGGGCGCACCGGGGTCCTCCTGTACGTCAGCCTGCGCGAGCATCGCGCCGACATCGTCGCCGACGAGGCGATCGCGGCGAAGGTCGCTCCCGAGGTCTGGGGCGATGCGATGGTGGCGCTCATCGACCGCGTGCGCGCGGGCAAGCCCGGCGAGGGCTTGGCCGAGGCGGTGCGCCAGATGGGCGTCGTGCTCGCCGCACATTTTCCGCGCGGCAGCGAGAATCCGAACGAACTGCCCGACCGGCTGATCGAGCTTTAATTTCTTCGCCATTGCGAGCGGCAAAGCCGCGTGGCAATCCAGAGCGGCGCGCACCGCTCTGGATTGGTTGGCCAACGGCCGCCTCCGGCACCGCTTCGCTCGCAATGACGACAGGATAAGATATGACCCGCCCCTCCCCCGACACCCCCATCGAGACGCGGTGGGAAGGCCGCTTCATCACCGTCAAGCAGCAAGGAACGTGGGAATATGTCTCGCGCTCGCGCGGCATCCACGCGGCGGTGATCCTTGCCATCGACGAGGCCGCGGACGGGCGCCACATCATATTGGTCGAACAATATCGCGTACCGTTGAAGGTCCAGTGCCTCGAACTGCCCGCGGGGCTTGTCGGCGACGACGCCAGCGGCGAGGCGGCGGAAATTGCGGCCGAGCGCGAGCTTGAGGAGGAAACGGGCTATCGCGCCGCAAACTGGCGCACGGTTGGCGAATTCTTCAGCTCGCCGGGGATGGTCAGCGAAAGCTTCACGCTGCTCGTCGCGACCGGCCTGACGAAGGTCGGCGAAGGCGGCGGCGTCGATGGCGAGGATATCATCGTCCACCGGGTGCCGCTGGACGGGATCGAGGATTTCGTCGCAGCGAAACGCGCCGAAGGGTGCGGGATCGACGTGCGCGTCGCGATGCTGCTGGCGGGCGGGCTGCTCGCCTAACGCCCCCCGAAGCGCCAGCGCAGCAGCGGACGCGCAAGGAGCAGACCAGCGAGGAAGCCGCCGACATGCGCCCAGATCGCAACCGCGCCGAAATCGCCGCCGCCGCTGAATCCAAGGAGCAATTGCAACCCGATCCACGCCAGCGCGAGCCACAGCGCCCGCACCCAATGCGCGGGGATCGGTCCGATCGCCTTCGTCTGCGACCGACTGAAGATCAGCGCGAACACCGCAATCAGCGCCGAAATCGCACCGCTGGCCCCGATCATCGGCATGGCCGATGCGGGATCGGCCAGATATTGCGCAAACGCGCCGGCATAAGCCCCGACGACGAGCAGCACCCCCATCGCCTTCGCGCCCAGCGGCGCCTCCAGCTGGCGGCCGATGAACAGCAGGATGATCAAGTTGAAGATCAGGTGGAGCCAACCCGCATGCAGGAAGGCCGAGGTCAGCGGCGTCAGGATAAAGGGCACCATCGTGCCCGGCGACGCGATCAGCTCGCTGCCGAACCGCGCGGGAATGAAGCCCGCACGGATGAATGCGTCGAGCTGATATCCGCTGACCCAGGTCAGGAGAAAGACGACGACGCACGCGAGCGCGTAGCCCGTGACCAGCGGCGCATCTTGCGGCTTCATCGCCTTGGCTCCGTTCGCCCCCGGCTCAGACGAACTCGATCTTCGTCACCAGATAATATTTGTCGCCCGACGGCACGGTCACTTCGACCTCGTCGTCGACCTTGCGGCCGATCAGCGCGCGGCCAAGCGGCGAGTTGTAGCTGATCTTGCCGTCCTTCGCGTCCGCCTCGGCCTGGCCGACGATCTGGTAGCGCACCGGCTTGTCATCCTCGTCGGCGAGCGTGACGGTCGCGCCGAAGACGATGCGGTCGCCCGACAGCGTCGTGGGGTCGATGATCTGGGCGCGCGACAGACGATCCTCAAGGTCGCCGATCGAGGCTTCGACCTGACCCTGACGTTCCTTCGCGGCGTGATATTCGGCATTTTCCGAAAGGTCGCCATGCGCGCGCGCTTCCTCGATCGCATCGACGATCAGGGGTCGCTCGGCCTTCAGAGCCGCGAGCTGGGTGCTCAGCTTCTCATAGCCTTCCTGCAGCATCGGAACCTTTTCAACGCTTGCCATTATCCTGTTGTCCTTCGTCAATAATCCTGCCTCGGCGGTTGAGCGCCGAGCGGCTGAGCCGCTGTTTCCGTAATGTCGGGGAGGTGGAGCGGTACCCTCAATAATAGTCCTGAAGCGGCTTTACTTCAAGACTATGCGCGCGCAGCGCCCCGATCGCCTGCGTCGCGGCATCGCTCGCCGCAGCGGTGGTATAATAGGCGATGTCGGCAGCCAGCGCCGAGGCGCGGATCGATTGCGAATCCTGCAGCGACTGCCAGCCTTCGGTCGTGTTGAAAATCAGCTGCACGTCGCCGTCCTTGATCCGGTCGACGATATGCGGCCGCCCCTCGGCGACCTTGTTGACGCGTTCGACCTCGATACCCTGCTGCGCGAGATAGTCGGCGGTGCCGCCGGTCGCGATCACCTTCCAGCCCCAGGCGCGGAGCTGCTTCACCGCACCGACGATGCGCGGCTTGTCGCTGTTCTTCACCGACACGAACAGGCGCCCCTCCGTGGGGAGGCGGTCGCCCGCGCCGAGCTGCGCCTTGGCGAATGCAAGGTTGAAATTACGATCGATTCCCATGACTTCGCCGGTGGACTTCATTTCCGGTGACAGGACGGGGTCGGTGCCGGGGAAGCGCGCGAAGGGGAAGACCGCTTCCTTGACCGCGACATGCGCGATGTCGCGATTGATCTTCGGCAGGTCGGCGAGCTTCTCGCCCGCCATCACGCGCGCCGCGATCTTGGCGATCGGCGAACCAACGGCCTTAGCAACGAAGGGCACGGTGCGGCTGGCACGCGGATTGACCTCGATGAGGTACACATCCTCGTCCTTAACCGCGAACTGGATGTTCATCAGGCCGCGAACGCCCAGCGCGCGCGCCAGCGCATCGGCCTGGCGCTCGATTTCGGCGACGATATGCGGCGGAAGGCTGTAGGGCGGGATCGAGCAGGCGCTGTCGCCCGAATGGACCCCGGCTTCCTCGATGTGCTGGAGCACGCCCGCGACCACCACATCGGTCCCGTCGCACAGCGCATCGACGTCGACCTCGATCGCGTCGCGCAAATAGCGGTCGATCAGCACCGGCGAATCGCCCGACACCTGGACCGCGGTCTCGATATAATTTTCGAGCTGCGCCTGATCGTCGACGATCTCCATCGCGCGGCCGCCGAGCACATAGGAAGGCCGCGTCAGCACCGGATAGCCGATGCGCGCCGCGACCGCGACGGCTTCCTCGCGGCTGCGCGCGATACCATTCTCGGGCTGCTTGAGCTTCAGCTTGTTGACCAGCGCCGCGAAGCGCTCGCGGTCTTCGGCGAGGTCGATCGCGTCGGGCGAAGTGCCGAGGATCGGGATTCCCGCTTCGGCCAGCGCCTGCGCGAGCTTCAGCGGCGTCTGGCCGCCGAACTGCACGATCACCCCGACAAGCTCGCCCTTCGACATTTCGACGTTGAGGATTTCGAGCACATCCTCTGCGGTCAGCGGCTCGAAATAGAGGCGATCCGACGTGTCATAGTCGGTGCTCACCGTCTCCGGGTTGCAGTTGACCATGATCGTCTCATAGCCCGCCTCTTCCAATGCGAAGCACGCGTGGCAACAGCAATAATCGAACTCGATCCCCTGCCCGATGCGGTTCGGACCGCCACCGAGGATGACGACCTTCCTGCGATCGCTCGGGTTCGCCTCATTCTCGGGCTTGCCAAAGGTTGGCGCCTCATAGGTCGAATAGAGATAGGGCGTCTGGGCCTGGAATTCGGCGGCGCAGGTGTCGATCGTCTTGAACACCGGCCGCACGCCGAGCTTGTGGCGCAGCGCGCGCACCTCGGCCTCGGTCACGCCGCCGGTCATCGCCTTGACGGCCTCGTGGATCAGCCCGCTGCCATGCGCGGTCGCGCGGCGCGTACCGGGGCGCAGGTTCGCCGATTGCAGCGCCAGATAGGCGAGCCGCTTGTCGGAGAAGCCCATGGCCTTGAGCCTGCGCATCCCTTCGGTGTCGCGCGGCAGGCCGTTCGCCATCACCTCGTTCTCGGCCTCGACGATCTCCGCGATGCGTTCGAGGAACCACATGTCGTAGCCCGCGATGCGGTTGATGTCCGCGAGCGGCAGGCCTTCGCGGATCGCCTGCGCGGTGTTGAGCAGGCGGTCGGGCGTGCGCTTCGCGAGCTCGCTCTTGAGTTGCTCGTGGCTCGCACCAACCAGCCGGTCGACGAAGTTGAAGCCGCTGAGGCCGGTTTCGAGCCCGCGCAGCGCCTTCTGCATCGATTCATGGATCGTGCGCCCGATCGCCATCACCTCGCCGACCGACTTCATCGCGGTCGAGAGCGTCGCCTCGGCGCCCTTGAACTTCTCGAAGGCAAAGCGCGGGATCTTGGTGACGACATAGTCGATCGTCGGCTCGAACGACGCCGGGGTCACGCCGGTGATGTCGTTCATGATCTCGTCGAGCGTGTAGCCGACCGCGAGCTTCGCCGCGACCTTGGCGATCGGGAAGCCCGTCGCCTTCGACGCCAGCGCCGACGAACGCGATACGCGCGGGTTCATCTCGATCACGATCAGGCGGCCGTCCTTCGGATTGACCGCGAACTGCACGTTCGAACCGCCTGTTTCGACACCGATTTCACGCAGCACCGCGATGCTCGCGTTGCGCATGATCTGATATTCCTTGTCGGTCAGCGTGAGCGCCGGCGCGACGGTGATGGAATCGCCGGTATGGACGCCCATCGGATCGACATTCTCGATCGAACAGATGATGATGCAATTGTCCTTGCGGTCGCGCACCACCTCCATCTCATATTCCTTCCAACCGAGAAGCGACTCCTCGATCAGGACTTCGGTGGTCGGCGAGGCGATCAGGCCGCCGCGGACGATATGCTCGAACTCCTCGCGGTTATACGCGATGCCGCCGCCGGTCCCGCCCAGCGTGAACGACGGGCGAATAATCGACGGCAGCCCGGTGCGTTCGAGCACCGCGAACGCCTCGTCGACCGTATGTGCGACGCCGCTGCGCGCGCTTTCCAGACCGATCTTGTCCATCGCGTCGCGGAACTTCTGCCGGTCCTCGGCCTTGTCGATCGCTTCGGCATCGGCGCCGATCATCTCGACGCCATATTTCGCCAGCGTCCCGTCGTTGAACAGCGCCAGCGCGGTGTTGAGCGCCGTCTGCCCGCCCATCGTCGGCAGCACCGCGTCGGGGCGTTCCTTCGCGATGATCTTCGCGACGATCTCGGGCGTGATCGGCTCGACATAGGTTGCATCGGCGAGATCGGGATCGGTCATGATCGTCGCGGGGTTGGAGTTGACGAGGACGATGCGATAGCCCTCCTCCTTCAACGCCTTGATCGCCTGCGTCCCCGAATAATCGAACTCGCACGCCTGGCCGATAACGATCGGGCCGGCGCCGATGACGAGGATGGATTGGATGTCGGTTCTTTTGGGCATGATCAGTTTTTCTTCGCGCCGAATAGTTTATTGAGAAAAGAGCGAGGTTTTGCAGGCGGTTCGCGATGAGGGGAAGCGTTGCCGGGTGTCGCCGCGAAAGTTTCCCAGCCGTCATATTCGACGCCACTCTCCTCGGCCAATTCGAGCAGCTGCGGTGTGAGTTCGTGGAAGGTACTGATTTCAGTCCCCATCGTGCGGCTCAGAACGACCCCGCCTGGGTTATTCAGCCAATGATCGACCTCGAACCCGAGCTTCTCAAGCTTGGCTGCCAAAAGCTGGAGTTTGAGCGGTTCGCCATAAAACCAGAAATCGACCTTCCTCGGAACGTCGGCTTGATTGCCATTCTCTTCGAGCGCGCCGATCACCTGTTGGTCCCCATCGAGTTGGATATCGAGCGGCGTAGGCGTGATAAATTCCCGGTAAGTCGTAAGTTCAAAATCGGACGCGACTTCGACGTCCGCGATTTCCGAGCCGATGCCCGAAATAAGTGCGGCTACCTCATCGCCCTTGGCGTGAGCAAAATAAAGCACGCGCCGCCCATCGCCAGTGACGCTCGCAGTATGAAAGCAGTGAGATTGCAAAGACGACAGCGCCACGATCGCTTTGTCTTCCAAATCATGCAAATTGCTAAGGCCTGTCGGGGTTGGAAGCCGATTTTCCTGTATGAGAGTCGGCTTCAAATCGCAAATCACCGCCGAAACAGCGTTTGACTTCTCAAAATCGACGATGAAGTCATTTTTGACACGCGCCCGCACGACCAGCGGATATCCGTCCGCAGATTGACGCCCCATCAGCATCCAGCGATCCGTATCGCCCGCGATCGTCATATCCGTCACGACGATTTGGCCAATCCACCCACAAACTTCTCGAACAGATAGAAGCTGTCCTGTGGCCCCGGGCTCGCCTCGGGGTGGTACTGCACGCTGAAGGCGTTCTTGCCGGTGATCGCGATGCCACAGTTCGATCCGTCGAACAGGCTCTTGTGCGTTTCGACCACACCGGCGGGCAGCGTCGATGCATCGACCGCAAAGCCATGGTTCATGCTGGTGATCTCGACCACGCCGTCGGCGAAATCGCCGCCGACGCGCTGCACCGGATGGTTCGCGCCGCGGTGGCCCTGATGCATCTTCACCGTCTTCGCGCCCGCCGCGATGCCCAGCATCTGGTGGCCGAGGCAGATGCCGAAGATCGGGACGTTGCGCTCGAGCAGACCCTTGATCACCGGCACCGCATATTCGCCCGTCGCCGCGGGGTCGCCGGGGCCGTTCGACAGGAATACGCCTGCGGGACGCAGCGCCATGATCTCGTCGAGACTGGTCTTCGCGGGCACCACGGTCACGCGCGCGCCGGCCTTCACGAGGTTGCGGAAGATATTGTCCTTCGCGCCATAATCGACCGCGACGACATGCGGCGCGGGATCGCCCTCGCGCTTGTGATCCGACGCCTCATATCCCGACCCAAGATGCCACACGCCCGCGTCCCAGCTGCCCTGCCGCTCGCGGGTGACGGTCTTCGCCAGGTCCATGCCCTCCAGCCCCGGCCATCCCTGCGCGAGCATCAGCAGCTTATCGAGGTCGAACTTGCCCTCGGGGCTGTGCGCGACCACGCCGGTCGGCGCGCCGCCGTCGCGGATGCGGCGGGTCAGCGCGCGCGTGTCGATGCCGGCGAGGCCGATCAGGCCCTGCGCCGCCATCCAGTCGGGCAGCGTCTGGACGCTGCGGAAGTTGCTGGGCAGCGTCGGCAGCTCGCGCGTGATGCAGCCGATCGCGGCGCGCTTTTCGCGCTCCATATCCTCGGGGTTCGCGCCGACATTGCCGATGTGCGGAAAGGTGAAGGTGATGATCTGCCCGGCATAGCTCGGGTCGGTCAGGATTTCCTGATAGCCGGTCATCGCCGTGTTGAAACAGATCTCGCCGACGCCCGCACCGCTGGCGCCATAGCCCACGCCCCACAGGATCGTGCCATCGGCAAGGACAAGAACGCCAGTCGCGCCCGCGGGCGGGGTTTTGGGCGCGGCAGAGGGGTTGGCTGGTGCCATTCAACATGCTCCGGACGGGGGGCTAAACGGCCGACCAAGTAGGAGGCAAAAAAGTGATTCACAAGCTATCGGATTCGGAATCTTGCCGCTAGAGAGGGCCTTTCCGAAATTTGTGAGCCATGGGGACACGCATGATTCGTGACGACATCAAGGCTGCGCAGGTCGCCGCGATGAAAGCCGGCGACAAGGCGCGCCTCGGCACCATCCGGCTGATGCTGGCCAAGATCAAGGACAAGGACATCGAACTCAGGACCGGCACCGCGCCGGCCGACGACGATGTTCTGGTGACCGACGTCCTCCAGAAAATGGTCAAGCAGCGCCGCGAGTCGATCGCCATGTACGAACAGGGCGGCCGCCAGGAACTCGCCGACGTCGAGGCGGCCGAGGTCGTCGTGATCGAGGACTTCCTGCCCGCGCAGCTCAGCGATGACGAGGCGACGGCGGCGATCAAGGCGATCGTGACCGAACTGGGCGCCGAGAGCCTGAAGGATATGGGCAAGGTGATGGCCGCGGTGAAGGACCGGCTGGGCTCGCAGCTCGACATGAGCAAGGCGAGCGGGTGGGTGAAGGCGGCGCTCTCCTGAGACACACGCTCGCCGCCTGCTTGCGGGCGGATGCAGGCAGAGGCATATCGAAGATATGACCCTCACCCCGCAATGGCTGGACGAACTCCGCTCGCGCATCACGCTGTCGACCCTGATCGGCCGCACGGTGAAGGTCACGCGTGCCGGGCGCGAGTATAAGGCCTGCTGCCCCTTCCATAACGAAAAGACCCCCAGCTTCACGATCAACGACGAAAAGGGCTTCTACCACTGCTTCGGCTGCAGCGCGCACGGCGATGCGATCCGCTGGATGACCGACCAGCGTGGGCTGTCGTTCATGGACGCGGTCAAGGAACTCGCCGCCGAGGCCGGCATGGAAGTCCCCGCCGCCGACCCGCGCGCCGCTAAGAAGGCCGAGGAGCAGGCTAGCCTCCGCGACGTCGTACAGGCCGCGGCCGACTGGTTCACCGCGCAGCTCGCGAGCAGCAACGGCGCCCCGGCGCGCGACTATCTGGCGAAGCGCGGCATTTCGGAGGCAACGCGCAAGGCTTTCGGCTTCGGCCTTGCCCCCGACAGCCGCTCGGCGCTGAAGGAAGCGCTCAAGAAATTTCCGACCGCGATGCTCGTCGAATCGGGGATGCTGATCGCGGTCGACGACAAGGAGCCCTACGACCGCTTCCGCGGCCGCCTGATGATCCCGATCCGCGATGCGCGCGGGCGCGTCATCGCATTCGGCGGGCGCATCCTCGGCGACGGCGAGCCCAAATATCTGAACTCGCCCGACACCCCGCTCTTCGACAAGGGGCGCACGCTCTACAATCTCGACAAGGCAAGCCCCGCGTCGCGCCAGACGAACCGGATCATCGTCGTCGAAGGCTATATGGACGTCATCGCGCTCGCCGAGGCGGGGATCGCCGATGCGGTCGCGCCGCTCGGCACCGCGCTCACCGAGAACCAGCTCGGGATGATCTGGCGCATGGTGCCTGTGCCCATACTCTGCTTCGACGGCGACAGCGCGGGGCAGAAAGCGGCGATGCGCGCGGCGATGCGCGCCCTGCCCCTGCTGCGTCCGGGCTTCAGCCTCGCCTTCGCGACCTTGCCCGCGGGGCAGGATCCGGACGATCTCGTCCGGGCGCGCGGATCGGCCGGTTTTGTCGATATTCTGGAGGAAGCCCAACCGCTCGTTGAACGGCTCTGGGCGCACGAAGTCGCGGCAGGGCCGCTCGCGACGCCCGAGGAGCGCGCGGCGCTCAAGACCCGGCTGCTCGCCCATGCCGACACGATTCAGGACGCCGACGTCCGCCACCATTATCGCGAGGCGTTCCGCGAAAAACTCGATGCGTTGTTCGCCCGCAAACAGCCCGAGCGCGGCCCGCGTGTCCCCTGGGCTCCGCAACCCCAGCGCGGCGGCCGCCGCTTCCAGCCCGACCCTCGCCTTCAGCCGCCTGGCGAGGAGACGCGCACGCTCAGCCAGAGCGGCATCGCCGGGCCGCTCGCCGCGGCGTTGCTCGGCGGATTGCTCCGCTATCCGGAGGCGCTTCGCCGGCACGAGGACGAGCTGTTTCGCCTCCCCATCCCCGATTCCGGCGACGCCGAACTGCTCCGCGCAATGCTTGACATCGCAAATGGCCAAGAAGGGCTTGATTGCGAGGGGTTGCTTGCCATATTGGAGCCAATGAAAGTGTATAATAGGGCGATGACATTGCTCAGAGCCGACGGAATGCACTTCTCATTCAATCGCAGGCTCGAAGGCGAAGAGATTGACGCAGCACGCGAAATCGCGCTGCGTGATCTTGACGAATATATCGGCGTGCTGGTCACCCAGCCCGAAATCCGCGCCCGGCTTGCCGAGGCGACCGCGGATTTCCAGCGCACGATGGACGACGAAGGCCTGGCGCGTCAGCAAAAACTGCGCGCCATGGATGAGGAACTGACCCGCCGCCTGGCCGCGCTGTCCGACAGCACGAACCAGTGACGACCATTTTGCAGATGCCCCAAGGCAGGAAGAATTGATGGCCACCAAGAACACCGCAGCCGACACCGATACCGACACCGACGGCCCGCTGATCGACCTCAACGAGGCCGACGTCAAAAAGCTGATCGCGCGCGGCAAGAAGCGCGGTTACCTGACCTATGACGAGCTCAATGCGGCGCTGCCGCAGGACGAGATGTCGTCCGAGCAGATCGAGGACATCATGTCGGCGATCAGCGACATGGGCATCAACATCGTCGAGAGCGACGAAGATGTGCAGGAAGAGGCCGAGCAGGAGGCCGACGACGATATCGACGTCACCTCGAACTCGGGTTCGCTGACCGCACCCGCCATCGAGAAGAAGAAGGAAACGGTCGATCGCACCGACGATCCCGTTCGCATGTACCTGCGCGAAATGGGCGCGGTCGAGCTGCTCAGCCGCGAGGGTGAAATCGCGATCGCGAAGCGCATCGAGGCCGGCCGCGACACGATGATCCTCGGGCTGTGCGAAAGCCCCCTCACCTTCAACGCGATCATCGAATGGTCGAACGCGCTCAACAACGGCGACATGCAGCTCCGCGAGATCGTCGACCTCGAGGCGATGTTGTCGAAGGATCCGGCGCCCGAGAATCTCGACGAGGAAGGCGCCGAGGACGACGGCGAGATCAGCGAAAAGACCGCCGGCGTCTCGTTCAAGGACGAGGACGAGGTCGAGGAAGAGCCTTCGGCCGACGAAGACGACGAAGATGGCGAAGGCTCGTCGGGCAAGCGCGAGACCTTCGAGGAAGACGACGAGGACAATACGCTGAGCCTCGCGGCGATGGAAGAATTGCTCAAGCCCGACGCGCTCGAGAAGTTCGCGAACATCACCAAGAGCTTCAAGGCGTTCCAGAAGCTGCAGGAAGCGCGCCTCGAATCGCTGTCGGGCGGCGAGGAATTTCCGTCGGCGTCGGAAAAGAAGTACCACAAGCTGCGCGAGGAACTCACCGCGCAGGTCGAGAGCGTGCAGTTCCACGGCACCAAGATCGAATATCTCGTCGACCAGCTCTACAGCTACAACCGGCGCCTGACCGCGCTCGGCGGCCAGATGCTGCGCCTCGCCGAGCGCCACAAAGTGCCGCGCAAGGCGTTCCTCGACAATTATGTCGGGCGCGAGCTCGAAGAAAATTGGCTCGACCAGGTCGGCGGCCTCGACAAGAAATGGGCGGCTTTCGCCGAAAACGAAGCCGGCGCGGTCGACCGCATCCGCGTCGAGATCAGCGAAATCGCGCAAGCCGCGGGCATGAGCCTGGTCGAATTCCGCCGCGTCGTGAACATGGTCCAGAAGGGCGAGCGCGAAGCGCGCATCGCCAAGAAGGAGATGGTCGAGGCGAACCTGCGTCTCGTGATCTCGATCGCGAAGAAGTACACGAACCGCGGCCTGCAGTTCCTCGACCTCATTCAGGAAGGCAATATCGGCCTGATGAAGGCGGTCGACAAGTTCGAATATCGCCGCGGTTACAAATTCTCGACCTATGCGACCTGGTGGATCCGGCAGGCGATCACCCGCTCGATCGCCGACCAGGCGCGCACGATCCGCATCCCGGTCCACATGATCGAGACGATCAACAAGCTCGTGCGCTGCAGCCGCCAGTTCCTTCACGAAAGCGGCCGCGAGCCGACGCCCGAGGAAATGGCCGAGCGCCTGTCGATGCCGCTCGAAAAGGTCCGCAAGGTGATGAAGATCGCCAAGGAGCCGATCAGCCTCGAAACGCCGATCGGCGACGAGGAAGACAGTCACCTCGGCGATTTCATCGAGGACAAGAATGCCGTGATCCCGGTCGATGCCGCCGTGCAGTCGAACCTCAAGGAAACCGTCACCCGCGTCCTTGCGTCGCTCACCCCGCGTGAGGAGCGTGTTCTGCGCATGCGCTTCGGCATCGGCATGAACACCGACCATACGCTGGAAGAGGTCGGGCAGCAGTTCAGCGTGACCCGCGAACGCATCCGTCAGATCGAGGCGAAGGCGCTTCGCAAGCTGAAGCACCCGAGCCGCAGCCGCAAGATGCGCAGCTTCCTCGACCAGTAAGGTCGGGAAAAGGCGATGTTGAAATAGCCCCGCTCCGGCGGGGCTATTTTTTAGTCGGCGCGCACTTCGCCGGTTTTCGCGGCGTGACGGAACAGCGCCGCCGAGGTCAGCCACAGCGCGGCAAAGAATGCGCTCAATATCGCGAGGCCGACGATCCCGGCGGGATCACGCTGCGTCGAAGGCGCCGTCCCTATGATCAGCGCGAGCAGCATTTGTACGCCCGCGGTGCCGAGCATCGCGCGCGCCATCCCAGCCGGACGAAAGTCGGCCGAGAAGGCGCCGATCGCGGCGATCAGCACGAGCATGAAAAAGCTCAAATTCACGGGATTGTCCTCGCTACCGACGATACCGACCGCAACATTGACCCACAGCAGCAGGAAGGACACCGCCAGCGCGACGGTTACGCCGCCGCGATAGGCGACGCTTGGCGACGCCAGCGCCGCGCGATCGTAAAGCAGCAAGACCCCGCCGATCAGCACGCCGGCAAAGACAAAGGAGCCCGCGCCCCAGTTCCACTCGCTGCTCACCTGCATCATCGCCAGCGGGGTCAGCAGCAACAGGGCGCCGGCCGTCCATCGCGCGATGCGCCAGCCGTTCCATCCGGTTTTCGTCTCCACAACCATTCGCTTGCCTCCTTGGCCATTTGGGGCTTTAGCTGTGGCCGCGCGGCCGATGAACGGCATGAGCAAGATCTGAGATTTCGCTGAAAAATGGCTGAAACCCGCTTTCGGTTCGATGACTTCGCCGTCGACACGGCGGATCGCAGCTTGCGCCGCGGCGGCGCTGCGCTGGTTCTGAACAGCCGTTATTTCGATGCGCTGGCGCTGCTGCTCGCCGAACGCGGCCAGCTCGTCACCAAAGATCGCTTCATGGCCGAGGTATGGCGCGGCGTCCCGGTCACGGACGAAGCACTGACCCAGTGCATCCGCTCGCTGCGTCGCCTGCTCGGCGACGACGCCGCGTGCCCGCGATTTATCGAGACGGTGCCAAAGCATGGCTATCGCTTCGTCGGCGCGGTGCAGGTCGTTTCGACAGACGCGGCGGCGGGGCCGGCACCAGACGCTCCCGGTTCGGTTCTGCTACCCGTCGCGGCAGCAACGATCGGCGGCGGCGCGGCGGGCATATTGGGCGGCACACTCTACGGGCTCGGCGTCAATCTGCAGGGTTTGCAGCCGGGCCTCGGCGCAACCTCGGCGCTGTTCGTCCTGCTTGCGATCAATATGCTCGTTGGCCTCGTCGCCGGGGCGGGCGTCGGCCTCGGCATCGCGCTCGCGACCCGGCGTTGGCCGGTTGGCTGGCAGGGCGGCGTGTTCGGCGGCGCCGCGGGCGGCTTCGTTACCGGCGGCGCGGCGAAGCTCGTCGGGCTGGACGCCTTCCGATTGCTGCTCGGCGAGGCGCCCGGCCGGATGACGGGTGCGCCCGAAGGCGCGGTCCTTGGCGCGGCGGTCGGCCTCGCGGCATGGATCGCCCGACGCCGGTCGCCCGCGCCGGCGCAGGCGATCGCAATCGGTGCGGGCGCGACGGGCGTGGCGGGTTTCTTGATTCCCGTCCTTGGCGGGACGTTGCTCGGCGGCAGTCTCGACCAGCTCGTCCGGCAATTTCCCGACTCGCGCTTCAGTCTCGCGCCGATCGGCCGACTGTTCGGCGAAACGGGCTTCGGCCCGGTCAGCCAGGCGGCGACGGCGGGAATCGAGGGGCTGCTTTTCGGCGCCTGCATCGTCGGCGCCCTCGGCTTTTTCCTTTCGGGCCGCGACGCGGACCGCCCCACGTCTTCCTGAGAGCGGCGTTCGTCGAAAAATTGGTGCGGCGCACAAAAATTTGCGGCTGCCTACTTTAATTGTTCATATTTCGGCGCCAGATGGCGGTCGTCGCCCGATTCCACGCCCTGTCAGGGAGCGTTCATCCGGGACCGCTTAATGGCAAATAATCCCATTCAATGGGAAACCGACCATATCACTGGGAAGGCGGCCCGATCCGGCCGACCATCGAAATCCCGGAAAACAGAGAGAATGCACGAATTGGCACGGGCATTGCTTAGCAGTGGGTACGAACGCGGCTCCCCCTCCGCCGCGGCCAAAGGGAAAGACAAGACGATGCAGACCGAAACCGCAAACCTCTTCCGCCGCCGCGATACCTTCTTCGGCATCTGCGAGGCCGTGGGCCAGGATTTCGGGTTCAACCCGCTGTATCTGCGTCTGGCGTTCATCGCGCCGCTCTTCTTCTTCCCGGTGCAGACTTTCGCCGCCTATTTCGCGCTCGGTTTCATCGTCCTCGCCTCGCGCCTGCTCTTCCCAAACAAGGCGGCGGCGGTCGAAACGCCGGTGCAGACCGCGGCTGAACCCGCGGCCGCCGAGGAAGAAAAGACCGAGGAGTTCGCGCTCGCGGCTTGACGGGACACGGACCGGGCATCCCCCCCTCTCCCCGCCCCGTCCGCACCCGCAACGCATGGCGTCCATGTGCGCCATGGCAACCGGGACCGGCGAGTTTCCCCCGTGCTTGCCGGTCCCTTTGCGTGCATCCTGTCCCCATCCGGCACAGCCGTCATGCAATTGAAAGCTGGCTTATAAACGGGACGTTTACGACGTTCGCGTAAGGCTCTTGTCTTGCAATCACGCGCGTCGGGCAGCGATCCGGCGCCACAGGCAAGGATCAAGCGTTGAGCCAGTCGACCCAGCCCAAGCTGCAAACGCGCGGCGTCGCCGAACTGCTCGACAATCTGGTCGCCGGCGAGGGCACCGGCGCGCATCCGCACATCAGGTCCGGGGCGCTGTCGAGCGGTCCGCAAGCGATGCGCAATCTTGCCGATGCCGTCCATTTCATCGGTCTGCTCCACGGCCGCTACCCCGGCGTGGTCGACAGCGCCGCGCGCAAGGCGATCGATCCCGCGTCGCGCAAATGGATGGAGGAAGCCGCGCAGGCCTTTGCCCAGGAACGCGCCTTCCTGTCGAAGATCGCTGCCGCCGCCGGCCCGGTGCCCAGCACGCAAGGCCAGGCGCAATGCGAAGCCGCCGTCGCGGCGCAGCGCCGCGCGCTCGACATGCTCGCCGAATCGGACCGCCAGGGCTGCGCCATCGGCGCCGC
The DNA here is from genome assembly GCF_949769135.1 of Sphingopyxis sp. Geo25. Lineage (NCBI taxonomy): Bacteria > Pseudomonadati > Pseudomonadota > Alphaproteobacteria > Sphingomonadales > Sphingopyxidaceae > Sphingopyxis > Sphingopyxis sp. Geo25. The sequence goes on along the minus strand of NZ_CATKOZ010000001.1, from coordinate 997,579 downwards.
GATCGCGCTGACGCTCGACTGGCGCACGATCCGCGTCCTCCTCGACATCAGCGCGCAGCGGCTCGAGATGACGGTGCCGCGCTGCACGCTCCCCGACCTTCGCGACACGGCGCGGGTCGCGGCACAGGTTGCCGAAACCCCCGCGGTCGAGCGCGCGATAGCGTTCGGCGCGCAGCAGCTGATCGCCCAGCATAGCGGCCTATGGGATCTGCTCGCCGCGCGCGCCGCCAGCCGCGCCCATAGCTGACCAACACCTCCCTCTGCCGAGGGAGGGCAGATTCGCTTGCGCCCCCTGCGCCGCTGTGCCATTTCGCTTGACGTTCACGTTAAGGGAAAGAGCCGATGCGTTTCGAAGGTACCAGCGCCTATATCGCCACCGACGATCTGAAGGTCGCGGTCAACGCCGCGACGATGCTGCGCCGTCCCTTGCTCGTGAAGGGCGAACCCGGCACCGGCAAGACCGTGCTGGCGGAGGAAATCGCCAAGGCCTTCGACGCGCCGCTGATCACCTGGAACATCAAGTCGACCACGAAGGCCCAGCAGGGCCTTTATGAATATGACGCGGTTGCGCGCCTGCGCGACGGCCAGCTCGGCGAAGAGCGCGTTCACGACATCCGAAACTATATCAAGAAGGGCAAGCTGTGGGAGGCGTTCACCTCGCCCAAACTCCCCGTCCTCTTGATCGACGAGATCGACAAGGCCGATATCGAATTCCCGAACGATCTGCTGCAGGAACTCGATCGCATGGCCTTCCATGTCTACGAGACCGACGAGACGATCAGCGCCAAGGAACGCCCGATCGTCGTCATCACCTCGAACAACGAGAAGGAACTGCCCGACGCCTTCCTGCGCCGCTGTTTCTTCCACTATATCAAATTCCCCGACCGCGACACGATGGCCGACATCGTCGAGGTCCACTTCCCCGGGATCCAGAAGACACTGGTCAGCCGCGCGATGGACATCTTCTACGACGTCCGCGACGTGCCGGGGCTCAAGAAGAAACCTTCGACCAGCGAACTCATCGACTGGCTGAAGCTGCTCCTCGCCGAGGACATGCCGCTCGAGGTGCTGCAGAACCGCGACGTCGGCAAGGCGATCCCGCCGCTCCACGGCGCGCTGCTCAAGAACGAGCAGGATGTGATGCTGTTCGAAAAGCTCGCCTTCATGGCGCGCCGTCAGGGCGCTTGATGGTCTATACCGGCCGCTGCGCGTGCGGCGCGGTCGAAGTCCGCATCGACGGCGAACCGCTCGCTGTACGCCAATGCTGGTGCCAGCACTGCCAGAAGATCGCGGCGGGCGGGCCCACGCACAATGCGATCTTCCCGACCGATGCCATTATGACCGACGGCATCACGGCGTCCGACAGCTATGTCGCCGACAGCGGCAACACCCTCACCCGCTCGCATTGCGCCGCGTGCGGAACGCCGATGTTCAGCGCGTCATCGGCGCGGCCACAGATGCGCGTCGTGCGCTTGGGCGTGCTCGACCAGCCGCACGGTCTCAAGCCGACCGCGGCGATCTGGACAGGCGAAGCGCCCGACTGGGCGATCCTCGATCCGGCGTTAGAGCAGTTCCCAGCGCAGCCACCTGCGCCGCCCAGCCCTCAGAGCTGATAGGCGACCTCGACGTCGCCCCAGCGGCGGCCGTTGATCACCGCGGGCATATAGACGTTGCGCACGGTCAGATAATTGATGCCGTCGCCTTCCTGGCGATAGACCGTCATGAAGAAGGGCGCCGTGCTGCGCTTCGCCGCCGCGTCGGTTTCGTCATACAGGATGCGGCCGTTGCGGCAGTGCGCCGTATCATGCTCCAGATCGCCCGTCGGCGCGCGCGAGCATTCGGTGATGTGCGTCGGCAGGAAGCCGTTCATGTCGCCCGCCGACGACATCTTGATCTCGGGATGCTCGGCGACGATGCGGTCGAACAGCGGGCGCCAATTGGCATCCGCCCAGTCGCACAGCGTGGTGCGAAAGCGTTCGGGGTTCGAATTCGGCACGCGCACATAATTGGTATCGAACAACTGCTCCATCGAGAGCTCGCCGCGTTCGATCGCTCGTTCGGCAAGGCCGACGAATTCGTCGCGAACCTGCGCCGCGAGCGCGACGATCGCCGAATCCTGTGGGCTGACCCCGGCGGAAATCACCGCGTTGAACATGCGGTTGGAGACATGCTCCATCGACAGGATCGAATCGCGCGTGCCGTCGAGGGTTGCGCTGTTGTCGCGCACCGAGGTGACGACGCGGTCCAACGCCTCGCGAACCTTGGCGCCATTTGCATGGACCATGGCCGAGCTTTGCGCGATGCGGTCGCTCTGATCGTCGAGCAATGCGACAAGGTGGGTCGCATCGTGCAGCGCCTCGGTGATCGTCTCGAACTGCGCCTCGGCGCGGCTCGACTGCTCGACCCCCGACTGGATCTCGGTGACGAGCCCGCTCGCCTCGGCGGCAAGGCTGCCGATGCTGCGGCGAATCTCGTCGGTCGCGCCGCGCGTATTCTGCGCCAGCTTCTTCACCTCGGCGGCGACGACCGCAAAGGTGCGCCCCGCATCGCCCGCGCGCTCGGCCTCGATCGCGGCGTTGAGCGCCAGCATATTGGTGGTCTTGGCAATCTGTTCGATCGACTGGCTGACCTGCTGCACCTGCTCCATCACCGCCGCAAAATTGGTGACGTGGGTGCCGAGCCGCGCGACAAGGTCGATGACCGAGCGAAATTCGCTGACCGCCGCGTTGACGCGTTCGGCGCCGGTGTCGAGCTGTTCGCACGCACGCGCCGAGAGCAATTTCGCCTCGTCGGTCGAATCGGCGATCTGGCGCTGGTCGTTTTCCAGACTGACGACGAATTCCTCGAGCCGGCCGAGCTCGGAGATCTGCCGGTCCATCTGGTCGGTCGCGCGCTTGATGCGCCCCGCCGCGTCGCTGCACCCGACGGCAAGCTCGCCGCAGTCGCTGGCGACCGACTGGTCGAGCAGCTGCGCGGCCGGATTGATCGGATCGAATTTCATTGCGCACCCACGTCCCTGAATGATCGCAAAGCTATGCCGAACATTGGTTAACACGGGGTCAAGACGCTTTCCCGACGGCGGCGCGATATGGCAAAGTTCAGGAAAGTTCAGCCTTGTGCGCCGCCCGTTTCGGACCGGGGGATTGCCGAACGCCTCTCGCCCGCCTTGCCGCGTTGATCCACCACATGAAAGAGCCGGATGAAGGCTGGCACGGCCGGACAATGTAGGAAAGGCCTTTATTTGCGTCGGCTTTGGGGTGGTGAGGGGACGTTCGCTGATCCTCATTCGTCATCCCGGACTTGATCCGGGATCCACGGCGACGGCGAAGTCATGGACCCCGGATCAAGTCCGGGGTGACGATGAAGGAATTATCCTCCCTGTGGCGCAGCCATGGGGAGGGGGACCGTCGCCGCAGGCGGCCGCGGCCGCGCCACTTGCCCCTCCGTCAGCGCTTCGCGCTGCCACCTCCCCATGCCTGCGGCACAGGGAGGATCAATGTCCCCAATCGGTCGAAACTCGTCATTGGCAAAACCGTCCCGCACCTCTTGGCAATCTGCTTTACGTTCACGTAAAGTGATTGCGCGCGCCGCGCGAACGCGATACGCCTGCGCTCATGCTTCTGGGCTTTCTCGACGAACTTCGGGCCGCGGGCATTCCCGCCAGCCTGAAAGAGCATCTGCTGCTGCTGGAGGCGCTCGACCGCGAGGTGATCGACCGGACGCCCGAGCAATTCTATTATCTCAGCCGCTCGATCTATGTGAAGGACGAGGGGCAGCTCGACCGCTTCGATCAGGTCTTCAACAAGGTCTTCAAGGGTCTGCTCACCGATTACGGCCAGAACCCCGTCGATGTGCCCGAGGAATGGCTGAAGGCGGTCGCCGAGAAATACCTCACCCCCGAGGAGATGGAGGCGATCAAGTCCCTGGGCGACTGGGACGAGATCATGGAGACGCTGAAGAAGCGGCTCGAGGAACAGCAGAAGCGCCATCAGGGCGGCAACAAGTGGATCGGCACTGGCGGCACCAGCCCCTATGGCAATTCGGGCTATAACCCCGAGGGTGTGCGGATCGGCGGCGAGAGCAAGCACAAGCGCGCGCTGAAGGTCTGGGAGAAGCGCGAGTTCCAGAATCTGGACAACACCAAGGAACTCGGCACCCGCAACATCAAGATCGCGCTCCGCCGCCTGCGCAAATTCGCGCGCGAGGGCGCCGCCGACGAGCTCGACATTCCGGGCACGATCGACGGGACCGCGCGGCAGGGCTGGCTCGACATCCGGATGCGGCCCGAACGGCGCAACGCGGTGAAGCTGCTGCTGTTTCTCGACGTCGGGGGGTCGATGGACCCGTTCGTCAAGCTCTGCGAAGAATTGTTCAGCGCCGCGACGACCGAGTTCAAGAATCTCGAATTCTTCTACTTCCACAACTGCCCGTACGAGGGCGTGTGGAAGGACAACAAGCGCCGCTGGTCCGAGCGCCACCAGATGTGGGACATCCTCCACAAATATGGCCACGACTATAAGCTGATCTTCGTCGGCGATGCGTCGATGAGCGCTTATGAGATCACCCACCCGGGCGGCAGCGTCGAACATTTCAACGAGGAGTCGGGCGCGGTCTGGATCCAGCGCATGACGCATGTCTATCCGGCCGCGGTGTGGCTCAATCCCGTACCCGAGGCGCATTGGGGTTACACCCAGTCGGTGAAGTTGATCAAACAGCTGATGAACGACCGCATGTACCCGCTGACCCTCGCCGGGCTCGACGATGCGATGCGCGAGCTGACGCGCAAGCACTAGGCGCCAACCACTCCATTTCCGTCATTGCGAGCGGCGAAGCGCCGTGGCAATCCAGCGCCCGCGTAAACCGCCCTGGATTGCTTCGCTTCGCTCGCGATGACGAGACATCCGCTTCCTCCCTATTAGGCCCGCCATGATCGACCTCCCCCTCGTCACCATCCTGCTGCTGACCGGCTTCATCAACCTGATCGGCGCGCTCGCCTATGCCGCGCGCATCGCCGGCGTCCGGACGCGCCGCATCGCGATGTCGTTCGCGCTGTTCAACATCCTCGTGCTCTTCTCGCGCACCTCGAACAGCTTTTTGGGTCCGTTCCTCGCAAAGCGGATCGAAACGCGCATCCACGCGGGCAGCGGCGCCTCGCTGTTCGTCGACATGCAACTGGTTCTGGCGGCCGCCAGCGTCGCGACCTTTATCGGCATCCTGCTGGTCCCCACGGGCCAGCGCATGTTCGCCGCCGCGATCGGCTGGTATCAGAACAACCGATCGACGACTAAGCTCGCGATGAAGGCGATGAGCCCGAGCGGCCTTCGTACCCTCCGCGCATCGCTGACCATTCCCAGCTTGTCGCACCTGAAAGCGTGGAAGATGCCGAAGGGGATCGGCTGGGGCGTGCTGATCGCCAACTGCCTCGCGCAATCGCTGATCGCGGTCGGCGTCGTGGCCTCGCTCTACGCGGGCTATCTCGCCCCCGAATTCCGCGTCACCGCCTCGCAGCTGTCGGCGCTGATCAACGGCTTCGCGACCATCCTTCTGTTCGCGTTCATCGACCCGCAGCTATCGGTAATGACCGACGACGCGGTCGAGGGGAAGGTCGACGAGGCCGATTTCCGCCGCGCGATCACCTTCATCTCGCTGAGCCGCCTCGCGGGCACGATCCTGGCGCAGGCGCTGCTTATCCCGGCCGCGACCTTGATCGCGTGGGTCTCGGTCCACGTCTAACCGAAGGGCCGATCGATCGAAGGCGGCGGTTCGCTGAACCATTTCGGGCCGTTGTCGGTCATGTAGAAACAGTCTTCGAGGCGGATGCCGAATTCGCCCGGGATGTAGATACCCGGCTCGTTCGAGAAGCACATCCCCGGCGCCAGCTTCGTCATCTCGCCATGGACCAGGTTGACCGGTTCGTGCCCGTCGAGGCCAATGCCATGACCGGTGCGGTGCGACGTGCCTGGCAGCTTGTAGCCCGGTCCCCAGCCGAGATTCTGGTAATAGGCGCGCACCGCGTCGTCGACCGCCCCCGCGGGCGTGCCGAGCTTCGCCGCGGCGAAGGCGACGTCCTGTCCCTTGCGCATCTGCTCCCACACCTGCCGCTGGCGCGCGTTCGCCTTGCCGTACACGAACGTCCGCGAAATATCGGACTGATAGCCGTGCACCGTCGCGCCGCAGTCCATCAGCACGACCTCGCCGTCCTTCACCGCCTGCGGCTTGCCCGACCCGTGCGGATAGGCGCTCGCCTCGCCGAGCAGGATCAACTCGAATTCGCTCTGCCCGCCGAGCGCCTGCGTCGCGGCCTTCATGATCGCGCCGATGTCGGCGGGCGTCATCCCCGCCTCGATCCGCGGCGCCGTATGGCGATAGGCAGCGATGGTGATGTCGGCGGCGATCTGCATCAGCGCAATCTCGGCCGCCGATTTGTGCATCCGGCATCCGCGCACGACCGGCGCGCCATTGACGACGGTCGCGCCCGGCATCGCCCTTTGCAGGCCGTCCACGGCGAAATAGCGCACCGTCTCCTCTACTCCGATCCGGCCCTTGGCGAGCCCGCGCTTGCCCAGCCATGCCGCGACCGCCGCCAGCGGATTCTCGTCCTCGTTCCACGTCAGCACCTCGGCCTCGATGCCGAGGCTCTCGCGTACCGACGGTTCCTCGAAGAAGGGCGTGACGATCGCCACCTCGCCCTCGCGCGTCAGCACCGCGGCGGTCAGCCGCTCGCTCCGCCACCATTCGACCCCGGTGAAATAGATAAGGCTCGACCCCGGCTCGACCAGCAACGCGCCGATGTCGTTCGCGCGCATCAACTCGGTCGCCCTGGCGATCCGCGCCATGCGCTCGGCCTTGCCGATCGGGACGGCCTTTGCGGCAAGGTTGGGAAGGCCTGCGGTATCGGCGGCGAACCCCGATACCGGCATTGTCGCTGCCAGCCCGGTCAGCGCCGCCTTCCCGAGAAATTGACGCCTCTGCATCGCCGTCCCCTTCTTCAATAGATCAGAAGATCCGAAATTTCTTCGCGCCACCCCGCCTCATCCGGCAGCGCGAGCGCGTCGAGGTCGCCCGGCGTCGCACTCGCGTCGTCGACCCATAAGCGCAGGCTCGGGCCGCCATTGATCACGTCGATCGCGAGCACATCGTCGGTATATTCATATTTGAAATCCTTGCCGCGCCAGATCGGATAGTCGGGGTAGAGCGACCGGATCGCCTTGAACCCCAGCGCCTGCACGCGCCACGGCCGGAACGCCGCATGATCGTACCACGCACCCTCGGCATGGATGTGAATGCCGTTGTTGAGCTGCTTCATATGCTTGTGAAAGGTCGGCTCGAACCAGATATCGCGCAGCTTGCAGCCAGCGAGCCATTCGGGCGCGAGGCGGCGCATTTCGGCGATCACCGCCTTGGCATCGATATCGGGCGCGCCGAACAGTTCGAGCGGGCGGGTCGTCCCCCTGCCCTCGCTCAGCGTCGCCCCTTCGACCATCACCGTCCCGGCATAGGCGCGCGCCATGTTGAGGTTCGCGGCATTGGGGCTGGGGTTGATCCACACACGCTCGGCGGGCCAGCCGAAGCCCGGCCCCTCCGGCTCCCAGCCCTCCATTTCGATCACGCGATAATCGACGTCGAGGTTGAAGTGGCGGAGGAACCAGCGCCCCATTTCGCCCATCGTCAGCCCATGGCGCATCACCATCGGCCCGGCGCCGACAAAGCTTTCCCAGCCTTCGCGCAGCCGCGTGCCCTCGGCGGGGCGGCCCGCGGGGTTCGGGCGGTCGAGCACCCATACCGCCTTGCCATGCTGCGCTGCGGCTTCGAGCACGTAGAGCAGGGTCGTCACATAGGTGTAGATACGGCAGCCGAGATCCTGCAGATCGACGAGCATAACGTCGAAGGTGTGCATCGACTGCCCCGACGGCCGCCGCACCTCGCCATAGAGGCTGAACACCGGCATGCCGTAAGTGGGATCGGTGAAGTCGGGCGACTCCATCATATTGTCCTGAAGGTCGCCGCGCACGCCATGCTGGGGACCGAACACCGCTGTGACCTCGATCCCCGCCGCGACGAGGGCGTCAACGCTGTGGATGAGGTCGGCGGTGACCGAGGCGGGATGCGCGAGCAGCGCAACGCGCTTGCCCTGGAGCGGCGCGCGAAGCGCGGGATCGGCGAGCAGGCGGTCGATACCGAAGAGGGTCGTCATGCCCGCCCGCGTGCCTCAAGCGTCAGCGCAAAGCAATCGGGATGATGGAAGTCGGGCTTGCCCGGCGGATGCCGGAGCGCCCAGTAGCTTTTGGTGCCGTCGACTTCCTCGATCACCGCGGCGAGCGCGAGCTTCGATCCGGTGTCGGGAAAGATACCGGGCTCGACGCGCAGGGCATAGCGGCCGACCTCGCGCTCGACCTCCATCATCCACGGCGCAAGATCGTCGGCGCGCAGCAGCGAGCGATAATCGTCGAACTGGTAACAGGCCCAGCGGCCGTCGGGGGCATAGTTGAACTCCGTATAGTCGGGCTGCCCCTCCTCGGTCAGGAAAGCCTCGAAGCAGGTGCCCTGCCACAGGCCGTCGGTGCCGCTGTCGGCGATCACCAGTTCACCCTCGCCCTGCGGCAACACGATCGCTCCGATCTCTCCCTCGACGATGAAGCGCAGCGCAAAGCCCTCCTCGAACGACAGGTCGATCTCGACCGCGATCGAACGCACCCCCCGGGCCGGCGTGTCGGGGTGGCAAATCAGTTCGCGCCGTTCGCTAGAATAGCCCGACATTCAACCCTTCTCCGTTCATCCCGAGCTTGCCGAAAGCAATCCCTCTTCGTCACCCTGGACTTGATCCGGGGTTCATTCACCCTTCTTGAGGAAGCGGGATCCCGGATCAAGTCCGGGGTGACGATAATGGAAACATGAACCAGTTGGGTTTGCCTCACCGCCATGCTAAGCGCCCGCCCACCATGACGAACTTCAAATCCGACCTTCTGCGCCTGCTGGACGAGCGAGGCTATATCCACCAGATGACCGACGCGGAAGGGCTCGACGCCCTTGCCGCGAAGCAGATCGTCCCCGGATATATCGGCTTCGACGCGACCGCGCCCAGCCTGCACGTCGGCAGCCTGGTCCAGATCATGATGCTGCGCCGCCTGCAGCAGACCGGACACAAGCCCGTCGTCCTGATGGGCGGCGGTACGACGCGCATCGGCGACCCCACGGGCCGCGACGAGAGCCGCAAGATGCTGTCGGACGAGACGATCGCGGCGAACATCGCGTCGATCTTCAGCATCTTCCAGCAGTTCCTGACCTTCGGCGAAGGACCGACCGACGCGGTGATGGTCGACAACCAGGACTGGCTGGGCAAGCTTGGCTATATCGAATTGCTGCGGGAAGTGGGCACGCATTTCACGATCAACCGTATGCTGACCTTTGATTCGGTGAAGCTGCGGCTCGACCGCGAACAGCCGATGACCTTCCTCGAATTCAACTACATGATCCTGCAGGGCTACGATTTCCGGCACCTGTCGAAAGAGCGCGGCGTGCGCCTCCAGATGGGCGGGTCGGACCAGTGGGGGAATATCGTCAACGGCATGGAGCTCGGCCGCCGCATGGACGGTGCCGACCTCTATGGTTTGACGACTCCGCTGCTCACGACCGCCGCGGGGACCAAAATGGGCAAAACTGCTTCGGGTGCCGTGTGGCTCAATATGGGACAGCTGCCCCATTTCGATTACTGGCAATATTGGCGCAATTGCGACGACCGCGACGTGGGTCGATTCCTGAAGCTGTTCACCGACCTGCCGCTCGACGAAATCGCGCGGCTGGAAGCGCTCGAGGGTGTCGAAATCAACGAGGCGAAAAAGATCCTCGCGAACGAAGCGACGGCGATGTGCCGTGGCGCCGAGGCGGCGCGAGTTGCCGCCGAAACGGCGACGCAAACCTTTGAAAAGGGCCATATTGGTGGCGATCTGCCGCAGGTCGTGGCCCCCGCCGACGGCATCACGATCGTCGACGCGCTGCGCGAGCTCGGCTTCGCGGTTTCGAACAAGGAAGCGCGGCGCAAACTCGACGAGGGCGCGGTCAAGGTTGACGGGGTCGTGGTCCGCGATCCGCATCACCGGATCGAGCCCGCGAACGACCCGGTTCCACTGAGCCTTGGCGCAAAAAAACACGGGCTGGTGACGCGATGACCGCGCCGATGTCGTTTACCGATTCTTCAGCATTCGCGTAGAACGTCCATGGCAAACCACAAAGGTCCGGGACGTATGCGTAAGATCGATACCAGCAAAGCCCATTATGTCGGGCTCGACCAGCGGATTGCGCCGCGTAGCGACGTCTATTGCCGCCTTCCCTTCGTGCTGCCCGACGGGCGGCAGGAAATGTGCACGTGCGTCAACATCAGTGCCGACGGTTTGCTGATGCGCTACGAACGCGGGCTCGAACCGGGCGACCTCGTCGTGTACCGGATGCCGATCATCGGCCGCGTCGCGGCGAAGGTCATCTGGTCGCTCGGCGGCAAGGCCGGTGTGCAGTTCGAAAAATCGATCGCCGCCGAAGATTATCTGCCGATGATCCGCGCGATGGGGGCGCGCGGCGACGTCAACTAGCCGCTCCTGAGCAGCGGCACCGCGGCGTCGCGCTCGAACAGATAGAGACAGAGGCGCACCGCCTCGCCTCTTGCTCCCTCCATGCCACGGTCGCGCTCGACGAACAGGCGCGCATCGTCGTGGGCCACCGGCAAGAGCCGCACCAACTGCTCGGGCGTCGCGACGCGATAGTCGGCTTCGCCCGACTGCTTGAGCCCCAGCAGTTCGCCGCCGCCGCGCAGTTCCAAATCCTTTTCGGCGATGACGAAGCCGTCGTTCGTATCGCGCATCAGCGCCAGCCGCTCGCGCGCGGTTTCGGACAGGTTTTGCGAGCGCAGCAGCAGGCACACCGACTTGGCAGCGCCGCGCCCGACGCGGCCGCGCAGCTGGTGCAGTTGCGCGAGCCCGAAATTCTCCGCATGTTCGACGATCATCAGGCTGGCCGCGGGCACATCGACCCCGACCTCAATCACCGTCGTCGCGACGAGCACGCCGATCTCGCCCGTCTGAAAGCGCGCCATGACGTCATCTTTCTCGGGGCCCTTCATCCGCCCATGGACCAGCCCCACCCGCGCATCGCCGAGCCGGGCGCGGAGCAACGCTGCGCGATCCTCGGCGGCCGCCAGCTCGCTCCCCTCGCTCTCGGCGACGAGCGGGCACACCCAATAGGCCTGAGCGCCGGTCGACAGGTGACGGTCCAGCCCGTCGATCACATCATCGAGCCGGTCGAGCGAAATGACGCGCGTATCGACCGGCGTGCGCCCCGGCGGCATCTCGTCGAGCTGCGACACGTCCATCTCGCCATGGTTGGCGAGTTGCAGCGTCCGCGGGATCGGGGTGGCGGTCATCACCAGCAAGTGCGGCGGCCGCTGGCCCTTCGCGGTCAGCATCAACCGCTGCGCGACGCCGAAGCGATGCTGTTCATCGACGACGACGAGCGACAGGTCCTTGTACGTCACCGCCTGCTGGAAGATCGCGTGCGTGCCGACGAGAATGTCGATGCTCCCATCAGCCAGCCCCATCAGCGTCGACTCGCGCACCTTCCCCTTGTCGCGCCCGGTCAGGATCGCGAGGTTCACCGGCAGCCCGCCGAGCATCCGCTGCAAGGTCGCATAATGCTGGCGCGCGAGGATTTCGGTTGGCGCGAGCAGCGCCGCCTGCGTCCCCGCCTCGACCGCGGCGAGCATCGCGCGGAGCGCGACGAGCGTCTTGCCCGATCCGACGTCGCCCTGCAGCATCCGCAGCATCGGCGTGTCCTGCGCCATGTCGCTGGCGATCTCGCGCCCGACGCGTTCCTGCGCACCGGTCAGCCCGAACGGCAGCTGCAGCGCATCGACCAGCCGGCCGTCGCCGCGCACCGCCCTGCCTCGCCGGTTCCTGAGCCCCTGGCGGATCAGCATCAGCGCGACCTGGCTTGCGAAAATCTCATCATAGGCCAGCCGATCGCGCGCCGCCTCGTCGCGCGGGCTGGCGTGCGCGCGCTCGATCGCTTCGCGCCAGGTCGGCCAGCTTCGGTTCGCCAGCAGCGGCGCGTCGATCCATTCGGCAAGCTCGGGTCGCCGTTCGAGCGCCACCGAGGCGAGCTGCGACAGCCGCGCGTTGGTCAGCCCCTCGGTCAGCGGATAGACGGGCTCGTGCACCGCGATCCCCGCCTCGTCGTCCGGCTCGGCGACATGGTCGGGGTGCACGATCTGGCGCATGTCGCCATAAAGGTCGAGGCGCCCCGACACGCGGCGCTTTTCGCCCAAGGGAAACAGCTTGCGCGCCAGCCCCGAGGTCCGCCCGAAATAGACGAGCCGCACATGATCGCCCGCACTGTCGAACGCTTCGACCCCGAAAGGGGCGCGCGGGCTGCGACCGGGGCGGTAATCCTGTGCCGTCAGCTCGACGATGATCGTCTGACCGGGAAGCGCTTCGTCGAGCCGGTCGACCGGGACGCGTGAGATCAGCCCGGTCGGCAGGTGGAACAACACATCGACGACGCGCTCGAGCCCAAGCCGCGTCAGCGGCTTGGCAAGCTGCGGCCCGACGCCTTTCAGGTCGGTCAGCGCGGCAAAGAGCGGATTGAGTATCTCGGGTCGCATCGCTAGGGCGTGTCTAGACCTGAACCCTTCGTTTTGCCCAGCCCTTCATCTCCGTTCGCATCGAGCGAAGTCGAGATGCCCGTCGGCGCTGCGCAAGACCGGTGGGTGTCTCGACTTCGCTCGACACGAACGGATCGGGACGATGTTTGTCGATCGCATTCTGGAAACCCGCCATGCAAGACCGCCTCAAACGCCTGAAATTCCGCGCCTGGCACCGCGGCACGCGCGAGGCCGACTATATGATCGGCGGCTTCTTCGATCGCTATGCGGCTGAGTGGAGCGAAGAGGAACTTCGCTGGTACGAGACCGTTGTCGAGGAGGACGATGTCGACATCATGAGCTGGGCGCTCGGCACCGGCGAGCCGCCCGCGCATCTCGACAACCCGCCGCTGATCGCGGCGATGCGCCGGCTGGACTATATTCCGGTGCCATGACCCGAAGCGCCGCCGATATTTTTGCCGCCATTGCGTCGGCTTCGGCGCCGCTGACGCTCGCGCGCGCGGCCGACGGGTTTCTGCCGCTGCTGCTCGCCGACCTCGCGCGCGCCAGCGACAAGCGGCTCGTCTATGTCGCGACCGATGATGCCGCGATGCAGGCGGTCGCCGACGCCGCACCCTTCTTCGCGCCCGACCTGATCGTCCATCGCTTCCCCGCGTGGGACTGCCTGCCCTACGACCGCGCCGGACCGTCGATGCGGGTCAGCGCCGACCGGCTCGCGACGCTTTCCGCCCTGCAGGCGGCGCCGAAGCGCGGCGAGTTGATCCTGACCACCGTCGCCGCGATCACCCAGCGCACGCTCACCCCCTTCCGCATCCGCCAACTTGCGACAACGCTCGCGGCCGGGCAGCGGATCGACCGCGATGCGCTCGCGGAATTGCTCGTCTCGAACGGTTTCAACCGCGTCGATACCGTCGCCGATCAGGGCGAATTTGCCGTGCGCGGCAGCCTGCTCGACCTGTTCCCGGCGGGCGAGGAGACCGGCCTTCGCGTCGATTTCTTCGGCGACGAGATCGAAAGCATCCGCCGCTTCGACCCGGCCGACCAGCGCAGCCTTGGCCCTGCCAAGGCGTTGCAACTGCTCCCCGCGGCCGAAACCCTGCTCGACGAGGCGACGATCAAGCGCTTCCGCTCGAGCTACCGCGAAATCTTCGGCGCGCAGGCGACCGGCGATCCGCTCTATCAGGCGGTCAGCGAGGGCCGGCGGCAGGCGGGCATGGATCACTGGCTGCCACTGTTCGAAGAGCGGCTTGCAACCCTGTTCGACCATATCGATCCTGCGACCCCGGTGCTGCGCGGCCACCGCACCGACGCGACCGCCGAGACGCGCTTCGACGCGATCACCGATTATCATGCGAACCGCGTCGCCGCCGAGCGCGAGCAGGCCGGCAGCTATCGCCCGCTCGCGCCCGAAACACTCTATCTGACCGCAAACGAGTGGGCATCCGCCGAGCGCGCCCGTCCGATCCATGTCGTCTCGCCGTTCGATGTCCCGCCGTCGGCGTCGGTGATCGACCTCGAAACCTTTGCGGCGCGCGATTTCACCCCCGAGCGCACCGCCGACCTCAATGTCTATGACAAGGTCGCCGACCATCTGTCGGACGAGCGGCGTAAGGGGCGCAAAACGATCATCGCCAGCTATTCGGGCGGTGCGCGCGAGCGCCTGTCGGGGCTGCTGCGCGACCATGGGGTGACGTCGCTTGCTCCCGCCGACAGCTGGCAGGACGCGCTCGGCACCGCTTCGGCCGAAAGCGGCGGCGCGACCGCGATGGTCGTCTTGCCGCTCGACCATGGATTCGCGAGCGATGCGATCAGCCTGCTCACCGAGCAGGACATTCTCGGCGAACGCCTCGTCCGCCGCCAGAAGCGCCGCAAGAGCGCCGACGCCTTCCTCGCCGAACTCGCGACGCTCAGCGTCGGCGATCTCGTCGTCCACCTCGACCATGGCATCGGCCGCTACGAGGGGCTGACCTCGATCCCGGTCGGGAAGAGTCCACACGATTGCGTCGCGCTCACTTACTCGGGTGGCGACAAGCTCTACGTCCCCGTCGAAAACCTCGACGTCCTCTCGCGCTACGGCGGCGAGAGCGACGGCGTTGCGCTCGACAAGCTCGGCGGCGAGGCCTGGCAGCGCCGCAAGGCGCGGATGAAGGAGCGCATCCGCGAGATCGCGGGCGAACTGCTCGCGACCGCCGCGCAGCGCGCGCTCCGACCCGGCGAAGTCCTCGCACAAGACGCCGCCTACCCCGCCTTCGCCGACCGCTTCCCCTATCAGGAAACCGACGATCAGGACCGCGCGATCGGCGACGTCCTCGAAGACCTTGCCTCGGGCCGTCCGATGGACCGCCTCGTCTGCGGCGACGTCGGCTTCGGCAAGACCGAGGTTGCGCTCCGTGCCGCGTTCGTCGCGGCGATGGCGGGCGTGCAGGTCGCGGTGGTCGTCCCGACGACCTTGCTCGCGCGCCAGCATTACACCAATTTCGTCGAGCGCTTCAAAGGCTTCCCGGTGAACATCGGCCGCCTGTCGCGGCTCGTGCCCGCGGGCGAGGCGCAGAAAACGCGCGACGGCCTTGCCAGCGGCCAGATCGACATCGTCGTCGGCACCCACGCGGTGATCGCCAAGTCAGTCGAATTCAGAAATCTCGGCCTCGTCATCGTCGACGAGGAGCAGCGTTTCGGCGTCGTCCACAAGGAACGGCTGAAGCAGCTCAAGGCCGACGTCCATGTGCTGACGCTGACTGCGACCCCGATTCCGCGCACCTTGCAGATGGCGATGTCGGGCCTCCGCGAACTCAGCGTCATCCAGACCCCGCCGGTCGACCGCCTCGCGGTACGAACCTACGTCGCCCCATGGGATCCGGTGGTCATGCGCGAGGCGCTGCTGCGCGAGCATGATCGCGGCGGCCAGAGCTTCTTTGTCGTGCCGCGAATCAAGGACCTGCCTGATATCGAGGAATTCCTGCGCAGCCGGGTACCCGAAATCAAATATGTCGTCGCGCACGGCCAGATGACGCCGACCGAGGTCGAGGACCGCATGAGCGCCTTCTACGACCGCAAATATGATGTGCTGCTATCGACGACGATCGTCGAAAGCGGGCTCGATATTCCGAGCGCGAACACGTTGATCATCCACCGCGCCGACCGCTTCGGCCTGGCGCAGCTCTACCAGCTCCGCGGCCGCGTCGGGCGGGCGAAGACGCGCGCCTATGCCTATCTGACCACGCCCGAGGGCGGCGTGATCACCGACACCGCCGAAAAGCGCCTGAAACTGCTCGGCGACCTCGATACGCTCGGCGCGGGTTTCCAGCTGGCGAGCCACGACCTCGACATTCGCGGCGCCGGGAATCTCGTCGGCGACGAACAGTCGGGGCATATCCGCGAGGTCGGCTTCGAACTTTACCAGTCGATGCTCGAAGAGGCCATATTGGTGGCCAAGGCCGAAGGCATGGGCGCCGCGCCGCCGCGCGAAGCCTTGTCGCCGGTCATCACCGTCGACGCGCCGATCCTCATCCCCGAAGACTATGTCCCCGACCTTCCGCTGCGCATGGCGCTCTATCGCCGCCTGAACGAAGCCGACGACCGCCCGGCGCTCGACGCCTTCGCCGCCGAGATGATCGACCGCTTCGGCCCGCTGCCGCCCGAAACCGCGAACCTCATTCAGCTGATGGAGATCAAGGCGAACGCCAAGGCGGCGGGCATCGCCAAGCTCGACGTGGGCACCAAAGGCGCGCTCGTCAGCTTCCACGGCGACGCTTTCGCCAACGTCCCCGGCCTGATCGCCTATGTCGAGCGGCTGAAGGGCCGCGCCCGCATCCGCCCCGACAACAAATTGTCGATCAGCGGCGATTGGGTGAGCACCGCAGCGCGGCTCAACGGCGCGCTTCAGCTGTCGAAGGGATTGGGCAAGCTCGCGAAACAGGCCGCCTAGGCGGCGAGAAGCCCGGGAAGCTGGTCGCCTGGCACTGGCCCCGACTTCAGGAAACCCTGCCACGTCGCGACACCCAGCTCCTTCAGCCGTTCGAGCTGTTGCGGCTTCTCGATGCCTTCGGCAACGACCAGCAGACCGAGCGCGCGCGCCAGGTCGACGATCGCGCGCACGACGATGCGGTCGCGATCGCTGTCGTCGATCGTCCGCGTAAAGCCGCTGTCGATCTTCAGATAGTCGATCGGCAGCCGCGCGAGCAGCGACAAGCTCGAATAGCCTGTGCCGAAATCGTCGATCGCAATCGCGCAGCCGAACGCACGGATCTGTGCCAGTTGCTCGGCGGCGCTCGCGGGGTCGCTCAGCATCGCCTGCTCGGTGAGTTCGAGCGTCAGGCGCGCGGGGTCGACATTTGCCTGCCGTGCCATACCGGCGAACCGTTCGGCGAATTCGGGATCGCCAAGGTCGGCGGCGGTGATGTTGAGCGAGACGCGAATGTTCGCCAGCGCCTCGGGCCATGCCGCGATCTCGGCGAGCGCGACATGGTGCGCGTGCTCGGTCAGCTCGCGTTCGAGGCGCGCCGCGCGTGCCGCGGTGACCAGCGGCCCGGCGCCCAGCAGGCCCAGCTCGGGGTGTTGCCAGCGCAGCAGCGCCTCGACCCCGCTCATCGCGCCGGTCGCGACATCATATTGCGGCTGATAGTGGATCACCACCTCGCCGCGCGACAGCGCAGCCATCACCATCGCGCCGTCGCGCGCCGACGCCGGGCGCGCCAGCTGGTCGCTCGCGGTCCGGAGCTGCTCGACGACAGGTTCGTCGCGCGCGATCAACGCCGCGGCGATGCGAATCGCGAGGCGGCCCTTGGGATCGCCCACCATCGGCTCGGCCAGCGCAACATGCAGCGCGCGTTCTTGCGCCCTCAGCGCGCCAAGCGACAAAGGCACCGCCGGAACGATCAGGAAGCGCGGCCCGTCGATCCGGTCGACGCAGCTCCCCTGCCCGAATTCGTCGGTCGCGAAACTTTCGAGTCGACGGCCGATCTCGTCGAGCACGGCGTCCCCCGCTGCGGTCCCGGCGCTATTGTTGATGCGCGCCATCTGGTCGACCTGAACCAGCATGACGCCCACGTCGGCGTCGTACCGTAAATGAAGATTTTCCAGCGTTCGGACGCAGCCGGACAGCGACTCGGATATGCGATTCATCGCGCCGCCTTATCAGGCTTTCCTTGCCAAGCCCTTCCATTTTGCATCATGATCGTGCCGATGTCCGCGCTTTCGCCCCGGCCCGCCGCAACCTTGACCGACGCCCATGGCCGCCGGATCGAATATCTGCGCCTTTCGGTCACCGACCGCTGCGACCTGCGCTGCCGTTATTGCATGGCCGAGGACATGCAGTTCCTGCCCAAGGCGGCGGTGCTCAGCATCGAGGAAATGGGCGAACTCGCCGAACGCTTTGTCGCGCGCGGCATCCGCCGTATCCGCCTCACGGGCGGCGAGCCGCTGGTACGACGCGGCATCGAAATGCTCGCGGCGCGGCTCGGCGCGCTGATCGGGCACGGCCTCGACGAGCTGACGCTGACCACCAATGCGATGCGGCTGGCCGAGCATGCCCCGATGCTGGCGGCTGCCGGCGTGCGGCGGATCAACGTCAGCCTCGACACGCTCGACCGCGAGGCTTTTCGGCACATCACGCGCTTCGGCGACCTCGACGTCGCGCTCCGCGGGATCGCGGCGGCGCAGCGCGAAGGCATCGCGGTCAAGATCAACATGGTCGCTCTCGCCAACCTCAACGAGGATCAGCTCCTGCCGATGCTGCAGTGGTGCGCCGCGAACGGATGCGACCTTACGTTGATCGAGACGATGCCGCTGGGCGAGGTCGAGGGCGACCGCAGCGATCATTACATCCCGCTGCACCAGTTCATCGCGCCGCTGCGCGCCGAACGGCCGATCTGGCCCGTCGGCAAGGCGACCGGCGGCCCGGCACGCTATTTCGCGATCGAGGACAGCCCGGTGACGCTCGGCCTCATCACCCCGCTCAGCGACAATTTCTGCGCGACGTGCAACCGCATCCGCCTGACCGTAGAGGGGCGCATCTATATGTGCCTTGGTCAGGACGACCATGTCGACCTGCGCGCGGCGCTGCGCGACGGCGGCGATGTCGACGGCTTGATTGACGCCGCATTGGCTGGCAAACCCCGCGCGCATGACTTTCATATCGAACGAAAGTCCACACCGGCGGTCGCGCGTCATATGAGTGCAACGGGCGGCTAGGATAGCCTCGCCCAGGGATTTTTCAGGGGGCTCGGGACCATAATGCAACGCAAGATCGCGCTCGTCGCGTCGAACGCGCCGGCGGCCGAGGAGGCCGAGGCCGAGCTTCGGCCGCTCTACGATTTCGTCGACCTCAACGAGGCCGACCTGCTGATCGCGCTCGGCGGCGACGGCTTTCTGCTGCACATGCTGCACCAGTTGCTCGACCAGCGGCGCAGCCTGCCCGTGTTCGGCATGAACCGCGGCACGATCGGCTTCCTGATGAACGAGTTTCGTGTCGAGGGGCTGCTCGACCGCCTTGCCGCCGCGCGCCCCTATCTGATCCACCCGCTGTCGGGCGACATCACGACGATCAGCGGCGAACGGCACATCCTCCCCGCGATCAACGAAATCTCGCTGCTCCGCGAAACGCGCCAGGCCGCCAAGCTCGAGGTCATGATCAACGAAAGGACGATGCTCGAGGAACTCGCCTGCGACGGCGTCCTCGTCTCGACCCCCGCCGGATCGACCGCCTACAACCTCAGCGCGAACGGCCCGATCCTGCCGCTCGATTCGGCGATGCTCGCACTGACGCCGATCAGCCCTTTCCGCCCGCGGCGCTGGCGCGGCGCGCTTGTCCCCGAATCGACGAGCATCCGCTTCAACGTCCGCGAGGCGGCAAAACGCCCGGTCAGCGCGGTCGCCGACCAGCGCGAAATCCGTGACGTGAAGACGGTATTGGTCACCACCGACCGCAGCCGGCCGCTGACTTTGCTTTTCGATCCCGACCAAGGATTGGACGAACGCATCGCGATGGAACAATTTATCGTTTGAGGTCTTGCAAAATCATTCGCGCGGCGGCAAAGGGGCCGCCTTGCCCGCCACGGCGGGGTGTTCCTCGGTAGCTCAGCGGTAGAGCAATCGACTGTTAATCGATCGGTCGTAGGTTCGAATCCTACCCGGGGAGCCATTCTTTTCCAGACGCGCGAAAGCCTACGCCAAAGCACCCTAGCTTTGTACGGTATTCGCCAGCCTTCGCGCCCCTACTCCGGAGCGGCGATGAAAAGAGCCAAAAATCCTATCGCAGAGTGAAATACCGTAGGTGATCTCGACACCGCAATGGGAAAATCGCCTTCGCGTACCATGGCGTAGAAATGCAAGCCACAGCGCTTTCAGGCGCATTTGTGAGCTTAGCAGCGTAGTCCTGAGCCCTCCCCACCACGCTGGCTTACCCTTGTGAACCAACAAAACCGATGAGCGACCATCTGTTTCTGGCCGGTAGGAGACTGTCTGGTCTTCGGTGCCAAGTGGAAAGAAGCGGACATTCGCCTTGCTTTTCCATAGCGGAGTAAATGCTAACCGACTGCATTGCGTTAGGAAACTGGGATCGGGCGAGACCGAGCCCCCCGCGTTTATCGCGTCGCTTCAATACCCCTCGGGTGCGCCCGCTCAAGGCGCTAGGGGCGACCATTTACCTTGCGGGATCCGCTGAACAACAAAGCCGCAGCGATAGCGTCCGATCCGACACCTGATTTTTTTGAGGTCGTCGGAAGGGAATGTGCGTCGTTGCTCAACCTCGCTTCCTTTGGATGCGCGGACCCCGCCTCCGGCACGCAACCCTTCCGGCACTCGCTTCCGCTTTCTGTCATCACACTACCTTCCTTGCCAGCCGAGCTAAGCGGCGAATTGCAATTGGGTGTCCACCCGCCTGCCACGCGACCATATTTGCACGATTGCATTGCTGTCAGTCGCGAGTAGCGCAATGTCCTCAAGAGGATTTCCCTCGACGACCAAGCAGTCAGCAAAAGCTCTAGGCGCGATGACGCCCAGTTGCCCTTCCATATTCAGCAGTGCAGCGTTGATCGAGGTGGCTGACTGGAGGGTCTCGAAGGGCTCTCGACTGCGCTGCGGAGACGAAACTCCTCGCGCTGCAGGCGATGATGCGGCCCAAGTAGATCGGTACCGAATCCGAGTGCGACACCCTCGGCCCGGCAGATACGAATGGCCTCAAGACCCTTTTCACGGACGCCGGCAAGTTTCTCCAGCGTGTGCGCCGCGGCGCCTGATTCCGGGCCGAAGCGATGGAGGGCATCGTAGGTGGCCAGCGTCGGAACGACGAAGGCTCCCGCCTCGGCCACCAAACGCGCGGCGGCCGCATCAATCAGGTTCCCATGCTCGATCGACCGGACGCCGAGCCGGATCGCCCGCGTGATGCTGTCGGCGGTGTAGGCATGGGCAGCGACATAGCGCCCGCGGCGCAACGCCTCATCCACGACCGCTCCGATCTCCTCGTCCGAGAATTGCAGATAGTCGATAGGATCGCTCGGCGTGGAGATCCCGCCCGAGAGGAATATCTTCAGATGATGTGCGCCCTGGCGCAAGGCCTCGCGTGCTGCCTTGCGCAGCGCATCGGCCCCATCGACGAGATCGGCAAGCGCGCCCCGAGGTGCGCATCCGCAAAGGTCAGGAGGTTCGTGCGGAGCCCGAGCATCGCCATGCCCGCCGGTCTGGCTGAATGCCCGGCCGCAAAAGAAGAGGCGCGGCGATGGGAACAGCCCTTGCTCGGCCGCGAGCCAGGTCCCGTGATCGCCGCCGCCGACGTCGCGCACCGTTGTGAAGCCGCGCTGAAGGGCGCCTTCGAGGATCACTCGCGCGCGCTGCGCCTCGTAGGTCCGTGGATAGGTTTCGCATTTGGCCGTATCGGTTTCGGTCGCGAAGGCATGAAAATGCGCATCGATGAGGCCGGGCAACAACGACCTCCCCGCGAGATCGATCTCGCGGAAATCGAGAGCGTCCGGCCTGCGGGCCGAGACGCTCTCGATCCTGTCCCCCCGAACCAGCACGAAGGAAGGGTCGGAAAGAAAGGGCGAATGTCCGTCAAAAATACGCGCGTTCGAGAACAGGACGAATTGCTCGTCGTCGGACATGACGCTGGCTCCGGTTTCGCCTCAGGCGCTATGGCCATAGTCGCGCCGCGCCTGATCCGGCGTGATGAAACCATCGCGCAGGTCGGCTTCGATCGCGTCGCGCGCGCGCAGTTTGGGGTCGCCCCAGCCGCCGCCGGTCGCGGTCACCATGCGCACGACATCTCCTTTCGCCAGCGGAACGCGCGCCGGCTTCCCCAACCGCTCGGGCGGGTCCGAGCGCTGTCCCTGCCGCAAAATCTCGGCATAGTTGGGTGAGCCCTGCTGCCCGCCGGCTACGCCCCAAGGCGGAAATTTGAAGCGGCCAAAGCTGCCGGTGAACACCCACCCGTCGTTCGGAATCTCATATTCGAGCGCAACACCTTTGCCGCCGCGGAACCGGCCGGCACCGCCGTCGTCGTCGTGGAACGCATAGCTGCGAA
This sequence comes from Sphingopyxis sp. Geo25, assembly GCF_949769135.1. NCBI lineage: Bacteria > Pseudomonadati > Pseudomonadota > Alphaproteobacteria > Sphingomonadales > Sphingopyxidaceae > Sphingopyxis > Sphingopyxis sp. Geo25. The sequence goes on along the minus strand of NZ_CATKOZ010000001.1, from coordinate 975,419 downwards.
CGCGGACACCATATTTGGCCTCGGTGACCTCGACGGGGAAATTATAGGTCTCGCCGTCGGCAACCGAGAACTGCCCGTTCAGCCCATCACGTCCCTGCATGGCGCCCCAGCCGCCGACGAGCGGCCCAACGAGGATCGTCGGCGCCTTCGTCTTGGGATGCGGCCCCGAAAAGACGATCGCGCAGACCGACAGGACATGGCCCGCGGTCAGGCGATCTGGCAGATGCTCAGCAAGCGCCTTCCAGATCAGGTCCTGCGCATAGAGCATAGTTTCCCAGTAGGTCGATACTGGTGCGGGCCGCTCGGCGGTGAACAAGGTGCGATCGGGGCAGATGACCTCGATCGCGCGAAAGCAGCCGCCGTTCGCCGGGATTCCCGGGTTGGTGAGCGCCTTGAAGATCGTGCGGACCGCCGAGACGAGACCGGTGCGCGAGTTGTTGATCGGTCCCGCAGTCTGCGGGGCGCTGCCGGTGAAATCGACCTTGAACTTGTCTTCCGTGATATCGATCCGCACGCAGACTTTTAAAGGCTGGTCGGTGATCCCGTCATCGTCGATCCAATCCTCGGCATAGAAGGTGCCCTGCGGCAACCGCTTCAACTCGGCGGCGATCATCGCTTCGCCATAATCGAGTAGATCGGCTATCGCCCGGTGCATCGACGCCGCGCCATAACGATCAAACAGTTCGACGATACGAACCTCGGCGACCTTGTTCGCCGCCATGCCCGCCCAGAAATCACCCATCGAATCCTTGGGCAGCCGGATATTGCTTTGCAGGATTTCGAGGATGCCGCCGACCGGCTTGCCGCGCTCCATGATTTTGACCGTCGGGATCTGCAGACCTTCCTGGAAGATCTCGGTCGCATCGGTGGTAAAGCTACCCGCCGCCATGCCGCCGACATCGACCCAATGCGCCTTGTTCATCGCGAAGGCGACGAGTTCGTCCCGGAAGAAAACCGGCTTGACGATCGCGACGTCGCAAAGATGCGTCCCGCCGCCCTTGTAGGGATCGTTCGAAATGAAGACGTCGTCCTGGTGGATGTCGCCTGCGAACTTTTCCAGGATGTCGCGAACGAGCGAGTCGATCATGCCGAGAAACACGGTGGTCCCGTTGCCCTGCGCGATCAGGTCGCCGCGGGCGTTGGTGATGCCGACCGAATAGTCGAGCGCCTCGTAGATGATCGGGCTCATGCTCGTCTTCGCCATGGCGAGGAACATTTCGTCGCCGATCGCAACGAGCGCATTCTTGATGATTTCCTGCGTGAAGGGATCGTGGCGGGTCATCTCAGTTCCCCAATTCGATGTGAATGTTGCCGATGGCATCCATGCGCGCCGTGCACCCGGGATTGACGACGATCGTTGTCGTCCGATCCTCGATGATCGCCGGTCCGCTGATCTCCATGCCGGGCTCGAACCGGGCAAGGTCATAGGCCGCGCTCTCATGCTTCCCGTCGGTATCGAAATCGACCATCCGCCGACCGGTGATCACCGACGCCGCGACGGCACCCGTCCTCGCGCGCTCGGGCAGGTCGATCTTGTCGGTCTCGTTGAGCGCAACGACATGATAGTTGACGAGTTCGACCTCGCTATCGAGCCGGAAGGTATATTCGCGCTGATGCTCAGCGTGGAAGGCCTCGATCGCGGCCTCGACGGCAGCGCGGTCGATCACACCGCCCGCGACCGGCACCTTCACCGTGTGCTCCTGTCCGCAATAGCGCATGTCGGCGAAGCGCTCGAAGCGAAGCCTTGCGGCGTCCATGCCCTCGCGGACGCAAACTGTCTCGGCCTCCAATTCCATCTCGCCGTATACCGTCTGGAGGCGATCCAGCGGGAAGGTCGACATATCCTCGACACGCGTCATTAGGAAATCGCGGCGGATGTCGGACATGAGCATACCCCAAGCCGAGAAGACCGAGGAATTCACCGGGATGATCACCTTGCGCGCCTGCAGATCCTTAGCGAGCGATACCGCATGCATCGCCCCGCCGCCGCCAAAGGCAATGAGTGCAAATTCCCGCGGATCGAAGCCGCGGTTGAGCGACACAAGCTTTAGTGCGTTGACCATATTCGCATTGGCGATCCGGATCACGCCGCGGGCGACGTCCTCGACGGTGCCGCCCAGCGGCCGGGTGAACTTCCCGAAGGCCTTGGTCACATTGTCGAAGTCGGGCTTGTGCTCGCCGCCAAGGAAGAGGTCCGGGTTGATACGACCGAGCACGAGATTGGCGTCGGTCGTCGTCGGCTCGGTCCCGCCGCGACCATACGCCGCGGGCCCCGGAGTCGATCCGGCGCTCTTCGGCCCGACATGGAGGCGTCCGCCTTGGTCGATCCAGGCGATCGAGCCGCCACCGTTGCCGATCTCGACGAGATCTACGACCGGCGTGCGGATTGGATAGCCGGGGTTCGTCCGATCCCACTCAATCTTGTAATCGGTAGTGATCCGCGCCTGCCCGTCACGGATCAGAGCGGTTTTCGCGGTGGTCCCGCCGATATCGAGCGCGATGAGATTGGGCTCGCCGATGCGGCGGCCGAGCGCCGCCGCACCAAGCACGCCGCTCGCTGGACCCGATTCGACGAGTGCGATCGGGTTATTTCGCGCGCCCTCGACTGTGGTGACGCCCCCGTTCGACTGCATGATATAGGGAACCGAGGCAAGTCCACGCTCGCGAAGCCCCTCCTCGAGCGAGCCGAGGTACCGTTTCGCGATCGGGTGGACATAGGCCGACAGCACGGTCGTGCTCGTTCGCTCATATTCCCGCCACTCGCGGCAAACCTCGTTCGATCCGACCACCGAAAGACCCGGCCACTTGGCACGAAGGCTCGCGCAAACTGCTGCTTCGTGCTCGGGATTGGCATAGGCGTGTAGGAAGCAGACCGCGACCGCGTCTACGCGCTGCGCTTCGAGCGCGTCCCCAATCGCATCAAGCGACGACATATCGATGGGAAGCAGTACGTCGCCATCGGGCCCGACACGCTCGGACATCTCGAAGCGTAGAAACCGCGGCACGAACGGCGATGGCTTCTCGAACGCGAAGTTGAAAAGGTCGGGACGATTGCCGCGCGCGATTTCGAGCACGTCGCGAAAGCCCTCGGTGGTGATGAGCGCGGTGCGGCCGCCGGTGCGCGATAACAGGGCGTTGATTACGACCGTCGTGCCATGCGCAAAGAAATCGAAGTCCGCGGGCGAAACACCCGCCTTGGCCACCGCTGCGAGAACGCCGCGGTCGAAGTCCGGCGGCGTAGTGTCGGCCTTGGCCGTCACAATACCGTCAGGCCCGATCCCGACGAGATCGGTGAATGTGCCTCCAACGTCCGTTGCTACCCGCATGCCGCGACCTTCCTCCCGATAGTTATATGAATTTGCCTTGATCGAACCAACGGATTGCTTGCTCTCGCTGACCGTCCGCCATGGCTGCATCACAAATTTTGATATGTCAAATTTTAATTGACATCAAATTTTTTGATCCTAATTCTGCGCTCGCGATGCAATGCTGCGGAATTGCATCGCGCCAAGGGGACAGACATCAGGGAGGACCGCACATGCAGAAGCAGCTTCGGACGAGCGCTTCATTTTTGGCGCTGCTCGGCAGTATCGCAGCAATTCCGACAACGGCATTCGCGCAAGATACCAATCCGCAATCGAGCGCATCGGACGATTCAGAAGATATCGTCGTCACGGCTCGATCGCGCGAGGAACGCTTGCAGGATTCGCCCGTCGCCGTGACCGCGATCGGCGAGACTTCGATCGAACGCGCAAACCTGACGCGCGCCACCGATTTCATGCAGCTCGTACCGAACGTCACGGTCGCCGACGCGCAGGACTCGGGCAATGTCGCGATCAACATCCGCGGCGTCGGCCAGATCCGCAACGGCGAGACTCCGGTCGCGATCTCGATCGACGGGGTGCTGCTCTCGAGCCCGCTCCAGTTCAAGCAGGAATTCTTCGACATCCAGCAGATCGAGGTGCTTCGCGGACCGCAGGGCGCGCTTTACGGGCGCAACGCTATCGCCGGCGCGATCAACATCACGACCAAGAAGCCGTCGAACGAGTTCTCGGGCAATTTCCGCGTCGGCTACGGCAATGGCGATGCCTTCAACGCGAGCGTCGCGATCAGCGGTGCGCTGATCGACGACGTCCTGCTCGTGCGCGCGGGCGTCTCGCACACGCAGAGCGACGGTTATATCACCAACGGCTTTCTCAATAAGAAAGTCGACTATTTCAAGGACACCACGGCGCGCCTGCGCGTCGACTTCACCCCGTCGGACGCGGTCTCGGTCGACCTGCGCGGCTTCTATTCGACCCGCCAGGGCGGCGCCGCCTATTTTGCGCGGCCGCTGCTCCAGGCTTCGGGCCGGCCGTTCATCGATCCCGTTCCCGATGTCGATGTCGCGAACGACGTCGTCGCGCCCGAGTCGAACAATCTCGGGTTCGACGACCGCGACCTCATCGACTTCTCGCTGAAGATCGACATCGACACCCCGATCGGCGTCCTGACCTCGACCACGGCCTACAGTAATGTTCAGCATGTCGTCGCCTTCGACGGCTATGACTATTCGAATAACCGGCAGTGCTACCTCTTCGGCTTCGGCCTCGTGTCGGACGGGCTCGTCGATTGCGCTAATCCGCGCACTCTCGCGCTGGGCCCGAGCGGCGACCCGGACGGTGCCGACGCGCAGTTTCCAGCGCCGTACAATACAACCTTCCAGGATAATGACATCAAGAACTGGAGCCAGGAAATCCGGATCACCTCACCGTCGGCGCAGCGCTTTCGCTACATCTTCGGTGCCTATTTCCTCTGGCGCGACCGCTCGCTCTTGACCGGCACGAACGAGGACCTCGGCTTCGGTATCATCCCCGAACTCGACTTCGACCCGGCGACGCCCAACCAGACGCGCCGCTATTTCGCCGAGGATAACAAGGACTTTGCCTATGCCCTGTTCGCACAGTTTAACTATGATCTGACCGACAAGCTGGAGCTGACGCTTTCTGGACGCTTCGACAGCGACCGCCGCCGCCAGACCGACCCGCGCGTCGCGCCTTATCGCGTCGATGGCTTTGGGCTGCCGATTACCGGGCCGGCGACACGCCAGGCGACCTTCACGCAGTTTCAGCCCAAGGGTACTTTGCGCTGGAAGCCGTCGGACGACACGCAAGTTTATGCCACGGTCGCGCAGGGATTCCGTTCGGGCGGGTTCAACGCTCCGGGCACCGAGACCGACCCGTTTACCGGGGCGCCCATCTCCTCTCCCATCTACAAGAAGGAGGTCGCGACCAGCTACGAACTCGGCGCGAAGACCGAGCTGTTCGACAATCTCCTGACCCTCAACGGCGCGTTGTTCTTCACCCGGGCAAAGAATCTGCAGGCCTTCAACTTTAACGGCTCGGTCAATGCGCAGATCGTCACCAATATCGACCGCGTCGATGTGAAGGGTATCGAGGTCGAGTGGACGCTGCGTCCTGCAACCGGGTTCAAACTGTTCGGCAGCCTCGGGTACACCGACGCCGAGATCAAGGCCTATGCCGCGAACCCCGCCGCCATCGGCAACCAGGTGCCCTATACGACGAAGCTGACGATCAGCTCGGGCGCCGAATATGTTGCACCGCTGACCAACAGCCTGAGCGCGGTGTTTCGAGCCGACTGGCAGCGCCGCGGCAAGACCTATTTCCACGAAGGCGGCACCTTCGTGGGTGTGCCGGTCCGCGATCCGATCAATTTTGTGAACGGCCGTATCGCGATCGAGCATGAGAAGGGTTGGTCGCTCGGCGTCTGGGCAAAGAATCTTCTCAACGAGAAATATTACGAGGAGGTCGTCGCTCCTGACTATAACTATCAGGGTCGGCCGCGTACCTATGGCGTCGAATTCTCGGCAAAATTCTAGCATGAAGGCGGAGAGCCGCGGCCCGTCCGGCAGCTCTCCGCATTCCATACAGGCGGAAATTGGGAAGATGGTCCGATGGCATTTCTAAACCAGAGTCAAAAGGCGCCGAAGCTGGCGATCGGCGGGCGGATCAAGAAGCGCCGCCGCGAACTCGGCATGACGCTGCAGGCCGTTGCCGAGGCCAGCGGGCTCTCTGCCCCCTTCCTGTCGCAGGCCGAGCGAAACCAGACGGTGCCGTCTCTGGTCTCGCTCGCCTCGCTCGCCCGCGCGCTCGATGTCGATATCGGCTATTTCATGGAAATGCCGAAGGACGAGAATATCGTCAGTCGCGCCAGCGATCCCGAGATCATCGAGATCGACTCGCCGGTCGTCTACCACCAGCTGAGCTCCATGCTTCCCGAGCAGAAGATGGACGCGATCCTTATGATCATCCCGCCCGGGCACCGGTTCCCGATCGATCAGCGTGATGGTGAGGATTTCCTCTATGTCATCGACGGCGAATTGATGTCGCAGGTTGGCGAGCTTCGGACCGTTCTGCGTGCGGGCGACAGCATGCATTTCCGGTCGCAGGCGCCGCACAGCGCATGGAACGAGACCAAAGCCGACGTGAAACTTCTCTATGTCGGCACACCCTCGATCTTCCGCCCCAGCAACTGAGGCGAACATGGAAAAGACAGGATTGGAATGGACCGACGACGTGTCGGATCCCCTCTTCGACATCTGGCGCTTCGTCGATCCCGCCGCGAACTCGATCGAAATCGGCACCGGGCGCTTTTCTGCCGGCCAGCTCATGCCCGAAGTCGGCCATTCGCAGCATGCGATGCGAGAGATTTCGATCATCCTCGAAGGCGAGATCGAGACGAAAAGCGGTGGCAAGACCGAGCGGCTCAAAGCCGGCGACATCGTGACCATCCCGGCTCACCAGGTTCAGCACTCCCGCTTCATCGCAGACACCAAGCTGATCTACATCTTCTTCGGTCACCGCAGCATCCGCGAGGATGAGGACAGCTGACCGGGAACGCTGGGCGAGCGATGACTGCCATGGCCGACCAATTTCTTGCTCGCGAACCGGCGGATCACCGGCTCCGCGTCGCCCTCAGCGAGATCATGCACGGCCGAAGTCTGGAGGTTGCGAAAACCCCCGCGCGCGTGAGGCAGTGGCTGATCCTGCACGAAATGTCCGACCAAGGCGCACTTCATGGCTGGATTTCTGCCCTCTCGGGGGGAGCCGCATCAGCCGCTGACGGACGCTTTGCCACCCACGTCGACGGCGAGCTCTGCATCTGGGAAGCGCATAGCGAATTCTCGACCGTCACCCTCGTCAGATCGGGCGCGGCCAGCCGCGCGCCAATTAAGAACTGCAATTGGCTCCATGGGATGCCGGGCCAAATATTCCGTTCCGTCGAGATACTGATCGGCTCAAAGGCGGATTTCGACTGGGACGGCGAGGCGCGCTTCGACCCGGCCCGTGTCGTAAGCAGCCTTGCCTTCGGCGGCGCTGCCCGCATCTGGAGTGATTTCACGATCAAGGGCTCGCAAGCCGGAAAGATACTCGTCGAGGATATGGGCTTGCAGAATGACGAAATATCGCGGCTCGTTCAAACTCTCCTCGAAATCGGCAACTACCGGAAACTGGCGCTGCTCGGATTCCCGATCGCCCGAGAATTGATGCCCTGGATTACAGCCGCAGAGGCCCGCCATGCCGGGATCACGGAGCGGATGAACGCATGCTCCGGCAGTCGGGGCGATATCCTGCGCGACCTGCTCGATCTCTCGGCCGAGATTGAATGCCGTGCCGGACGCGCGCGCTTCCGCCTTGGCGCGACAAGCAGCTATCACCTGTTGACCCGCGACAGGCTGGCATCGCTCCGGGAAGTCCGAATAGCCGGCTTTTCGACCTGGTCCGAGTTCATCGAGCGCCGCCTTCTCCCCGCCATGCGAACATGTGAAGTCTCGCAGTATCGGCTCGACCGGCTGAGTGAGCGTATCAATCGCACCGCCAGCCTGCTCTCGCTTGAACAGACCGTTGCCTTAAACAGGCGAAGCCAGGCATCACTTGCTAGCATGAACCGCCGCGCCATGCTTCAACTGCGTCTTCAGTCGCTTGTCGAAGGCTTGAGCATTTTCGCCGTCTCCTATTATATTATTGGCCTCCTCGACCATCTTCTCGACCCGCTGCTCCAACTGGGCGACGCTGAACAATTGAAATCATCGGCGCTGGCCGTGATCGTGCCATTGGTGCTTTCGGGAGCTTGGATCATGTCCAGACGTCGTCGCCTTCGTTCAAACTCGTCGGTGCATCGCGCGCCGTACCCGCGATCGACGCCAGACTGAGATCCGCGCGATTTAGGGGACGCGAAGCGAAACTCCGCGTCCACCCCATTCCGGCCGGGACGGCAACCTGAGGGCGGCAGGGCGATGCAACCGCTTGATCTGGTCGATAGCGGACAGGCAGCTTTTAGAAGCGTTTTCTACAATAGCCGACGTTTTCGGAGGGGAAGCAAAAGGGCGCTCCAAGGGACAGCCTCCAGCGAAACCGGATTTTGATTGCAGTGGCCAGTCCGGACCGGTCTGATCTCTTCTGTTGCGAAAGACCAAAGCGCTATCGGAGAACCGCATTTTTTCGCAGTAGCAAGATCTCCTTTTCGGTCACAGCCCAGTCCATCAAGCTCTTGGAAATATCAGGCTTCGAAACCAGCGGATCGGGTGCCCGGCTTGGCGACCTAGCAAATCTTGGGGCGGGCGCTGGCTGCAACGACGGACCGCAATGGGCGTGAACGCCGCGTGCTCGATGCGCGGGATGTGCTGCCGCTTCCCGGTAGGTCAGTACCGGAGACACACAAGCGTCCAGCTGGTCGAAAACTTCGCACCACTCGCCCAGCGATCGCGCACGGAATATCGGCTCGATTTGGCGACTGCGGTCAGGCCATACGGCCGGATCGAGATAGTCGGTAAATCTGAGCGGATCCTGTCCCAGGCCAGCGACAAACGCATCGTGGAATTCGCGCTCCAGTGCCCCGACCGCCATGTGACGGCCATCAGCGGTTTCATAGCAGCGATAGAAATAGGCGCTGCCGTCGAGGAGGTTGTCGCTGCGCCCCTGGCTCCAAAGGCCCATCTGCATCCATCCCGCCATCTGGGTCAGCAGGATCGAAATGCCATCGACCATCGCGACGTCGAGAACCTGACCCTTGCCCGAGCGCTGGCGTTCGAGAAGCGCGGCGAGCACCCCCATCGCTAGAAATGTTCCGCCGCCACCAAAATTTCCTACGAGGTTTATCGGCGGCACGGGGGGAGCATCGGTTGGTCCGATCGGATAAAGCGCACCGGTCAAAGCAAGATAGTTGATGTCGTGTCCGGCGCGTGACGCGAGCGGCCCCGTCTGACCCCACCCGCTCATGCGCGCGTAGATCAGCCGTTCATTCGCTGCGCAGAGCATGTCCGGTCCCAAGCCCAGCCGCTCCATCGCCCCTGGCCGATAGCCTTCGATAACAACGTCGGCACGTGTCGCCAGATCCCGCACGAGCGCGAGGCCATCCGGAGACTTTAGATCGATCGCAACCGAGGGGCGATTTCGATAGAGGAAATCATATTGCGGATCGCCCCCCAGCGGACGCCCGGCGCCGAAACGTTCGATCCGCAAGATGTCCGCGCCAAGGTCGGCGAGCAGCATCGCGCCAAAAGGGGTGGGACCGAGCCCCGAAAATTCGAGAATGCGGATATTCGCGGCCGGCGGCAATGCGCTGTTTTCCTGTTCACTCATATGGAATTGTCTCCCCATCGCGTCCGGCGCACGGCACAGAATATTCTCATCGGTTGAAAAATATACTAGCCAGTATCTCCTAGTCCTGTCACTATCTGATTCACGAGGCGGCACAGACCGGACGATCAGAGGAGAGCGAGTCCATGTCCGACATCACCCCGAGCGAATTGCGTTTCACCCGGACCGAGCGGGTTACGATGGGCGTCCCGACGGCGGAGGCGATTGCCGACCAGGCCGAAAAGATGGGATGCAGCAAGGTCTTCCTGCTGGCATCGACGACGCTGCGCGAACACACCGATGAAATCGGAAAGATCGAGGTGGCACTGGGCGCGCGGCATGCGGCGACCTTTAGCGGGATTGCCCCGCATGCACCGCGCGCCGATGTCCTGAAGGCGGCAGAAGCGGCGCGGGCTGCGGGCGCGGATCTGATTGTGTCGGTCGGCGGCGGTTCGGCCACCGACAGCGCCAAGATCGTCGCGCTGCTCATCAAGCATGATGTACGAAGCGTCGAGGCGTTCGAACCGCTTCGCACCTATGTCACCGACGCAGGCGAGGTGATCAATCCGATCAGGGTCGGCCCCGACATTCCGGTCATCTGCGTGCCCACGACCCTATCCGGCGGCGAGTTCAACGCACTGTCGGGTTCAACCGACGAAGTGACACAGCACAAGCAGGGTTATGAGCATCGCAACATGGCGCCGGTCATGGTCGTGCTCGATCCCGCCATCAGCCGGCACACGCCCGAATGGCTCTGGCTTTCGACGGGGGTTCGCTCGGTCGACCATGCGGTCGAGACCCTGTCGTCGTACCAGTCGAACGATTTTGCCGACGGACTCGCCGAAAGTGCGCTGCGACTGCTCGTCGAGGGCCTGCCTCGCGTGAAGGCCGACCCGGGCGATCTGGAAGGCCGCCTGAAATGCCAGATCGGCGCCTGGCAGTCGATGATCAGCATCATCGGCGGCGTTCCAATGGGCGCCAGCCACGCGATCGGCCATATTCTGGGCGGCACCTGCGACGTCCCGCACGGCTACACCTCCTGCGTCATGTCGCCCTATGTTCTGGCGTGGAACGCCGAACATGACGCCAGCCGCCAAGAGCGCACTCTTGCGGTACTCGGCGGCGACCATACGAGCGCTTCGGCGGCGCTCGACGCCTTCATCTCGGGGCTGGGGATGCCGCGGCGGCTGAGCGATGTCGGCGTCGACGAATCGCGCTTTCAGCAGGTGGCCGACTACACGCTGCTCGACATCTGGGGCCGCACGAATCCGCGGCCCGTCACCTCGGCCGCCGATATCCTCGAAATCCTTCGCCGCGCTGCATGATTATGCCGGCAACCCCGCCCACAGCGACCGAAGCAACAGGATCCGCCATGCCGAACACCGAGCGAGCAAGAGATTTTCAGGATCCGCGCATTCCCAATCGCGACGAATGCGTCCTGCGCTATCTTCTCGACCGCTGGGCAGCCGAGCGGCCGGACAAGGCGCACATCGTATTTGCCGACGGGTCCGAATGGAGTTTCTCCGAAATCCGGGCCCGCGTTCGCGCCAAGGCGGCGGGCCTCCGCAAGCTCGGCGTCCGGCAGGGCGAGCATGTGGCGGTGTGGCTGCCGAACGGACCCGATGCGCTCGTCGCCTTTTATGCGATCAACTATCTCGGCGCGGTGTTCGTGCCGTTCAACACCGCGTACCGCGGCGGACTGCTCGAGCATGTGCTCGCGAACTCGTCGGCGCGCATGTTGCTGATCCATCCCGACCTGATCCCGCGCCTGGCCGAGGTCGACCTTGCCGGAGTCGAGCTTCTGGTCGTCACCACCGCGAATGCGGTGGCAGAGGTGCCTCTGCCAACTGTGCGGTTCGACGACGTGATCGGCGATCCGTCGGAGGACATACCGCTCGAACGGCCGATCGAGCCCTGGGACATTCAGTCGATCATCTATACGTCCGGCACGACCGGCCCGTCGAAGGGCGTCCTGTCGTCCTATCTTCACATGTTTTCGAACGCCGGGCCCGAAAGCTGGCCGATGGTCGGCGAGGACGACCGCTATATGTGCGTCGCACCGATCTTTCACATCGGCGGGATGGGTCCGCCGTTCGTGATGCTGGCCCGCGGCGCGTCGGTGGCGATGATCGACAATTTTTCGACCGACGAGTTCTGGGCGGTCGCCAAACGCACTGGCGCGACGGTCGTGTTTCTGCTCGGCGTCATGGCCACCTTCCTGCTGAAGGCGCCTGCATCCGCGCAGGACCGCGATCATGGCGTCAAAAAGGCCTTCATGGTGCCGCTGACCGGCGACGCGCCCGCCTTTACCGAGCGGTTCGGCATCGACATCTACACGATCTTCAACATGACCGAGATTTCGTCGCCGGTCGTATCGGAGGCCAATCCCGCAAAGATCGGCACCTGCGGCCGTGTCCGTCCCGGCGTCGAAGTGCGGCTGGTCGATGGCAATGATTGCGAGGTCGCGGTCGGCGAAATCGGCGAGATGCTCGTGCGCACCGACCGCCCCTGGGCGATGAACAGCGGCTACAACGCCAACCCCGAGGCCACCGCCGCCGCTTGGCGCAACGGCTGGTTCCACACCGGCGACGCCTTTCGCCGCGACGAGGACGGCTATTATTATTTCGTCGACCGGGTGAAGGATGCGATCCGCCGCCGCGGCGAAAATATCTCGTCCTTCGAGGTCGAGGCCGAGGTCTGCCGTCACCCTGACGTGCGCGAAGCCGCCGCGATCGCGGTGCCGAGCGAATATTCGGAGGACGAGGTCATGGTCGTCGTCGCGCCCGTCCCCGGCCGGTCGGTCAACTGCCGCGCGCTCGCCGAATATCTGATCGAAACCATGCCCTATTTCATGGTCCCGCGCTATTTTCGCGTGCTGGACGAATTACCCAAGACGCCGTCGGCCAAAGTGCTCAAGACCGATCTGCGCCGCGAAGGCATTACCGGCGATACCTGGGACCGCGAAGCCGCGGGGCTCAGGGTTCGCCGCGAGAGCTTTGCGCTATGATGAGCGAAAACCCGCCGGCCGGAAAAATTCCATACGCTCCCCTTTTCATCGCTCGTTCCAGGATATTGAAGACATGACTGATCCGATACCCGACCGGCCGATCGCCGCGGACCAGATCGACTGGCCGCTTCTGGCGGCGGGGGTCGACCAGGGAAATATCCCGTCGCTGCTCATGCTCCTCCACCAGATGACGGGTGACGCCAAATGGCTGGAGGAACCCTATCGCCCGCGCCGCGCGCCCGGCCTGGACGACAATGACAGTGGCCAGTTGCCCGACGACATCCAGCGCGAGATCCGCAACCAGGCGCGCCAGGCGATCGAGGACTGGCTGAAAGGCAAGCCGCTGGCCCTGCCTCGCCCTGACAATGCCCATCTCGCAACGATGCTGAGCGTCGCGATGGCCGAACAGGTGCCGGCGGAATATGGCGATATTGTCGCGGCCGGGATGATGGTTGCACCTGCACCGCGCGAGATACCCCCTTCGCTCAAGACGAAATCGGCGATCGTAATCGGGGGCGGCATTTCGGGCATTTGCGCCGGAATGGAGCTGCAGCGGCTGGGCATCAATTATGTCCTGTTCGAAAAGAACGAGGATTTCGGCGGCACCTGGTTCGAAAATCGCTATCCGGGATGCGGGGTCGACACCCCGTCGCTGACCTACACCTTCTCGTGCCGCCCGAACGACTGGTCGCAATATTTCCCGCTGCGCGACGAGATCGAAGCCTATCTGCTCGATACCGCGCGCGAATATGGCTTGCCCGCGCGCGCCCAGTTCAATTCGAAGGTCGAATCGGCACGCTGGATCGACGACGCCGGTCAGTGGGAAGTGTCGGTGGCAAAGCCGGACGGCACCACGACGACGCACCGCGCCGACTATCTGTTCAGCGCTGTCGGCATTCTCAACATCCCGAAGTATCCGCAGATCGACGGCCTCGATTCCTTTGCAGGCGAGGTCATCCATACGAGCCGCTGGCCCGAGAACGCCGATCTTTCCGGCAAGCGCGTCGCGGTGGTGGGCAATGGCGCGTCGGGGATGCAGGTCGCCCCGGCGGTCGCCGACACCGCGGCAACGCTCACCCTGTTCGCGCGGTCGAAACAATGGGCGGCGCCGTTCCCGCAATTCCGCAAGGCGGTTCCCGATGGCGTGCGCTATTTGATGCAGGCTGTGCCGCTGTACCGGGCGTGGCTGGAACAGCGCCTGTCGTGGACCTTCAACGACCGCGTGCACGGCACCCTGCACCGCGATCCCGAATGGCCGCACCCCGAGCGCGCGGTGAACGCGATCAACGACGGCCACCGCCGCCATTTCACCCGCTATGTCCATGAGCAGCTGGCTGACCGCCCCGAACTGATCGGTGACGTGCTGCCCGACTATCCGCCCTTCGCCAAGCGGATGCTGCTCGACAATGGCTGGTATCGGACGCTGCGCAAGCCGAATGTCCGGCTGATTCCCGAACATCTGGCGCGCGTCGAAGGCAACCGGCTGATCTCGTCATCGGGGATCGAGGTCGAGGCCGACGTCATCATTCTGGCGACCGGGTTTCAGACGACGCGCGTGCTTGGCTCCTATGAGGTGATCGGACGCGGCGGCGCCGTCTTGCGCGACCTGTGGGGCGACGACGACGCGGCGGCCTATCTTGGCACGCTAGTGCCGGGATTTCCCAATCTGTTTATTCTGCTCGGCCCCAACGTCGGGTCGGGTCACGGCGGCAGCATGATCCGCAATATCGAAAACCAGATGCATTTTGCCGGCGAAGTCGTGCTGGCCAGCGCCGCGCGGGGTGCTAATACGGTCGAGGTAAAGGACAGCGTCTATCAGGACTATCGCCGCCGGATCGACGAGGCGCATGAGAAGCTGGTGTGGACCCACCCCGGCACCGAGAACTGGTATCGCAACGCCAAGGGCCGCGTGATCGCGATCACGCCGTGGCGCAACGACGCCTTCTGGCGGATGACGCGATCGCCCAAAGCCGACGATCTCGAGTTCGGCACCAAGGATGGCGACCGCCCTGCCCTCGCCAAAGCCGGATAGGCGGCAGGGTCGCTGCCGATGAAAGCCTTTCAGGGTCATCGCCTCGGCGCGGTCGAGGATTTCGCGCTCGAGGACCGGCCGATCGGCGCGCCGCAAGCGGGCGAAATCCTGCTGCGCGTCGAAGCGACTTCGCTGGGGTTCGTCGACGCACTGCTGATGCGCGGACTCTATCAAGTGCAGCCGCCGCTTCCCTTCGTCCCCGGCGGAGAGATCGTCGGGCGCGTCGAAGCGGTCGGCGACGGCGTAACAGGCTTTGCGCCGGGCCAGCGTATCGCCAGCTGGCAGTTCGGCGGCGGCCTCGCCGAACAGGCGATCGTCAGCGCGGCGAGCAGCGTGGCTGTGCCGGGCGCCCTCGAAGCCGCGAACGCGTCCGCGCTGCTCCTCGATTTTCTCACCGCCTATTATGGTCTTTTCGATCGCGGCGGCTACCAGCCCGGCCAGTCGCTGCTCGTTACCGGCGCATCGGGCGGCGTCGGATCTGCGGCGGTCCAGCTCGCCCACGCCAGCGGCGGCATCGTCGTCGGTCTCGCCTCGGGCGAGGCCAAGATGCGCCATGTGGCGACGCTCGGGGCGGATCTGGTGCTCGATTATCGCGATCCAGACTGGCGCGCACAGCTAAAGGCCCGCCATCCTGCCGGGGTCGACCGCGTGTTCGATCCCGTCGGTGGCCCGCTGTTCGAGGCCTGTTTCCGGTCGCTTGCCAAACACGGGCGCCACTTGGTGGTCGGATTTGCTTCGGCCGACGGCATCCCGCGGCTTCCCGCCAACCTGCCGCTGCTGAAGTCGGGCGAACTGGCGGGTGTCGACGCCCGCTATCTTGGCGAAAGCGATCCGGCGCGGGTGCGCACGATATTGGAGACCATCTTGGGGCTCGCCCAGCGCAAGCGGATCAAGGCGGTGATCGAGCGGAGATTTGTTCTTGCCGATGCGCCAGCCGCGTTCGAAAGCCTGGCGTCGGCGACGCGTATCGGCAAGATCGTCGTCACGCCCTGACGCGTCACCAGCGCGCGGGCAGCGCGCTCATGCCGCGGAACAGGAACCCGTCGCGCCATGCCGGCGCCTCGATGTCGACGCGGAGCCCCGGCAGCCGCGTTGCCAGCCGCTCGAATGCGACCCGTCCCTCGAGCCGGGCGAGCTCCGCGCCCACGCAGAAATGAATCCCGCCGCCGAAGCTCAGGTGCCGGGCCGCATTCTCGCGTCCGATATCGAAGCGGTCGGGGTTGTCGAACACCCGCGGATCGCGGTTTCCCGCCCCGATCAGGGTCAGCACCTTCTCGCCCTTCGCCACCGACCGACCACGAACCTCGGTTGATTGCAGCGCTGTGCGATAGGTGGCGACGAGCGAGCTTTCGTAACGCAGCACCTCGTCGACCGTGCCCGCGGCGAACCCCTGCGGATCGGCCACCAGACGCTGCCATTGATCGGGAAAACGGCTGAAGCAGAGCAGCCCATTGCCGATCATATGCGCCGTCGTCTCGAACCCGGCGCCGAACAGTCCGATCGCGACCGTCACCAGTTCATCGTGCGACAGCGCATCTTCGGCGCCGCCAGCCTGGACAAGCGCGGTCGCCAGATCGTCCTGCGGCGCCGCCTTCCGCTCGTCGAACAACGTCTCGAAAAACTGCTGCAACACCGCAATATGGCTGTTTGCGGTCGCCAGCTCTTCGGCGGTCAGCGCGCGCGCTTCGAACACGATGAAGCTCTGTGCGATGGCGTTGATGACGGCGTTCAGACGGTCGTCTTCGGGATCGATGCCGAGCATGTCGCACATCACCCGCACCGGAAGTTCATAGGCAAAACGCGCGATCAGATCGCCACGACCATCGGCTAGGAACCCGTCGATCAGCCGGTCGGTGATCTCGCGGATGCGCGGCTCCATCGCGCGAACCCGCTTCGCCGTCAGCGCTCCGGTTACCAGCCCGCGCACCCGCGTGTGATGCGGCGGGTCCTGCATCAGGAACACCTCGGACAACCATTTATAGCCGCGCTGCCCCAGCACATCGAATTCGGGGCCATAGAAGAGGCGGATATTCTCGACAAAATCGCCCTGACCGAAATCCTCGCGGTTCATCAGCACCGACCGCACATCCTCGTGACGGCTGACAACCCAATAGCCTAGGTCGGAGCGGTGGATCGGGTCGTGTTCGCGCAGGCGCGCAAAGGCGATGTACGGATCGGCTTTCAGCGCCACGTCGTCTGGAGAGAAGGAAGGTACGAGGACATCGGTCACGGGGGCGTCTCCCAGAAGCTAGCCGAAGCGCGGCACGAAAGCTCCGTCGTCGCCGCGTGCGACGAAAACCGAATGTGGCGCGCCGAAATGCGCCGGCACGATGCGGGCCCGCTTCGCGCTGGCGCGTTCGAGTATGCGACGCCGCGTGTCGGCCGCCACAGCCCGATCCTCGCAATAGACGCTGTTCCAGTCGGGCCGGACGACCTGCATCGGGTGGTGCAATATGTCGCCCGTAAACAGCGCCACATCGCCGTCGTTCTCGACCTCCAGCACCATATGCCCCGGTGTGTGCCCCGGGAAGGTCAAGGCGCGCATACCCGGTGCGATGGTGGCGCCATCGTCGATCAGTTCGGCAAGGCCTGCGTCGAGGATCGGCTGCACGCTGTCCTCAAAGACATTGGCGTTCACCCCGGCTCCGGCGAGCGTTGCATAGCACGCCTTTGCCGGGTTCCACGCCTCCTCGTCGGCGCGCGGGAAATAATAGCGGGCCTTGGGAAAGGTCGGCCGCCAGCTCCCGTCACGCCATTCGGTGTTCCAACCGACATGGTCGACGTGCAGGTGGGTGCAGAAGACCTTGTCGATGTCGCCCGGCGCGAACCCCGCGGCCTCGATACCCGCCAGAAACGGGGTCGCCAGCTGGCCGAAGATCGGGATACCGGGGCGGTCCTTGTCATTGCCCGCCCCGGTATCGACGATGATCCGCTCGGTTCCTGTGTCGATAAGCCAGCTTTGGAGGTAGCCGTAGATCAACCCGTCGCGAAAGAATTCGGGCTCGAAATCCTCGGCATGTTCGTTGAAGGCAGCCTCTTCATATTCGGCAAAGAGCGCTTCGGGCGGGCTGAACCCGCCCTGCCACTCCTCGAGTCGATAGACCTTGTGCCTGCCGATGCTAAAAGCTGCGTTCATGCTGCCCCTCCCGTCAGAAGTCGACGCCGAGGGTTACGCCATAGGTCCGCGGTGGCCGCAGCGATCCGACCGACACGAAGCTGTAGAGCGGCGCGGTAATGATCGTGTTCGCCAGCGCATATTTGTCGGTGAGATTCTTGCCCCACAGCGCCACCGACCATCGCTCGTCGGGCGAGCGATAGGTGATGCTGGCATTGACCATCGCAAAGGCCTCTTGCCGCGCGTCATTGTTATTGAACTCGGTAAAGAAGACTTCGTCCTGCAGATTGATATCGGCCGACAAGTCGAGGAATCCTGTGCTGCCCAAGTCGAAACGCTGATCGACGAAGGCCGCGACCGTATATTTGGGCGCGTTCGCCAGGCGGTTGCCCGACAGATCGACGAGCGCCGGGTCGGTCGCGCAGGCGGGATACTGCGGCCGGCTCGGATTGCCCGCGGCATAATAGCCGTTGCAGAAGTCCTTGTACTTGGCGTTGAGGTAGGTGCCGTAGACGCGGATCGTGGTGTTGTCTCCGGGGCGGAACGTCGTCTCGAGCTCGACGCCGTAGTTGCGCGCCGACGCTGCGTTGATCGTCTCGACAATGCTGTTCGCGTTGACGAAGCCGACCTGTAGATTGGTATAGTCGTAATAGAAGACCGCGCCGGCGAAGCCGAATTTGCGGTCGGCGGTTTCGCCGCGGAAACCGGCTTCATAACTCCACACATATTCGGGATCGATGACCGAGTTGACGCTGCCGATGTTGACGACGCCCGATTTGAAGCCGCGCGTCACCTTGCCATAGAAAAGGGTTCCGCCCGGTGTGCGATACTCGATCGCGAACTTCGGCGTGATCGCGTCCCAGCTGCCGCTCTTGTCGGTCGGAATGTCGAGCCCCTGCGCCTCGAAGGTGAAGCGCCCGACGCCGCTGCGCTTTTCCCAATTGTAACGCGCGCCCGCCGTGAGCGTGAGGTCGGGCAGGATTTCGTACGCGGCCTCCAGATAGGCGCCCGCAGCCTTGGTCTTCACCGTGCCGCGTTGCAGGTAATTGCCATTGTCGAAAAGGTCGGCGGGCAGATTGGTGCCGAGCACGATGTTGAAATAGGATGCCAGATTGACTGTCGGTACACGGACTTCGCCAAACAGCTTTTCGTCGAAATAGGTCGCGCCGCCGAGCAGGGAAAGGCCGCCGACCTTATAGGTGAAGTTGACTTCCTGGCTGAACGACTTGCTGTCTTCGGTATAGTTGTTCTGGCCGAAAGCGTTGATATCGCTGACGTCGAGGTCGTCGCGGTTGAAGCGCTTGAACTTGCGATAGGCGGTCGTCGAAACCAGCGAGAAATCGCCCGAGTCCCAAGTCACGATGCCCTGGACGCTCGAACCGTTGCGCTTGTTGACGGCGTCTTCGTCGGAATAGATGTTCCGCAGATCGGGCTTCTCGCCGCGCGCTGCATAATAATCATAGATCGTCTTCCCGCCGAGCAGCGACGACGCCAGTGCGGCCTCCGGAACGACGGTCGTACCGAAAAAGTGAAACGCGTAATTGTTGTCGTCTTCCTTGAAGTGATCGGCGACGACCAGCAGTTCGAGGTCGGGCGACAATTTGGCGAGCAGCGAGCCGCGAACAGCATAGGCGTCGCGGTCGTCCACCGGGTTTCCGGTAAACAAATTGGTGCCATAGCCGTCGCGCCTTTCATATTTGCCCGCGACGCGGAACATCAGGCTTTCGCCGGCGATCGGCCCGCCAAGTGCCGCTTCCAGCGTGCGCGCATCGTAATTGCCATAGGTCGCACGGCCAAACCCCTTGAACTCGGGGGTCGGCCGCGCGGTGACGATATTGATCACGCCGCCGGTCGCGCCGCGTCCGTAGGTCGTCCCCTGCGGCCCGCGCAGCACTTCGATCTGCTGGACGTCGTAAAAGCCGCTGAGCTGCGCAGCCGGGCGGCTGATGATCGCCCCGTTCTGCAGGAAGGCGACCGCGCCGTCGGCGCCCAGATCGATGCTGGTAAGGCCGATCCCGCGAATGAAGGTGCGGTTGACGCCGAACTGGTCGCCGACGGACACGTTCGGTACCGCGGCGGCAAGATCGCCGGCGTCCTCGATGCCGCCCGCCCCGACATCGTCCGCGCCCAGCACCGAAATCGCCGCCCCCGTATCTTCGAGCGACTTTCCCGACTTGGTCGCGGTCACGATGATGGCATTTTCGTCATTGCCGTCCGCCGCGTCATCCGGGTTCGCCGCTTGGGCATAAACCGGCGATGCGACAGCGAGCGATGCCATGGCGGTCGCCGACAGCAGATGCTTGAACGTCAAATTCATCATTTCTCTCCCTGATCTACCGGGCTTATAATTTTCTACCCGTCAGTACTTCAATGGCTGATTTACCAGTCGGGCAGTGTTTGCCCGCTCACTTCCTGCCTTTTTCCGGATCCTTCTTACGCTATTCCGCGCCCGCAAGCCGCAGCGCGGCCTGGACGAGATATTCGATCACTTCTTCGGCCGACCGCTGGCCGCTGGACGAGTACCAGGTTGGAATCCAGCTGATGAGGCCGCCGATCCAGACCGCGATGAATGGGTCGATATCCTCGCGAAACTCGCCGCTGGCGACGCCTTCGCGGATCATTTCGCCGATCTGGTGGTCGAAACTGTGACGAAGGCGCAGGATCCGCTTGTAGTCGTCAGCGCTCAGATGCTTCATCTCGCGCTGATAGACGACCACATATTCCTGCCGGTCGATGACAATCCGTCCGACCTTCCGGACCACCTCGGCAAGCCGCGCCCGATGGCTGTCATGCTCATGCGCCAGGACGTCTTCCAGCACCCCCAGCGCCTCGCTGATTCCGACCTCGCAGATCGCCGCGAGGATCGCCTCCTTGTTCCGGAAATAGGAATAGAGGAAGGGTTTGGTGACGCTCAACTGGCTCGCGACATTGTCGAGGGTGCAACTGCTGTAGCCGCGCTCGTAGAAAAGATGGCTTGCCGCCTCGACGATACGGTTGACCTTGAAGGCAACGAACTCGGACTTGAGCGAAGCACCGGAGGGGCGCGGACGGATCAGGGAATCACCAGGCACGGCCACCGTCATAGCATCGACCCAAGGCAGCCGGATAGTGACACCAATATCTCCCTCCGCGGCGCCATTCTGTCGATGGCGGACCGTCGGAAGACATATGCCGCAAAAAATATCTACCTGCTAGTAGTTTTTACATGATGCTGGTAACTTTCCTGGACCGTCAGCGGAAATGTGCGGCAATCGGCATCGAGCGCCCCAGTGAATCGGTGCAAAAAGAGGCCGCATCGGTCAAAGAGACGAGCGGAGGGTCGGCGCGCGCGAAGCTGCGCCGACGAAACACGGAGACGGAATGATGGGCCATTATGGCGATCTTCAAACGCAGATCTATCAAGACGGGCTGCGCGGGATCCTTCCCGATTATCCGGTCGATTTCGCGACACTGGAACAGCGCGCGGAACATGCCCTTTCGCCCTCGATACTGAACTATGTGCAAGGCGGATGCGGCGACGAACATACGCAGCGCTCGAACGTCGACGCCTTCCATCACTGGGGCATGGTGCCGCGGATGCTTGTCGATTGTACGACGCGAGACCTGTCAGTCGATCTGTTCGGGATGAAGTTACCCTCCCCGATTTTCATGGCGCCGATCGGCGTGAACGGCGAAATGACACAGGATCGCCGCGGCGACATCGCGGCGGCAAAGGCATCGGCCTTGACCGGGGTGCCATTTTGCGCGTCGACGCTGTCGAACAGTCCGCTCGAAGAGGTAGCAAAGGCGGCGGGCGAGACGCCCGGATTCTTCCAGCTCTATACCCCGAAGAATGCGGATCTGGCCGAGAGTCTGATCCGCCGCGCCGAAGCCGCGGGTTACAAGGCTTTGGTCATCACGCTGGATACGTGGGTCACGGGATGGCGGCCGCGCGATCTCAACTCAGCCAATTTTCCGCAGCTTCGCGGCAAGGTGCTCGAGAATTATTTTTCGGACCCGGTCTTCCGATCGTTGCTGGCGCGCCCGCCCGAAGAGGACATCGCCGCTGCCGTTCAAGCCTGGGCGACACATTTCGGCAAGGTGCTGACCTGGAGCGACATCGGCTGGTTCAAGTCTATCACCCGCTTGCCGATCGTTTTGAAGGGCATCTGCCACCCCGACGACGCCAGAAAGGCCGTCGACCATGGCGTCGACGCCATCTATTGCTCCAACCACGGCGGCAGGCAGGCCAATGGCGGCATCGCGGCGATCGACATGCTGCCCGACGTGGTAGAGGCCGCCGGCGATACGCCGGTCTTGTTCGACAGCGGCGTCCGGTCGGGGAGCGACGTCGTGAAGGCGCTCGCGCTCGGAACGAAGGCCGTCGGGATCGGTCGCCCCTATGCCTATGGCCTTGCGATTGGCGGCGCGAATGGCGCCGCGCATGTGCTCCGGTCGATCCTCGCGGAAGCCGACTTGCTCATGGCGGTCAATGGCTATCCCACCATCAGGGCGGTGAGAGAGACGGGAGTGCAGCGAACCGCGGAATGATAACTTCGCGGCCGCTCTGCATCCACGGCCATTAATTTCGGAGTGTATGGCGCTTGTGGCCGTTTGCGGACATGCTGCTTTTGGCCGATAAATTCGGAAAGCGGACGTCTTGCGAAGGACGATGTCTCCGCAGTCAAAATTTGCGATGAAAGCTGACAAGATCGGCGTCCGGGTCACCATAGCCGCAGATGAGGCCGCGTAGCATCTGGGCCGCCATCATCGAGAAGGTTATGCCGTTCCCGCCATATCCCATCGCCGCATAGCAGTTCGGCATGCCCGGGATCCGTCCGATGGTCGGCGTGCCGACCGGACTGTCGCCGAAGCTGCCGGCCCAGCTGTGCGCGGGGGTCGCATCCACGCCCGGCAACAGAGCGGCGAGCTTTCGCGACAGCGTCGCGGTCTTGTCGGGCAGCTTGGCGTCGCGGAGCGCTGCATCGGCGATTTCCTCGTCCTCGCCGCCGCAGATGATTTCGCCCCGCGGGGTGGTCCGGATGTAGAGGTAGGGATCGGCGGCTTCCCAGATCATCGCGGCGGTCGGCCAGATCGCGCGAGGCTGCGGACGGGTCGCGATCGACCAGCTCGAGATGATCTTGTTCCCCTTGCGCGGGACGCCTTTCATCATTTCATAGCCTGTTGCGACGACCAGATGTCTCGCGCGGATGGCAGGACCGTCTTTGGAACGGAGCGTCACTCCCGCGTCGGTGGGTGCGACGTCGCAGATATCGACGGGGGCGTAGAGCCGCGCGCCGCGCGAAATCGCGACGTTCAAATAGCCGGCGGCCAGACGGCGCGGATCGGCCGAATAATTGCCGTAGCCGATGATCGCATGCCGACCCTTGATGCCATAGCGATCCTCGACCTGTGCGGGTTTGAGCAATTCGATTTCAAATCCGGCCCGGCGCCGCGCCTCGGCTTCGCGCGCCAGCCCCGCCGCATCGAGAATATTGCCGTCGAGATAGATCGAACCGCGCGTTGCGCCGTCGACGTCGAGGCCAAGCCGCTCAGTGCGTTCGCGCAGCGCGTCGACCGACTGGCGCGAGCGGCGCCAGATGCGTTCGGCTTTCTCGCGGCCGATCCGCGCGGCCATTTGATGCAGCGGCGTATCGATCTCATATTGCAGCATCGCGGTCGACGCCGCGGTCGAGCCGTCGGTGGGGCCGCGGCGATCGACGATCACGACATCCAACCCCGCGTCGGACAGCTGCTCGGCGATCAGCGCGCCCGATATGCCCGCACCGACCACCACGATGTCGCAAGCGACATCGCGGGTCAGCCGCTTTTCCTCAATGGCCGGACGACGCCGCGCCGACCAGATCGAGTGGCCGGTCCGGAGGTCACGATGATGGGTCGCCGATGCGCGGCTCACGAAAACCGGCGATCAGGCAAGATCGCGCACCTTGGCTTCGCGCGCCCAGTGGCGCCGCGTTCCAATGTCGGCGAATTTGTCGATCGCAACGATGCCACCGTCCTTTTCGACTCCCGCCTTGTCGAGCAGCAACTGCGTCGCCTCGTCATGCACGATCGTCTTGCAATGGCCATAGGCGTCCATGAACCACTGCACAGCGGCACCCTGCTTCGAGAGAAGCTTGGCCTGCTCGTCGGTCAGGATCGACGCGACCGCATCGAACAGCACCGAAGGCGAGCCCGCGAGTTGGCCGTCAGCCTTGAGCGTACCGCCCTTGACCTTTATCCCGCCGACTTTCGGCGCAACGAGGAACACGGCGCCGCCGGCGCTTTCGATGGCGCCCTTCAGCTTGTCGATCGCCGCCTTGTCCGACCCTTCGGCGAACAGGATCGCGACCTTGCGGCCTTCCATCGTGTCGTCGGCATTTTTCTGGATCGACAGCGCGTCGGACGGTTTGAGATCGACTGGCGCGCGCGCGGCCTTTTCCTTTGCGGGCAGGTCGATCGCCAGACCCGCGGCGACTCGCTTCGCCAGATCCTCGTCGATATTGCGAAGCTGTCCAACAACGCGAGCACGGACATGATCTAGCGTCACCTTCGACAGTTCGAACACCAGCGCCGAGGCAATATGCGCCTGCTCATTTTCGGTCTGCGACATGTAGAACAGCCGCGCCTGGCTGAAATGATCGGCGAAGAGTTCGGCGCGAATGCGCAGCTTCTGCGCCGGATCGTTCCGTTCGTCGTTGGTCTCGAAGGTCTTGAAGCCCGTCTCGGCGCTCGCCCGAGGACCGCCATTCTCTCCCGCCTCAGCCAGGCTGTTGGGTTCGTAATTGGCCCGCCCGGTCGGCACGAGCGTCTGCATCATCCCGTCACGCTGGAAATTGTGGAACGGGCATTTGGGCGCGTTGATCGGGATCTGGTGGAAATTGGTCGTCCCCAGCCGCGACTTCTGCGTGTCGAGATAGGAGAAGAGCCGGCCCTGCAACAGCGGATCGTTGCTGAAATCGATTCCCGGAATGATGTTCGACGGCAGGAAGGCAACCTGTTCGGTCTCGGCGAAGAAATTGTCGACGTTGCGGTTGAGCGTCATCCGGCCGACGATCTCGACGTGGATATCCTCCTCGGGGATCAGCTTGGTCGCGTCGAGCACGTCATAGGGCTGCTTCGCCGCAAAAGCCTCGTCGAAGACCTGCACGCCCAGATCCCACGCCGGGAAGTCGCCCGCGTCGATCGCCTCGAACAGGTCGCGGCGGTGGAAATCGGGGTCGGCCCCGGCGATCTTGACCGCTTCGTCCCACGTCGTCGACTGGATGCCTAGCACCGGCTTCCAATGGAATTTGACGAACTTTCCTTCGCCCTTTTCATTGACGAAGCGGAAGGTGTGGACACCGAAGCCCTCGATCATGCGCAGGCTGCGCGGGATCGTGCGGTCGGACATCGCCCACATGATCATGTGCATCGCCTCGGGCATCAGCCCGATGAAGTCCCAGAAAGTGTCGTGCGCGCTTGCGGCCTGCGGATAGCCGCGGTCGGCCTCCATCTTGACGCTATGGACGAGGTCGGGGAATTTCATCGCGTCCTGGATGAAGAAGACGGGGATATTGTTGCCGACGAGATCCCAGTTGCCACTGTCGGTATAGAACTTGACCGCGAAGCCGCGCACATCGCGCGGCGTATCGACCGACCCGGCACCGCCCGCGACGGTCGAGAAGCGGACGAAGACGGGGCAAGTTGCGCCCTCCTTTTGCAGGATCGACGCCTTGGTCAGCCCGGGAATCGCCTTGGTGCATTCGAACACGCCGTGCGCGCCCGAACCGCGGGCGTGGACGATCCGCTCGGGGATGCGCTCGTGGTCGAAGTGGAAGATTTTCTCGCGGAGGACGAAGTCCTCGAGCAGCGTCGGCCCGCGCTCGCCCGCGCGAAGCGAATTCTGGTTGTCTGAAATGCGATGGCCGAAATTGTCGGTCAAATAGGCTGCCGGGTCGGCGAGACCACCGACGTCCTGATGGAGTTCATCGCCGTTGCCCCGGCTGTCATCCGGCGCGATCTGACGCTCTCCCGGTTGATGGTCGCGAAGGGCGTGGTCGGTCGCAGGGGACGGCGCTTGCTTCTTGGCCATGATCGGTTCCTTGGATTTGAGGGATTTGCATCTTCAACCCCCCGCTCGCCCTTAGGTTTCGCCCCGCGCCCGCATTCTTTCCTATTTCTGGTCGACCATCACATCCCCGTCCTGTTCGCGGAGCCAGTTGTGGAGACGCGTCGCCGCCATCGCGGCCTGCCCGATCGCGACGCTGATCTGACCGAGACCTTCGATGACGTCGCCCGCGGCATAAACGCCGGGAAGCAGTCTATCCGAAAAAGCACCGAACGGGATGCAGCCCTTCGGATCGGTCAGCGGCCCCAGCATGACGGCAAGCTCGCTGCGCGGAGTCGATCCGAATGCCGGATAGAGCGTGTCGAACCGGCGCGGCCTGGCTTCGCCCTCGATCGCGACGAACATCGCCTCCTCGGTAGCGTCTAGGCGAAGAACCCGGCCTTCGAGAACGTCGACGCCGCTCGCTTCGAGTTCGGCCCGCTGCTTATCGGTCAGCGCCACCTGCCATTTCGGGATGAGCGTGACATTGCTCGAATATTGCCGCAGGAACATTGCCTCGGCCGCGCCATGGAGGTCGGAACCGAGGACCGCGATCGGCTCGTCGCTATGTTCGAAACCGTCGCAGATAGGGCAATAGCGAAGCACCCCGTTCCGAACCGCCGCGTTGTGATCGCCGCTGTCGAGCTTGGCGAGATCGGTTTCTACGCCGGTCGCGAGGATAAGGCCGCGCGCATCGATGGTCGCGCCGTCCGTGAGGCGGGCGCGAAAGCCCTCCTCATTTTGTCGTGGTGCGATGGCGTCGACTCGGGCCTCGAAAATCTCCGCCCCGTAACGCGTGGCATTGTCGCTCATGCGCGCGATGAGGTCGGCCCCGACGATGCCGTCCGGAAACCCGGGGATATTGCGCGACCGCGGCACCCAAAGGGCGCGCGAACCTCCGTCATGCACGACGCGTACTTTTCTCCGGTAGCGCGCGAGATACAGGGCGGCCGTCAGGCCCGCAGGCCCCGCGCCGACGATCAAGATCTCGGTCGCCGACCCTTCGCCGGCCGAAAGTGACGTCATCCTGTGGCCCGCGCCGAATAATCCATGGCGGCAAGGATTTCTGTTATCGCGACGAACGCAAAGCACACCGAGCTGTCGGCCACGCCATAAGGCAAAAAAATGTCGCCACCGACGCGGATCGCGCCGCAGGTGTAGACGACATTGGGGACATAGCCCTCGCGATCCTCGTCGGCGGCAGAAAGGATGGGGTTGGGGGTACGTCCGATCACCTTCGACGGATCGGCCTTGTCGAGCAGCACCGCACCGATCGCATATTTGCGCATCGCGCCGACGCCATGGGTCAGCACCAGCCAGCCCTCGTCCAGCTCGATCGGTGCGCCACAATTGCCGATCTGGATCAGTTCCCATGGAAAGCGTGGCTCGAGCAGCAACTCGCCGTCCTCCCACTGGTCGACCGCGTCCGAGCGCAGCAGATAGAGATTCTTGCCGTCCTGCCGGCCGATCATGCAGAATTGCCCGTCGATCTTGCGCGGGAACAACGCCATGCCCTTGTTGCGCCCCGCCTTGCCCTTGATCGGTGTTAGCGTAAAATCCCTGAAATCGCGGGTCCGGAGCAGTTCCGACTGGATGTCCCGGCCGCTGTACGCCGTGTAGGTGCCGATCCACTCGCTCTTGCCGCTGTCGCGCTCGAACTCGAGCAGCCGCAGATCCTCGAGACCGTTGCGCTGCGCCTCGGTGATCGGAAAGATCACGGTTCCCGACAGGGAGCTGTCCTTTTGACGATAAAGCGAGACGACATCGTCGGGCTTGTCCTCGCGATGCTGACCCAGCATCGCCGCGGTCGCAAAGCCCGGTTGCGGCAGCAGTGTCAGTTCGCGATCATGGGTAATGATGCCCTCGCGAAAGGCGATCGTCGAAATATGCCCCTCGCCGACCGCGCGCAGCGACAGGAGGATGCGGATGCTCCCTTCCTGCAACCCGCTTTGATCGGGATGACGCACGACGCTGGGGTTCATCAAAGCCGCGGCGGCATAGCTATATTCATGGCAGAAATAAGCGCCGATCAAGAGCCGCATCTCGCGCTTCAGTGTCAGGCCCTCGAGACCGAGCTTCGGTTCGATCTGCTCGAAACGATCCTCGAACACCTTCTCGATCTGCCAGTGCCGATCGGCGAAATCGCGCAGGACCACGGCGAGCTCGGCGCGCACGGTACGCGTGTCGAGCGCAACGATTTCGCGCGCCAGACGCTGCACGCGCTCGAGATCGGGACCCGATGCTTGCCATGCGAGGTGAAAGGGCCGCACGACGACGCGCGTCGGGTCGGCATGGAGCCGCAATTCATCCTGAACCAGATGCACCATAATCCCCTCAGTCGGCGTTGCGGATAAAATCCCGGATCGCGTATGTCGCATGCTGATAGGCAAGTATCGACTCCGCCCCTTCGTTGAGGTTCAGGCCGCGCGGGTTAATGCCATCCTTGCTGCTCCCGGTCAGCGGATCGCCAACGATCACACCGCGGTCGTTACGCCCGGAAAACCAGTCGTAAGCGCGCCGCGCGTGCGCCAGCCAGATATCGTCGCCGGTCACACCATAGGCGGCCGAAGCGGCATCGATCGCGGCCCAAATCTCGAGCGGCTGCTGATCGAATGGCCGCGGCAGCGCATAGGCATGGCCGAAGCTGTTGGACCCGACGGGGCGATGGTGACCATAAGGCGAAATCTGCGCATCGTTGATCCACCGCAGTGCTTCGACCCCGCACGCGGTAACATCCGCGCGCTCAAGTCGCACGCCTGCACGCAGCATCGCTTCGGGCAGGCGGCCATTGTCATAGGCAAGGACCGGTTCGAACCATCGCCAGTCCGGTCGCGCCGCGGCTTGATATAGCGCGATCAGCCGGTCGGCGCCGCTCCGCAATATCCGGTTCGCGAGATCATGCGCGGGTCGCGCGGCGAGCACGAAGTCGGCGCCGAGCATCGCGAAAGCGATCGCGCGCGGCGACTGGAACTCCAGCGCTGATGCCGCGGTGCGCTCGAACAGTTCATGCGCCCATTGCCGCAGACCGGGGTCGCGCGCGTCACGCCCCGTCGCGCCGAGCGCCCAGAGGGTTCGGCCGCAGCTGTCTTCGGACCCCACATCCTCGAGCCAGTTGCGTGAGAATCCCATGAAGTTGCGAAACTCGCCGCGGTCGGGGTTCCAGGCATGCTGTACGAACGCCGCAAAGACCGGGGTCAGTTGTCCGCACTTGCCGAGCGCATCGTCGTCGAGCCGATGCATCAGCATCAGCGCCCGCGCATTGTCATCGACGCAATAGCCGTGCGCGCGATCGGGGACCATATGAACGCTGTGCTGGAGGATGCCGGTGTCGTCGCAAATGCGCAGGAACCCATCGATACCGATATGCTCGGGAATAGGCGCAGCTTTCGGCACGACGCGGCTTTCCGCGATCAGCGAACAGGTCCGCTCCGCGAACACCGGCCAGATCATGTCGCGACTGCGGTCATAGGCGCGACGCTGCAGCGTGAGCAGCCGGTCGGCATCGCCGAGCAGATAGCGGATTTCGTTCGCGATCGCTTCGCTGTCGTTGAAGGGGACGAGCACGCCATGATCGTCGGCGAGGAGCTCGACCGCATGGACATAGGGTGTGGAGATCACGGCCTTGCCCAGCGCCATCGCATAGGCGAGTGTACCCGACGTCGATTGCTGCGCCCCGATGTAAGGCGTCACATAGATGTCCGCCGCCTCGATAAGATCGAGGAGGTCGTCGGTGTCCATGAACGCATTGATCCAGCGGATATGCGCATCGACCCCGAGCGAGACAGCGAGCGCCTGGAGCCGGCCGCGATAGGCCTCGCCTTCAAGCGCCAGCATATTGGGATGCGTCGCTCCAGCAATGCAGTAAACGAAGTCGGGGTGATCTTCGATGATCGCGGGCAATGCCTCGATGACCGCCTCGATCCCCTTGCCCGGCGACAAAAGACCGAAGGTCAGCGCGACCTGTTTGCCCGCAAAGCTGAACTGCGGCTTGAACTGCGACGCGCGGCCGAACGGGCGGTCAGGGACGCCATGTGCGATCATGGCGATCTGGTCGTCGTCGGCATGATAGACGCTTCGCAGCAGATCGTGCGAGCGCTCGGACATGACGATCAGCTTGGTCGCGCGCGCGACCAACCGCTCCATCACGCGGCGCTGATAGGCGTCAGGTTCGGCGAGCACCGTGTGAAGCGTGACGATCAGCGGTGCGGAAACACGATCCACCAGTTCCAGGATCATATCGCCCGCCAAGCCTCCAAAGAGGCCGAACTCGTGCTGCAGCCACACAATCTCGGCACAGCTCGCCTCGATTTGCCGGGCCGCCTCGACAAAGCTACCGGCGTCACCCTCTGTTATGACGCCGCGAACAACGGGGTCGAATATCGTGGGAACCGCGGCCGGCGCCATCGCATATACGTCGACCACAAGGTCGGGAGCAGCCTCGGCAAGCGATGAATGGATGTCGGTGGTGAAGGTGGCGATGCCACAGCGTCGCGGAAGAAAGCCGCCGACTAGTGCGATCCGGGCAGTATCCGAAGTTTTTGGCCGAAGCGTTTGGCACGCCTCAAAACCTTCATCGAACGATCTACGATCAAGCGTTTCGTACACAGGCATACCTTCCAAAAATGATGCGACAGAAGGCCTCAC
The DNA here is from genome assembly GCF_949769135.1 of Sphingopyxis sp. Geo25. Classification (NCBI taxonomy): domain Bacteria; kingdom Pseudomonadati; phylum Pseudomonadota; class Alphaproteobacteria; order Sphingomonadales; family Sphingopyxidaceae; genus Sphingopyxis; species Sphingopyxis sp. Geo25. The sequence continues at coordinate 944,915 of NZ_CATKOZ010000001.1, read as the reverse complement.
CCAGTATCTTGTCCTTTGCTTCGATACGCGCAGCCGGTCGCGAACATCAGAAAACAGAACAGCTCAGCGGCGCATTTGTTCCTATTGACCCACGCCTCGCGAGGGGCTTCGCAGGCCAATCCCGGTCATGCTAGCCAGACGGCAACGCCCCGCTCTCATTTCAGGCATGCGACGATAATTCTAATGATTCCGATCGCTTCTTCGGGATTGCGTACGGAGATTGTATCGAGGCCCAGCGCCTTCGCCGGATAATCATTGCCGTCCGGAAAGATCGCATCGCCGATAAAGAGCATCGCACCCAGTTCGACACCGCTGGCGCCGCTTAGCTTTGTCAGGCCATAGGCCTTGTCGACGCCCTCACGCGTGATGTCGATCGACGTCGCCCCGCCCATGTTAATCGACAGACCGGGCAGACGTTGGCGGAGCTCTGCCTGGATCACCTTGCGCTTGGCGAAGTCGGGATCCCATTTTTCCTTGGCATCGATCGGCGCTTCCTGACCCAAGGCCGAAAAGGTGATCTGACTTCCGCGATCCTCGATCCGTTCGCCCCAGACCGTTTCGGGAACGAACCCGGTCGCCAGCAGCGCCGCATCGAAGGCTTCGAATATGCGTCGCTTCTCCGCATCGGCAAAGATTTCGGCATAGCGCGCCTGCCACGCGCCCGAGCGGAACGTATAGAGCTTGGTACCGGTTGTCGGCATGAGCCAGAGCCGGGCAAGGTCCGCGCGCTCTGGAAGGCGCGTCGCCACCTGTTTTTCGAACTGCGGCCAGTCGCCACCGGATATCACCGCAACATCTGCCACGCCGAGGAGATCGGCAAGCGCCTCACCCATCGCGGGTTCCATCGGCTGCTTGCTTTCGGCAAGCGTTCCATCAAGATCGAAGGCAATCAGCCGTTTCATGTAGGCGTCGCTCCGCGCCCGTCGCTCGCCGAGTCCCGCTGCCGCCGCGCGGCGGCTTTGGCATCGGCAAGGTTCGAATAGCAATAATCGCCCACCGCGAATTGTTCGACATAGGTCCGGACGATGCCATCATCCTCGTCGTCCGGTGGACGCAGGCCTCCGCCCTCGCCTTCCCACGCCGAACGTGACGCAGCTTCATCGATCGCGGCGGCGAGAGGGCCGTCCTCCACGCCCAGCGAGCGATAAAAGTCGCGCCCGACGGCCAGAAGGGTGGCGCGAATGTCGAAGACTGGATCGTCAGCTCCGTCGCTTCCGGCAGCGCGATGTTGGTGTGTCGCCTTTTCGAAGGCCTTCGCCATGAGCAATTCGGCGATCAGTACGTCACTGACCAGATCGTCCGGCGCTTCAACGGCGCCGGCAGGCGATACAGCGAGATCGGCGATAGCCTCGGCATCGCCGCTCAAGCCGCGCCGCTCGCGATACTCGTTGATCCGTTTGGCATAATAGCGCGGCAGGTCAAAGTTTGGCATCGCCTGCCCATCGCGTCGCGCTTGGCTCACGGCCATCAACGCCATCTGATGGTGGTGGAGAAGTTGGTTGAGGTCCATGATTTTGCTCCTTCAGCGGGAGCGCAATGGTCTCTCAGTCGCCAGCACGAGGTGGAAGCGGGCGATGTTACGGAAGTGGGGTCACAGGCTTCCGATTGCAATGAGCAGACATTTATAATTGTAGCCGACCGACGACAGCCTAATCATATGTCTCGACTTCCTACGGAATAGGCGTAGCGTTCAACCGGCAGCGACTTTCTACGCGACCCGGAAAGTCGATGGGGCTTCCTTTGGTCACGAACGCAGAGGATGGAAGGGCTTCGCGGTAGCGAAGCCCTTTTGCCCGAGTTGCTGGGGCGTCATGCGAAACATCGGCCGTTAGGAGACTTTCGGCTTTTGGTGGACAAATGACGAGAGCGGACGTTTGCAGGCAAGCGTTCGCTGTCGAGGAAAAAGATCATTGCGGTACTATCGATGCCTCCAAGGCGCTTCAGAACCGCATCGTTAGCGCGATGCCGCCGCTCTTGGTGTCACCCCAAGGAAGTACCTGGACGCGATCATTGGCCTTGCGCGTAATCAGGAAACCGGAAGCTTCTCCGATCGCTGCACCGACCAGCACATCATGGACATGATGCTTGTTCGCCTCAACACGGCTCAGACCGACAAAGGCTGCGACCAATTGCGCGGGCACGCCTACCTTCCAGCCGTATCGATTCTGCAACGTCGCCGCTGCGGCAAAGGACACCGACGTGTGTCCCGACGGGAAGCTCTTGTTGTCGCTACCGTCGGGGCGGCGCTCCGGAAACGCTTCCTTGAGCCCGTAGGACAGGCCGCCGGCGACGACGACGCTGCCGCCAGCCTGCAATGCGCCGTCCCAATCGCCCTGCACGGCGGGCACGCCAAACGCCGCGACGACGAGCGCGTCGCGCGCGATCGAACCGGCATCGTCCCAGCTCTTGTCGCTGGCATGGGCTGGCGCTGCGATCGACAACAAAGTCGCAGCGCCGACGAAAGTCAGTAATTTATGCATAGCAATATCCCTCGTTTCGAGGACCAAAGGGGCCCGTACACGGCAAGCAAAGCCCCTTGACTGCCAAGCGCGATATTAGACCGGCGGATATGCAAAGCAAGGACTTGCGACCACGCCGCGCAGGGTAGCGCGCGCTGATACTTTTTTCCGCGATTGCATTTTTCCGACTGTGGAGGTGGCGGCGCGGCGGCGTCGTTCGTGTGAGTGCAAGGAGATATGCATGTCGCACCACGCAGAATTGCAGATGATCGGCCACCGCTATCGCGAAGCCTTCGGGGCCAACCTTTCGCCGAACTTTGCCGCCTATATCAGTTGCCGTACCGAGCGGGAATCGACGGCAGCGCTTGGCTATGCCCGCGCCGGGACCGATCCGCTCTTTCTAGAAGTCTATCTGGATCAGCCGGTCGAAGCACTGGTGAGCGCGGCTCATTCGCGCCCCGTCGCGCGGACCGAGATCATCGAGATCGGCAATTTCGCTGCAGTCAGCCCGCAGGCGATGATCCTGCTGTGGGGCGCCGCGGCGAACGACCTGTCGGCGCTCGGCGAGGTTGCGGTCGCCACCCTGACGCGTCCTTTGCGGCACATGTTCCGGCGCATCGGCGTACCGATCGTCGATATCGCCGAAGCGTGTCCCGACCGGCTCGGACCAGCGGCGGCCGACTGGGGCGGCTATTTCGATCAGGATCCCCGGATTTGCACCGGCGTCATTTCGGACGGTCAGCACGCCATCAACGCCTTTCTCGACCGCCGATTTCGCCGTGAGGTTGCCTGACATGCCGTTATTCCAAGCCATTGCCGCCCACGCCGCAGCCGATCCTCAGCGCATTGCACTCGATGCACTCGATGGTGCTCCGATCACTTACGGCGCCTTGTGGGCTGAGCTGGGCGAGCGGTCGCTCGCTATGATGGCTCGGTTTGAGACCGACCGCGCAGTCGCGTTACAAAGCGATCACGGCGCGGAAACGTCAATCGTCGAACTCGCCCTGCTCCGAGCGAAGATCCCGGTGCTGTCGTTGCCAGCCTTTTTCACCCGCGAGCAATCGCGCCACGCCATCGCCCTCTGCGGCGCCGATCCCGACCCGATACAAAGCCCCTCGGGAACGGCCCGGTCCCGCAGGTCCGCGTCCGTCCCGCTGCCACGCGGGACGGCGCGGATCACCTTCACCTCGGGATCGACGGGCACGCCGAAGGGCATCTGCCTCTCCGCCGATCATATGCTTACCGTGGCGCAATCGATCGTCGCAGCTGTGGGCGCCGAACATGCGGGGCGGCATCTCGCGCTCTTGCCGCCCGGTATTCTTTTGGAGACCGTTGCCGGCTTCTTCCCGACGCTGCTCGCAGGCGGCTGCTATGTCTGTCCGCCGCAGGCAATGATCGGCTTCGCCGATCCCTTTCGCCCCGATTTCGTCAAGGCGGCGACGATCATCGCCGAACAGCGCATCACCTCGCTGATCCTCGTTCCCGAATATCTTGAGGGACTGGTTCGCGTCATGGAGACGACGGGCCTTCGCCTGCCGCTCCTGACGCTCGTCGCGGTCGGCGGTGCGCGGACATCGATCCCCTTGATGGACCGCGCCCGCCGGCTAGGCCTGCCCATCCGGCAGGGCTATGGCCTGACCGAATGCGCGTCGGTCGTCTCGCTTCAGGACGCAGGCGACGACGATCCGTCTTCGGTCGGCCGTTGCCTGCCCCACATGACCGTACGGGTCGCCGACGATGGCGAAATCATCCTTGACGGCCCGGTCTGCCTTGGCGCGGTGGGCGGCGAAGCGCCCGGATCGCCGCTCCAAACCGGCGATATCGGTTCCATCGACAGCGATGGACGACTTCATATCGAGGGTCGTAAATCGAACCTGATCATCACCAGTTTCGGCCGCAATATTTCGCCGGAATGGGTCGAGGCCGCGCTGGTCGAGCAGCCCGAAGTCATGCAGGCGATGGTTTATGGCGACGGGTTGCCGACGCCGGCCGCATTGCTGGTGCCAAGCCATCCCGACGCCGATCTCGCGGCAGCGGTCGCACGAGCAAATGAGAAGCTGCCCGCTTATGCCCAGATAAGCGCGTGGCGCGAGGCCGCGCACTTCACGCCGATGAACGGACAACTGACGGGCAATGGCCGCCTGCGCCGCGCTGCAATCGCCGCCGCCTATTTGAATGGTCCGCCCCTTTTCTTCACCGAGCTAGAAGCGCGCACCGTCCGCGAACGGCTGCGCTTCCTCGCAGTTCCGCAATTACAGGCGGGCCTCAACGGCACGATCAGTCGCGGCGCCTATCTCGATTATCTGGAGCAGGCCTATCACCATGTTCGCCACACTGTCCCTCTGATGCAGGCCGCGCGCGCACGGCTGACCGATCGCGCCGATATCGTCGCCGCGCTCGACGATTATATCGCCGAGGAAACCGGGCATGAGGAATGGATCTTGTCCGATATCGCAGCAGCAGGCGGCGATGCCGAGGCTGTGCGCGCCAGCAAGCCGGGACCGGCCACGGCGGCGATGGTCGATCACGCCTATGCCCGGATCGCGAACGGCAATGCGATGGCCTTTTTCGGGATGGTCTATGTGCTCGAAAGCGTCAGCGTCGCCTTCGCGACACGTGGGGCCGCGGCGGTCGCCAAGAAGCTCGGTCTTCCCCCGCAAGCCTTCACCTATTTGACCTCGCACGGTGCGCTTGACCAGGAGCATATGACCTTCTTCGCCAATCTGGTGAACGGGCTCGACGATCCCGCGGACCGCGACGCCATCCTGTCGATGGCGCAGGAGATATTCGGCCTGTTCGGCGGCATCTTTGCTGCGATCGAACTGGAGCCCGCGCATGCGCACGCTTGAAGGCAAACGCGTCGCGATCACCGGCGCCGCGGGCGGGCTCGGCACGCCCGTCGCGCGCTTGCTCGCTGCGGCGGGCGCGCAGACGATCGGCATCGACCGTATCGAAAGCGTGGCCTGCGACGCCAATATCGTCACCGACCTCGCAGACGACATCGCGCTCGCGTCGCTCATCGACCGGCTCGCGGACGACCCGCCCGACATCCTGGTCAATATCGCCGGCATCCAGCGCTTCGGCCTGCACGAGAGCCAACCGGTCGAGGCGCTCGCTCTATGCTACCGCGTCAACCTGCTCGTCCCGGCGGTGCTGGCGCGCGCGGTGGCGGGACCGATGCGACGGCGCGGTCATGGCCAGATCGTCAACATCGGATCGGTGCTGGGGTCGATCCCCTATCCGTGGTTCGCGGCCTATTCGAGCAGCAAGGCAGGCCTCGCCGCGCTGAGCCAAGGATTGCGGCGCGAACTAGGCGGCACCGGGGTCACCGTCACCCACATCAATCCGCGCGCCGCACGCACGGCCTTCAACAATGCCGACGTCAACCGCTTCCTCGAAATCACGGGGATGAAGGCCGATGCGCCCGACTGGGTGGCCGAGCGTATCGTCGCGGCGATCCTGGCCAAGCGCGCGACAGTCAACGTCGGCCTGATCGAGCGCGTCTATGCGGCGCTCAATGCCGTGTCTCCAGCGCTGATCGATTCCGGCCTGGCGCCCCAGATCAAGCGCGCTCGCGCCGAATTTTCGTGACCCAAGACAAAGGAGCATAAGATGAACAAGCGTCTCACCCTTTCGAGCACCGTCGCCGCAATCCTTCTCGCCACGATGCCGGTCGCCGCTCTCGCCGGCGTCACCGAGGATGTAAAATCGATCAACGACGGCTGGGCGCATATCGTCTACGAAGTGCGCGGATCGAGCACCCAGACCAAAGCGCTTGATGCGCTCGCGAAACAGGCCGCGCAGATCGTTGCGCGCAATCCGGGCAAAGCCGAACCGCTGTTGTGGCAGGGGATCGTCACCAGCGAGCAGGCCAATCGCGCGAATTTCCTGCACAAGCTCGGGCTCGCCACCAAGGCGCGCGATATCATCGCCCGCGCCTATGCGATCAATCCGCGCGCGGCCAATGGCGGCGCCGCGATGAGTCTCGGCGTCCTCTACTACAAGGTGCCCGGATCACCGATCGGCTTTGGCGACGATGACAAGGCGCGCAAGCTGCTCAAGGAAGCGCTGGCGCTCGATCCCGGCGGGCTCGACGCCAATTATTTCTACGGCGACTTTCTGCTCGACCAAGGCGATACCAAGGGCGCGCGACTGTTCCTGCAAAAGGCGTTACGCGCGCCGCACGATGCAACTCGCCCGGTGTGGGACGCCGGTCGCCGCCGCGAGGTTCAGACGCTGCTCGCCAAGGCCCAGTAGGGCCATGGCGCTGGCGACAGCATTTGCCGGACAGCTCGCGCGGCCGCACGGCGCGGCCGGGCGGTTCGTCGGCCTTGCCATGGACCTGGCGAACCGCAAGCCGACCCGGCTCGCGCTCGATCTGCTCGCGCCGCGCGCGGGTGAGCATATCCTCGATGTCGGGTGCGGCACCGGTTCGGCGCTCGTCGCTTTGCGGCGACGCGCCGCTGCGCGCGTCACCGGGGTCGATCCATCCGACCTGATGGCGCGCATGGCCGCCGCGCGGCTCGATGGCGTCGGCACGGTGCATCGCGCGAGTTTGGAGACGATGTGTTTTCCCGATGCAAGTTTCGACGCCGCGCTGCTCCTTAACATGCTCTACTTCTGCAAGGCGGACGGGATTGCGCTCGCTCGCCTGCATCGGACCCTCAAACCGGGTGGGCGGGTGGTTGCTTATGTCACCCATCGCGACGCAATGCGCGGCTGGTCGTTCACCCGCGCCGGCCTTCACCGGCTCTATGACGAAAGCGCGCTTTTCGATGTCTTCGTCGCTGCGGGATTTGCGCATGATTGTATTTCAGTGCAAGCGCAGCCGATAACAAAGTCTGTTAAGGGGCTTTTCGCCATTGCGACCCGATGATTTTCGGCGCGGCGCCCCCGGTCGGGAGACAGTTGCCGCAATGGAGCCGACTGCTGGTCTCGCATCACTGTTCGATCGGCATCGCGGCGAATTGCTGCGGTTCTTGCGCGCGCGCTGCGGCAACGCCGACGATGCCGACGACTGTTTGCAGGAATTGTGGCTGAGGGCCGCCAACAGTCCAAGCGGTCCGGTAGCCAATGGGCGCGCCTATCTGTTTCGCATGGCGAACAATCTTTTGCTCGATCGGCGCCGGGGTCAGTATCGCGCGATGCAGCGCGACCGGCGTTGGCTGGAAGGCGATGGCGAAGCCGTGGCAAGCGAACTACGTGCCGATCCGGCGCTTCCCCCCGATGAAATATTGGCGCGGCAGCAGGAAGCCGACTTTCTGGCGCAGGCAATCGCAGCGCTGCCTCCGGGAGCGCAGCGCGCCTTGCGACTGCACCGCTTCGATGGGCACGGTCAGGCGGAAGTTGCAACCATCATGGGCATTAGCCGCAGCGGCGTAGAGAAACATCTTGCGCTTGCGATGAGACATTTGCGCGATGCGCTGGCCGACTGCGGATTTTTCGACGCCGCGGCGTTACAGTGGCAGGGGCGGTCAGACGCGGCCAGGCCGCGACCGGATGAAAAGCTATGAATGGGGAAATGGACAGGATTGTCGCCGAGGCCGCCGCATGGCATGCCGCGAGCGACACTGACGACATGGATTGGGACGGCCTTACGCTATGGCTGGAGGCCGATCCGCGCCATGCCGCAGCCTATGATCAAATAATGCTGACAGGCGCCATCATCGATGACCATCGCGAGACGCTGGCACCGCGCATCGCTGTGCCCGCCAACGATGAAGAAGCCGCGCCGGCGGTCCCTCGCCGCGCAAAATGGCTGGGTTGGGGCGGCGGCGCTGTTGCCGCAGCGTTGGTCGCAACGCTGCTCGTGCCACGCCTCGCCCAACCCGACCCCGCCATCTACGTCACCGGCGCGACAACACGCGCGATCGCGCTTGACGACGGATCGCGCATCGAACTTGCACCGCACAGCCGGCTCGAAGTGGCGGGGCGCCACCAGGATCGCCTCGCCTTGGCCGGCGGGGCGTGGTTCGATATTCGCCACGACCCCGGCCGGAAAATGGCGATCACCGCCGATGGCCTGACGATCAGTGACATCGGCACGCGCTTCGACATTCAGACTGCCGGTGCCGGCGTGCGCGTCGCGGTGGCCGACGGCAAGGTGAAAGTGTCCGGAGCGCGCCTAGCGCGCAGCATCGAATTGTCCGGGGGCCGCAGTTTGCAGGTCGACGGCAGGACGCATATCGCGCAGGTTCGCGCCGTCCCCGGCGAACAGGTCGGGGCTTGGCGCAGTGGCCGGCTCAGTTACGACCGCGCGCCATTGGCGCTGGTCGCGGCCGACCTGTCCCGCTATGCGGGCGTCAAGGTCGTGGTCGCCGACGCTGTCGCCGCCCGGCAGTTTTCGGGGACGTTGGTCATTGGCGATGGACAGGCGGCGCTTCGCGATCTTTCGCGGCTCATGGGCCTTCGGCTTGACCGCCGCGATGACGGCTATCGCCTGGAATTGCCCCCCCGCTGACGCGCGCGAACCAGCGCGGCAGACAATAGACATCCCTGCCGCCACTTTGCCGCGGGCGATCGATCAACTGTCGCGCGAAGCGGGCGTATCGATCGGCATCGAGGGACGGCTTCCCAATTTGCGGACACCCGCCATTCATGGCCAATTGACCGTCGATCAGGCACTCGCGCGCTTGCTGGCGGGCACCGGCTATGTCGCCCGACGGGTCGGCGGCAATGCTTGGCGGATCGAGCGCGTGCCCGTTTCCAATGCCCCGCACCCACCGCCCTACGGTTCCAAGCCTCAAGATTCGAACGATCCAGCAACGATCATCGTCACAGCGACGAAACGAGAGGCCCCGCTCGCCAATCTGCCTTTGGCGGTGTCGGTCTTCATTCCATCCACATCCGACGGGGTCGATCCGGCGTCGGATACCGCGCGCGTCGCATCGGCGGTGGACGGGTTCTCGATGACGGGCCTCGGGCCGGGCCGCAACCGCATGTTCCTGCGCGGTATCGCCGACAGCGCCTTCAACGGCGAAAGCCAGTCGACGGTCGCGATCGTCCTCGACGGATCGCGTCTTACCTATTCCGCGCCGGACCCCGATCTTAGGCTCGTCGACGTCGAGCGGGCCGAGGTGATCAAGGGGCCGCAGGGATCGCTCTACGGGACCGGGGCGCTCGGCGGCACCTATCATATCGTAACCCGGCGCCCCGATCCCGAGAGCTTCACGGCCAGCATGACCGGCGGCGCCACACTCGTGTCCGGCGGCGGAACCGGCCTCTCGGGATCGGCGATCGTCAATCTGCCGCTCGCCCAAGGATCTGCCGCGTTGCGGCTGGTCGGCTACCGCGCCGACGAGCCGGGGTGGATAGAGACCGGTAGGCGTCGCAACGCCAATCGCACCCGCGTCGAAGGAGCCCGCGCGGCGCTTGGCGTCGAACTGGGTGACCGCTGGCGGCTCGACCTGTCGGGAGTTGTCCAGTTTCTTGGGTCGCGCGACAGCCAATATGTCTATGCTCCCGGCGCGCGCTCGCGCGCTGCCCAACGCCCCGAGCCGCATGACAACGACCTGCGCCACATTGCCGCACGCTTGGCTCGCGAAGGCGATGTGACTGTCGAACTGGTCAGCGGCATGACCTGGCACGAGGTCGGCGACCAACTCGATGCAACAATGGGCGCCGGCCAGTTCGGGCTCGCCGATCCGCTCATCCTGAGCGACGACAGGCAATATCGCGTGCTCGATAATGAACTGCGCATCAACAGCGATCGCGGACCGATCCGCTGGCTCGTCGGCCTGTCGTATGTTCGCGCCAGTCAAGACTTCGTCGCATCGCTGGCGTCGGCCAATGCGGCGCTGCTTATCGACGACGATCGGCGCACGACGAGCGATCTTGCGTTGTTCGGCGATGTCGGCTTCGCACTTACACCCAGGTTCAGCCTCGACGTCGGCGGCCGCGCGTTCCACACCCGCGTCTCGGAATCGCGGCTTGTTCCTGTGGGGACCGAATATGAACGCTTCGGGCGAACCGGCTTCACCCCGAGCGTTGCGCTGTCCTGGCATCCGCGGAGCGATCGGCTGATCTACCTGCGCTATGGCTCGGCCGTCCGGCAAGGCGGGTCGGACATCAATCCGGCGGGCGAGTTGCAATTGCTCAAGGGCGACGAGTTGCAAACACTCGAAGCCGGCTGGCGACAGCAACTGGGCAGCGGGCAGCTCGACGCCGGCCTCTGGTATAGCCGCTGGGACCATATCCAGTCCGACCTGCTCGAGAGCGCCGGGCTGATCGAAACCCGCAATGCAGGGCAAGGCCGGGTCGTCGGCGCCGAGGTGAGCCTTTCCGTACCGCTCGGCAGAGGTTGGAAGCTCGAAAGCGGCGCCAATCTCGTCTCGGCTCGCTTGGTCCGCAACAACCTTGGCATCGCGCTCGATGACCGGCGCCTGCCCGTCGTCCCCTCTTATGTCGTTCGCACCGCGATCAGCCGTGACTTCGAAATCGGTGGAGCCGAAGCCTCGCTGGCGCTGCGCCTGCGTTACGTGGGACCTTCAAGGCTCAGTTTCGACCCGTTGGTCGACCGACCGATGGGGAACCTGATCGAGGGCGGGCTGGAGGGACATCTGAAAGTCGCGGGGCTCGATCTGACCGCACGCGTCGAAAACCTGTTCGGCGAGGACGAGGACAGTTTTGCGTTCGGCAATTCGCTCCGTTTCGCGACGATGCGGCAATATACGCCCATGGCGCCCCGGCAATTCAGTATCGCGCTTTCAAAACACTTTTAGCGTGTGATCCCCGCTATTCGCATGCCGATAGAAAACTCGCGCGGTACGCGGCGGGCAAGGGAATATTCCCGCTACGCGCGCAATCGCCTCGAATGCTGATGATCGAGTATCAACTTGCCATCGCATCTAGCCATAAGGCGCCCAGTTCGAGGTCGATCCAGTCTGCAGCGAAAGGGTCGAACCCTGAACCGGGATACAGACAGAACTCGCCAAAATAGGGATGGCCCTCGACTTCATAGAAATCGACGCGAAGAAAGCTCATGCCGCGCGCCAGGGTTTCGGCAGCGGAGAGCATGGCCGACAAGGAGGAGGGCGCTTGAGGGCGATCGATATTGTCGACCAAAGGCCGCCAATTGCGATCATGCAAAATCCAGCGGTGTCGGCCACCGCGATCCAAATGGACCTGCACATGGGTCGCCTGACCCCCGAAAACGTAAATCTTGTAATCGATCGGCAGTGGCAATTTTCCGCCGAGCAACGGTTCGGCAATCAGACCGCACGGTACCCCGCGATAGGCCCATTCGTCGAGCCATAGGCCATATGGCGATCGCTGCCAGCGCTGCGACCGGCGTTGCAGCCGGCGCCATTGCGCCGCGGAGGGCGCTTCGCACAGCACGGCAATTTGATTGCAGCCATGACGCGCCTTGAGGATGGCAGGAACCGCAAAGGGAATCTCGTCGGACAACATCTTCCCCGACCAGAGCGTCGGAACCACCCATTCCGTTCCGAGCGCGGCCCCGGCGAGACGCTTGGACTCGACCTTGTCCATCAGCAGCGTTTGGCCGGGAGACCGATCATATAATTTGCGCATCTGAACCAGTTCGGTGAACCGGATCGGCGCATCGAGATTGAGCAGGCGGCGATGGCGCCAGCCGTAACTGACGGCGACCCGCCAGCGAGAAAGCGCCGAGACGATGTCCCCGATCGCCGAGGACGCCGCCCGTTCGGTCGGCAAGACGGCCAGATCAGTCGACGGCATAGTGGATCGGTTTGAAACTGCCGCCGTTCGAAGCATAGGCCGAACAGGCGGTGAGCCCGACGATGCAATCGATGGATGCGCGAAAGCGGATAAAATCGCCTGCCCGGCTGCGCGGCGCCAGGACCGACACCCTGCCCGTCGAGGGATCGATCGGCACGTTCATGAAGATGTTGAAGGCCACCGGAATGGCATCCGGCTTGATCCCAAAAGGAGCGAGGGCTTCAGCGAGATTCCCCAAACAGCCGCGATGCACCGGCTTGTCGGGATAGAAGTGCCGGAAGGTCGCCTCGCTGCAGGGTGTAAGCAGGAAATCATGCGTACCCACCCGATCTTCCTCGATTTCGAACATGATCCGCGAACGGTTCGACCACAGGCGATGGCCCGCCGTCAGCCGGATCGTTTCTTCATAATCGAAGGTGCGCCCGTTCGACAGATATTCGCCCGTGTCGCCGGATGCATAGGCAACCATGTCCGACACCTGTTCGCCCTCCGGATCCCAGACCGTCAGCGCCTGTCCCGCCGCCATGGTAAAGGCGACGCCGCTTCGCGGAGCGATCTCGAGCTGCCCGGGTTTCAACGGCGCGGATCCCGAAACGGGCAGGTCCAGTCGGCCTCGACCTGCCGCCCGCTATACTGCCTCGCTTCGCTGGTTTCACCGTGCCGGGCGAGCATCGGATTGGCAAAGCCCGCGAGGGCCACATCGCGTTCGACGATGATGTCGCGCATCCTGTCGTAGCTTCCTTTTGTGCGTAGCTGTTCAAATTGGTCGTGGAGATTGAAGACGAGCGCCGGCCGCGAGAACCGGCGCGCTGGGCGAGAAGCGTTGGGGTGCAGCCCGACGACGAAAAAGGCAGCGCCGCCGAAACTCAGCGAAAAATGCGGATCCTCCGGATCGGAGCTGACGGCCTCGTCGTACGGCTGACCGAGCCAGGCATCCTTGTCAGCGAACGACTGCAGCCGCGTCCACATGGCGGCCTCAAAATCCTGCTCGGACAAGTTAGAAGGCCCATCGAATAGAACGACGAGACTGCGCAGGCCCTCTCGCGCGCTTCCGAAATCGCGCGCCCAGTCGAGCAAGGCGCGGTGTATCTCCAGATCGTTCCATGCGCTCGTCATATCTCGCGCGTCGATGATCCGCAGATTACCCCGCGCCACCGCCGATTTGGCGCCGACGCAGGGAAAGCTCGGGTCAGAAACATAGGATAGGAATTCGGCGGCGCCGGGCTTGGACATTGGCTCTCCCTGAGTGGTCCAAATGCTGAACGTTTGCCGCCGAAAATGGTTCAGAGAGGACTTTTGAGGCCAAGGAAATGCTGCCGGCTTGAGGGGCTGGAAATCGTCTTTGACCGCATTGGCGGCCCGATGCGCGGACATAAGCAGGCGCTTACACCTAAGACCCTAAGCAGTTTGCCGATAGCTTAGGCGTGCGCATCATGATCAACACCTTCAACCAATGAAGGAACGCCTCATGTCGATTTCGCCTCCTCCAAATCCCGATGAAGGTTTCGGGAAACCCGTTCGCCCGCGCCGACGCTGGGACCCTGTCGTCAAAGTGACCCACTGGTCGATCGTAACCGCGATCATCGCCAACGCGCTGTTCACCGAGGAAGGTTCGGGCGCGCATATCTGGGTCGGCTATGCACTGGCCGCCATCCTCGCGCTTCGCCTGCTTTGGGGGTTGATAGGACCCGCCGAGGCTCGCTTCTCGGCCTTTCTCCCGAGCCCCCGCCGGGCTCTTGCCCACCTGCGCGATATCAGGGTTGGCAAAAAGGAGGTTCATCGCTCGCACAATCCGCTCGGCGCGCTGATGGTCTTTGCGATCTGGAGCATGCTCGGGGTCATCATCGCCAGCGGCATAGCTATGGCGGGGCCGCCTTCGACGGCTTTTCTCGATCGCGCAGAGCGGTCCGGCGATGTCAGCCGGCAGCTGGTTGTAGAACAGGGCTATCATGACGACGATGATGTGCCCGAAGGCGCAGGCGGCGAGGACAGCGTGTGGGAAGAAGTCCACGAGACGGCCGTCAATCTGCTCTACATTCTGATCGCACTGCATGTCGCTGGGGTGGCCTTCGAGACGCGCCGCAGCGGCCGGGAAATCCTGTTGGCTATGTTGCCCGGCCGCGCGTAAACCGTGGCCATGCAGGAAAGACGAAGATCGCTGGAACGCCGGGCGGTCGCGACCACCTTTCTGGTGGTCCTCCAGTCCGTGGCGGCGATCTTCTTCATCGCCGATGTCGCTGGCGACATCGCCGCTGATGGCTGGAACATGCACCTGCTTGTCGAAACCGGCGCGACCGTTGCGCTTCTCGCCGGGGTCGGCTTCGGCGCTCTCCAGCTGCGCTTGCTGATCCTTCGCGCCCGACTTGACGAGACGGCGGTCGCGGCGGCGCGCGGCGCGATGTCGGACCTTGTCCGGCAGCGGTTTCTCGACTGGCAACTGACTGCTGCCGAGGCCGATGTCGCGCTCTTCGCGCTCAAGGGCTTCGATGCAGCCGAGATTGCGCACCTCCGCGGCGCGGCGGCGGGGACGATCCGGGCGCAACTCGCGCGCATCTACGCCAAGGCCGGAGTGCATTCGCAAGTCGGCCTGATAGCCCTGATGGTCGAAGACCTTGTCGACGGCGACGCGATTAAACCGGCTGAAGCCAAACCGCAGGGGAACAATGGATGAGAAGCCACCGCGAAAGCCATCTCGTGTCGCGCATTGGCTGGCTGCGAGCCGCCGTGCTCGGTGCCAATGACGGCATCGTATCGACCGCAAGCCTCATCATGGGCGTCGCCGCATCGGGGGCCCCGCGCTCCGCGGTGCTTGTCTCGGGGATTGCCGGGCTTGTCGCGGGCGCGATGTCGATGGCCGCCGGAGAATATGTTTCGGTGAGCTCCCAGTCGGACACCGAGCGATCGGACCTCGAACGCGAACGGCTCGAACTGGCGACAGACCCCGATGCGGAGCTTGCCGAACTTGCCGGCATCTATCGAGCACGGGGCGTCGATGCCGATGTCGCGAAAACCGTCGCCATGCAGATGACCGCGTTCGATGCGCTCAGCACCCACGCCCGCGACGAGCTTCACATCACCGACATGACAGCGGCGCGGCCGATCACCGCCGCGTTCACCTCGGCCGGGACCTTCACACTGGGCGCCCTGCTCCCTGTGCTGGCGGCGGCGATGCTCCCACACGACTGGCTTGTGCCCGGCGAGGCCGTTGCATCGCTCCTCTTTCTTGCTCTGCTCGGATGGGTTGGGGCAACGGCGGGCGGATCGAGGCCGTTGAAGCCTGTCGCGCGCGTCGTCTTCTGGGGGGCGCTCGCCATGGCGCTGACGGCAGGTATCGGACGACTGGTCGGAACCGCCGTCTAACCGCGAAGGAACAGGCGCTTGGACATTATCGGGTTCGCGCTGGCGGTGCTGCTGATCGAGTTGACGCCGGGCCCGAACATGGCCTGGCTCGCCGGGCTTGCCGCAACCGAAGGCCGGCGTTGCGGCCTGCCCGCCGTCGCAGGCGTCGCGCTGGGCCTGCTCGCGAACGGCGTTCTGGCAGCCTTGGGGCTGGCGGCATTGCTGCTGGCTGCCCCGCAGCTCTGGAACATCCTGCGCTTCGCCGGCGCGGCAATGATGCTGTGGCTTGCTATCGAAGCATGGCGCGGCACCGGCGATGGATCACGATCCACACGGCCGGTCAGCTCGCCTCGCCGCGCCTTTGCGACCGGCGCCTTGATCAATCTGCTCAACCCGAAGGCTTATATCTTCTTCCTGGTCGTGGCGCCGCAGTTCCTGAACGGCGAGGCGCTCGGCATCCGCAATGCGCTTATCCTGTCGGTTATCAGCGTCGCCATCGCGACATCGATTCACCTGTCGATAGTCATCGCCGGAAGCGCGGCGCATGAATGGCTATCCGATCCGCAGCGCACCAAGATCGTGCGACGCGCGTTCGCGGCAATCATGCTGGCTGTGGCGCTGTCATTTCTTCTGACCGATCTGGGCTAACGGAATTCTTGCGCGGTCGCTCACCATGGCGTGGACTGGCCGAATGCGGTCGGTCGGCATTTGGTTCGGCAATCCGCAATTGCTGCCGTTTGGCCGGGATAGAGTTGCTACGGTCATCGCCCCACGTCGTTGATCGCCCGCAATAGATTGTAATTGCCGGGTCGGTTGAGCCTGCGCTAGAAACAAGCGCGCGCGGGGAGGTTGTGATCGGACAAACGGAAAAAGCGGGGGCACGAGGTCCAGACCGGCCAGTGGGTTATGCCTCATTGTTTGGCACGTTCCAGCTCCGTACGGCCGAAAACCGCGAAATCACGATCACCAACCGCCGTGCCCGCGCGCTGCTGGCTATGCTGTGCCTTGCCGGAAACGAAGCGATCGAACGCGATTTTCTGAGCAAGCTGTTGTGGCCCGGCCGTTTCGAGGCGCATGCCAAAGCGAGCTTGAGGCAATGTCTGCTCGACCTTGGAAAGCTGCTCGCACCGCGCGGGACAGAAATTCTCGATGTCTCGCGAAATAGTGTCGCGCTCCATCCCGGTTCGATCCTCACCGATCTCGATGCGCTGGAGGGCGCTTTGGCGGGTGAAGATTTTGCAAGTGCGATCGCGCAACTGCATGCGATCGGCACGAAACCGATCCTCGATCAGATGGACTTCGGAGGCCCGTTCAACCAATGGCTGGCACGGCGCAGCGGCGATTGCGAGAAACGGCTCCACGCAGCGATCGAGGCGGGGTTGGCTGAGCTGGAACGGACAGGCGACCGGGAGATGTACGCGCGGCTGCGCGATGCCTGGCCGGCGCGAAGCGCCGCGAAGCCGTCGCTCGCAGCCCCCGCGGTGGGCAGCGACCGGACGCGGATCGCAGTGTTGCCCTTTCATCCTGTAGGCGCGGGCGGCGCGCAGGACTATTTTGCCGATGGCATCGTCGAGGAGTTGATCACGGCGCTTGGTCAGGTGCCGCAATTGCTCGTCGCCGGGCGCACGTCGTCGTTCCATTTCCGGGACTCGCCGCTGGCACCGCCCGAAATCGCCAAAACCTTGCGCGTCTCGCACCTCATCGAAGGCTCGGTTCAGCGGCAGGGCGAAAACCTGCGCATCCATATCCACCTGATCGACGGCGCCACGGGCTTCGAGAGCTGGAGCCAGCGCTATGATGGATCGCTCGACGGCATCTTTGCGCTGCAGGCAACGGTGGCGCACGCCGTGACGCATGCGATCGGCGACGCGCTGGGCATCGCGGTGGCGCCGCCGCCAGCGCGCGGCATGACCGGCAGCAAGGAGGCCTATGACCTGTTTCTGCAAGGTCGCGCGCTGAGTGGACGGGTGTTCGGCGAGGGGGTGTTGGGGACCGCGGTGGACCTGCTCGAACAGGCCGTGGCGCTCGATCCCGAATTTGCCGAGGCGTGGATCGCGCTGGCCGAGGCCCATCAACTGATCGCGGTCTATACGCCCTGTCTCGATCGGGCGGCGGAATCGGAACGCATGGCAGACTGCGCGCGCACAGCGATCGCTCTCGCTCCCCAGCTGGGCTACGCCTATTCGCTGCTGGGGGTTCATCAGTGGACCCAAAACGACATCGTCGGCGCGCTCGACCTGGCATTCAAGGCTTATCGGCTTGAACCGACCAATCCGGCGGTGTGCATGCGGCTGGGTTCGTTCCTGCTGTACTGCGGGCGGACCGCCGACGCGATGCAATATATCGAAGCGGCGATCGATCAGGATCCGGTCGATGGCCGGAAATTCAACCTGCGATCGGTCGGACGGTTCAATCAAGGCGACATCGACGGGGCGATCGAGGCGGGTCATCGGATGGTCGATCTGGGCTTTCCGTCGATGTGGCTTGCGGTGGCCACCGCCGCATCGGGCCAGCACGAGCTTGCCGTTGCCCAATATCAGCAGACGCGGGTGTTGCTCAACAAGGTCATCTTCCCGCCAGCGGGGACCGAACCGATGCCCCCCGCCGTGATGGACGCCTATTGGCAAGTCGCGGCGAACGGCGTGTGCAGTGGCCGCGCCGCCGACCGCGCCACCTATTGCGCCTTGCTCGACACGATGCAGTCCCAATTGCACGACCCCGCCGACGCCTCGATTGTCTTGCCCGCGATCTTCATGGGCTATCCCGAACGGCTGTTCGAGGCGGTCAGCCACGCGATCTCGCCTGCGAACACGCTGTGCCTGCTGTCAATCTGGGCCGATGTCGATCCGATCCGCCGGATCTGGCAGCACCCGGAATTCATCCCCTTTGCCCAGCGTATCGGCATGGCCGCCGCGTGGGACAAATATGGCTGGCCCGACCTGTTGCCCGCACCCAGCAATCGTTTTGAAACGCCGTCCCACCTATCGAATTGACGCCCGATTGACGCTTTATTGACGGTCGCGTGATTGACCACTGACGTTACGGAAACACATAGTCCGCGGCGGGCATCGCAGACATTTTGAAGCAAGTTGCGCGGGCCGGGAACACCCCGGTTCTGGCGACGGGAAAGCTGTGTCTGCACCAGGGAGTACGTCATGACGGCGGACCACGGGCACACATCGGCGATCGGGCGCTCCGCGATGGGCAAGGCGTTCTGGCGCATCCTGCCGCTGATCCTGATCGCCTATCTTTTTGCCTATATGGACCGCGTCAACGTCAGCTTCGCAGCGGCGCAGATGAACGAGGATCTGAAGTTCAGCGCGACGATCTACGGGCTCGGCGGCGGTCTGTTCTTCCTGGGCTATGCCTTGTTCGAAATCCCGTCGAATCTGATGCTCGTCCGCTTTGGCGCGCGCAAATGGATCGCGCGGATTATGATCACATGGGGGCTGCTCTCCGCCGCGATGATGTTCGTCGCGACGCCGATGCAATTCTATATGCTCCGCTTTCTGCTCGGCGTAGCCGAGGCGGGATTTTACCCCGGCGTCATCTTCTATTTCGCGAGCTGGTTCCCGCCTTGCCACCGCAGCCGCGCGGTCAGCCGTTTCTTCATTGCCTCGCCGCTTGCATCGGTGGCGATGGGCGGCATGTCGGGGTGGCTGCTGGAACTCGATGGCATGGGCGGACTCCACGGCTGGCAATGGCTGTTCCTCGTGCAGGGTCTGCCGACCATTTTGTTCGGGCTGGTGGTCCTGCGCACGCTGCCCGACGCGCCGGCGACGGTGGCGTGGCTCACGCCGGCCGAAAAGGATTGGATCCACGCCGAGCTGGCGCGCGAACAGGCGCGGATCGGCGCCCCCGTCGGGCACAACGTGCTGGACGCGTTCCGCAATCCGCGCGTCCTGTTGCTCGGCGCGATCGGCTTTTTGTTGATCGGCATCATCACGACGGTTATCCTCAATGCACCGTTGATCCTGCAAGATGCGACGACGCTCGACGCCAAGTCGATCGGCTATCTGGTCGCGCTCGGTGGCCTTATGGGTGCGGCGGCTATCCTGATCCTCGGCAACCATGCCGACCGCCACGGCGACCGTTGGGGCAACGCCTTCTGGTGCGGGATCCTGCTTGCCGGCGCGGTGCTGGTGATGGGTTTGTCGCCGTCACCCCTGCTGGTTTGCATCGCATATCTCGCCTTCGCGACCATATGTTTCACTATCCCGATGCTGACGTCTTCGGGTTGGGCCGAAGCATTGCATGTGCGCGAGCTCGCCGTCGGAGCGGCGGCGATCAACACCATTTCGCAGATCGGGGCCTTCGTCGCCCCCTATGGATGGGGAGCGGCCAGGGATGCGACCGGCAGCTTCGAGCTCGCGCTGGTCTTCTTTTCGTTCATCGCGCTGCTGATGTCGGCGCTGATCCTCCTGCTGCGCCATCGGTTGCGCGGGGGCGCCCTGCGCCCAGGCGCCGTGCCAACCTAGCCATTTTGTGAATGTCCGCCCGAACCCGGGCGGGCAGGTTGAGAGGAAGGGAAGATGATGATGATGAAAATATTCTTCACGGGGGCCGCGATGCTGATCGCCGCCGCGCAGGTCGCGCCAGCGATGGCCCAGGAGTCCAGTTACAAGCCCGGAACAGTTTGGAATGCAGGCCGCATCGATGTTCTGCCGGGCCAGTTCGAAAACTATATGGACTGGCTCGCCACCAGCTGGAAAAAGATTCAGGAGCTGGGCAAGGCTGAAGGCATTGTCGTGGACTATCATGTCCTTGCGACCAACAACGCCCGTGCCGGCGAACCCGATCTGATCCTGATCGTCGAATATAAGGACTATCTGACGACCGCGCAGCAGGAAGCCTTCAACAAAAAGGTCAACGCCATGCTTGCCCAGACCGACCGCACCGCCGGTACCGCCAGCGCGGAGCGCGGCAAGATGCGCGAACAGCTCGGCAGCATCGAGTATCAGGAGCTGATCCTGAAATAGCCGATTGAGGATAATGGCAGGCGGCGCATCGGTTTGCGCGCCGCCTGCCGCCCTCCGCTCCACCCGTATCTGGGGAGGTGGTCATGCCATCGATCGAAGAGGTCGCCCGCGATTTCACGGCAATGCTGCGCGCCGGTCGGTTCGAAGCCGCAGGAGAGCGATATTGGGCGCCCGACGTGACCAGCGTCGAGCCAGCTGCCTTGCCGAGCGGCATTTGCGCGACGGCGTCGGGCATCGACGCGGCGCGGATCAAGTGCCGTGCCCGTTTTGGCAGCTCCCAAATCGACGAAATCGGCATCGACGGCCCGTTCGTCACCGGCGACCAGTTCGCGCTGTTCCTAGACATGGTGATCATCGACCCCGTCAGCAGCGCACGCCAACCCTTCACCGAAATCGCGCTCTACACCGTCCGCGGCGGCCGAATCGCCGCGGAGCGACATTTCTATGCCTGAAGCCGTTTTCGAGCCGCCTTTCAAACACTCCGCCCGCAAAGGATAAGCTCACGGCGACAGCCGCATTGCCATCCACCGGCCAACTGCACGTGCGCTTGGCCATAACTCTAGGGCGGCCGCCTTCAGATGTGCATCAACCGATCATGGCCATAGCGGTCAGACCGCTTTCAGGCATCGAAATTGGATAGCGGACTCTGCTTGAATCAACGAACCGCTGATCTAGCGGCCTACATCGTCGAGAACGGAGCCGTCCTAAGCAGAGGCGTCCCACTGGCTTGAATGCACTGGATGGGACAAACTAGCCTTGAGGTAAGGCGCCTCCGGCAGTGCCAAGATCAATTATGTTGCAACATGTCGATCAAAGCCCTCAGCGCAGCGGAAGGGTGCCGCCGGCTCGGATGGTAAAGGCAGAGGCCTTCCTCTGTCGGGGTCCACTCGTCCAACAGGGAAACAAGTCGGCCGGCCGCGATATCGGCGGCGACGCGCCCATCCGCGATATAGCCGATACCAGCACCAGCAAGCGCGGCGCGTCGCATCAATGCTGGCTCGTCTAGCGTCAGGGGCCCCGATACATCGATCGTGAATCCTCTCGTCCCCTCCTGGAACTCCCAGGCATAGCTGGCGCCATTGGCAAGCTGGATGCGAATGCAACGGTGAGCAAGAAGATCGGCCGGCACGCGCGGCATCTCTCTGCCGGCCAGATAGGCTGGCGAGGCTACGATCCGGAAGCGGACGGGACCCGAAATGGGCACGCAGGTCATCCCCGTCGGCACCGATTCCGCTTGTCGAATGCCCGCATCGAAACCTTGCGCGACGATATCGATCAAACGCTCCTCGGTGACGAGATCAATCGACACAGCAGGATAGCGGTCCAAAAATGGCAGAACCAGCGACGGGAGGATCTGGTGCGCTGCTCCCGATGAACAGTTGATTCGCAGCGTGCCCGCCGGTGTTTCGCGCTCGTCGGTCGCATCTTCGATCGCTGCTCCGATCTCGCGGAGCGCCGGCACCATCCGCGCCACAAATCGTTCGCCGGCTGAGGTTAGCGCGACGCTGCGGGTCGTCCGCGCGAAGAGCCGCACCCCAAGCCGTTCCTCGACGTTCGCCACAGTCCTGCTGAGCGCAGTCGTCGAGAGGCCGAGATCGAGTGCCGCCAGACGGAAACTCCGCTGGCGAGCAACTGCGGCGACTGCCTCCAGCTCCGCTAGACGCCCGGCCCTGATTATCCCACTTCTCGGCATGATATATTGAATATCGCACCCCTTATCGGGATCATAGCCATAATCTATCTTTGGACCTCCCGATCATTTGGAGGTTGTTATGGCCCAAACCTGGCTCATCACCGGCAGCGCACGCGGCCTTGGCCGCGCGCTCGCCGAAGCCGTGCTCGAAGCAGGGGACAATCTCGTCGCCACCGCGCGCGCACCCGAGCAGCTTGCCGACCTTGTCGCGCGTTTCCCGAATAGCGTGCTGGCGACTTCGCTCGATGTCGCCGACGCGGACTCGGCCGGGCATGCCGTAGCGCTGGCCATCGATCGGTTTGGCACCCTCGATATTCTCGTCAACAACGCGGGCTATGGCGACGTCGCGCCGATCGAGGGCACCAGTCTCGATAGTTTTCGTCGGCAGATCGAGACCAATCTGTTCGGTACAATCATCGTGTCCAAGGCGGTCATCCCGCTGTTCCGGCACCAGCGATCGGGCCGCCTCATCCAGATCTCGTCGATCGGGGGACGCGCCGGCGCGATCGGACGCGGAGCTTACTCTGCGGCGAAGTTCGGGGTCGAGGGTTTCTCGGAAGTGCTGGCACAGGAGTTGGAGCCGTTCGGCGTCCATGTCTCGATCGTCGAGCCGGGCGGCTTCCGCACCGACTTCGCCGGAGCCTCGACGAAGATCGAGGACGGCGATCCCGATTATGCCGGAACCGTCGGCGCTATCGCGGCAAGGCAGCGCGCCTACAACGGACATCAGCCAGGCGACCCGGCAAAGGCCGCGAAGGCGATTCTCGCGCTCGCCGCGCTTCCGGCGCCGCCGTTGCGACTGGTGCTGGGTAGTGATGCGTTCGACCGAGCCGAATTGACGGACCGGGCCCGGATGGACGAACTTCAACAGTGGCGTTCGCTCAGCTGCTCGACCGACTTCGAGACAGGATGACCTGGGAAATTGTCCCCGAAACGCTTGCCCAATCAGGAGCACTTGTCATGATCAACGCCGCCCCGCGATCAGCCACGCTCAATCGGCGACGCCTGCTTGGCGTGGCCACCATGGCCGTTGCCGCAAGCCAGTTCGGCCAGTCCGCGAACACCGCTCGTGCCGCGACACTCCTGACGGGTGTCAGCGACTTGGGTCCACTCCGCCAGATCGATGCCGGTTCGCTCTCCGTGGGCTATACGGAATTAGGCCCAGCGGGCGGCACACCCGTGATCCTTCTTCATGGCTGGCCCTACGACATCCACGCCTTCGCCGAGGTCGCGCCGCTGCTCGCCAGCGCAGGACACCGCGTCATCGTCCCCTATTTGCGAGGGTATGGCAGCACGGTCTTCCGTTCGTCCGACGCGGTGCGGAACGGCCAGCAGGCCGCGCTCGCCTTCGATGTGATCGCGTTGATGGACGCGCTAAAAATCCGCCGCGCGATATTGGGCGGCTTCGACTGGGGTGCCCGCACTGCCGATATCGTTGCCGCACTCTGGCCGGACCGATGCTTGGGCCTGATCGCGGTCAGCGGCTATCTGATCGGCAGCCAGCAGGCCAATGCCACGCCATTGCCCCCCAAGGCCGAACTCGCCTGGTGGTATCAGTTCTACTTTGCAACAGAGCGCGGCCGGATTGGCTATGAGACGAACCGCTACGCGTTCAACAAGCTGATCTGGCAGATGGCGTCACCCGAATGGCATTTCGACGATCGCATCTACGAGCGCTCGGCGAAAAGCTTCGACAACCCCGACCATGTCGCAATCGTGATTCACAATTATCGCTGGCGGCTGGGTCTCGTGGAAGGCGAGACGCGATACGATGCAGCCGAAGCAGTGCTTGCAGCGTCTCCACCGATCGCGGTGCCGACGATCACTATGGAAGGTGACGCCAACGGGGCGCCGCACCCCGAACCAGGAGGGTATCGCGCGCGCTTCACTGGCCCCTACGAGCATCGCTTGATCGGCGGCGGCGTCGGTCACAACCTGCCGCAAGAAGCGCCCGCGGCCTTCGCGGGCGCCGTGCTTGCGATCGCGCATATGGCCTAACAGCCGGCGTCGCGGGAATGATCGCTCGGCCACATGGCAGAGCTCAATGAATGACGGCTTTCAGGGCCGCAAGAAGACCGGAAGGACGGCCAAAAAGAGGCGCAAAGCCGCCATCGGAATATGTCGCGAGTGCACGTGAGTTGAGTCAGGCGCGCCAATTCGGCGCTTGTCTCAAGGATGCTTACGATGACTTAGAAAACCCCACCATTCCGATATCTGCGTACGTCCGAGACGGCGCGTTTCCTTAGCCTCTCGCCGCGAACGATGGAAAAGCACCGCCTTTACGGCACCTGGCCGCGGTATCGAAAGCTTGGAGGCAGCGTGGTGTATTCCATTCAGGACCTGCAAGAATGGACGGATCAGGATATCCGTACCAGCTCGTCCAGTCATGGGTCTGACTGATATCTCCTAATCCCCGTGAGCATGGTCACCATGCTCACGGCTTGAGCCTTCGGCCAAGAGGTCGTCCAATATGTCACCGAACCATGTTTCGAGAACGTCAAGAAGCTGAGCGTCGATCGGCATGATGTCCGGAAGGTCGGCAACAACGGTCCACTCCTTGGCATCCCGCCGTCTGCGCGCCGTGCTATAATAGTCGAACAGGTCATATTCCGTCACGACGATGTCGGTCCGCACAGCACGTCCATCAATGATCTGAAATTTCCGCTCCATGGCATCAGGATAGAAAGTGCTACGGCATTGTCGACTGAGGGCTTCGGACCGATGAGAGAGATGAAAAGCATGGGGGCGTAGGGAAGCGACGTCTTCGAAAACGGGTAGTCCTCATTCGGAGTAAAAATCGGACGGTTTGTCGTGTCGTGTCATTTGCGAGGTGCGTGATTCCTCTGACCTGCTGTCTTCGGCAGCGGCTCTGTAGACGCCGTAGCCAACTCTAATAAGGAGCCCTTCCCTGCACATCATGGGAGGATATTGCCGGGGAACGCCGACGGCCTCCAAATCTTTGGTCCGGACAGTTCCACTCCTTCTGGCCAGATCGATTGCACGCTCCCGCAATGATAATCGGGGTTGCGGTTCAGGGGTGCTTGGAGCTCTCCAAACCAACTTTCGCTGGAGTAAACCTATATTTCTGTCGTTTTTCAAGATCTTCCGACCACAGGTACTCGTCACCGTGGTCGGCGGGGAGCCAACTTCTCTGAAATTATCTCGCCTCGTCATCGGTCAGAGGTCGTCCATAGAGTGGCTCCCACAACGCCTTCGCCTCATCGACAAAGGCGGCCGAGAAACTTGACGGACTGACATCCGGAAGCGTGTCTGCGGCGCGAAGCCGCTTGACGCGCTCTCGCTTTCTGCTGGCTGAATAGTTGTGCAATTTCATTAATCCCGTCAGCGTCATGATATTCCGATCCGGTGAACGCGAGCCGCCGCTTCGCCTGCGTCCGGAGCATGCTCCGCCGTCACCTGGAGCAAGAACCCGCGTCGCCGTTCGGCGAAAGATTTGACCACTTCGATCATAGCCATCTATGGTCTCCGCAACCGTCGGCCGGAGACCCGAGCATGAGCAACATCGCGGATTTTCGATCCCAGCTGATCGAGCTCTCGGCGCGCGCAGCCAGAAGGCCCGAGGATTTCGGCGAAGGCGTGCGCCTGCTTTTCTCGTGCGGAAGCCGCAATCTGCCATCGGCGCTCGCCCAGGCCGAAGCCTGCGGCGTGGAAGCTCGGGGCGTTGGCCGGCGCCATATCCTCGTCGAAGTCCAGAACCGCGCGCCGACGGCTGAATGGCTTGCCGGCGAAGGGGCAGCGATAGCGGGATATTTCGAGAGCATCGGGGGCGTCAATCCGCAGATCGGCATCGACCGGGGTCCGGTCGACATCGACGACTAGGCACGCGAACCAGCTTGGGGCGAAAGCCCGCAGGCCCGCATTCCTGCCGGCAGCATGCCCGGCAATGAGGATGGCTGGCCCGGCCGCTTTCCCTTACTGCCCGGTCCAGTTCGGCTTGCGCTTCTCGGCGAAGGCCGCAGCGCCTTCGCGCGCATCGGGCGACTGAAACACCTCCGGCAGAAGCGCGTCCTGCCTTTCCCATCGCTCGCCCTGCGGCCAGCCGCGCGACTCGCTGATGATCTGCTTCGACACGCGTACCGCAGCCGGCCCGTTGTCCGTGATTTCGCGGGCGAGTGCCATAGCCCCCTCGATCGCCGGCCCTTTGCTGATCCGGTTGATTAGCCCCAGCGCCATGGCCCGCTCGACATCGATGAAATTGCCCGTAAGCGCCAACTCCATGGCGACACGATAGGGAATCTGGTCGGGCAGACGCATCAAGCCGCCTGCGCCCGCTGCGAGGCCCCGCTTGGCTTCGGGTATCCCGAACTTCGCCCCGGCACTGGCAACGACGAGATCGCAAGCGATCATCAGTTCGAGCCCGCCGGCAAGCGCATAACCATCGACGGCGGCGATCAGGGGCTTCACGGGCGGCTTCAAGACCAGTCCGCCGAAACCGCGTCCTTTGACCACCGGGCTCTCCCCCCGCAGGAAGCCCTTGAGATCCATGCCCGAACAGAAAGTGCCGCCGGCGCCGGTCAGTATGGCCACGCGCAACGCAGGTTCGGCGTCGAGACGGTCGAGCGCCTCCGCAATGCCTTCGGCCACCGCCTTGTTCATCGCGTTCCGTGCCTCGGGCCGGTTCATCGTGATGACAAGAATCCCGTCTTCAACGCGCGTCGCTAGCTCTTCGCTCATAAATGTTCCTCCTTGATAACCGGGTAAGCTGTCCGCCCGGGCGACCTTCGCGCCGATGTCCCAGATTCAACCGGTGCGCTCGTCCGCCCAGTATCGATCACGGATCAGCCTCTTGTATAATTTCCCGGTATCGAGCCGCGGCAGCGCGGGATCGAAATCGACCGAGCGCGGACATTTGACCGGACTGAGGTTCGAGCGGCAGAAGGCGATCAGTTCCTGCGCGAATTCGGGCGTCGCATCAGCGGGGTCAAATGGCTGCACCACCGCCTTCACCTCCTCGCCGAAATCGGAATTGGGAACACCGATCACCGCGGCATCGGCGACGCGCGGATGCGTGATGAGCAGATTTTCGGTTTCCTGCGGATAGATATTCACGCCGCCCGAAATGATCATGAAGCTCTTCCGGTCGGTCAGGAAGAGGTAACCATCGGCATCGACATGACCGATATCACCCAGCGAACTCCACTCCGGATGCGCGGGATGACGCGCATCGCGCGTCTTTTCGGGATCGTTCAGATACTGGAAATCCCAGCCGCCTTCAAAATAGACGAGGCCATCGACGCCCGGGGCCACCTCCTCGCCCGCTTCATTGCAGATATGAAGCGTTCCCCAGTCGGCGCGTCCGACCGATCCCGGGCGTTCGAGCCATTCCTCAGGCGTGATGAAGGTCGATCCATTGCCCTCCGATCCACCGTAATATTCGTAGATGATCGGCCCGAGCCATTCGATCATCTGCCGCTTGATTCCGATGGGGCAAGGCGCCGCGGCGTGGACGATCTTGCCGAGTGACGAGAGGTCGTAGTGCGACCGGACAGCCTCGGGCAGCGCGAGCAGGCGGACGAACATCGTCGGAACCATCTGCATGAAGGTCACCCGGTAGCGCTCGATCAGGCGGAGCGTCTCTTCGGCGTCGAATTTGTCCATGACCACGAGCGTTGCGCCGAGGCGGTGCGCGACCATGCCATAAGCGAGCGGCGCGGTGTGGTAGAGCGGAGCCGGCGACAGGATTACACTGCCCTCCCCGACACCATAACGTCCCGATATGCGCTCGGCGAGCATGTGCGGCTCGTCGGCAGGACCGCCTGTCAGCGGCAGGCGTATTCCCTTCGGGCGCCCCGTAGTGCCCGACGAATAGACCATGTGAAAGCCGGCCGATTCATCCGCAATGCGATCCGCCGGTTGGGCAGCAAGAGCCTTCTGCCAGGACAGGAGCCCATCAAGTCCGCTACCGAGATCGAAAATGTCGGCCACCCCGGGGACCAGCACGGCGCGATCGCGAACGAGGGTGGCTGCTGCCGGGATATCGGCGTGGGTTACGAGCAGCCGTGCCTGGCTGTCGTTCGCGATATAGGCGGCTTCCTCGGCGGTCAGCTGGCTCGATATCGGGCAGATATAGAGGCCCGCACGCTGGGCTGCCCAGTAGATCTGGAAATATTCGAGACAATTTTTCAGCCAGATAGCGATCGTGTCGCTTGCGGCAATACCGCGTGAACGGAAGAGCTGCGCACCGCGGTTGGCGATGGTTTCCAGTTCGCAATAGCTGACCGAGACACCGCTCGCAGCCATGACGATTGCCGGCCGATCGGGGGCTGTCTGCGCAAATTGCCTCGGATGCATTTCCGTCCCCCTCTCCGTGCACACGCTTTTTGAGTTATATAACTACGTTTACTTTCTTTGTCGATTGACTTATTGATGTCGGGAAAGCGACAGGTGGCCGGATCCGAACGGCGACGGGAAAGGATGGAAGAGGATGGATTTGAGACCGGGATCGCGATGGAAGAGCGCGGTGTGCGACGCGCAACTGGTAGTGGTCCGCCCGCCGAGCAGTGCCGGTGAACTGCAGTGCGGCGGCGTCGCGGTCGTCCCTATCGACGATATGAGGGCACCGACCGGCGCGATCGACCCGCGGTTCGCGGACGGCGTCGCGATCGGAAAACGCTATGTCGATGAAGCAAGCGGACTCGAAGTGCTCGGTGCCAAGGCCGGTGCGGGCTCGCTCGCCTTCAACGGGGTCGCGATGGCGATCAAGGGTGCTAAGCCGCTGCCGGCCTCGGACTGATATCGATGCGGACGCCGCTGCTCCTCGATATTGCCGCCGATGCCTGTCCCGATCGCCCTGCGCTCGGCGGCGGCGAGGAAGGTGATGATTTCGCTTCCTATCGCGCTCGTGCCAGCTGCGTCGCAGCATGGCTCGCAGCGCAAGGAAAGGCGAACACCGCCTTTCTGGGGATGAACGGCACAGCGCTGCCCGTGCTGGTCTTCGCCTGCGGTATGGCCGGGACGCCTTTTATTCCGCTCAATTACCGCCTCGCGGACGACGACCTCAACAAGCTCGTCGCCCGAAGCGCGCCGTCGACCCTGATCGTCGACGACGACATGCTGCCACGCATCGCGCCAACCGACGGCGTCACGCTCATCGCCCGGAGCGATTTCGAGGCCGAGTTCATGGCGGGGGCGCCCCCCGAAAAAATCGACCTGCCGGAAGCCGGGAACGAAATTGCCGTCCTGCTGTTTACCAGCGGTACGACGGGCGACCCGAAGGCCGCGGTGCTGCGTCACGCCAATCTGACATCCTATGTCATGTCGACGGTCGAGTTTCTGGGCGCGGGCGAAGAAGAAGCGGCGCTGATTAGCGTCCCCTCCTATCATATCGCGGGAATCTCGGCGATATTGACCGCGGCCTATGGCGGGCGGCGGATCGTCTATCTGCCCGCGTTCACTGCGGAAGATTGGGTCGCGACCTGCGCCGCGGAAGCGATCACCCATGCGATGGTCGTGCCGACAATGCTCGACCGTATCCTCGACGTCATGGAACGGACCGGCGAGACGCTGCCCGCGCTGCGCGCACTTTCCTATGGCGGCGGCAAGATGCCCGAACCGGTCATCGCGCGCGCGCTGGCGAAGTTGCCGCATGTGTCCTTCGTCAATGCTTATGGCCTTACCGAAACCAGTTCGACGATTGCGCTGCTCGGCGCCGAGGATCATCGCGCCGCCTTCGCCTCGGACGACCCGGCCGTTCGCCGCCGGATCGCGTCGGTCGGCCAGCCGCTTCCGAGCATCGAGCTCGAGATCCGGCGCGAGGACGGCAGCCCGTGCGTGCCCGGCGAGCAGGGCGAGATCCATGTCCGCGGCGAGCAGGTGTCGGGCGAATATCTGCACAAGAAAGCGATCGCCGACGATGGCTGGTTCGCGACCAGCGACGCCGGCTGGCTCGACGAGGGCGGCTACCTGTTCGTCGAGGGACGGCTCGACGATGTCATCGTGCGCGGCGGCGAGAATATCTCGCCGGGCGAAATCGAGGATGTGCTGCGCAGCTTCGACGATATCGCCGATTGCGCCGTACTCGGTATTCCCTGCGTCCAATGGGGCGAAAAGGTGGTGGCGGTTATCGTCTCAAAGTCGGGTCAACCCGATACGGTGGCGATGGCGGCGGCGATACGCGCGAAACTGCGCTCGACCAAGACGCCCGAGCAATGGTTCGTGCGCGACGCACTGCCCTATAACGAGACCGGCAAGCTGCTGCGCCGGGTCCTCAAGGCCGAACTGGCGGAAGAGGTCTGCGCCGGATAGGAAGGCGCGATGACCGGACCCGACCATCTCGATGCCGACCGCTTCTCCGCACCGGGCGGACATCCTCTGTGGCTGGTCGATGCGGCGGCCTGGCGCCGGCCCGTACCCCCGATCCAGGCGGTGGTGATCGGGATCGATCGCGCGGGCGCCCTCCCGGACACCCGCACCGACGATTTCGACCTGCTGTTGACTTCGGCTGCCGACGCCCCCCGGCCATGGGTTTCGCTCGGCGCGCGCGATTTTAATGCCGGCGTCGAGCGATTGGGCGCGGCGGTCTCGGCCAATCCGCTGGCGGCGACAATCGCCGCGCAGGTACTGCGGCTGGCAGAAAAGCTGACGATGGCCGATGCACTAGCGGTGGAATCGCTCGCCTATTCCTCGCTGCTCGGCGGTGGCGAATTTGCGCGTTGGCACGCAGCGGCGACGATCGATGCGGGCGCACCGGTCCCGCCTGCGCCGGTCCTGATCGAACGCACCGGCAACCGTATCACCCTGACGCTCAACGATCCCGCCGATTGCAACGCGATGACGGCGACGATGCGCGACGCACTGTATGAGGCGCTCGCCAATGCCCTCGACGACCCCACCCGACCTGAGCTCATCCTGCGCGGCGCCGGAAAATGCTTCTCGACCGGCGGCGCGCT
This sequence comes from Sphingopyxis sp. Geo25, assembly GCF_949769135.1. Taxonomy (NCBI): domain Bacteria; kingdom Pseudomonadati; phylum Pseudomonadota; class Alphaproteobacteria; order Sphingomonadales; family Sphingopyxidaceae; genus Sphingopyxis; species Sphingopyxis sp. Geo25. Next base: position 913,837 of record NZ_CATKOZ010000001.1, on the reverse strand, counting down.
GCCCGAATTCGGTACCGCGCGCGATCTGGCAGAGGCCCATGCCGTACGGACGCTGCACAGTTGCGCCCGCGCGCTCGACACGCTCGGCGCCCGCGCAACCGTCCGGCTGCACGGCGCCTGCGTCGGCTCGGGGGTCGAGGTCGCTGCTGCCGCGCATCGGCGGATCGCGACATCAGATGCATGGTTTCAGCTGCCTGAGCTTTCGATGGGGCTGATCCCGGGTGCGGGTGGCACAGCGACGGTCACGCGCGCGATCGGACGGCACCGGACGCTGTGGATGCTGCTGTCGGGCAAGCGCGTCGGCGCGGCGCAGGCGCATAATTGGGGACTGGTGCATGCGGTCGAGGGCGGCGCATGACTGCGCTGCTCGATGCCGTGGCGGCGGCTGGCGAGCGGCTGGTCGCCGCATCGGGCGGGCGCATCGCCTTCGACCCGCGCCGCGCGCTGTCACGGCACGATGACCTGACGCTCGCCGCGCCGGGCGAGTGGTCGCCGAACCGCCATTGCCGGATGGTGAAGTGCAGCGAGGGCTGGATGGCGGTGTCGCTGGCCCGCGCGGAGGACCACGAACTGGTGCCGGCGTGGACGGGCGGGGGACTCGACGACGAACCGTGGCAGGCGATCCTGGCCGCGGCCGGGGGGCGTACGGCGGACGCGATGGTGACGGCGGCGGCGGAGCTGCATATGCCGGTGGCACGGGTCGGCGAAGCCTCGCCGCTGGTGCCATCCGAGCTCCGGAACTGCGAGGCGAAGGACGGGATCGTACTCGACCTGTCGGCACTTTGGGCGGGTCCCTATTGCGGGGCGCTGCTCGCAGCGGCGGGGCATGCGGTGGTCAAGGTCGAGAGCGACGGGCGGCCCGACCCGACACGGCTGCATACGCCGCAGCTCGATGCGCGCCTGAATGGGGACAAGCGTCGCGTGTCGGCCGAAATCGACGGCGCCGAACTGCGCTCGATGATCGGCGAGGCGCGGGTGCTGATCACGTCGGCGCGGCCGCATGCGCTGGCGCGGCTGGGGCTCGATGAAGAGCGTCTGTTCCGCATCAATCCCGACCTGTTGTGGATCGCAATCACCGCGCATGGCTGGCGCGGCGAGGCGGCGATGCGGGTGGGGTTCGGCGACGATTGCGCTGCGGCGGGCGGGCTGGTGCGCTGGACCGAGGAGCGACCGCAGTTCGTCGGCGATGCCCTCGCCGATCCGCTGACGGGATTGACCGCAGCGACGCTGGCGCTCGAGGCGCTGGCGGGGCAGCAAGGCGGGGTGATCGACGTTTCGCTTGCAAGGACGGCGGCGACTTTCGCAAAAGCGGTGGCGTGAGCGACAGTTTCGACCTGATCATCCGCAATGCACGCGGCGCCGACGGCGCCCCGCTCGCGGCGGGGGTGCGCGATGGGCGCATCGCCGCCATGGGCCCGGCGGTAGCCGGGCATGGCCCCGAATATGATGCGCGCGGGCTGACGCTCGGCGGCGGGTTGCACGATCACCATCTGCATTTGCTGGCGACCGCGGCACGGATGGAGTCGGTAGATTTGACCGATTGCCGCAGCGTCGATGCGGTGATCGCCCGGCTGCGTGCGGGTGCCGGCGCGCCGGGGACTTGGGTGCGCGCGATCGGCTATGACGAGCGGGTGGCCGGGTTGCCCGACCGCGCAACGCTCGACCACTGGCTGGCTGACCGGCCGCTGCGGGTGCAGGATCGCACAGGCGGCTATTGGCTGCTCAACAGCGCGGGGGTGGCGCTGCTCGGCGAAGCCCCCTTTCCCGCATGTGTCGAGCTTGGGGCGGACGAACGGCCCAATGGGCGGATCTGGCGCGGCGATGCGTGGCTGCGCGACCGGATCGGCGCAGCGCCGCCTTCGCTGGCGGCGCTGGGAGAAAAGTTCGCCAAATGGGGTGTGACCGGCGTGACCGATGCCGGGGCTTCGAACGGCGCGGCCGAGGCGGCACTGCTGTCGGGGGCGATGCCACAGCGGCTGGTGATGATGGGAACCGAGGCTTTGCCCGTGGGCGACGGCTATGCTCTTGGGCCCGTGAAGCTGCTGCTCGACGAAAATGATCTGCCGCCGGTCGAGGCGGTGGCGGCGCGGATTGTGGCGGCGCGGGCGCTGGCGCGGAATGTCGCGGCGCATTGCGTGACGCTGGGTGAACTGGTCTTCTATCTGGCGGCGCTGGAGGTTGCAGGCGGCGCGAAACCCGGCGACCGGATCGAGCATGGCGGGGTGATAGCGGCTAGCCTGATCCGCGACATCGCAGCGGCGGGTCTGACGGTGGTGACGCAGCCCAACTTTATCCATGATCGCGGGGATCGCTATCGGGCCCAGATGGACGGCGATATGCTGGGCGACCTCTATCGGCTCGGCTCGCTGGCGCGTGGCGGGGTGCGGGTGCTCGGGGGGTCGGACGCACCTTATGGCGATGCGAGCCCCTGGGTGGCCCTGCGCGCGGCGACCGATCGGCGGACGCGGGGCGGTGATGTGATCGGGGGCGGCGAAGCGGTCGGCCGGGCGGAAGCGCTGGCGCTATATCAGTGGCCGCTCGCGGTCGGGGCGCCGGCGGACCTGATGCTGTACGCTTGGCCCGACGATAGCGACGCGCTTGGCACCGTGGCGCTGACGCTGATCGGCGGCGAGATCGTCTGGCAGACCTAGTCGCGGACCAGCAGCATCGCACCCGCGAGCGGGCCGCCCGACGTCGAGGTAGCGCAAATTTGTGGGCCGCCCTTCACCTGCCGCGCCCCCGCGCGTCCCCATAATTGCGTACAGGCTTCGTACACCGCGCCATAGGCGTGAAGGCGGCCACCCGACAGCGCGCCGCCGCCGGTATTGACGGGGAGGTCGCCATCGAGCGCTATCCGCCTTCGATGAAATCCTTGGCGCCGTAGCGCTCGCAAAAGCCGAAATTTTCAAGCCAATTGATCGTGTGGAAGCTGAAGCCATCGTAGAGCTGCGCGATGTCGACGTCGGCGGGTTTGAGGTCGGTGCGGCCCCACATCATCTCCGCAACCTTCGGCTGCGCTTGCGTGTCGAGTTCGCCCAGCTGTGTCCAGCTGTTGCGGTAACGCATCGACGAGCCGATCGCCTCGATCCGGATCGGCGGGTTCCTTAGGCACCGCGCGACGTCCATCCGCGACACTATGATCGCAGCGGCGCCGTCGATCGGCACGTCGCAATCGTACAAGCGCAGCGGCGTCGCGATGATCGGCGAAGCGAGATAATCGTCGAGGCTGATCGGCGTCTTGTAGATTGCCTTGGGATTGAGCGCGGCATTGCGACGCTGGTTGACCGCGATCTGCCCGACCTGCTCGGGAGTAATCCCGCTCTTGTGGACATAAAGGTTGAAAAACAGCGCCTGCTGCAGCGCCGCGGCGTAGGTGTAATAGGGCGCGTACCACGAAAAAGGCCCAGCCTGCCGCTGCCCTTCGCGGAGCAGCGAGTTGGCATAAGCGGTTTTGCGCGCGGTCGCTTCGTACATCGTCCGAAAGATCAATACATTGCGACACAGCCCCGCTGCGATCGCACCGATCGCGTTGAATACCGCACCATATTGGCCCGGTGCTTCACCGCCGCCTGCATACCAGTTCACCTCCAGCCGCAACGCGTCCTGCAACGCCGCGCAGCCGACCGGCGAGAAACCCGAGCCGTCCGCGCGCTCGCCGGGCCAGGTCGCAATGCCGTCGATATCGGCGCGTGTCAGGCCCGCATCGGCGATGGCCTCGAGCGCGGCGTCGACGGTCAGCGCAAGCGCCGAGCTGGTCGCGCCGCGCGACACGTCGGACATGCCGACACCGCTGATCGCGGTATTCTTTTCGGCGAAGCGGTTCATGATTGGACTGGCCGGAAAAGCGGGATCCACAGATCGCCGGACGGTTCGAAAACGACTTCGACAGCCATGTCGAACGTCACGTCCTCGGCGTCACAGTCGACGATATTGCAGGGGATGCGAACATCGTCCTGCTCGTCGATTGCGACAAGCGCGAGCACATAGGGAACCGGCAGACCCGGTACCCACGCCTTGTGATTGACCGTGAAAGTGACGACGCGCCCGCGCCCCGACACCGCTTCGGGCGCGACCTTGCGGCTTTCGCATTGTGGGCAGAACGGGACCGGCGGGTGCACGTAATATTCGCAGTCCCCGCAACGATGGATGGCAAGCCTGCCCTCTCGCCCCCACGTCCAATAGGCTTCGCTGTCGCGGTCAATGACGGGCAGGATGCGCGGCGGTGCTTCAGTCATTCGGACTCTCCCACTTATAACACCAGGTCATAAACCAATAGTTGACACATCGTCAATTTTTGCGATGATGCGCGCAACAACAAATCAGCTGGAAGAGGAGAGTCGCCATGCGGATGGACGATATGGTCATCATCAGTGTGGACGATCACGCGATCGAACCGCCGGAGGCGTTCATTCGCCACTATCCCGAGGGCAAGAAAGATCGCGCGCCGCGCATCGTCCAGGACAAGGGCAAGGACGTCTGGCTGTGGAACGGCCAGCGCTTTCCGACGATCGGGCTGAACGCGGTGGTCGGCCGGCCGCGCAGCGAATATGGGATGGAGCCGAGCTCGTTCGAGCAGCTGCGCCCCGGCACCTATGATCCGAAGCTGCGCGTCGACGACATGAACGCGAACGGCGTGCTTGCGTCGCTCAACTTCCCGACGATGCCCAGTTTCGCCGGTGGCACCTTCGTCGGCATGGCGCAGAAGGATCCCGAAGAGGCACTGCTCGCCTGCCGCGCGTGGAACGACTGGCATGTCCAGGAATGGTGCGCCGCCGCGCCCGGCCGCTTCATTCCGATGTGCCTGATCCCGATGTGGAGCATGGACGACACCCTCGCCGAACTGAAGCGGATGCGCGATCTGGGCGTTCATGCCGTGAGCTTCTCCGACAATCCGTCGAACATCGGCTTGCCGAGCATTCACAATGAATATTGGGAGCCGTTCTGGAAGGCGTGCTCGGACTATAAGATGGTGATCAACTGCCATATCGGCACCGGCGCGCGCGCGATGCATCCCTCGCCCGAAAGCCCGATCGACGCGTGGATCACCGCGATGCCGATCTCGATCGCCAACTCGGCCGCCGACTGGACCTTCGCCAAATTCTGGCAACGCTACCCCGATCTGCGCATGGCGCTGAGCGAGGGCGGCATCGGCTGGATCCCCTATTTCCTCGAGCGCGCCGATTTCACGCACGAGCATCATCACGAATGGACCTTCACCGATTTCGGCGGCGAGCGTCCGTCGGACCTGTTCAAGCGCCACATCATCTGCTGCTTCATCGACGACCAGTTCGGGGTGAAGAACCTCGAATATATGAACGAGGACATGGTCTGCTACGAGTGCGACTATCCGCACTCGGATACTGTATGGCCCAATGTTCCCGAATATCTCTGGGCATCGGTCAATGGGCTGCCCAAAGAAACGATCGACAAGATCACGCACCTCAATGTGATGCGCGAATATAGCTTCGACGCCTTCGCGCTCAACGGCGGGCGCGAGAATTGCACCGTCGCGCACTTGCGCGAACTCGGCAAGGACGTCGACGTCAGCCCAAGGCACAATCTGGGCGGGCTCAAGACCGACAGCATGGATGCGATCGGCCAGGCGCGACGTCCGGTGACGTCGGGCGACATCGAACGCATGTTTGCTTCGGCCTGATCGATGGCAACGATCGCCGAACGCTGCCCGGTTGCGCGCGCCGGGGCCGATGCTCCGCCCGCGCCGGCGCATGTCCCGCCAGAGCTGGTACTCGACACCCGCTTTGCCGCGGGGATCGTGCCCAACGACCTTGTGGAGCCGTATCGCCCCGGGGACATTGTGCGCGACGCGGCCTTCCCGCCCATTCATTATTACCCTTGGCCGATCAGCGGCAACCGCCACGGCGCCTGGGTCGTGACGCGATATGAGGACATCCGCCGTGTCTATGAAGACAATGACCTCTTCTCCTCCGAAGGCGTCGCGCAGTTCCAGATGCTCGCGGGAGAAACCTTCCCTTCGATCCCGCTCGGCATCGATCCGCCCGACCATGGCCGCTATCGCAAATTCCTGAACCCATGGTTCACCCCCGTGGCGATGAACGAACGCGAACCGCGCATCCGCGAAATCATCGGCGGGATGATCGACGAGTTCGCAGGCAAGGGCGAAGTCGACATCGCGTATGATTTCGGGCGGGTCTTTCCCGTAAAGGTCTTCCTCGACCTGATGGGATTTCCCTTTTCTATGTTCGATCAGTTCCTCGATTGGGAATGGAATATCCTGCACGAAGAGGCGATCGAGGAGAAGGCCGAGGCGGTGCGCGGCATCCTCGCCTATCTGCGTGGCTTCATCGCCGAAAAACAGGCCGCTCCCGACAATACGCTCGGCAGCTATATCGCCAATGGATCGATCGACGGCCAGCCGCTGACCGACGACGAGATCATTGGCATGACCTGGTTCCTGTGGCTCGGCGGGCTCGATACCGTCGCCTCGACCGTCAGCCAGATGTTCCGGCGCCTTGCGATGCACCCCGGGTTGCAGGCACAAATCCGGGGCGACAAGTCGCTGATCAACTCGGCCGTCGAGGAATTCCTGCGCACCCAGCCGCTCGTCAATTCGGGCCGCAAGGTGAAGCGCGATTTCGAATGGCACGGCGTCCAGATCAAGGCGGGGGACTGGGTCAGCGTGTTCAACACGTCGGGCAACTTCGATGACGCGCAGTTCGCTTGCCCGCACCAGTTCGACGCAGCCCGCAAGAACAATCGCCATTTCACGCTCGCGGGCGGGGTCCACATCTGCCTTGGCGCGCATCTTGCGCGGCGCGAGCTGCGCGTGTTGCTCGACGAATGGTTCAACCGCATCCCGCACGAATTCCGTATCAAGGAGGGCACCGACACGACGGTCGTCCCCAGCCTGCTGTCGATCCGCAACCTGCCGATCGTCTGGAACAGCTAGACCGCCTGACAAGGACAGAAGCATGGCCTTTTTGAAATATGACGACGCCATTTATGTCGGCGGCGAATGGCAGAAGACCGACCAGCGCGAGGCGGTGATCAATCCGGCCGACGAGAGCCTGTTGATCGAAGCCCCGGTCGGCAGCGCGGCGCAGGTCGATGCCGCGATCGGCGCGGCCCGTCTGGCGTTCGATCAGGGAGATTGGGCCTATATGCCTGTGTCCCAGCGGCAGGCGATCTTGATCCGCTTCCTCGATGCGCTCGACGCGCGCAAGGCCGCGATTATCGATATGATCGTCGCAGAGGCGGGCGCCACGCGAATGCTCGCCGAGTTCCTGCAATATGGCATTCCGATGAAGCATGCGCGGCGGACGGTCGAGCTCGCCTCACGTCCCCCGGTGTCCTCGCTACCGGTCGAGCTGACCCCCAATGCGCAGGGCCGCACGACGCTGGGCACCGGGGTGGTTAGCCGCGAACCGGTCGGCGTCGTCGCCGCGATTTCGCCCTATAACTTCCCCTTTTTCTTAAATATCGGCAAGGTGATCCCCGCGCTTGCGGTGGGCTGTACCGTGGTGCTGAAACCTTCGCCCTACACGCCGATGGAGGCGCTGGTCCTCGGCGAGATCGCCGACGAGGTCGGGCTACCCAAAGGCGTGCTGAGCATCGTGACCGGCGACATCGAAACCGGCAAGCTGCTCACAACCGACCCCCGTGTCGACCTCGTCCATTTCACGGGTTCGGACAAGGTTGGGTCAATGATCCAGTCGCAGGCGGCGCCGACGCTCAAGCGCATCGTGATGGAGCTGGGCGGCAAATCGGCGCTGATCGTCCGCGCCGACGCCGATATCCAGAAGGCTGCGGCAGCGGGCATCATGGGCTTTACCACCCATGGCGGCCAAGGCTGCGCGCTCACCACACGGCACTTGGTCCACAACAGCATCCGCCCGCAATTCGTCGCGGCGATGCAAGCGATGCTCGGCCATCTCAAGATCGGCAACCCGGCCGATCCGACGGTCAATTACGGTCCGCTGATCCGCGAAGTTGCGCGCAAGCGCACCGAGGATTATGTCGCGATCGCGCAGGATGAAGGCGCGACGCTCGTTGCGGGCGGCAAACGACCCGAGGGGCTCAAAGAGGGTTTCTATTACGAGCCCACGCTGTTCGACAATGTGAAGAACGATAGCCGTCTGGCGCAAGAAGAAGTGTTCGGGCCGATCGGCGCGGTTATCGGCTTCGACGACGATGCCGAAGCCATTGCGATGGCGAATGACAGCGATTTCGGCCTGTCGGGCGCGATTTTTTCGGCCGATGCAGGCGAAGCCTATCGCATGGCGCTGAAGCTGCGCACCGGCGGTGTATCGATCAATGGCGGTGCCGGCACGATGCAGTCCGACGCTCCGTTCGGCGGGATCAAGCGCTCGGGCTATGGCCGCGAATATGGCGAGGATGGCCTCAACGAATTCACCTATCAAAAGGTGATCGGCTTTCACGCCGAATAGGGAGAACGCGCATGACCAAAGTGATGTCCGGCATCCGCGTCCTCGAGGTCGCGCAATTCACCTTCGTGCCCGCGGCGGGCGGCGTGATGACCGACTGGGGCGCCGATGTGATCAAGATCGAGCATCCGGTGCGCGGCGACGCGCAGCGCGGTATCCAGATGTTGCAGCGGCTCGCGGTCAATCCGCAGCGTTCGTCGCTGATGCAGCATCCGAACCGGGGGAAACGCAGCGTCGGGATCGATATCTCGACCGAGGAAGGCCGCGAACTGCTCTACGAGATCGCGAAGACCGCCGACGTTTTCCTGACCAACTATCTCCCCTCGGCGCGGCAGAAGCTGGGGATCGACATCGAGCATATCCGCGCGGTGAACCCCGACATCATCTATGTCCGCGGCAGCGCCTTCGGCGACAAGGGACCCGAGCGCGACAAGGGCGGGTTCGACAGCACGGCCTATTGGGCGCGCGGCGGCTCGGCGGTGCTGGTGACGCCGAAGGAACTCGACGGCCCGCTGACCCAGCCGGGACCGGCCTATGGCGACACCATTGGCGGCATGAACATCGCGGGCGGCATCGCCGCGGCGCTGTTCCACCGCGAGCGCACCGGCGAGGCGACCGAAGTCGATGTGTCTTTGCTGTCCTCCGGCATTTGGGCGACCGCCTGCTCGGTCGATGTCGCGATGGAACTGGGCGCCGATCCGTTCGAAAACCAGATGCCCGGTGGCAGCCAGGCCGTGGGCACCAATCCCTTCATGGGGGTGTTCAAGACATCCGACGGCAAGTTCATCAACCTGACCGTGCTGTCGCCCGGCCCTTATATCGAGGATGTCTTCGGCCATCTCGGTATTCCCGAGGCGGCGCAGGACGAACGTTTTTCGACCGCCGAGGCGATCATGGCGAATGCGACCGAAGCCTATCCGCTGGTCAAGCAAGCGATCGCGGCGCAGCCCTATGCCTACTGGATCCAGCATCTCAAGACGATGAAGGGGCAATGGGCCGCGTACCAGTCCGTGCATGACGTCTCGAGCGATGAGCAGGTACTGGCGAACGACCTGATCTTCGAGGTCGAGAGCGCCGATGGGGGTGCGCCGATCCGGCTCGTCGCCAACCCGGTACAGTTCAACCATGCTGGCGTCCAAAATACCCGCGCGCCCGAGGCATCGGAGCATACCGAGCTGTTCCTGATGGAATTGGGGCTCGAATGGGACCGCATCGAGGATCTCAAGAACAAAAAGGCGATCGCCTGACGGGCAAAGGCGGCATGCCCGTCCCTCCGCTTCGCGTCGGTATCATTGGCGCGGCTTGGGGCGCCAGAGCACATCTGCCTGCCTGGCGTAGCCTCGACGGGATCGAAGTCACCGCGATCTGTACCTCGCGCCCCGAAACGGCCGCCAAGGCGGCATCAGACTTCGGCGTCGCGCGCGCGTTTCATGACTTTCGCAAAATGGCGACCGACCCCGAAATCGATATCGTCGATTGCGGGACACGGCCGCCGCTGCGCTTTGCCATGGTGATGGCGGCGCTCGGCGCGGCCAAGCATGTCTATAACGGCATTCCATTTGCGAAGGATCTCGCCGACGCAAAAGCCATGGTCGACGCGTGGCATAAGGCGGGCACTGTAGCGGTGGTCGATGCCTTCATGCAGGCCGTGCCGGCGATGGTGCAAATGAAAGCGATGGTCGACGCGGGATGGATCGGCGAAGTCTTCGGCGCCGATATCGCGTTCGAAGTGCCGCTGTTCAGCGCCGCACAAACCAACGTGCCGGGCTATGTCTGGTTCGCCGATGCCGCCAATGGCGCCAGCGCCGGACGCAACCTCGGTAGCCATATGCTGAGCCTCCTCGTCCATTTCTTCGGGCCCGTCGCATCGGTCGCTTCGGATATGTCGCTGGCGCTAAAAGAATGGCCGCTCGCGGGGGAAATCGTTCGCCCAGAAGTCCCCGACCGCGCCTCGATGTTGCTGCGCCATGCGTCGAGTTTGCCGACGCGGCTGGAGGCGAATTGGTCGAAGATCGGCGGCGATGGATTTCGCTTTTCGGTCTGGGGATCGAAGGGGCGGCTGGAAGCACGCGCGCCGGTGTTCCCGATGGCGCACGACACAACTCTATCGGGGACGCGCGATCCAGCGTTGGGCACCGCGAAGATGGAACCAGTCGAAATTGAGGCGGAATATCTGCACATATCCGGCTGCCACGCCATTCATGACAGACCCGAGACCGGATTGCTCGCGTTGGCGTCGATCTTTGCGGCGATGCGCGATGCGATCAACGGTATAGGTCAAGCCGCGCCGGATTTCGCCCAAGCGTACCATGTGCATGCCATCGTCGAAGCCGCCAATCAGGCCGCGAGCGAGCGGCGCTGGATCGACCTTGCCGTCTAGTCCCTCCGCAGCAGCATCGAACCCGCGATGAAGCCGCCGCCCATGCCGCACACAGCGGTCTTGGCGCCGTCCACCTGTCGCCCATCCGCTTGGCCCCACAGCTGCGTACAAGCCTCGTGCAGCAATCCAAATCCGTGGAGCCGTCCGCCCGACAATTGGCCGCCGCCCGTGTTCACCGGGAAACGCCCTCCCGGACCGATGTTACCCTCCGCTATGAAATCTTTCGCTTCACCATGACCGCAGAAACCGAAGGCCTCGAGCCAATAGGGCACGAAGATGCTGAAGCCGTCGTAAAGCGCGAGCACATCGACGTCGGCAGGCCTCATTTCGGTACGCTTCCACATCTCCGCGGCCGCGTCATGGGCGCCCATCGTGGTGAGATCGGCGCGTTGATCCCAGCTTTCCTGCGAGCCGAGCGCCGCGCCCATCGCCTCGATCGCCAGCGGTGGGCGCGCGCAATTCTTTGCCGCGTCAGCGGCCGAGACGATGATCACGCACGCACCGTCGATCGGCACGTCGCAGTCGAACAGGCCGAGCGGCGACGAGATCATCCGCGCGCCCAGATAATCCTCCATCGTCAATGGCGATTGCATAACGGCAGTGGGGTTATGCTGCGCAAAGGCGCGCTGGCCGGTTGCGATCATGCCCAGATGCTCGCGGGTCATGCCGAACTCGTGGAAATAGCGCGTTGCCATCCAGCCTGCCCAGTTCGACGCCGACATCGCATTGGCGGGAACGAGATAGCTGTACCAGCCGCCGAGCCGCGCGCGCCCCGCACCGGGAATGCTCGCGCGCTGGGTCGCGGTTTGCGAACTGCTTTCGGTAAGCGCGCGAAAGCAAAGCACGTGGCGCGCCTGCCCGGTGGCAACCGCCATTGCAGCCACCATCAGCGGCGCCATCTGCGACGGGCCATCGGGGACGGCGCTATGCCAGCGGGTCTTGAGGCCAAGCGCGTTACGGACTTCGCCGGTGCCAAGCGGCGACATGCCGGGCGAATTGTCCGCCTTGCCCGGATAGGTCGAGATGCCGTCGATATCCTCTTTCGTCAGGCCCGCGCATTCGAGCGCGCGACGCGCGGCCTCGGCGAGATGCACCATCGCGGGGCGTCCGGTCTTGCGCCCGATGTCGGACATGCCGACCCCGGTGATCGCGGCGTTGAGGGTCATTGCGCGGGCTCCCACCGGGGGAGCCATATGTCGTCGATGTTGAGGAAACCGACTCTCATGGTCTGTCCGATGGCTACGCTTTCGGGGTCGGCGTTCACCACCTCGGCGGTGACGCGCACGCCGGGGGCGCCATCGATATCGACCACCGCGAGCGCGAAGGGCACCGCCATTCCGGGCGCCCATGGCTGATGGTTGACGGTATAGGTGTAGACCGTGCCGGTGCCGGGGACGGCGCGGCTCTCGACCTCGTCGCTCCAGCATTTGGGGCAGATCAGCTGCGGCGGGTGGATCGCGTGCCGGCAATCGGCGCAGAAGGCGATCATCAGCTTGCCCTCGGCACCGCCGGTCCAGAAGGCGGTGTTCTCGGGGGTGAGTTCAGGGAGCGGTCTCATGGTTGTTCCTGGGGCTGGATGTTGCGCGGCAGCGCAAAGGCGACGAGGATCGCCGCAATGCACAGCGCGACGATAACGACGACGGTGAGGTCGTAGGCGTAGGGCGAGGGATAGGTTTCGTCGCCGCGGCGGACGACATCGACCGCGAGCAGGGTCGTCACCATCTGCGCGCCGATGCCCAGAAACAGCTGGCGAATGACGGTGAGCATCCCCGAAATCTCGCTGATCCGCTCGGGCGGCGACGCCTGTGCGATGATCGTCGGGGCGACCGAAAAGAGCATCGTCGCGCCGAAGCTGATCACGATGAGCTGGGCGACGACAACCGCAAAGCTGTTCACGTCGAGGACGAAATAGAGGAGCCAGCCGACGGTTGTGACGAGCCCGCCCACGACGATCGCGAAGCGTCCCCCTCCCCGTCCGGCGAGCCAGCCGCCGAGCGGTCCTGCAAAGGCCGAACTGAGGTTAGATGGCAATTTGGCGAGCCCGGCCACGGTCGCCGAGAAGCCAAGCCCGGCAACGGTCCATGCCGGCGCCTGAAGCAGCAACGAGAAGAAAACGGTAATCTGCAGCGTGCTCATCGAAACGAGCGCGGTGACGGCGCCGCCGACGGCAATCGTGCGGTTGCCGAAACTGCGGATCGCGATCAACGGATTGGGGCTGGCGAGGCTGCGTTGCACCCACCAGGCGACGAGCGCGATACCGGCGACGAGCGCGGCGAGCGACCAAGGATCTCCCCATCCCCAATCCTTTCCGGTGCTGAAATAGACGAGGATCAGCGCAACCCCTGGCGCGAACGCAAGCCCCGAGAACCAGTCGACGGGTGGTCCCGAAAGGCGGCGCGGCGATACCGGAACGAAGGCGAGCAGCGCGAGCGCAGCGGTGATGCAGAGGCCCGCGCTGGTGAAGAAAATGCCGTGCCAGCTGAACTGGTCGACGACCATGCCGCCGATGACAAGCCCCGCCGCGGTGCCGATCGACGCACCCGAAATCATCAGCCCGATCGCCATGGGGGCGCGGTCCTTGGCCATATTTTCGTGCACGAGTCCGATGCAGAGCGGCAGGATGGCGCCGGTAACCCCCTGCATCAAGCGGCCGGCGAGCAGCACCGGAAAATTGGTCGAGAGCGCACTGATCAGCGAACCGACCGCGCCGATCGCAAGGACAACGATCAGCGTCCGGCGCCGCCCGAACATGTCGCCGATCCGGCCCACCACCGCCGCAATCGCGGCGCCGACGATGAGGTAGCCGGTGATCAGCCAGCCGACCATCGCGGGATTGCCGAAATCCTGAATCAGCCTCTTCAGTGCTGCGAGGATCATCGCGGTCTCGAACGAACCGGTGACCTCGGCAATCCAGAGCGCGCCGATCAGCAGCGGAAGGTTGCGGCGCCCCTCCACCCTAGTCGGCGGCCTGTTTCGCCCCGTCGGGCACCCCGACCTGCGCCGCGCGCACCTCGACAAGGTCGATCCCGATGTCGGCGGGAAGTCCGATGACGGCGAGCAGCGCCTCGGCCATCGATTCGGGCGCGGCCGATTCGCCGGTCATCGCGGCATGGCCGGTTTCAACGATCTTCTTGTAGAAGGCCTCGACCGTCTCCTGCGACCAGGCCTTGCCGCCCGAACCGCCCTTGACCGATCCCGAGCGCAATATGGTGACGCGGATATCGTCGGCGCGCAGTTCATCGCGCAGCCCCTGGCACAGCGTTTCGACCGCAGCTTTGGTGGCGGCGTAGAGCGCTAGCATCGGAAACGGCATGCGGACCGATTCACTGCTGATCGCGACGATCTGCCCCTTGCCGGCGCGCAGGTGCGGGATGCTGGCGCGGATCAGCCAAGCGACGCCGAGGATGTTGATGTCGACATGACTGCGGACGAGGTCGTCGCTGCCATGCTCGAAAGCGAAGGGGTGATAGACGGCGGCGTTGGCGACGACGACATCGATGCGACCAAAATGTTCGACGGTCTGCACGACTGCGGCATCGACGGCATCCGAGGCGGTGACGTCGCAGGGCAGCGCGAGCACGGCTTCACCAAATTCCTCGGTGAGCGACGCCAGTTCGTCCGATGGGCGGGCAAGGCAGGCCACGCGCATTCCTGCTCCGACCAAAGCGGCGACGAAATGCCGCCCCATCCCTTTCGATGCGCCGGTCACCACCGCGACCTTGCCCGCCAGCCTTTCCATCCCGAATCCCCGATTTCCGTCTGTTTCTTATCATTTTTGACGATACGTCAATTTTTTGCCATATCGCAAGCCTGCTGTTAGGATTGAGCATGAAAAACAGGGGCAGGACCGGATTTCGATGACCGAACAGGCGCTGGTGGATCAGGACGCGCCCGAAGCGATTCGCCGCAAGCTGGGCGCCAAGGGACAGCGCACGCGGCAGCAGCTGATCGACGCGACGGTCGCGCTGCTCGAAACGCATGGGCTGCGCGACGTGTCGGTGGTCGACGTGGCGCGCGCCGCGCAAACCTCGCCGGCCACTTTCTATGTCTATTTCAAGGGCGTGCCCGAGGTCGTTCTTGCGGCGCTCGAAAGTGCGACGCAGACCTCGCCCGAACTGGAAGCGATCATCGCACGCGACTGGTTGAAACCGGGGGCCGCGGCGGACGCGCGGATGTTCGTCGATCACTACACCGAAATCTGGAACCGCAACCGCACGATCTTCGTCGTCCGCAACCTGGCCGCCGAAGAGGGCGACGCGCGTTTTTACGAGGCACGCATGAACCTGGCGCGGCCGATCATGGGCGCGATCAGCGAACAGGTCGAGCGCGCGCAGGTGGCGGGCCGCATTCCCGCCGACCTTTCGCCACGGTCATGCGCGGGGACGATGCTGATGATGCTCGAACGCCTGTCGGCCATCGGACCGATGAGCCGCGACGATGATGGGGTCGGCTATGCCGACCTCAAAGCCGCGGCGGCGCATAGTATCGCGATGATGCTGGGCGCGCGGGAATAGCTGTAGTGAACCTCCCTATGCCGGAGGCTTGGGGAGGTGGCAGCGCGGAGCGCTGACCGAGGGGCGATAGCGCAGCGTAGCAGCCCCTCCACCACTCGCTGCGCGAGCGCCCCCTTCCCCATCGCTTCGCGACAGGGAGGATTCGTCATGCCGCGGACGCTTCCGCAATCATTTGCTGGATGTTGAGCACGCCGGTGGCGAGTCCCCCGGCGAGGCCAGCATCCACCGGCAGGCAGACCCCGCTGACAAAGCGCGCCGCGTCGCTGTTGAGCAGGATCAGCGGCAACGCCTGTTCCTCGGGGGTCGAATAACGCCCCTTCGCCTTGGCGAATGCGCCGAGCACCGCGTCCCCCGCAATCTTGCGGAATTCGCCAAGCATGGGCGTGTCGATCGGACTGGGCATCGTGCAATTGATGCGGATGTCCCGGCCGATCAGGTCGGGCGCGCTGACCTGCGTCCATGTGTTGATGAGCTCTTTCGACAGCGTGTACGGATCGCCAAGGTCGGCGGCGCGGTCGGCGTACCACTGTCGCGCTTCGGCAAAGTCGGTGATGCCCATAAATTCACGCAGCAACGGCTGCCGCGCCAGATAGCCCATGCCGGC
This sequence comes from Sphingopyxis sp. Geo25, assembly GCF_949769135.1. Lineage (NCBI taxonomy): Bacteria > Pseudomonadati > Pseudomonadota > Alphaproteobacteria > Sphingomonadales > Sphingopyxidaceae > Sphingopyxis > Sphingopyxis sp. Geo25. The sequence continues at coordinate 897,916 of NZ_CATKOZ010000001.1, read as the reverse complement.
AAGCGACGAAACGCTGACGATCGCGGCGCCGGGATTGAGGTGCGGAATCCAGCCCTCGGTCCACGCGCGGATGCCCAGGAAGTTGACGGTGACGACATCCTCGCCGGGGAAGGTCTGCGGCAGACCCGAGACGTTGAACACGGCGTCGATCTTGCCGCCGATCCTGGCGATCCCGGCGGCGATGGCGTCGGGCTTTTTAAGGTCGACTTCGGTAAAGCTGGCAAGGTTCACGGGGGAGGGTTTGATGTCGGCGCCATGCACTTCGGCACCGAGATCGACCAGCAAGCGGGCCGCGGCTTCGCCGGTTCCTGAGAAGCAGCCCATGACGACGACGCGCTTGCCCTTATAACCCAAAATATCCCTAGCCATTGACCCAGACCTTCCTGATCTTTCCCGAGAAACCATTATTCCAGCGGCGCAAATTTCGTGCCGGCAAGCCCGCCCATCGCGTCGGCCAACAGCGCCGCATCGCGCGTTTCATGCGCGTTGCAGAGGATGATCGCGCGCTCCGTGGCGATCCGGTCGCCCGCCACTTCGTCGCGGAACGCGGACCAGGCGGCAGCATGGTTGGCGAATTCGAGCCCGAGCGCCGCCTCGATCTCCCGTTTTTCCGCCGCATGGAATCCCGGCTCGAAACGCTCGATCGCGCGCCACCATTTGATCAGGCGCGCCATGCCCTTGGCCTTTACCGCCGCCTGCTGGTCGGAAATGCGCGGCACGATGCTGTCGCGGATGTCGGCAAGCGCGATAGCGAAACTGCGGTCGTGCGCGCCGACGGGCGCTTCGGGCAGTGCGACCGGCGGCCGATCAATTCCCGCCGCTTCCGCCAGCGCCTCCGACAGCACGCGCCGATGGATCGTCGAATAGACGAGGTTCATGCCGAGATTGGGGGGCGGCGGCGCGTCGGGATCGTCGTAGCGCGAGCGCCGCGCGAAGCCCGTCTGAAAGAGAAGCCGCCAGTAGCGTACTCGCGCCAGATCGACCTTGTGCCCGCCCGCCGCTTCATAGGCCGCGAACGCTTCGGGAAGCGGGACGAAACCCTGGAACAACATGCGCAGGCAGAGCATCGCGAGGTCTGCCATCGGGTCGCCGTAGTGAACGAGTTCCCAGTCGAGCAGCGCGGTCACCCGCTCGCCCTCGAAAAGGAAATTGCCCGGCCCGGCGTCGCCATGGACGATCACCGGCGCGGGCATGTCGGCGGGAATATTCGCCTCGAGCCAGTTCAGCGACAGGTGGATCAGCGGGTCCCACACCTTTCCGCTGTTCGCGGCGCGCAGCGCAGCGAGGCGCCGCCTGATGAAGGCTTCGGCGGGTTCGACCGGACCCATGCCCGCGACCGGGGTTTCGACCACATCGATGCGGTGGAGCGCCGCGAGCTGGCCCATGAAATCGCGCGCGAGTGCGCTGCGCTGGCCCGCGTCGGCGATGCCGCCAAAACGGTCGTTACCCGATACCATGCCGCACACGAGCGCGCGCTGGTCGGCAACCGACGCGAAATAGGGAGCGACGCGGACGCCCGCGCCCGCGAGAGATCCCGAGAGCGCGCGCAACACCGCAGCTTCGCGCAGGAAGGCCGCATCGTCGCCCGCCCCTGCCTTGTGCACGTCGTAATTCATATAGGCGCGCGCGGTGCGCCCGTCGGGCCAGGCAAGGTCGAGTTCGGCGCCGTCGCGCGAAGCGCCGCCGCCGCCGCGCGGCCGGACTGCGGTCACGCGTGCGCCGCTGGCGGCTTCGACCGCTGCAACGAGACCCTCGGGGAGCAGCGCGGCGGGTTCCACCGTCAGCCGACGATCTTTGCGTCGCGAAAGGCCGCTATTTCTTCGTCCGAGTAGCCGATTTCGCGCAAAATTTCGTCGCTATGCTGGCCGACCGCGGGCGCGCAACGCTTGAAGACGATCGGCACATCGCCGAAATGCCAGAAGGCGCCCGGCTGTTCGACGATGCCGTAAAGCGGCTGCGGCAGGACCGAAACGAGGTTCAGGTCGCGGTTCTGCGGATCGTCGAAGAAGCGGTTCATTGCATCCTCGAAATTGACCATGTCGCCGGGCACGCCGGCCGCTTCGAGCGCGGCGAGGAGGTCGGCGGCGGTTCGGCCTTTTGCGGCGGCCTCGAACTGCGTTTCATCGCCGAGCAGATTGCGCAAGGCGGCTTGTTGTTCAGGCTTGTGCGCGGCGACGGCGATCCACTGGCCGTCGGCGCATTCATAGATGCGGTGGTACGGCGAGAAGCCCGTCTGGTCGCTGGTCAGATGATAGGTTTCGGAAAGGTTCCCGTCGGGCCCGATCAGCCGCTCGCCTTGCGTGAACGCGGCGACGCCGAGGAGCGACGTGTGGGTCGTGTGCCCCCTGCCCCCCGCGCGCTTTGCGTAGAGTGACGCCATGATCTCGACGAGGCAGCTTTGCGCCGAGGTGACGTCCATCGTGCCGGGGCGGTTGAAGACGGGCTTGTTCCCCTCGCCGGCATTCTCGAATTCCCAGCCGGCGATGGCGTTGAAGATCGAGTCATAGCCTGGCCAGTTGCCGCGCGAGCCACGCTGGCCGTAGGCGCTGACATAGTTGAATGCGACGTCGGGGTTGTATTTGCGGATGCCCTCTTCGCTGAGGCCAAGTTTCGCGGCGCCCTTGAAGCGCATATTGTGGTGCACGACTTCGGCCCACTGGATCAGCCGTTCGAGGATCGGCTGCGCTTCGGGCTTCGTCAGGTCGAGCGCGAGGCTGCGTTTGGAGCGGGCCGCGGCCTGATAATAGCGGTGCATGAAACGGATACGGTCGCCGGTCAGCGCCTCGACCTTGATCACATTGGCACCCATGTCGCCCATCATCGACGGACCCATCGGGCCGGCAAGGAACATGCCGAGGTCGAGGACGCGGACGCCTTCGAGGATTTCGGCGGGCGCGGCGCCGTTGCCGATCGCTGCGGGGGGCGGGGTCCAGTCCGCGTCGCCACCCTCGCCGAGACGCGGGGCGGGGCGACCCTGCGGCAGGTCGGCATCGGTGTGGAAGGGTACGTTCGGCTGGCGCGTCTTGCCCAGATCGGGGTCGTCGACTTCGATCACGAAGCCGTTCGCCTCGACCTCCGGATGGCGCAGGACTTCGCCCATCGGATAGGCGGGTTCGACCGCGATATCGGCGGCGCGCATGTCGGCGATCCAGCGATCTCGCGGGCGGCGGCGGAAGGCGTCCTCGACGCCTTCGGGGGTTTCGAGATCGACGTCGGTCTCGGCCATCACCTCCCACATCGTCGGCATGGTGGCGTAATCGAACTGGCGCGTCGGGTCCATGATCTGGAGCCAGTCGCCGTCCTGGCATTGGAACAGCTGCTGCGCCATCGCGCGGGGCACATCGGGGGCATAGGTCGGCGGATTGGGCATCGGCCCTTCGCTGTTGCGCGCCCAGACGAGCGGCAGCGTCGAAAGGAAACCCTGGAACAGCGAGGTATGCGCGGCGCCGCCCTGCCCCGATTGAAGCCGCATGACGAGCCGCGCGAGGATGCCCGATGCCGCGAGGTGCGCGGCGGCCCAGCTACCCTGGCGATAGCGATAGACGATGGGGCCAGCGCGATAGCCGTCATTCTCGTAGAGCGCGCCGACGCGGGCCGCGACGAGCAGGTCGTCGGCGCTGCGCTCGACGTCGGGGTGGTCGTGCGGGCTGCCGGTGATGCCGCAGGTGACGAGGCGCGGGAAAGACGCTGCGAGTGACGCGTCGTCGAGACCCAATGCCTCTGCCTGTTTCGGCGTGAACTGGTGGAGGAGGACGTCTGCGCCGGCGAGGCGGCCGGTCAGTCCGGCAAGGCCTTCGGGGGTGTCTAGGTCGAGGACGAGGCTGCGCTTGCCACGGTTCCAGTTGGCAAAGGGCGCGGTGCCGCGGGCGGGATCGCCGCCGGGGCGCTCGACTTTCAGGACATCGGCGCCTAGCTCGGCGAGCATCAGCCCCGCGACCTGGACCGCCATCCCCTCGCCGATCTCGACGATGCGAAGGTCGCCAAGCATTGCTCAGGCCTTCTTGAAGTTGGGGAGCACCCAGTCGTCCTGGATCGGGGTCCAGTCGACGGTGACCTTCATCCCGATATGGACATCCTCGGCATCGCAGCCCGAGACGTTGGCGTTGAGGCGGGTGCCCGGCGCGCCGTCGAGGTCGACGACGACGGGGACATAGACATAGTCCTCGCCATTCTTGGGGTTCTTGTTGCAGATCGCGTAGCTGAAGACGGTGCCGGTACCGGGGAGCGTGGGCCATTCCTTGGCGCGGCTGCCGCATTCTGGGCAGACCGCGGTCGGCGGCATGCGGAAATGGCCGCAGTCGCCGCATTTGCACGCAGTGAGCTTGCCCTCCTTCGCCGCCTGCCAGAAGGGTTCGGTATCGGGGTTGGTGGTGATGCGGATCTGGTCGCCGGGAAGCGCACGGGCGGGGCCGTAGGTCATGGATGTCAGTCCTTGCGCAGAATGAGGCTGGAGACGGGAAGCGACGCCGGGCCGCCCGAGACGAGCGCGAATTCGGCGTCCTTGACCTGGTTGATCGCGGTGCCGCGCACCTGTTCGACCCCCTCGACGATATGCGTCATGCCGATGATATAGGCCTCGTTGAGGTTGCCGCCGTGGGTGTTCACCGGGGTGCCGCCGTTGACGCCCCTGCCGGTGGCAGGATCGTAGCGCAGCTTGCCGGAGAGGACATAGTCATTGCCCTCGCCCTTTTCGCAAAAGCCGTAATCCTCGAGCTGCATCAGCACCATCGGGCTGAAATGGTCGTAGATCAGCGCGACGTCCATATCCTTGGCCGAAAGACCCGATTGCGCCCAGACGCGATCGGCGGTGAATTTGTGGCCCGAGCTCGCGAAATGCGGGTCGGGCATTCCCATCCAGGCAAAGGCGCGGCCCCATTCGCGCTGGCCGCCATGCGCCGCGGCGTGGACGACCGCCGGCTTGTGGCGGCAGTCCTTCGCGCGATCCATCGTCGTCGTAATCACCGCGACGGCGCCGTCGGTCTCAAGACAGAAGTCGAGCCGCCGGAGCGGATCGGCGAGCATCACCGAGGCGTCATATTGTTCCTTGGTCAGCGGCTCCTTACGTACCGCCTTAGGGCGGTTGTGGGTGTTCGCTCGCGTCGCCATCACGACCTCGCCGAATGCATCCTGCGTCGTGCCATAGAGGTGCATGTGACGGCGTGCGAGCACAGACATCAGATGGCCGGGGCCGACAAGGCCCGAGGGCTGGAGGAAGCTGTTTTCGGGATTGGGCGCAGCCGAACCGAACACGACGCCGAGGCGGTGCTGCGGTAATTGCTGCAACGCCATCAGCGTCACCGTATAGGTGCAATCCTCGTTCATCAGCCCCGCGGTGGCGAGGCCGATCGCGCCGGGGCAGCCGCCGCCGCCGCTGGTCAGCGTCGCCGACCAGCTGATGTGCGGCATTCCGAGCGTTTCCATGAGGGAAGCGGTATCGAACTTGTCGAGATAGCCCGCGCCCGCGGTCGAATAATAGGAAAAGCCATCGATCTGCTTGTGGCTGATCCCCGCATCGGCGCACGCGTTCATGATCGCCTCGGCCGCCATGTCGTTGATCGTGCGCGGCCAGCTTTTGCCGCGGACATAATAATCGGTCGCCCCGATTCCGACGATCGCGCACTTGTCCTGATTGGCCCAGGCCATGCTTCTCTCCCGATTCCCAGTTATCTAACTAGGTTTAATATGATGCCGAGCACCGCTTGTCCAGCCGTCAAGCGAAATGGAGTTTCCGATATTTGCCGCGGAAGTAGAGCAAGGGATCGCGGCGGGGTTCGAAAATCGCTTTAACGACACGGCCGACGAGCAGGAAATGGTCGCCGCCGTCGTGCACCGCGTCGCGCACGCACTCGAAGCTGCTCAGCGATCCGGTCAGCACCGGCGTGCCAAATTCCCCTACCTCCCACGGAGTCGCGGCGAAGCGATCCTCTCCCTTCCCCGCGAAGCGGTTCGATGTCGGCTGCTGGCCGATCTGGAGCACGTTCACCGCGAAGCGTTCGGCCTCGCGCAGAAATGGCGCGCTGCCGGCATTGTTGGCGATGCAGACGAGCAGCAGCGGCGGGTCGAGCGACACCGACGTGAAGCTGTTCGCCGTCAGCCCGATCGGCCGGCCGTCGGGACAGAAGGCGGTGACGACGGTGACCCCGGTCGCAAAACAGCCGAGCGCGTCGCGGAAGGTCCGCGCATCGGAGCCGGCGCGATATTCGGGCGAGCCGCGGGGCGCGCGGCGCTCGAGAAAATCGATCAGATGGCCGCCGAGCGCATCGACCCGGTCATCGGTCACGACAAGCGCCGCGTCCTCCACTTCGACGAACTCGCCATCGGGAAGCCTGTCGACGAACGCCTCTGCGTCCTCACGCGACACGATCTCGCTCATTGCGCCGCGAACATAGAGCGTCGGGAGCGCGATATGCTCGGCGACGCCGGCGAGCCGCTCGGTCATCGCTGCTGCGTCAAAGGCTCCCAGCATCCGGATGTCCCACTGGGCCTGGCCCGGCGCGAGCGCCGCGACGTCGCGGAGCCGCGCGCCGATCTTTTGCGATACGGCGGGATCGACGTTGAGCGGGAGGTCGACAAGCACCAACCCGGCCGCGAGCATCGCCGCATCGCGCTCCAGTGCCGCGGCTGCGATCCATCCGCCAAGCGTCGAGGCGACGACCACCGGGCGCGTGCCGAGCTGCGCGAGCACCGCGCGCAAATCTTCGACCATCGCCTCGAAATCATAGCGGCCGTCCTCGGGCCACTCGCTGCCGCCGTGGCCACGCAGGTCGAGGCTGACGACGCGGCGCCCGGCCTGTTGCAGCGCGTTGGCTATGCTGTCCCAAACGCGGCGGGTTTGTCCTGCGCCGTGGATCAGCAGCACCGACGGATCTTCGTCTACCCCGATCACCTCCGCCTCGAGCCGCACGCCGGCGAAACCGCGATATTCAACGACGCTCATGCCTTGGCCTCCTGCATGGCTTCGCCTAGGCTCAGCCAAATATCGAATTGCTCCGACCGACGCCGCATCATCAGGCGCGCGATATCGGCGTCGCCGTCGATGATCGCCTGACACAGGCTGCGTTGCATCGCGCGCGTGCGTTCGCGCCGATCGGCGTCGGCATAGAGATCGCTGCCGCGCTCATCGAGGCCAAAGCTGTAGCCGATCTCCATCACCAGCTCGACGACGGGATTGCCGCTCATCCGCGCGATCATCCGCGCCAGCTCGACCTCGGCCACGATCAGTTCGCGTGCGGTGTCATGGCCGTCGATCCGGTCCAGGAAATCCCGCATCCGTTCGGCATCCTCGGGCGTCCGCAGGCGCGCGGCTGCGACCGCGGCCTCCTCCGACACGGGGCGCGTCACCTGGATGACATCGCCAAGGTTCGCGCCGCGCATGCGCAAAAAGCGCGCGAGCGACTGGATCGCGTCGCGGGCGTCGGGGCGCTCGGCGAAATACCCCCCCTTGGTCCCGCGCCGGATGCTGATCAGCCGGTCGCGTTCGACCATCTTGGCCGCCTGGCGGAGGGTCGGCCGACTGACCCCGAAGCGTCCGAGCAGTTCGTCCTCGGCGCCAAGGTAATCGCCGGGATTGGCGGCAAGGCTCAAGCCTGCCAGCGCGCGCGCGGTGCGGCTTGCGAGCGTTTCGTTAGCGCCAGTGGCCTGCATCAACATCCCCCTTAACAGGTATCTGTTTATGGGATAAATCGGCCGATGTCTAGAATCTACTTGCTCCGACTTGTATAACTAGGTAGTTATTAAGCGAGATTGGACCACCCGAGTCGAGAGGATGACTGCCATGAAACCCTTTGTGTTCAGCGCCGACAGCCACATCATGGAACCGGCCGATATTTTCCTGGAAGGCCTGCCCGCGTCGCTGAAGGATCATGCGATCCACGCCCGCAAGGAAGGCGAATATCTGATCACCGGCACCAAGGATAAGATCATCTATCGCCTGCGCGTCGGCCAACACCGCGAAAAGGCGTTGGGGGATAACGAGCGCAGGGGCATTCGCGAGATTTCGGGCCGGCTCGAAGATATGGAGCTGGAAGGGATCGATAGCGAAATCTGTTTCCCCTCGCTTGGTCTCTGGCTCTATTGCCTCGACAATGCCGATGCCGAAGCGGCGTCGGCGCGCCTCTATAACGACTGGAACGACAGCTTCCTCGGCGGCCATGCCAATCGTTTCGTGCGTTGCGGCATGTTGCCCGTGCTCGACTTTTCGAACACGCTCGCCGAACTCGACTATCTGGCGTCGAAGGGTTTCACCGCCGCGATGTTACCGGCGGTGTCGCCGCCGAACCTGCCCAAATATAACAGCGAGGCGTGGGATCCGGTTTTTGCCAGGGCGGCAAAGCTGGGGATCGTGTTCGTCATGCACACCGGTACCGGGCTTGAAACCGTCGTGATCGAGCGCGGTCCGGGCGCGGGCATCATCAACTATACCAACCAGATGACCGACGCGCAGCAGACCGCGATGTATCTGGTGTCGGGCGGGGTGCTCGACCGCAATCCCGGCGCGCGGGTCGCCTTTATCGAAAGCGGCGCTAGCTGGCTCGTCGCGCTCGCGGAGCGCATGGACGAGGTGTCGGTCGCGCATGCCAATTTCGTCTTTCCGAAGCTGAGCCGCGCTCCGAGCCAGATCGTCGATGACCAGGTCTGGGCGAGTTTCCAGCACGACCGCGCCTGCATCACGTCCGCCGCCGCCGGCCTGCCCGGCGCGAAGAATATCATGTGGGGTTCGGACTATCCGCACGCCGAGGGCACGTTCCCGATCAGCCGCCGCATCGTCGACGAACTGTTCGAAGGGCTGGACGTCAGCGAAGAGGTGCGCCGCAACATATTGGGATTGAACGCCGCGCGGCTGTTCGGGTTGGAGCCTAAGGTGGCGACGAGCGAGCGGGTGGTGGCGTAACGTAAATCCTCCTTGTGGCCGCAGGCATGGGGAGGTGGCAGCCCGTAGGGCTGACGGAGGGGCTATAACGCGACGTCGCGGCCCCTCCGCCTCTCGCTACGCGAGCGGTCCCCCTCCCCATCGCTTCGCGACAGGGAGGATTTTTATTCGACCAGCGGCCTCGCCGTCCTGCCCGCCATGATCGCCGCAATACCGCCGACCAGCAGGCACCCCGACAGGATCGCCAGCGCCGGCTGAAGCGACAATTCGCCATAAGCCGGCGTAAATGCCTTGCTGAGATAACCCGCCACCGTACCGCCTAGGCCGACCCCGGCAAGCCCGATGAACATGTTGATCGTCGCCGACATCATTGCGCGCATCTGAACCGGCACCTGTACAAAGCAGAGTGCGATGATCGGCCCGAGGTGCAGCGTCATCATGAACTTCACAACGACGAAGCAGGCGAGCGCCAGCCAGGCGTTGCTGGTCAACGCGAAACCGACGCCGAAGGGACAAGAGATCAGCAAGCCGATGCCGGCGAACCAGCCGTTGAAGCGCGGGTTCGCCTGGCCATATTTGTCGCTGACCCAGCCCGCGACGAGATTGCCAATCACCAGTCCCGCGGCCATCGCGCCACCGAGCCAGAAGCCGGTCTCGGTCTTGTCCAGCCCGTGTACGCGCTGAAAGAAGGACGCGCCCCACAGGATGAAGGCGAAACCGGTGAGCGGGACCATGCAGAGCAAAAGCCCGACCCAGCGCAGCGAAGGGTTCGACGCCATCGTGCGCAGCACCTCGCCGAGGCTCGTCTGCGGCGGTAGCGCAGGCCCCACAATACCGCGGCGGCGCGGTTCGGCGGCGAGCAGATAGACCAGCAGGCCGACGCCGACGCCGGGCAGACCGACGATCAGGAAGACCGTGCGCCAATCATACCATTGCGAAAGCCAGCCTGCGAGCGCGAGCCCACCCGAGAGGCCGACGGCGTTGGCGGCAAGCATGACCGAGATGACCGTCGTGCGGCGATCCTTGGGGAAGATATCGGTAAGCAGCGACATGCCGGCGGGGCCAGCGCCTGCCTCCGCCGCGGCAAGGCCGATGCGCGCGAGGAGCATTTGCCAGAAACTATGGGCAAAGCCGGACAACGCAGTCGCGAGGCTCCAGATCGACACGCAAACCGCGATCACGAGCCGCCGGTCGCCGCGGTCGGCGTAGCGCGCGATCGGAAAGGCGGCGATCGCGTAAAAGGCGGCAAAAGCGATGCCGGTGAGCAAGCCGAGCTGGCCGTCATCGAGGCCAAGCTCCAGCTTGATGTCGTCCTGAAAGAGCGTGAAGACCTGACGATCGACATAGCTCAGGATCGCAACGATCACGAGCAGCCCAAGCGTCAGACCACGGCGACTGGAAGCTTCCGACGTCATGTGTTTCCTTTCCCGGAAAAAAAGAGGGAGGGTCCGGCCAGGCCGTCCCTCCCCATTGCTCCGAGGAGCGCCCTGTGGTCCCTAGAATTCGACGCTGGCGGTCACGCCATAAGTGCGCGGTTCGTTGTAGGTCGCCGAAATATACCCGACCGGCGCAACCAGCTGGTTTTGAACATATTCGCGCTCGTTGGTGATATTGCGCGCAAACACGCCGATCTCGAACCGGTCGAGAAACTCGACCGAGGCGCGCGCGCCGAGCAGGCCGAGCGCCGGCCCGGTGGTCGCAGCGATGATCGCGTTATTGTCGGGATTGGGCGCATAGTTGTAGATGTCGAGCGGCACCTTGCTGCGCCACGAATAATCGACGTGAAGGTTGACCCGCGCGCGGCTGCCGACCGGCGTGGTATAGTCCGCGGCGAGCGAATATTGCTTCTTGAACACACCGCTGAACCGTTCGAACGAGCGGTCGCCGGTCAAATCCGAATAGCGGACATATTTCGGATCGACCAGCGCGCCGGACGCCTGGACGGTAAAGCCTTCGAACAGCACGGCGGTCAGTTCGGCCTCTAGACCGCGAATGCGAGCCTTGCCCGCGTTGCCGAGCAGCGTCGCGGTGCCGGGAACGGTCGCCGGGGGCACGGGTGGGACGGACACCAGCGTCGAACGCTGAATGTCGTTCACGTCGCTCGTATAGGCCGCGACGTTCAACCGCACGCGATTGTCGAGAAACTCGCCCTTGAAACCGACTTCGTAAGAGTAGGCCACTTCGGGTGCGAAGGGGATGAACGCAGCCGTATTCGGCGCGCGGAGATTCTGCCCCCCCGACCGGAAACCCTTGGCGGTCTTGGCATAGACTAGGATATCGTCGTTGAGCTTGTAATCGACGCTCGCCGTATAGGACCATCCGCCGAAGCTGTCGCGGCGCTTGAAGGCGCACTGGACCGGATCGACGATCTCGCCGGCACTGAATGCCGGAACGCCGGCAACCACCGCGCAGGTCGTCAACCCGCTGGTGCGGTTGAAATTGTTGCTGCGCGTTTCGAGACCCTTGTCGTCGACCGAATAGCGCAGGCCGCCGGTGAACGACAGCTTGTCGTTGAGATGCCAGGTCGCCTGGCCATACATGCCGATGCTGTCGTTATCGATATACCCCCAGAAATGCGACGTCACCGGATTGAGGACCGGGACCGTGATCGAAATCGACTGGTCAAAGCCGCTTTCATGGAAGACGAACGCGCCCGCTGCAAAGTCGACGGCATCGCCGAACATCTTGCCGGTGAGCTGGAGCTCCGCCGATTGCTGCTTCAGCTCCTGCTGACTTTCGGTGAAGTGGATCGGGTAGGCCGAACCGTCGAGATCGAAGCCGGCGTTGGCGCTGACCTTGCGATAGCTAGCGATCAGTTTCGCCTGACCGAAGCTGGTGTCGAGCGCGCCGGTGAAATTATAGGTCTGCGTCTTGGCGTAGACATAGGGAATCTCGTTGTTGGCGGTGATCCGTCCCCCCGCCGCAAGCCGCGCCGCTTCCGTCGCGAGAATCGCCAGGCCGGGCGCTGTCGCGCTGGCCGGCGGATTGCCGTTCAATATGCCGACGAATGTACCGCTGGTGGCGGCGGTATTGTAGGTCGAATTGGCGCCGCTGAACGCCCGCGTCGTATAAACGAGATTGCGGCTCGGCGCAGCCTCGTCCATCTTGAAATATTCGCCCGAAAACAGGAGACTAAGGTTGTCGGTCGGCTGGATGAGCAGCTTGCCGCGCGCCTGCCAGCGGTCGCGGTTGTCGAGCTTGAGGCCGTCGAGATTGCCGCCGACCGGGCGCCGCGCAACGGCGGTGGTGACCGCAGTCACCGCGCTGGCCGTGTTTGCCGGAACGCTGTTCGTCGTATAACCGTCGCGGCTGAATCTTTTGCCGGCAAGACGGATCGCGACCTTGTCGCCGATCGGGATGTTGACGACCGCCGTCGGCTCGAACTCGTTGAAGCGCCCGTAGCTCGCCGACAGTTTACCGCTAAATTCGCCGAGCCGCGGGTCGTTGGAGTTGATCAGCATCGCGCCGCCGGTCGTGTTGCGCCCGAACAAGGTGCCTTGCGGACCTTTTAGCACCTGGACCGAGCTGATATCGAGCAGGGTCGTGTTGAGACCATAGGCGCGCGCCCAGTAAACGCCGTCGACATAGGTGCCGACCGAGGGGTCGAGCGTCGCAAGCGTGTCGTTCTGAAATTGGCCGCGGAGCGCAACGGTGATGCCGGCGGGGCTGTTCGACCCCGAGCGGATATAAAGTCCCGGGGTAAAGTTCGCGATGTCCTGGACACGGATGGCGCCCTGAGCTTCAAGGCCCTCGCCAGTAAAGGCGGTCACCGCAACGGGAACATCCTGCAGATTTTCGTTCACCTTGCGCGCCTGGACAATGATGTCTTCGAGACCGACGGTTTCGTTCTCTGCCGGCGGCGGCGGGGTGGTTTGCGCGAACGCGGGTGTCGATGACAAGGCAATGGCCGTCAGCGAGACCGCGGTGAGCATCCGGAACGAATCGCGCTTCTGCTTGAAATTCATGGTCAACATCCTCCCCGCGAGGCTTCATATGTCCTCGCTACGTCAGTTGTATAACTAGGTCTAACAAGATAGACAAGTGAATTGCGCTTTCCGTTGCGGAAAGCGTAAGATTCTTCCCTTCAATCCGGCGCTTTGGGTAATAATCGTGCCAGGGCCGGCACGTCGGCAAGGGCGCGCAGGACATCGTTGAGATGGGTGCAGCCGAGCGTGCCGGCGAGCGTATCCAGCACCGCCTGCCGAAATTCCGGGACATTCTGGCCGACCATCCGCGCCGCCTTCATCGAGGCACCGGGGCATTCGCGAAACGGCAGGATCAGGGGCAAGGCCTGAAGCGAAAGCAGGGTTTCGCTCGCTTCGTCGATCTCCGCATAGACCCGATACTCATGGATCGCGGTCCGCGTCCCCTCCGGATTGGGCCCGCTGTCCTGAAAGCCCGCGTCGACCTTTAGCACGCCCTCGGCGCGCCAGATGTCGATGCGGCGCGCGCGCCGTGCCAGGGGGCGGGCGACCTGTTCAGGCATGGTGTGCCAGCCGGCCGGATCGTTCGGGTTGGCGAGCGGACCGACTTCGGTCGATGATTGATGCTCATGGTCGACGCCGCCACCTTCCGACAACGAACTCGCGCCTTCGGTGAAGCCTGTGCAGATGTTGAGCATTCGTCCCTTGTTCCCGGCGGTCGATTGCGTGCCCTTGCTGCGCATCGCCGCCTGCCAGTCGTCGATCCAGCGCGACCATATCCAACCCGCGACGAGGCTGGCGCCCGCGAAATCATCGAGGAGCTGAAAGGTCGGCGTGCCGCGGATGTCGCCCAGCGTCGCCGCGAGCGCGTGGCGGCTGGCGCCGCCTGCGCGCACCCCGACCATTTCCTGAAGCCGCGGGTGATCGGGCGTGGCCGATATTTCGAGTATCTCGCGGATCGGTGACGTCCGGATGCGAAAGTCGCCGCGGGCGAGTTCCACCGCTTCGCCCTTGAAAGAGGTCAGTAGATCGCGAGCACGCCCGGCCATGATCCACGCCTGGCCGAAGCCATCGGGCCAGTCGGAGTCGATCGAAGTCGTGCGCCGGATCGAGCCTGCCCGACGCGCGGGCGCCGGGCCCGCCGACTGCCGTGCAAAGGGAAATTGCTGGGGAGCGTTCAAAACCTTGATCCTATTTGGGCGGCATACGGATGGCGCCATCGAGCCGCAGATTCTGGCCGTTGAAATAGCCATTACGGACAAGCTCCAGCACCAGCGAACCGAACTCTTCGGGATGGCCGAGGCGCTTGGGGAACGGCACCGATGCCGCCAAACCTTCGAAAACAGCCGGCGCGCGATCCTTGACCGCAAGCATCGGCGGCGTCGCAAAAATGCCGGGCATGATCGAATTGACGCGGATGCCAAGGTCCATCAGATCGCGCGCCAGCGGCAGGACGAGCCCGTTGACCCCGGCCTTGAGCGAACCATAGCCGACCTGCCCGATCTGCGCATCCTGCGCAGCGGCCGACGCCGTGAGGATGATCGCGCCGCGCTCGCCATCGTCGTTCAGCGGCTCGGCATTCGCCATGCCGAGCGCCGACAGCGATGCCAGTCGGTAGCTGGCGATCAGGATGCCCTGTGCGGAGAAGGCGTAGTCTTCGGTCGAGTAGCGGACATAGCCGCCCGTCGCCTTGTCGTAACGGACGGTCTTTCCGCCCTTCGATATTTGCGCGCAGTGGACGAGCACCCGCTCCTGGCCGTGTGCGGCGCGCGCGGCCTCGTACCCCGCGACGACACTGTCCTCGCTGGTGATATCGACCTTGCAGAAAATCCCTCCGATCGCGTCGGCGACCGCTTTTCCGCCCTCTTCATTGACGTCGAAGATCGCGACCTTCAGCCCCGCGCCCGCAAGCGCTTCGGCACTGGCGCGGCCAAGGCCCGAGGCGCCGCCAGTGACGACTGCAGCCAAATTCTTATCGAGTTTCATGCCCTTGTTTCCTTGCTTTCAGATTATTGCAGAACTTCAAGATTGCCGCCATCGACGATCAGCACCTGACCGGTGATGAACCCGGCACGATCCGAACAGAGGAAGGCCGCGGCAGCCGCCATATCCTCGGGCGTTCCCATTCGCTGGACGGGCCACGCGCTGACGCGCTCGGCGATATGGTCTTCGTAGGTCTGGCCTTGGGCCTTGGCGATCTTCGTAAACACGTCGCGGAATTGCGGCGTCGCGATCGCACCGGTGCCCAGCGTGTTGACGGTAATGCCGAAGGGACCGAGTTCGGCCGACAGGGTTTTCGAGAGCGCCAGCGCGCCGACGCGGTAGGTGTTCTGCGCGGCACGCGGGAGCTTGCGGTGCGGCGCCTTCACCGAGTTGGTGCCGATCGTCAGGATGCGGCCCCAGCCCTGCTCGCGCATATGCGGAAACACAGCCTGCACGGCCCAGCGGAACGCCATGACATTGTTGTTGTTCGCGGCGACAAAAGTCTCGTCGTCGACGTCGAGGAAGGCACCTTTGGGGCCGGAGTCGACGTTGAAGATCAAAATGTCGGGCGGCCCGAACGCGCCGGTCGCTGCGTTGACCGCCGATGCTATCCCGTCCTTGGTCGTGCAATCAGCGGAGATGCCGACGACCTGCCCGCCCGCCGCTCGCACCTCGGCAACCGCAGTATCGATCGTCGCCTGCGTCCGCGCGGCGATCACGGTCTTGCAGCCTTCGCGCGCGAACTCGTGCGCGCAGCCGAGTCCGATACCCTTCGATCCGCCGAAGACGAGCGCAACCTTTCCGGCAATCCCGAGGTCCATCAGGGCGCCTTTCCCTGCTGGAGCTTGAGCCGTTCCTGCAAGATGTCGTTGCGACCCGGCGACGCCGCGACGGTCGAGCCGCCGTCCATCTTGATCGTCGTACCGGTGATATAGTCGGACTTTGCCGAGGCGAGGAACAGGCAGGCGTGCGCGATATCGGCCGGCGTACCCGCGCGGCCGACGGGAACGGTGGCACCATAAGCGGCGAGGCCCTCGTCGCCGAGCACGGCTTTGGCGCGGTCGCTGGCGACGAGGCCCGGATTGATCCCGTTGACCGTGATCCCCTCGCCCACGACGTCGCCGGCAGCGGCGCGAATGAAAGCGTCGAGCGCAGCCTTCGCCATGCCATAAGCGGTCATGTTGGGAACGACGTTGAAGGTGCCGTTGATCGAACCGATCGCAATGAATCGCCCGCCATCCTTCGCGTCGGCGAGATGGGGCCGCGCGGCGTCGAGCAGCCACCAGGCGGCTTTCGCGATGCTCGCAAAGCCCGCTTCCAGACGCTCGTCGTCGACGTGGCCAACCCCGCCGTGCGGAATGTCGGCCGCGGCGTGGACGATGATGTCGATGGTACCGAAGGCTTGCACCGTGGCTTCGACGAGCGCACGGCAATCGGCGTGACGCGCGATGTCGGCGGCGAAACATTCGGCGACGCCGCCAGCCTTTTCGATCTCGGCCTTCACATCCTCGGCGTAGGATATGGTCCGAGCGCCGAGCATGACCTGTGCGCCTGCTGCCGCGAAGGCCTTGGCGATCCCGCGCCCGACGCCGCGCCCGCCGCCGGTGACGATGACCGACTTGCCGCTGAAATCTTCCATCACGACGCTCCTTCAAACAGGGACTGCAATCCCGGCGCGGATGGTTTCATCGAAGGAGTGCGCGGAAAGTCGGGAACGTAGCGGATGTGTACCGGAACCTGATACGCGATCAGCCGCTCCTTGAGCCACGCCTTGAGAACTTCGACCTCCGGTTCGGCTGCGCCGTCCTTGAGGATGATTGCCGCCGCGGGCACTGCCCCGAGCCGCGCGTCGGGCACGCCCACCACCGCGGCTTCGCGCACGGCGGGATGATCGTTGATCGCACGGGCGACATCGTCGGGATGGATCTTGAACCCCCCTCGGATGATCGCATTGTCGGCGCGTCCCCGGATATAAAGAAAACGATCGGCGTCGAGCACCGCACGATCGGTCGTGCGCAGCCATTGCATGTCGTTGTCAAGCTGGCGCCCCTTGAGCTCGAGCAAGCCTTCGGTCCCATGTGGCAAGACCGCGCCGCTTTCCGCATCGACGACGCGCGCCTCGATATCGCCGTGGACGCGGCCGACGGCGCCGCGCTTTTCCGTCCAGAGCCGACGGAAATCGTCGATCGTCCACCCGGCAATCGCACCGGCGAACTCGGTCGCGCCATAATTGCCGCAAATCGGGATGCCATATTTGGCGAGAAAGGCATCGACGAGATCGGGTGAAAGTGGCGCAGTGCCCGAGATTAACGACTTGAGGCTCGACAGGTCGGCAGGGTCGACATCGGCGTCGAGCAGCATACGCACCGCCGAAGGGACTGCGGGAGCGACCGCAGGACGGTTGCGCTTCACGGCAGAAACCCACGCCTCGACGGTAAATTTTTCAAGGAGCGCAATCTTCCGTCCCGCCGCGAGCGCCCCGATGCAGCCATAGATGCCGCCGATATGCGTGAGCGGATTGACGATCATCGTACAGCCCGAGTTGAGCTTCGGCGGGTCGTCGAAGCTGCGGCCGCGCTCATATTTCGTGAAACCGCGAAAGCTCGCATCGAAGGAGTCGCGGCTCAAGGGGACGCGTTTCGGCGTTCCCGTGGTGCCGCTGGTGAGCATTTCGATCGCGACGCCGGGTGAAGTCTGCACCGCGGCGCGCCTTCCGCTCGGGACGACGCGCGCACCTTCGAGGCGCGCGCCGATCTCGACGACAGCCGAGCCCGCGCGCTCGAGCGCATCGGTGACGCCCGGCCGCGCGAGATCGGTTGCGTCGGCGATGACGACCGGAAGCCCGAGCCCTTCGATGTCGTCGAACAGCTTTGCGTCGGGCAGGATGGGGTTGAGGGTAACGAGGCAGCGGTCGGTCGAAAGCACCGCGACGATCGCGGCGACATGGCCGGGACGGTTGCGCAGCATCACGCCGACGCGCGTATCCGCGGGCAGTCCCATTGCTTCGAGCGCATTCTCGATCGCGCGGACAGTCTCCGCGATCTGTCGCCAGCTATAGTCGTGCCCTTCAAAATCGATCTCGGTCCGATCCGGATCGAGCGCCATGATCGCGCGCAGTTTTTCGGTCATCAACGCCATCAGAGCGCAAGGCCCCCGCTCGCCTCGATGATCTGACCGGTGACCCAGCGCGCATCGTCGCCCAGCAGCATCATGACCGCGCCCGCGATATCGTCAGGCTCGCCAAGGCGTCCCATCGGCGTGTGTTTCGCAGTGGCCTCGTCCCAGCCGGGGGTTTCGCGCAGCGCGGTAATGAAGTCGGTGGCGACTGCACCAGGCGCAATGCAGTTGCAGGTGATCTGGCGCTTGGCGACCGCGAGCGCGGTCGAGAAGGTCAGGCTCTGCACCGCGCGCTTGGTCATCGCATAGGCGGCGGCGAAAGGCTGGCCGACCTTGCCCGACATCGACCCGATATTGACGATGCGCCCGCCGTCGCGCAGCCGCGGCAGCGCGGCTTGCGTGACAAAATGCGGGCCCTTCACATTGACCGCGAACAATTCGTCGTAAAGCTCCTCGCCCGCGCCCTTGAGCGTGCCGTCGCGCCCGCCGCGGCCGACGCCGGCATTGTTGATCAGAAAATCGAGATTGGGGGCGCCGCCGAACTGCGCATCGCACGCCGTGAACAGCGACTCGATCCCCGCGAGCGTCGAAACGTCGGCCTGCACCGCGAACGCCTTGCCGCCCGCCGCGACGATTCCCGCCGCGAGCGTCTCGGCGGCCTCCTTGCTGCCGGCGTAGTTGATCGCGACATGCGCGCCCGCGGCGCCGAGTCGCTGGACGATCGCAGCACCGATGCCGCGCGAACCGCCAGTGACCAGTGCGGTCTTGCCTTCGAACATCCGCTTTCTCCCCATTTCCTTGTCGCGACATAATTGACCTAGTTATATAACTCGTGCAAGACCTATATCGAAATGCTTTTGGGAGAAGCGTGGTCATGGCCGATCAGATCTTGAGCGAGCGCGACGGTTCGCTGCGCATCATCACGCTGAATCGCCCCGAGCGGCACAATGCGATGGACGACGACATGTCGACACTGTTCCAGCAGCTCGTTGGCGAGGCGCTCGACGAGACCGAGTCGAATGCAATCCTGATCCGCGCGACCGGAAAAAGCTTCTGCTCGGGGCGCGACACCAACGTGCTGGGCCAGCGCGCGCGCGACGAGAGCGATTTCCATTTCGTACGCCGCCACCAGGAAGGCCGCCTGCGGATGCAGGAATCGACCAAGCCGATCATCGCCGCGCTGAAGGGGGGCGCTATCGGCGGCGGGTGCGAACTCGCGCTCGCCGCCGATATTCGGATGAGCGACACGACGCTGAAAATGGCGTTGCCCGAGATCCTGTACGGGGTGCTCCCCGATACCGGCGGGACGCAGATGATGACCGCGCTGATCGGTCCGTCGCGGACCAAATATATGGTGATGACCGGGCAGAAGATCGACGCTGCGACCGCGCTGGAATGGGGCGCGGTCGATTTCGTTGTCGAACCCGATGAACTCGACGCCCGGGCGCTGGCGGTCGCGCGCGATATCGCCGCTAAACCGCCGATCAACCTCGCGATGGCGAAGGAGATGATCAACCTGATGCACGGTGCGACGATCCGCACCGGCACGCGCGCCGAGCTTTATGCGCAAAGCTATCTGTTCAAGACCGACGATTATCACGAGGCCCGCACCGCGATCCGCGAGAAGCGCGCGCCGCAGTATAAAGGCAAATAAATGGCCCTCCCCGCCCCGCCCCCGCTTGGCGCGAAAGCGCTGCCCGATGGGACCTATGCCGGACAGGTTGTCGCCGTGACCGGCGGCGGCACCGGGCTGGGCAAGGGCATGGCGGTCGAATTTGCCCGGCTGGGCGCCAAGATCGCGGTGCTGAGCCGCAAGCCCGAGCACCTCGAAGCCGGGCTCGCGGCGATCCGCGACGTCGGCGCCGAGGCGATCGCCGTCGCGTGCGACGTGCGCGATCCCGACGCTGTCGCGACGGCGTTCGACGCGATCGAGGCGAAGCTTGGCCCGGTCGACGTGCTGATCAACAATGCAGCAGGAAATTTCCCCGCGCCGGCGGAAGAAATGACGCCGAACGGTTTTCGCACCGTCGTCGATATCGTCCTCAACGGCACCTATAATTGCAGCCGCGAATTTGCGATCCGGCGGCTCGCGGCGGGGCTGCCCGGCGCAATCCTGAATATCGGGGCGACCTATAGCTGGACGGGCGGACCGGGCACGTCGCATTCGGCGGCGGCGAAGGCAGGTGTGACCAACCTGACGCAGAGCCTTGCGGTCGAATGGGCACCTGACGGCATCCGCGTCAATTGCATCGCGCCTGGCCGTTTCCCGCATCAAGATCTGCCCGACCATATGACGCGCCACCGCGTCGGCGAGCGCGGCGACAACACGATCCCGGGAATGCGTGTTGGTGAGGTGCGCGAACTCGGTTGGGCGGCGACCTTCCTCTGCTCACCCTATGCGACCTATATCAGCGGGCACACGCTGGTCGTCGATGCCGCGAACTGGCTGCGGCGGTCATTGGTGATGCCCGAATTCGTGCCGATCCGCGAGCAGTTCGGCAAACGCGCGCGCGAAAACGGCACGGCGGCGGCGGCAATCGCCAAAACGCGGGGAGACGTGGCATGAGCGAAGCGCTCGTCCTGCGGCACGATGCTGGCAGCATCTGCACATTGACGCTGAACCGGCCCGCCCAGCGCAACGCGATCAACCGCGAGCTGTTTCGCGAATTCCGCGCGCATATCCGCGATATCGAAGCCGATGGCAGCGAGGTCGGCCTGATCGTCGTGACGGGCGCGGGCGGGCATTTCTGCGCCGGGCATGATCTGAAGCAGGCGCCGCACGCCGATGCGCTCGGCTGGCTGCGGCAGGAGATGCTGATCCTCGAACGGCTGACCACGCTGCCGCAACCCGTGATCGCGAAGGTGCGCGGCAGTTGCTACACTGGCGGGCTCGAATTCGCGCTCTCGGCCGATTTCATCGTCTGCGATACCAGCGCGCGCTTCGCCGATACGCATGGCAATTGGGGGCTGGTTCCGGGCTGGGGCCTGTCGCAGCGCCTGCCGCGCCGCGTCGGCCAGGCGAAGGCGCTCGAAATGATGCTGACGTGCCAGCCCTATACTGGCGAGCAGGCCGCCGCGATGGGGCTCGCCAATTATTGCGTCGCCGATGACGAACTGGATGCCAAGGTGTCCGAGCTCGCCGCGCTGATCCTCGGCAACAGCCGCCACAGCAATGCCGAGAACAAGCGGCTGATTTACGACACCGACGGCATGGCGCTCGGCGCGGGGCTGAACCACGAATTGATGCGCAACGCGGGCTTTGATCCCGCGATGCGCAAAAAGGGCGAGCCCATCGGCAGCGCGAAAAAGGCCGATTGATGGACATCGGCTTTTCCGTCGAAGAGACGCGCTTTCGCGAGGAGTGCCGCGACTGGTTGCACGCCAATGTGCCCGCAGAGAAACGCCCGCTCGACGCGGCCGACGCGATCGGTTTCGACAAAGCGTGGCAGCGGCGGCTGTTCGACGCCGGCTGGGCGGGGATCAACTGGCCTGCCGATTATGGCGGCCGCGGACTGTCGATCGTCCAGCAGGTGATCTGGCTGGAGGAATATGCAAAGGCGCACGCCCCATGGATCGGCGCCAATTTCGTCGGGATCAACCATGGCGGGCCGACGCTGATCCTGAACGCGAGCGAAGAGCAGAAGGCCTATCACCTGCCCCGCATCCTGAGGGGCGAAGCGATCTGGTGCCAGGGTTTTTCGGAGCCGGGCGCGGGCTCCGACCTCGCGGGCATCAAGACGCGCGGGCGGATCGAGGGCGACGAGCTGGTCGTCAACGGGTCGAAGATCTGGACGAGCTTTGCGCATGTCGCCGACTGGCAGGAACTGGTGCTGCGGACCGAGGAAGGGTCGCAGCGGCACGCCGGGCTGAGCTGGGCGATCTGCGACATGCATGCGCCGGGGATCACGGTGCGGCCGATTAGGAAAATGTCGGGGCAGACCGAGTTTGCCGAGGTTTTTTACGACGATGTCCGCATACCGCTTTCCAATGTCGTCGGCGGGCTCGGCAACGGGTGGAAGGTCGCGATGTCGACGCTGAGCTTCGAGCGCGGAACGGGCTTTATCGCCGAGCAGGTCAAGGCGGGGCAGGAGATTGCGGAGCTGGTGACGACTGCGCGCGCGAACGGAATGATCAAGGACGACCGCATCGCCGACCAGTTGGCTCAGATGCGCGCCGAGGTCGCGGCGCTGCGCGCAATGACCTACCGCAATATTTCCGAAGTCGTGCGCACCGGGCAACCGGGGCCCGAAGCGTCGGTGATCCGGCTGTTCACCGCGGAGCTCGGTCAGCGGCTCGAGCGGATGGCCGTGCTGTTGATGGGCCAGGACTTGATCGACTTTGCCTATGGCGACGACAATGCGGTGCAGGATTATCTCCGCGGTTTCGCCTCGACGATCGCGGGCGGCACGGCGCAGATCCAGCGCGACATCATCGGCGAGCGCTTGCTCGGCCTGCCCAAATCGAGGTGACGCGATGGATTTGACTCTGAACGACGAGCAGGAAGCGCTGCGGACCGCGACCGCCGACTGGTGCCGCGACCATATGCCGCTGGAGGGAGCGCGGTCGCGTCCCGCCGGTCTTTGGGGCGATCTCGAAGCGATGGGCTGGACTGGCATGACAGCACCCGGAATGGACCTGGACCATGCGACGGAGGCAGTTGTCTTCTCCGAGCTCGGCCGCGTCCTCGCGCCGATCGGGCTGATCTCTACTGCAGCGGCCCGTCGATGGTTCGCCGAAGGCTTCGACGGCAAAGTCGCGCTTGCGCTGCCTGCCGAAGAACCAAGCGATATGCGCGTGCTCGATCCGGGCGGTTCGCATGCCGCGCTGATGTGGACAGCCGGCGGGTTGCGTCTGTTCGCTATGCAGGATGGCCGGACACACGCGCCAACGATCGACCCGTCGACCGACCAGAGCCGGCAGGAATGGACGGCCTCGGTGGGGACCAAGGATGCCGCCGCGCCGCTGCACCTGCAACTGCTGGCCGCAGCCTATGCGGTCGGCTGCGCCGACGCGGCGCGCGACATGGCGGCCGAATATGCCAAGCTTCGCCACCAGTTCGACCGCCCGATCGGCTGGTTCCAGGCGCTCAAGCATATCTGTTCGGATATGGCGGTGCGCGCCGCGGTGGCGCGTTCGCAGCTCTATTATGCCGCCTGTTCGCTCGACGCGCGCGATACCGACGCCGCCTTTCATATCGCCGCCGCCAAGCGCCTCGGCGACCAGGCCGCACTCGACAACGGCCGCGCCAATATCCAGGTCCATGGCGGCATCGGCATGACCGACGAGGCCGCGCCGCATCTCTGCCTGAAGCGCGCGCACCTGCTGCAGTTCATCGCCCCCGCCGACGCCGCTTTGTTACTGGAGGATGCCGCATGACCGAAGCTGTTGCCGCCTGGGGCGCAACCGCCCCCGATGCCGCCCTTGCCCCGATGCCGATCGAGCGCCGCGAGCTGCGCGCCGACGATGTCGCGATCGACATCCTCTATTGCGGCGTCTGCCATTCGGACCTTCACACCGCGCGCAACGACTGGGGACGGACACGTTACCCCATCGTTCCGGGGCACGAGATCGTCGGACGCGTGAGCGCAATTGGCAGCGCGGTCGACGGCTTCGCGATCGGCGATGCGGTCGCCGTCGGCTGCCTCGTCGATGCCTGCCTCGAATGCCCCAACTGCGCCGAGCATCAGGAGCAATATTGCCCCGGCAGCGTCGGCACCTACAACGGCCGCGACCGGCACGACGGCAACCAGACGCAGGGCGGCTATTCGAAACGCGTGATCGTGCGCGACAAGTTCGTGCTGCGCGTGCCCGACGCGCTCGATCTCTCCAAGGCGGCACCCTTGTTGTGCGCCGGCATTACCACCTGGTCGCCGCTGCGGCATTGGGGTGTCGGTCCCGGCAAGCGGGTCGCGGTGGCGGGCCTCGGCGGACTTGGTCATATGGGGGTTAAATTCGCCGCCGCGCTCGGCGCCGAGGTGACGATGATTACCACCTCGCCGTCAAAGGCCGACGATGCCCGTTCACTCGGCGCATCGCATGTGCTGATCGCGACGGACAAGGAGGCGATGAAGGCAGCGACGGGCCGTTTCGACTTCATCCTCGACACGATCCCGGTCGCGCACGAGTATCAAAACTACCTGCGCCTGCTCAAAGCATCGGGCCATCTGGTGATCGTGGGCGCGGTCGATCAGATGCCCGGCTTTCATTCGGGGCTGCTGCTCGGCGGCCGCAAATCGGTCGCGGGCTCGGCGATTGGCGGGATAAAGGAAACGCAGGAGATGCTCGATTTCTGTGCCGAGCATGGCATCCTGCCCGAGACAGAAACCATCGCGATGGCCGACGTGAACACGGCTTACGAACGGATGGAGAAATCGGACGTCAAATATCGCTTCGTGATCGACATGGCGACGCTGTGACATGTCCGGCCCAGCGCCAGGACCCTAGTCGTCGACGATGGCCTGAAACGTGTCTTCCAGCCAACGGCGCAGGCCGGGCTCGACCGGCCCCGCAAATTGCCGCAGCGGCAACTGGTCGCGATAGGTGAAAAAGCCGAGCGAAACGACCATGAAGGCGGCCGCCTTGACCTCGCCGGCCTCGCCCCCGAACCATTCGGACAATGGCGCGAGCACATGGTCGTGCAACAGGCGGAGCGCGACGGCGCGCGCTTCGCTGTCGGGCGCCGCGCCGAACAGGATCGGCAGCGGCTGCACCCGCCCCTTCTCCTCGTCGGCGAAGCGCGCCATGATCGCGCGGCCGAACCCTTGCTTGGGCAAGTCGGTCATCATCCGCGCATCGAGCGCCGCATCGAGCGCGGCCTCGAACAGTTTCAGCTTGCCGCCGAAATAGCGGCTGACCAGCGACGGGTTCACCCCGGCGCGCGCGGTAATGTCGCGCACACCGGCCTCGGCAAATCCTTTTTCCGCGAAAATTTGCTGCGCAGCAAAAAGGATCGCTTGCCGCGTCCGGTCGGCGTCGCGTGCCTTGTCGTTGATTGCCGTTGCCATGCTGCCTCCCCGTTGACTCTTGATGTAAACAGTCGTTTACTTGAGCGCAAGAGGAGAGGAACATGACCGAGTCGCAGACCCCGGCGCGTTCGCCGGTCTATGAGTTCGACTATATCGCCGATCCCGGTTTGCTGGCCGACGTCCATGATCGCTATTGGGAACTGAAGGAGACCGCGCCGCCGGTGTTCTGGACCAATGCGCATGGCGGGCACTGGATGTGCAACACCGCATCATCGGTGTCTCAGGTAATCCGGCATCCGGAGATTTATTCGAGTCGCTATCTGTCGATCCCGCCCAATCCGAACCAGCCGGCGATGATCCCCGAGATGCTCGACCCGCCCGAGCATCGCCCTTACCGGCAAATGCTGCGCCCCTTTTTTGAATCGAAGGCCATCGCCCCGCTCGAGGCGCGGGTGGTCGAATGGACCGACCAGCTGCTCGGCAAGATCGTCGAGGCGGGCGAATGCGAGTTCGTATCGAGCATCGCGTCGCGCTTGCCGGTCGCGGTGTTTATGGAATTGTTCGGCTTTCCGATGGAGAAGTTCGACGAATTCCGTCATCTCGTCGTCGGCTTTTTCAACGCCCGCGCGACCCCCGATGAGCGCAACGCGCTGGCACAGACGATCCTCGGCCATCTCGCCGAGCTGATCCAGCAGCGCATGGCCGAACCGCGCGACGACATGATCTCGAAGATCATCGTCAGCGAGGTGGAGGGGCGCCGACTGACGTTCGAGGAGCTGATGTCGATCGGCTTCCTGATGTTTCTCGCGGGGCTCGACACCGTGACCAATGCGATGAGTTTCGGGATGCGCCACCTCGCGCATGACGAGACGCTGCGCCAGCGCGCGATCGACGATCCCGATGTGATCCCCGATCTCGTCGAGGAATTGCTGCGCCGATACGCCTTCGTCGCAACGCCGCGCTACATCGTCGCGGATACCGAGCTGGAGGGCGTAAAGCTCTTCGCCGGCGACTGCATCCTCGCCCCGTTGCCACTCGTCGGTTGGGATGAAGGGCTCAATCCCGATCCAAAAACCGTATCGGTCGAGCGGCAATTCTATCGCCATGCCGCGTTCGGATCGGGCATCCACACCTGCCTTGGCCTCCACCTCGCGCGGATGGAGCTGATCGTCTTCTATCGCGCCTGGTTTACCCGCATCGGCCATTTCCGGCGAATCGAAAAGGGCGACGAGACGTGCCGCGGCGGCAGCGTGATGGCGCTCGAACATCTGCATCTAGCGTGGAGTTAAAGAGATGGATCAAGCCTTGCATATGCTGATGGTGCCCGCGGGCGACATCGCGGCGCTACGCAAATTCTACGTCGACAATCTCGGCTGGCAGACGTGGGGACCCGACATGCCGGGGTCTTTGATGCTGCGCGCCGGGACCGCGGTGATCGTCTTCGTCCCGCGCGATTATCTGGCCGCCGAAAGCGGCATCGACCTGTCGGCGACGCCGCGGGCGGTCAATGCGATCTTTGTCGAGACGAAGGCCGACGTCGATGCGCAGTTTGCCGGGGCTATCGCCGCCGGCGCTAAAATCACCAGCCCGATCCGTGATCGCGATGGCGGGCTGTACTCGGGCTATTTCGCCGACCCCGAGGGCAATGGCTGGGAGATCGTCTGGAGCCCGGCGATGCGACCGGGCGCCGACGGCGGCCTGACGCTCGCCCTGCCCCAAACCGACTGACAGAAACGAGAAGAGGATCCATTATGGCAAGCGCAGCACCCGCAGTTCACCTGCATCTGGGACATGAGCAACGCAGCAGCGGCAGCGGCGGGACACATCCGCATCTCCACCCCGTCACCCAGTCGGTGCAGGCGGACATCCCGCTTGCCGGGACGAAAGAGGTCGAGGAAGCGGTCGCCAAGGCGGAAGCGGTGCGCGAGCAATGGCGCCGAACGCCGCCCGAGACGCGCCGCAATATCCTCAACCGCCTCGCCGACCTGCTCGAGGAAAACAAGGCGGACCTTGCGCGCGCGGCGGCACTCGACGGCGGCACGACCTTGATGGTCGGCGAACGCGGGGTCGAGACCGCGGTGGGCTGGACGCGCTACTATGCCGGCTGGTGCGACAAATTGTCGGGCGACCTGCTGAGCACCTTCGATACGCGCGGCGAGCTGTCCTACACGGTGCCCGAGCCGATCGGCATCGTCGGGATCATCATCACCTGGAACGGTCCGCTGATCTCGCTGGGCATGAAGGTGTGCGCGGCGCTCGCCGCGGGCAATTGCGTCATCTGCAAGCCAGCCGAAATCACCCCCTTCGCGCCCGAGCTGTTCGCGCAATTGTGCACAAGGGCGGGGGTACCCGATGGCGTGCTGTCGATCCTGCCCGGCACCGCCGAAGCGGGCGATGCGATCGTGCGGCACAAGAAGATCCGCAAGATCAGCTTCACCGGCGGGCCGATCACCGCGCGCAAGATCCTTGCCGCGTGCGCCGAGGAGATCAAGCCGTCGGTGATGGAACTGGGCGGCAAATCGGCGAGCCTCGTCTTCCCCGACTGCGATATTCAGGCGGCCGCCGAACGCGCGGTGTTCTGGACCGTTGGGTGTCTGTCGGGTCAGGGCTGCGCCCTCCCCACCCGCCAGCTTGTCCACGCCGACATCTACGACGATTTCGTCGCGCGACTGAAGGCGATCATTGGCCAGTTCAAGGTCGGCGACCCGATGGATCCGACCGTCGCGGTCGGGCCCGTGATCAACAAGGCCGCGGTCGACCGCATCACCGGCATGTTCGACCGGGCCAAGGCCGACAATGCCGCGACCTTCCTGCTCGGCGGCGGACGGTGCGGCGGCGATCTGGCGAGCGGCAATTTCATCGAGCCGACGCTGATCGTCGATGCCGATCCCGACCATGAAATCAGCCAGGTCGAAATCTTCGGGCCCGCCGTCGTCGTGATCAAGTTCCACGACGAGGACGAGGCGGTCGCGATCGCCAACAACAGCGAATATGGGCTGGCGGCCTATATCCAGTCGAACGACCTGCAGCGCGTCCACCGCCTGTCTGAGCGGCTGAACGCGGGTGGCGTCTATAGTAATGGCGGGTTCCAGATCAATCCGCACACCCCCTTCGGCGGCGTCGGCATTTCGGGGTTCGGAAAGGAAGGCGGTAAGGCGGGGATCGACGAGTTCCTGCACTACAAGACCGTCACCATCGGCGTCGGCGCGCCGATCTTCCCGAAGCAGGAGGCATGAGCGTGGCCGATTTCACCAACGACCAGTTCCGCCTCGACGGCAAGGTTGCGATCGTCACGGGCGCGGGCGGGCGCGGCAACAGCATCGGGCGGGCCTATGCGGTCGGCTTGGCCAATGCGGGCGCCAGCGTCGTCGTCGCCGACCTCAACAAGGAAGGCGCCGAGCGCGTTGCCGCCGAGATCAACGATGCGGGCGGCAAGGCGATCGCCGTGCAGGCCGACATCGCCGACGAAACATCGGTCGCGGCGATGATGGAAGCGACGCAGGCGGCGTTCGGCGGGCTCGATATTCTCGTCAACAATGCCGCTCTGATGGTCGAGGCGGTCGGGACCCCTGCTATCCAGACGAGCATCGCCGATTTCGAAAAGCTGATGCGCGTCAACCTGACTGGCGCGCTGATCTGTTCAAAGGCCGCGGTACCGCTGTTCCAGGCGCGCGGAGGCGGCAAAATCGTCAATCAGCTGTCGGCGGGAGGATTCCCCGCCCAGACCACTTACGGGATCAGCAAGGTCGCGCTGCTCGGGCTGACGACGACGCTCGCGACCGAGCTTGGCCGGATGAACGTCAACGTCAATGCGATCGCGCCGGGGATGACGATGTCCGACGCGGGCAAGGCGCTGACGCCGGAAGAGAGCCCATTCGTGCAAGCGGCGATGGCGCGCGTGGTCAAGCAGCCGCGCGGCGAGCCGCAGGATCTGGTCGGGGCGTTGTTGTTGCTTTGCTCTCCGGCGGGCGACTGGATTACGGGTCAGGCGCTGAACGTCGACGGCGGGTTTATCATGCGCAACTAAGCGCTTCGCCGGAGTTCGTGCTTCAGCACCTTGCCCGATGCATTTCGCGGAAGCGCAGGCAGGATGGTGAGGCGCTCGGGGGTCTTCTGCCGGGCAATCCCCGCGCCAGCAAAGTGGCTGCGCACGTCGTCCAGGGTCAACCCCGCGCCCTCGGCGAGTACGACGCATGCGCGCACGACTTCGCCCATCCGGTCATCGGGCGCCGCGACTGCCGCAGCGTCGACAATCGCCGGGTGCGACAGAAGCACGGACTCGACCTCCTTCGACGAGATATTCTCGCCCCCACGGATAATGATATCCTTCTTGCGGTCGGTGATCAGCAGATAGCCGCTCTCGTCGAGGCGACCGATGTCGCCCGTGCGGTACCAGCCGCCCGGAAGGAACGCGGTGTCGTTCAGCGCGGGGTCGAGATATCCCATGAACAATTCGGGTCCGCGCGTGCAGATTTCGCCATCCTGACCCGCCGGGACGTCGGTGCCATCGTCATCGACGAAGCGCATCTCCGACCCTGCGATCGCGCGGCCTTCGGTGTGGAGCTGCTTGTCGAGGGGGTCGTCGACGACGCCCGAGGTCACCGTCGGATGCTCGCTCGACCCATAACAATGATAGACCGCAAGGCCCTGCGCCTGACAGCGTTCGATCAGCGACGGCGGCACGGGCGCGGCGCCGACGAGATATTGGCGCAGCGACGTCAGGTCGTTGCCATTGGCATCAGCCGCCGCGATCATGCCCGACAGGTGAAACGGCGTGCCCGACGATGTGGTCACGCGATGCCGATCGACCAGCTCCGCCGCCAGCGCGGGGTCCCACTGATCCATCAGCACCAGCGGCGCTCCCTGGCAGAGATAGCGATACATCGACAGCGCGCCCGCGACATGGCCCGGCGGCCAGGGCGAGATCACGGCGTCATCTCCATCGCCGCCGCGTATCGCCTGCATCGTCGCCAGTTCGGCGAGCAGGCCGCGCGCCGAATGCATCACACCCTTCGGATCGGCAGTCGTACCCGACGTGTAAACGAGCAGCGCCAGCGCATCGGGGTCGACCGGTACCGGGTCGCCGATGGGGCCGTCGGCCTCGAGCGCGTCAAAATCGGGGCCCGTTGCGACATGGCGTTCGAGCGCAGGGAGGTCGCCGCAATCCGCCACCAATCGGTCATATTCGACATTGCGGAAACGGTCGGGCGTAAATAGCCATCTGGCGCCCGACTGGCGCAGGATGAAGCCAAGCTCTTTGGCGCCATAGATGGTGACGATCGGCAGCATCACGGCTCCCGACTGCGCCGCCGCCACTGCCACCACGAGCCACTCGCGCCAGTTGGGAATCATGCACCCGACGATATCGCCGGGGCCGACGCCCGCCGCCGTCAATCGCGTGCCCATACGTCGGCCCGCCGCGACCACCTCGCCCAATGTCGTGGTGCAGGGTCGCATGTCGGAGGCGACGGTGAGCGGCGCATCGGGCGCCCGCGCCGCCGCAGCGGTCATCGCCTCGATAAAGCTCATCCGTGGAGCGAGTCGACGATCCGCTCGCCCTCGCCGCGCACGGCCCAGGTTTCGTTGGCGTTGCGCAGGTGAAGACGCCAATGCGCGACGGCTTCCTCGACCTCGCCCTTTTCGATCAGGCCGATCAGCTTGTCGTATGATTTGAAACCGGCGCGGATGCTCTTCATGCGTTCCTCGGTCGAACGCGGGTGGCGGCGCTGATAGTCGTTCTGGTGGGTGCGCGCGAGATTGAGCAGCATGCGATTCATGAAGCTGAGCGTCTTGTTTCCGGTCGCCTCGACGAGCACCTGGTGGAAATAGGCGATATTGTCGATGAACTCGTCATATTGTTCGTTCGTCAGCATATCGCCCAATTCCTTGAGCACCGTCTTGAGCTTCGGCATGCCCGGCGTCTCGCCCTTTGCCGTCGCCAGCCAGCGGACGACCGTCGGCTCGATCGCAAGGCGCGCAGCGTAAAGGTCGGCAATGGTCGTACCCTGCGATTCGAGCACATAGCCGGCGTAGCGCGAGACGAGTTCGGTCGAGGGGCGATGGACGCGCGCGCCGCTGCGCGATCCGCGCACGACACTGATCAGGCTTTCGGCTTCGAGGATGCGGAAGGCTTCGCGCAGCGTCGGGCGCGACACGCCGAGCGTCGTCATCAGCACGCCTTCGGGCGGGAGCGAATCGCCTTCGGTCAGTTCACCGCGGATGATTTGCGCGCGGATCTGGTCCGCGACCAATTCCGACGTCTTGGGAACCCGAATTCGCACGTTGTCCCTATCGCTCTGCAATGCATCTGCCCCTTTGCCAAAACCCGTCAGATCGGGGTTTTTCCTTGCTGCGTCATTATGGTGCCCCGCGCAATTTCGCAATGCCGGGCGCCGATCCGTCGCTCAAGCGCCAAAAGCCAGTCCTTCGTTCAACGTCCACCGGCGGTCGCGCCCGCGCACCCAGCCCGACGACGCCCAGGTGCCGCCATCGACGGGCAGCAATATGCCGGTGACATAGGTCGACATGGCGCTCGCCAGAAAAACCGCCGCATCGCCGCATTCCGTATCGACGCCCTCGCGGCCCAACGGAATCAACCGGTTCATCGCATCGATATCGTCGTCGCTGCGCTGCTTCCACGTCGCCGGATCGACGGGCCCGGCGCGATTGCCCTGATTGCCCGGGGTGATCGTATGGTCGGGTGCGATGCAGTTGACGCGAATGCCGTGTCCCGACAATTCGACCGCCATCGACTTGGTGAAGTTGAGCATCCCGGCCTTGCACGCCGCATAGACCGCGAAATTCGGCGCCGCGCGGCTCGCCTCGATACTCGCGACATTGACGATCGCGCCGCCGCGCCCGCCGTCGACCATGTGCTTCGCGGCGGCTTGTGTCGCGATCAACATCGACATCAGGTTGATGTCGATATGTTTGCGCATGCTGCGCTCGCTCTGCTCGAGGAACGGCCGCGCCGAAACGCCGCCGGCATTGTTGACCAGAATATCGAGCCGCCCGAACTCCGCAGCGGCGGCATCGACCGCGGCGCGCAACGCGTCGCTGTCCATGACGTCGCCGGCAATCGGCAGCGCCTGCCGGCCCTGTTCGCGCACTCGTTCGGCGGCTTCCTCGGCGCGCTCTGGAAAAATGTCGAAAATCGCCACGTCCGCGCCCGCCTCGGCAAGCCGCAGCGCGATGGCGCGCCCGATGCCCCCGCCGCCGCCGGTGACGAACGCGGCCTGCCCGTCGAGGCGCGCGCGATCAGTCATCGAGGTCGATCCCCATGACCGCGCCAGTGACATAAGCGGCATAATCGCTGACCAGATAAGCCGCGAGATTGCCGAGCGTGGCGCCCGCGTCGCGGGTCAGGACGCTGTTCACGCGAATGCCGTCGCGCGCCCATTCGACCCCGAGCGTCTTGGTGAGGTTCGCGAGCGCGCCCGCGGCCGCCGCCTGATCGGCGCCGAGCGCCTGTTCGGGGGCACCGACGAAGAGTATCGCGCCGCCCGTGCCGCGCGCCCGGCATTGCCCGGCAAAATCCTTCGCACCGAGGAAGCGGCGGTCGAGCCCGGCGTCGAGACTCGCGCGCCATTCGGCATGCGTCAGTTCGTGCGCAAGCTTGATCGGAGGCGGCGGTGCAATATGGACCCAAATGTCGCAGTCACCCGCATCGACGAGCGAAGCGCCTTGCGCAGCCAATGCCGACGCGACAGCCGGACTCTCGCCCTCGATGCGCGCGCGCTTACCGTTCAGCCAGCCGCTCATTGCCACCCCCAAGGCCCGTCGGCGCGTTCGCGCGGCGGGACGAAATCGGGCATCATCAGCGAGCGGCGCAGGCTTTCACCGCCATCCTGCACGATCACCTGCCCGGTCATGTCGCCGAACAGCGGGGTGCAGGTCATCGCCGACAGCCACCCGAATTCCCAGATATTGCCGGTGCGACCGGCGGGGATCATGTTCTGGAGTGGCGCGATGCCTCCCTCGCGGCGCCCTGCGGTCGACGTGTCGTGGGGGAAAAAACCCGCGGCGATCGCGTTGACACGGATGCCATGGGGCGCCCAGTCGGCGGCGAGTTTCTTCGTCATCGTCGCCTGCGCGGTCTTCGCTGCCGCGCTGTGCGCGTCGCCGGGAAAACCGGTCCAGATATATTGCGCGCTGTTGTTGACGATCGCCCCGCCCTCGCCGCGAGCGATCCGGCGCCGCGCGAATTCGGCCGAGCAGAGGAAGGTGCCGTCGATCGCGATCCGCGTGACCGCATTCCAAGCGTTCGGCGAAATATCCTCGGCAAGGATCGGGAAATTGGCGCCGGCATTATTGGCAAGCAGCCCGATCGGACCCAATTCGCGCTCGGCCTCGTCAAAAGCGGCAGCGATCGCCTCGGGCTGACGAACATCGCAGCTCATCGCATGGGCCCGAACGCCCAGCGCCGCGATCTGCGCCACGCCTTCTTCGGCACGTTCCATGCTGCGCCCCATGACAGCGACCTGCGCGCCGCCCTGTGCAAAGGCCATCGCCATCGCGAGCCCCATCCCCGATCCGCCACCGGTGACGAGCAGGGTCTGCCCGGCAAATATGTCGGCTGGATAGGGCGGCTGGTCGAAGGGTGGCGGTGTCGCCACGATATGATGCTGCGGTACCGGCAATGTCTCTCTCCCGGCGCCGAGGGTTGCGCGCTCCCCCGCCACGTGTCAAGACATACATAACTAGGTTATACAGGAGAGGGTCGGATGGAGATCGTCGCGGAAGGCCTTGCCTTTCCCGAGGGCCCGGTCGTCATGGCCGACGGGTCGGTGATCGTCGTCGAACTCGCAGGCGGACGCATAACCCGCTGCTGGAACGGCCGGACCGAAGCCGTCTGCGAGATCGGCGGCGGACCGAACGGCACAGCGATTGGACCCGACGGTGCGCTCTATGTCTGCAACAATGGCGGGCTCGACCCGGTCAAATTCCAGAATGCGCGCGGCCCCGGGCGCGAAGGGCGGGTGGAGCGCGTCGATTTGTCGACCGGCAAGTTCGAACGCCTCTACGACAGCTGCGCCGGCGTCGCGCTGGAGGCGCCGAACGACATCGTCTTCGACGCCGACGGGCGGATATGGTTCACCGACCTCGGCAAGACTCACGACGGGATCCGCACTGCGAGCGGGTTGTTCAGCGCGTTGCCCGACGGATCGTCGATCGCCGCGATCAACCGGCACGCGGTGTCGTACAACGGCATCGGCCTCTCGCCCGACGGCATGCACGTCTATGTCGCCGACACGCATCAGGCACGGCTATGGCGTTATGATCGCAAGGTCGAGGCGCAGCGCCCGACGTGGATTGCAACCGCGCCGGGGCCGGTCGGGTTCGACAGCCTGGCAGTGACCGCGGCGGGCAATGTCAGCGTGGCGACGCTGTATGAGGGCGGGATTTCGACGATCACGCCCGACGGCGACGTGTCGAAACTCGCCATCAAGGGCGAACCCTATGTCACCAATATCGCCTTTGGCGGCGAGGATATGCGCGATGCCTATATCACCCT
Source organism: Sphingopyxis sp. Geo25 (assembly GCF_949769135.1). Taxonomy (NCBI): domain Bacteria; kingdom Pseudomonadati; phylum Pseudomonadota; class Alphaproteobacteria; order Sphingomonadales; family Sphingopyxidaceae; genus Sphingopyxis; species Sphingopyxis sp. Geo25. The sequence goes on along the minus strand of NZ_CATKOZ010000001.1, from coordinate 863,545 downwards.
GTCGAAAACGGGACGACTGGCGAAGATGCGTTGGGGCGAGCCCGGGTTGAAGTTGAACTACAATGGATGATCTTGCCGCCGACCGCGACGCGATCCGCGACCTTCTCGCACGCTATACCTATAACGGCGACCGGGGGCGCGTGGCCGAACTGGCGGCGTGCTTCGCCGACGACGGCGTGCTGGACTATCCGGGTGCGAGCCCGACGGGCCCCGAAGCGATCGCTGCCTCGCTCGGGTCCGGAACGCGCGATCCGCGGCTGACGTTCGTTCGCCACCATATCACCAATCCGCTGATCGCGATCGACGGCGATCAAGCAACGGCGCGCAGCTATTTCGCGGTGCACAGCAATTTCGGGCCCGACCACAGCGGCACCTATGACGACCGGCTGGTTCGCACCGAGGGCGGCTGGCGCTTCGCTTACAGGAGGGTCCGGGTCGACTGGCAGGCCGAGACTTCGCTGTTCCGGCGGATGACGACGCGCTGAATTACTATTGACACTATGGTGTCATTTTGACATCCGAGTGTCATGATCGCACAGCGCTTCACCGATTTCGAACGATTCGCCGACGAGGTCGCGCTATTGCGCGGCCGGATGCGCGCGCTTTACGCGGATACCCGCGCCGAAAGCGGGCTTGCCGAAATGGAGCTCACCGTGCTCACCGCCGTGGTCAACGCCGCCGACGCGCCGACGGTGGCGCAGATCGGTCGCAGCCTCGGCCATCCGCGGCAGGTCGTGCAGCGCGCCGCCAACCGGCTCGCCGAACTGGGCCTCGTCGCTTTCGCCGAAAACCCCGATCACAAGCGCGCCTCGCTGATCGTCGCGACCGACGGCGGCCGCACGCTCAAGGCGGTCGACCATCAGCGTGCTCAGGCCGTCACCAACGCATTGCTGGCGCGGATCGACAGCGCGGCCTTCGCGGCGGCGGCGAGCCAGCTGCACGCGATCCGCGCCGGTATCGAGGCCTATTTGCGGGAGCGCGACGAATGAAGGACGATGTCGCGGCGCTCGCCGATCCCGAACGGCTGACGCCGTGGCTCGACGCGCATATTCCGTCGCTCGGCGCTGGTCCGTTGACGGCAAAGAAAATCCACGGCGGCACGTCGAACGTCATCCTGTCACTGAACCGCGGCTGCGATACGCTGATCCTCCGCCGCCCGCCCGCGGTGCCGCCGCCGGGCAGCGAGAAGAGCGTGATGCGCGAGGCGCGAGTACTCACCGCGCTCCGCGGAACCGATGTCCCGCACCCCTATTGCCACGGGAGCTGCGCCGATGCCGGCGTGATCGGCGCGCCCTTCTATGTCATGGATCTCGTCGAGGGCTGGCCGGCTGACCTTAGCGGCGGGAAAATCCACGACCGCCCGCCCTTCGACAAACCGCCGCATGCGCGCGAGGTGCCCTACGCGATGGTCGACGGGCTGATCGCGCTCGCCAATGTCGACTACAAGGCGGTGGGCCTCGAGGACTTCGGGCGCCCCGACAATTTTCTCGAGCGGCAGGTCGATCGCTGGGACGGACAGATCAGGAGCTACAAGCAGCTCTATGACCATGAATGGCGCGAGCTGCCGGGCTATGCGCTCGCGCGCGACTGGCTGCGCGCCAATATCCCGGACGACTTCCGGCCGGGAATCATTCACGGCGACGTCGGCACGCCCAACGCCCTGTTCGCCTTCGATCCACCCTGCCGCCTGACCGCGTTGATCGACTGGGAGCTGTCGACGATCGCCGACCCGCTGCTCGACCTTGCCTGGTTCTGCAACGGGATCCGCGACGATCGTTTCCCCGGCCATGTGCCCGAAAAGGCGCTCTACAATGTCGGCGACTGGCCGACGCGGCAGGAATTGATGGCGCATTATGCCGCGGGCACCGGGCGCAGCATGGCGAGCTTCGATTATTATCTCGTGCTCGCGATGTTCAAGGGCGGCTGCATCCTCGAATATAAGGTCGCACAGGCGGCCAAGGGCATTTTGAGCGTCGAAACCGGCCGCTTCTTCGACCGGCTGGTGCGCGGCAATTTCGCCGAAGCCGAAAAACTCATCCGCCTGATCGGCTAACCGAGGACAGTCCATGATCGATTTCCGCATCGAACCCGAATTGCAGGCGAAGCTCGACTGGATGGCACGCTTTGTCCGCGAAGAATGCGAGCCGATGGATATCCTCTTTCCCGGCCACGGGGCGCCCTATGACGTCGCGAACAAGGAATCGCGCGCCTATATGGCGCCGCTGCAGGAGCAGGTGAAAGCGCAGGGGTTGTGGGCTTGCCATCTTGGCGCCGACTTGGGGGGGCCGGGCCATGGCCAGCTGACGCTCGCGTTGATGAACGAAATCCTCGGGCGCAGCTATTGGGCGCCGACGATATTCGGCACCGCCGCGCCCGACACCGGAAACAGCGAAATCCTCGCGATGTTCGGCACCGGCGAGCAGAAGGCCCGCTTCCTGGAGCCGTTGATGGCGGGCACGATCGTCTCGACCTTTTCGATGACCGAGCCGCAAGCCGGCGCCGATCCCAAGGAGTTCACCTGTCGTGCGTATCAGGACGGCGACGAATGGGTGATCGAGGGCGAGAAATGGTTCTCCTCAAACGCGCGCTACGCCGCCTTCCTGATCGTCATGGTGGTGACCAATCCCGAAAACCCGCCGCATAGCCGGATGTCGATGCTGATCGTGCCGACCGACACGCCGGGAATCGAATTCGTTCGCCATTCGCAAACGATGGGCGACAGCAAGGGCGCGGACGACGGAACCCACGCCTATATCCGCTATAACAAAGTTCGCGTTCCGCTCGACGCGATGCTCGGCGGGCCCGGCGAAGGGTTCAAGGTCGCGCAGGCGCGGCTCGGCGGCGGGCGCGTCCACCATGCGATGCGCACCGTTGGCAAATGCCAGCGCGCGATCGACATGATGCTCGAACGCGCAGTGTCGCGGCGGACGCAGGGCAAGCAATTGAGCGAACACCAGTTCGTCCAGGGGGCGATCGCCGATTCGATCATCGAGCTCGAACAGTTCCGCCTGCTCGTGCTCAAGACCGCATGGATCATCGACAATGAGCCGCATGGCGCGGCGCGCACCCATATCGCGATGTGCAAGGTGCAGATGGCGAAGGTCTATCACGACATCGTCCAGCGCGCGATCCAGCTGCACGGCAGCCTGGGGGTGACGCTCGAAACGCCGCTTGCCGACATGTGGATGGGGCTGCCCAGCCTCGCGCTCGCCGACGGTCCGACCGAAGTGCACAAGGCGCAGGTTGCGAAGGCGCATCTGAAGAACGCCAAGCCCGCGGCGGGGTTGTTCCCGACCGAGCATATCCCGACGCGGCTCGCCGCGCTGAAGCAAAGGAGCGCGGCATGATCCCCGACCCGCTGTTCGATTTCACCGGGAAAATCATCCTCGTCACCGGCGGTTCGCGCGGGCTCGGCTATCAGATGGTCAAGGCCTTTGCGGAGCGCGGCGCCGATATCATCGTCGCGAGCCGCAAGCTCGACAATTGCGAGGCGGTCGCCGCCGAATGCCGCGCGCTCGGGCGCCGCGCGCTGCCCTTTGCCGCGCACGTCGGCAAATGGGCCGAGTGCGACGCCCTGATCGACGCCGCCTACACCGAGTTCGGCCGCGTCGATGTGCTGGTGAACAACGCCGGCATGTCGCCGCCGATGCCGAGCCACGACATGCCCGAAAGCCTGTTCGACAGCGTGATGAACCTGAATTTCAAGGGCCCCTTCCGCCTCGCCAGCCAGATCGGCAAGCGCATGGCCGACGGCGATGGCGGGGCGATCATCAACATCAGCTCGACGGGCGCGCTGATGGCGTTGCCCGGCGTAGTCCCTTATGGCGCGGCGAAGGCGGCGCTTAACGCGATGACTGTATCGCTCAGCCGCGAATATGGCCCGAAAGTACGCGTGAACACCATTTCGGCAGGGCCGTTCCTGACCGATATCGCCGACGCCTGGGACGCGAAGAAGCGCGAGAAGCAACCTGTCGCGCTGGGCCGTCCGGGCAATCCGCCCGAGATCGTCACTGCCGCGCTGATGCTCGCGAGTCCGGCTTCATCCTATACCACCGGCGCGCTGCTGCGCGTCGACGGTGGGCAGCGTTAGGGCTGCGCGCGGTCGCGCCAGCTATGCTGCGGGCGATAGCCGATCAGTTCGGCGGCGCGCGCCGACGACTGGAGCGATTGGAAACCCTCGATCGTGCTGAGCGGCACATTGGGGAAATATTCGCCCATCAGCCCCGCGCTCGGCCGATCGATCAGCGTGTCCGCTGCGGCGATAAGTAGGCGCTGGTGGCCGGTGACCGGTGCCTCGACCGCGCGAACGCACGCCGCTGCGGCATCCTCGGCATCGACATAGGACCAGAGATTCCATTTCCGCCGCGCCGGGTCGGCCTGCATCTTTTCCAGCCCGGCATAGTCATCGGCTGTGAATACGTTGGAGAAACGCAGTGACACGATCGCCATGTCGTCATGCCAGCGAACGAATGTATCGGCCATCGTTTCGCCGAGCTGTTTCGCGAGGGCATAGGACCAGTTGGGCCGATCGGGATGCGTTTCGTCGAGCGGCGCGAAGGCTGGCGGCTCGTCGAATGGCAGGCCGAGGATCGTCTCGCTCGATGCCCATACGATCTTGCGGATGCCCAGCCGCGCGCAGGCCGAGAAGATATTGTAGGTCGAGCGTGTGTTGACCGCGAACGTCGCCTCGTCGGTTGCCAGTCCCGGCGCGGGGATGCCGGCAAGGTGGACGACAGCGTCGGGCAAGCCGCCCGCGGGATCGATCCCCGACAGCGCGCCCATCACCGCACCGAAATCGGTGCAATCGCAGCGCAGCTGGCGCCCGGGCTCGATCGGGCCCGCGATATCGAGTCCGGTGGCGCGATGCCCGGCCGTGCGCAATGCGGCGAGCGCGGGTCGCCCGATCTTGCCGGCGCTGCCGGTGACGACGACCTTCACGGCGTCAGCGCCGGAAGCCCGCGAGCCGCTGATCGAGGATCGCTTCGGCTTCGCCGATTATGCGGTCGATCAGTTCCTGACAGGTCGGGATATCATGGATCAGTCCCTGGACCATGCCCGCCCAGAAGACGCCCTTGCTGAGATCGCCGGTCCGCAGCAACTCGCGTCCCGCCGTGCCGGCGACCAGTTCCTGGACATCGCCGAATTTCGCATCGGGCTGCGACAGGCGGCGAACGACCTCTTCGCTGACTTCGCTTTTGCCGACGCGCGCGGTGTTCTTGAAATTGCGGAAGATCAGGAAGCTGCCGCGCTCGTCGTTGTCGACATAGGCCTGCTTCACATTGTCATGCACGGGCGCTTCTTTGGTCGCACAGAAACGCGTGCCCATGTTGATGCCCTCGGCGCCGAGACTGAGCGCGGCGATCAAACCGCGGCCGTCGCCGAAACCGCCCGATGCAAGCATCGGGATCTTCACCTTGTCGGCCGCCGCCGGAATCAGGATCAGGCCGGGGATATCGTCTTCCCCCGGATGCCCTGCGCATTCAAAGCCGTCGATCGAGATGATGTCGCAGCCAGCTTTCTCGGCCGACAGTGCGTGGCGCACCGCGGTGCATTTGTGGAGGATGGTGACACCGTGCGGCTTTACTCGTGCCCAGATCTCGCGGACCGCCGGGGTGCCGGCGGTCTCCATGATCTTGACGCCGCTCTCGACCACCGCATCGGCGTAAGCGTTGTAATCGGGCGAGTTAATCGTTGGAAAGACCGTCAGGTTGACGCCGAACGGCTTGTCGGTAAGCGATCGGCAACGCTCGATCTCGTCACGCAGCGCTTGGGGACTCGGTTGGGTCAGCGCGGTAATGATGCCGAGCCCGCCGGCGTTCGATACCGCGCTCGCCATGTCGGCGGTGCCGACCGCCTGCATCCCGCCCTGAACGATCGGATGTTCGATCCCCAGCATTTCGGTGATCCGCGTCTTGAAACCCATCAGCCTACCCCTTCCTATACTTATCTAACCTAGTTATACTTCTTATATTCGCGTGACAAGAGGTGTCCTATGACGATCCTGCCAAAAGCCATTCGCCGCGCCGTCATGGCGGACGAACTGGGACCGCCCGACGCCTATCGGCTTGTCGATCATGACCCGGGGCCGCCTTCGCCGACGCAAGTCCGCATTTCCGTCCGAGCGGCGGGGATCAGCTTCGTCGATGTGCTGACCGCCGCCGGTGGCTATCAGGTGAAGCCGCCGGTCCCTTATATCCCCGGCAGCGAATGCGCGGGGGTTGTCGACGCGACCGGCGACAAGGTGCGCGATTTCGCGGTGGGCGACAGGGTTGTCGGGAGCGGCTGGGGCGGCATGTTCGCCAACGCTGTAAACCTGCCCGCTCGCACGATACGCCCGATGCCACAGGCACTGTCGTTCGAGGAAGCTGCCGTGTTCCCGGTGAGCTACGCGACGGCCTGGCACGCGCTCGTCGACCGCGGGCGGCTCCAGGCGGGCGAGACGCTCCTCGTCCTCGGCGCGGGAGGCGCTACCGGCTATGCGGCGGTGCAGATCGGCAAATATCTAGGCGCGCGCGTGATCGGATCGGCGTCGAGCGAAGGAAAGCGCGCACTCGCGGCCGCGGGCGGCGCCGATGCGGTCGTCGATGCGCGTGGCGACGACTGGCGCGATCAGGTCAAGGCGGCGAACGGCGGCCAGGGCGTCGATGTCGTCTTCGATCCGGTCGGCGGCGAGGCGACCGAGCCAGCGTTCCGGTCGCTGGCGTGGAACGGGCGGCATCTGGTCGTCGGCTTTCCTGGAGGGATCGCCGCGCTGCGCACCAACCTGCCATTGCTCAAAGGCGCGAGCCTGATCGGAGTCGACATTCGCCAGTTCGGAATCTTCGAGCCCGAAAAAAGCGCCGCCAATCGCGATGCGGTGTTCGGGCTGGCAGCGGAAGGCATACTGAGACCTGCGATTGCGCGAAGCTATGCGCTCGCGGACTTTCAGGCGGCGATGGAGGATGCGGCGGCGGGAAAAAGTGCGGGACGGATCGTGCTGACGATGGATTAGCCCCAGCCGCGTGTCAGGTCGGAAAGACGCCCGCGCCAGTCGGGCACCGCGGGCAGCGCGTCGAAATCCCTCGTCAAGCGCGCGACCAGACCGGCGACCGGCTCGACTGCGTCGATCAGCCCCGCGCTTTGCCCCGCACTCCAGATGTCGCGCCACGGCATGACGCCCTCGGGCATCGGCGAACGCACGGCGGGCAGCGCCTTGGCGTCGAGACCGACCGCTTCGATCGACTGGCGCATCCAGTGCGCCGGGACGCCGTTCATCGCTGCCGATGCGACGATATCGTCGGCGCCCACCGTGGGGATCATCGCGCGATGCCCCTCGACGACGCCGCTTTCGGGCGTCGCGATGAAGCGGGTACCCATGCAGGCAATGTCGCCGCCGAGCGCGAGCGACGCAGCAATACCATGCGCGTCGGCGATGCCGCCCGCGACGATCAGCAGCCCGTCGAAGATCCGTCGCACCGCGGGGACGAACGCCATCGGCGTCAGAAAGCCGGTATGCCCGCCTGCCCCGGCGCACGTCAGCATCAGCCCATCGGCCCCCGCGGCGATCGCCTTTTCGGCATGCTTCATCGTCGTCACGTCATGGACGACACGCCCGCCCCAACCGTGCACGCGCGCGACGAGCGCCGAGGGATCGCCGAGGCTCGAGAGCACAAGGGGCACGCGGTAGCGTTCGAGCAGATCGAGCCGGTCCGCGGCCTTCGGATCGGTTCCCCAGCGGGCGGGCATATTGACGATCGGCGGCGCACCGCCCACGGCGGCCAGCGCCTTCAGATAGGCCTCGAACTCGGCAAAGGACGTGACGGTACCGCCCTGCCAACCCCCGATCACCCCGGCACGGCAACAGGCCACCGCGAGCGGCACCGACGAGGCGAAGCTCATCGGGGCGCACATAAGCGGCAGCACAAGATTCGACAGCATCGCGGTCAAGCGGTCGCCTTCAATGCGTCGAGCATGCGCGTATAGTGCTGCGGATTCCACACATCCTGATCCTCGCCCCAGCCGATCCCGCCGTCAATGTCCCAGCGCATCAGCTGGTTCACGCCATATCCCGCTTCGCTCATCGTGCTGACCACGAAACCCTCGCTGACCATTTCGCGGCCCAACTCGTCGACGAGTTCGACCTGCATATGCGTGCTCCAGCCGGTCTTGGGGCTGCGGAAGGTGCGCATCCGTGATCGGGCGGGATCGAGGCTGCCGAAGGTGCCGTCGCGGCGGATCCAGCCGGCGTTCATCGGCGCCCAGCCGTCGGCGCCGCCATCCTGTACGCGCACGAAGCCGAGGAAGCCGGTGCCGTCGCGGCGATGGCCGAAGATATATTGGATGCGCCCGCGCCCGCGTTCGCGCTCGATCTCGCGCCAGCGCGCGCCGCCGGGATGCTTCACCCGCTCCATGTCGTCCGCATAGACTTTGGGGCTCGCGGCATAAGGCCCGCCGCGAGGGCCCCAGGTGCGGTCGCGCACGCCGATCCCGTCGATGCGGATACGTTCGCCGCGCAAGGTCATCCAGCCTTCGACATGGCCCAGCTGGTCGTAGTGCGGCGTTGCCATGAACGGCGGCTTGCCCGGCGGGAAGCGATGCGGTTGATGGAGCCCGGTGTGCGTGAAATCGAGCGCGAAGCCGCGCGCCGGGTCCTCATACTGGAGGTGATATTTCATGCCCGGTTCGAGCATCTTGAGGCTGTAGCCGCCGCCGTTCTTGTCGCCGGGAAAGACGATGTCGGTGAGGTCGGGCGCGTCGGGCATCGGCGCTTCCTCGACCTTGCGGTAATAGGCCATGCGCGCCTGATCATACCCCTCGTCGTCCCACGCGAAGATACGCCAGGTGACGCTCTTGCGGTTGGGATAATAGGGCGCGTGGATCCAGCAGGCGATCTTGCGTTCGGGGATGCTGAACGACCACCAGTTGGTTTCGGTCTCGTAGGGATCGTCGGACAGCTGGTGGTAGCGGTCGTCCTCGGGCTTGAAGGCGAGATCGTCGGTCATGCAAGAGACTCCAGTTCGTCGAGAGCGGCGGTGAAGAGCGCGGCGATGCGGCCGACATCGGTGATCTTCGCGGCATCGGCGATGACACCCATGTCGAGATTGTCCCCGCTGCGCCGCGACGTGATGTTGAGGAAGCGGCCCGAGCCGATGATCGGGACGGGGTAATTATGAAGTTGGCGAAAGCCGGCATAGCTGCGTGCTTCCGCGGGGCCGGGGACGTTCGACAGCGTCAGATTGCCGGGAAGCAGCCGCTTGCCGCCCGCCATGCGCTCGGCGAAGGCGGCGCGGCGGTCGCGCGCGCCAAATGGCTTCTCGGCGGCGTCGAGAAGCGCCTCGTCATGGCCGGTGCGCTGCATCTCGGATGCCATCGACGCCTGGATCGCGCGAAGCCGCTCGACCGGATCGGGGAGATGCGTCGCGAGGTGCGGATGCAGGGCGACAATGCGGTTGCCGAACATCCCGTGCGTGTCGCGGCGGTACGAACGCGCCGAATTGACCACCAGCGGGGTTGCGGGGAGATCGTCGATCTCGATCAGATAATTGCGCAGCGCGGTGCTGGCGAGCGTCAGGAAAATGTCGTTGACGGTCGCGTCGAGTTTGGCGCCTGCCGCTTTCACCCGCGCGAGCGGCAGGCTGATCGTCGTATAGCGGCGCCGGTCCGAGGTTAGCCCCGACATTCTGAGCTCCGGCGTCGGTTCGCGATCGTCCTTGAACGCTTCGAGCGCGGCGAGCGCCTCCTTGCGGCGCGCGGCTTGGGCGGCGCGCAAATCGGCCTCGGCCGCAAAGCGTGCTTCGGCACGCTGGCACCATTTTTCGGGCTCGGGCAGTCGCGCATCGGCGAAGCGCGCGGTTGCTGGCGGCGCCGCGTCGCTGAGCAGGCCGAGGATGGCCTGAAACCCGATCCCATCGGCGACGCTGTGATGAACCTTGAGATAGATTGCGCTGCCGCCCGCCGTAAGTTGTTCGAAGACATGCGCCGCGAAGGGCGGCCCCGACAGGTCGAGCCGCCGCATATTGAGCGACGCGACCACCTCGTAAAGCTCGGCCTCGCTCCAGGCGCCGTCGTGCGGTTCGACGGCGACGAGCGTTTCGAGATCGGCGCGCGCGATATCGGCCCAGACGTCGCTGTCATAGCCGTCGGGCGCTTCGTGCAGGCGCACGAGGAGCGGCGTCGCCGGGAGCCGATCGGCAAGCTGGCGGCGGAGCACGGCGGCCAGCCCTTCCTGCGCGTCCAGCGGCACGTCGAGAATGATCAGCGCGCCGACGTGCATCGGCGAGGCGTCGGTCTCCGACAGGATCATGAAATGATCGTCGGGGCGCAGCCTCCGCACCCCCGGCGCCAATTGCAGGCTGTCCGGCGCGTTCACCGCTTACCAGCTTGCCAGATCGGCCGCCCGCGCGCGATGTTCCGACGGGCTGCCGAGCCAGGCACGGTCGAACAAGGCGCGGCGGAACCAGTAGTTGAGGCCATATTCCCATGTGTAGCCGATACCGCCATGCGCGGCGACCGCAGCGCGCGTCGCGCGGACATAGACGTCGCACAGATGCGCTTTCGCCATCGCCGCAGCCCTAGGCGCATCGGGAAGCTCCGCATCCCACGCATAGGCGGCGTACCAGACGAGCGCCCGCGCGGGCTCGACGTCGAGTGCCATATGCGCGAGCTGGTGCTTGAGCGCCTGGAAGCGCCCGACCGGCTGCCCGAACTGCTCGCGCTCCTTGGCATAGGCGACGCTCATGTCGGTGACCTTCTGCGCGCCGCCGAGCGCGTCGGCGGCGCAGAGCACCAGTGCCGCATCGGCAAGGCGCGCGGTGATCGGATCGGCGGCGGCGAACAGCATTTCGCCCGCGCCTTCTGCGAATGCGACCTTCGACACCGGCCGCGTGCGATCCGAGGCCCTGACCGCTTCGATCGTCACGCCGTCACCCGCGGGCACCAGCCGCACGCCCGCGGCGCGGTCGACGACCAGGAAGATATCGGCGGCGCGCGCGCAAGGGACGAACGCGCTGCCGCCGTGCACCAGCGTCGCGACGGCTTCGCCACTCGCTAGGGCATCGAGATTGGCTCTGCCGCTCGCCGCAGCCGCCGCGACGGCGAGGAGCTGGCCGATGAGCGGCCCTGCCGCCGCCGCCTCACCCGCCACCTCGCAGGCCAGCGCGGCGTCGAGCAACCCCATACCGCTGTCGGGTAACAAGATGCCGCCAAGGCCCAGCGCCATCAGCGCATCCCAGCTTTCGCGGTCGAAATCGGCGTCGCCGTCGGCGAAGGCATGGATACGCTCGATCGGCCAGCTGTCGGCGAGCGTGCCGCGCACGGCTTCCTGGATCGCCTTCTGTTCTTCGGTCAGGTGAAAATGCATCGGTCAGCGTTCCCCGCTCATCGCAAGATCGCGCGGCAGGCCGAGGCCGCGTTCGCCGATGATGTTGCGCTGGATGTTCGATGCGCCGCCGGCGATCGAATTGCCGAGGCTGCCCATAATCTGGTCGAGCCATTTTTCGGGGCCGCGCGGCCCGCGATTACCGCGTCCGCCCGCCCCTGCGGGTTCAATGAAGGCATGTTCGCCGATCAGTTCCTGCGCCAGAAGTGCCATCTCATGCCCGATCTCGGTGAGCAGCAGCTTCATCATCAGCGACACCGGTCCCGGATCCTCGCCCGCCGCGGCGCAACTGAACAGGCGAAAGCTGGTGTAGCGGTGCGAGAGGACGAAACCCTCGATCTGCGCGAGCTTGTCGCGGATCACAGGGTCGCCGATACGATCGACTTCCTTTGCCAGTTCGACCAGCTTTGCGAACTGGCGCCCGAGCCCGTCGGCGCTGCCGATGCTCGCGCGCTCATGCTTCAGCGTCGTGCGGCTGACATACCAGCCCTGCCCGCGTTCGCCGACCTGCCACGACACCGGCGTTTCTGCATTGTCGAAGAAGAATTCGCAGAAGGTGTGATCGCCCTCCTCGCCCGTCATCTGGCGGATCGGCCGCCGGGTGACACCGGGCTGGTTCAGGTCGATGAGCAGATAGGTGATGCCGTCATGCTTCGGCGCGTCGGGCTCGGTGCGCACGAGCATGAACATGTGCGTCGACTGCATCCCCTGCGACGTCCAGATCTTCTGGCCGTTGACGATCCACTTGCTGCCGTCGGCAGACAATTCGCCCTTGGTCCGCACGCTTGCCAGGTCGGATCCCGATCCGGGCTCGGAATATCCCTGCCCCCAGATATAATCGCCCTCGACAGTCCCGCGGATGAAGAGCTCCTTCTGCTCGTCGGTTCCCTTTTCGAGCAGCGTTGGCACCGTCATGTTCATGCCGTTGCCACCGACCTCCATCGGCGCGCGGGCGCGGGCGAATTCCTCACGGATCACCTGCGCCTTGATCACGTCGACCGGCTGCTCCGAGCCGCCATAACGCTTCGGAACCGCGCGATAGAGATAGCCCGCTTCGGTTGCGGCGGCTCGGAAGGCGCGGATGAAGGCCTTGAGATCGGCACCGCGCAAGTCCGCGGCGGGCGGCCAGTGCGACGACAGAAAGGCGCGGACCTCCGCGCGAAAGGCTTCGGCGGCCTCGCCATAGCTCAGGTCCATCGCACGCTCTCCCTCGAATCTGGTCAATCCTATGCCCGAGTTATATAACTACGTCAAATATGTTGTGCGCTTGCGCGAGCTTGATTAGGAGGGATTGATGAGCCTCGATACGATCACCGTTCCGCATTATTTCATCGCCGATGGCGAAGGTTTCGACCCGTCGGGTCTCGCGCGCAATCCCTGGTTCGCCGACGCTGTCGCGGGAGGGCCGATCGCGGCGCTGATCGGGCATATCGTCGAGGATGCGGGCTTGGATTCCGATTTCGAGATCTGCCGCCTGACGATCGACATTTTGGGAATTGTCCCGCGGACGCTGCTCGTACCCCACATCGTGCCGGTGCGGCAGGGGCGGCAGGCGCAGCTTCACCGTATCGAACTTATCGCGGGCGGCAAGCTCGTCGCGCAGGCGCATGTCCTTCGCGCGCGGCACCTCGACACTCCCGAATTCCCGCCGCCCCAACCGCACCCGGCACCCGCAGACGTGCCCGAGGATAATTTTCTCATTGGCGCCAGCATGGCAGGGGCGATCAAGACGCGCCCGATCATGGGCCGGGTCCGTGAACCCGGCCGCGGTGTATCGTGGATGCGAATGGATGGCGAGGTCGTTTCGGGCGTTCCGACGTCGCCGTTCGTGAAGGCGTGCCTCTTCGCCGATTTCGGCAATGGCGTCGGTAGCGCGACGCATGCGCATGAATGGAGCTATGCCAATCTCGACATCTCGGTCCAGTTCCTGCGCATGCCGCGCGGCGACTGGTTTCTGCTCGACGCGCATACCGAAGGTGCGGGCAACGGCCATGCCGTCGCGCAAACGGTCTTCGCGGACGAGGACGGCGTCTATGCCAAGGGAACGCAGACGGTGTTTGTGGGGCCGGGTCGCCCGCGCGATTGAGACTATTCGCCGCGAAACTGCGGCTTGCGTTTTTCGGTGACCGCGGCCAGCCCCTCGCGATGATCCTTGCTGCCGAGGAGCAGCGCCTGGTTCGGCAGGTTCGCCTGCCATTCGGCTTCCATGCTGCTTTCAAGCGCGCGCTGGATCGATTGCTTGACCGTCGCATAGCCGAGCGGCGCCGAGGCCGCGAGTTCGCGGGCCAATGCCATGCCGCGCGCTTCCAGATCGTCCCGCGCGACGACTTCGCTGACCAGTCCGATAGCAAGCGCCTCTTCGGCGCGCACCTGCTTGCCGCGGAGGCACATCTCCATCGCGCGGCCCAGTCCCACGATGCGAGGCAACAGAAAGGTTCCGCCGAGCGGCGGCATGATGCCGAGCTTGATCCAGCTTTCCTGGAACATCGCGGTATCGGCAGCGACACGAAAATCGCACGCGAGCGCGAGTTCGCAGCCGACCGTCACCGCCGCCCCCTGCACCAGTGCGAGCGTCGGTTTGGGACAGCGATAGATCGCCCGCGCCGCGCCCTGAAAGTTCCCGTAGACCGTGTCCTTGATCTCGCTGGCCGACATGCCCGTCAGCCGTTGCAGAAACGCGAAATCGGCGCCGACCGAAAAATGCTTTCCTTCGGCGGCAAAAATGATCGCGCGCACGTCGCGCTCACCCGAGAGCGCGGCAAAGGCGTCGCGAATCTCGCCGAGCATTTCGGGCGACGACGCGTTGCCGATATCGGCCCGCGCAACGACCACCGCCGCAACGCCCTCCTCATGACGATCGATGCGGATATGCGTGAAATCAGCCATCCGGATTCTCGGCCTTCTTCTTCTCGCGCCAGATCATCGCGGTCGCGCTTGTCGACAGGCCCATGTTCAGCGCCTCGGCATCGAGCGCGGCCTCGAACGCCCAGTCTTCGGCATTGTTGAGGTTGGTTTTCATATAGCGATAGCCCATGCGCGGACCGTCGGCGAGGCGCCGCGCCGCCGCCATCGTCGCGTCGTGCAGCGCTTCGTCGTCGAACAAGCGCGTATAGATGCCTTTTGCGAAAGCCTCTTCGGCGGAGAGCTTCTCGCCGAGCAGGAACAGTTCGCGCGCCACGCCGGTGCCGACGATCTTGGTCCAGAACCAGGTCGATCCGAAATCGCCCCCCGCCCCGATGCGGTCGAAGGCGGTCAGGAAGCTCGCACTCTTGCCGGCGAAGCGCAGGTCGCACGCCCCGGCGATGCCGATCCCCGCGCCCGCGACCGGACCGTTGACCATCGCGATCGTCGGCTTGGGCATTTCGTGGAGCAGGCGCGAGGTTTCCATGAACCCGCGCAGCCGGACGAAGCTCTGTTCGTTGCGGCTTCCGACGTCGGAATTGGCGGGCACGACCGCCTTGTCGGCGCCGCCTTCCTTGAGATCGCCGCCGGCGCAGAACCCCCTGCCCGCGCCGGTCACGACGACGCAGCCGACCGACGCATCGCGCGCCGCGTCGGCGCAGGCGTCGGCGAGCGGCGCCATGATCGAGCTTGTCAGCGCGTTGAGCCGGTCGGGCCGGTTGAGGGTGATGGTGCGGACCCCCGCATCATCGTCGATCAGCACTTCGGACATGGATTCCTCCGCTGTTCCGTTCTTGTCGAAGGGAATGGAGGGCGAATCAATCCCCGCCAAGTTCGCGGTGGCGCGCCAGCATGCGCACTGCCTTTTCCGCGAGGTCGTCGGGCACGGCGGGATAAAGCGGTAGCGGGCGGGACTTGCTCGGCAATGCGATCGTCGCGGTCGCGCGCACGGTTTCCTCGTCGCGCTGGTTGGTGAATTTCACCGCCACGTCGACGAAACTCTGGCCGCCCTCCTCCCGTTTCGCGAGCACTTCGCCGGTCACGCGCTGGACGTCGCCCATATAGTTGAACTTGCGGATCTCGTCGTGAATGTGGGTGATGACGGCATCGTCGCCGGCCCAGTCGCTGAGATATTGCCACAGGTAATTTTCGCGCATGACTCCATAGTCATAGGCCATCGGATTGCCGATCGCCTGCGCCCAGGTCGGGTCCCAGTGCAGCCGCTGCGCGACGTCGGGAATGCCATATTCATTCTTCACATAGAAGGCCGGGATGCGCTGGCGGTTCTTGTGCGCGAGGCGGTTAGCGGTCGGCGCATAGGGCACGAAGCCGTAACCGCCGGCATGGAAGCAGATCACGTCCGTGACGGTCAGCGGACCCTTGGCCTGCAGCCCCAGCGAATCACCCTTCTCGACGCTTTCGAACCAGCGCTTTTCGGCGCCCTGGACGCGTTCGGCGGCATAGATATCCTCAATCGCCTGCATTTCCTCGTCGGTGTAGGTCGCGGGCTCGATCGACGAATATTTGCCCTTCTTGGCGGCGGTCTTGCGCTCGGTCAGTACGCGCAGGATGCGATAGACCGCGACGACCTCGCCGCGCTGGTTGATCTTCACGTCGCGGCGCACGCCGATCACCGAACGCCCAGCGAATTCGGACTGCTTGACCTCGCAGGTCTCGTCGCCGTTGAAGCTGTAGATTGTATCGCCCGGATAGATCGGGCGATAGAAATCCCATTGCGAGCCCGACACGAAGACGTGGATGCCCTTGAACAGACTCTTGCGGAGCGCCTTGATCTCGTCGGGAACGGGGTCGCCCAGCATCGGCCGGTTGATGACGCCCGCCATCATCCCGGGCGCGATGACGCTGCCCCAACGGGTCTTCTTCGCATAGTGCGGATCGGTATAGAGCGGGTTGTCGTCGCCGATACCGTGCGCGAAGTTGCGGATATTATCCTCGGTCGCGACCTGGATATATTCGCGCGTCTTCGCCGCCTGGTCGAACCCCAACAGCTTGCGCTGCCGCTCTATGTCTGCGTCGGTAATCTCGTAGGCGACGGCCTTCTGCCACTCTTCGCTTTCCTTGATGTCGTTTTTCGCCTCGGCCATCGCATATCTCCCTTGTCACCAGTTGTATAACTAGGTAATACATCCCCAATAGCGAAGCAAGGGGATAGTGCCGTAATGGAAGTTCGCCGCATCAGCGATGCTTTGAAGGTGCGTGCGCAGCATCAGGCGAGCGAGATCGCGCACGACGATACACGGCGCCAGATCAGCTTCGCCGAATGGGATCGCGAGGCCGACGAGATCGGCGGCGGCCTCGCCGCAGCGGGCCTCGTTCCCGGCGACCGCGTGTTCCTGCCGATCAGCAATGCACGCGCGGTCGAAATGGCGATCGCGGTGTTTGCGGTGTTCCGCGCGGGCGGGATCGCCTGCCCGATCAACACGCGTCTCAACCCGCGCGAGATCTCCGACTATGCGGCTCTATGCGAACCGCGCTTCTGTCTGACCGACGCCCCCGAGTTGGTGAAGGATCTGGAACTCGACGGCTGCTGGCATGTCGACGCAATGCCGCGCGACCTGTCCGCGCTTCCCGATCAGGCCAGCCTCGACCCCAACGCCGATGCCGAAATCCTCGGCACGTCAGGCACGACGGGCAAGATCAAGGGTGTCGTCGTCTCGCATCCCGACCTGATGACCGGGGTCACCGGCTATAATCAGGACCGCTCGCGCTCGACCCTGAACGCATTGCCGCTCACCGGCTCCGGCGGCAATATCGGCATCGTGATGCTCCCCGCGCGCGGTGGCGCGACCGCGATCACCCAGCCGAAGTTCGATCCCAAGGGCTTCCTCGAGCTGGCGAGGCAAAAGCGCCCGAACCTGATCTATTTGGTGCCATCGATGCTGCGTCTCGTGCTCGATCATCCCGACGTCGCCGACTACGACATGGCGGGGGTCAAATATCTGATGACCGGCACCGCGCCGCTTCCGCACGATTCGGTGAAACGCGCGGCCGAACTGTGGCCGCACCTGCGCATCCGCAACAGTTACGGCATGTCCGAAGGCGGGGTCGGGCTGGGCACGACCAGCCAGGAGCAGGTGCTGAAGCCCGGCTGCGTCGGCAAGCTGCCGGCGCATATGCAGATTCGTGACGAGGCGGGCAATGTCATATCCGAGCCAAATGTCGTCGGTGAAATCTTCGGCTGGCAGAAGCACCCGCGTCGCTACTGGAACGACGCAGAGGCGACCGCCGAGAGCTTCAAGGGCGGCTGGACCAAGACCGGCGACCTCGGCTACGTGGATGAAGATGGCGACCTGATCATGGCCGGCCGGTCGAAAGAGTTGATCATCCGCGGCGGCTACAACATCACGCCGCTCGAGATCGAGACCGTGCTGCATCTGCACCCGGCGGTCCAGCAGGCCGCGGTCGTCGGCGTGCCGCACGAGGTGCTGGGCGAGGATATTGCGGCGGCGGTGACGCTTCGCCCCGGCCAGGCCGCGACAGGCGACGAGATCATCGCCTTTTGCAGGGAGCATCTGGGCGACAACAAGGTTCCGCGGACGCTGGTGGTGATGGACACGATGCCGCTCAATCCGAACGGGAAGATCTTGAAGAAGGATCTGGCTGCCCCGCTGGCGAAGGCCGCGGCGGAGCGGCGACGGGCGGCCTAGCCCGTCCCCTCCCCAAAGGAGAGGGCGACAAATTACCCCCTCAACGTCTCGAATGGCACATCCTTGTCCATTCGCACTTCGCCCGGCATCCCCAGAACGCGTTCGGCGATCTGGTTGCGCAGCACCTCGTCGGCGCCGCCTGCGATGCGCATCACGGTCGAATAGATATAATCATACTGAACGTCACCGGTCGCGGTGTCGCCCGCTTCGGGGGCAATGCCCGCGAGCCCGCGCAGCTCGAGCGCGAGGCCATTGGTCTTCTGGTAGCGCCCCGCATAGGCAAGCTTTACCATCCCCGCGAGTGCGCCGGGATTTTCGCCTTTGGAGACCATGGTCCGCAGCCGCGCCTGAAAGAATCGTTCGCCCTGTTCCTCGGCGAGCGCTTCGGCAAGTTGCTGGCGTACCGCACGGTCATCGAGCATCGTACCGCCATGGCCATCGGGGGTCGCCGCGGCATAATCGAGCAAAGGCCCGATCCCGCTGCGATGCGCTCCCGAGCCGAGGCGTTCGCCCATCAAGACGGTCATGCAGCAGGCCCAGCCCTCGCCCTCAGCACCGATGCGGTTGGCGTCGGGGATGCGGACGTCGGTGAGAAAGGTTTCGTTGAACTCGCTCGCACCCGAAATCTGGCGGATCGGGCGCGTCTCGATTCCCGGCGTCTTCATGTCGATGACGAAGAAGGTCAGCCCCTTATGCTTGGGCAAGGTTGGGTCGGTCCGCACGACCAGGATGCCCCAGTCCGTCAAATGCGCCCAGCTTGACCAGACCTTCTGGCCGTTGACGATCCAGTCGCCGCTGCCGTCATCGGCACGCACCGCCTTGGTGCGCAGCGCCGCGAGGTCCGAGCCCGCGGCAGGCTCGGAGAAGAGCTGGCACCAGGTCAGGTCGCCCTTAAGCGTCGCTTCGATAAAGCGCGCGCGCTGTGCGTCCGTGCCGTGTTTCGCGATCACGGGCAGCGCCATGCCGGTGCCGATCGAAGTGAAAGGCCCCTTGGGCAGGTGATATTTGCCCTCTTCCTCTGCGAAGATCACCGCCTCCGCGCCCGACAGGCCGCGCCCACCGAGCGCCTTGGGAAAGGTCAGGCCCGACCAGCCGCCCTCGTAAAGCGCGCGCATCCACGCCCGGCCACGATCGGCCTCTTCGGTGTCGGGTATTTTTTCACCCGGCGTCAGCTCGTGCGCAGGGGCATGCGCAGCGAGCCAATCGCGCGCTTGCGAGCGGAAGGCGGCTTCTTCGGAGCTGTCGTTGAAATCCATCTTACGCCGCTTTCACTTGGCTGCCCGGCTGCGCATTCAGCAACCGGTCGGCCCAGAAGCCGCGGTTGCCGAGATGCACGCTGAGCATGCGCTCGCGCCGGTAATAGAAATGGCAGTTCGCCTCGAAGGTATAGCCGATGCCGCCGTGCACCTGCAGATTCTCGCGCGCCGCGAGTTCGAAGCATTTGATGCCCGACAGGCGCGCCGCCGCCGCCGCTGCCGGCAGATCGTCGGGCGAAGACTCGGCTGCCCAACCGCCAAAATAGGCATTGGAGCGCGCGAGTTCGGTCGCCACCGCGACATCGGAGAGCTTGTGTTTGATAGCCTGATACCCCGCGAGCGGGCGTCCGAACATCTGGCGTTCCATTGCATAGTCGCGCGCCATGCGAAGGCAGGCGTCGGACGCTCCCACGGCTTCGAACGCCGCAAGCACCGCCGCATGGTCGATCAGCCGGTCGAGTTTGCCCGCTCCCGGCATTGCCTCCGCCACGGCGTCGGCGAAATCGAGGCGGTAGTGCGGGCGGAGCTGGTCAAAGCTGTCGAGCTTCGTCCGCGTCACGCCGGGCTGATCCAATTCGACCAGCGCAAAGCTGCCTCCCGCGACGAGAACGACCGCGATATCGGCGATGCCGGCGTCGGCGACCGGAGACTTACCTCCCGAAAGGCGCCCGCCCGCGAGCGATGCGCCCGTCGCAAAGACCGGCCCCGGCCCCTCGGCATAGGCGAAGGTCGCGAGCGCATCGCCGCTCGCCAGCTTGGGAAGCCACGCCGCCTTCTGCGCCTCGCTTCCAGCGAGGCGGATCGCCTCGGCTCCCAGGATGATCGAACTCATGAACGGCACCGCAGCATTCGCAGCGCCGAGCGCTTCCATGATCACGCCAAGGTCGAGCGCGCCAAGGCCGAGCCCGCCGTGCTCTTCGGGAATCGCAGCACCGAGGAAGCCCATGTCGGCGAGCGCGCGCCACAACGGCTCGTCCCATTCGGCGCCCGAGTCGATCAGCGTTCGCAGACGGTCGAACGACGACATATCGGCCAGAAGCGACCGCGCTTGCTCGCCGAGCATTTTCTGTTCATCGCTAAGGTCGAAATTCATCGCAGGCCTTGCCCTCTTGTTGTGGTCTGTGTCATAGCGAGTTGTATAACTAGGTCAACCATGAGAAAACCGAATGAGAACGGCCGGAGAGGAAGCCCCGCCCATGCAGTATGAAACCATTCTGGTCGATGTCGCCGGTCATATCGCTACGATCACCCTCAACCGGCCCGAGGCGATGAACAGCTTCACCAAGCAGATGATGGACGAATTCGAACATCTGTGGAAGTGGATCGCGCGCGAGGACGATGTCCATTGCTGCGTGCTACGCGCCGCGCCGGGCAAGGCGTGGTGCACCGGGGTCGACGTCAAGGAATCGCAGAAGCCCGGCGGCACCGTCGTCGACCTCGCCAACATCTGGCACTGCGAAGACCCCGGCAATTACCTTGGGCCCAAGTCGATGAACTGCTGGAAGCCGGTGATCGCCGCGGTGCACGGCATGGCGGCGGGCGGCGCCTTTTACTGGCTCAACGAGAGCGACATCATCATCTGTTCCGAGGAAGCGACCTTCTTCGACCCACAC
This sequence comes from Sphingopyxis sp. Geo25, assembly GCF_949769135.1. Classification (NCBI taxonomy): domain Bacteria; kingdom Pseudomonadati; phylum Pseudomonadota; class Alphaproteobacteria; order Sphingomonadales; family Sphingopyxidaceae; genus Sphingopyxis; species Sphingopyxis sp. Geo25. The sequence goes on along the minus strand of NZ_CATKOZ010000001.1, from coordinate 842,751 downwards.
GTTACCTATGGCATGACGAGCGCGCTCGAGCCGATCGGCATGACGTATCACATGCCGCTGCACGACGTGCTGCGGATGGTGTTGCTCGGCAATGACGAGCGCATCGGCGCCGGGACCGCGCTGCGCATCGGACTGGTGAGCGAAATCACGACGCTGGACGACCTGTGGCCGCGCGCCCACGAACTGGCGACGGCCATCGCGGCGAAACCCCCGGCAGCGACCGCCGGTTCGGTCAAGGCGATATGGGAATCGCTCGACCTGCCGCGCAGCGTCGCACTCCAGCAGGGGCTTAAATATTGCCAGATCGGCAACCCGGTCGGCGTGCCGCAGGTGAACCGCGCGGCGCTGATGGCCGACAAGGCCAAGATATTCACGATCCGCTAGCGGCAGCGTCGCGTCGGACCGAGAAATAGACCTACTAAAAAGCGAGGGATTGGACACGCATGTCGATTTTGTATGACGAAGGCCAGCAGGCGATCGCAACCGAATCGCGCCGCGTGCTCGAAGCGCGGATGAACAAGGACGAGTTGTTGCCACTGCTCGAGATGACCGGCCGCTATCACGAGGGATTCTGGAACACTGCCAAGGAACAGGGCTGGACCGCCCTCGCATTGCCGGAGGAATATGGCGGGCTTGCACTGGGCCTCGTTGAGCTCGGCCTGATCGCGCATCAGGCGGGCCGTACCCTGAGCGGCGCGCCTTTCCTGACTTCGGGTTTCGGCTGCGCCAAAGCGATCGAACTTTACGGGTCGGACGAGCAAAAGACGCGCTGGCTGCCCGCGCTTGCCAGCGGCGAAATCGTCGGCGTCGTCGCCTTTGCGTCGGGCTCCGATCCCCTGCCCGCCTATCCGGCAATCCGCTTTGCCGATGGCCGGATCAGCGGGCGGGCGGCCGGGGTTACCGGCGGCCTCGTCGCCGACATCGCGGTGGTCTACGCCATGGGAGCCCTGGGTCCGGTTCTCGTCGTGGCCGAACTTTCCGATGTCGAGCGCAGCGCCATCGGCGGCTTCGACAACAGCCGCTGCTACGCCCACCTTGGTTTCACCGATATACCGGCGCAGCCGCTGGCCATCGACGGCGCAGCGCGCGAAGCCGCGCTCCACATCCTCTCGCTCCAAGCGGTCATTACCGCGCACGAACAGACGGGGGGCGCCGAGGCGATGATGGAAATCGCGCGCGACTATGCGCTCACACGCCGCGCCTTCGGCCAGGTCATCGGCGCCTTCCAGTCGGTCAAGCATCGCATCGCCGAACTTTACGGTTTGGTCGAACTGGCGCGCGCGAACTGCATTCATGCCGCGTCGCGCGAAGGCAAAGATGATTTCATCATCGCCGCGGCTGCGGCGCGCCTGTCGGCGACCGAGGCTTATGACACCGCCGCCCGCGATTGCATCCAGATCCATGGCGGCATCGGCGTGACCTGGGAAATCGGACTTCACCTCCACATGCGCCGCGCGCGCAGCCTCGCGATCGAACAGGGCAACGGGCTGTTCTGGGAAGATATACTGGTCGACCGCCTGACGGGAGAAGCGGCATGAGCGATCTCGAAGCCTATCGCGCCAGGGCTGCCACCTGGCTCGAATCGATGGTGCCAGCGTTCGGCAAAGCAGCGCGCAAAGGCCTGTCCGAAGCCGACGACCTTGCCCTCGCCCGCCGCTATCAGGCCGAAAAGTTCGAAGCTGGCTACGCGGGCATCAACTGGCCGGTCGAATATGGCGGTCAGGGGCTCGGGCATCTCGAGAAGGTGACCTTCGACAGCGAGGAAATGAAGCACGGCTTCCCCAACGCCTATTTCGGCATCTCGCTCGGCATGCCGGTGCCGATCCTGATGCAGTTCGGCGAAGACAAGGCCTTTGTGAAGGAGCGCGTGCTGAAGGCGCTGCGCGGCGAGGAAATCTGGTGCCAGCTCTTTTCGGAACCCGCAGGCGGATCCGATCTCGCCGGGCTGCGGACCAAGGCCGAACCCGACGGCAACGGCTGGAAAATCAACGGGCAAAAGGTCTGGACGAGCTGGGCGCAATATAGCGATTATGGCGTCATCGTCGTCCGCACCGACCCGAATGTGCCAAAACACAAGGGACTCACCTATTTTTGGGTCGACATGAAAGCGCCCGGCGTCACCGTGCGTCCGATCAGGCTTGCGGGTGGCGACAGCCACGTCAACGAGGTGTTCTTCGACGATGTGAAGGTCGACGACGATCACCGCATGTCGCCCGTTGGTGGCGGCTTTGCGGTCGCGATGGCGACGCTGATGATCGAACGCTATGTCGCGACCGACAGCGGCGGCTTCGGCCCACATCTCGACCTGTTCGTCGCGCTTGCCAGGGACATAAATCTCAATGGCAAGCCCGCGATCGCCGACGGCCGCATCCGGCAGCAGATCGCGCGTAACTATGCGATGCGGAACGGTCTCAATTCGATCACCGCGCGCGCGATGGCGATGATGCAGGCGGGTATGGTCCCGGGCCCCGAGGGCTCGCTCAACAAGCTGGTGTCGGTGCGGTCGCGCCAGAAGCTGTCCGAACTCGCGATCGACCTTCAGGGCAACGACGGCTTCGCCTTCGACGACCACGCCTCGCAAAAGGAGGATTGGACGTCGAGCTGGATCAACGCGCCCACCGGCCGCATCGCGGGCGGCGCCGACGAGATGCTGCTCAACACCATCGCCGAGAAAATCCTCGGCCTGCCGCAGGACCATCGCCCCGACAAGGGCGTCCCCTTCAACCAGATCCCCGCCTGACCACAAGGATTCACGCCATGACCGAAGCCTATATCATCGATGCCGTCCGTACCCCGCGCGGGATCGGCAAGCCTGGCAAGGGCGCCTTGTCGCATCTGCATCCCCAGCATCTCGCCGCGACCGTTCTCGCCGCGATCCGCGACCGCAACAATCTCGATACCGCGACGGTCGACGACATCATCTGGTCGACATCGACCCAGAAGGGCAAGCAGGGGGGTGATCTCGGCCGCATGGCGGCGCTTTCGGCCGGCTATGACACCAAGGCATCGGGAACCACGCTCGACCGCTTCTGCGGCGGCGGCATCAGCACGGTGAACTTCGCCGCAGCGACCGTCATGTCGGGCATGGAAGACTGCGTCATCGCCGGCGGTACCGAGATGATGAGCTATACGGCAACCCTCGCCGCCGAGGAAGCCAATGCCGGGATCAAGCCGCTCGGCATGGGATCGGGCCATGCCGCGCTCGATGCGATCCATCCCCAGTCGCACCAGGGCGTCTGCGCCGACGCGATCGCCGCTCGCGAGGGCATCAGCCGCGAGGCTGTCGATGCCCTGGCGCTCGAAAGCCAGAAGCGCGCCGCCGTTGCGATTGCCGAAGGCCGCTTCGACAAGTCGGTGGTCCCGGTCCTCAATCCCGACGGCAGCGTTGCGCTCGACCGCGAGGAATTCCCGCGCCCCGAAACGACCGCCGAAGGGCTCGCCGGGCTCAAGGCGAGCTTCGGCGCGCTCAAGGATTTCGACCTTGGCGGCGGCGTGACGTTCGCCAAGCAGATCCAGCGCGTCTATCCGGGCCTCGAATGGGAGGGCATTCATCATGCAGGCAACAGCTCGGGCGTCGTCGACGGGGCCGCGGCGATCCTGCTGACGTCGAAAGACTATGCCGACAAGCACGGGCTGAAACCCCGCGCCCGCGTCGTCGCCTATGCCAATGTCGGCGACGATCCGACGCTGATGCTCAACGCGCCGGTTCCGGCGGCAAATAAAGTGCTCGAAAAGGCCGGACTGACGAAGGATGATATCGACGTCTGGGAAATCAACGAGGCCTTTGCCGTCGTCGCCGAGAAGTTCATTCGCGACCTCGATCTCGATCGCGAAAAGGTCAACATCAACGGCGGCGCGATGGCGCTCGGACACCCGATCGGCGCGACGGGATCCATCCTGATCGGCACCGCGCTCGACGAACTCGAACGTTCGGGGGGCCGCTACGGCCTCGTCACCATGTGCGCTGCGGGCGGCATGGCTCCAGCCATCATCATCGAGCGGATCTGAGGATGTTTCGCTTCGAGGCGAAGTTTCACGACATTTCGCTCTGTTTCGTTCGGCCGCGCAAGCGGAGTTTAGCCACAGAATGAACCGCCATCTGATCAAGGCTTCGGACGGCGATCAGCCATCCGAAGCCCTTGCTGTCAGAAGGATGCCGTAACGCTCGCCACGACGGCGGCATCGGCGATGGAGCCAGTGCCATCCAGCCCCTTGCTGAAATTGGGCTGCAGGCGCGCCGCGTCGGATCTGCTGATGTCGGTATCGACGTAAGAGAGATTGAGCGTCAGGTTGCGCCAAGTCGCGTCGACCCCGAGCGACCAGTCCCAATAGCGGCCGGTCGGCGCGACACTCGTGCCGTTGGGTCCGAGACCCGGATTGCCGTCCGAATAGCCGATGTGCGCCTTGGCCGTCAGCGGGGTTCCGCCGATCGCGACGGCGCCGTCACTCCAAAGATAGAGATTATCCTCGCTCTGTCCGCGACTGTTCGGCGCCGCCGATACATTCGCAAGCGCATATTGCTTGGGCGCATATGCAACACCAGCCGTGAGCGTCGCCGGCCCTGTGGTCCCCATCAGCTTCACATAGGGCTCCGCGAAGTCGGAGTCGTCGGCGCCGCCCGGATACATGTACCAGACCAGTCCGACATCGAGCGTCGTATTGTCCGCGATCGACGCCTTGTATCCGCCGATCAGATCGAGCTCCATATTGGCGCCGCCGAACGTGCCCCAGCCGGAGAGATTGGAGCCCCAGACGCCAGCATAGAGGCCGCTTTCATGCGTCACAGTCAGTCCGCCCTGTATCGCCATTTCCTTGTCGGATTGCGACACGCCGCGGAAGCGGTAATCGGAAGCGAGCGTTGCCGACCCCGAGATGGTGACCGCCTGTTTTTCCTCTTCCTGAGCCCCAGCGGCAACGGGCAAGAATCCCGCCGTGATGGCGATGACCGTGATGATGCTTTTCATATCGTCCTCTTGAAAGCGCTTCGCCGCAAATGGCGGAAGCTCGCGAGGACGCCCCACTAGATTGAAGCCACGTTGAAAATCGAGAGCGGCAAAGCCCCGATTGCATAGTGTTTTCATTATGCGATCCGGCGGATTTCAATCCTGCGCGCATGGTCACATATCGCGGTCGAACCCGTCCGGAGAGTCGAAAGAAGACATCGGCAAACGCCTCCAGCGCTCCGAAACCTCGAGGGTCTCCCACAAGCCGGGTCCGACGAACAGGAGCGCGCTGCCGCCGCTGCCGCACAGGAAGACGATCGCAGCGAGAAGCATCATGAACGACGGCGGCTCGCGGGGCGATGTGGCCAGCGCCATCTGATGAAGCCGGACGGCAACCGACCAACCCAGTACCAGAAGTGCGACGCCGCCGGCCCGCAGGCCGAAGTTGGCAGCGAGCGTTTCATGCCATTTCTTCATGTCAGACCTCCAGAAGGAGGCCGTTCAATTACGCATGGCTGCGTAGGAAATCGAGATAGAGAAACCCCGTCCGGCGTTGAGATTGCATATGATCGGCCGGAAAACCCAAGAGCTGTTGGTGAATCATATGTAATTCATATGCAAAATTCGCTCTTCCAACATGGAGAATATATGCCGATCCATGTCATTGCCGACGTGTTGAGATACTATGGGGGGCGTGATGAGCACGAAGAGCGGCGATGCCGAAACCGGGACCGGCACCCATGCGAAAGCGCGTCTTTCGACATTGGCGCTCGGTGCGCTCGGCGTGGTCTTCGGCGATATCGGCACCTCCCCGCTCTATGCCTTGAAGGAAAGCTTCGTCGGCCACCATCCGCTGACTGTCGATCATGTCCATATTTATGGCGTGCTCTCGCTGATCTTCTGGACGATGACGCTGATCGTCACGGTCAAATATGTCTTCATCGTCATGCGCGCCGACAATGATGGAGAGGGCGGGAGCATGGCGCTTCTTGCACTCATTTCCCGCACCCTTGGTGAAAACCGCTGGACGCCCGCGATCGCCATGCTCGGCGTGCTTGCAACCGCGCTTTTCTATGGCGACGCGATCATCACCCCCGCCATCTCGGTGCTTTCAGCAGTCGAGGGGCTGACGGTCGTCGAGAATTCGCTCGGACAGTTCGTCCTGCCGATCGCGATGGTTATCCTTCTGGGCTTGTTTCTGATCCAGCGACGCGGCACAGAAAGGGTCGGAGCATTATTTGGTCCCGTAATGGCGATCTATTTCCTCGTTCTGGCCGTGCTCGGCGTCTCCAATATCGTTCGTCATCCCGAGATACTCGAAATCGTCAACCCGATCTGGGCATTGCGCTTTTTCACGCTCGATCCGCAACTGGCCTTTCTGGCACTCGGCTCGGTAGTTCTCGCAGTGACAGGCGCCGAGGCGCTCTATGCCGACATGGGGCATTTCGGGCGCAAGGCGATCAGCATCGCATGGCTTTACGCAGCGCTCCCCTGCCTCATGCTCAACTATATGGGCCAGGGCGCGCTGCTCATCGACAATCCGGCTGCGGTAGCCAATCCCTTCTTCCTGCTCGCACCCGAATGGGCGCGACTTCCTCTTGTCGTCCTCGCGACGCTAGCCACCATCATCGCCAGCCAGGCGGTCATTTCGGGGGCCTTCTCGGTCACGCGGCAGGCCGTTCAGCTCGGCTTCCTTCCCCGCCTGCGGATTCTCCACACGAGCGCTTCGACCGTCGGACAAGTGTATGTGCCGTTCGTCAACTGGACGCTGCTCGTGCTCGTCATCGCGCTTGTGCTGGGCTTCCGCAGTTCGAGCAACCTTGCCGCGGCCTACGGCATCGCGGTTACCGGAACGATGGTTCTCACCGCCTGCATGCTCGGCATATTGACGTTCAAGGTCTGGCGCTGGCATCCCTTGCTTGCCGGCGGCGTGACGGGCCTCTTCCTCTTGATCGATGGCGCCTATTTCGCATCGAATGTGACAAAGATTCCCGACGGCGGCTGGTTTCCCCTTCTCGTCGCGGCGACTGCGTTCGTCCTGCTCACCACCTGGTCGACCGGACGCAAGATCATGCGGCGCTACCTCCAGCTCGGCGCGATGGATCTCGACCTGTTCGTCAAAGCCACCGCAACCTCGGTCAAGCGCGTCCCCGGAACGGCGATATTCCTTTCCTCTTCGGTGGATGGCGTGCCGCCGTCGCTGCTGCACAATGTGAAGCACAACAAGGTCCTGCACGAACGTGTGATCATCCTGACAGTCGTCACCGACGACGTGCCGCACCTTCCGCCGGAAGAAGGCGTCAGCGTAATCGCTTCGGGCGAAGGCTTTTATCGCGTGCGATTGCGGCACGGCTTCATGGAGGATGTCGATATCCCGGCCGCGCTAAGCGCTTTCGATGGCGCAGGCGGCCCGATCAACGGCTTCGAGACCAGCTATTTTCTCAGCCGCCAGACACTGATCGCCTCCAGCAAGCCGGGCATGGCCATCTGGCGCGAGAAGCTCTTCGCCTGGATGGTCCAGAACGCCGAAAGCCCGATGGAATTCTTCAAGCTTCCAAGCAATCGCGTGGTCGAGCTCGGATCGCAGGTCGAGATCTGACAGTCACCCGACCATTTCGGCGACAAAGGCGACAAGCGCCACGATACTGCAAATATAGACGCTCAGCAGCAGCGGTCCCTGGGCGCCAAGCCAGTCGACGACCCGCTCGCGCGTGCCCGACGGGGACTCGATTTCTTTTCTGTTCATGGGATGCATTTAGGCGATCCGGCCATTTGAATTCGAGAGCGGGAAAGCCCTGACCGCATAGAATTTCCATATATTCGCCGTCGATGCGCCCGGACCTTCTCAGTTGGTCGAAGCGCCTTCCTCGGCGACGCGGTCGCTCTCTCCCTCGCTGCCGAGCCGAAGGCGATAGCCGATACCGAGCTCGTTACAGATGATTTGCGGCCGTTGCGGGTCGGCTTCGAGTTTCTGGCGCAATGTGCGGACGAGGACTCGCAGATATTCGACATGATGTTCATGCTCGTTCGGCCAGACTTCGGCCATGATCTGGTTGTGCGTGATGACGCGGCCCGGAAAGCGCGCCAGCTGGGCGAGCACTGCATATTCCTTGGGCGTCAGATGAACTTCCTTGCCGCCCTTCGTGACGGTTCGCGCTATCAGATCCATCATCACGTCGCCCACCGACAGCGTGAGGTTCCCGCCGTCGCGGGTGAGCCGGTTACGCAGCGCGACACGCACGCGGGCGAGCAGTTCGTCGGTATCGAACGGCTTGGTCAGATAGTCGTCGGCGCCGAGATCGAGCGCCGCCACTTTCTCGTCGGTCGCATCGCGCGCCGACACGACGATCAGGGTCGTGTCCGATTGCTGTTTGAACAGCGGCACGAGTTCCAGCCCGTCGCGATCGGGCAGCCCGAGATCGAGCAAGGTGATGTCGGGTCGCTCCTCGCGCAGCCGCTCGGTCGCCTCGCGCGCATTTTCGGCCTCGACGATCGCATAGTCGGCCCGTGCCAATGCCGCGTGGATCAGCCGGCGAATATGGGGTTCGTCATCGACGATGAGGACCTTGTGACGGACTTTCATGGGATATCCTTGTCGGTGAGATTCGAGATGATCAGCGCTTCGGGAATGTGGATCGTGAAGCGCGCGCCGTGCGGCTCGGCATTGTTGCCCGCCTCGACCGTCAGCCCCATCGCCTCGGCAAAGCCCTTGACGATCGCGAGACCGAGCCCGGTGCCATGCTTGGCGCGGTCGCTCCCCTCGAGCCGGGTAAAGGTTTCGAAGACGCGCTTTTCGTTGCCGGGCGCGATGCCGCGCCCCTGGTCGATCACCGACAGCGCGATCGAGTCGGCCGTGCGGCTGGCGCGGATGATGATCGGTGTGCCGGGGTCGGCATATCGGCCGGCATTGTCGAGCAGATTGATCAGACAATGGTGGAGCAACACCGGATCGACGCGCACCAGCGGGATATTCGAGCTGATGTCGATCTTCACCTCATGCCCCGCGAGCGATGCCCGCGTGTCGTGAGCGGCGCTTGCCGCGGCGTCGAACAGTTCGGTCGCCTCGACCTTCATCGGCAGCGCCCCCGCCTCGACGCGCACCATGTCGAGCAGGTTCGAGACGAAGCGATTGAGGCGCAGCGCCTCGGTCTCGATCGTCTCGGCCATTTCGGGCGAGGGATGGCGGCGCATTTCCTGCGCGGCCGAGAGGATCGTGGTGAGCGGGGTGCGGAGGTCGTGGCTGACCGAAGAGAGCAACGCCGCACGCAGCCGGTCGCGCTCTTCGATCTGCCGGGCGTGGAGCGAGGCTTCTTCGAGTTCCATGCGGTCGAGCGCGATCGACGCCTGATCGAGCAGGCTCATCAGCAGCGGCACCTGATCCGACCGCACCGGTTCGCGCGCATCGTCGCGCGTCATGCCGAGTACCCCGAGCACGCCGCGCGTGGTGCGAAGCGGGTGGAAGAGCCAGTCCGACGCGGTGAGCGTCGACGAACCGCGTCCGGCGGGTTGCTCATTGTCCATCGCCCATTGCGCCGCCGCGCGCTCGATCTGCTCGAGCCGGTCTTCGGGCGGCACCGCGGCGCGGAGCATCGGGCCGTCGGCGGAAGGCAGGAGGAGTACGGTGCGGACGTCGAGCAGGCGTCCGACCTCGGCGCAGATCGCCTGCATCAGCGTGTCCTGATCGGGGGCGGCGGTGAGCTGGCGCGAGAAGCTTGCGAGCGCGGCGTTCTGGCGCGCGCTCGACTGCGCGAGATCGGCCTGCGCGCGGACGCGCGCGGCGAACTGGCTGGTCACCACAGCGACGCCGAGCAGCACGAGGATGCTGATGACATTTTCGGGATTGTTGACCGTCAGCGTGCCAGTCGGCGGCAGGAAGAAGAAATTATAGGCGAGGCTCGACGCGAGCCCCGCGAACAGCCCGGCGCGCACGCCGAAGGTCGCAGCGGCGAACATCACGGGGATGAGATAGAGCAACGAGATATTGCCGAGATCGATGACTTCGAGCAGCAGGCGGCCGAGCACGGTCATCAGGGCGACCAGCGCAAGCGACACGACATAGTGCGATGGCTTGCCCCAGCGGCCGGGAACCGCGGCCGCGCGGTGCTGGACCGTCCGCGTATCAGGCTCGCCCGGCAGGACGTGCACCGCGACATCGTCGATCGTCCGCACGAGCCGGTCGACGACCGAGCCGTGGCGCAGCTCGAACCACCACGGCCGCGCCGATTTACCGACCACGATCTGCGTCGCGCGTGCATCCTCGGCAAAGGCGCGCAGCCCCTCGACGACGCTCGCCGCCGGAACGGTCGCGGTCGAGGCGCCGAGCCGCGATGCAAGCGCGAGCGTATCGGCAAGCTGCCTGCGGTCGTCATCGGTCATCGCCTGGCTGCGCCGCGTCTCGATATAGACCGCGGTCCATGGCGCCTTCAGCGCGTCGGCGAGCCGCTTGCCCGCGCGCACCAGCTCGGCGGCGACGGGCAGTTCGCTGACCGCGACGACGATCCGCTCGCCGACCGCGAAACTGCCTGCGAGCGCGTGGCTGCGGACATGGTCGAGCATCTGCGCGTCGACCGCCTGCGCGGCGCGGCGGAGCGCGAGCTCGCGCAGCGCGGTAAGGTTCGACTTCGAGAAGAAGTGGGTGAGCGCGCGCGTCGCTTCCTGCGGAATATAGACCTTGCCGTCGCGCAGCCGCTCGATCAGCTCGTCGGGCGGGATGTCGACGACCTCGATCTCGGCATTTTCGAGAATGCTGTCGGGGACGGTTTCGCGGACGCGGACGCGCGTGAAGGATGCGACGACGTCGTTGAGGCTTTCGACATGCTGGATGTTGAGCGTCGAATAGACGTCGATCCCGGCGTCGAGCAGTTCCTCGACATCCTGATAGCGCTTGGGATGGCGGCTGCCCGGCGCATTGGTGTGCGCCAGTTCGTCGACGAGGACCAGCTGCGGCCGGCGTTCGAGGATCGCGTCGATGTCCATCTCGCCGAGGCTGTGGCCTTGATGCTCGACCTGTCGCCGTGGGATGATTTCGTGGCCGTGGACAAGCGCCTCGGTCTCGCGGCGACCGTGCGTTTCGACCACGCCGACGACCACATCGACCCCGGCCTCGCGCCGGTGGCGGCCGTCGGTCAGCATCTCCCACGTCTTGCCGACGCCGGGCGCGGCGCCGAGGAAGACTTTCAGACGGCCGCGGCCTTCCTGCGCCGCCTGACGCAGAAAGGCCTCGGGTGATGGTCGGTCGTTTCCTGTCACGCGGCGGGTTTAGCCCCAAAGGCATCGAGTCGTCGATTGAGCTCGAACACATTCACCCGCGGCTCGCCGAGGAAGCCCAGAATCGGGCCTTCGACGCTCCGTTCGACAAGCCCGCGGACCGCAGCCGGATCGAGCCCGCGCGCCTTTGCGATCCGATCGACCTGATAAAAAGCCGCCTCGGGGCTGATATCGGGATCGAGCCCCGAGGCGGAGGTCGTCACCAGGTCAGGCGGGACATTGGCCCCTGGCGCCGTTTCGGAAAGCTTTGCAACGTCACCCTTCACGCGGTCTGCGAGCGCCTGCGACGTCGGGCCGAGGTTAGAGCCCGACGAGGCGAGCCCATCATAGCCCTTGCCCGCCGCCGACGGCCGCGTGTTGAAATAGCGATCCGACGTGAAAGCCTGGCCGACGACGGTCGAGCCGACGATCTTGCCATTCTCCTCGACGAGGCTGCCGTTCGCCTGGCTCGGAAAGAGCGCTTGCCCGAGGCCGGTGAGCGCCAGCGGATAGGCGAGCCCGAGCAGCGCCGCGAAGAGCAATGTCATGACGAGCGCGGGGCGCAGCGAGCTGATGATATCCTTGTTCATGTCTTTATCCTCAGACCAGACCCAGGCCGCCAACGGCCAGGTCGATGAGTTTGATGCCGATGAAAGGCGCAACGAGACCGCCGAGACCATAGATGGCGAGGTTACGCGCGAGCAGCGGTCCTGCCCCCATCGGCCGATAGGTCACGCCCTTCAGCGCGAGCGGCACGAGCAGCGGGATGATCAGCGCGTTGAAGATGATCGCCGACAGGATCGCGCTTTCGGGGCTGGTCAGTCCCATGACGTTGAGCACGCCAAGCCCCGGATAGAGCACGATGAACATCGCGGGGATGATCGCGAAATATTTGGCGACGTCGTTGGCGACCGAGAAGGTTGTCAGCGCGCCGCGCGTCATCAGCAACTGCTTGCCGAGGCCGACGACCTCGATCAGTTTGGTCGGATCGCTGTCGAGGTCGACCATATTGCCCGCCTCGCGCGCCGCCTGCGTCCCGGTGTTCATCGCAACGCCGACGTCGGCCTGCGCGAGCGCCGGGGCGTCGTTGGTGCCGTCGCCGCACATCGCCACGAGCCGCCCGCCCTGCTGCTCCCTGCGGATCAGCTCGAGCTTGTCCTCGGGCGTCGCCTGCGCGAGGAAATCGTCGACCCCCGCCTCGGCGGCGATCGCCGCGGCGGTGAGCGGATTGTCGCCGGTGATCATCACGGTGCGGATGCCCATCGCGCGCAGTTCACCGAAGCGTTCGCGGATGCCCGCCTTGACGATGTCTTTCAGGAAGATCGCACCGAGCAGCTGGCCGTCTTTCGCGACAGCAAGCGGCGTGCCGCCGGCGCGCGCGATTTCGTCGGTGATGCGGCGAAGCTCGGTCGCGGCAGCGGTCGCGCCCGCGCCCGGATTCGCGCGCAGCACCGAATCGACCGCGCCCTTCTGGATCACGCAGTCGCCAAGCTTGATGCCCGAGATGCGCGTCTGCGCGGTGAAAGGGATGATCTCGGCCCCTGCGGGCAGGTCGGTCCTCGTCTGGCCGAATTTCTCGCGCGCCAGTGCGACGATCGAGCGGCCCTCGGGGGTTTCGTCGGCAAGGCTGGCGAGCAGCGCTGCCTCCGAAAGCACCGACATCGACTGGCCCCCGACCGGACGGAATTCGGTCGCCTGGCGGTCGCCGACGGTGATCGTTCCGGTCTTGTCGAGCAGCAGGACGTCGATGTCGCCCGCCGCCTCGACCGCGCGGCCCGATTTGGCGAGCACGTTAAAGCGGACGAGGCGGTCCATGCCCGCGATGCCGATCGCCGAAAGAAGCGCCGCGATCGTCGTCGGGATGAGCGTGATGAGCAACGCCGCAAGGATCGCGACCGGAATGCTGCCGCCCGCATAGGAGGCAAAGCCCGGGATCGTGCCGACCGCGATCAGGAAGATGATCGTCAGGCCCACGAGCAGCAGGGTCAGCGCGATTTCGTTCGGCGTCTTCTGCCGCTCGGCGCCTTCGACAAGCGCGATCATCCGGTCGAGGAAGCCCTGCCCCGGATTGACCGTCACCTGGACGCGGATCTCGTCCGAAATAACGCGCGTGCCCGCGGTGACCGCACTGCGGTCGCCGCCCGCTTCGCGGATCACCGGCGCGCTCTCTCCGGTGATCGCCGCTTCGTTGACCGAGGCGACGCCCGCGACGACTTCGCCATCCGACGGGATCAGGTCGCCGGTTTCGACCAGAACGATGTCGCCGACCTTGAGCGCGCTGGCCGGAACGCTTTCATAGGAATTCCCGTCGCCCTTCAGCTTCTTGGCGGTCAGGTCGGCCTTGGTCGCGCGCAGCGAGGCGGCCTGCGCCTTGCCGCGCCCTTCGGCGAGCGCTTCGGCGAAGGTGCCGAAGAGCACGGTCAGCCAGAGCCAGATGACGAGTTGCAGCTTGAAGCCGGTGGCGAGCCCATCGTGACCGACGACAAGCAGCACCGTCAGCAACGTCGCGACGACCGCCGTGGTGAACATCACCGGATTGCGGATCAGCTCTTTCGGGTTGAGCTTGCGGAAGGCGTCGCCGATCGCCGGGACGATCAGGTCAGCCGTGAAGAGAGACTTGGTTTCGGACCGAGCCATTTGCATATGTCCTTAGAAGAGCTGGCCGTTGATCATCGCGAGATGATCGGCAATGGGACCAAGCGCGAGGCTGGGCAGGAAGGTCAGGCCGCCGACGATCAGCACGATGCCGATGAGAAGGCCAGTCCAGAGCAGTCCGGTGGTCGGGAAGCTGCCCGCGGTCGCCGGCGTGTATTTCTTCGCCGCGAGACCGCCCGCGATCGCCAGCATCGGAATGATGATAAAGAAGCGGCCAAGCCACATCGCGACGCCAAGCATCCCGTTGTAGAATGGTGTACCGGCGGTCAGGCCGGCGAAGGCCGAACCATTGTTGCCGACCGCGCTCGTGAACCCGTACAGGATTTCCGAGAAGCCATGCGGACCCTTGTTCAAGGGGCCCGCGAGCCCCGCCTCCGTCACCGACGCAATCGCGGTGCCGCCGAGGATGATGAGCGGCAACACTGCGATCGCGAGCACCGCGAGCTTGACCTCGCGCGCCTCGATCTTTTTCCCGACATATTCGGGAGTACGCCCGACCATCAGACCGGCGACGAACACCGCGAGGATGGCGAAGAGCAGGAAGCCATAGATGCCCGCGCCGACGCCGCCGATGACGACTTCGCCGAGCTGGATGTTGAGCAGCGGGATCATCCCGCCAAGCGCGGTGAAGCTGTCGTGCATCGCGTTGACCGCGCCGCACGAGGCCGCGGTGGTGACGACCGCGAAGAGGGACGAGGCGGCAATGCCGAAGCGAACTTCCTTGCCCTCCATATTGCCGCCGGCCGCGCCAAGCTGATGAAGGATCGGGTTGCCCGCAGCTTCCTGCCAATAGGTGACCGTAACGCCGGCGAGGAAGATCGTCACCATCGCGGCGAGGATCGCCCAGCCCTGGCGCTGGTTACCCACCGCCTTGCCAAAGGTCCAGGTCAGGCCGAAACCGATCGCAAAGATCGACAGCATCTGCACGAGGTTGGTCACCGCGTTCGGGTTTTCGAACGGATGCGCCGAATTGGCGTTGAAGAAGCCGCCACCGTTGGTGCCGAGCATCTTGATCGCTTCCTGCGACGCGACCGGGCCGAGCGCGAGCGTCTGCTTGACGCCTTCGAGCGTCGATATATCTACCGATCCTGCGAGAGTCTGCGGCACGCCGTTCGCGATCAGGAAGATCGCATAGACGACGCAGATCGGCAGCAGCAGGTAGAGCGTGATCCGCGTCACGTCAGCCCAGAAATTGCCGATCGTCTTCATCTCGCGCCGCGCAAAACCGCGGAACAACGCGAAGGCGAGCGCGATGCCCGTCGCCGCCGACAGGAAGTTGTGGATCGTGAGCCCGAGCATCTGGCTGAGGTTCGACAGCGTTGCCTCACCCGAATACCATTGCCAGTTGGTGTTCGTCGTAAAGCTGATCGCAGTGTTGAAAGCGCCGTCGCTCCCAACGCCTGCATAGCCGAGCGGATTTCCGGGCAAGACGCCTTGCAGCCGCAGAATCGCATAAGTGAAAAGCAACAGCACGACGTTGAAGATCAGCATGTGGACCGCGTAGCGGCGCCAGCCCTGCTCTTCGTTCGGGTCGATGCCCGACAACCGGTAAATGCCGGCTTCGACCGGCCCGAGGATCCGGTGGAGCGGCGTCCGCTCGCCCGCGTAGAGCGCGTACATCCACTTGCCCAGCGGCTTGGTGAGCGCCAGCAATATGGCGACGAAAGCGATGATCAGAAGCCAGCCCTGAAAGGTCATGGCGCGCCTCCCTTAAAAGCGTTCGGGCCGTGCGAGCACGGCGACGAGATAGAGAAGAAGGCCGATCGCGGTGGCGCCCGCTAGCCAGAGGTCGAGTGTCATTGCATCAATCCTTATGCGTCGTCGCACAGCCGCGCGTAGCCGAGGCTTGCGGCGACCAGCCCGAGGATGATGCCGATCCAGAGAAGATCCTGCATGGGTTTGCTCCAGCATGGCGCTGGCCACGGGAGGTGGCACGAGTCGTCTGCGGACTCCCAAATAGGTCAGGCACGCGTTTGAATGCGAGAGACCGAAAAGCATGAGAGCATAGTATTCTCATATGATTTTGCCGGTTTTCACGGTGCGGCGCGCCGGAGCCCCGCTTCGTCGCGGCGTCGACCGCCGCGCTCTTCGGCGACATAGGAAAATCTCAACGCCGCAATCGCCGCGCTGATCTGGAGAAAATATGCGCCGCCCGCGCATGATCGCGTCCGGACTCTCCGGTCACCCCTCTCGGCCGGAGGGTCTTACGTACAACGCACAAATCCACCGCTGAAAACAAATGAAAATACAATGGGCGGCGCGCTTCCTCGATCTCGAATCCCTATGCGCGACCCCATAGATTGCCGGCATCGAGTCCCGATCTTCGGGCATCGATTTGAGTAGCAAAGGAGCATCTCACCATGATTTCTGCGATTGCCGCGGAGCCCGACCCAGAAGGGGCGATATTATTCGTCGGCCGCGATGCGGCCGACCACTGGCTTGTTCAAGGCTATAAAGGAAAGCTCGAAGGCCGGTTCATTTCGCGCACGGCCGCCTGGGCCTTTGCCCGCGCCGAGTGTCGCGGCCTTCCGGACGCGCGGATCGTCGACGCACTGCGTCCGCTGATCCCGACCGTATCGTTCGAACCCCTGCGGCCCGACGAATCTGCAATCGACCGCGCGGCTTGAGGAGGCTCGTGATGCATTATTCGTTTAGAGCACCCGCCGGCATCATCTGGATGGCACCCGCGAGCGGTTGGGGGATGCCAGCGACAAGCGCGCAAGACCGGGCCGAGAAGGACCGCCGTTGGCCCGCGGTGCTTCGCAAGCTCAAGGGCCTGCACAAACGCGGGCGCCGGAGCATCCGCATCGTCGACGCCGATTGCGGCACGGGCGAGTTGCTGTTGCATGCCGTCCGACGCGCGCGCGAAATGGGCTTCCTGGCGATCGAAGGCCGCGGCATCGATGCCGATGCAAGCCTGGTCGCCAGCGCCCGCCGCGCGGCGGCGCGGCAGCCCGATCCCGCGATCGGCCTCGTCTTTGAACAGGCCGAGAAGGATCGCGTGATGCGCGAAGAAGCCGAATATCCGGCCGACCTCCTGCTTTGCTCGGCAACCGATGCCGAGGCACGCGAGCTTGCAGCACTGGCGCGAACCGCGGCGAACACAGTCTTGTGGGACCGCACCGCAAAAAACGGAGGCGAGGACGCATGACCCAGCGTGACCTCTGGTGGCGCGCTGCCGGGGCCGTCTTCGTCGGCATGGGTTATGGCTTGACCCGTGCTGCAACCGGAGCCGGCGGCGCCGGCGATATTGTCGGCATCGTGGGCCTCCTGGCCGCAGCCGCCGGTCTCCTTCTCATCCTCGCCGGAAAGAAAGCCGCGCTCGCGCTGCGCGTCGAGCGGAGCCGCCACCGCGAACTGCCGGGCGCGATCCGCGCCTCGCGCCGCGCCCGACGGGACGAACTCTAACTGCATCGCTTTCCAAGGATCGACTTCATGTCCTCTTTTCATTTGCGCGGCGGCGAAATGCACGCCGAATCGGTTTCGCTCGATACGATCGCTGCCGCGGTGGGCACGCCGGCTTATGTCTATTCAGCCGACGCCTTGCGCCGTTCGGCGCAGCGTTTTCGCGCCGCGCTGGGCAAGATACCGCGCAAGCAGTTGATGTTCGCAGTCAAGGCAAACCCGTCGCTCGCCGTGCTGCGCGTTCTCGCCGACCAGAACTACGGCGCCGATATCGTATCGGGGGGCGAGCTCTCCTGTGCGCTTCGCGCCGGGATTACCGCCAACCACATCGTCTATTCGGGCGTCGGCAAGACCGCTCCAGAACTCATCGCGGCGCTGGACGCCGGAATCGGCCGTTTCAACCTCGAACTCGAACGCGAGGGGCAACTGTTGTCGGCGCTCGCTACCCAGCGCGGGCGGCGCGCTCCCGCACTGCTCCGGATCAATCCCGACGTCGATGCCAGCACGCATGCCAAGATCACGACGGGACGCAGCAACAGCAAGTTCGGCATTCCGTTGGACGAAGCAACGCGGATGTACGACCGGCTCGCCGCCCTTCCCGGGCTCGATCTCCACGGCCTCGCTGTCCACATCGGCAGCCAGATCACCGATATCGGACCGCTGGAGACCGCCTATCGCAAGATCGGCGATTTGATCCGCGTGCTGAGACAGAAGGGGCACCGCGTCTATCATGTCGATCTCGGCGGAGGGCTCGGTGTCGCTTACAAGCCGGGACAGGTCGATGCCGACGTCGAGACCTATGGCGCGATGGTGGCCAATGTCACCCGCGATTGGGATGTCACATTGTTGTTCGAGCCCGGCCGCTTCATCGCCGCCCACGCCGGTGTGCTCTTGACGCGGGTCCTTTGGGTCAAGCCGGGCGCCCGTCTTCCGTTCGTCGTAGTCGACGCTGCGATGAACGACCTCGCCCGTCCCGCGCTTTACGATGCGTGGCACGAGTTCGGGGCGGTGCGCCCGTCGGGAAAGCGTTTTACGGCGAGTATCGTCGGCCCAATCTGCGAGAGCGGCGATACTTTCGCGACGGAGCGCATGATCGACATGGTCGACGAAGGCGACCTCGCGCTGTTCCATACTGCCGGCGCCTATGGCGCCTCGATGGCGTCGACCTATAATTGTCGGCCCCTCGTCCCGGAAGTGCTCGTAGATGGCAACCGCTTCGCCGTGGTAGCCGAACGCGTCGCCCCGCATGACCTGCGACCGCAGCGACTGGCGCCCTGGATGACGGTCAAGGAACCACTCGCCTCCGCGGCCTAATTCCCCGTTCAGAACGGGACCACGGCACGCACCTCCGCGCGACTCCTCATGACGAACGCCTTATCTTGGCGCGGATCAGGCCGAGGCTGGTGGCCGGTTGCTCCCTTGCAGCTTTTGGCGTTGGACAGGCGAAAGCCGACTTGATCCCGCAATTATATCGCACCGCGGACGCTATCGAACTGGGCTGCCACATGGCGCGCATAGGGTAAGCCTTCGTCGCTGATCATCAGATCGTCGGCGTCCCATTCGATGATGCCTCGGCGCTCGTAATCGGCGAGAACATCTTGGACGCGATTCTTGTCTGTTTCGATACGCGCCCGCCCGTTGCATAGAATGTCCCGAATAGTCTGTCCCCGCAGCTGCTGCACATCGTCGATAGTGACGCCGCGCACCGCAGTCAGGCACCCCTCTCCGACCAGATCGCGGTACGGTCCCGCCCGCTTTTCATTCTGAACGATCAGGTCTGAAAAGCGACTGATCGCGCTTGCGCCGAAACCAAGCAACACCGGCGCGTCGTCGTCGGTGAAGCCCTGAAAATTGCGGCTCACGCGCTGTTCCTTGGCCGCAATTGCCAAGGGGTCATCGGGCCGGGCGAAATGATCAAACCCGACGGGAATATAGCCCGCGTCGGTCAAGCGCCGGTATCCGTGCGCTGCCTGTTCGAACCGAAGCCGCTGGTCGGGCAGTCCGCTGGCGTCGATCTGCCGCTGACGCGGGATCATGTCGGGGAGGTGCGCATAGCCGAACAGCGCGATCCGGCTCGGCTTAAGGCGGATCGTCTCGTCGAGCGTGGCGTCGAGGTCGGCGAGCGACTGACCGGGCAGGCCGTACATCAGGTCGAAATTGATCGCGTCGATATCGCGCAGGCGCAGCGCTGCGACGACCCGTTCGATATGCGACAAGGGTTGGATCCTGCCGATCGCCTGCTGGACATGCGGCGCGAACGTCTGGACGCCGAGGCTGACGCGCGTGACGCCTGCGGCCGCGAGCACCAATGCCCATTCGGCCGAGAAACCGCGGGGGTCGAGCTCGATCGACACGTCTGGCCGGTGCGCGTCGAAGACCGTGAGGATGCGGTCGAGCAGGCGTACCAGCTCTACCGGCGCGATCGCGTTCGGGCTGCCGCCGCCGAACGCGATGCGCTGGACGCGTCCGCGCCCGCCCAGCCTTTTCGCGACAAGGGCAATCTCCGCGCGGAGCGCGACGAGATAGTCGGCCAGTCTCTGCTTCCGCCCTGCCGCCCCGGTGTTGCAGCCACAATACCAGCATATCTGCTCGCAAAAGGGGATATGGACGTAGAGCGAGATCGGGGTCGCCGCCTCGATCGCGTCGAGCGCGCGCGCATAATCGGCGGCGCCGACATCGCCGGTAAATTCCATGGCGGTGGGATAGCTGGTGTAACGCGGCACCGGCTTGGCGAGTAGATCGGGGTGATAGGACCACATATGGGCCTGCTAGGCCCGTGCCCGCGCCCGGTCATTGACCGGGATCAACACAGACGAATCAACAGCAGCGCTTTTTAACACCCGCCGCCCTACTCCGCCGGTCGGCGACTGCGTGGCACGCCTTGGCACAGTCGCGGCGGTTATCGGGGTCGGCGGGATCGCTGGGGACGATCATCCGTCGCGCCGCGCCGCCGCACGACGGCACAGTCAGGATATGCGCCTCGACCGCAATTGGCGGCTGCATGAGCGCGGCCGCGCCCATCGCGACAAAGATGTTGCGGATGTTCATACCGACTCTTCTTCCTCCTCGACGAAGATACGCAGAGCAGCGCCGTCGAGATCGTCGAATTGCCCCTTGCGGAGCGACCAGAAGAAGGCGGCGAGACCGAGCAGCCCCAGGCCGAGCGCGATCGGGATCAGGAAGACCAGCCCGTTCACCGGATCGCCCCCTTCAGTCGCAGCGCGTTGCCCACGACAATCAGTGACGACCCCGACATCGCGATAGCGGCGACGAGCGGCGTGACGAGCCCCATGAAGGCAAGCGGCACCGCCACAGCATTATAGCCGATGGCGAGGAGGAAATTCTGTCGCACCACCGCCTGTGTTCGCCGCGCCATTCGCACCGCCTGCACCACCGGCATCACCCGGTCGCCGAGGAAGATGCAGTCGGCCGCGTTCTTGCCGACGTCGCTCGCCGATCCCGGCGCCATCGACGCATGACCTGCGGCAAGCGCGGGGCCGTCGTTGAGGCCGTCGCCGATCATCAGCACCTTGCGGCCGAGCGCGGCCTGGCGTTCGATCGCGTCCAGCTTGTCCTGCGGGCTCATCCCCGTCTGCGCGGTCAGGCCGAGCTGGCGTGCCACCGGCGCAACGGCCTCGGCCCGGTCCCCCGAGAGGATCATCGCTTCGACGCCTTCGCGCGCCAGCGCGTCGATCGCCTCGCGGGCGTCGGACCGCAGCCGGTCGGCGAAGCGGATCGTCGCGACCGCCTTGCCATCGACCGACAGCTCGGTCGCGAGCGCGTCGCCCAGCTCGCCGCACTGCGGCCGCCCAAGTTTCACGGTGCTGCCTGCCCATTGCGCCTCGATCCCGAAGCCCGGCGTCTCCGTTATCGACGTCACCTCGGCGGGACGCACGTCAAAACGCCGCAGCCCGCGGGTCAACGCCTCGCTCAGCGGGTGTCGGCTCGCCTGCGCCAGCGCGAGAATCAGCGACTTCACGCCGATGTCGAACCGATCGAGACCGATGGCCTCAGGGCGCCCGAGCGTCAGCGTGCCGGTCTTGTCGACGAACGCAAGATCGACTTCGGCCAGCCGTTCGAGCGCCGAGCCGTCCTTGACGAGTACGCCCGCGCGCATCAGCGCGCCCGCCGCGACGATCTGCGCCGCGGGCACCGCAAGGCCGAGCGCACAGGGACAGGTGATGATGAGCACGGCGGCGGCGATCAGCAGGCTGTCGTGCCAGCCCGCTCCCGCGACCATCCAGCCAGCAAATGCCATCAGCGCAAGGCAATGGACCGCCGGCGCATAAAGCCGTGCCGCGCGGTCGGCGATGCGGACATAGCGCGATTTGCCCTGCGCCGCTTCGCCCATCAACCGCGCTATGTCGGCGATGGCGGTGTCGGCGCCCGCCGCCGTCACGCGCACGCGGATCGGAGCGTCGAGGTTCAACGTGCCGGCATGAACCCTCTCGTCGGGGTGGACCGATTGCGGCGCGCTCTCGCCCGTGAGTAGAGAGAGATCGAGCTGGCTGGCTCCGCCGACCACGACACCGTCGGCCGCCAGCCGCTCGCCTGCCGCGACGAGCATGACCATGTCGGGCTCGAGCGCGGTCGTGTCGACCCAGCGGCTGCGGCCGTCTTTGCCGAGCACGGTCGCGCCGCTTCCCATGTTCCGCAGCAGCGCCGTCACGCCGCCGCGCGCGCGGTCGCGCATCACGCTGTCGAGCCAGCGGCCGCAAAGCAGGAAGAAGAGCAGCATGACCGCGCCGTCGAAATAGGCGTGCTGGCCGCGGGTCGCGGTCTCGTACAGGCTGATCGCGCAGACGAGCGCGACGCCGATGCTGATCGGCACGTCCATATTGGTCCGGCCGTGGCGGAGCGCTCGCCACGCCGAGCGGAAGAAGGACCGCCCGGCATAGGCGACGGTCGGCAGTGCGATCGCCGCCGACAGCCAGTGGAACAGGTCGCGCGTCGCCCCCGCCGCCCCCGACCAGACCGACACCGACAGCAGCATGATGTTCATCATCGCAAAGCCAGACACCGCAACGGCGCGCAGCAGTTCGCGGCTCGTTTCGGCTTCGGCGTCGGCTTCGTCTGGACCGGTCCCGATTGGATGCGCCTCGAAGCCCAGATGGGAAAAGGCGCCGATCAGGGCGGGCATGTCCGTGTCGGGCATATAGGACAGATGCACGCGCTTTTCGGTAAAGTTGACGCGCGCCGCGGCGATGCGCTTGTCGCGCACCAGCCCCTGCTCCAGCTTGGCGATGCATCCGGCACAGCGGATGTCGGGCACGGCAAAGTCGCGTTCGACGAGAGCGGCGGCGCTCATTGCAGATCCTCGCGATAGCGGGCCTCATCGGCGCCGCGTCGGACAATGAGGTCGAGCCGCCAGCGCCCCATCGCCAGCGGCTCGACCGAGCGCAACCCCCCGCCCGCCGCCGGCTCGAAACGAAGCGCGACGGACGCGGTGCGCCCAACGGGGTGATTGACGGTCGCGGAGGCCCGAACCCCCTCCAGCGACCGGCCCTCCTTGCGGATCGTCAGCAGAACATGCCGGCCCGCGTCGAGCGTCACCCCCGTATCCCATCCCAGCCGGGCCTGCGCGTCGGCGCGTTCAAGCCACCGGTTGTAATTCTGGCTCGCGACATAGCTGTTCTCGACCACCGTGCCGCCAAAAGTCGACATGGCGAACCGCGCCATGGTGACATTGACCGCGATCACGACCGCAAAGAAAGCGACGAGGATCGCCGCCATATGTCGGCCGGTGAAACGCCGGGGTGTCGATGTGTCGGTCATTGTCCTGCCTCCGGCCGGTCGAACTGGATGGTGTCGCTGTCGCCGCGCCGATCGCCGTCGAGCCCGCGCGTTGCGATCGTGAAATCCTGCCGCGCCGGACCGGCGCCGGGCGCGGCGATGAAGAGCTTGATGCTCGTGACGCTGTCGGCGGGCAGCGCCAACTCGATCCGCTGCGCCGCATTTTCGCGCGTGCCGGCATTCGTCCACAGCACCGCGCCGGGAAGCCCGCTGACGGTGACCGCGACCCGGCGTGGCCGCGTTTCCATATTGCGCAGCTTCAACGTGTAATTGTTGCGGATCTGGCCGTCGGAGAGCTGAACGTAGAGCGGGCTGCGATCGTGCTGGACCGCAAGGTCGAGACGCGTGCGCTGGCCGAGCGAGAAGAGCATCGCCGCGCCGATCGCGCTCCAGACGCCGAAATAGAGCAAGGTGCGCGGGCGCAGCAGCGTCTTGCGGATCGGCCGCCCCGCGCCGCCCGCCTTTTCGCTCGCCGCATCGTCGAGCGTGCAATAGTCGATGAGGCCGCGCGGCCGCCCGACCTGCGCCATCACCCCGTCGCAGGCATCGATGCAGAGCGCGCAGGTGATGCAGCCGATCTGCGGCCCTTCGCGGATGTCGATCCCGGTCGGACACACCGCGACGCACTGGTTGCAATCGATGCAATCGCCGAAGGCGCCGGGATGCGCCTGTGCTTTCTTGACGCTGCCGCGCGGCTCGCCGCGCCAGTCCTTGTAGGTCACCAGCAGCGATTTTTCGTCCATCATCGCGGTCTGGATGCGCGGCCAGGGGCACATATAGATGCACACCTGCTCGCGCATGAAACCGCCGAGGATGAAGGTCGTGGCGGTGAGGACAGCGACGGTGCCATAGGCGATCGGCGCCGCCTGCCCGGTCCAGAAATCCACCGTCAGCGTCGGCGCGTCGGCGAAATACATGATCCAGGCGCCGCCGGTCCAGAAAGCGATCGTTAGATAGATCAGATATTTGACCGTCCGCTTTGACAGCTTTTCGAAGGTCCACGGACCGTTCGCCAATCGCACCTGCGCGTTGCGATCACCGTCGACCAGCCGGTCGACATGCTGGAACAGGTCGGTCCACACCGTTTGCGGACAGGTATAGCCGCACCAGGCACGCCCCACGGCGCTGGTGACGAGGAACAGGCCGATCCCTGCCATGATGAGCAGGCCCGCGACATAATAGAATTCATGCGGCCAGATTTCGATCTGGAACATGTAAAAACGCCGGTTCGCCAGATCGACGAGCACCGCCTGGTCGGGCGCATAGGGCCCGCGATCCCAGCGGATCCACGGCGTCGCATAATAGATCGCGAGGGTCACCGCCATGATCGCCCATTTGAAGCGGCGAAAGGGGCCGTTCACCGCCTTCGGGTAAATGCCCTTCCGCGCCGCGTAGAGCGGCGCCGACTGGCCGGAGAGATCCTCAGGGCTGGCCATCGGCTCCCGTCCCTTCGGCGACGGGCGTCAGCCCCTTTTCGCCGCCGCCCAGCGAATAGACATAGGCCGACAGCATCTTGATCGTCACGGGATCGAGCCGGCCGCCCCAGCGCGGCATCACGCCGTTGCGCGGCTGGTTGACCGTCGCGGTCAGGCTGTCGCGGTCGCCGCCATAAAGCCAGATCGCGTCGGTCAGTTTCGGCGCGCCGAACTGGCGTCCGCCCTGGCCGCCCGCGCCGTGGCAGACCGCGCAATTGTCCGCAAACAGCGCCGCGCCGCGCGCCGACGCGGCGCTCGCCTTTTCCTGCCGGCTGATCACCCGCACAAAGCTGACGACGTCGCCGATCTGTGCCGCGTCGAGAATGCCGTCGCGGCCGAAGGCGGGCATCAGGCTGGTGCGCGTGTCCTTGTGATCGGGGTTCCGGATGCCGTGCGTCACCGTATATTCGATGCTCGCGAGGTCGCCGCCCCACAGCCAGTCGTCATCGGTCAGGCTTGGGTAAAGGTTTTTCACCCCCGCGCCGCCCGCGCCATGGCACTGGACGCAATGGACGCGAAACGCCGCGCCGCCGCCCTGCACCGCCGCCTGCATCAATTGAGGCTGCGCCGGCAGGTCGGCGAGCGCGGTCGCGGCGATGGCATTGACGGTCGGCGCGCGGCGTTTTGCATCGGCCGCCATTTCCTTCGCAAGGTCCCCTCGGCTCGACCAGCCGAGCACGCCCTCGGTCGCGCGATTCACCATCGGCCACGCCGGATAGAGGACGACATAGGCCAGCCCCCAGACGATCGTCGCGTAAAAGGTCCAGAGCCACCAGCGCGGCAACGGCGTGTTGAGCTCCTCGATCCCGTCCCATTCGTGACCGACCGTGGTCGTCCCGGTGGCTTCGTCGATACGCTTGTGCTCAGCCATGCTCGTCGTCCTTGAAGATCATGTTCGCGGCCTCTTCGCTGCGCGCGCGGGCGTTTGGCCGGAACGGCCAGGCGATGAGGGTGAGGAACAGCAGCGCCATGGCGAGCAGCCCCCAGCTGTCGGCAAAATGGCGGAGGTCGTTATAAGTCATTGCGCCACTTCCGTTTCGGACGGCCGCTCCTGCGGTGCGGCCTTTTCGACGTCGACGAGCGTGCCGAGCATCTGGAGATAGGCGATCAGCGCGTCCATTTCGGTGAGCCGGTCGGGGTCGCCGTCGAAGTCGCGGACCTGCGCTTTCGGATAGCGTTTTTGCAGGTCCAGTTCGGCGGCCGGATCGACCTGCGCCGCAAGATCATCGTTCGCCTTCGCAATGTCAGCCTTCGTATAGGGAACCCCGACGCGATAGAGCGCAGTCAGGTGGTTCGCCATGTCGCCCGTATCGAGGTCGCGATCGGCAAGGAAGGCGTACGGCGGCATGATCGATTCGGGCACCACGCTGCGCGGATCGATCAGATGCGCCTTGTGCCATTCGTCGGAGTAGCGGCCGCCGACGCGCGCAAGGTCGGGTCCGGTGCGCTTCGACCCCCATTGAAAGGGGTGGTCGTACATGCTCTCTGCAGCGAGGCTGTAGTGACCGTAACGCTCAACCTCGTCGCGGAACGGACGGATCATCTGGCTGTGGCAGGTATAGCAGCCCTCGCGCATGTAGATATTGCGCCCGGCGAGCTCGAGCGGGGTATAGGGCCGCATCCCCTCCACCTTCTCGACCGTATTGTCGATCCAGAAGAGCGGCGCGATCTCGACGATGCCGCCGATCGCGACGGTGAGCAGCGCTAGCGCGCCGAGCAGCGTCACATTTCGTTCGACTTTCTTGTGACTGAAGCCCTTTTCGGCGGGTTTGGTGGCCATGGTCCGGACTCCTTATTCGGCGGGAACGGGCACGAGCGGACGGTCCGCCGCGGCGTTGTAGGGGGTTTCGGTCATCGGCTTTTCAGCGCGGACCTTCCCGCCGAGCGTTGCCCAGACGTTTGCGATCATGATCAGGAAGCCCGCGAGATACATCGCCCCGCCCGTCGCGCGGATCAGGTACATCGGATGCATCGCGGCGACGCTCTCGGCAAAGCTGTAGACGAGGTAGCCGTCCGCCCCATATTCGCGCCACATCAGCCCCTGCATGATCCCCGCGACCCACATCGACGCGGCGTAGAAAACGATGCCGACGGTCGCGAGCCAGAAGTGCCAGTTGACCATGCGCAGGCTGTACAGCCGCGGACGTCCCCACAGGCGCGGCACCAGATAATAGACGCAGGCAAAGGTGATCATGCCGTTCCAGCCGAGCGCGCCGCTATGCACATGGCCGATCGTCCAGTCGGTGTAGTGCGACATCGAGTTGACCCATTTGATCGACATCATCGGGCCCTCGAAGGTGCTCATCCCGTAGAAGGCGAGCGCCATCACCATCATGCGGATAATGGGGTCGGTGCGGATCTTGTCCCACGCACCGTTGAGCGTCATCAGGCCGTTGATCATGCCGCCCCAGCTCGGCATCCACAGGATGACCGAAAAGACCATGCCCAACGTCTGCGCCCAGTCGGGCAGCGCGGTGTAATGAAGGTGGTGCGGCCCCGCCCAGATGTAGAGGAAGATCAGCGACCAGAAGTGGATGATCGACAGGCGGTAGGAATAGACGGGCCGTTCGGCCTGCTTCGGCACGAAATAATACATCATCGCGAGGAAGCCCGCGGTCAGGAAGAAACCGACCGCATTATGCCCGTACCACCACTGCGTCAGCGCATCCTGGACGCCGGCGAAAGCGGCGTAGCTCTTCGACCCGAAGATGCTGGCGGGCATCGACAGATTGTTGACGAGGTGCAGCATCGCGATGGTGATGATGAAGCTCAGGTAAAACCAGTTCGCGACATAGATGTGCGGTTCGCGGCGCTTGACGATCGTACCGGCGAACACGACCAGATAGGCGACCCAGACGATGGTCAGCCAGAGGTCGACATACCATTCGGGCTCGGCATATTCCTTTGCCTCGGTCACGCCCATCAGATAGCCGGTCGCGGCGAGTACGATGAACAGCTGATAGCCCCAGAATACGAAGCGCGCGAGCGTCGGAAAGGCGAGCCGGGCGCGGCAGGTACGCTGCACGACATAGAAGCTCGTCGCGATCAGCGCATTGCCCCCGAACGCGAAGATCACCGCCGACGTGTGCAGCGGGCGCAGACGTCCGAAGGTCGTATATTCGAACCCCAGGTTAAGTGCGGGAAAGGCGAGTTGCAGCGCGATATAAAGCCCCGCCGCCATCCCCGCGATGCCCCAGAACAAGGTCGCGATGACGCCCCAGCGGATCGGGTCATCGTCATAGACGCCTTGATCGGCGGGCATTTTCAGTATCCCGCGCGCGATGCCGTCGAAATCGGCACGCGATACCGTCGCCCACAATGCGATCAGACAGGCGAGCGCGACGATCACCATATGCACGGCGAAGGGCGCATCGACCGCAACCGCCGCCGCCACCAGCGCCAACAGGGCAAGCGCCAGCCAGCCGCCCGCTTTCGTTACCAGACCGTCCATATCGCAAGTCCCCATCGAGCGCGGTCGAAAGCCGCGCGGTTCGGAACCGCTCTGGGCGTGGTGGCGCCCGAAAACATTGATCGGGATCAAAGAAAAGGTTGCGCCACATCAATGTGAACCGACCGCGACGGGCGCAGAGACCGCCCGTCAACGGAGGAACCTACCCATGAAAAAAGACTATCTCTCCCTGCTCGCGCTGGCGACCATGGCCGCCGTTCCCGGTCAGGCGGCTGCGAAGGCGGGCGACGTGCAGTTCAAGATCTTCGCCACCTACGTCGCGCCCGACGGCAAGATCACCGACGTCAAGACCGACCGGATCGGCCTGCCCGCCGGGACCCAGGCCAAGGCCGACGACAATGTGACGCCGACGGTCGCGATCGAATATTTCGTGTCCGACGCCGTCTCGGTCGAGACGATCGCCGGCGTGACGCAACATGACGTCGACGGCCGCGGCGCGCTCGATGGCGCAACGCTCGTCTCCAACGCCAAGATCGTCCCGGCAACGCTTACCCTCAAATATCATTTCGGCAAGGATGGCGGCATCCGGCCCTATATCGGCGCGGGGCCGAGCTATTTCATCTTCATCGACGAAAAGCCCGGCGCCACGACCCGCTCGCTCGGCGCGACGCGCCAGAAGATGGGGGACAAGGTGGGCGCGGCGTTGCAGGCAGGGATCGACATTCCGGTAAACGACCACGGGCTCGCGCTGTCCTTCGACGCCAAGCGCTATTTCCTGCGCCCGACCGCAACCTGGTATGCGGGCACGACCGAGGTGATCAAGACGCGGCACAGGCTTGACCCCTGGGTGATCAGCGCCGGCGTCGCGTTCCGCTTCTAGTTCCCCCGAACTGGCGCCGGCGGCCGGTCAGCCTGCCGTCATTTCCATCGCCGCGCGGTCGTTGATCACGATTTCGCGGCGAGATGGCAGGTCGAGCAGGCCGTCGGCGCGCATTTTGGTGAGCTGGCGGCCGAAGGGCAGTTCGACCCCGGCCTGCGTGTCGGCATGACACCCCTGCCCCGATAATCGTTCCGACATCTCAAGCAGGAAGGACGCCACCTTCTCCGACGCGGACTTGCGTCCAAGCAGCATCATCCAATGCCGTGCGCGGTCGCGTTCATCGAGCATGCGGCGGAGCAATTGTAGCCAACTCGAATAGCAAGCCCTTCGCTGCACAACATGGGAGGATATTGCCCGGGAACGCCGATGGCCTCCAAATCTTTCGTCCGGAAAATTCGCTCCGTTTCGCCAGATCGATTGCGCGCTCTCGAAATGATAATCGGCGTTGCAGTTCCGGGTGCTTCGAGGTCTCCAGAGCAAATTTCGGTGGGTTACCCCAGCGTTCCCTTGCGCGGCCCCATATAGCCGAACAGATAGGCGGCGACTTTCCGCATCTGGATTTCCTCCGCGCCTTCGGTGATGCGGTAGCGGCGGTGGTGGCGATAGATATGTTCGAACGGCTTGTGCCGCGAATAACCGATGCCGCCGTGGACCTGCATCGCGCGGTCGGCGGCTTCGCAGACGAGGCGGTTCGCCCAGTAATTGCACATGCTGACCTTGTCGGAGAGCGTTCGCTCGATCTCCTTGTGCGGCGTGCGGTCCATCTCCCACGCGGTCTTGCGGATCAGCAGGCGCAGCATTTCGGCCTGCGTCGCGAGTTCGACGAGCGGGAACTGGATCGCCTGGTTGCGCGCGAGCGGCTCGCCGAACGGCTTGCGTGACCGGGCATAACGCACACTTTCCTCGATGCAGTAGACCGCCGCGCCCAAGGATGACGCCGCCTGCCGGATGCGGTTCTGGTGGACGAAGCTCTGCGCGATCGACAGCCCGCCGCCGACCGGGCCCAGCCGCGCGCTGTCGGGCACCCAGACGCCGCTGAAGGTCATCCGCGGATGATCGGTCGGCATGTTGAAGGTCCACATATATTCGTCGACCGTCATCCCTTCGGTGCCCGTCGGCACGAGCAGGCATGTGATGCCTTTTGCATCGCCATCCTGTCCGTCGGTGCGGCAAAAGGTCGCGCAGTGGGTCGCGACATGCATGCCGGTGATCCACATCTTGCGGCCGTTGATCAGCCAGCCGTCGACGCCATCGCGGGTTTCGCGCACCGCGCGTGTCTCCATATGCGTGGCGTCCGATCCATGGTCGGGTTCGGTCAGGCCGAAGGCGGTGCGCCGCTTGCCCTCGAAGCCGCCGAGGATGAATTCCTGCTTCTGTTCCTCGCTCGTCGCGAACTGTTCGAACATCTCGACGAAGGGGAAGTTGCCGACGATGCTATGCTCGTTCTGCAGGTCGTTGTGGAGGCCGAGGCCCTTCGCGGCGAAATGCTCGCGGATCACTGCCATCCACAGATTGCTGCCGTCCTTTCCGCCATATTTCTTCGGCGCCGAAAAACGCCAGTGGCCCGCGGCATCGGCCAGCCGCGTCGCCTGGCGCAAAAGCTGCTCCCACTCGTGCCGTGGCAGGCCCTGATTGTCCCAGTCGGTGCGGCTATGCTCGCGCCGGTGGTCGAAGAAGCGGATATTGTCGTCGGCATTCTCGAGCGGCCTGATCTCGGCTTCGATAAAGGCATCGAGTTCGTCCAGATAGGCCTGCAAATCGGCCGGAACCGCAAAATCCATCGTTTCTCTCCCGCTCATCCTATCCGTTCCACGCGGCGCGCGCCGCCGCCAGCGCGGCATATTTTGGGCTGTCGACGGTGCATTTGTCGAGCGCCGCGCGGCGCAGGCGCGCGAGCAGGCCCGGTTCCGCCAGTGTCCGCTCGCCCGACATCAGCGCGTCGGACAGCGCCTTGTCCTCGGCGCGCACGCCGGCATCGAGATCGCGCATCACGATGCCGAGCGCGTTCATTGCGACCACCGCTTCGAATTTGTCATGGCCTTCGGACCGCGGCTTGACCGCACCCTCGATCCAGTCGCGCACCGCCTGCACCATCTCGCGGTTCGTCGGCTCGCCGAACGGCACGGACATGGCCGGGGGCGACGGCGGCAGCACCCGCGCCCTCTCCGCTTCGGGTGCCTCCGCCCCGATGAGTTCGACGAGGTCGAGTTCCTGCTCCGCCGTTCGCCGCCCGATGACGACGCGCTCGACCGTCGGGTCGGCTCCGTTCCGCCATGCCTGCCCCATCTGCAGGCAGCCGAGCGCCCACCAGAGCGTGCGATAGACGAGCCAGAAGCGGAACCGCGCCGAATCGACCGGGCGGCCGCCCGCCGCCCGATAGGCCGCGAAATAATCTTCGAGACTGCCGACGCCGAAGGCGGGCCGATCGATCCGGCCAAAGCGCCACACCGCCATGCAGCCGAAGGCGAGATCCTCATGCGCGTCGCCCAGATGCGCGAGCTCCCAGTCGAGCACCGCGGCGAGGCCGCCCCCGTCCTTCGCGAGATCGACCATCACATTGCCCATGCGATAGTCGCCATGGACGAGCACGGGATCGGCAGGCGCGGGCAGATGATCCTCGCACCAGCGGATCGCGAGCGCGATCGCCGGACGATCGCCGCCATAGGACAGGAACCGCGCCTTGAGCTCCGCGAGCGCCTCGGCGGTGTCCATCAGCGGGATTGCGGCGGGAATCGCCGCGCGCGGGATCGCGTGGATGCGCGCGAGCTCGCGGCCGAGGTCGGCGAGCAGGGACGGCGGCGGGTCCGCCAATATCTTCGCCGGGCTCACCTCGGCGACGATGCGGCGCATCACATAGCCGGTGCCCATGCCGTCGGCATCGGACAGCACGCCGACAACTTCGGGCGCCTTCACCCCCGCCGCGTGCGCCGCGATCACCAGCGCGGCCTCGTCGGCATGGCCATAGGGCCGACCCGCCATATAGTCCGCCGACGGTGCGCGGCGCAGGACATAGCCCGCCGATCCCGCCGCGCCCGACCAGTCAAACGACCAGCTTTCCATATTCGCACCGCCCGACAAACGGGCCAGGCCCGACAGTGCGCCCCGGCCGACGATACGGGTCATGAATGTGCCGAGCTTCTCGTGCAGATCAGCCATCGCCCCCACCGTCGCATCCCCCCATCGATCTTTACTTGGCATCACGATCATACAAACCCCGCCGGCCGACCGATGCAAGGGCCGGAGGTATCATTCCGCAGATCCGGACGTTTTTCGTACACCGGCACCCTGCGAGAGGCATCCCTTCAGCCGCAGCAGACCGCGCGGACATCGCCATCCAACACCCCTTGCGTTCGTCCGCCAATTAAGCCACAACTTTACGTGAACGTAAAGGTAAAGACCAGCGAACAGCCGAGAGGATTTCTTCCCCATGACCGACGTCCCCAGCTTCGACAGCATCAAGCTCGAAATCGCCGACACTGTCGCGACGATCACGCTCAACCGCCCCGATCGGCTGAATTCGATGCCGCCCGCGATGGCCGACGATATTCGCGCCGCGCTCGATCATCTGCCGAGCCTCGGTGCGCGCGCGTTGCTGATCACGGGCGAAGGACGCGGCTTCTGTTCGGGCGCCGATCTGGCGGATGACCGGTCGGGTGGCGGCGCGGTCGGCGGGGGAGCGCGGAGCCGCAACGCGCTGCGTGGCCATTACAACCCGATGCTGCTCGCGCTCGCGAATCTCGACATCCCGGTCGTCGTCGCGGTCAATGGCCCCGCCGCCGGTGTCGGCTGCAGCTTTGCGCTGTCGGGCGATTTCACGATCGCGGGCAAAAGCGCCTATTTCCTGCAGGCCTTCGTCAACATCGGTCTGGTTCCCGACGGCGGCTCGTCGTGGCTTCTCCCACGCCTGGTCGGCGTGCCGCGCGCGCTGCAGATGATGATGCTGGGCGAGAAGATTGCGGGCGATCAGGCGGCCGACTGGGGCATGATTTACAAATGCGTCGAGGATGCCGATCTGCTGGCGGAAGCCAAGGCGCTGGCAACACGCCTTGCCAACGGCCCGACGATCGCCCTTGGCACGATGCGCAAGATACTGCGCGACGGGCTGACGCAGGATTTCGCGACGACGCTCGACGCCGAAGCCAGGGGCCAGTTCATTGCGGGGGGCACCGCCGATGCCGCCGAGGGCATCCTGGCGTTCCAGCAGAAACGCAAGACCGAGTTCAAGGGCAAGTAAACCGGGGCGCATCGGCGCAAATGCCTGTGGTCCCCGGCTTTCGCCGGGGTGCACAGATTTTACTCCGCCGCTTCGTCGACCATCACTTTCTTGTAGATGCTCGTCCGCGGATAAGAGCAGAGGCGCTTTACCATCGGCTCGAAGAACTCGAGCGGCAGCGTATCGTAATCGGGGTCGAACGCCGGCGCGTCATATTTCTCGCAGAATTCGGCGCAGGCGGCCGCATAGGGATTGTCGGCGAACTGGTCGCGCATGTCGCGATCGAGGCCGATATAGTGGAAGAAATAATGGCCCTGGAAGATGCCGTGATGCTGGACGATCCAGAGATTTTCTTCCGACAGGAAAGGCTTCAGGATCGCCGCAGCGACATCGGGATGGTTGAACGCACCCAGCGTGTCGCCGATGTCGTGGAGCAGCGCCATGACGACATATTCCTCGTCGCGGCCGTCGCGGTGCGCTCTGGTCGCGGTCTGCAGGCAATGTTCGAGACGGTCGACCGGAAAGCCGCCGTAATCGCCGCCGAGCAGCTTCAGATGCTCGAGGATACGGGTGCCGTTGTTCGGCGCGAATTCCTTCTGCTCGCGCGCGATGATGTCCCAGTCTTCCTGCGTTCCGTCGATCATCGAGCGGAACGTCGCATGCTCGTGCGTCATGTCGGTCATGGCAGCCTCTCCTGATTTGGCGGAGAGCCTATCCTATTCGTTGTTATTTGCAACGTTATAGGTCTTGACCTCGGCCTGGGTCAGGCAGCGGCGCGTCGACTTGTCCTCGGCGTTCGCGATCGCCTTCTGCCGGTACATCACCTCGGTCAGCAGCTTGCGCGACACCCCCATGCGGATCAGGAAATCATTGTCCTCGCTCGCCAGCAGCGCGGCATCCTGTTCGATGTCGCCGATCAGCTCCTTGGTTGCATCGGTCCCCATCGCGACGCTCATGTCGATCGACTGGCGGTCGCCGGTACGCGTGAACATATGGACGATGAACAGCCCGCCGGGATCGATCACGCGCGGCTGTCCGCCCATGAAGATGAAGTTGCACGCACTGAAACACGCCCATCCCGTCGGAATCCGCGTCATCAACCCGAAGTTCGAGCGGATGATGCGCCCCGCCGCGTTGCCCGCGCGCGCATCGCCGCCGGGCGAGCTCAGCCAGACTTCGCCGACATCGGGATTGGCCTCGAGCGCCTTTTTGAGCCGGTCGGGGGCGCCGGCATCGATCCGCCCCTCGGCGAGCAGCACCTTCGTGCCGCCCTTGGTCGCCGGCGTGAAGGTCATCGTCGGATTCGCCGACCAGCCGGGCGCGGCCGGACAGGTCGGGTTCGCAGGGTCCATCTTGACCTTCGCTGCGCCGGTCAGGCTAGCGAGGCAGGCGGCCGCCAGCGCGACGCGCGCGATCCTAGGCCGCAAGGACATAGCGCGACTGTCCCGGACCGCGGCACATCTTCTTGGAAACCCGCGTTTCCTCGCCCTCGACGATCACCACGTCGGTAACGTTCATGCAACTGGTGCCGTCGGCGAGCTGGTTCTTCGACGCGACGGTCGACGATCCGCTGACATTCTCGCGCGTCGTGCTGGTCCAGTTTGCGGTTTCTCCGACGTCGCCGCCGCGCGTCACCTGCTCGGTCGCGGCCGCCGCCTGCACCTGCTCCTTCGGGTCGAGCTTGCAGGCGATGGCGTTGGTCAGCGTGCCGCTGACCTCGGCGATCGGAACATAGCTGTAGACGCCGGCCTTGCTCGCCGCGCTGCCGATCGCGCTGTCGAGTACGCCGCCGATGATCGCACGGCCCGCACCGCTTCCCTTCTTGCCCTTCGGACAGCCACCATTGTCGCTGTCGCTCGACGTCGGCGCCGGGCTCGGCGTCGTCACCTTGCGCAAGATGCTGCCGAACTGCGCCTGCGCCGGAGCCACGGCGAGTATGCAGGCCGCCATCATGGCCGGGGCACCCCATAATCTGTGCTTCATCGAACCGTCCCTCACCGCACCCTTATCGGGCAACTCGCGACCCCTGTCGCATCAATTCATGCCATCTGCTGTGATTTTCATCAACAACCGGCGAAATGTCATGCAGACAGGTTGAATTAAGGCTGAATATGTCACAGTAACGCCCCATGCTTTCGCAAAAGACCCGTTATACGATCCGCGCGTTCCAGCATCTTGCCGATCATTGGGGCAAGGGGCAGGTCCAGCTTGCGGATATTGCGGAAGCGCAGAATATCCCGCCCAAATTCCTGACCGTGATCCTGTCGGAAATGGCGCGCGAAGGGCTGCTCATCTCGCAGCGCGGGCGCGACGGCGGCTACCAACTCGCGCTGCCGCCGATCGACATCAGCTATGGCGACCTCGTCCGCCTGACGCGCGGCTCGCTCGCGCTCGTCCCCTGTGCCGCGCGCAACGCGCACGAGCATTGCAAGAACTGCCTGCCGGAAGCCGAATGCCGGCTGCGCAGCCTGATGCTGAAGGTTCGCGACGACACCGCCTCGATCCTCGACCGCATTACCCTCGCCGACCCGATCGAGCTCGAACCTGTGTTCGAGAAGGACGAAGCGGCGGAATAGCCGCCCTAGTCAACGCAACAAAAAAGGCCCGCTTTCGCGGGCCTTTTGTAATGGTGGAGCCTAGCGGGATCGAACCGCTGACCTCTACAATGCCATTGTAGCGCTCTCCCAGCTGAGCTAAGGCCCCGTGCCATTTTCAGGATCGCCCTGGCCAATATTCCTGGCTAGTGCGACCGGGACGCCGCCTTTACCAGCGCGCGTCCGTTATGCAAGGGGCCAAATGCGTTCGAGGACGCTTTTTTGATCCCCTGCGTATCGAACTCCAGAAGATCAGCCTTCTTCGTCCTCGTCGTCGCCGGTCGCGACGCCCAGATCGTCGTCGCCGCCCAGATCGACGTCGTTATCGGGCGAATCGGTGTCCTCATCGACATCGACGTCCAGATCCAGATCGTCATCCGCCGCCGGTTCGGCCGCGACCTTGCCCGGCTTTTCGACTTCCTCGAACGGCATCGGCTGCTTCGATTTCAGGACCGATTCCGGCAGCCATGCATAACCGCAGTTGATGCAGGTGACCGGATCGTCCTTGGTCAGATCATAGAATCGGGTGGCACATTTCGGGCAGCTGCGCTTCGCGCCCCATTCAGCCTTTACCATAACAGCCTCGTAAACCTCTGAAGAAAGGATAGGAATTTCGGAAGAGAGACAGCGCCGACAGGGCCATCCGCCAAATTGGCGTGCGCCTTGCCAGATTGTTTGCCCGCTGTCAAAAGCCGCACGCCATGACAGACCAGACCCCCCGCCCGCGCCGCTTTTCCGCCTCCGCTCCGCTCAAAGGTAGGATCGCGATTCCCGGTGACAAGAGCATCTCGCACCGTTCGCTGATGCTGTCGGCGCTCGCGGTCGGAACAAGTCGCGTCACCGGGCTCCTCGAAGGTCATGATGTTCTGGCAACCGCCGCCGCGATGCGCGCGATGGGCGCGGGCATCGAGCGGCGGGGCGATGGCGAATGGGTCATCGACGGCGTCGGGGTCGGCGCGCTGCTCCAGCCGCGCGAAGCGCTCGACATGGGGAACAGCGGCACCTCGACGCGGCTATTGATGGGGCTCGTCGCGAGCCATCCGATCACCGCCACTTTCGTGGGCGACGCCAGCCTGTCGGGCCGCCCGATGGGGCGCGTCATCGACCCGCTGTCGCAGATGGGCGCCGACATTTCCGCGTCACCCGGTGGCCGTCTGCCGCTGATGGTGCGCGGCCTCGCCCCCGCGATCCCCCTCGCCTATCGCCTGCCGATGGCATCGGCGCAGGTGAAGAGCGCGGTCCTGCTCGCCGGCCTCAACACCCCCGGCATCACCGAGGTGATCGAGCCCGTTCCGACGCGCGATCATAGCGAACGGATGCTGAGGGGCTTCGGCGCCGACCTCAGCGTCGAAACCGAACCCGACGGCACCCGCCACATCCGCATCCGCGGCGAGGCCGAGCTCAAGCCGCAGACGATCGTGGTGCCCGGCGATCCGTCGTCGGCCGCCTTCTTCATCGTCGCCGCGCTG
This sequence comes from Sphingopyxis sp. Geo25, assembly GCF_949769135.1. Classification (NCBI taxonomy): domain Bacteria; kingdom Pseudomonadati; phylum Pseudomonadota; class Alphaproteobacteria; order Sphingomonadales; family Sphingopyxidaceae; genus Sphingopyxis; species Sphingopyxis sp. Geo25. The sequence continues at coordinate 805,669 of NZ_CATKOZ010000001.1, read as the reverse complement.
CTCGTCCCCGGATCGGACGTCACCATCGCGAATGTTGGGCTCAACCCGACGCGCGCGGGCCTCGTCGAGGTGCTGCAGGCGATGGGCGGTGATATCGCCCTGCTCGACGCGCGCGAAGTCGGCGGAGAGCCCGTTGCCGACCTTCGCGTCCGCCACAGTGCCTTGAAAGGTATCGAGATCGACCCGGCCGTCGTGCCGAGCATGGTCGACGAATTCCCGATCCTCTTTATCGCCGCTGCGCTTGCCGAGGGTCGCACCGTCACGACCGGCCTCGACGAACTGCGCGTCAAGGAAAGCGACCGCCTTGCCGTCATGGCGGCGGGTCTGCAGGCCATCGGCGCGCGGGTTGAAGAAAGCGAGGACGGCTTGATCATCGACGGCACCGGCGGCGACCCTCTGCCTGGCGGGGCCACCATCGCGGGCCATCTCGACCACCGCATCTGCATGAGCTTTGCGGTCGCGGGGCTCGTCAGCAAGGCGCCGGTCGAAATCGACGACATGGCGCCCGTCGCGACCAGCTTCCCGAATTTCGAGGCTTTGCTCGAAGGGCTGCAGGCGTGATCATCGCCGTCGACGGCCCCACCGCGTCGGGCAAGGGCACGATCGCGCGCGCGCTGGCCGCCCATTTCGGCCTGCCCGTACTCGACACCGGGCTGCTCTATCGCGCGGTCGGCTATCAGACGCAGCTCGGCCACGGCGATCCCGACAACGCCGCCGACGCACTCGCCGCCTGCGACTTCCCCGACACGCTGCTCGACGATCCCGCACTCCGCTACGAAAGCACAGGCGGCCTCGCGAGCCGCGTGTCGATCCACCCGGCGGTACGCAAGGCGCTGTTCCAGCGGCAGGTCGATTTCGCGAACCAGCCCGGCGGCGCGGTGCTCGACGGGCGCGATATCGGCACGGTCATCGCGCCGCACGCCGACGCCAAGCTGTTCGTCACCGCCTCGCCCGAAGAACGCGCGCGCCGACGCCATGCCGAAATGCGCGCGCGCGGGGTCGATGTGACCTATGACGCGGTCCTCGCCGATGTCCACGCCCGCGACGCGCGCGACACCGGCCGCGCCGACGCACCGCTGCTCCGCGCCGACGACGCGCTGCTGCTCGACAACAGCGATATGGATATCAACGAAGCGATCGCGGCGGCGATCGCCTTCGTCGAGGAAAGGATCAGGCGACCCAGCTGATCTCGGGCAGCGTTTGACGCTCGGGGGCAGGCCCGGCGTGATAGACGCAAGTCTCGCCCATGCCCTTCAGCATCTCGTTGTGCGGCGGCCCGAAAGCGGCGCGATCCTTGGCGCGCAGCCAGGTGCTTTCCGAAATCGCGATACCGTTGACCGGCGCCGTGCCTTCCAGCCGCGCCGCCATGTTCACGGTCTCGCCCCAATAATCATAGGCCATCCGCGTCGCGCCGATGACGCCGCCGACGACCGGCCCGCTGTGGATGCCGACGCGCAGGCCGACGTCGGTGCCCGCCACTGCTTGCAACTCGGCGACGCCCGCCAGCACATCGCGCGCGAAGGCGATGGCGGAATCGGCGCTGTTCCCGCTCGTCACATTGCCACCCGCGATCGCGAGATACGCATCGCCGATCGTCTTGACCTTCTCGACCCCATGCTTTGCCGCGCAGGCGTCGGCATGGTTGAAGAAGGCATTGAGCACCTCGACCAGATGCCCCGGCGACACGCGCTTCGCGAGTTTGGTGAAGCCGACCATGTCGATGAAGATCACGCTTGCGTCGGCATAGGCGTCGGCGACCATCCGCCCATCGCGGATGCGCTCGACCGCGGCGGGCGGCAGCATGTTATAGACGAGTTCCTCATTCTTCCGGCGCTCGGCCTCGAGCGCCTCGGCGAGCGCGAAGGCGCCGCGGCTCGACCGGTCGATGGCGACGTTGATCGCCAGCATGATGACGGCCCCGCTCGAATAGCTGAGCAGCGCGTACCACATCCCCGCGTCATGGCTCTGCACCGGCAGCACGGTTGCGAGAAAGACGAACAGGTCGAGCCCGAGCCACAACAGGAAGAGTCGCGGGCGGCCCGCCAGCACGACGGCGGCAAAGGCGCTGACCCCGAGCCGGTTCATCACCCCGACCGCGTGCATCTCCTCCTGCATGTCGATCAGTTCGTCGAACAGGATCAGGTTGATATGGCCGAGCAGGAAGACGATGCCGAGCAGGGCCGCAAAATCCAACCCCGGCCGCGCGACATAGCCCGACCAGAAGGTCGATGCGATATAGGCGCCCGCGAGCGCGATCATCGCCCCGAACAGCACCGCTAGCTTCGCCGTATCGACCGGATTGACCAGCAGCGGATTGACGATCGTGTAGGCCAGCGCCACCAGCATGAACAACACGCCATAGATGCGCACGAACGGCAGGCGCAGCGTGCGCGCCGTTTCCTGGAATCGCGCCTCGACCGCCGGATCGGCGAACTGGCCGTGCGACATCACCTGCATGGAGACCCCTCTCGATTGCGTGGGATAATCTATAAGCAAGGTCTTACGATGGAGTTTACCTTCGGCGCGCGCGCCTCCTCGTCGCCTTTGACTTGATCCGGGGTCGATTCGAGCGGCGGGGACATCGACCCTGGATCAAGTCCGGGGTGACGATGAAAGCGAGGTTTCGCCTTGCTTTTGCGCACCCTCCGCCATATATGCGCGCCGTCCGACAGGCTTTGGCCGGTCGAGGCACGGACAAACCGCCGCTCTTCGAACATGAGCGTCGGGCGTGACGGGATGCACTCGTCGCGCCCTTTTTGCTTTGCTCCTGCCCCGATTGGCAAAGGCTGGAAGGATGTCCTGCATCGCATCCGGCGGGCAGGACAGATCGGCCAAAAGACCAGCGGAACCAACCGCTTGGCCGGAACAGATGAAGTAAGGAAGAACCCATATGGCCTCTACGGCTTTTCCGTCGCGCGACGATTTCGCCGCGATGCTCGACGAATCGCTGGGTGGTGCTGATGGCGGCTTTGAAGGCCGCGTCGTCAAGGGCACCGTGACCGCGATCGAAAATGACCTGGCAGTGATCGACATCGGCCTGAAGAGCGAAGGCCGCGTGCCGCTTCGCGAATTCGCGATGCCGGGCCAGAAGGCCGACCTCAAGGTCGGTGACGAAGTCGAAGTCTATGTCGACCGCGTCGAAAACGCCAATGGCGAAACCATGCTGTCGCGCGACCGCGCTCGCCGCGAAGCCGCCTGGGACCGCCTGGAAGAAGAATTCAACAAGGAAGCCCGCGTCGAAGGCGTCATCTTCGGCCGCGTCAAGGGCGGCTTCACCGTCGATCTCGGCGGCGCCGTCGCGTTCCTGCCCGGCAGCCAGGTCGACATCCGCCCCGTGCGCGACGTTGGCCCGCTCATGGACCTTCCGCAGCCCTTCCAGATCCTCAAGATGGATCGCCGTCGCGGCAACATCGTCGTGTCGCGCCGCGCCATCCTCGAGGAAACGCGCGCCGAGCAGCGTTCGGGCCTGATCCAGAACCTCGAAGAGGGCCAGATCATCGAAGGCGCGGTCAAGAACATCACCGACTATGGTGCGTTCGTCGACCTCGGCGGCATCGACGGCCTGCTCCATGTCACCGACATGAGCTACAAGCGCGTCAACCACCCGAGCGAAGTCATCAACATCGGTGACACCGTCCGCGTCCAGATCATCCGCATCAACCGCGACACGCAGCGCATCAGCCTGGGCATGAAGCAGCTCGAAAGCGATCCGTGGGAAGGCGTCGCCGCCAAGTACCCGGTCGGTGCGAAGCTGTCGGGCACGGTCACGAATATCACCGACTATGGTGCGTTCGTCGAACTCGAACCCGGCATCGAGGGCCTGGTCCACGTCAGCGAAATGTCGTGGGTCAAGAAGAACGTCCACCCCGGCAAGATCGTTTCGACCAGCCAGGAAGTCGACGTCATCGTTCTCGAAGTCGACAGCGACAAGCGCCGCATCTCGCTCGGCCTCAAGCAGGCTCAGTCGAACCCGTGGGGCGCCTTTGCCGAGGCTCACCCGGTCGGTTCGGTCGTCGAGGGCGAAGTCAAGAACGCCACCGAGTTCGGCCTGTTCATCGGCCTTCCGGGCGACGTCGACGGCATGGTCCACATGTCGGACATCGCTTGGGGCATCTCGGGCGAAGAAGCGCTGCACCTCCACCGCAAGGGCGAGAATGTGCAGGTCGTCGTGCTCGACGTCGATGTCGAGAAGGAACGCATCAGCCTCGGCATCAAGCAGCTTGAAAAGGGCGCTCCGGCCGTTGGCGGCGCCAACACTGCCGGTTCGGGCTCGCTGAAGAAGAACGACGTCGTCACCGTGTCGGTCCTCGAAGTCCGCGACAACGGCCTCGAAGTGCAGGCTGGCGAAGATGGCGCCACCGGCTTCATCAAGCGCGCCGACCTCGGCCGCGACCGCGACGAACAGCGCCCCGAGCGCTATCAGGTCGGGCAGAAGTTCGACGCAATGGTCACCGGCTTCGACCGTTCGAAGAAGCCCAGCTTCTCGGTCAAGGCAATGCAGATCGCCGAAGAGAAGGAAGCCGTCGCGCAGTACGGCTCGTCGGACTCGGGTGCGTCGCTCGGCGACATCCTCGGCGAAGCGCTGAAGGCCGGCAAGAAGGACTGATAATTTCGTCCCTCTGCCGTCAGGCAACAGAAAAGGCCCGCGAAGTGTCCCTTCGCGGGCCTTTTTCTTTCAGTGATATATTTTGACCGAACAGTGATTCATGATACTCTCCGGGCCGCGTTGGGAGGGGTCCTCACGCAATCCGAACCGGCAAAGACCGGATGGCCTGCATCCCGCGGGGTGCGCGTGATATGTCAAGGGGAAGCAAATGATCCGGTCGGAACTGGTTCAGAAGATCGCGAGCGAAAACAGCGACTTGCGCCTTGAAGAGGTCGAACGCATCGTCGACGCCTTTTTTGATTCGATCGTGGATCAACTGGCCTCGGGCGGCCGCGTCGAACTCCGCGGCTTCGGGGCCTTCTCGACCCGCTCCCGCGAATCGCGCACCGGCCGCAACCCGCGCACCGGCGCTCCGGTAGCTGTGAAAGCGAAGGCAGTCCCTTATTTCAAGCCGGGCAAGGAAATGCGCGAGCGTCTGAACGACTGATCGCGCGTCTCAAGCCTTCGTCATTGCGAACCCGGCGAAAGCCGGGCGAAGCAATCCCGAACGGTGAGCGCACAGCGTGGATCGACGCATCGCTTCGCGCCTCGCAATGTCGCGGAAGAGGAAGGGTCGCGGCCTCAATTCTTGAGGCGGTAACCCGTTCGAAACACCCAGAAGATCACTGCCAGGCATAGCGCCAGGAACAGCGCAACCGCCCCCATGCTGACTTCGATCCCGACATCGCCCTGCCCGAAAAAGGTCCAGCGGAATCCGCTGATCAGATAGACGACGGGATTGAACAGCGTGACCGCACGCCACGCCGCGGGCAGCATGTCGAGCGAATAGAAAGCACCGCCCAGAAAGGTCAGCGGATAGACGACGAGCAGCGGGATCACCTGCAACTGCTCGAAACTCTGCGCCCAGATACCGATGATGAAGCCGAACAGGCAGAAAGTCACCGCCATCAGGATCATGAAGGCGACCATCAGCAGCGGGTGCGCCACCTGCACATCGACGAAGAAATGCGCGGTCGCAAAGATGATCGCACCGATGATCACCGATTTGGTCGCCGCCGCGCCGACATAGGCGATCAGCAGTTCGAGCGGCGACATCGGCGAGGATAGCATCTCGTAGATCGTCCCCGTCCATTTGGGCATGTAGATGCCGAAGCTCGCGTTGCTGATGCTTTCGGTGAACATCGTCAGCATCATCAGGCCCGGCACGATGAACGCGCCATAGGGCACGGTGCTGACGTCGCTCATCCGGCTGCCGATCGCCGAGCCGAAGACAACGAAATAGAGTGTCGTCGTGATCACGGGCAGCATCAGGCTGGTCCAGAACGTACGCCCGAAGCGCGCCATTTCGAACAGATAGATGGCACGAATGCCGCGTAAATTCTTGATCATGCGGCGCGTTCCTCGGTCTTCGTCTCATGTACCAGCCCGACGAAGATATCCTCGAGCGAACTCTGTTCGGTGTGGAGGTCCTTGAACTGGATGCTGAGGTCACTCAGCCGCCGCAGCAGCGACGGCACGCCCGTCGCCTCGGCCTGGCTGTCGAATTCATAGACCAGTTCATGTCCCTCGCCGGCGAGCACCAGATTCCACTGGGCCAGTTCGGCGGGCACCGCATCCAGCGGGTCGGCGAGGTTGAGGGTCAGCGTCTTGCGCCCCAGCTTTTTGATCAGCGCCTCCTTCTCCTCGACCAGGATCAGCCTGCCCTTGCTGATCACCCCCACGCGGTCGGCCATCTCCTCGGCCTCTTCGATATAGTGGGTGGTCAGGATGATCGTGACGCCGCGCTCGCGAAGACCGCGCACCATGTTCCACATGTCGCGGCGCAGCTCGACGTCGACACCCGCGGTGGGCTCGTCGAGGAACAGGATGTCGGGCTCGTGGCTCAGCGCCTTTGCGATCATCACGCGGCGCTTCATGCCGCCCGACAGCTCCATGATCTTCGCATTGCGCTTGTCCCAGAGCGACAGATCCTTGAGCAACTGCTCGATGAAGGCCGGATCGCTGGGCTTGCCGAACAGCCCGCGCGAAAAGGTCACCGTCGTGATCACCTTCTCGAACGCGTCGGTATGCAGTTCCTGTGGCACCAGCCCGATCATCGAGCGCGCGGCGCGATAATCGCGCGCATGATCGTGCCCGCCCACGGTCACCGTCCCCGCGCTCGGCGTGACGATGCCGCAGACGATGCTGATCAGCGTCGTCTTGCCCGCGCCGTTCGGCCCTAGCAGCGCGAAAATCTCGCCCTTGTTGATGGTAAGGTCGACACCGGCCAGCGCCTGGTGTCCGCTCTTGTAAGTCTTTCCGAGGCCGGAAATGTCGAGGACGGCAGTCATGCCATCGCGTCTAGCCGAGCCGCCGCGCAGCGGGAAGCCGCAAACATCGCTTGACCTCCACCGGGCCATCGGCTTGACCCGCAAGCCAAGCGGACGTGGCGAAATTGGTAGACGCAGCAGACTTAAAATCTGCCGTCCTAGTGACATGCGGGTTCAAGTCCCGCCGTCCGCACCAAAGTCATATCGGGAGGTCGAATCGCCGCGGCCGCGTTTCGGCTCGCCTGACGCGCTCGATCCGGATCCGCTGGCCGGCCGAACGGCCACCGCGGATACGACAAAGCCGTGGCCTTCGCTCCGGTGCCGTCCTAGGATAAGGCCATAATGCGCCCAATTCGTTCTGCTGTCGTCCTTCTGCTCGCCGCCTCCACCTCGCTCGCGCTCGCGAGTTGCGGGCTGTTCGGGTCGCGCGGGCCCGTGAAGATCGCGGCGATCGGATCGCTCAACCCCGCTTCCACGCCGCTGAGCGGTGAACTCTCGGCCGCCAATGCCGCCTTGCTCGACGCGTCGGCGCAAGGGCTCGTCGGTTTCGACGGCGACGGCCAGATCGACGTCGGGCTCGCCGATCGTTGGACGGTCACCGCCGACGGGCGCAGCTATATCTTCCGCATCCGCGAGGCCAAATGGACGAACGGGCGCAAGGTGATGGCGGAGGATGTTGCGGCGACGCTGCGCTCTTATCTCGCGCCCGCCAGCCGCAACCTGCTCAAGGATGATTTTCCCGAGATCGACACGATCAAGGCGATGACCGACAGCGTGATCGAAATCCGCCTGACCGTGCCGCAGCCGAACATGCTGGAATTGCTCGCGCAGCCGACGATGGCGATCGTCTACAAGGGGATGGGCTGGGGGCCCATGCGCGCGAAGCGGATCGGCCGCGCCGTGCTGCTGTCGCCCGTTCCCGACCCGCTCGCCGAAGATCCCGACGCGGCGGAGGCGGCGGCGAACGATCCAAAGGCGTCGATCGAACTTGTCGGCACCTCGCCGGAGGGCGCGCTGGCGCGGTTCAAGAACGGTTACGCCGACGGCGTCCTCGGCGGGCGCTTTTCGACCCTCCCCTATTTCATCGCCTCGGACATCGGCCGGTCGCGGCTGGTCGTCGATCCCGCGCCGGGGCTGTTCGGACTGGTCTTCACCCGCGCCGAAGGATTTCTCGCAATCGATGCTAACCGCGACGCGCTGTCGCGCGTCATTCGGCGCGAGCGGCTGGTCGACGCCTTCGGGCTCGCCGAATGGCAATCGCAGGTCGCGATGCGCCCCACCGCGCACCGCCGCGACGGCGGCCCGGCACCGATCCCGCCGGCCTGGAACGATTATGACGATCCCTCGCGCCTCGTGCAGGCGCAGCGCGTGGTGGATGCCTGGCGCAGCGGGGGACGTGCGATCGCTCCGCTGCGCATCGCGGTTCCCGACACGCCGGGCGGCCGCATCCTCTATGCCTATGTCGCGGCGGATATCGCCCGGCTGGGGATCGAGACGCGGCGCGTCAACATGGCCTCGACTTCCGACCTTCGCCTGATCGACGAGGTCGCGCCGAACGACGACGCGCTGTGGGCGCTGCGCCGCCTGTCGTGCCAGCGCGACACGCTGTGCAATCGCGAAGCGCAGGAACTGATCGACCAGGCGATGGCGAACATCGACGCGGGCCAGCGGGCCGAACAGGTCAGCGAAGCCGAAGCGGTGCTCGCGCGCTACACCCCCTTCATCGCCCTCGCATCGCCGCTCCGCTGGTCGGTCGCCTCGCAGCGGCTGACCGGCCTGCGCCCGAACGCGCGCGGCGCGCACCCATTGAATCGCCTGATCACGCCCCCCAATTAATGTGGCGGCGCTTCACCCCCGAGCGCTTTTGAAAGGACCCGCATGGCCCCTTCGACTCCTAATCCCGACGCGATTTTCGACGCGCTGATTCAGAACCGGCGCGATCCCGCTTCGCTGCGCAAGCGGGTCGAGACGCTGGAAATGCTGCTCGAACGCAGCTTCGTCATTCCCGGCATCAACCGCCCAGTCGGTCTCGACGCGATCGTCGGGCTGGTTCCCGTCGTCGGCGATGTGATCACTGCGACGATGGGCGCTTATCTGATCTGGGAGGCGCGCAATCTCGGCATGTCGAAATGGCAGATCTGGCGGATGGTCGGCAATCTGGGCGTCGATACCGCGCTCGGCGCGGTGCCGCTCGTCGGCGATGCTTTCGACTTCCTGTTCCGCTCGAACACGCGCAACCTCAAGATCATCAAGAAGCATCTCGACAAGCATCATCCGGGCACGATCATCATCGATCAATAGGGTCGCCCTCCCCCTTCCCCTCGGGTGTCTGGTGGTGCTAGCACAGCGCTGCCATACGCGCCGCCATACCCCAGGGGAGAATTCCAAGACATGATCCGCGCTACCCTCGCCGCGCTTGCCCTCGGCTCGTCCTTCGTCGCCGTCGCTGCGGCGGCGCAGGACGCCAAAGACCCCTATCTCTGGCTCGAGGATATCGAGGGCGCGAAAGCGCTCGACTGGGTCAAAAAGGAAAATGCCGCCACCGACAAGCTGATCCGCGGCCGCCCCGGTTTCGAGAAGGACCGCGAACGCGCGAAGGCGATCCTCGACGACGACCGCCAGATCGCCGAACCGGGCGAGGTGATGGGCGACACGATCACCAGCTTCTGGCGCGATGCCACCAATCCGCGCGGTATCTGGCGCCAGAGCCCGCTCGACGCCTATCTTGCGGGCAAGCCCGTCTGGACCACGCTGATCGACGTCGACGCGCTCGGCAAGGCCGAGAAGCAGAGCTGGGTCTGGCACGGCGCCGATTGCCTCGCCCCCGACTACAAGCGCTGCCTCGTCTCGATCAGCCCCGGCGGCACCGACGCCGATATCGTCCGCGAGTGGGACCGCACGACAAAAAGCTTCGTCGCGGACGGCTTCACCCTGCCGCAGGCGAAGAGCAGCGTGACATGGGAGAATGCCGACACCTTGCTCGTCGCGACCGACTATGGCGCGGGCAGCATGACCGCATCGGGCTATCCGCGGATCGTCAAGCGCTGGAAACGCGGCACGCCGATCTCGGCCGCCGCGACGGTCGCCGAGGGCGAAGCCGCGGACGTCGGCATCAACGTCTTCGCCTTCATGGACGGCGACAAGCGCCGGACGATGATCAGCCGTAACAAGACCTTCTACACCAGCGACATCCTGTTGCCGAACCCAGGCGACGGCGATTTCGACCGCAGCGTCATCCCCGACACCGCCGACATCCGCGCGGTCATCGACGGTCAGGTGATCATCTTCCTCAACGAGCCCTACGCCGATTTTCCCGCGGGCTCGCTCCTCGCGCTGCCGCTCGATATCCTCGCCAGCGGCGGTCAGGTGCCCTTCGTGCCGGTGATGACGCCGACGAAATCGCAGGCGATCGAAAATGTCGCCGCGAGCAGGAATGTCCTGTGGGTCAAGGCACTCGACGACGTCGAGGGCAAGCTGTTCGCGCTTCGCCGCGACCAGCCGAACGGCCGCTGGAGCCAGACGGAAGTGCCGGTCGCCGCCAATGCAACGATGAGCATTGCCGGAACCATCGACGACCGCGACCTCGCCTTCGTCACCGCCGAGACGATGCTGATGCCGCCGACGCTCTATGCCGTAGGCGAGAGCGGCGCGCCGCAGGTGGTGCAGAGCCTCCCCGCGACCTTCGATGCGAAGAATATGCGCGTCGAAAAGCGCTTCGCGACCTCGAAGGACGGCACCAAAATACCCTATTTCCTCGTCCGCAAGGCAGGCGCGGCCGGCCCGGTCCCCGCGCTCGTCCACGCCTATGGCGGCTTCCGCGCTGCGCAGACGCCCGGCTACCTCACCGGCCAGCCCTATCGCGCCGGCCCGCTCGGCCTGTTCTGGGTCGAGGACGGCAATGCCTATGTGCTCGCGAACATCCGCGGCGGCGGCGAATATGGCCCGGCATGGCACCAGGCGGCGCTCCGCGAGAAGCGTCAGAACAGCTTCGACGACCTCCATGCCGTCGCCGAGGATCTCGTCGCGACCGGCGTCAGCGCAAAGGGCAAGATCGCGATCTCGGGCCGTTCGAACGGCGGCGTCCTCGTTGGCGCGGCGATGGAGCAGCGCCCGGACCTTTACGGCGCGGTCATCTCGGGCTCGCCGCTCAAGGACATGAAGCGCTACAACAAGCTGCTCGCGGGCGCTTCGTGGGTCGCCGAATATGGCGATCCCGACAATCCCGACGACTGGGCCTTCATGTCCAGATATTCGCCCTATCAGAATATCCGCAAGGGCGTGAAATACCCGCCGATCTTCCTCTATCTCTCGACCAAGGACGATCGTGTCCATCCCGGCCACGCGCGCAAATTTGCGGCGCGGCTGACCGAATATGGCAACACGGTCTATTATCACGAATATCTGGAAGGCGGCCATTCGGTCGGCGCCGATCACGCCGAGGATGCGGTGCGCGCGGCGATGCTCCACGCCTTCCTGACGATGGAACTCGCCGGGAAGAAATAGGGTCGGCCCCTGCGGCGGGCACCGTCATTGGCTGGGTGGCGCTGCGCGCGGCCCGCCGCGGTCCCATCGCAGATTGCCTCCACCCGCAGGAATTTGGGGTTTCGCCCGCCGCATACTTTGGCAGTGACTTGTCATCGACCTGTCGCGATGGCAGGCAATCCGGCGATTACCGAAACAAGCCAGCGAGCCAACACCCGATGACCCATATATTTCACGCCTCGATGCTCCGCGAATATGACATCCGCGGGGTGGTCGGCGACACGCTGTCGGCGGCCGACGCCTATGCGATCGGGCGCAGCTTCGCGACGCTAATCAAGCGTGCGGGGGGCAAGCGGATCGCCGTGGGCTATGACGGGCGCCTGTCGTCGCCGATGCTCGAGGCTGCCCTGGTCGAGGGGATCAACGCGGCGGGCATCGACGCGCTGCGCGTCGGGCTCGGCCCCACGCCGATGCTCTATTACGCCGCCTCAACCGAGGATGTGGACGGCGGCATACAGATAACCGGCAGCCACAACCCCCCCGACTATAACGGCTTCAAGATGGTGTTTCAGGGGCGTCCCTTTTTCGGCGCCGACATCCAGCGGATCGGCGAAATCGCCGCCGCGGGCGACTGGGAAGCCGTCGATGCCGGGGGCGAAGGCACGTCGGAGAGCATCGACATCGTCGACGCCTATGTCGACCGTCTCGTCGCAGGCTTCGCCGGCGGCGCCTTCCGCATCGGCTGGGACGCCGGCAACGGCGCGGCGGGCACGGTGATCGAAAAGCTCGCGGCGCGGCTTCCGGGCGAGCATCATCTTCTGTTTACCGACATCGACGGCCATTTCCCCAACCACCATCCCGATCCCACGGTCGAGGCCAATCTGGCCGACCTGCGCAAGCTGGTCGCGGAGAAGAGCCTCGATTTCGGCGTCGCTTTCGATGGAGACGGCGACCGCATCGGCGCGATCGACGGTCAGGGCCGCGTAATCTGGGGCGACCAGCTGCTCCAGATCTATGCCGAGGCCGCGCTTCAGGAGATTCCCGGCGCGACGATCATCGCCGACGTGAAAGCGAGTCAGGCGCTGTTCGACCGCATCGCCGAAATGGGCGGCAAGCCGTTGATGTGGAAGACCGGCCACAGCCTGATCAAGGCGAAGATGAAGGAAACCGGCAGTCCGCTGGCGGGCGAGATGAGCGGGCATATCTTCTTCGCCGACCGCTATTACGGTTATGACGACGCGCCCTATGCCGCGGTGCGGCTGATCGAGGCGGCGCACAAGCTGGGCAAGAGCGTGACCGAACTGCGCGGCGACATGCCGGCGATGGTCAATACGCCCGAAATGCGCTTCCAGGTCGACGAGGTGCGCAAGTTCGCCATTGTGGACGAGGTTCTCCAGCGACTGAGCAGCGCGGGTGCCAATGTCGACCGCACCGACGGCGCGCGCGTTATGACGAATGACGGCTGGTGGCTGCTCCGCGCGTCGAACACGCAGGACGTGCTTGTCGCGCGTGCCGAGGCGAAGGACGAAGCGGCGCTCGAACGGCTGATCGCGGCGATCGACGACCAGCTCGAACAGTCGGGTGTCGTGCGCGGCCCGCAGGCAGCGCACTGACCCGACGCTGCCCACAGGCAGCGCACTGGCCAACGCTTCCGTACCGTCTGGTTCCGGCTCGATCGGGCAGCGCGCGGCCTGGTCATGGCGCGTCTTGCGCGGGATGTGCAGCGGCGGCAAAGTGCCGCGCTCGGGAGGGTATCACGCGTGGCCGCTATTACGATCGATCAAACCGGACAGCCGCCGGCCGAGGCCAAGCCTTTTTACCGTCACCTCTATGTTCAGGTGCTCGCCGCGATCTTTTTCGGCGCGCTGATCGGTCATTTCTGGCCGGCGACGGGCGAAGCGCTGAAGCCCCTCGGCGACGCCTTCATCAAGCTGGTGAAGATGATCATCGCGCCGGTGATCTTCCTGACTCTCGTCACCGGTATCGCGGGGATGAGCGAACTGCGTTCGGTCGGCCGCGTCGCGGGTAAGGCCTTCATCTATTTCCTCTTCTTTTCGACACTCGCGTTGATCGTCGGGCTGGTGGTCGCCAATACGGTCCAGCCGGGCGCCGGCATGAATGTCGATCCCGCGACGCTCGATACCGCGGGGGTCAGCGGCTATGTCGAGAAGGCGGCGCACAACAGCATCGTCGATTTCCTGATGGCGATCATCCCGACCACGCTGATCTCGGCGCTGACGGGGGAATCGCTCCTGCAGGTGCTGCTGGTGTCGATCCTGTTCGGCATCGCGCTGTCGATGGTCGGCGAACCGGCCGCTCCCGTGCGCGACCTGTTCGAACGCGTCGGGCTGGTGGTCTTCAAGCTCGTCGGGATATTGATGCGCGCGGCGCCGATCGGCGCGTTCGGCGCCATGGCTTTCACCATCGGCAAATATGGCATCGAATCGCTCGCCAATCTCGCCGGGCTGGTCGCGACCTTTTACCTGACCTCGCTGATCTTCGTGCTCGTCGTGCTCGGCGCCGCGGCGCGGCTCGCGGGTTTCTCGATCCTGAAGCTGATCCGCTACCTCAAGGCCGAACTGCTGCTGGTGCTCGGCACCTCGTCGTCCGAAAGCGCGCTGCCGAGCCTGATGGAGAAGATGGAGCGCGCGGGCTGCGCAAAGTCGGTCGTCGGGCTGGTCGTGCCGACCGGCTATTCGTTCAATCTCGACGGCACCAACATCTATATGACGCTCGCCGCGCTTTTCATCGCGCAGGCGTGTAACGTCGACCTGTCGCTCGGCGACCAGATCGCGCTGCTGCTGATCGCGATGATTTCGTCGAAGGGCGCCGCGGGCGTCACCGGCGCGGGCTTCATCACGCTGGCCGCGACGCTGTCGATCGTGCCGTCGGTCCCGGTCGCCGGCATGGCGCTGATCCTCGGCGTCGACCGCTTCATGTCGGAATGCCGCAGCCTCACGAATTTCATCGGCAACGCCGTCGCGACCGTCGTCGTCGCGCGCTGGGACAATGCGCTCGACCGCGACCGGCTGCGGCGGGCGCTCGATGGCAATCCCCCTTCGACGCTTGCGGCGGCGCCAACCGAGCAAGACATGGATTAGGGTCAGGGCCCATTCATTCCACGTTCGAGGTTTGAAGCGATTTTGCTCAGGGCGAGGAGAAAAGGCGAAGGAATATGTCAATATTTCGAGACTTTTCGACGAAGCCATGGGCAAAATCGGTCAAATCCCGCAGGGACGCCGAAATGGCTTCGATCTCAGGCTCGCGCGACCTTGCGGGTAGCGATGCTACCCGCTGCACCCGCCCAGGCCCGATATCTTCGCCATTTCGACGCCTCGAACGTGGAATGAAGGGGTCCTGACCCTAGGGCCGCCAGGGCGAGGCGATCAGTCCAGACGGCCCGAATATCCGCTGTACCGCATCGGCGCCGGCTGCCGCTGCCTTGAGCGGCGCGGCGAGCGGATCGTCGATCGGGCGGTCGCTCCGCAGAAGGTCGATCCACGCGGCGACCGCCGTCTCCAGCGCCGGGCAACGCCCGCCCCGCGCCTGATGCCACGCCAGCGTTTCGAGCCAGCGCTGCGGAATCTTCTGACTGCCGTCCATCGCGATCTGGATCAGCCGGTGATGCAACGCCGGATTGGCGAAACGATCGAGAAGCGCATCGGCATAGGCGCCAAGATCCTGCCCCCGCGCCGCGTCGATCGTCGGTGCGGCTTCGACGCGCATCAGCCGTTCGATGACCGGGCGAATCGCGGGGTCGGCGATCGCCCGATGGACGAATTCATGCCCCCTACCCAGCCCGATATAGGCGAGCGCCGAATGGGCGCCGTTGAGCATCCGCAGCTTTGCGGTCTCATAGGGCACGGCGTCGGCGACCAGTTCGGCGCCGACAGCTTCCCAGCGCGGGCGCGGGCCGGCAAAATCATCCTCGATCACCCACTGGCTGAAGTCTTCCGCGATGACCGCGCCCTCGTCACGGACGCCGAGCGCCGCTTCGACGGCGGCACGATCGGCGTCGGTTGTCGCGGGAACGATGCGGTCGACCATTGTCGCGGGGCAACGGCATTCGCGGTCGAACCAATCGATCAGATCGGGATGTTCGGCGGCGAGATACTGGCGCATCAGTGTCTGCAAGGCCGCACCATTGCCCGTGAGATTGTCGCAGCTGAGCAGGGTCAGGCCGGTCAGGCCAGCCGCCTTGCGTGCCGCCAGACCGGCGCCGGCGAAGCGGTAGAGGCTCGATGACCCCCGAGCAGCGTCCAGATCGAGCGAACCGCCGGGGCGGCGCATGTAGCCTTTCTCGGTGACGGTAAGGCTGACGATGTGCGTCGTTGGCGCGGCAATGGCATCGACAACCGCCTGCGGATCATCGGCCGCAACGATCACCTTTTGCACCGCACCGATCAGGCGCAGGGCGGTTCCTGCGGCGCTGCGCCTGCTCACCGTATAGAGCCCGTCCTGCGGGTTCAGCTGTGCGGCGACGTCGCCCGAGCGCAGCGATACGCCGATAATGCCCCAGTCGCGGTCGCCGGTCCCCATCGCAGCGTCGGTATAGAGTGCCTGATGCGCGCGGTGGAACGCGCCGATGCCGATATGGACGATTCCCGGCTTCTGATCCGCGCGGTCATAGTCCGGCACCTGCACCGACACAGGGAGCGGCGTCTGCGCCGACAGCCTCACAGCTTGTACGCGGCCTTGGCGAGATTGTAGCTCAGGTCGATCGCAAGCTCGGCCGCCTCCCATTCTTCCATCCGGTGCTCGGCGACGAGTCCGGCAAGGAAGCCGCAATCGATACGCCGCGCGACATCGTGGCGCGCCGGGATCGACAGGAAAGCCCGCGTGTCGTCGTTGAAACCCACCAAATTGTAGAACCCCGCCGTCTCGGTCGTCTGGCTGCGGAACCGGCGCATCCCCTCGGGGCTGTCGTGGAACCACCACGCCGGGCCGAGCTTCAGCGCCGGATAATGGCCCGCGAGCGGCGCCAGCTCCCGCGCGTAACTTGTCTCGTCGAGGGTGAAGAGAATGATCGTGAGCCCCGCCTCATTGCCATAGCGGCCGAGCAGCGGACGCAGCGCATGGACATAATCGGTGCCCGTCGGGATATCGGCGCCCTTGTCGCGGCCATAATGCTCGAACAGCCAAGAGTTGTGATTGCGGAACGCGCCGGGGTGTATCTGCATGACGAGCCCGTCATCGAGGCTCATCCCCGCCATCACCGTCAGCATATGGGCACGGAACAGCTCGGCATCGGCGGGGCTGACCTCGGCGCCCGTAACGCGCGCGAACAGCGCCTCGGCCTCGGCGTCCGACAGGTCGGCGGTCGCTGCAGTCGGGTGGCCATGGTCGGTCGAGGTCGCACCCATCGCCGCAAAATAGGCGCGGCGATTGCGGTGCGCGGCAAGATAACCGGCGTAACTAAAGGCATCTTCGCCCGACAGCTCGGAGAAGCGCGCAAGATTGTCGCGGAAGCGCTCGAACTCGGGATCGACCACCGGATCGGGGCGATAGGCGGTAATGATACGCCCGCTCCATTCGCCGCTCGCATTGGCGGCGCGGATCGCGGCGTGATGATCCAGCGTATCGAGCGGGCTTTCGGTCGTCGCGATCACCTCGATCCCGAAGCGGTCGAACAGCGCGCGCGGGCGAAAGGGGTCGGTCGCCAGCGCCTCGGTGATGCGGTCGTAATAAAGGTCCGACGTCTCGGCCGAAAATTGTACGTCGAAACCGAAAACCTCGGCGAACACCCAGTCCATCCACATTCGCGAAGGGGTGCCGCGGAAAAGATGATAGTTGCGGGCGAACAACCGCCAGCTTTCGCGCGGATCGGCGTCGCGATTGCCGATGCCGAGCGCATCGAGCGATATGCCCTGCGAATAGAGCATCCGGAACAGATAATGGTCGGGATGCAGCAGCAGCTCCGCCGCATTGCCGAAGGGCGCGTTATCCGCGAACCAGCTTGGGTCGGTGTGCCCGTGCGGGCTGATGATCGGAAGGCTGGCCACCTCCGCGTACAATCGGCGCGCAATGTCGCGCTGCCCCGGATCGGACGGAAAGAGGCGGTCGGGATGCAGGGTCAGCGGACGCGTCATGCCGCGGCAGCTTCGCTCTCTATTGCAACGGGCGCAAGGCGCGGGGTGAGCAGGTGGATTGCCAGCACCGCGAGGAAATAGACCACCGTGCAGGCAGCGAAGATGATGGTGTAATTGCCCCCCGTCGCATCGAGCACCAGCCCGGTCGACTTTGCCATGATCATTCCGCCGATACCGCCCGCGAAACCGCCGAGCCCGACCACCGAACCGACTGCGCGTTTCGGGAACATGTCGGGCGGGATCGACAGGATCGTCGACGAAAAGGCCTGATGCCCCGCCAGCGCGATCCCGATGAGGAGAACCGCGAGCCACATATTGTCGAGCCCCGAGACGAACAGCAGCGGCAGCACGCAGCATCCCGCACCCAGCATCGTCGCCTTGCGCGCGAAATTGACGCTGTGCCCCGTATGGATCAACTTCGACGACACCCAGCCCCCCAGGATGCTGCCGGCGTCCGACAGCAGGTACATGACGACCATCGGCAGCAGCACGACCTTCAGGTCGACGTCATAGGTCGTGCTGAAATATTTCGGCAACCAGAAGAGCATCAGGAACCAGACCGGGTCCGTCAGGAACTTGCCCAGAGCATAGGCCCATGCCTCGCGCTTGGTGACGACCGCGCCCCAGCCGAGCCGCTCGATCTTCTCCGGCGGGTCATGCTCGATCCACGCGAGCTCGGCGGTGCTGACCTTCCCGCTCTCGCGCGGATTGCTGTAGAGCCAGAGCCACAGGAGCAGCAAGACGACGCCGAACACACCGGTGACGATGAAGGTTTCACGCCAGTCGAAGCCGAGGATACGCATGAAGAGCGCGATCGTCGGGGCGGTCAGGATCACGCCGATCGTCGTCGCGCTGTTGACCCAGCCGATCGCGTAGGACCGCTCCTTTTGCGGAAACCATTCGCTCGACGCGCGGACGACCGCGGGGAAATGGCCCGCCTCGCCGACCCCCAGGATGACGCGCGCCATCATGAAGGAGACCACCGACGAAGCGAAGCCGTGCGCGACATGGCCGATCGTCCAGATCGCGATCGCGATTCCATAGCCGATCTTCGGCCCGAAGCGGTCGATCAGCCAGCCCATGAGCAGGAAGCCGAGCGCATAGGCGGCCTGAAAGGCGGTGACGACGTTGCCATAGTCGTTCTCGCTCCACCCGAGTTCGTCGCCGAGCGTCGGTGCGAGCAGGCCGAGCATGGTGCGGTCGATATAGTTGACCGTCGTCGCGGCAAAGAGCACCGCCACGATCAGCCAGCGATAGCGACCCGTCCGCGGTACGGCGCCTGCGTCCGCGATTGCCTCTGCCATATATCTCTCCCGCTGGTCTGTCTCTTATCCTGTAATTGCACAGCCGACGCGGATTTCTCCGCCAAAGAGCGCATCGCCCCGTTGGCCGGGCCGGATTTCATGGATTCCGGTGATCGCCCCGGTCGACACCCAGGTGCCGGGGGTGATCGCGATACCGCGCGCGCGCAGGGTGCGGATCAGGAAAAGCGCCGATCCGAACGGACCGTCGAGCATCGTTTCCATCGTCGCGGCGCCGACCGGTGCATCATCGACGAAAAATTCGACGGGCATGCGGATCAGGTCGGCATCGCGCCAGCCGGGGATCGCGGGGCCGAGGATCAGCCCCTTGTTATTGCCATAGTCGGAGGCCGTGACCGCCGGGCCATGCTGGTTGATCGCGGGAAAGGGCGAGCTTGCGATCTCGATGCCGGTGCGCACCTCGATGATGCAATCCTTCACCGAATCCATGTCATAATCGCGCGTGCCGACATCGCCCAGACGCAGCAGGACTTCGGCCTCGGCCGCCGCAAAACCGTTGGCATAGACCGGCATTACGGGGCGCTGCCCCGCACTGCCGTCGAAAATCTCGTCGCTGAAAATGGGGCCGGTCAAGCGGTTGTCGCCATAGGTGCCGACCAGTTCGGTGGCGATGCGGCCGACCTTCCAGCCGCCGACACGGCGCCCGTCGGACGCGATTGCCGCATCCTGGATCGCATAGGCCTCCGCCATGCTCGCGGGCATCGTGCCGGGATACGAGGTAAGCGGTGTCTTTTTTTGACGCGCCGCGAGAAACGCCTTGGCGATATTCTGCTGTTCGTTCGTTGCCGGCATCTTTGTGATATCCCTCTTCCGCGGAATGCTCTAAAAGACACCGGTGTCAAAAGCAAGCGAATAGCCGTGGCCGCGGTTGATTTTGCGTGGCCAAGCCTTCACTAGGGACGGTACCGGCCAAAAACGGGGCTTGGCGCTTCAGGTACGCGGCGCGGTGGAGAGAAAGCGTTATCATGGCGGCACGCGCGGGCGGACAAGGTGGCAAGCAACCGACGATCAACGATGTCGCGGCGCTCGCGGGGGTTTCGAAAAAGACGGTCAGCCGCGTCATCAACCGGTCCGAGTTCATCAGCGAGAAAACCCGCAAGTCGGTGCAGCAGGCGATCGAAACGCTCGGCTTCGTTCCCAATCCGCAGGCGCGTGCGCTCGCCTTTCGCCGCAATTTCCTCATCGCGCTGCTCCACGACAATCCGAACGCGCAGACGGTGCTCAATTTCCAGCAGGGCGTTCTCGACGCGATCAAGGACAGCGATCTCGCGCTGCTCGTCCGCCCGGTCGATCGCGGCTCGGACAAGCTGCTCGACGACGTGCGCCTGTTCCTCGAAAAGCAGCGCCCGATCGGCGCGATGCTGCTGCCGCCGATTTCGGAGAATGACGATCTTGCGAAACTCTGCGAGGATCTGGGCGTGCGCTATGTCCGGGTCGGATCGGCGCCGCTCGACGATGCTGGGCATTGCGTGTCGTCGAACGACCGCGAGGTCGTCGCCGAGGCGGTCGGCAAGCTGATCGCGCTTGGCCACCGCCGCATCGGCTTCGTGCGCGGCCCCGCCGGCTTCCGCTCGGCCGCCGAACGCGAAGAGGGATTCCGCGCGGCGCTCGCCGCGGCGGGCCTGTCGCTTCCCGACGAACTCTACGCGCCCGGCAACTATCGCTACACCGCGGGAGTCGAGGCGGGCGAGGCGATGCTGTCGCTCAAGGAACCGCCGACCGCCGTTTTCGTGTCGAACGACGAAATGGCAGCAGGCGTGATGAGCGTTGCGCATGGCAAGGGTCTGTCGGTTCCCGCAGACCTGTCGATCATCGGTTTCGACGATTCGCCAACCGCGACGCATATCTGGCCTGCGCTCAGCACGGTGCGCTGGCCGATCCGCGAGATGGGATCGCGCGCCGCGCGCACGCTCGTTGCCGATTTCCTCGGCTCCAGCGCCAAGGCGGCCGACGATGAAAATCCGGTGATGCCGTCGACCTTCATCGAACGCCAGTCGGTCGCGCCGCCGCGCGGCTGACCTGCCCTATCGCCGGACGTCGAGCGCCCCGGAATGGAAGGCGTCGATGTCGCTTTGTCCGAAGCGGCTGGCATCGCCCGGCAGCGAATGTTTGAGGCAGGCGAGCGCGAGTCCGCTTTCCGCCATCGCGCGCGCATCGCCGCCCGACAGATGCGCATGAAGCACCCCCGCTGCGAAGGCGTCGCCGGCGCCGATGCGGTCGACGATGCCCGTCACATCGACGTCGGCCGTCTGGTGGCTTGCGTCGCGCAGGTCGATGCGTGCCGCGATGCGATGATGGTCGGCGGTGACGGCGTGCCGCGCGGTCGATGCGATCAGCCTGAGGTTCGGAAAGGCGGCAAAACCCGCTTCGGCCGCTTCCCGCCGCCGATCCTCTCCCTCGCCGCTGAACGCGCGCTCAAGCACGAGCGACAGGTCGCGGTGGTTGCCGAACAGGATATCCGCGGTTCCGATCAACTCCGACAGGATCGCACGCGGATCGCCGTCCCACGCGTCCCACAGCATGGCACGATAGTTGCCGTCGAAGCTGACCGGCACGCCCAGCCGCTTCGCCGCGCGCGCCGCCGCCAGCGCAGCTTCGGCCGAGCGTGGCCCGAGCGCGGGGGTGATCCCCGACAGGTGCAGCAGCCCCGCCCCCGCCAGCAATCGGTCGAAATCATAATCGTCGGGGCCGGTCGCCGCGAAGCTCGATCCCGCACGGTCGTACACGATTTCCGACGCGCGCAGCCCGGCGCCGACGCTCAGGAAATAGAGGCCCATCCGCCCGGGGTGACTGGTGACGGCGCTACAATCGACACCGGCGCCGCGTACCGCCGCCACCGCTCCGCGACCCAGCGCGTTGGGTGGGATGGAGCTGACCATCGCGCAGTCGTGGCCGAGATGCGCGAGGCCGATCGCGACATTCGCTTCGGCGCCGCCGACATGAAGCGACAGCGCGGGCGACTGCATCAGCAGCTCGTTGCCCGGCGCGGTCAGGCGGATCAGCAGTTCGCCGAAAAAGACAAGGCGGGCGGTCATGGCGCGATGCTAGCGCGCGAGCCAGCCGCCGTCGACGGCGAGGATATGGCCCTGCACATAGTCCGACGCCGAGGAAGCGAGGAACACCGCGGCACCGCCGATGTCGGCGGGATCGCCCCAGCGCCCCGCCGGAATACGTTCCATAATCTGGCGATTGCGCGTCTCGTCGGCCTGCAGCGCGGCGGTGTTGTTCGTCGCGATATAGCCCGGGGCGATCGCATTGACCTGCACGCCCTTCGCCGCCCATTCGTTGGCGAGCAGCTTGGTGAGCCCGCCGACCCCCGATTTGGACGCGGTATAGCTCGGCACGCGGATGCCGCCCTGAAAGGTGAGCATCGAGGCGATGTTGATGATTTTGCCCGAGCCCCCCTCCTTCTCGATACGCGCAATCATGTGGCGACCCACGCTCTGACACAGGAAGAAGAGCGTCTTGAGATTGGTGTCCATCACCGCATCCCAGTCGTCCTCGGTGAAATCGACCGCGTCGGCGCGGCGGATGATGCCGGCATTGTTGACGAGGATGTCGATGCGGCCGAATTCGGCGAGCACCGCATCGACGAGCGGCTGCACCGCGCCGACGCTCGACAGGTCGGCGGCAAAATTTTCGCCCTTCCGTCCGAGTCCGCGCACCTTGCCGACGGTCTCGTCAGCGGGCGTGCGGCCCGCAGCGGCAATGTCGGCCCCCGCCTCGGCGAGCGCCACCGCGATCCCCTGTCCGATGCCAGCGTTGGCGCCGGTGACCAAGGCGACTTTTCCGTTTAGGTCGAACAATGACATCGGTCGTCTCATCCTCTCGTCATGCTGAACCTGTTTCAGCATCCATGGTCGGTCCCCTCATCCGGCGCGGCAACTTGGGAAGGGTCCGGCCCTGGACCCTGAAACAAGTTCAGGGTGACGAAGAAGACTGGAACGTTCTTTACGACAGCTGACAGATGTCGAGGACGTTCATGTCCGTATAATCCTGATTCTCGCCCGCCATCGCCCAGATGAAGGCATAGGATTTCGTACCCGCACCCATGTGGATCGACCACGGCGGCGAGATCACCGCTTCCTCATTCTGCATGACGATGTGGCGCGTCGCCTCGCCCTCGCCCATGAAATGCATCACGCGGTCGGTCTCGACATTGTCGAGTTCGAAATAGAAATAGATCTCGCTGCGGCGCTCGTGGATATGCGGCGGCATCGTGTTCCAGACACTGCCTTCCTTTAGCACGGTAAGCCCCATGACGAGCTGCGCGCTGTCGCAAACGCCGGGAATGACGAGCTGGTAGATCGTGCGTTCGTTCGATTCGGCGAGGCTCCCGCGGTCGAGCGCATTGGCGTCGGCGATGCCGAGCTTGCGCGTCGTGAACGCCTTGTGCGCCGGGCACGACGCCAGATAGTAGCGCGCGCCCTGCCCCGCGAACTCGACCTCCTTCGCGCCCATCGTCACATAGAGGCAATCCTTGTTGCCGAGCGTGAACACCTCACCATCGACGGTGATGGTGCCTTCCACAGACGAAATGTTGACGATCGCAAGCTCGCGTCGCTCGAGAAACGGGTGCCCGGCCGCCGACGGCGGCTCGGTCTGCGCCGGCAGCTTGACCGGCGCGCCGCCGACGGCAACCCCGCCGATCACGAAGCGGTCGGCGTGGGTGTAGTTGAGAACGCACTCGCCGGTCCGGAACAAATTCCGGATCAGATAGCGGTCGCGAAGCTCCGCGTTCGATACGTCCTCCATCATCGCGGGATGGGTGGCGTAATAGGTGCGATCGAACATGGCGGCATCCTCGAATGAGATCGGTTTGCGGCAGGAATAAAGAACAAGGTAACCGGTGTCAATATCGTGCCCGAGCTGCCATTGGACTGAAAAGCGGCGACGCCGCGAGACTCCCGATTGCCGTACCGCACATCCCTATGATACCGTTCGCGCACCACCGAAAAGATTGCGGGGCGGCGATGCATCGTCCCATCCGGCACATAATGGCTCAAAGCTCTGCGGGGACTGCAATCCGCGGGCGCATCAGACAATCGGGGACATGATATGGCGCCATCAGACGAGTTTCCCATTTCGCGGCGCGGACTGCTGGCCGGCGGCGCTGCGTCGGTCGCCACCGCGGCGGTCGCCAGACCCGCGATGGCCGAGACAGAATCCGCCAAGGCTCCGGCAAGCCCGCCGACCGCGAAGGTCGATTTCGAAGTCAACGGCACCGCGCACTCGCTCGAACTCGATACGCGCACGACATTGCTCGACGCGCTGCGCGAGCATCTGCGCCTGACCGGCACCAAGAAGGGTTGCGACCACGGCCAGTGCGGCGCCTGCACCGTCATCGTCGACGGGCGGCGGATCAACAGCTGCCTGTCGCTCGCGGTCCAGCACGACGGCGACCGGATCACGACGATCGAGGGGTTGGGCCAGCCCGGCAATCTGCATCCGATGCAGGAGGCCTTCGTCGTCCACGACGGATATCAATGCGGCTATTGCACCCCCGGCCAGGTCTGCTCGGCGATCGCGGTGCTGGACGAGATCAAGGCCGGCATCCCTAGCCACGTGACCGCCGACCTCACCGCCGCGCCCGCCGTCACGCCGCACGAACTGCGCGAGCGGATGAGCGGCAATATCTGCCGCTGCGGCGCCTATTCCAACATCGTCGACGCGATTATCGACGTCGCGGGAGTGAAGGCATGAAAAGCTTCACCTATGAGCGGGTCGACACCCCCGCCGCCGCCACCGCCGCCTTTGCCCGCATGCCGGGCGCGCGCTTCATCGCGGGCGGCACCAACCTCCTCGACCTCATGAAGCTCGAGATCGAAACCCCCGCCCATCTGATCGACGTCAGCCGGTTGAAGCTCGACACGATCGAGCCGACGAGCGATGGCGGGCTGCGGATCGGGGCGATGGTGCGCAACACCGACCTTGCCGCCGACGCGCGCATCCGGCGCGACTATGGCCTCGTTTCGCGCGCGCTCGTCGCGGGCGCCTCGGGCCAGCTTCGCAACAAGGCCACGACCGCGGGCAACCTCCTCCAGCGCACGCGCTGCCCCTATTTCTACGACACCAACCAGCCGTGCAACAAACGCCGGCCGGGCAGCGGCTGCGCCGCCATCGGCGGGTTCAGCCGCCTGCACGCTGTGGTCGGCGCGAGCGAGGCCTGTATCGCCACCCACCCCAGCGACATGGCGGTCGCGATGCAGGCACTGGACGCGATGGTCGAGACGGTCGACAAGGCGGGCAAGACGCGCCGCATCGCCCTTGCCGACTTTTACCGCGCGCCGGGCAGCACGCCGCACCTCGAAACCGCGCTGGCGCCGGGCGAGTTGATCACTGCGGTGACCCTGCCGAAACCCGTCGGCGGCACGCATATCTATCACAAGGTCCGCGACCGCGCCTCCTATGCCTTCGCGCTGATCTCGGTCGGCGTCGTCGTCCAGCCCGACGGCAGCGGCCGCGTCGCGCTCGGCGGGGTCGGTTACAAGCCGTGGCGGGTCAAGGCCGCCGATGCGGAGCTGCCGCGCGGCGCGAAGGCGGTGACCTCGGCGCTGCTCGCAGGCGCGAAGACCAGCCACGAAAATGCCTACAAGCTGCCCCTCGTCGAGCGCACGCTCGCCGGGGTGCTGGCGCAAGCGAAAGGCTGAACCGATGAAGTTCGACACGCCAGCGACCGAAAATCCGATCGATCAGCTCAAGGTCGTCGGCAAGCCGACCAGCCGGATCGAGGGGCCGCTCAAGACCAGCGGCACCGCGCCCTACGCCTATGAACGCCACGACGCCGTGCCAAACCAGGCCTATGGCTTCATTGTCGGGTCGGCGATCGCCAAGGGCCGCATCGCGTCGATGGATCTTGCCGAGGCGAAGGCGGCGCCCGGCGTTCTCGCCATTGTCACCGCGGCCAGCGCCGGGACGCTCGGTAAAGGCGACTTCAACACCGCCCGCCTGCTCGGCGGACCCGAAATCCAGCATTATCATCAGGCAATCGCGATCGTCGTCGCTGAGAGCTTCGAACAGGCGCGCGCGGCGGCCGGGCTCGTCCGCGTCCAGTACACCCGCGACAGGGGCAATTTCGACCTTGCGAGTTCACTCGACGGGGCGATCAAGCCGCCGGCCTTTTTCGGCACCGAACCCGACAGCAGCTTCGGCGATTTCGACGCCGCCTTCGCCTCGGCACCGGTCAAGCTCGACGAACATTATACGACCCCCGACCACAGCCATGCGATGATGGAGCCGCACGCCTCGATCGCAAGCTGGGACGGCGACAAGCTCACCTTGTGGACGTCGAACCAGATGATCGCCTGGTCGGTCGGCGACGTCGCTAAAACGCTCGGTATTCCAAGGGAGAATGTCCGGCTGGTCTCGCCCTATATCGGCGGCGGGTTCGGCGCCAAATTGTTCGTCCGCGCCGACGCGATCCTCGCGGCACTCGGTGCCAGGGCAGCCGGTCGGCCGGTCAAGGTCGCACTGCCGCGTCCGCTCATCGCGAACAACACGACCCATCGCCCCGCGACGATCCAGCGCATCCGCCTCGGCGCGACATCCGACGGCAAGCTGACGTCGATCGGCCATGAAAGCTGGTCGGGCGACCTCAAGGGCGGCGGCCCCGAAACCGCGGTCGGGCAGACGCGCCTGCTCTATGCCGCGCCGCACCGCATGACCGCGATGCGTCTCGCCGTCCTCGACCTCCCCGAAGGCAACGCGATGCGCGCGCCCGGCGAGGCACCCGGCCTGATGGCGCTGGAGATCGCAATCGACGAAATGGCCGAAAAGCTGGGCATGGACCCCGTCGCCTTCCGTATCCTCAACGATACGCAGGTCGATCCCGAGAAGCCCGAGCGCAAATTCTCGCAGCGCCAGCTCAACGAATGCCTCCGGATCGGCGCCGACAAATTCGGTTGGGCGGCGCGCAATCCGAAGCCCGGCCAGACCCGCGACGGCCGCTGGCTCGTCGGCACCGGAGTCGCCGCCGCCTTCCGCAACAATCTCAACGAAAAATCGGCGGCGCGCGTGCGGCTCGATCGCGCGGGGCGGGTGATCGTCGAGACCGACATGACCGACATCGGAACCGGCAGCTATACGATCATCGCGCAGACCGCCGCCGAAATGCTGGGCGTACCGCTCGATCAGGTCGAGGTCCGCCTCGGCGACTCGCGCTTCCCCGTGTCGGCGGGCTCGGGCGGCCAGTGGGGCGCGAACAGCTCGACCGCCGGCGTCTATGCCGCTTGCGCCAAGCTGCGTACCGCTATCGCGCAAAAACTGGGTCTCGATCCGGCAAAAGCCACCTTTGCGAACGGCAAGGTCAACGCCGGCCGAAAGAGCATCGCGCTCGCCAGGGCGGCGGCCGACGGGGAGGTCGTGGCCGAAGACATGATGGAATATGGCGACCTCGCGCAGACCTTCCAGCAGTCGACCTTCGGCGCACATTTCGTCGAGGCGGCGGTCGACGCCGCGACCGGCGAGATCCGTCTGCGCCGGATGCTTGCCGTGTGTGCGGCAGGGCGCATCCTCAACCCGAAGGCGGCGCGCAGCCAGGTCATCGGCGCGATGACGATGGGCGCGGGCGCGGCGCTGATGGAGGAGTTGGCGGTCGACAAGAGGTTCGGCTTTTTCGTCAATCACGACCTCGCCGGCTACGAAGTGCCCGTCCACGCCGATATCCCGTCGCAGGACGTGATCTTCCTCGACGAGGTCGATCCGACGACGTCGCCGATGAAGGCAAAGGGCGTCGGCGAACTGGGGATTTGCGGCGTCGCGGCGGCGGTCGCCAACGCGGTCTATCACGCAACCGGCATTCGCGTGCGCAACTATCCGGTCACACTCGACAAGCTGATCGACCGCCTGCCGGCGATCGCATGACGCGGCGGCGCGACTGCTACCGCACGGAGAGGTCCGAGGGGCGGTCGATGTCGGCGAGGTCGCCGGCGGCTGCCGGAACCAGCGCCGCCGAGGCAAGAAGCGCGCGCCCTCCCCGATCGCCCGTTGCCATACCCAGTTCGTCGAACACCGCGCGCGCGAACAGCACCGGAGGCATCGGCACGCCATCGCGGCTCGATGCGACGACCGGCGCCGTTTCGGGATCGAACCGCGCCAGTAGCTCGCGCAGGTGCGCCGCGCGCACGAAGGGCATATCGGCCAGGCAGAGCAGCGCCGCCCTCTCGGGACCGGACGCCACGGCCCCGATGCCAAGCCGCAGCGAGGCCGACAGGCCAAGATCGGTATCCGGGTTGGCGACGATCTCGAACCCTTGTGCCGCGAGCAGCGTCGCAAGGTCGCCGTCACGATCGGGGCAGACGGCGATACGCCGCGCTGGCGCAAGCTCGACGATCGCCGCCGCCGCGCGAAGCGCGACGGGCATGCCGTCGATCGGCGCGAGCAGCTTGTCCGCGGCGCCGAACCGGCTCGACCGGCCCGCGGCCAGAAAGATGGCGGCAACCGCGCCCGGATCGATCATGTCGCTTCCTCCGTTGCGCGACTGTCCGGCAAAATGAACCCGCTGGCAATCACTCCCGCCGACATCCTGCGCTTTGCGCTCGACGCGCCTGCCGGAGACGCCGTGCTCGTCACGCTGGTCGGCATCGCGGGGTCGTCGCCACGCGCGCTGGGGGCGCAGATGGTCGTCCGATCCGACGGCGACTATCGCGGCTCCTTCTCCGGCGGCTGTATCGAGGCGGCGATCGTCGGCGAGGCGCGGTCGATCCTCGCAACCGGGGAAAGCCGCATCGTCCGCTTCGGCGCGGGATCGCCTTATATCGACATCCGCCTTCCCTGCGGCGGCGGGATCGACCTGCTGTTTACACCCCGCCCCGACCCGCGGGTGATCGCCGCAACGCTTGCCCGCCTCGATGCGCGTGAACCAGCCGCGATCTCTATTTCGGACGCTGGAATAACCGCTGCCCGGTCCACCGCAACATGCGGCTGGTCAGGCGACAGCTTTCTCCGGCCCTTCGTTCCGTCCCTGCACATCGTCGCGATGGGGCACGGCGATGCGTTGGTCGCGACCGCGCGCCTCGCCCATTTCTTCGGCGCCGATGTTCGCGCTGTTTCTCCGGCGTCGGCAGACGTGGCCGAGCTTGCTGCCGCCGGCATCGCGGCAATGCCGATCGACCACCGCGCCCCTCCCCCGCTTCGGGGCGACCGCTGGACCGCCTTTATCCTGCTGTTCCACGACCATGAGTGGGAAGAGGTCCTGCTCCCCTGGGCGCTGCGGCAACCGCATCTCCATGTGGGCGCCATCGGCGGCGCGCAAAGCCGCCGTGACCGGCTGAGGATGCTACGCGAGAAGGGATTCGGCGAATCGACCCTCGAGCATTTCCGGACCCCCGCCGGGCTGATCCCGGCAACGCGCGATCCGGCAACGCTTGCCCTGTCGGTTATCGCGCAAATCGTCGCCGCCTATCAGGCCGAGGGGCCGGGTGCGCAAAAGCGAGCGACCGAAGCCGTAAGCCTTTACGACTGACCGGCGAGCCCACGGTCAGGCAGGCCCGACCAACCCTCCGCCCAGCGCGACATACAGTGTCACCAGATTGTCGGCCTGCGCGCGGCGCAGTTCGATCAATGCCTGTTCGGCGGCGAACAGGCTGCGTTCGGCGTCGAGCACTTCGAGATAGGTCGAAACACCCTCGCGGTAGCGTTTGCGCGCCAGGTCGGCGATGCGGCGCGTCGCCAGCGTACCGCGCTCCTGCGCCTCGACCTGTTCGGCAAGATAGCGCCGCCCGGCGAGCGCATCGGCGACTTCGCGAAAGGCCGACTGGACCGTCTTTTCATAGGTCGCGACCGCGATATTCTCGCGCGCCTCGGCGACCGTCAGATTGCCCCGGTTGCGCCCGAAATCGAAGATCGGGAGGGTGATCGACGGCCCGAAGCTCCACGTCAGCCCATTGTTGGTAAACAGGCCGTCGAGCGCGCTCGACGCGAAACCGACATTGCCGGTCAGCGAGATCGACGGGAAGAAGGCGGCGCGCGCCGCGCCAACGTTGGCGCGCGCCGCGCGAAGCTGTTCCTCCGCCGCCACGATGTCGGGCCGGGCGACGAGCAGGTCCGACGGCAGGCCAGCCGACAGCGCCGGCGGCGATGACTGGGCGGCCAGCGACAGCGGCGCGGGCAGATCGGCCGGAAGCGGACCGCCGACGAGCACAGCAAGGAAATTGTCCGCCTGCGCCTTCGCGAGCTTCAGGCTCGCAAGCTGCGTCTCGGCCTGCGTGAGCAGCGTCTCCGACTGGCGGTAATCGAGCGCCGAAGTCACCCCGGCGTCGAGGCGCAGCTTGGCGATCCGCAGTCCTTCGCGCCGGCTCGTCACCGTCGCCTCGGCGAGCTCGATCTGCTCCTCGGCGCCGTGCGAGGCGAAATAGGTCGATGCAACGTCGCGAACCAGCGTCAGCCGGAACGCGCGCTCGGCCTGCTGCGTCGCGAAATACTGGCTGCGCGCCGCCTCCGACAGATTCTTCACCCGGCCCCAGAAATCGAGTTCGAACGAGGTGACGCCAACGCCGACCGAATAGCGGTTCGATGTGTCGGTTCCGGCGCCGGTCAGCGACGGGCCCCGGCTACGCGCCGCCTCGGCGCTCGCGCCAACGGTCGGCAGGCGATCGGCGTCCTGAATGCGATAGAGGCCGCGCGCCTCCTCGATGCGCGCGACGGCCACCGCCAGATCACGATTGCGCTCGATCGCGCGCGCGATCAGTGCCTCGAGCTGCGGGTCGGCGAAAAAGTCGCGCCACGCGACGTCGGTCGCGCGTTGCCCCAGCGTCACGTCATTCTCGAACCCCTGCGGATAATGCGCGTCGGTCGCCAGCGGCGGCCGCACATGCTCGGGCGCGAGGTTGACGCAGCCCGTCAACGCGGTCGCGGCGAAGAGGACAGCGAACTTACGCATGGCCGGGCTCCGGGTCATGATGACCTCTCTCGCCGGGCGCGGGCGGTCGCTTGCGGCTCAGCCATTTGCGCACCGACAGGTAGAAAAGCGGGATGAAGAAGATACCGAGCAGAGTGGCGGCAATCATTCCGCCCATCACGCCCGAGCCGACCGCGATGCGGCTCGCCGCGCCAGCGCCGCTCGCGATGACCAGCGGCACCATGCCAAGGATGAACGCCAGGCTGGTCATGATGATCGGGCGCAGCCGCAGCTTCACCGCTTCCATCACCGCGTCGAGCGTGGACTTGCCCTCGGCCTCCTGCTCGATCGCGAATTCGACGATCAGGATCGCATTCTTCGCCGACAGGCCGATGATCGTGATCAGCCCGACGTTGAAATAAATGTCGGCGCTGAGCCCGCGCATCATCGAAAAGAGCACCGCGCCGAGCACGCCGAGCGGCACGACGAGGAGCACCGCGACGGGCACCGACCAGCTTTCATAGAGCGCCGCGAGCAGCAGAAAGACGACGACGAGCGACAGACCGAGCAGCATCCCGATCTGCCCGGCGGACTGCTTCTCCTCATAGGAAATGCCCGTCCATTCATAGGAGAAACCTGCGGGCAACGAGGCCGCAAGCCGCTCCATCTCCGCCATCGCCTCGCCGGTCGACTGGCCGGGCGCGGGTTCGCCCGAGATCGTCATCGCGGGATAGCCGTTGTAGCGCTGGAGCTGCGGCGCCTCGGCCGACCATTCGGCGGTGCTGAACGAACCGAAGGGAACCATCTCGCCCGCCGCGCTCCGCACCTTGAGGTCGGTGACGTCCTGCGGGGTCATCCGGCTCGCGGCGTCGGCCTGGATCAGCACGCGCAGCACGCGGCCCTCGCGCGTGAAGTCGTTGGCATAGGCGCTGCCAAAGGCGATCGCGAGCGTCGCGTTGACGTCGCCGATCGACAGGCCGAGGGCGCGCGCCTTGATGCGGTCGATATCGACCTTCAGCACCGGTGCATCCTCCTGCCCTTCGGGCCGGACGTTCGCCAGCAGCTTGCTCTGCATCGCGCCGCCCAGCATCTGGTTGCGCGCCTGCATCAGCGCCGCGCGGCCGTTGCCGCCGCGATCCTGCAGCTTGAACGTGAAGCCGCTCGCGGTGCCGAGTTCGGGAATCGATGGCGGGCTCAGCGAGAAGACGAACGCCTCCTTGATCCCCATGAACGCGCCCATGGCCTTGCCGGCGATCGCATCGGCGCTGTCCCCGCCGCCCGTGCGCTCGTCCCACGGCTTGAGCGGGGTGAACATGATCGCGTTCGCCTGGCCCTGACCGAAGAAGCTGAAACCGCGGACGAGCACGGTGTTCGCGACCTGCGGCTGCGCGGCGAAGAATTTTTTCACCTGGGCCGACGCCAGATCGGTGCGCTGCGTCGTCGCGCCCGGCGGCGCTTGGACGACGGTGATCAGATAGCCCTGATCCTCCTGCGGCAGGAACGAACCCGGCAGGCGCGTGAAGAGCAGCGCAGTCACCGCGACCATCGCTACGAAGACGCCGAGCCAGCGCAGCGGCGACGACAATATGTGTCCGACGCGCCCCTGATAGCGATCGGTCGTGCGGCCGAACCAGCCGTTGAAGCGGGCGAAGAAGCGGTCGAATCTTTCGCCAATGGGCCCGCTCCGCTTCTCCTCATCGTGCGGCTTGAGCAGCGTCGCGCAGAGCGCCGGGGTCAAGGTCAGCGCGAGCATGGCGGAAAAGGCGATGGAAATCGCGAGCGTCAGCGAGAATTGCCGATAGATGCCGCCCGTCGAGCCGGGGAAGAAGGCCATCGGGATGAACACCGCGATCAGCACCAGCGTGATGCCGATAATCGCCGAGGTGATCTGGCTCATCGCCTTCACCGTCGCTTCATAGGGCGACAGATGCTCCTCGCTCATGATGCGCTCGACATTCTCGATCACGACGATCGCATCGTCGACGAGAATGCCGATCGCCAGCACCATGCCGAACAGGGTCAGCACGTTGATCGAAAAGCCCGCGATCCAGAGGCCGAGGCACGCGCCCGCGAGCGCGATCGGGACGACGATCGTCGGGATTACCGTCGCGCGCCAGTTCTGAAGGAAGAGGAACATGACCAGGAAGACCAGGATCATCGCTTCGCCCAGCGTCTTCACCACCTCTTCGATCGACAGGCTGATAAAGGGGGTCGTGTCGTAAGGGATCGACCAGGTGACGTCGGGCGGAAAGCCCTTCGAAAGCTCTTCCATCCGGCTGCGGATACCCTCGGCGGTCGACAGCGCGTTGGCGCCTGGCGTCAGCTGGATGGCAAGGCCCGCCATCGGCTTGCCGTTGAGCTCCGAGGAAAAGACATAATTCGCCGCGCCCAGCTCGACGCGCCCGACGTCGCCCAGCGTTACCGCCGAACCGTCGGGGTTGGCGCGCAGGATGATGCCTTCGAATTGCTCGGGCTTGGTGAAACGCCCCTGCGTCGTGATCACGGCGTTGAGCTGCGCATTCTTTGCAAGCGGCTGGTCGCCGAGCTGGCCGCCCGGCGTCTGGCTGTTCTGCTCCTGCACCGCGCCCAGCGCTTCGGCGGGTGACAGATTGTGCGAAGCGAGCTTCTGCGGGTCGAGCCAGATGCGCATCGCATATTCGGGCGCAAAGGCCTGGACGTTGCCGACGCCGTTCACGCGGCGCAGCTCGTCGAGCACGCGCGTGTTCGCGAAATTGTTGACCTCCATCGGGTCGGTGTTGCCGCTCTTCGACGTGATCGCGACGATCAGCAGGAAGCCCGAATTGGCCTCGGTGACCGAGATGCCTTGGCGGCGCACGTCGTCGGGCAGGCGTTGCTCGACCCGGCGGAGACGGTTCTGCACCTCCAGCTGGGCGTCATCGATATTGGTGCCGGCTTCGAACGTCAGCGTGATCGAGGCCGTCCCGTTCGATTCGCTGGTCGAGGCCATGTAGAGGAAACCCTCGACCCCGTTCAGCTCCTGCTCGATCACCTGCGTGACATTCTGCTCGAGCGTGCTCGCATCGGCGCCCGGATAGGTGACGCTGATCGTCAGCGATGGCGGCGCGACCGAGGGATATTGTTCGACCGGCAAACCGCGCAACGCGATGATTCCGGCCAGCAGGATGCCGATGGCGATGACCCATGAAAAAATGGGCCGGTCGATGAAAAAGCGGGGGCTCATGCGGCGCGGCTCAGCGTTTCTTCGTCGCGGTTTTGGCGGGCGTCGGCCGCGTCGCCGCGGTTCCGCCGACCTTGGCGGTCTGCCCCGGCTGGACCTTCTGCAGCCCGTCGACGATCACGCGGTCGCCGGCGCGCAACCCGTCGAGAATCGCCCACTGCCCCTGTTGCATCATGCCGAGCTTCACCGGACGGATCGTGACGATGTTCTTTGCATCGAGGATCATCACCGTCGCCGCATCGGCCGACAGCTTGACCGCGCGCTGGGGGATCAGGATGCCGTTCGGCCTGAAACCGGCCTTGATACGCGCGCGCACAAATTGCCCCGGCAGGAGCGTATCGGCGGGATTGGGGAATTCGGCGCGCAACGCCGCGGTGCCGGTCGCCTCGTCGATCGACAGGTCCAGGAAGTCGAGATGCCCGACCACCGGATAGGGGGTGCCGTCCTCGAGTACCAGTTGCACCTCGACCCGGCCCACCGGCGGAATCTGCAGCTTCCCGCTTTCGATGTCGCGGCGGATCGCCATCAGATCCGAACTCGACTGGCCGAAATTGACATAGACGCGGTCGATCTGTTCGATCGTCGTGAGCAACGTGCCCTGCGCCGCGCTGACCAGCGCGCCCTCGGTCACCTCGGCGCGCCGCGCCCGGCCGGCAATCGGCGCCGTCACGCTCGCATAGCCCAGGCTGAGCCGCGCCGAATCGAGATTGGCCTGCGCCGACTGGACGTCGGCCTCCGCGGTGCGCTGCGCGGCAACCGCAGCATCATACTCCTGCTTGCCGATCGCCTGTTCGGACAGCAGCGGCTGATAGCGGCCGACCACCTGCCGTGCATTGGCGGCGGTCGCCTGCGCGCGGGCAAGCTGGGCGCGCGCCGCATTCACGTTCGCGGTCAACTGGCGCGGATCGATCCGGAACAGCGCCTTGCCCGCGGCAACATAGCTGCCTTCCTCGAACAGGCGGCGCTCGACGATCCCGTCGACGCGCGCGCGCACTTCGGCAGTGCGATAGGCCTGCACACGGCCGGGCAGCTCGATGATATTGGGAACAGGCTGCGTCCCGACCGTCACGATGTTGACCTCGGGCGGCGGAGGCGCAGGCGGCGCATCCGACGAACAGCCAGCCAGCAACAGGGCCAGCGCAGCGCCGGAGGCGCTTGCAAAGGGACGGACGCGACTCATAGGGACCCCTGAAAAATTCGCTGTTTTCGGTGAACGTCGACGGATGGAAACCGTTGCACTTTGGCGCGGTGTAATTAAGATTACAGAAAAGAGCAAGGGAGAGGACGGGCTGTTGGTCGAGAATGAAGTGACGCTATGTCAAACCGATAGACCCGAGGGGCCTACCAGTCCGCGCGAACGGCGGTACGAGGCGATTCTCGACGCTGCCGAAACGCTGTTCATGGACCAGGGATATGACAGGACGAGTCTCGCCGAGATCGTCCGGCGTTCGGGCGGCTCGCTCGCGACCCTCTACGAGCTGTTCGGCAACAAGCAGGGCCTGCTTCATGCGATCGCCGTGCGCTGGCGCGACGAGACGATGCATGGCCGCGTCAACCAGGTGGAGGCGTCCGATACGTCGGCCGTCGAAATCCTGATGGGCTTCGTCCGCCGCGAGATCGGGCTTTGGCAATCGCCGCGTACGGTGGCGCTGTTGCGGATGCTGGTTTCCGAAGGCCTGCGCGACCGCGATTTCGCGTTGCAAACCTATCGCGACCTTCACCTTCCTTTCATTGCGGAGGTATCCGCATTATTCTCCGAATGGGCTGCGACCGGCAAGGCGGCAATCGACGATCCGGAAGCGGCCGCGCATCTTTTTCTATCGACGATTTCGGGCGACATGATGCTCAACCGCCTGTTCGGCGTCGAAGACGCCATGCTCGACGAAGCGCAGATCCGCTGGCGGCTACAGCCATTTTTCAGCCATTTCAGGATCGCCTGACCGCCCGATCGCCGACAGCGCGCCCGATATACGGCTGGGCACCGACGGGGGCCGATGGATTTGCGGCGGCCGTCGGCGAACCTATCGGGCCTTCCGGATCGAGATCGAAATCGTCCGCACACGCTTGTGGTAAACTGCGATACCGGCCTCGACGACGATCCCGCCGCTCTGCGTCCAGCGCGCAAAGTCGTTCTGCTTCGGATTGCCCGGGCCGAGCTGCGGTTCACCCATGGTGATCGCCGGTGAGAGTATTGCAGCCACATCGGCGCCCGACAGGCTGGTGTTTGCCGATCCCGTGATCTGACAGGTCGCGCTGTAAACGGGGCTCGAACCATTTGTCGTCGTGAGCATCAGGCCATCCTTGATGAACACGCGCGGCATTTGCACGGGCGCCGTTCCGCTGATCAGTCGCGGCGTGGTTTCGTTCCATCCGTTCAACGTTGCGTTTCGGGCAACGGCGTCGACGTCGGGAAATCTGTCGCGGCACATCGTCGTGAAAGCGGCGACATAGCGCGCCGGGTCGGCCTCGGGCGCTTTCTCGGCTTGGGCACCGGCGATGAGCGCCGCGCTGGAAATCAAGGCATACCCCGTCACGCGTATCGACATCGACCCACTCCCGTTCTGCGGGCTTCCATGCCTCGCAGGGACTTAAAACCGGGTCAAATGAGAAGGTTACTATAGTCTTGCGCCAGAAATCGAAAGGCAGGTTCCGGCCCGCCCGAAGCCGACGCTACCCCAGCAAGCTCTTCGACGCCTGTTCGGTCACGTCGCGCGACAGGCCCGGTTGCGCGAGGATGCGTTGCAGTTCGGCCTTCATCATCGCCTGCCGCGCCTCGTCGAAGCGTTTCCAGCGGCCGAGCGGCGGGATCATGCGCGCCGCGGTCTGCGGGTTCTTCGGGTCGAGCGCGATGACAAGGTCGGCGATCAGCCGATAGCCCGCCCCATCGGCCTGATGGAACGCCGCCTGATTGCCCGTCAGCGCGCCATAGAGCGAGCGCACGCGATTGGGGTTCGCCAGCGTGAAGTCGGGATGCCCGGCCAGTTCCCTCACCGCATCGACGGTGTCGGGGCGCAACGACCAGGCCTGCACCTGGAACCATTTGTCGAGGACGAGCGGATTGTCGCGATAGCGCTGGTAGAAGATGTCGAGCGCGTGGGTGCGCTCGTCGCTGTCGCCATGCGCCAGCGTCGCGAGCGCCGCCTGCCGTTCGGTCATCCCGTCGGCGTCGGAGAAGATCCGGAACGCGACCGCCGGCGCATCGGGCAGCCCCGTCGCCGCCAGATAGGCGAGCGCGACGCCGCGCAGGCGCCGTCCCCCCTTCGCCTTGCGCGACAGGATCGCGGCGGGCGGCGGCGTTTCGCCAAGGATCGCACGCCATTCGCTCTCGAGCGCTCGGCCGATCGCCGCCTGCAGCGCCAGTCGCTCGCGGCGGATCGCGTCGGGGTCGACGACGACCATCTGGTCGCCGACGAACGCTTCGCTCGGCAGCAGCACCGCCTCGGCAACGAACGCCGGATCGGCGGCGCGTCCGCCAAGCGTCTGCGCGACGGCGTCGATCACGACGCTGTGATCGACCGTCTCGCCCGACACGGCGGCGACCAGCGTGTCGAGCATCAGCTGCTGCAACGCCTCGTAGCGCGCGAACGGATCGTCGTCGTGTGCCGCAAGCCACGCCAGTTCGCCGTCCTCGCGCGCGCAATCGACGATCACCGGCGCCGAGAAACCGCGGTTGACCGACAGCATCGGGCGGCTGCGATAATGGCCGAGCGACACCGCCATCTCGGCGCGGTCGAGCAGGACAAGCCGTTCCTCCTCGACACCATGCCCGCCGTCGAGGTCGAACGCCTTGATCCGCAGCGGGATCAAGGTCGGCGCCTTGTCGGGCTGGCCGGGGGTCGCGGGCACCGTCTGCGCGAGGTGCAGCACGCGCTCGCCGGTGGCCTCGTCGCTCTCGATGCGCGCGGTGACGCGCGGCGTCCCCGCCTGCTCGTACCAGCGGCGGAACAGCGTGAGGTCGACGCCCGCGCCATCCTCGATCGCGCGGACGAAATCCTCGCACGTCGCCGCCTCGCCGTCGTGGCGCTCGAAATAGAGATCGGTGCCTTTGCGGAAACGCTCCGCCCCGACCATCGTGTGCATCATCCGGATGACCTCGGCGCCCTTGTTATAGACGGTCGCGGTGTAGAAGTTGCTGATTTCCTGATAGGAGTCGGGCCGGATCGGATGCGCGAGCGGCCCCGCATCCTCGGGGAATTGCGCAGCGCGGAGCAGGCGGACATCCTCGATCCGCTTGACCGGAGGCGAGCCCATGTCGGCCGAAAAGCTCTGGTCGCGAAAGACGGTGAAGCCCTCTTTCAGGCTCAGCTGGAACCAGTCGCGACAGGTGACGCGGTTGCCCGACCAGTTGTGGAAATATTCGTGCGCAACGACGCCCTCGACCCCGTCATAGTCGAGGTCGGTCGCGGTGTCGGGGTCGGCGAGGATGTAACGCGTGTTGAAGATGTTCAGCCCCTTGTTCTCCATCGCCCCCATGTTGAAGTCGCTGACCGCGACGATGTTGAACAGGTCGAGGTCATATTCGCGGCCATAGACCTGCTCGTCCCATTTCATGCTGTTCTTGAGCGCCTGCATCGCGTGGCTCGTGCGTTCGACGTCGCCCTCGCGCACCCAGATGCCGAGTTCGACCTTTCGCCCCGACAGGGTGACGAACTCGTCGCGATTGACCACCAGGTCGCCCGCGACGAGCGCGAAGAGATAGGAGGGCTTCGGCCACGGATCTTCCCACAGCGCCCAGTGCCGCCCGCCTTCGCTTTCGCCCTTTTCGATGCAATTGCCGTTCGACAGCAGGATCGGGAACAGCGCCTTGTCGCCTTCCATCCGCACCTTGTAGCGGCTGAGGACGTCGGGCCGGTCGGGGTGGAACGTGATGCGGCGAAAGCCCTCGGCCTCGCACTGGGTGCAGAGCATCCCGTTCGACGCGTAGAGGCCCATCAGCTGCGTGTTCGCGGCCGGGTTGATCGCGGTGTCGACCTCGACCACCGCCTCGGTCCGGTCGCCGAGATCGACGACCAGGTCGGGGCCTTCCATGCGCCAGTCGTTCCAGCCCTCGCCGTCGACGCGCACCGCGAGTGCGGTGAGCCCGTCGCCGCGCAGCGTCAACGGCACTGGCGCGTCGGCGCTGCGCACCACCGACAGCGCGGCGGTGACGCGCGTCTCGTCGATCCCCAGCGCGAAATCGAGCGCGATGTCGGGAAGCTGCCATTCGGGCGGCCGGTAATCGGCGCGGTGGATGGTGACGGGAATGGCGGGCGTGGAAGAGGCATCGGTCATGAACGAGGGTCTAGGCGCGGCGCCGCAGCCGCGCAATAAGCGCTGCAATGGCGAAGATGCTGATTTTCGGAATGGGCTATGCCGCGGGTCATCTCGCGGAGCGCCTGCGCGCGCGCGGCTGGGACGTGGAGGGCACCACGCAAGACGGGCGCGGTGAGAGCATCGCGTTCGCCGACGAGGCTGCGGTAATCGGCGCGCTGCGCTCGGCGACGCATATCCTCTCATCGGTCCCACCTGCAGGCGGCCGCGATCCGGTCCTCGACCGTTTCGGACAGGCGATCGCCGTCGCCCCTGCCGGCTGGGTGGGCTACCTGTCCTCGA
The DNA here is from genome assembly GCF_949769135.1 of Sphingopyxis sp. Geo25. Lineage (NCBI taxonomy): Bacteria > Pseudomonadati > Pseudomonadota > Alphaproteobacteria > Sphingomonadales > Sphingopyxidaceae > Sphingopyxis > Sphingopyxis sp. Geo25. Next base: position 766,234 of record NZ_CATKOZ010000001.1, on the reverse strand, counting down.
CCGGCGTCTATGGCGACACGGGCGGCGCGTGGGTCGACGAAAGCGCGCCGATCAAGGGCCGCCGCCCCGACCGCAACGCCGCCGACGCCGCATGGTCGGCGCTGCGCGGCGACGTGCGGGTCTTTCGCCTGCCCGGCATCTATGGCCCCGGCCGCTCGATCCTCGACCGGATCAACGAAGGCCGCGCGCACCGGATCGACCTGCCCGGTCAGGTTTTCAGCCGCGTCCATGTCGATGACATCGCGGGCGGCGTCATGGCGTCGTTCCGCGGACCGGCGGGCATCTACAACCTCGCCGACGACGAGCCCTGCCACCAGAACCGGCTGGTCGAATGGGGCTGCGCGATGCTCGATGCGCCCCTTCCCCCGCTCCTGCCGCTCGACGAAGCCGGCCTCTCGCCTGCCGCGCGCGCCTTCTATGCCGAGAACCGCCGCGTCGCGAACGGCAAGGCGAAGCGGCTCCTCGGCTGGGCGCCATGTTATCCGACGTTTCGCGACGGGCTCGCCAGCCTCGTCTAGGGTCCTGACCCTAGATCAACGAACCTCGTCTAGAGCAGCACATCCACCGCGTGGATCAGCACGCCGACCAATCCGCCGACCAGCGTGCCGTTGATGCGGATATATTGCAGGTCGTCGCCAACCGCATTTTCCAGCCGGTCGGTGATCGTCTTGGCGTCCCAGCCGCGGATCGTGTCGGACACGAGCTTCAGCGCCGTCTCGCCATAGCTGTCGACCGTCCCGACCACCGCGCGCCGGGCATAGCGATTGAGCGTGCGCTTCAGCCCCTCGTCCTCGCCCAGCATCGCGCCGAACTGCGTGACGAGCTCGCCGATTCGCCCCGCAAGCATCGTGTCGGGGTCGCGCGCGGCCTTGAGCAGCGCCGCGCGCCCCTGTTCCCACAATCCGTCGAGCCAGCGCTTGACCGCCTTGTTCTCGAGCAGCTCGTCGCGGACTTGTCCGACCTTCGCCTTCACCTCGGGATCGTGCTGCAGGTCGAGCGCCATCTTGGCGAGCCCTTCCTCGACGCGGATGCGCAGCGGGTGCGTCTCGTCGACCGCCATTTCGCTGAGCAGCTTGCTGAGCCCCGCGACGATGCGGTTCGATATGCTCTCGTCGAGCCCGGTGAAGCGCACGATCGCGCTCGAATTGTCGTGGACCATCTGGTGGATCAGATGCTCGTTGAGTTCGAGCGTCTTCGATCCCCATTTGACCATCGCGTCGAGCAAGGGCTGGTGCCGCCCCTCGGCGAGCGCCGCCTGCAGCGCCTGCCCGAGTAGCGGCGCGACGTCGAGGTCGCGCAGGCGATCGGCGATCGCCGATTTGACCATGCCGCCCAGCCGCTGCTGATCGAGCGCGCCGAGCCCGTCGGCGATGATCCGCGACGCGCCGAGCTTGAGCCGCCCGCCGCCCTCGGCCGGCTGCGACAGGAATTTCCCGACCGCGCCCGCGACGTCGACCGTCTGCATCTTGCGCGCGATCAGCCGCGGCAGCAGGAAATTGGTGAGCAGGAAGCGCGCCAGCGTGTCGCCGATGCGGTTCTTGTTGCGCGGCACGATCGCGGTGTGCGGGATCGGCAGGCCCAGCGGATGGCGGAACAGCGCGGTCACCGCGAACCAGTCGGCCAGCCCGCCGACCATCGCCGCCTCGGCAAAGGCGCGCACGAAACCGACCGCGGGATGGACGTGATCGAAATAGCGCGCGGCGAGGAACACCGCCGCCATGACGATCAGCAATCCGGTCGCCACCACACGGATATTGGAGCCCCGCGCCGGAATGGCGACGCCTATCGGCCGGGAAAGAAGGCTGTCGGTCATGCGAACCAAATGGCGAAACGCCGCAAAGGTTGCAACCGGCGCAGCGACTTACCGCGCCGGTTCGCCTGCATTATTCCGCCGGTTCGGGCGCCGCGGCGCCGTGCGGCTTCACATCGTCGCCCTTGCGATAGGTCAGAAGGTTGCGCGAGAAGAAGCGGCCGAGGCGCTTCTCGATGCTGTCGGCCAGGCTGAACCCTGCGGGCACGATCAGCAGCGTCAGCAGCGTCGACAGGGTCAGCCCGCCGATCACCACGACGCCCATCGGCGCACGCCACGCGCCGTCGCCCGACAGCGACAGCGCCGTCGGCACCATGCCGGCAACCATCGCGACCGTCGTCATGACGATCGGCTGCGCGCGCTTGCGGCCCGCATCGAGCAGCGCCTCCATCTTGCCGACGCCATGATCCATTTCCTCGATCGCGAAATCGACGAGCAGGATCGAATTCTTCGCCACGATGCCGAGCAGCATCAGCAGGCCGATATAGACCGGCATCGAGATTTCCATGCCCGTAATCAGCAGCCCGAGCAGCCCGCCCAAAGGCGCGAGCAACAGCGACGACATGTTGACCAGCGGCGACAGGAAACGGCGATAGAGCAGCACCAGCGTCGAGAAGACGAGCAGCAGGCCCGAGACGACCGCGATCAGGAAGTTGTTGATCAGTTCGGCCTGCCATTTGGCGTCACCCTGGATGATCTTGCGCACGCCCTGCGGCATGTTCTTGATCGCCGGCAGCGCGTCGATCTTCTTCTGCGCGTCGCCGGTGACAAGGCCGGGCGCGAGGTCCGCACCGATCACGATGCGCCGCGTCTGGTTGTAGCGGCGCAGCTCGGTCGGACCGGCGCCGAAACCGATCTCGGCGACCGACTTCAGCGGCACCGTCGTTCCCCGCGAGGTCGGAACGGGCAGGTTCTCGATCGTCGCGAGCGCACGGCGCGAATCTTCGGACAGCAGCACGCGGATCGGAATCTGGCGATCGGACAGCGAGAATTTCGCCGCATTCTGGTCGATGTCGCCGATCGTCGCGATGCGGATCGTCTGGCTGAGCGCCGAGGTCGTGACGCCGAGTTCGGCGGCAAGGTCGAGGCGCGGCTTGACGATGATTTCGGGGCGCGGAATGTCGCCCTCGATCCGCGGCGAGCGCAGTTCCTTGAGCTTGCTCATCTCGGCCACGATCTTCAGCGCGTGGCTCTCGAGCAGCGCCGGATCGTCGCCGCCAATGACGAAGGTCAGGTCACGACCCGAAAACCCACCCGACTGGCTCTGGAACGACACCCGCGCGTCGGGAATCGCCGCCATTTTCGGCTGCAGCCCGCGCTCCCAGTCGACGCTGGTCTGTTCGCGCTTCTTCTTGAGCGTGATGTACACCGTGCCGCCGCCGACATTGACGTCATAGAAGGCATTCTCGACCGTCTTGTCGGCTTCGAGAATATCGTTGATCTCGTTCGAGATATACTCGCTCTGCGCCAGCGTCGACCCCGGCGGCAGCTCCCAGCGCACCTGGCTGTAATCGCTGTTGATCGTCGGCTGGAACTGCTGCGGCAGCGTCGCGAACAAGACGATGCTCGTCGCGAAAGCCGCGACGCCGATCCCGACGATCCAGACGCGATGGTCGAATAGCCGCGCGTAGGCACGCTGCGCGATCGATTTCGCCCAATGGGTAAAGGCCCACTGGCGCACGCCGAGTGCATAGGCGGCCGCGCCGATGATGATCTGGAGCATACCGGCGGCAAGATACGCGCCGACGATGCTCAGCGGCGTTAGCAGCAGGAAATGGATCGCGGCGTTGGGCGCATCCTGCCCGGCAGGAACCGGCCGGAAAAAGGTCGCGACCTGCAACAGGCCGACAAAGCCCGCGACCACCAGCGGCACGATCAGGTAGATCAGCCGCGTCGAGGTCAGCGCGTAGGTCGCGCGCTTCGCCTGATGCTTGCTGTTGTCGAGCGTCCACGCAAGGATGCGCTCATAGCGGTCGACCCACGGGCCCGAGGCGTGATCCTGCTCGCCCTGCGCCGACAGGAAATAGGCGGCGATCATCGGGGTGATCATGCGCGCGACCGCCAGGCTGACGAGCACCGCGAACACCACGGTCATGCCGAACTGGATGAAGAACTGCCCCGACACGCCGGGCATCAGCGCGACGGGCAGGAACACCGCGACGATCGACATCGTCGTCGCGACGACCGCGAGGCCGATCTCGTCGGCGGCGTCGATCGCGGCCTGATAGGCGGTCTTGCCCATTCGCATATGTCGGACGATATTCTCGATCTCGACGATCGCGTCGTCGACCAGCACCCCGGCGACGAGGCTGAGCGCCAGCAGCGACAGGCCGTTCAGCGAAAAGCCCATCATGTCCATGAACCAGAAGGTCGGGATCGCCGACAGCGGGATCGCAAGCGCACTGATCAGCGTCGCGCGCCAGTCGCGCAGGAACAGGAAGACGACGACGACGGCCAGCACCGCGCCCTCGATCATCGCGGCCATCGAGCTGCGATATTGTTCCTTCGTATATTCGGTGCGCGTGAACAGGATCTTGAAGTCGACCTTGGGGTTGTTCTTCTTGATCTCGGCGAGCTTCTTCATCGTCTCGTCGTGGACGGTGACGTCCGACGAACCCTTCGCCTTTTCGATCGAGAAGCTCAGCACCTGCTTGCCGCCGATCTTCGCGAGGTTGCGCTGTTCGGCATAGCCGTCGGTGACCTTCGCGACGTCCGACAGGCGGATCGTGCGGCCGTTGCCGATCGAGATGCGCGTGTCGCCGAGTTGGAACGCGTTCGCAGCGTTGCCGAGCACGCGCACCGCCTGTTCGCTACCCGCAATCTCGGTACGCCCGCCCGCGGCGTTGACGTTCACCTGGCGCAGCTGCTGGTTCACCTGGCTCGCGGTCAGGCCATAGCTCTGCATCCGCGCGGGATCGAGGATCACGCGGATTTCGCGGTCGACACCGCCCGAGCGGCGTACTTGGCTCATGCCGGGGATCGACAGCAGTTCCTTCGCGACCGTATTGTCGACGAACCACGACAATTGCTCCAGCGTCATGTCGCGCGTCTCGACCGCGAAATAGGTGATCGGGCCGCCCGCGATATCGACGCGCACGACCTGCGGTTCGAGAATGCCGTCGGGCAGGTCGCTGCGGATCTGCGAGATCGCCTGGTTGACGTCGTTATAGGCGCGGTCGATCGGGGTGCCGATCGCGAACTGGACCATCGTGCGGCTGTTGCCCTCGCTGACATAGGAGGACATTTCGTCGACGCCGCTGACGCTGCGCACCGCGGCTTCGACGCGCTGCGTCACCTGCGTCTCGAGTTCGGACGGCGCGGCGCCCGGCTGGGCGACGATGACCTGCACCGCCGGGAATTCGATGTCCGGATTGTCGTTGACGTCCATCCGGTTGAAACTGACGACCCCCGCCAGCAGCAACAGGATGAACAGCACGATCGGCGGCACCGGGTTGCGGATGCACCAGGCGGAGATGTTGCGAAAGCTCATGATTCAAACGCCCTTGTGCGCCCGCAGGCTGCGTGTGCGACCAATTTTACTGCGACGATTTCTGGACCACCGGCTTCACCTTGTCGCCGGGGTTCAGGAAGGCGCCCGCCAGCACGACGACCTTCTCGTTGCCGGTCAGGCCCGACGCGATCGACACGCCGCCGTCGGTGACGGTGCCGACCTTCACCAGCTTGCGCTCGATCTTGTCGTCCGCGCCGACGACCAGCACGAAATTGCCGTCGGGTCCGCTCTGCACCGCGCTTTCGGGGAGCAGCGGCGCTTCTTCGGTGCCCGAGACGAGCCGCGCGTCGGCGAAGCCGCCGGGGCGCAGCGCGGCGCTGTACGGGACCGCGATGCGCACCGTGCCCTGCCGCGTGTCCATGTTGACGATCGGCGAAACCTGCCACACCTGCCCCGCGATCTGCAGGTCGGTGCCGACCGGCGTGATCGTCGCGCGGGTGCCGACCTTGACGCGCTGCAAATCGGCTTCGGCGAGCTGCGCCAGCATTTCCATCTCGCCGCCGCGCGCCATGCGGAACAGCACGCCGCTGCCCGCGCCGACGACCTGGCCGGGTTCGACCTGACGCGTCAGGACCAGCCCCGCCGCCGGGGCGACGATGTTGAGGCGGCCGTTGCGCGCCAGCGCTTCCTGATATTGCGCCTGCGACACGCGGACGCGCGCGTTCGCGGCATCGCGGGTCGCGCGCTTGCGGTCCATGTCGGCCTTCGAGATGAAGCCGCGGCCGACCAGCGCCTGCGCCCGCTCCAGCTCCGCCTGCGCCAGATCGGCATCGGCCTGCGCAACCTTGATCGAGGCCGCGAGGCTCGCCGCCTGCTGCGACTGGACGGCGCGGTCGATCACCGCGAGCGTCTGGCCCGCGCCGACCCACTGGCCGGGCTCGACGAGCACGCGGACGACCTGTCCGCCCTCGCCCGCGATGCCGACCGGCATTTCGCGGCGCGCCGCGATTGTGCCGTTCGCGGCGATCGCCGCCTGCACCGAGACGCGGCCGGGAATGACGACGGTGACGTTCGGCACATTCTGCGCGCCCGCGCCGCCGGCGCCGCTCGCCGCCGTATCGGCGCCCTTGCTGTGCGCGAACGCATACCAGACGCCGAGCAGGATGACCGCGATCAGCGCGACCGCCGCGATCGTCAGCATCCGCTTGCGGCGGTTGTCATCGGCTTCGTAAAAGCTTTCGGTCCCCGCCAGGCTGTCCATCGAATCCACTTTCCGCTCGTAATTCACGCCACATCCCCTCGGCCGCCGGCGTGCTGCCGACGGCGGTGCAAGCCGCACCGCACGGGCGCAGCCCAATTTCCGGTCGGTGTATTACCCTATTAAATCACCACGCGCAAGGGGTGAAACAGGCTCCCTCGCCCCACCCTCCGGGCACCGCGTCTTAGGCAGGTCGGGCAGAAAATTCCAGTAGTTGGTCATCAAAAAGGGGCGGCCGACATGCGCCGACCGCCCCCGTTTCTTCGCTGTCAGGTCCGGATAGGACCCGGCCGTTCGCGCCGTCAGCGTACCCTGCCGCGCCGGATCAGGTTGACGATCGCCAGCAGGATGATCGCGCCGATGAACGCTGTGACCAGCGTCCGCCAGTCGAACGCATCGCCGCGCAGGTGTCCGCCGCCAAAGACGCCGCCCAAGAGCAGCCGGCCGAGGATAGACCCGACGCAACCGACGATGATATTCAGGAAAATGCCCTGCTGGGCATCGGTGCGCATCACGATGCTGGCGAGCCAGCCGATAATGCCGCCCATCACAATAGCGATAATGAAACTAATCATGATTGACCCCCTACGATCAATGGTCTGCCCGACGTTGTGGACAGCCTGTGCTACCCTAAATCACTGCAATCGCCTAGCGAAATGGCGGAGCGCGCGCGGTTGCCGGGGCGCCGTTCACCGAGGACAGGCGCAAGGTACGAAATCGATCATCCCTATGATCTTCCCTTTCCGGTCGGCGAGCCCGTCAACAGGCGATCGGGCAGCCGCCGATACGCGAATAATGCGAGAGGGGTGGAAAAGGTTCCCGGCCGCGACCCAAAGGCCACGGCCGGGAAGAGGAGGATCAGTTCCGATCGGGGAACTGCTCCGGGTCGCAACACCGGCATAAGCAGCCTTGTTTGACCGCGATGTGACGCCAATCACTCGGTGGAATTTTTTTGGGAAAAGGCTGCGGCGTCGCCGCGGCGTCCGGCACGGGAGCGAATGTCCCCCGTTCGCGCATACGAAATGGGGGCCGACATCGCTGCCAACCCCCACTATCCGGTTACGCCCCTCGCCGCGCTTCGCCGCTGCATCCCGGTTCCCTGTCCTTTCGGTCAGTGACCCGCAAAACGCCTCGCCGCCGCGTGCGCCGGAACGATCCGGCGATGGTTCGGTCGGCCCCCTTTCGGGGGCCGGCCTCACCTGGAAAGCCCTTCATCATCTCGTCCGTGCCTCTGCCGAAACAGCTGCGCTTTCAAAGCGATGGACTGCATTTCCGTACCTGATCGGGTCCGCTTCAACTCGTGGGAATCGCTGCGTTCCGTGATCCGGCTATCGGTTGCCTTCCTCGTCGTCCCTCTCCGTTCTCGTCCGGCCAGTCTTGCAACTGCCCTTCTCGTCCCGGCGGTCCGTCGTCTCCGTCGTCCGATGATTTGAAGCTGTCACGAACGCCGGGTGTCGCCAACAGAAAATGCACGCAAAGCAGCAATCATACCCGTTCGCTTGTGGATAAGTCCGGCATTAGCAACAAGCGGATTCGCTGCAGCATTTTTGTAATAGCAATGCAGCATTTTTGAATTCATCGGCCGGACCGAAATGCGCGACTCGCCGCCGCGACTCGATTCGCGAAACCGCAGAAAGCGACTCGCAGCCGCGACTCACGCGCGTCCGAGGTCGCCCTTGCCGACGGTCCCCGATGCCATTTCGAGCATCCGGTCGAGACTCTTGCGCGCAGCGAGGCGGAGCCCTTCCTCCATCTCGATCTGCGGCTTGAGGTCGCGGAGCGCGATGTACAGCTTCTCCATAGTGTTGAGCGCCATGTACGGGCAGATATTGCAGTTGCAGTTTCCGTCCGCGCCCGGCGCGCCGATGAAGGTCTTTTCGGGCAGCGCGAGTTCCATCTGGTGGATGATGTGCGGCTCGGTCGCGACGATCAGCGTGTCGCCGGGGAAGCTCTTCGCGAACTGCAATATGCCGCTCGTCGATCCGACATAGTCGGCATGGTCGACGATGTGCGGCGGACATTCGGGATGCGCCGCAACCGGCGCGCCCGGATGCTGCGCCTTCAGCTTGAGCAGCTCGGTCTCGCTGAACGCCTCGTGGACAATGCACACGCCCGGCCACAGCAGCATGTCGCGTCCGAACTTGCGGTTGAGATAGCCGCCAAGGTGCCGGTCGGGGCCGAAGATGATCTTCTGGCTTTCGGGGATCTGGCTGATGATCGTCTCGGCGCTCGACGAGGTGACGATGATGTCGCTCAATGCCTTCACCGCCGCCGAGCAGTTGATGTAGGTCAGCGCGATATGGTCGGGATGCTTTTCGCGGAAACGCTTGAACTGTTCGGGCGGGCAGCTGTCCTCGAGGCTGCACCCGGCGTCCATGTCGGGCAGGATCACCGTCTTCTGCGGGCTCAGGATCTTCGCGGTCTCGGCCATGAACTTGACCCCGCAAAAGGCGATCACGTCGGCGTCGGTGTCCGCCGCCTTGCGCGAGAGCTCGAGCGAATCGCCGACGAAATCGGCCAGATCCTGAATCTCGGGCTTCTGGTAATAATGCGCGAGGATGACGGCGTTGCGCTCCTTGCGCAGGCGCTCGATTTCGGCGCGCAGGTCGAGACCCGACAGATTTTCGCGAACGGGAGCAGTCATGGCTTTTCCTTTTATGGCTTTGCCTTGCGCGGCGCTCTACACCGCGTCCGCCCCAAGGGCAATTCGCCGTATCAGCTTCCGGTTAGCTTCGCCGCCAGCGCGGCCACCGGCGGCGTCAGCGACAACAGATAGACGATCACGCGCACCGCGATGACAAGCAGCGCGACCGCTTTCGTCGCCGGATGGACGTGCCCCAGCGTGCGCCGGTCGTGCGCCGCGATGATCCCGACGACCGCAAGCTGGATCAGCGCGACAGGAATGTCCGACCAGCCGATCATCAGCGGCATCGGCAGCAGCCGGCCGAGCGCGGGTTCGAGGATCATGATCGTCGCGCCGATCATCAGCCGCCGGTGCCATTCGGTATCGCTGCGCCGGCGGATCGCCATCATCACCGCCAGCCCGAAGGCGAGCGCCTCGATCGTCGTAAGCGCAAGGAAATAGGGCGCGGTGAAAAAGGGCGGGAAGCGGTTCAGCGCCAGCGAGGCCAGCCCGACGAAAATGCCGAGGCAGACGATCAACGCCGCCAGCCCCGCTCCCATCCAGCCGAGCCGCCGGTGCAGCGCCAGATTGCCCCGCGCCTCCAGCGTCGGCTGGACGATCAGCAACCCGAGCCACGCCAGCATCGCGACCCCGTGCAGATGCACCCAGAAGGGCGCCTTCACCGGATCGACGAAACCGCGCAGCGCAAATTGCACGAAACCGAATATGATGAAGACGGCGAGCCCGATCGCCATCCGTTGCCAGAACCGTTCGGCGCGCACTGCGCCCTCGACCATCGTCGCCATGCCCCATTCCCCTCGCAGCCTGCCCGCGCGGAGAATATCGCATCCCCGAACCTTGCGAAAGGGTCAGTTCGCAGGGTCATCCGCAAAGCGCGCGGTCACCTTTGCTTCGATCCCCGCGGCCTTCAGCGGCATCGCGAAGCTCTGCTCGACCGCGGTGCGTGCGGCGCCCTGCGCCAGCCGCATCGGCACCGTCCCCTTCGCCTGCCTGATCAGCTCTTCCTGCGCCGCCTTGCGGTTCGCGGCGTCGAGCGTCTTCTCGGCGTCGGTCAGCGTCAGCAGGATCACCCCGTCGCGAAACTCGCTGATCGAATCCAGATCAATCTCGGGCCCGGCGAGGCGGAGCGGCGGCAGCGTCACCGTCAGCGCATTCGTCGCAGCATCCCAGTCGAGGTCGGATTGCCTGAGCTTGCCAAGGTCAAGCTCGTAGCGGACCGTCCCCGGCATGATTAGCGTCTTCTTCGCCTCCAGCCCCAGCCGCGACTGCGTCGAGGTCACGACCGCAACATAGCGCGCGGTGAAGGGCACGAGGACATTCTGCTCCTGCAACCCCTGCAGGCTCGCCGCGACGACGGTCTCGGGGTCGAAGCCCTTCTGCCAGTCGCGCCACGCGCTGACCGCCCACCAGGCGGCGAGCGCGAGCAAAGCCGCAGCCGCGAGCAGGATCAGGCGCGGCAACAGGCGCGGTGCGGGCGAGGACGCGGGTGTGGTCATGGCGTGGTGTAATCCGAACAATCGGGCGCCGGCCGGTCCATTTCATAGCGCGACGTCGCGGGGTTGTAATGCAGCACGCGGTCATAGCTGCAGCGGGGATCGGGCGCACGCTCCAGGTCGGCGCGCGTCAGCCTCACCGCGCTATTGTCCTCCGACCGGCGCGAGGTGCGCGGGAAGGTCGTCGCGGCAGCGCGATAGGTCAGCGCGGGCCACCAGCCGCCATCGTCGGGGGCCGCCGACAAGGTCGCGGCAAAATCATATTCGTCGTGGCACGCCTCCAGCCGGTCCTTCATGTCCTGCTCCGAAAAGCAGGCGCGGATCATCAGCGAGCCGTCCCAGACGATATCGAGCACTTCGGCGCCGAGCCCGGTCGATCCCGGCGCGGCGCCGAATTCATATAGATGAAGCCGCGATCCCGATCCGCCGCCGCCCGAGTACATGGCACTAACGCGGCCGAGGATGCCGACAAGGTAGCGCGGCGAACCATCGCCGCCCTTTGCCGCGATGAGGTTCGGCCAAAGCTCCTGCTTCTCGGTCTCGTCATAGGCGGGCAGCGGGACGTTGGTCGATGTACCGTCAACCGGCGACTTCACGATCAGCGCGGCCGCATTTCCGCTGCCGTCTTCGATCGCGGGAACTTCGAGGCACAGGCTCCTGTCGGGCAGGCAGTGCCGATCGCCATCCTTGACGAGCGCGACCACCGCGCCGTCGCCATTGGCGGGGGCGGGCACGGCGGCCGCCAGCACCAGCGCCATCAGCATCAGGCCAGCACCCATTCGTCATCGTGCGACCGCACGACGCCGCGCATCTCGAGGTCGAGCAGGTGCGCGAGCACCGACCGCCCGGCGGCGCCGGTCAGCCGCGGGTCGAGACCCTTGTACATATGCTTCACCATCTCGGGGATCGCGCGCGTCCCCTTGTCGAGTTCGCGCAATATCTGCCGCTCGCGCTGCTTGCGATGGCCCAGCATCCCGCGCACGAGCTGCCTCGGCTTCGTCACCGCGGGGCCGTGCGCCGGATAATAGATGCGGTCACCGCGCTCATACAGCTTCGACAGGCTCGCCATATAGGCCGCCATGTCGCCGTCGGGCGGGCTCACCACGCTCGTCGACCACGCCATCACATGGTCGCCGGTGAACAGCGCCCCGCTTTCGACGAGCGCGAAGCAGAGGTGGTTCGAGGTATGACCCGGCGTCGCGACCGCCTCGATCGTCCAGCCGTCGCCCGCAATCCGCTCGCCGTCGGTGAGCACGCGGTCGGGCGCATAGTCGCTGTCGAAGGCCGAATCCGCGCGCGGCCCGTCGTCGGCCAGCGCCAGCGGCGCGCAGCCGATGATCGGCGCGCCCGTCGCCTCCTGCAACGGACGCGACGCGGGACTATGGTCGCGGTGCGTGTGCGTGCAGAGGATCGCGGCGATGCGCTGGCCCTCGGTCGCGCGCAGGATCGCGTCGACATGCCCGACGCCGTTAATGTCGGCGGGGTCGCCGATGCTGAGCCCCGATCCGGTCGGGCCGGGATCGATCACCGCGACGTCGCTCCCCGCCCCGACGATCCACGTCTGGGTGCCGGTGAAGGTATAGGGCGAGGGATTGGGCGCGAGCACGCGGCGCACCAGCGGCTCATGCTGCTCGCAGTCGCCGGCGCGGATCGTGTCGGGCCAGGGCTTTTCGTCGCTCATGCCCGCCCATGTGGCACCGCGCCGCGCGAAGGAAAAGGCCCGAGGGAGAAAAAGCCGGCACCAATAGAGAAAGGGAGCGAACATGGCCGCCCCCTTTCCCCGCCCCTATCGCCAGCGCCACCGGGGAATGGGCGCCGGCCAGGAAGTTGTTGCCGTCAGTCGTCCGATTTCTCGAGATCGGCGCTCGCCCTGTCGATGTCGGCGGCGACCTTCGCGCGCATTTCCTCGGACAGGCCGCGCGCCGCCTCGCCCTTCTTGAAGCCGTCGCGCGCCTTCTTCAGCGCCGACAGGCGGGCCGCCTTGCTCTCGGCGGTGTCGCCGCAGCGGATCATGTAGATGTGCTGGCGCTTGTTGCCGTCGACTTCCTCGCGGTTGACGATCGGCGCGGTCTTCGACCCGTCGCCGCACTTGCCGATCGCGATCGCCTTGCCATCGAAGCTCTGCCACGCGCCATGCGCGACCATCGGCGGCAGGGGCGGCATCGGGGGCATCGGCGCCATCACGGTGCGGATACGCTCCTTGCGCTTCGCCTCCAGCTTGTCGGCGATCGCCTCGGCCTGCGCACCGCTGATCCCCTGCTCCTTCAGCGTCGCAAGCACATCGTCGCGCGACAGGCTGCCGGGGGTGCGAATCTCGACGCGCTTGTACTTGCCGTCGGCGGGCGCGAGCATCACCGCGGGCTTGCCCTCACCGTCGCCGTCCTGGCGGATCACGATGCGGTGGACCTCGCGCTTCTTCCCGTCCTTTTCGGCGGCGTCGCCGTCATGCTGCTCGGTGAAGATCATCACATGGGGCGCATCGGGCGCGGCCGGAGCTTCGGGCGGCAGCGGCGCGTCGGGAGCGGCAGGCGGTGCCGGAGGCGCCGGCGGCTCGGCGAGCTCGGCCTGCGCGCTCGCGGTCGCGGCGGGCACCAGGGTCGCGGTCGTCGCCAGCACCGCCACCGCGGCAGCCCCCACGAGCAGCCGGCCGACCAGCCCGCGCTTCTTCGAAATATCCTCCTGCATCAGCATCGTCAGTCTCTCCTGCAGATTGTCGTGGACCGCCATCGGCGCCGCGAGCGACAGCCGCGATCCGACCGCCGCCTTCGCGATGGCGGTGGCATAGCGCGCGGTCCGCACATTGCGCGGGGCGGTGTCGGTCATCGTCAGGACGCGCGCGTCGCACGCCGCTTCCTGGTCGAAACGGAAGGCGCGGATCGCGCGCCAGGCCAAGGGGTTGAACCATTGCGTCGCGAGCAGCAGCAGCGCGGCGGCATTCGCCCACAGGTCGCCGTGGCGATGGTGCGACAGCTCGTGATCGATCGCCAGCGCGCGCTCTTCGGTCGCGTAGCGCGCGAAGAAATCGTGCGGCACCGCGACGAAGCGCCGCCACAGACCGAATGCGACCGGCCCGTCGACCGCGTCGGTCATGATCAGGCGGATGCGTCCCAGCGGCTCCAGCTCGGCCGCGCCCTCCAGCACCTCGGCGCGGAAGCGCTGGTGCGACAGCGCCGCGCTGACGAGGACCGCAACGAAACCGAGCGCCCACAGCGCGAACAACAAGGGCAGCGCATCGGCAAAGGTCCAGCTCGCCTCCGGAATCGCGACGGGCGTCCCGATCGCCTCGGCGGCGTCGACGACCTCCATCAGCACGACGTCGGCGGGCACGCCGCTCGCCGCGACCGGCGCCGGATCGGCGAAGGGCAGCGGCGGCAGCACCAGCCGCAGCGCCGGGACGAGCCACAGCGTATAGGCAAGCTGCGGGCCGAAATGACGGGCAAAAGGCTTGCGGATGACAAGCACCGCAAGGACGAGCGCGGCGGTGGTGATCATCGTGTCACCCCACACCTGCATGATCATCGCGGCGCTCACGACTTGAGCTTCCGCAGCAAGGCTTCGATCTCGGCGATGTCGGTGTCCGAAAGCGCCTCGCGTTCGGCGAGATGCGCGATCAGCGGGCTCACCCGCCCGCCGAACAGCCGGTCGACGAAGCGCTGCGATTCCTCGCCGACCGCGTCGGCGCGCTCGACCGCGGGGCTGTAGAGATAGCGGCGCCCGTCGGCTTCCGCCGTGACCGCGCCCTTCTGGACCAGCCGCGAAAGCAGCGTCTTCACCGTCGCCTGCGTCCAGCCGTTGATCTTTCCGATGCGTCCTGTCAGGTCGGCGGCGGTCTGCGGGGCCTTGTCCCACAACGCCGACAGCACCTGCATTTCGGAATCGCTTGCTCTTTCCGCCATGGTGGAACCCCTCCTCTTGGCGTTGATCTGCAATGCGACTACAAATGTAGTCAATCGGCTGAATGCTGCATGAACAAAATGAACGGCAGTCGATATGGCTGCCACAACGCTATCGGGATGGAGCGGCGCGGAGCGCCATGCCGGCCGGGGAAGAAGGCGTCTCGAGTGGCGAAGATGGCCCGCGTCGGTGCTATCCCGCGGAACCACCCGGCGAAAACCCGGCGCTTCGCACGATATTAGATGCCCTCGCTAGGGTACTGAACTCTAGGCGGCGACATTCGAGACGGACTTCACGTCGTAGAGCGCGTCATAGGTGTGCAGCGGAACGTGCGCCGAAAAGATGCTCGCGATCAATCGGTCGACCGCCGCGGCATATCCAAGCGATCGTTCGGTAAATTGGACCGAAGCGGAGGCGCACGCCGATTGGAGGCGAGCATAGGTGGCGGAATCGTCGGCCAGCGTTCGGATCGCAGCAAGATAACTGTCGATATTCTCGGGCACAGCTTCCAGGATACATTCGCCGATCACGGGGAGCGCATTGGACAACCTGCTGGTGATGATGGGCTTGGCGGTAAGCACAGCCTCGGCGCAGACCAGCGGCATACCCTCGCAAAAGTCACCGCGGGTCGGCACGATGAGCGCGTGGCAATTATGGTAGGCAGCATCGAGTTCGTGACGTTCGAGACGTCCGCGCAGCGTAACGCAGTCTCCCAGACCGAGCCGATCGACCTCGGCGCGAAGCTCGGATAGCGCCCCGCCGTCCCCGCAAACTTCGATCGATACGGCGCGCCCCGGCGCATTGCGAAGCGCCTGCGCCATCGCGAGAAGATCAAATACCCCTTTGCTCCGTTCCACACGACCCGAAAACAGGAGCCTGAATGGCGAGGCGGGATCCGCGAACGGATCGACGGGATGGGGATCGCTCCCGGCGAACTGCGACGTCCATCCGAAATACCGCAGGTGCGCGGCGCCGTCGGAGCGGGCTTGTACGCCGCATTCGGGCGAGCAGCCCATCGCCCCGGCCGCAATATGGCGAAAGAACCACGAATCCAGCTTCCGGATAAGCGTCTTAAGCGTTCCCCGCGGTTCGAAGCCGTTCGGCCAGCGCACGTTGTGAAAATTCACCGCGACCGGGATGCCGAGCAACTTGAACAGGGTAAGCATGAAATAATGCGTCGATCCGGAATCGATGATCGCCAAATCGGCCCCGATGCGCCGCGCATAGACTGCAAGCCGGACGCCATACCATATACGCGAAAGATGGAAGCCGAGGCCGGTCGCCCCCTCGCCCCGGCGCGGCAGGTTTTGGAAGGTCAGGTCGCCCTGTTCGACGCGCCCCGCGTCGGGGTTGCTGGTGACCAGTACGCCGGTGATACCATGGGCGACAAGCAGGCGGCGGAGTTGCTGCGAAAAGGAATAGCCGGTGACGCCGGCCACAATGCCGCCATCGCGCATGGCGTCTGCAACGATGTTGCCCGGTCCAAGAGCGCAGAAAATTTTCATTGCGGAGTGTCTATCTTCGTCGCGCAGCCGTGCCAACACCCGCCTCGGGCAATTGAGCCAATATGGGATGGCGCCCAGATGTCGGGATTTTTGACACCCCCGCCCCCCGGTAAGGAATTGCTAACCAGCGTCTCCCGCAGAAATCCGGGGCAGCGGGAAATTGGCACGCGCCTTGTATGGTATCAGACGTTCCCGAGTGTTCCGCTCAATGGAGCGGTGGGGGACATCGGTCTGGTCCCTGATGTCCCCTGCCCCCACTCCGGAAATCCCCACTTGCCCCCGACGCAAACGGGGGGCGGAGCGGCCGAAAGGCCCCGCCCCCCGGATGCTTTTCATGCCATCGCCAACCACGCCCCCGCGCCCGCGCACGAAAAAGGCGCGGGAAGCGATGCCTCCCGCGCCTTTCGTATCGCGGCGATGCGCGCCTTACAGGCCGTCGAGCCCCTTGCTGACCAGCACGTTCACCGCGACGCGGCGGTTCTGCGCCTTGCCCTCGGGGGTGCTGTTGTCCGCCGTCGGGTCGGCCTCGGCCATCCCGGTCGGGGTCAGCATGCGATACGGCTTCCAGCCGCACGCCTGCTGCAGATAGTTTACGACGCGGCCGGCGCGCTTTTCGCTGAGAACCTGGTTATACTCCTCGCTGCCCACCGAATCGGTGTAGCCGACGACGAGGAGCAGGGCATTGTCCATGCCCTCGGCCTGGCTCGCGGTAGCGCACAGATCGGCCTTCGCCTGCTCCGACAGCACGGCCTTGCCGGTGTCGAAGTTCACATTCATCGTGCTCTTGATGTTGTATTTATCGATGTCGCCCATGCGGCCGCGCAGCGCTTCGGTGGCCGCGGTCTGCTCGGCAAAGCGCTGGTCGGTACCGGTACGGATCATGTTCGCGGTGCGCAGATCCTTGCTCTTCAGCACGACCTGGTTCGCGACCAGCCCGCCGTCCCACTGCAGCGTCTCCACCGTGACGGGCAGCCCGTTGAGCAGCGCGTTCGCCGCCATCTTGCTGCTGCCGAGGCCCAGGAAGCCGCCATTCGCCTTGACCTTGGTGCTCTCGCTCAGGAAGACGACGGTGTTGGTGCCGTCGGCCGCCGTCACCTGCATCCGGTTGCCGCTGCGCGCCGAGATCATGCCTTCGAGCTTCGGCCCTTCGGTCAGTTCCGACAGCGGGGGGATCTGGGCATAGACGGTCGCAACGGCTTCGCCGCTGCCCGCGGGCTGCGCGTCCTGAGCCTCCTGCGCCGCGAGGCTCGCCGAGGCGGGGCCGGCCAGCATGGCCAGCGTCAAAACAAATCCTGAACTCTTCGAAACGGCACCCATAAGCTACTCCTTCAACGGGGTGGCAGGGGCAAGCGCGTTCAGCATGACCCCTTCTGGCACAGGAATACTCGCCGGATGGCCGAAGGTTGCGCGGGTCGTCCGGCGCTGTGCACGGCTAGCCGACAACCGCCGGTGCCGTCCCAAGCGCGGAATTCCGCCTCGAATTCGGCTTTTTGCAATAAGAGCAATGCCCTAACTTTCCCGGCACCGCGACGCGCGCCGGCAACGGTCCGCTCAAAAAAAAAGCGCGGGAACCGGATGGCTCCCGCACTTTTTCCTGTTCGCCGCGACGCGATCAGTCGGCCGGGGTCGGCGCCGGTTCGCTCGCGGGGGCGGCATCGGCGGTGGTATCCGACGCGGCCGGCGTGGTTGCCGTTTCGGCGAGGGCCGCGGCAAACTGGTCCGCGGTAAAGCTCATCGCCAGACCCTTGCCGGTCAGGAAGAAGGCCTTGCGCGGCAGGCGCACCTCGCCCTTGTCGGTCGTGACGATCACGCCCTCGGCATCGGTCGCCTTGACCTTGCCGACGACCGAGGCGCCGGTCACGCCGCGGATTTCGGCGCCGGGAACCAGCGCGGTTGCAAGCGCGGCGGCGGCATCGGCGGCCTGCTTGTCGAGCGCGGCGGTCAACTGCGCGGCGGTGATGGTGATGGCAAGGCCCTTGTCGGTCTGCGCAAAGGCGTTGGTCGGCAACGCGGCCTTCCGGCCGCCGAAGTCCACCACGACGACGCTGCCGTCGTTGCTCGCGATCGGGCCAAGCTCGACGCCTGCCGAGTCATAGACTTTGGCGCCGACATCGAGTTTCACGGCCGAAGCGCCAGCCTGCGCCTGCGCCTGTGCCAGCGCGGCCGTTCCGGTCGTCGCGGCGAGGGCAAGGGAGAGCGAGGTAATCAGGCCTGCATATTTACGCATTTCGAGCATTCTCCTTGGGAAGCTTTGAGTTGGGATCGTCCAACCAACGCGCGGGCGAGCCCGAAAACACCCCCGCATCCGCCGAACCGTTGTCGTGGCGGGACGGGCCGATGGAATGGTACGGGCCGAAAGCCGGTCCCCCGATCGCGGGCGCACCCGGCAAGATCGGCGCCGCACGCCAAACGGACCAGTTCTCGGGCAGCAACCAACTCGCCGGAATTCAGCCAGGACAGCCCGGCGCATTCGGCAACTGCCGCGGTCATGGATGCCGGATCAAGTCCGGCATGACGAAGGACTGAAACGACCGGAAGCCGGCGTTCGCTCCTCCCTGTGGCGCAGCCATGGGGAGGTGGCAGCGCGAAGCGCTGACGGAGGGGCAAATGGCGCGACGTTGCCGCCCCACCACCACCGCCTACGGCGACGCCCCCCCCATCGCTTCCCGACAGGGAGGATCGCTACATCTTCGTCACCCCGGACTTGATCCGGGGTCCACGACTTCAGCGCTGCGGTGGATCCCGGATCAAGTCCTGGATGACGAATGACAGCCTACGGCCGATTGCAGCCGTGATCTACCAACGCCGTCCGTCAATCTTTGTCCGGCAATGATAACATGCTGACTGCGTGTCATTATGGTTATACCATTCGTGAATACCGCCAGCCTGTTCGCAATCTGCGCCCTTAGGCGCCAACCCTAACGCCCAAAAGGGTAAGTGCTGTCGAAGCCATGTCCGACGCCTATAAGGCTCGCTTGAACAAAATGTCGCATCGACCATCCGGCGACACTAGCCGCACCTCAGTCCGCTTCCCACCCCAGAGTCGCCCTTCATCGCCAATCTGGACAGAATGGCAGAAAACGACCGATTGCGGACATTCCAATTTGTCGTCAATCTGCATGCATGTTGCAGGCTAACAGAGGCAAAATCGCGATCGCATTCGCTATCGGATTGGCATTTGCAGCCTACTCGCAGTTGCGAGTTTTCAAAGAGCGTCCGACCTATGCCTTGGAAATGACGCTGCTGACACATTATGCCGACGAAGTTGACGATGTTCCAAAGTATCAATCGGATTCTGCAGAGTGGTTTGCCGCCGGAGGTCGGATCAACGATCTCTCCAAATTTCTGGCGCAAGACACGGGCAACCATATTGGGAGGCCATATTTGGTGTTCGCTCTCGAGAAGAACGCCACCTCAGAGAGTGTACGATCTGCTCTTGCGGATTTAACGAAGAGGCAAATCTGTTACGCGGGCATATTGGATTTCCCGCCCGACCATATCCCCACCGATCACATGGCCGTCATATTTCGGATTGTTTCGGTGAACGAGAAGGACGGCACTGTGCACCGCTGCGAGGAGCGCAGTAACGTCCCGCCGGGTTGAGCCTTAAGCGTTTCTCCCTATTTACATCGCTGGTTGCCGAACCGTCGGGTATCGACCGATAGCCGTCGGGCCCAACTTCGCGTAGGGTTTCGGCATGCGTCGGAATCCCTTGTTCGTTATATTGTTGACGGTCGCCGCGTGCGAAACGAACCCATATGCGACGGTCTCCGATGAGGCACTTCACGCCAACGCAAAATCCTTGGCACTGCCGGAGAGGTATGACCTTTACGTAAGGGTGCTTGAATCCCGAACGCCGCGCCGCCCCATCCTGGCCGAAGATGTTGCCGCGCTTGGGGATCCTGCGTGGCAATACGTTGTTGGACGTGCACTACGAGGCGGCTCCGCAGAACTGTCCCAAGCTTTGCCGGTGCTCTATGCGTTCGATCGACCTTGCGGCTTATCGGACCTTGAACGGCTGCGCGAACACGCCGATCGTGTTTCCAGCGGCGATACAGCGCGTGCACTAAAAAGCTCTATCGACAGCCTTTGCGGGTCGGAACTGCCCGCCGCCGAATAATGTCGGCTCCCCACCCCGAACCTGCCCCTACCCCCCGAATTTCGCGTCGTCGGGGATCACCGCCCAATTCTTTTCCGCCGCGGCGATGAAGCCGGCGCGGTCCTCGTCCCACTTCGCCTTCACCTCCTGGTTGAAATTCAGGTACAGCTTGCCGTCGACCACGGCATAGGCCAGCGGATCGCCCGGCGCGAGATAGCCGCGCGACATCGCCCACGAACAATGGCCGCCATATTGCGGCGCGAAGGCGGCGGGATCGGCCTTGAACGTCGCGGCATGCGCCGCGCTCGCGAAATGATAGACGGCGCCGTCATGCTCGACGGCAAAGGCGGCGTCGCCCTTCACCGGCACGCCGTCGCCTTCGAAATAGCTGACGGCGTCGTAGCCGCTGACGGCGATATGGCCGCCCTCGACCCCGACATAGACGGGCTTGGCCGAGGCATAGGGGGTGAACACCGCCACCGACAGCGGCAGCGCCGCCGCCGCGAGCAGCGCGAACAGGACATGTTTTTTCATGGGACGGACTCCGATCTGGTTTCGTCCCCGGTTCGCCCCGAAATCGCGCCCGGTTACACCGGCTTTGATGCCGCCCGGTTCGGCGGGGGTTCATCTTTGCGTGGTAATCCCTATCTCAAGGGGATCAGGGAATGCGCGCGATGAAGACACCTGCCCTCTATCTGCTTGTCGCTTTCGCGGCGCTCGCCGTCCCCGCGCATGCGCAGGACGACGATCTCGCGCAGACCGGCTCGCCGCCGCAGAAAACCTCGATCCTCTACACCTATGGCGACGATCCCTGTCCCGAGACGACGGGCGACGAGATCGTCGTCTGCGCGCAGCAGCCCGAATCGGACCGCTACCGCGTCCCCAAGGATCTCCGCCACCAGGACGAAGAGGCGCCCGCCGGCGGAGGCTCGTGGGCGTCGAAGGTCGAGGGCTATGACGCTATCGCGCGCCAGACGCGCCCCGACAGCTGCTCGCCCGTCGGCAGTTACGGCTTCACCGGCTGCGCCGCCGCCGCGCTGCGCCAATGGTTCGAGGCACGGCGCGCCGGAACGCCCTGATGCGCGCCCCCGAGGCCCGCGTTTCCAGTGCGCTCGTCGGCATCCCGATGGGCATCCCTATTCATCGCAGAGCCAGCAAGGCGCGCGCATAACGCCCCCGTTCAAGGGAGGATATCATGCGCAAAGCCTTGCTGGTTGCCGCGGCGCTCGTCGCCACCCCTGCGCTGGCGCAGGCCAACCCCCAGATCGACTATCCGGCGTTCCAGACGCTCACCGCCAGCGTCGCGCCGCAGCGCGCGACGCGCCTTTTGAAATTCGACGCCTTCAAGGCCGAGGCGGCAAAGCCCGGCACCCTCCTCCTCGACGCGCGCTCGAAGGACGCTTTTGCCGCGGGGCATATCGCGGGCGCGGTCAACCTGCCGCTCACCGATTTCACCGCGGAGAGCCTCGCGGCGGTGATCGGCGCCAACCCCGACCGCCCGATCCTGATCTATTGCAACAATAATTTCCGCAACGACGCCGCCCCCGTCCGCATGAAGGCCGCGCCGCTCGCGCTCAATATCCAGACCTTCATCAACCTCGTCGGCTATGGCTATGGCAATGTCTTCGAGCTCGCCGACGTCGTCGACATGGGCGATCCGGCCGTCGGCTGGGTAAAGGGCTAAGCCCCCAATCTGTCACACGACTCCGCTAACAGGGCCTTGCCTTTCCCTGTTCGCAAGGAGTCTCCCCATGAGCGAATTGGTACGCGAGATCGTCGAACTCAACGCCGGCATCGACGGCGACGAGGACAGCCCGCTGCTGGTCGTAGAGGTCGAAGGCCTCGCCCCCACCGCGGGCTGGACCAGCGTCCGCCTCGAACCCCATGTCTATATCACCCCGCCCGAGGACGGCTTTCAGGATTTCGACCTGGTCGGCGACCGCCCGCCCCATGATGCTTCGGGCGACGCGGCGGCCGACGCGCTGACCGAGGTCGAGGCCGCCTGGGAAGGCCCGCTCGAGGACTGGTGCATCGGTGTCCGCGTCCACGCGGTCGACAATATGCTCGAGGATGAGGTCTTCGAACCGTGGGACGAAGACGGCGAGGACGAGAGCGAAGCCGCCTGAAGAATTACCCTCCCCCTGCACTTCGCCGGGCCGCGAAGGCCCCTTCGCGGCCCGGCGACATTTTCTGACCCGCGGCGGCCTGCCGCGAAATTTTAGGCACCTGCCTCTTGCCAAGCGCGACATTTTGCATCATTGCGACGGCCATGCGCGGCAACGCCCTTCTTCTTCTGCGACTTACACGCCCTTGGGCGTGACACTGGCTGCGCGCTAGTCGCGGCCACCCGCTCAAGGGTCCGATCGACAAGCGACACCAACCCGGCAGAAGAAGTTTACACCCCATGACCATGCTCACCGACCCCTCGGTCAAGTACAGCGCCTTCCCGCAGGTTCCCTTGAGCCACCGCGAATGGCCCGGCCGCGTCACCACCAAAGCCCCGATCTGGCTCTCGACCGACCTTCGCGACGGCAACCAGTCGCTGATCGACCCGATGGATGCCGAGAAAAAGACCCGCTTCTTCGACCTGCTCGTCAAATGCGGGTTCAAGGAGATCGAGGTCGGCTTTCCCGCCAGCGGCGCGACCGACTTCGACTATATCCAGGGCCTCGTCCGCGGCGGCCGCATCCCGGAGGGCGTCACCCCGCAGGTGCTGACGCAAAGCCGCGCCGACCTCATCCGCACCAGCTTCGACAGCCTCGAGGGCGCGAAAACCGCGATCGTCCACGTCTATAACGCGGTCAGCCCCGCGTGGCGCCGCATCGTCTTCGGCATGGAAATGCCCGAGATCAAGGGCATCGCGGTCGAGGGCGCCAAACAGCTCCGCGACAACGCCGCGCGCCTGCCGCAAACGAACTGGCGCTTCCAGTACAGCCCCGAAACCTTCTCGACCGCCGAGCTCGATTTCAGCATCGAATGCTGCGAGGCGGTGATGCAGATCCTGCAGCCGACGGCGGAAAACCCGATCATCCTCAACCTCCCCGCGACGGTCGAGGCCTCGACGGCGAACATCTACGCCGACCAGATCGAATATTTCTGCAAGAACCTGCCGAACCGCGACGCCGCGATCATATCCTTGCACACCCACAACGACCGCGGCACCGGCGTCGCGGCGGCCGAGCTCGGCCTGCTCGCGGGCGCCGACCGCGTCGAGGGCTGCCTGTTCGGCAATGGCGAGCGCACCGGCAACACCTGCCTCGTCACCATCGCGCTCAACATGTACACGCAGGGGGTCGACCCGCGGCTCGACTTCTCGAACATCGACGAGGTCATCCAGACGGTCGAATATTGCAACAACCTGCCCGTCCACCCGCGCCACCCCTATGGCGGCGAGCTCGTTTACACCGCCTTCTCGGGCAGCCATCAGGACGCGATCAAGAAGGGCTTCGCCGCGCGCGAGCGCCAGAATGACGAGCGCTGGGAAGTCCCCTATCTGCCCATCGACCCCGCCGACCTCGGCCGCAGCTACGAAGCGGTGATCCGCGTCAACAGCCAGTCGGGCAAGGGCGGCGTCGCCTGGGTGCTCGAACAGGACAAGGGCCTGAAACTGCCCAAGAAGATGCAGGCGAGCTTCAGCCATGTCGTCCAGGCGCTGGCAGACGAGACGAGCCGCGAACTCGGCGCCGAGGACATCTGGCACGCCTTCGAGCGCCAATATCTGACCACCGAAGCCAAACGCTTCCAACTCGTCGACTGGTCCGAAACCCACTCGGGCGCCGACCGCATCTTCGCCGGCAAGCTCACCATCGACGGCACCCCGCGCAGCGTCAGCGGCCGCGGCAACGGCCTGATGTCGAGCGTCATCGCCGCGCTCAGCGAAAGCGGCGGCCCCGTGATGGACATCGTCGATTACAGCGAGCACGCGATCGGCCAGGGCAGCAATGTGCAGGCCGCCGCCTATGTCGAATGCCGCACGGCGGACGGCAAGAGCCTGTTCGGCTGCGGGCTCGACACCGACGTCGCGACGGCGAGCGTGCGGGCGATCCTCAGCGCCGCGAATGGGGCGTAATTCGGGGGCGGCCTTACAATCCGCCCCCCGCGACCCCATATGTCATTATCGCGGCAGACGTTTTTTCGTAGGCCACCGCGACTGAGAGACGCTTGGCGCTCCCGCTTACGCAAGAGGAGCCGCGCCGATGAGCAGCAAACCCGACCCCGATTCCGCCACCCCCGCCCCCGCTCTCGCCCCGACAAAGTCGTACTCCAGCCGCCTGTTTCGCCCCAAACGCACCCCGCTTCCGCGCGACGATGCGCGACGTCAGGGCGACATCAGCAGCCTTGCCTATCTGACGATGGGCGGCCGCGACCCGGCAATGGCATTCCTCAACGCCGAAAATCCCGCACTCGGCGGCCGCCCGCTCGCGCTCGCGACCGCCAGTGCCGAGGGTTATGCGCGCGTCGCTGCCGCCATTCACGCCTGGTCGCCGGACCCGGCCGCCGGATGAGCCGCGCGATGAACCTCGCTTTGCCCGAAAGCGAGGTGAACGCGCTCTGCACCGCCGCGGGGATCAGCGTCAGCGCGATCGAACCGCTGCCGTCGGGCGGCACGCACCTCGTCTGCACCACCGGCGCGGGCGCCGACGAAATCCGCCTGCGCCTCGCCGGCCACCTGATCGAAGGGGCGGTCACCCGCTATCGCTTCTATCGTCCGCCGGGCAAATAGGCCGCGCCCCGCACAGCGTCAGCGGCCGCGGCAACGGCCTGATGTCGAGCGTCATCGCCGCGCTCCGCGAAAGCGGCGGCCCGGTGATGGACATCGTCGATTACAGCGAGCACGCGATCGGCCAGGGCAGCAATGTGCAGGCCGCGGCTTACGTCGAATGCCGCACGGCGGACGGGAAGAGCCTGTTTGGGTGCGGGCTCGATACCGATGTGGCGACGGCGAGTGTGCGGGCGATTTTGTCGGCGGCGAATGGGGCGCAGAAACTAAACCAAATTGAACAATCCTAATTGAGCCCGAGAAGCAAATTTCTAATTCGTTTCTCGGCTTCGGATATCTTTTGCTCGACTTTCGCGCATTGCCTGTCAATTATAAGTGACAAAATTAGAAATATCGTCACCGGCAAACCGATATAGAATAAAAATATGAACCACACCCCGATAACACCAGCATCAAAATCTTGCCAAATTACGCAATAAGAAAAATAAGAGATACTTATGAAAAATAGAGAAATGACAAGCTTGAGCGCGCTCCGATTTAGATTGTGAAATCCTATTTCCAATCCACTTAGCTCGCCACTCAGCCGACGAATGTTTCCAGCCTCGATGGCTCCTAAACGAGAGCCTGCCACACCACTCCGCAATGTTGCCACCCGACGAGCGAGGCCCGCTATTCCGGTGGCGGATATTCTAGGCGGAGTTCCATCGTTTGCTCACTTTGAAGCAGTGGCGCTGGCTCGCAGTCAAAAGTGCAAGCTCGTGTCGGCAAAAAAGGGCTTAAGTGATTGCCAAAGCATCGCAAAAAGCAATGGCCTTCCGAAATCAGACATCATCAAGATCAAAGATATTTAGAACGTAAAACCCCTTTCCTACATTTCACCCATATGGTTCATTCTGTCGGTTTCACCCAACCGAAAGGACGAATCGATGGACGACGCCGCCCCCAATCCCGCCGACATCCCCGCCCCCGGCAGCTATCACTGGACGCCCGCACTCCAGCGCGCGTTTCTGGAGAGCCTGGCGACCACCGGGTCGGTGAAGATCGCCAGCACCGCGGTCGGCATGTCGCCGCGCGCGACCTACGACCTTCGGCACAAGCCGCAGGGCGCGGCGTTCCGGCTCGGCTGGGCGGCGGCGGTGCTGATCGCGCGCTCGCGGCTCGCCGACGAGCTGCTCGACCGCGCGATCTGGGGGCATGACGAGATCACCATCGTCACCCGCGAGGACGACCGCAGCTTCACCAAACGGCGCCGCATCGAATCGCGCCTCGGCCTCGCGATGCTCGCGCGGCTCGACCGCATGGTCGAAACCCGCGCGCAGGCGGGCGAGGAAATGCTCGCGCAGATCATCGCCGGCGACTGGCCGGGCTTCCTGTCGCTCTTCGATATCGACGCCGACAACAAGGATGCCGAGGGGCATAACGCCGCGCTCGCGCTCTGGCTCGCCGGCCGCGACAACCGCGCCAACCCGCTCGCCGCCCTCTGCCCCGACGATGCAATCGCGAGTGAAGTTGCGCAGAATTACGGCGATTTCGGCGAGGATGGGCAAACCCCCGAAACGCCCGAAGAGGCCGCCGCGGCGATGACCGTCTGGTTCGACGACCGCGCCGGCGAGTGGCGCACCGACTTCCCGCCGCCCGAGGGCTTCTACGGCTATGAGGATGGGCAGTTCGGCGACCCCGCCTATGCCCGCGAACTCGACGACGACGAGCTCGAACTCTATGAGGTGCGGCGCATGGCCGAGGTCACCCCGCTGCGCCAGGCCGGCGAAGCCGCGCGCCGCGCCTTCTTCGCCCTCCCCGCCCCCGCCAACGACCCGGCGCCCGAAGGCGGCAAGGTCCGCAACAGCGCGAGCGGTTGAGTGTCCCCGCCACTTCGTCATCGCCGCGAAGGCGGGGACGCAGCGAAGCGGGTGGAACGGCGCGGCAGCGCTGTATCGGGATGTCGCCACCGGGCCCCCGCTTGCGCGGGGATGACCGGGGTTCGGAATGGCGCGAAATCCCCCAACCTTGACTTTTCAGGAAAAACCGCCCATATCGGCAAGGCTAACGTCGCATGCGACGGAATTTGACGGCCCCTTGGGGCAGACTCTTCCCTTCACACGCTACCAGCTCCGCCGGTGCTTTTGCCGGTGGATTCCCGTTTCTCGTGAAAGGAAACACCCCATGGCCATCGGCACCGTAAAATTCTTCAACTCCGACAAGGGCTACGGCTTCATCGAAAATGAAGACGGCTCGGGCGACAGCTTCGTCCACATCACCGCGGTCCAGGCCGCGGGCATGGACACGCTCCAGAAGGAGCAGCGCGTCTCCTACGACCTCGAAACCGGCCGCAACGGCAAGGTCTCGGCGATCAACCTCCAGTCGGCCTGATTTTGGCCAAAGAGGAACTGATGACTTTCGAGGGGCAGATCGACGAGATCCTGCCCGACGGACGCTTCGGCGTCGTGCTCGAAAATGGTCATCGGGTGATCGTCTATACGGCGGGCCGGATGCGGCGTTTCCGCATCCGGTCGGTCGTCGGCGACGCCGTGCGCGTCGAGATGACGCCCTATGACCTCAGCAAGGGCCGCCTCGTCTACCGCGAACGCGGCGGCGGGCCGGTTCCCCCCAGCCAGCGCAAACGGCGCGGGCTCTGAACCAGAGCGCCAGCGCAAGCGGCGCGGGCTCGGACCGGGGGTCGGCGCATACGGCGCGGGCTTCCCACAATAAAATACGTAAAATCAAAGATAAAGATGATGACTATGTTTAATGCAAATTCGATTTTCCCCGCTCTGCCCGCGCTGTCGCTGGCCGGCAAGGCACAGACGGCCATCCCGTCGCGCCGCCGCCGCCCGACGCTGTCGCGCCGCGAGCTCAGGCGTCTGATCGCCGATATGGTCGATTGATCGACCTTCAACCTTGAGGAAGCAGCCATGTCGGCCACCATCGATTTCTACCTGACGCAGGCGGGCAAATGTTCGGAAGAGGCCAAGGCCTCGCCGCTGACCCAGGTCCGCGACCGCAACCTGCGCGCCGCCGCGGCGTGGCAGGCGATGGCCGACAAGCTGCTCCATTCCGAGAAACTGCGCGCCGAAAGGGAAGCGGCCGTCGCGGCCGCGAAGATCTGACCCGGCGCCTCAGCCGATCGACAGAAATGCGGTGACCGTCAGCCGCCCGCGCCGCGGGTCCGCCGACAGCGCCGCACCGGGCGAAATCGCCCCGCTATGCAGGTTCCAGCTCGGATAGAGCAGCGCCCGATTATAGGTACCGGGCTCGGTCCGGATGCATTCGAACAGCGGCGTGTCGCCGGCGACATAGGCGGCAGACGGCGGTCCGCCATAGCGCAGCTCGGTGTCGAGGTGACGAAAGAACAGCTCGCGCCGCGCCTCGGTCACCGTCTCGAACCCGGTGGCACGATGGCGGAAAAAGGCGGTACCATCGCCGCCCGCCGGGTCGAGATAATGGACCAGCGCGATGCGGTCGGCCCCGAAGGCGTCGACGTGCGGCAGCCGCTGCGGCACCGTCAGCGCCCCGGGCGGCGTCGAGACGATCGAAAAGCTCGCGTCGATCACCTCGACCGCGCCGCGCCGGGCGAAGGCGTCACCCACCGCGGCGGCGATGACCGGAAGCGCGGCGGCAAGATAGGTGGCGGGCAAGGCGGCGCGGACGCCGGGATAATGATTATGTGCGGGCTCGAACGCCGCCCCGGCGGCAAAGCCGCGCAAGGCGCCGGGATCGGGCGCGAAATCGTCGAGGATCGCGATCGGCTGCGCCTCCGCGCCGATACTCCCGATCCGGACCGTCGTCGCTGTCATGGGCGGACCATAGAGACGGGACGGGACAAGAGCCAGTCGGTGCGGTTTGGCGAATCGAGAGACTGGTGTATCATGGCGAAATGACGATCTCACCCGGACATGACCCGCGCGCCAACCAGAAACAGCGCACCCGCAGCGCGATTGTCGAGGCGGCGATCAAGCTGCTCGGCACCGGCGTCCGCCCGACCGTCCCCGAGGCGGCGGCGGCGGCGAAAGTGTCGCGCGCGACCGCCTACCGCTATTTCCCGACGCAGGACGCGCTGCTCGTCGAGGCGGCGGCGCACGGCCCCGCCGACGCGGTCGAGGCGCTGCTCGACCGCGCGCCCGGCGACGACGCCCGCGCGCACCTGCTGAAGCTACAGGCGGGATTCCTCGACATGGCGATCGCCGAGGAAGCCGCGATGCGCGCCGCGCTGCGTGCCTATCTCGACGCCTGGTTCACCGCGCGCGAAAAGGGCGAGACGGCGCGCGACATCCGCGAGGGCCGGCGGATGCGTTGGATCGCGACCGCACTTGCCCCCGAACTCGCGTCGCTGCCGGCCGCGCAGGCGAAGCGGCTGCACGCCGCGCTCGCGCTGACGATGGGGATCGAGCCGCTCGTCGTGATGAAGGATGTCTGCCGTGCCGACGATGACGAGGCGCGCGCGACGCTGGCTTGGGCGGCGGAAGCGCTGCTCGCCGCGGCGCTCAATGCGAGAGAGTGAGATATTTATCTTTACATGAGACTATAGTCTCAATATATCCGTGCCATCGCCCCAGGAGAATTGTGCCATGAGTCCCACCCCCGCCCTCACCCAAGAGCGTATGGACCAGCTCATCGACGATCATTTCCGCTATGAGGCGACCGACGATGTCGACGCCGTCGTCGCCAGCCTGACCCCCGACGCCGCGCACCACGTCGTTCCCTCGCCCGTCGGCCCGATCCGCGGCCGCGACGCTGCGCGCGCCTTCTACCGCCGTCTGTTCGACGCACTCGCTGGTGAGCAGGTCACGCCGGTGCGCCGCCTCTATGGCCCCGATTTCGTCGTTGACGAGGTGCTGTGGCAGGGGCGCGTGATCGACGGTTCGATCTTCCTCTGCGACGGCCGCACCGGCCGCGTGACCTTCCGCATGCTCCACGTCTTCGAATTCGAGGGCGACCTGATCCGCAGCGAACAGGTCTGGTGCGACCTCGCCGCGATCCAGGCGCAGCTCGGCGTCGGGACGCGCGACAAGGTCGCGGCATGACCGGCGCGACGCCCGACCACCTCGCCGCCTATCTGGCGCGCATCGGCTTCGTGGGCGACGTGCGACCCGATCTCGAAACGCTGACCGCGCTCCACCGCGCGCATGTCGAGAGCATCGCGTGGGAGTGCATCGACTGTTTCCTCGGCCGCCCGACGACCCGCGATCCGCGCGCCGCGTTCGACAAGATCGTCGCCGGCGGCCGCGGCGGCTGGTGTTACGAGATGAACGGGCTGTTCGGCTGGATGCTCGAGGCGATCGGCTTTTCGGTGACGCGCCTCGCGGCGGCGGTGATGCGCGAACAGCTCGGCGACAATGCCATCGGCAACCACCTCCTGCTCATCGTCCATCTCGATCGCGATTATCTCGCCGACGTCGGGCTCGGTTCGGGGCTGGTCGAACCGATCCCCTTTGCCGAGGGCGATTATGTCCAGCGCCATGCGACCTTCGGGCTGCGACCTTTGGCGGACGGCTGGTGGCGCTTCCACAACCAGCCCGATGTGCTGCCGCCCAGCTTCGACTTCTCCCCCGATGTCCGCGACGAGGCGCTGCTGGAGGGGGCGTGCAATTGGCTCCAGTCGGACCCGGGCTCGCCCTTCCGCCAGAATGTCGTGATTCAGCGCTACGGCCCCCACGGTCTCGACTCGCTCGTCGGCCCCGCGCTGATGCGCACAAATGCCGACGGCACCGAACGGCGCGAGCTCGCCGAGCAGGCCGACTATGCCGCCGCACTCCGCGACCGCTTCGGGCTCGATCCGGCCGACGCCGCCGCGATCTGGGCGCGGCTCGGATAGATCAGGGTGCCGGCGTTTCCGCCGCCGGCCGGGCCAACGACTGGCGCAGCGCGTCGAGCGTCGCCGCATTCCCCTTGGCAAAGAAAGACAGCAGCGCCCGGCCGCCCTCATTGTCCGGATAGCCGGTCGACGTCAGCCGTACGCGCGTTGCATCGCCAACCGGCTCGAGTTCCAGGAAGGAAGTCACCTGCTTGTAATCCTCCCAGTGCGGGAATTCGTCGGGCGCCTTGATCGTGCGGAACACCAGCAATCGCCCCGGGATCGCCGCGACGAACCGCTGCCAGATCGCCCCCGGCCCGCCGGGAAGCTCGTCGGGGTTATAGCTCGTCTCCAATATGTCGCTCTCGCCCTCCGCCCAGCGCGCGAGCGGCGCCGCCCAGCGCTTCCAGCCCTCGGGGGTCGAAACGGCGGTCCAGGCCGCGTCGGGCGGCGCGGCGACGACCAGCGAATGCGTCATCGTCGCCGTGCCATCGGCCTCGGTCTTCGTCGCGGTCTCGACCGGTTCGGGAGCGGCGGCCACCGTGACCGGCGGCTCCTGCCCCGCAATCGGAGCGGCGGCGAGCAGCAGCCCGGCCAGAGCCAGCGGGCGCATCATGCGACTTCCGCCAGCGGCGTCGGCGCCGAGAATCGCTGGCGATAATCCTGCGGCGACAGGCCGGTGATGCGGTGGAACAGCTTGCGAAAGGCGGCGGCATCCTCATAGCCGACGCTCCACGCGATCTGGTCGACCGTCCGCCGCGTGAACTCCAGCAGCTCGCGCGCCTTGCCGACTCGGATATGCTGGACATATTCGACCGGGGTCATGCCGGTGGCCGCCTTGAAGCGGCGCTGGAAAGTCCGCTCCTCCATCCCCGCTTCGCCGGCCATCTCGGCGACCGCGACCGGCCCCGCGCCTTTCGCCTGAAGCCAGTGCTGCACTTTCAAAATCGCCTCGTCGCCATGGGTCAGCTTCGGCGCGAAGCTGGCATAATTCTTCTGCTCGCGCCCCGACGGGTCGATCAGCAGGAAGCGCGCGGTCTCCATCATCACCGACGGTCCCAGCAACCGCTCGACGATGCGCAGGCCGAGGTCGGTCCACGCCATCAGCCCGCCCGCGGTGATGATGTCCCCGTCGTCGACCACCATCCGGTCCGCCTCCATCCGCACATCGGGGAAGCGCTCGCGAAACGCCTCGGCAAAGAACCAGTGGGTCGTCGCCGGCCGACCGGCGAGCAGCCCCGTCGCCGCCAACGCAAAGGCCCCGCCGCAATTCGATGCGAGGACCGTGCCCTGCGCATGCCGGTCGAGCAGCCAGCGCGCGTAGGGCGCGACCTCCTCGGCCTCGAGCAGCTTGTGCAGGCTCCCCGGCGTGATCAGCACCGCGGGCGAATTGCCGCCCGGTTCGTCGGGGTGGCTGTCGAAGCGGCGCACAAAGCCGCCGCCGTCCTGCAACCGCCAGTGGCTGACCCGGACAGGCGCGCGGCCATGATCGACCGCGAAACGCCCGGCGATATGGAACAGGTCGGTGATCCCGAGGACCATGCCGGTCTGGCATTCGGGATAAAGGACGATCCCGACCTCGACGAGCGCCAGCGGCGCGTCGGGTACCTTCAATCTGGGCATGGCGGCTCCCCCAATCGATCGTTTGTCGGAATCGGCCCGCATATTGTCGCGTCCGCCAATCCTGCGCAAGCGAAGCGGCGTCTATCTCTCCTTTCACCGGCGGACGACCCGCCCCTCACGAAGCGAAAGGAACCACGACATGACCACGATCACCACCACCGACGGCACGCACATCTTCTACAAGGACTGGGGTCCGAAGGATGGACAGCCGATCATCTTCTCGCACGGCTGGCCGCTCAGCGCCGACGCCTGGGACGCCCAGATGGTCTTCTTCGCCAACCAGGGCTTCCGCACGATCGCCCACGACCGCCGCAGCCATGGACGCTCGGACCAGGTCTGGGACAACAATAACATGGACCAGTACGCCGACGACCTTGCCGAACTGATCGAACAGCTCGATCTGAAAGACGTCATCCTCGTCGGCCATTCGACCGGCGGCGGCGAAGTCACCCGCTATGTCGGCCGCCATGGCACGCCCCGTGTCGCCAAGATCGCGCTGATCGGCGCCGTCCCCCCGCTGATGCTCAAGACCGAAGCCAATCCGATCGGCCTGCCGCTCGAAGTCTTCGACGGCATCCGCAAGGGCACCTTCGACAACCGCCCGCAGTTCTTCAAGAACCTGACGCTCCCCTTCTACGGCTACAACCGCGAAGGCGCCGTGATCAGCGAAGCGGTGCGCGACGACTTCGTCCGTCAGGGAATGAACGGCGGCCTCAAAGGTCTGCTCGACAGCATCCGCGCCTTCTCGGAAAGCGACTTCAACGAGGATCTGAAGAAGTTCGACAAGCCGACGCTTGTCCTTCACGGCGACGACGACCAGATCGTCCCCGTCGAC
This sequence comes from Sphingopyxis sp. Geo25, assembly GCF_949769135.1. NCBI lineage: Bacteria > Pseudomonadati > Pseudomonadota > Alphaproteobacteria > Sphingomonadales > Sphingopyxidaceae > Sphingopyxis > Sphingopyxis sp. Geo25. Next base: position 733,111 of record NZ_CATKOZ010000001.1, on the reverse strand, counting down.
GCCTCGGCCCGCTCGACCGTCAAGATCGTCAAGCATGCGGTGCTGAAAATCTACGAAGGCGCCGACCACGGCCTGACCGTCACCCATCAGGACCGGTTCAACGCCGACCTTCTCGACTTCATCAACGGCTGATACACCGGAGGCGCGGGTTCCCCCAACCGCGCCTCCTCTCTTTCCAAAGGAGACGTGCCATGATCCTCGGTTTGACCATCCCGCAGTTCACCACGCTGCACGTGCTGATCAGTTTCGTCGGCATCATCGCCGGGCTGATCGCCCTCCCCGCCTTCGCCCGCGGCCGCATCCTGCCGCGCACGAACGTCATCTTTCTCTGGTTCACGCTGCTCACCAGCCTGACGGGTTTCCTCTTTCCCATCGTCGCCTTCACCCCGGCGCTAGGGGTTGGCATCTTCTCGACGCTGATCCTCGCGGTCGCTCTGTGGGCCTGGTACGGCCGCAAGCTCGCCGGTGGCGCCGCATCGGTCTATGCCGTCACCGCGACGATCGGCCTTTGGCTCAACCTCTTCGTGCTCGTCGTCCAGTCGTTCCTGAAGGTGCCCGCGCTCAACGCGCTCGCTCCCAACGGCAATGAACCGCCGTTCGCGGCGGCACAGGGCGCGCTGCTGGTCCTGATGATTGGCCTCGGTTATTTCGCCTTCAGGGCGAGCCGCAAACGCGCTGCGGCCTGAACAAAATCGTCGCCCCCGCGAAGGCGGGGGCCGCTATCGGCCTCGCGCCACATCTTCGGCGGCCCCCGCCTTCGCGGGGGTGACGTATATTTACAGCCGGCGAGCAGACAGCCTAGAAGCCCCGCCATGACCGCAACCACCCACCCCGACAAAGTTCGCGTCGCCGCCGTCCAATATGGCCTCCGCGGAATTTCCGGCCCCGAAGATTTCGAGCGCCAGGTCGAATATTTCGTCATTTCGGCCGCCGATTACGGCTCTGACTTCATCACCTTCCCCGAACTCTTCGCGATGCAATTGCTCTCGTCGGGCGCGCGCCTTCCCGCCGCCGAAGCGATCGCCACGATCGACGCGCTCACCCCGCGCTTCACCGCCTTCATGTCCGGGCTCGCGCAGCAATATCGCATCAACATCGTCGGCGGCTCGCACCCCGTTCGCATCGACACCGGCGCGACGCGCAATCGCTGCCATATCTTCCTCCGCGACGGCAGCACCCACTACCGGGACAAGCTCCACCCCACGCCGTCCGAGCGCGAGGCATGGGGCATCGAAGGCGGCACCGCGCGCGACGCCGATGTGATCGAAACCGACTGCGGACCCGTCGGCGTCATGATCTGCTACGACAGCGAGTTTCCCGAACTCCCCCGCCGCCTGATCGACCAGGGCGCCGAAATCCTCTTCGTCCCCTATTGCACCGACGACCGCCGCGGGCACCTCCGCGTCCGCTATTGCTGTGCCGCGCGGGCGGTCGAGAACCAATGCTATGTCGTCACCGCGGGCGTCACCGGCAATCTGCCCAACGTCCACAACATGGACATCCACCACGCCGAAAGCGCGATCCTGACCCCGTCGGACATGCCCTTCGCCCGCGACGGCATCGCCGCCGAGGTCACGCCGAACGCCGAAGGCATGGCGATCGCCGACCTCTCGCTCGCCGACCTCAGGCAAGCACGCACCAACGGCGCCGTCCGCAACCTCGCCGACCGCCGCCTCGACCTCTATCGCGTTGACTGGAACTGAAGACGACGCCAGCGCATCCCTCTTGCGCGACTTTCCCTTTACGTTAAGGTAAGTTTCAAACAGCAACCGGAGAGTGTGATTCATGAGCCTTCCCCCGATCTTCGACCGCCTGCGCCTGCCCGTCATCGGCTCGCCGCTGTTCATCGTGTCGGGACCCGAACTCGTCATCGCCCAGTGCAAGGCGGGCGTCGTCGGCAGTTTCCCCGCGCTCAACGCGCGACCGCAGACGCTGCTCGACGAATGGCTCCACCAGATCACCGAGGAACTTGGCGCATGGGACCGCGACAACCCCGATCGCCTCTCGGCGCCCTATGCGGTCAACCAGATCGTCCACAAATCGAACGACCGGCTCGAACAGGATATTGCGACCTGCGCCAAGTGGAAGGTGCCGATCACGATCACCTCGCTCGGCGCGCGCGAGGAACTCAATCAGGCAGTCCACAGCTGGGGCGGCATCACGCTGCATGACGTCATCGACGACCGCTTCGCGCGCAAGGCCGTCGAAAAGGGTGCCGACGGCCTGATCCCCGTCGCCGCGGGCGCGGGCGGCCACGCCGGCCGCCAGTCGCCCTTCGCGCTGGTGCAGGAAATCCGCGAATGGTTCGACGGTCCGATTGCGCTGTCGGGGGCGATCGGCCACGGCCGCTCGATCCTTGCCGCGCAGGCGTGCGGTGCCGACCTAGCCTATATCGGCAGCGCCTTCATCGCCACCGCCGAAGCCAATGCCGATCCGGGCTACAAAAACGGCATCGTCGAGGGCCGCGCGGCCGACATCGTCTATTCGAACCTCTTTACCGGCGTCCACGGCAATTATCTTCGCCAGTCGATCGTCGCTGCAGGCATGGACCCCGACAACCTGCCCGAGGGCGACCTCAAGACGATGAACTTCGGTTCGGGTGGCAACACCAAGGCGAAGGCATGGAAGGACATCTGGGGTTCGGGACAGGGTATCGGTTCGGTCTCCGCGGTGCGCCCGGTCGCTGAATTCGTCGCCGAACTCGAGGCGCAATACCTCGCCGCCCGCCGCGAACTCGAAGCGAAGGTGCGCCTTTGAGCCCCGACGCCGATCTGTCGGCGATGACGGCCTAGGGGTGGATTCCAGCCTTTCAATTCTCGTCATGCTGAACTTGTTTCAGCATCCATGGCCGGGCCTTGCATCCGGCGCCGCGCCCAAGGAAACGACAGACCATGGACCCTGAAACAAGTTCAGGGTGACGATGAAAGATAGGTCAGCTTCCTGTCGAAACCCGCCATTCCACCCTACGCGCCAAACAGCTTGTCGATCGCCTCGTCCAGATAGGGCCGATCGGCGAACAGCCGCATCGGATCGCGGCGGTTGAGCCAGAAGCCGCCGCCGTGCCGGTCGGTCAGCGCGCGCCTTATCGTGTCCTGCAACAGGCCGAGACGCATGATCGCCGTGCGCCGCGCCAGGGCGAGATCGGCCCCAGCCTGCCCCGTGAAATGCACCCTTATCTGTTCGACGCGCGCCGCCAGCACGTCGCTATAGCCATGATGCGGCCCGCGGTGCAGCGCATGACCCGACCATAAGGCTGTGCGCTCGCAAGCGGGCAGCATCAGCCCGTTTCGTTCGAACCGGTTGAGAGCGAAGCCCTGCGAATGGAGCGCGTCGAACATCGCCGCCATCTGCTCCCGGCCCTGCAACGCGAGGGGGATCAGGTGATGGCGCTGAAAGCCGGGAAGCGGCGGCGGAGCGCCCTGCCAGCGCCGTGATGCCGTCAAAAGCTGCTGCCGAATTCCACCATAACCGTCGCGCCGCCGTCTTTGCGGCCGCGCCCCGGCGACAACGACACCCATTCGCCGGGATTGAGCCCACGCATCCGCCGCGCATCGCCGACCGGGCCATGAAGCATGATGTCGAGCGCCAGCCGCGAAAGCCGCTTGACCATTTCGGCGACCGTCCACCCGGCCGGCATCCGGCCTTCCAGTTCCTGGCCCCCGAACAGGGCCAGCCCGCGCGTCCGCACGGCCGCCCCCACGCCGCTATCGGCGAGGCGAAAGGCGATCAGGTGCAGCACCGGCGGCATACCGCTCGCCAGCATTTCGGTCACGGCTGCACGAAATTGCTCTGCCTCCGACCACAGGCGCGCCGGCGACCAGAAATAATGGCTCGCGTCGAGAAGGTCGATCAACAGCACCTGCATCTTGAAGATTTCGCGCAGCCGTGTCGACTGGGTGCGATCGTCGGCAGCGCGCGGCTCTTCGAAAAACACCCACGCCTGCCCGGCATCATTCCAATCCGGCGGCAAGGACGCAGCGAGTCGGCTCGTCGCGGGATGATCGGGATCGGCGCATTCGATAGCGGCTGCAGACGCTTGCCCGGCGAGCAGCGCGACCTCGCCAAAGCGCAGCCGTAACAGCGGCCCGTCAATCAGCGCGCCGGCGTTACCCGCCCGCTCGACCCGCTCGGGCCGGAGCCCCATCCGCCGGAAAGCTGCTTCGACTTCGTCCGGGGCGGCGCCGGCAAGCGCCTTTCCGACAACCAGCGCAAAGGGTTCCGGACAGGCCGGACGGGTCGATTGATCGCTGAGCCCCGACTGCATGATGCTGGTCACCCCCTACGGGTTCACCCTTGCATCGCAAGGCTTGCCAAAATGTTCAAATGCTTATTCGAACATTGCAGCAAGTTAACCTCGCCGATCCGGTCAGATCGCGACCTGGCTTCCCAGTTCGACCACCCGGTTGGTCGGCAGGCGGAAATATTCCATCGCGCTTTCCGAATTGCGCAGCATCCATGCGAACAGTTTTTCGCGCCAGATCGGCATTCCCGGCTTGCTCGCCGCGATCAGCGTCTGGCGCGACAGGAAAAAGCTCGTCTCCAGCATCTTGAACTCGCCGCCGCAGCCCGTCGTGCGCTTCAGCGCCTCGGGCACGTCGACCGGCTGCATGAAGCCGTAATTCAGCACCAGCCTATGGAACCCCTGCCCCAGCGCCTCGAGCTGGCACAGCTTCGATTCGGGGACGAAAGGCACATCGGCGATCTTGATCGTCAGCAGGATGATCCGCTCGTGCAAAACCTTGTTGTGCTTGAGGTTGTGGAGCAGCGCATGAGGCACCCCGTCCGAGGAGGAGGTCATGAACACCGCCGTCCCGGGGACGCGCGTCGCGCTGTTCGCGGCGGATTTGACGAAGACCGGAATCGGCATCGCCCCCTCGGCCATTTCCTGCTGCATCAGCTTGCGTCCGCGCGACCAGGTCGTCAGCAAGGTGAAGATCGTCAGCCCGATCGCCAGCGGCACCCAGCCGCCATCGGGCACCTTGATCAGGTTCGCGCCGAAATAGGCGATATCGACGATGAAGAAGACCGCCAGCACCGGCAGCGCCTTCCACGCCGGCCAGCGCCACAGCACGAACAGCACGACGCTCATCAGGCAGGTGTCGATGAACATCGCGCCGGTCACCGCGATGCCATAGGCGGCGGCGAGGTTGCTCGACGATCCGAAGAACAGCACGAGCAGGATGACCATCACCATCAGCCCCCAGTTGACGATCGGGATATAGATCTGCCCCTGCGCCGACGCGCTGGTGTGGTCGACGCGGAGGCGCGGCATGAAGCCCAGCTGGATCGCCTGCTGGGTCAGCGAGAAGGCGCCCGAAATCACCGCCTGGCTCGCGATGATCGTCGCGAGCAGCGCCAGGACGACCACCGGCACGCGCCACGCCTCGGGCATCATCAGGAAGAAGGGGTCCTGGATCAGCTGCGCGGTCGGCGCGACCTCGGCCGCCAGCACCATCGCGCCCTGCCCCATATAGTTGAGCATCAGCGCCGGCAGCACGAAGCACAGCCAGCTGAGCCCGATCGGCGCGCGTCCGAAATGCCCCATGTCGGCGTACAGCGCTTCCGCCCCCGTCACCGCGAGCACCACCGCGCCCAGCGCGATGAATGCCGTGAAGCCGTCGTAATAGAAAAAGCGCAGCGCGTTGATCGGATTGAGCGTGTGCATGATGATCGACGGGTGGTCGAGGATATGCATGATCCCCAGCACCGCCAGCATCGTGAAATAGAGCAGCATGATCGGCCCGAACAGCGCCCCGACCTTCGCCGTCCCGCGCGACTGGATCGCGAACAGCCCGATCAGGATCGCCAGCGCGATCGGCACGATATAGGGCTCGAACCCGCGGCTCACATATTGCAGACCCTCGGTCGCCGACAGCACCGACATCGCCGGGGTGATCATGCTGTCGCCATAGAAGAGCGCGGTCGCGAACACGCCCAGCAGCACGATCGGCCAGGTCCAGCGCTTGCCTTCCGATTGGCGGCTGATCAGCGCGAGCAGCGCCAGGCTGCCCCCTTCGCCCTTGTTGTCGGCGCGCATGATCGTCAGCACATATTTGAACGTCACGACCAGCATCATCGACCAGAAGACGAGGCTCAGCACGCCATAGATATGGAGCTGGTCGGCCTCGATAGAATGGTGGCCGGCAAAGGTCTCGCGAAACGCGTACAGCGGGCTCGTCCCGATGTCGCCGAACACCACGCCGACCGCGCCGACGGCAAGCTTCAGCTTGCTATCGCTATGATGTCCGTGGCCGTAATGGACCGTTTCGGCGGCAGCAGTCGAGGCGGATACCGCCCCGGTTGTTGCCTGTTGCGACTCAGCAGTCATTGCGCGCCTTTAGACGAGCTTGCCCGATGATAATAGGTTCCAAATCGGAACGCACTTCAGCGGGCGGCCGATGCCGCAGCGGGCGTTTCGGGCGGCAGCGCCGGCCCCATCGCCTCGCGCAGCTGCGCCAGTCGCATCTCGAGATCCGGCCGCCACGGCGCCCCTTCGGGCGAGCGCGCGAGGAGGCCGCTCCACACCGCCTCGGCGCCTTTCAGGTCGCCGCTCTGCGCCATCGCAAGCCCTGCGAAGAAGGGCGGCGCCGGATGGCTCGGATCACGCTTCGCCGCCTCGTCGAACGCCAGCGCCGCCGCGGGCGACATCACCCCGCCGCCGTGCGCGACGAGCGCATTGCCGAGCCCGACCCACAGGTCGACATTGTCGGGATATTTCTGCAGCCCCTTTTCGAGCGCCTGCGCCGCGAGCGCGGTCTTGCCGGTCCGCATGAAGCCGTCGGACATGCCGATCCACTGCGCCGCGGGGCCGAAGCGGTCGGCCATCCCCTGCTGACGGTCGGTGATCGCCTCGCCGAAACCATCGGGCTCGGCCGCCTTCGCGACCGGATGGCCGGGCAGCGAAGGGATCCCCTGCAAGGCATAGCCCGCGAGCCCCAGCATCACCGCCGCCCCCGCGAGCGGCCGCGATGCGGCGGGCAGCTTGCCGAGCCAGAAGATGCCGCCGACCGTCGCCAGCGCGGCGAGCAGAATCCAGAGCCAGATCATATCTCGCTCTCCCCGTCGCCATCGCTCCGCCGGAACCGCCCGAAGGCGAGCCAGCCGCCGAGCGCAAGAAACAATAGAGGCCCGAACCAGAGCAGCGCAGTCGCCGCATCGAGCGGCGGGTCATAGGTCACCCAATTGCCATAGCGCGCGACAAGCCACTTGCGGATCGCATCGGGGCTCTCGCCCGCCGCGATCTTCGTGCGCACCTCGTGCCGCATGTCGCCCGCGAGCGGCGCATCGCTGTCGGCAATCGACTGGCCTTGACAGACGAGGCAGCGCAGCGTCTCCATCAACGCCTTCGCTTTCGCCTCCTGCGCCGGATCGCGGAGCTGCTGATACGCATAGGGTGCCGGTGGCAGCCGGTCCTGGGCGGTAGCAGACGCCCCGGCAAAACACGCAAGCACCGCGAGGAAAAAAGCCATCGCGCCCCTGCGAAGGCAGGGGCCCATCACCGGGAGGCGCGTCATCAGGCCACCGGCTGCGCCAAACCGCGAGAGCAGGAGATGGGCCCCTGCCTGCACAGGGGCGCGGAGGTCTTGCGCCGCCCCCCTCACTTCATCGCCTCCAGCTTGGCGATGATCTCGGGCACCTGCTCCTGCAGGATCACGCCCTGGATCTGCTCGCGGATGATCCCCTTGCCGTCGATCAGGAAGGTTTCGGGCACGCCCGACGAGCCGAGCGCGATCTGGACGCTGCTCTGCTGGTCCGACCCGATCCGGTCGAACGGATTGCCGTTTTCGCGCAGGAAGGCCGCGACATCGTCGGGCCGGTCGCGGATCGCGATGCCGTCGATCGGCACGCCCGCCGCTTTCAGCGCCTCGAGCTGCGGCGCCTCGGCACGGCACGGGATGCACCAGCTCGCGAACACATTGACCAGCCGCGGCTTGCCGTCGGCGAGCTGGCTGCTCTTCAGCCCCTCGACCCCCGCGGTCGCGGGCGGCAGGTCGAACAGCGGCATCGGTTTGTTGATCCACTGCGACTGGATCAGCGTCTCGGCGGGCACCGTCAGGCGATAGACGAAGGCGCCGAACAGCAGCCCCATGATCGCCAGCGGCACGAACAGGACCCAGCGGCTCCTCATGCGAAGCGCTCCTGTGCTTTGCGCGCCCGCCGCGCACGCCAGATTTCGAGCAATTGCGCGCGGCCGAGCAGCGACAGCGTGGCGCCCACCGCGATCAGCGCGCCGCCGAGCCAGATCCACCATACCAGCGGCTTCCACCACAGGCGAAGCTGGTAGCGGTCGGCCGTCCCGTCCGCGCTCGTCACCGCCTGGCCGAGCACGACATAGAGCTGCCCGCCCGGCCGCGTCAGCAGCGCGGCCTCGTTGGTTTCGGTCGGCGGAGTGCCCATCAGCCCCGGGAACATGCGCGCCTCGGGATGCAGGGTGAACGACGCGCCCGACGGGGTTGTTGCGATCAGCGTCCCGCGGATGGCGGTATAATTCGGCCCGGCGATCGGCGATACGCCCGCGAACTTCACGCTGAAATCGTCGACCTTCACCGTCTCGCCCGGTGCCGCGGCGACCAGCCGTTCCTTGATGAAGGCGCTCTCGGCCGCCATGCCCGCCAGCGCGACCGCCACCCCGAAATGCGCAATCACCATGCCCCAGGTCGGCAGCGGGGTGCGACGCAGGTTGCGCTTCCACAGCGGCGCGAGGCTCGCCACCGCGACAACACCCGCGACCGTCATGCCGAGCAGCGGCAGCACGCCGACGTGGCCGCCGAACAACACGAGGCCGAACAGCACGACCGCGCCCGCGAAGATCGCGACCGGAAGCCGGGTCCACAATTTCCTGCCATCGTCCTTGCGCCAGCTCAGCAGCGGCCCGGCGACCATCACGAGGCAGAGGATCAGCGCGAGCGGCCCCGCGACCTTGTTATAATAAGGGGGTCCGACCGAGATCTTTTCCCCCATCGCCTCGGCAACGATCGGATAGAGCGTGCCGAGCAGGACGAGCGCGAGAATCGTCGTCAGCAGCAGATTGTTGATCACCAGCGAGCCTTCGCGGCTCATCAACGCGAATTTCTTGCCCTCGGCGACTGCCCCCGCGCGCAGCGCGAACAGCGTCAGCGCGCCGCCGATATAGAGCGCCATGAGGACGAGCAGGAAGGTGCCGCGCTCGGGATCGACCGCGAAGCTGTGAACGCTCGTCAGCAGGCCCGACCGCACGATGAACGTCCCGACCATCGACATCGAGAAGGCGATCACCGCCAGCATCACCGTCCACGCGCGCAGCGCGTTGCGCGTCGCGGTCACGCTCACCGAATGGAGCAGCGCCGCACCCGCGAGCCACGGAATCAGCGAGACATTCTCGACCGGGTCCCAGAACCACCAGCCGCCCCAGCCGAGCTCGTAATAGGCCCAATAGCTGCCCGCGGTGATCCCGAGCGTCAGGAATATCCAGCTGCCCAGAACCCACGGCCGCATCGCGCGCGCGAACGCCGGTCCGATTTCGCGCGTGATCAGCGCGCCGACGGCAAAGCTGAACGCGACCGAAATCCCGACATAACCGACGTAGAGCGTCGGCGGGTGGAAGGCGAGACCGGGGTCCTGCAACAGCGGATTGAGCCCCTGCCCGTCGGGCGGCGCCACCGGCAACCGCTTGAACGGGTTCGACGAGAACAGGAGGAAAGCGAAGAAACCGAGGCTCAACGCCGCCTGCGCCGCGAGCGTCGCGATCAGCGTGTCGTTGCGCAGCCGCTTCTCGAAAATCGCAACCAGCGCGCCCGAGACGCCGAGGATCGTCAGCCACAACAGCATCGACCCTTCGTGATTGCCCCACGCCCCCGCGACCTTGAACAGCATCGGCTTCAGGCTGTGGCTGTTGCGCGCGACGAGCTCGACCGACATGTCCGATCGCACAAAAAGGGCGATCAGCAAGGCAAAGGCGGCCGCGGTGAGCAGCCCCTGCGCGACGCTCGCCGGCCGCACGAGTGCGGCGAGGTCGTCCTTGCCCGTCCGGACGAAGGCGATCCCCGCGACCAGCGACAGGCAAGCAAGCGCCGCCGCGATCCAGAGCAGAGCGAGGCCGAGTTCGGCGATCATCTATTTGTCGCCGAATGACAGGCCGTCGCCCCCGCGAAGGCGGGGGCCGCTGGCAGCCTTGCGCAATGCTGATAGCGGCCCCCGCCTTCGCGGGGGCGACGGAAAAAGCTAATCATACCTTGGGCGCCACCTTCATATTCTTCGGCATGTCGCCCATCTGCGGCGGCATGTAGCGCTCGTCATGCTTGGCGAGGATACGGTCGGCGACGAAGACCCCGTCGGCGCGCATCCGGCCGTCGGCGACCATCCCCGAATTTTCGGCAAAAAGGTCGGGGACGATGCCCTTGAACTGCACGGGGATCGAGGCCTTGCCGTCGGTCGCGACGAAATCGATCGTCAGCCCGTCGGCCTGCCGCTTGATGCTCCCCGCGGCGACCATGCCGCCCAGCCGCATCGGCTCGCCGACGGTCGTCTTGCCGGCGACGACTTCGGCGGGAGTCCGGAAATAGGCGGCTTCGTCGCGTAGCGCACTCGCCGCGAGCACACCCGCACCCGCGACACCGCACAGCGCGACCGCGGCCAGAATCAATCGCTGATGCTTCGCCTTCATTTGCGGTCCTTGCGAAGCGCGTCGCTGCGCTTCTCGGCTTTCGCCATCGCGCGCCAGCTCGTCCACAGCACGCCGCCCGTCAGCAGCGCGGTCAGGATATAGGCGGCCGCCACATAGGCCCACTGCCCGCCCCCGCTGATCACCCCCGTCATGCCTCAATGTCCCTCGTCGTCGGCGAGCCGCCGCAGCCGCGCCGCAACGCGGTTGTCGGCGATGATCCGCCGCATCCGCATCAGCACGATGGCGCCGAATAGCAGCGAAAAGCCGACCAGGGTCAAGCCTAAAGGCCAGAGCAGCGTCCGGTCGATGCTCGATCCACCCAGCGTGATGCTCGGCCCCTGATGCAGGCTGTTCCACCACACGACGCTGCGGTTGATGATCGGAATGTTGACCGCGCCGACCAGCGCATAGACCGCCGCGCCGCGCGACAGCGAGCCGCCTTGCCGTTGGCCCCCCGCTCCGTTGGCGTCGCCGTTCGTCAGCGCGATAAATCCCGCATAGAGAAAGAGGAGGACGAGCATCGAGGTCATCCGGCCGTCCCATTCCCACCAGGTGCCCCACGTCGGCTTGCCCCAGATCGATCCGGTGGCCAGGCACAGCGCGGTGAACAGCATCCCCGGCACCGCGATCGCGCGCGCCGCGATTCCCGACAACGGATGGCGCCAGACGAGCTGCACCAGCCCCGCCACCGCAAGGCTCGTCCAGCCGCCCATGCCGAGCCACGCGGAGGGCACATGAACATAGAGAATGCGCGCGGTCTCGCCCTGCTTCGCCTCGCCCGGCACCATCGTCAGGCCCGCGAACGCTCCGCCCAGCACGAACAGCAGCCCGACGCCGAGCAGCCACGGGGTCAGCGGCTTGGCGATCGCGAGGAAGCGGGTGGGGTTGGCGTAAGCGTGCATCGGTCTCGCGTCGTCTTTAGGTGAGGCCGATTTGTCGGTCCAGTGAATTGCCCCGGCGCGACCCGGCGGCGCTTCTGTTGCCCGTGCGGTGCGTGACGTCAAGCCTCTGGCCGCGTCCAGATCCAGCTCCCCGTTACCGCCGCCGCAATCACCGGCAGCATGACCCACGGCCAGGGCGACAGGATTGCCGCCAGCACGATACTCGCGGCGAACGCGACAGTCGCCGCAACCTTGCCTTTGCGGCTGATCGCGCCCTTCTCGCGCCAGGCGACGATATGATGTCCGAAATGCGGATGGTTCAGCAGCCACGCCTCGAGCCGCGGCGACGAATTGGCGAAGCAGAAGGCCGCAAGGATGACGAACGGCACCGTCGGCAGCAGCGGCAGGAACGCACCGATCGCGCCGAGTCCCAGCGAAGCCCAGCCTGCGACCAGATAGAAGTGCCGTTTCATCGCGGGGAGGCTTAGCGGAAATCGACGCCCAGACCAGCCACCAATATCGTCATCCCGGCGAAGGCCGGGATCTCACCATCTCGCCCCAAAGCACCGGCGAGATCCCGGCCTTCGCCGGGATGACAGTCTGCATAGGTTATGCCTATCACCCCCGCCCGATCAGCTTCTGCGCCATCCGGTCGGCAACCACCGACGCAGGCGTGCCGCTCGCCTTGCTCTCGGCCCATATCTCGGCGAGCCGGCCGGGGATCAGGTGGATGCGGCTCTCGACTTCCTCGCGGCTGCCCTGCCCCAGATATTCCAGCGCGACGTTGATGATGCCGCCCGCGTTGATCACATAGTCGGGGGCATAGACGATGCCGCGATCGTGAACGCGCTGGCCGTCGGCCGCAGTCGCCAGCTGGTTGTTCGCGCCGCCCGCGATGATCGGCACGCGCAGCTTCTCGATGCTGCGCTCGGTCAGGATCGCGCCAAGCGCATTGGGGCTCAGCACGTCGGCCTCGACCTCCATGATCGCCGCCGAATCGGCGAGCTCGGCGCCCAGCTCTTCGGCCAGCGCCTTGGCGCGCGCCAGATTGACGTCGGCGAGGGTCAGCTTCGCGCCCTCGGCCGCCAGCCGCCGCGCGACCCCGCCGCCGACGCTGCCGACGCCCTGTATCGCGACGCGCACGCCCGCCGCGCTGTCGGTGCCGAGGCCTTCGCGAATCGCCGCCTTGATCCCCAGATAGACGCCGAGCGCGGTGAACGGCCCCGGATCGCCGCCGGCCTCGCCGCTCGCGACGGGCAGCCCGCTGACATGCTTCGTCTGCTTAGCGATCTCGACCATGTCGGCGTCGGTGATCCCGACATCCTCGGCGGTCACATAGGCGCCGCCGAGCGAATCGACCGCGCGGCCGAATGCGGCGAGCAGTTCGGGCGTCTTGGCGCCATTTTCGTCGGCCAGGATCACGCCCTTGCCGCCGCCCATCGGCAGGCCCGCCATCGCATTCTTGTAGCTCATGCCGCGCGACAGGCGCAGCGCATCGGTGATCGCCGCCGCGCGCTGCGGATAATGCCAGTAGCGCACCCCGCCCGCGCCGGGGCCGAGGTGCGTCGAATGGACCGCGATAACCGCCGTCAGCCCGCTCGCCCGATCGCGGAACATGTGGACATGCTCATGATCGTCGAAATCGGCGAAATCCCAGACAGCAGACATGCGCGACTCCTCGCGTTAGAAAATTACGTTAGGGCGTAATAATCCGTCATGGGGCAAGTGTCACCCCAAATCCCGCATATGCGCAATGATGGTGAAAATGGGGCGACCAACGGGGCTCGAACCCGCGACCTCCGGTACCACAAACCGGCGCTCTAACCAACTGAGCTATGGTCGCCACACGCCCGGCGAAACCGCCTGCGACAGCGCGCGGCGATAGGCGCGCACCCCTTGTTCGTCAAGCATTGTTCGCATGGCCCCGCCCCACTAAAAGCGCGCCATGGCTGGCAACGATCATGTCGACATGGCGACCTCGGGCGCCGACCGCACCGCGGACCGGCTCTCCGCCGTCCCCGGCATCCGCCGCGCGCCTTCGCCGAAACTGCAGCAGTTCATGCTGACGCGCTTTCTCGATGCCGACACATGCGCCGCGCTGATGGCCCTGATCGACGGCGACGCGCGCCCCTCGACGATCGCCGATCCGAACGGCGACGAAGCCTTCCGCACCAGCTCGACCTGCGATCTCGACCACCGCAATCCGATTGTCGTCGCGGTGAACAACCGACTCCACGATCTCACCGGCATCCCGCTCGAATATGGCGAGCCGCTGCAGGGACAACGTTACGACGTCGGCGAGGAGTTCAAGGCGCACACCGACTATTTCGATCCCGGCGGCGCCGACTGGGAAACCTATTGCGCGATACCCGGCCAGCGGAGCTGGACATTGATGATCTACCTCAACGAGCCGCCCGCAGGCGGCGCAACGCGCTTCCTTGCGACCGGAAAGATGCACCAGCCCGAAACCGGCAAGCTGCTCGCCTGGAACAATGTCCGCCCCGACGGCACCCCCAACCCCGACACACTCCACCATGGGATGAAGGTGCGCAAAGGCCGCAAATATATCATCACCAAATGGTTCCGCGAGCGCCCCTGGCCGTGGGCGGAGGGGGAACTGGGCTGAGTGAACCCCGGCGAAAGCCGGGGCCCATTGGCAGCGGCCTTTATCTTTGCTCCAGCTTTCGCCGGGGCACCAGATTACCGAACCAACCGATACTGAAAGCTGAGCGTCAGCGTATTGGCGACCTGCCCCGGCTCGACCGGCGTCGCCTTGCCCGCCGCGTCCATCGCCTGCAGGCGCACCATCGGCATCGGCGGCTGCGGCCCGCCGAAGCTGCCTTCGCTGATCGAGACCAGTTCAGCGCCCCGAAAGCCGGCTAGCTTGGCATAGTCGGCCGCCTTCGCTTCGGCCGCCTTGATCGCAGACCCGCGCGCACCGACGAGCTGCGCGTCGGGATCCTTCATCCCGAACCACGGCCCGTCGACATTGGTGCCGCCTGCCGCGACGAGCGCATCGACTAGCGGCCCGATGTCGTCGATCTTCGACGTCGTCGCGCGCACGCTGTTCGACACCTGATAGCCGATGAAGCGCGGCGGCTGGCCGTTGCCATTGTTGTTATAGTCGTACTGCGGCGACAGGTTGATGCCGCTCGTCTGGATATTCTCGGCCTTGATCCCCTTCGCCTTCGCGGCGGCGATCAGCTTGTCCATAGCGGCGGCGTTGAGACGCATCGCCTCGACCGCGGTCGGCGCGGTCGTGGTGACCCCAGCGCCGACGGTCGCCTGATCGGGGCGCGAGCGCACTTCCTCGCTCACGCTGAAGGACAGAATCGGACCCTGCGTCGTAGCTGTCGTCACCGTCGAACCTCCTTGCTGCGCGATGGCCGGCGTCGCGGCCGCCAGCACCAGGCCCGCAGCCATAGCGGTGAGCATTTGCTTCGTCATTTCATTCTCCTGTGAACCGGAGTTCCGGCCTTGTGTGATCCCGCCCCTCCAACGCTGACAGAGCGGGTGCGTTCCGGCCTTTGCTCTGTCGGCGCTTGCATGATGCTGAACGCGCCAGTAGCGAGCCGTTCATCATGGCTGCCCCCATTCTCTCTTACGAAGGCGTCGGTCTGGTTCAGGGCTCTGGCTGGCTGTTCCAGGATCTCGACATCTATATCGGCGAACGCGACCGGCTCGCGCTCATCGGCCGCAACGGCGCGGGCAAGACGACCTTGCTCAAACTGCTTGCCGGGCGCATCGAACCCGACAAGGGCAAGCGCACGATCGTCCCCGGCACGCATGTCGTGCTGCTCGAGCAAGAGCCCGACTTCCGCGGTTTCGCGACGCTGATGGACTATGCCATCGCCGGCCCGGACGCCCCGCCCGAGCATGAGGTCGCGGCCATTGCCGACCAGCTCGGCATCGACATGGGACGCGAGGCCGCGAGTGCCTCGGGCGGTGAACGCCGCCGCGCCGCGATTGCCCGCGCGCTCGCGCAAAATCCCGACGTGCTGCTGCTCGACGAGCCGACGAACCACCTCGACCTCGCGGCGATCGACTGGCTCGAAAGCTGGCTCGCGCGCTATAGCGGTGCCTTCGTCGCGATCAGCCACGACCGGACCTTTCTGACCCGCCTGACACGCCAGACCTTGTGGCTCGACCGCGGCAGCATCCGCCGTAAGGAAATCGGCTTCGGCGGCTTCGACGCATGGATGGAGGCGGTGTTCGCCGAGGAAGCGCGCGCCGCCGAAAAGCTCGACGCAAAGCTCCGGCTCGAGGCGCATTGGCTCGAACGCGGCGTCACCGCGCGCCGCAAGCGCAACCAGGGCCGCCTCGAAAAGCTGCACGAAATGCGCGCGACCCGCGCTGCGATGATCGGCGGCCCCGGCGTCGCCAAGCTCGGCCTAGCCAACGACGACGTCCGCTCGAAATCGGTGATCACCGCCGACCATATCACCAAGCGCTTCGGCGACCGCACGATCATCAGGGACTTCACCTTCCGCGTTCAGCGCGGCGACCGCATCGGCATCGTCGGCGCGAACGGTGCGGGCAAGTCGACCTTGCTCAAACTGCTCACCGGCGAAATCAAGCCCGACGAGGGTAGCGTCACCCTCGCGCCGACGCTCGACGGCATCGTCATCGACCAGCAGCGCAGCCTGCTCGCGCCGGAAAAGACGGTACGCGACGTCCTCGCCGACGGCGGCGACTGGATCGAGGTGCGCGGGGTCAAGAAGCATGTGCAGGGCTATCTCAAGGACTTCCTCTTCGACCCCGGGGTCGCCAATGCCAGCGTCGGCGCGCTTTCGGGCGGCGAACGCTCGCGGCTCTTGCTGGCGCGCGAATTCGCCCGCGAATCGAACCTGCTCGTCCTCGACGAGCCGACGAACGACCTCGACCTCGAAACGCTCGACCTGTTGCAGGAGGTTATCGCGGATTACGAAGGCACCGTCCTCCTCGTCAGCCACGACCGCGACTTCCTCGACCGCACCGTGACCGTGACGCTCGGCCTCGACGGATCGGGCAAGGTCGACATCGTCGCCGGCGGCTATGCCGACTGGGAAGCGAAGCGCAGCAAACCCGCCGTGACGAAGACCAGGGCCACCCCGTCCGAAGCTGCCCCGCCTCCACCGCCGCAGGCGCGCAAGAAACTCAGCTACAAGGACCAGCGCGACTACGACCTGCTCCCCACCCGGATCGAGGAGATCGAGAAGGAAATGGCGGCCATCGAAACCGAGCTCTCCGACGGCAGCCTGTTCACGCGCGACAACGCCCGTTTCAACGCGCTGACGACAAAACTCGACGCGCTCCGGAACGAAAAGGCGGCCGCCGAAGACCGCTGGCTTTCACTAGCCGAAGAGGCTGAAGCGCTGGGATAATTCCGGAGTTGCGCGCCGACCCTTCTCCCGTCACAAGCACGAAGGGGGAACGGGGCATGGCAGATACGACAGAAACACCGGAATTGAAGGGCGTCGCCGGCTGGCTGCGCCTTTTCGTGATCATCCTCGCGGTGATTTCGCCGATACGCGCCGTCGTCCAGACGGCCGCGCTGCTTCAGATCGACCCGATAGTCGAAGACCAGCTGGGAAGCAAATGGACGATTTACGAGGGCTTCACTTGGAGCCTGACGGCGGCGACGATCGCCGCAACGCTTTATTTCGCCTATCGCCTCATCTGGGTCCAGAACCGCTCGACGGTTCGCCTCGTCGTCCGGGGCTTGTGGGTTGTCTCCATCGGCGCGCTTGCACTCGACTTCATCGTCGCCAGCGTGCTGTGGCCGGAGAATATCAACCAGATCGACGCCGAATATGTAAAAGGCGTTTTCCAGTCGCTGATCTTCGCCACGATCTGGTCGCTCTATCTCACCAAATCGCAGCGCGTGGCCAACACCTATGTCGATGACGAGAGCGAGGCCCAGCGCATATTCGGCTAGAATCATCCCATCCCGTAAAACCGCGCCACCCGGTCGAGCGCCAGCCCCAGTACCAGCTTCCCCGACCGCGTGGGCCAGCCCAGCGCCTTCTCCGCCTCTCCGATCCCCTCTCCCGCACACACAACGCGCCAGCAGATATCGGCAAGCCCCGGCCCGACATGGTCGATCGCAGCATGAAAGCGCCGGTGCGCGTCGATCCGTGCCAGCGACGCATCCGAAGCCCGCGCTCCGCCACGCCCCTTTGCCGGCGGCGCCGCGTCCCACCGCATCGTCACCCGCGCCGCCAGCCCCGCGCGCTCGTAATCGGCGCGTAGCCGCTCGCCCGCGTGCAATTGCTCCGGCGTCAGCATCCCGCGCGACGCCAGCCAGGCGATCGGACTTTCCGCCACATTGACCGTGACATGCCGCATCACCTGCGGCCCCGCCTTGTCCGGATCGATCCGGTCGTCGGGATGGATGCGCGTTTCGAGGCGGCGTGCAGTCATGCGATTCTCCTGTCTTGCACGACCGGCTTGACATTGGATTATTTTGTAGGAAAGAAGAAACCGATTTGGTTATTCGGGGATAGGCAATGATCAACAGCATCCGCGCCGTGCGTCGTGCCAAGGGGCTGACGCTTGAAGAAGTCGGGCAGCGCTGTGATCCGCCGACGACCGCGCAGACGATCGGCCGCCTCGAAACCGGCACGCGAACGCTGTCATTGGGCTGGATGAACCGCATCGCCAAGGCGCTGGGGGTCGAAGCCGCCGAGCTCGTCCAATTGCCGCAGGATACGCAGCTCACCATTACCGCGCACCTCGGCGCCGACGGTGCCCAGGCGCCGACGCGGGTCGAACAGGCGCTCACCGCGCGTCCGGGCGAGGATATGGTCGCCGTGCGCGTGACCTCGTCGATCGGCGATTATCGGGCGGGCGATGAAATCTGGTGCCGCCGGATCGAGGGAGATTGGACGACTGCCCTCAACCGCGACATCCTCGTTCCCCGCCCGGCCGGCCGCTTCTTCTTCGCGCGCCTGCTCAACGTCGACGGCGAAAAGCTCCACCTGCTCCCGCTCGGCACCGGTCAACGACAACAGGTCGTGAGCAACCCGCCATGGGCGGCGATCGCGGTTAGATTGATTCGGACGTTGTGATCCTGAAGCCCGTCATTGCGAGCGAAGCGAAGGAATCCAGAGCGGTCTACGCACAGTCTGGATTGCTTCGCTTCGCTCGCAATGACGAAAAGGTGGATGGGCGAGTATGACTTCGCCTCTTCGCGTCCTGTCGATCGCCACCCTCTTCCCCGACGCTGCGCGGCCGAACTTCGGCCTGTTCGTCGAGAGGAGTCTGCGCGCGCTCGCCGTGCAGCCCTGCATCGACCTGACCGTCATCGCACCCGTCGGACTCCCGCCCTTCCCGCTTTCGCTGCACGAGCGCTACCGTGCTCTCCGCGCATTGCCGTACGCCGAGCAATGGAACGGTCTCACCGTCCATCGTCCGCGCTTTACGCTGATCCCGCGCTACAGCGCGCGTCTCAACCCTGCGAAGGTCGCACGCGCCGTCCTGTCGGCCGTCCGAGGCCAGTCGTTCGACGTCGTCGACGCGCAATTCTTTTACCCCGACGGCCCAGCAGCGATGCGTATCGCCGACGCGCTGGGCCTCCCCTTCTCCGCGAAGGCGCGCGGCGCCGACATCAGCCATTTCGGCCATGACCCGGCGACGAAGGCCCAGGTGCTCGAAGCGGGAAATCGCGCCGCAGGCCTGCTCGCCGTCTCCGACGCGATGCGGCGCGACATGGCCGCGATCGGCATCGATCCGGACAAGATCGCCGTTCACTATACAGGGATCGATACGGCCCGGTTCCATCCGGCGGACCGCGCCGCCGCGCGCGCCGCGCTCGGGATGGGTGAGGAACCCGCGATCGCAACTATCGGTGCCCTCATTCCGCGCAAGGGGCAGGCGCTCGTCATTGAAGCCCTGAAGTCACTTCCAGGCGTCCATTACTGGCTGGCGGGTGCGGGCGAAGAGGAAGCCCGCTACCGCGCACTCGCACAGCGGCTGGGCGTCGCAGACCGCGTCCATCTGATGGGTCCGGTCGCCAACGCCGACCTGCCGATGCTCTATAGCGCCGCCGACATCGTCGTCATGCCATCGGCGAGCGAAGGGCTGGCCAATGCGTGGGTAGAGGCGCTCGCCTGCGGCACACCCATCGTCATCAGCAACGCGGGCGGCGGCGCCGAACTCGTCACCGCACCCGTCGCCGGGCGCATCGTCGACCGCACCCCACAAGCGATTGCCGACGCGGTCCGCGCGCTGCTCGCCGCACCGCCATCGCCGGCGGACGTCGCCGCCACGCTGGGCGGCCGCTTCGACTGGGACCGAAACGGCCGCGAGCTGGCGGAGCATCTCCGCCGCTGCGCCGGCCGCTAGCAATCAGACCACCGCGCCGTCGTCTTCCTTGCGCGTCACACGCTCGGCGCCCTCGTTCGCGGCGGTCGTGCGGGGAATGAAGCTGTCGGAGCCGACCTTCAGCCACACCAGCACCGGCGTCGACATCAGGATCGACGAATAGGTGCCGACGAAAACGCCGAACAGCATCGCCGCGGTGAAACCGAAAATCACGTCGGGACCGAAGATCAGCAGCATCGCGAGCGCCAGCAAAACCGAAACGCTCGTCATCACCGTGCGCGACAGCGTCTCGTTAATGCTGAGGTTCAGAAGCGGCACGATGTCCATCTTGCGATATTTCTTCAGATTTTCGCGTACGCGGTCATACACCACGATCGTATCGTTCAGCGAATAGCCGACGATGGTCAGCAGCGCCGCGATGCTGTTCAGGTCGAACTGCAACTGCGTGACCGCGAAAAAGCCGAAGGTCAGCGCGACTTCGTGAAACAGGCGGCCCAATGCGCCGACGCCGAACTGCCATTCGAAGCGGATCCAGATATAGATCGAGATGCCGAGCATCGCGAGCGCGAGGCTGAGCGCGCCGGTGCTGATCAGCTCGCCCGACACCTTGCCCGACACGGTTTCGACCGACCCAGTATGCGCGGTCGGAAACGCTTTCTGGATGCCCGCCACCAGCTGCCGGCCCGCGCGGTCGGCGACGGTCTTGTCGCCCTCGGGCAGCGCGGTGCGGATCGACACCGCCTTGTCCGACCCGAACTGCTGGATCGTCGGCTCGCCAAGGCCGATCGCGCTGACCTTTTCGCGAATCTGGTCGATCGGCGGCATCGTCCCGTTGAATTCGACGCGGACCGACTGGCCGCCGACGAAATCGACGCCGAGGTTCAGCCCCTTGACCGCAACGAGCGCGATCGAGATGGCGACGAGGATGAAGCTCATGGCCGAAGCAAGCTTCCGCCATTTCAGGAAATCGATGTTCGTGTCGTCGGGGACGAGTTTCAGCAAACGCATGATGTCGCCCTTTCCTTAAATGTTGATCGACGCCGGACGCGTCTTGTGCAGCCAGCGCGACGCGAACAGGCGCGTGACGGTGACCGCGGTGAAGACGCTGGTGACGATGCCGATGGTCAGCACCACGGCAAAGCCCTTGATCGGGCCCGAGCCGAACCAGAACATCAGCGACGCGGCGATGACATTGGTGACGTTGGCGTCAAAGATCGCGCGGCTTGCTTCCGAATAGCCGAGTTCGACCGCCTGGAAGACGCGCCGCCCGCGGTGCAATTCCTCGCGGATACGCTCGTTGATCAGCACGTTCGCGTCGACCGCTGCGCCGATCGTCAGCACGAAGCCCGCGATACCCGGCAGGGTCAGCGTCGCGTTGAACGCCGCCATGATCGCGATGATCAGGAAGATGTTGAAGAACAGCGCGACATTGGCATAGACGCCGAAGCGGCCATAGACGAGCACCATCAGCGTCAGCACCGAAACGGTCGCGACGATCCCCGCGATGATGCCCTTGCGGATCGAATCGGCGCCGAGCTCGGGCGTGACCGTCCGTTCCTCGACCACCGTCATCTTCACCGGCAACGCACCCGAACGCAGCGAGATCGCGAGGTTGTTCGCGGTCGCGACGGTAAAGCTGCCCGAAATCTGAGCGCTGCCGCCGAGGATCGGTTCGTTGATCGACGGGGCCGACAGCACGCGGCCGTCGAGGACCATCGCAAAGCGCTTGCCGACATTCTGCGCGGTGACCTTGGCGAAGGTCGCCGAACCGCCCGAATCGAAACGGATGTTTACGACCGGCTGCCCCGACTGCCCGTCATAGCCCTGCTTGGCGTCGAGCAGCTGCTCGCCGCTGATCATCACCTGGCGGCGCAGCACTTCGTAAGGAGCTCCGCCGGCATTGGCGCCTTCGGCATAGGGAACGATCTCGCTGCCCACCGGAACGCGACCCGCGGCAACCTCGGCAGGGTCAGCGTTGGCGTCGACCATCCGGAATTCGAGGCGCGCGGTCTTGCCGATCAGGTCTTTCAGCTGCTGCGGATCCTGCAGGCCCGGCACCTGCACGACGATGCGGTCGTCGCCCTGCCGGATGATCGTCGGTTCGCGCGTGCCGAGCGCGTTGACGCGCTTGTCGATTATCTCGCGCGCCGTATCCATCGCATTCTTGATCGCCTCCGTCTGACCGGCGGCCGTCGGCGTCATGACGATCCGCGTCGTGTCGATGACGTCGATCTGCCAGTCGCGCTGCCCGGTCGAGATTCCGGCCCCGCCGGTCTCGTTGAATAGCCGGTCGCGCGCCGCGTCGAGCTGTCGCTGGTCGCGAACGAGGAAGCTGATCTTGCCGCCCGCGGTCGACAGTTCGCCGATCGCGATATCGTCGTCGGGTCCGCGCTCGCCGCGCATCGCGGTACGCACCGTCTTTTCCATGTTCGCGAGCTGCGTCTTCTGCAGGTCGGCGACGTCGGCCTCGAGCAGCAAGTGGCTGCCGCCGGCAAGGTCGAGGCCCAGATTGACCTTGATCTGCGCAATGCTCGGCAGGCTCTCGAACGTCTTGGACGGCAGGAAACTGGGAATGGAAAAAAGGATACCGAGCAGCAGGATGATGCTGATGCCGATGGTTTTCCAGCGCGGGAAATCGAGCATAGGGGGGATTCCGGTTGGTCTGGGCGGCGCACGGCGCGCCGCCGGAACGTCAGTCGTTCGCGGGCTTGCCGCCGGGCGCCAGCACGTCGGACAGGGTCGATTTCACGACCTTGATCTTCACGCCCTGCGCGATTTCGACATCGGCGAATTCATCGTCGACGCGCGTCACCTTGCCGACGATCCCGCCGCCGGTCACGACCTGATCGCGCGGCTTCACCGCCGCGATCTTGTTGCGATGCTCCTTCATCCGCACCTGCTGCGGGCGAATGAGGAAGAACCAGAAAACGACGAAGATCAGCAGATAGGGCACCAGCATGATGAAACCGGCGGCCCCGCCCCCGGAGCCAGCCGCCTGGGTCAGAAGCAAATTGGTCGACATGAACGAAAGACTTTCTCTTTGCAGCGGCACCCGTCCAGCGGAACGGGCGGGCACAATAATGGCGCGGCGCCTATCACGCGGGGAATATGGACGCAACCGCTCGCTGCGCAGCCTCCCCCGCCAGACCCGTCCCACATGGGGGCCGCCGCCGACAGATCAAGACGGTAGCGGCCATGGCACGCCGCACCCGCCGCCGGTCGACTTTGCTCAGGAGAGCCTTGCATCGTCTGCCAACCCGCGCTAGGGGCCACGCCTGCCCAATGGGGCCGGTCGGGACGTAGCGCAGCCTGGTAGCGCATCACACTGGGGGTGTGGGGGTCGGAGGTTCGAATCCTCTCGTCCCGACCAATTTCACCGCAAGACTGCGGTTTGCACGGAAAGCGTGAACGACGATGCAGGCAAGCGCGCTGATCGTCGTCGCAGCTTTCCTTACCTCCATCCTTTCGGGCGTTTTCGGCATGGCCGGGGGCATCGTCTTCATGGGCGTGCTCACCTGGCTCTTGCCTGCCGCACTCGCGCTCGCGCTGCACGGTGTCATTCAGTTCGCGTCGAACACCTGGCGCTTTCTGCTCCACCGGCGGCACATCGCGTGGCCGGTGCTGGTCTGGTTCGGGCTCGGATCAGCCGCGTCGCTCGCGCTCTTCTCTGTCATCCTGTTCGCGCCGACCAAATTCCTCGTTTTCCTCGGACTCGGCCTGACCCCGATCCTCGTCTGGCTTCCCGAACGCTGGATCCGGCTCGACGCCAGCAAACGCTCGCACGCGGTCACAGGCGGCTTCGTCGCGAACGCCATCTCGCTGATCTCGGGTGTCTCCGGGCCGGTAAGCGACCTGCTGTTCGTCAACACTATGCTGAACCG
The DNA here is from genome assembly GCF_949769135.1 of Sphingopyxis sp. Geo25. NCBI lineage: Bacteria > Pseudomonadati > Pseudomonadota > Alphaproteobacteria > Sphingomonadales > Sphingopyxidaceae > Sphingopyxis > Sphingopyxis sp. Geo25. The sequence continues at coordinate 709,403 of NZ_CATKOZ010000001.1, read as the reverse complement.
GCATCAGGTCGTCGCGACCAAGGCGGTGATGCAGGCGATGGGCCATGCCTCGAAGATTCTCGTTTACGGCGGCCTCTTGGTCAGCGCCGAAGGGCGCGAAGCGCTCGCACTTCCCGCCACGCTCGTCGCCGTCGCCGCGTCGATGGCCGGGATCAGTGTCGGAGGCATCATCCTCGACCGGATCAGCGACGCGCAGTTCCGCCTCATCCGCCGCTGGCTGGTGACGCTCGTCGGGCTCGCCTTTCTCGTTCAGGCGATCCGGATCGCGGTCGCCTGAGGGCGGCGCCCCTCTTCGGGACGCCGCCCTCGGCTCCGGTCAGTTGGCGTCCTGCGCCGGCGCGTCGCCCTGCGGCGCTTCGGGCGGCGGCGCCGAGGCACGGGCGCTGCGCATCGCCTCGATCTCGCTCTTGTCGACGAAGCCGTCGCCATTGGCGTCGAGATGCTTGAAGAAAATGTCGATCTTTTCGGGCGCCGCGAGCGAGGGATCGCCCTGTTTTTCCGCCCGCATCTGCGCCATCTTGGTGATCTCGGCCTTGTCGAGCTTGCCGTCGCCATTGGCGTCGATCATTGCGAAAATACGCCCGCCGTCGTGCGGCGGCTGGGCATGGGCCGCGGGAGCGATAAGCGCCAGCGGCGCGGCAATGAGAATCCGTTTCTTCACAAATCGTCCTTTGTCGATGGGCGGCGCTGCCGCCAGATACCCTGAACAGGTGCACCCCGGACGCTCCATGGCGCGGCGATTGTCGCAAAACTATGCCGGATGCGGCGGGGCGTTCCCCGCGCCCGTCCGGTGATCGCGCATCAGGGGCGCAACACGACCTTCCCCACCGCCTCGCGCTTCTCGAGCATCGCAAAAGCCTCCCGCCAGTCGGCCAGATCGAGCACGGCGTGGACATGCGGCCGGATCCTGCCCGCTGTCGCCAGCGCATCGATCGCAGCGACATTCTCCGCGCCGCGCTCGGGAAAGCGCCGCCCATATTCGCCCGCGCGCACTCCGACGACCGAGAATCCCTTGATCAGCGGCATATTGACCGACACCTCGGGAATGCGGCCCGACGCAAAGCCGATCACGAGCAGCCGCCCGCCGAACGCGATGCAGCGCGTCGATTCGTCGAACACATCGCCGCCCACCGGATCGAAGATCGCATCGGCGCCCTTGCCGCCGGTCAGCGCCTTCACTGCCTCGCGAAAGCCCGGCTCGGCGGCGATTACCGCTTCGGGCGCATAGAGCCGCGTGATCGCCTCGCGCTTCTCCGCGCTGCTCGCCGCCGCGATCACGCGCGCGCCGAGCGCCTTGGCCAGGTCGACCGTCGCGAGCCCGACGCCGCCCGCGGCGCCATGCACCAGCACCCATTCGCCGGGTTCGACCCGCGCGCAGCGGACCAGCGCGACATAGGCGGTGAGATAGGCGACCGGATAGGCCGCCGCCGCTTCCCAGCTCATCGCCTCAGGCTTTGAACGGAGCGCCCCAGCAGGAACAACGGTATATTCGGCCATTGCCCCGAACCGATTGCCGCCGACCACCGCGTCGCCGACTCTCCAATCGGTGACGCCCGCGCCGACAGCATCGACTTCACCCGAAAATTCCAGACCCGACACGAAGGGCAGCTCGGGCTTCAGTTGATAACCGCCGCGCGTCATCAGCAGGTCGGGGAAATTCACCGCCGCGGCTCGCACGCGAACCCGCACCTCGCCCGCCCCCGGCCCCGGCACCGGAAGGTCGACCAGCCCCGCACCGGCATGATCGGGCAGCAATTCACGCACCTGCAAAGCCCGCATCGAGAAAGGCCTTTCCTACAATGTACCCATATGGTTCGTTTACGGCGCACGACAAACCGAAAGGAACGAATCATGCCACGACCCGATCCATCGACCTGCGACGCCGACGCGTTGATCGACGCCGTCATCGACCGCGAGGGCCGATATGTAAACCACCCCGCCGACCGCGGCGGCCCGACCTGTTGGGGAATCACCGAAGCCGTCGCGCGGGCGCAGGGCTATGACGGCTCGATGCGCGATCTGCCGCGCGCCGAGGCCGCGATCATCTACCGCCGCCTCTATTGGCTGCGCCCCGGCTTCGACAAGGTGGCGCTGCGCGCCCCCCGGATCGCCGCCGAACTCTTCGACACCGGCGTCAACATGGGCACCGCGGTCGCGACGGGCTTCCTTCAGCGCGCGCTCAACGCGCTCAACCGCTCCGCGCGCGATTATCCCGACATCGTGGTGGATCGCGACATCGGCCCGCGCACCCTGTCGGCGCTCGACGGCTTCCTGAAGGCGCGCGGCAAGGGCGGCGAGACCGTCCTGCTGCGTGCGATGGAGGCGCTGCAGGGCGAACGCTACATCGCGCTCGCCGAACGCCGTCCCAGCCAGGAGGCCTTTCTCTACGGCTGGCTCGCGAACCGCATCGCGGGCGGCTGATGCCCCATCGCGCGTCATTGGGCTGAACTTTACTGAACTTTGAAACCTTGAGGAGCATTGCCATGAGCATCATCGAAGGCCTGATCGGCCCGATCGCCAAGCTGATCGACAAGATCATCCCCGACCCGGAAGCACGCGACCGCGCCAAGCTCGAGCTCTTGAAGCTTGAGGGGAGTCAGGAGATGGAGGCGATCCGCACCCGCATGACCGCAATCGTCGCCGAGGCGAATAGCGCCGACCCCTGGACCAGCCGCGCCCGGCCGAGCTTCCTCTATGTGATGTATGCGCTGCTGCTATGGGCGATCCCGATGGGCCTCATCGCCGCCGCGCGGCCTGACATGGCTAAGGGCATTGCCGAGGGCATGAACGCCTATCTTGCCGGCATCCCCGAGCCGCTCTACGCGCTCTTCGGGACCGGCTACCTCGGCTACACCGCCGCACGCGCGTGGGGGAAGGCAAAGGGGGTGGAGAGCTGATTTCCTGCGCCCCGGCGAAAGCCGGGGTCCACATGGGCAGCGCAGCGTTGCTGGACCCCGGCTTACGCCGGGGAACATTCACCCCTCCACCACCGCCGCCAGATTCGCCAGCGAACTCGTCAGCCCCGCCACATGATCCTTCGCCGAGATCCCCGGCGGCACGTGATGCGCATCGATCGTCACCAGCGTGCCGCCGCCTTTGCGCGAGAGATACCAGTGCATCGCCATCGTCCCTGAAAAACGCGGATCGTCGGATTCAAACTCGACCTCCCAGACGATTAGCCGTCCGTCGTCGAGCACCGGAATATGGACCTCAACGATATCGCTGTCGTCGTCGCTCTTGGTGTCGACGTCGGGGTCGTCGAAGGTCAGCCGCAGGCGGAAACCGCCGCCTTCGGTCAGATCGCAATGTTCAAATTCACCCGTCGCCCCCTCGGGCGGCAACCAGCGCGCGAGCTTGTCGGCGCCGGTGAAGGCGGCGAACACATCGACCAGCGGCGCCGCGATCAACCGTTCGGCATGATCGGTGCGCCGCGTCTTCTTGGTCGGTTTCAACTTGTTCGATTTCAGGCGAGCGCGGCTTTGACCGCGGCGACGGCATCGTTCGCCGCGCCGCCGTTCGGACCGCCGCCCTGCGCCATGTCGGGTCGGCCGCCGCCGCCCTGTCCGCCGAGCGCCGCGACCGCGGCCTTGACCAGATCGACCGCGCTATGGCTGCCGGTCCTGTCGTCGGTCACGCCCACGGCGACCGAAGCCCGCCCGTCGTTGACCGCGACCAGCATCGCGACGCCGCTGCCGACCTGCTTCTTCAGGCCGTCCACCGTGCCGCGCAGCTCCTTGGGATCGAGCCCGTCTACGACCTGCGCGAGGAACGCCACATCGCCCACCTGCTCGACCGCAGGGCCCGCCGCCGCACCGCCGCCGCCGCCCATCGCAAGTGCCTTCTTCGCGTCGGCCAGCTCGCGCTCGGCCTTCTTGAGCTGCTCGGCAAGCGCCGCGACTCGCGCCGGCACCTCGTCGGGCGACGTTTTGAGCGCCGCCGCCGCCGCCTTCAGCGCCTCGTCGCGGCCGTTCAGCCACTGGCGCGCAGCTTCGCCCGTCAGCGCCTCGATCCGCCGCACCCCCGAAGAGACCGCGCTTTCGCTGACGATCTTGAACAGCGCGATGTCGCCCAGCGCGCGGACGTGCGTCCCACCGCACAGCTCGACCGAATAGTGATGATCGTCCGCCGCGCCCATGCTGAGAACGCGAACCTCGTCGCCGTATTTCTCCCCGAACAGCGCCATCGCGCCCGCGGCGATCGCATCGTCGGGGGTCATCAGCCGCGTCGTCACCGGCTCGTTGCCGCGGATCTGTGCGTTCACGTCGGCTTCGATCTGCGCAATCTCCTCGGCGGACAGCGCCTTGGGGTGCGAGAAGTCGAAGCGGAAGCGATCCTCGGCGACCAGGCTGCCTTTCTGCGTCACATGGTCGCCCAGCCGGTTGCGCAACGCCGCGTGCAGCAGGTGTGTCGCGCTGTGGTTGGCGCGGATGCGATCGCGCCGCGCGGCGTCGACGGTGAGCTGGACCGTATCGCCGACCTTCAGCGTTCCCGCCTCCAGCTTGGCCTGATGCGTGTGCAGGCGGCCGAGCGGCTTGCCGGTGTCGCTCACCGACGCCTTCGCGCCTTCCAGCGTCGCGATCGTCCCCGCGTCGCCCATCTGCCCGCCGCTCTCGCCATAGAAGGGGGTCTGGTTGGTCAGCACGACCACCTCGTCGCCCGCCTTCGCCTCGCCGACCGGCTTGCCGTCCTTCACCAGCCCGATGACCGTCGCCTCGCCCGCGGTCGAGGTATAACCGGTGAACTCGGTGCTGCCGTTGGCTTCGGCGAGGTCGAACCAGATTTCGTCCGACGCCTTGTCGCCGCTGCCCTTCCAGGCCGCGCGCGCCGCCGCTTTCTGCTGCGCCATCGCCGCGTCGAAGCCTTCACGGTCGACGTTGATGTCGTGCGACCGCAGCGCATCCTCGGTCAGATCGTAAGGAAAACCATAGGTATCATAGAGCTTGAACGCGACCTCGCCGGGCAGCGTATCGCCTTTGCCCATCTGGGCTGTCGCTTCGTCGAGCAGCCGCAATCCCTTCTCGAGCGTCTGGCGGAACTTGACCTCCTCGCGCTCCAGCGTCTCGGCGATCAGCGGCTGCGCGCGGATCAGCTCGGGATAGGCCGCGCCCATCTCGGCGGTCAGCGACGGCAGCAGCCGATGCATCAACGGATCTTTGGCGCCCAGCAGATGCGCATGACGCATCGCGCGCCGCATGATCCGGCGCAGCACATAACCGCGGCCCTCGTTCGACGGCAGCACGCCGTCGGCGACGAGGAAGCTCGATGCGCGGAGGTGGTCGGCGATTACGCGATGGCTGGCCTGCGTCGCGCCTTCGGCCGGTACGCCGGTCAAGTCGACCGACGCCGAAATCAGCGCCTTGAACGTGTCGGTGTCATAATTGTCGTGAACGCCCTGCAGCACCGCCGCGATGCGTTCGAGCCCCATGCCGGTGTCGATGCTCGGCCGCGGCAGGTCGACGCGTTCGCCGCCGGGCAACTGTTCATATTGCATGAACACCAGGTTCCAGATCTCGACGAAGCGGTCGCCATCCTCCTCGGGCGATCCCGGCGGGCCGCCCCAGATATGGTCGCCATGGTCATAGAAGATTTCGCTGCACGGACCGCACGGCCCGGTGTCGCCCATCGACCAGAAATTGTCGCTGGTCGGGATGCGGATGATGCGATCCTCGGGCAGACCCGCGATCTTGCGCCACAGGTCATAGGCCTCGTCATCGGTGTGATAGACGGTCGCGGTCAGCTTTTCCGGCGGCAGGCCCCAGGTCTTGGTGATCAGGGTCCATGCGTGGTCGATCGCCTGTTCCTTGAAATAGTCGCCGAAAGAGAAATTCCCCAGCATTTCAAAGAAGGTGTGATGCCGCGCCGTATAGCCGACATTGTCGAGGTCGTTGTGCTTGCCGCCCGCGCGCACACACTTCTGCGACGAGGTCGCGGTGCTGTACGGACGCTTTTCCAGCCCCGTGAAGACATTCTTGAACGGTACCATGCCCGCGTTGACGAACATCAGCGTCGGGTCGTTGTACGGCACCAGCGGCGCCGACGGCTCGATATGGTGGCCCGCCTCCCCGAAATAGTCGAGGAAAGAGCGGCGAATGTCGTTGGTCGAGGTCATGCGCGCGATCTAGTGCGACACGCCGCGTTTCTCAAGCATTACGAACGAGAAGGTACCGCGCCGTCAGCGCGCGCACAGTCCGTCGAGTTCGTCGTCGGTCAAACCCCGCTGCTCGACCAGCGCGGTCGGAATGAACTGCACGTCATATTGCGAGATGCGATACTCATTCTCGCGCACCCGCTGTACCATGATCCCGCCGCACGTCCCCTCGATCCCCGGATGATCGTCGATCACCGAAAAGAAGGCATAGGCGCCCGGATAGGCGGCCCCCGCCGGATTGTTGCTCCATGTCACGAACTTGGGTGTGAGCGTCCCCGCGTTTCCTGTGCGCCCCTGCGTCGCGCCCTTGACCAGCCCGTCCCAGTCGGCCTTGCTGATTTCGATAATCGGATCCATCATCGCCATCCCCGCAGCATCGCCGCGGTTCAGCCGCTCGAGGAAGCGCGTCACGAAAACCGTGACATTCGCCGTCTCTGCCGCGCTTGCGGTCCAGTCGGCGGGCACCGGCTTGTAAGGATCGGTCACCGGATCGAAGCAGAAGAAATTCTGGCGCAGATTCTCGATCATCATCACGTTGCGCGCCGCGTCGATGCGGCTGTCGAAATAATGCCGGCCAAAGCGGGTTCCGAGCTTGCCGCAGCGACGCACCGCCTCGGCCTGCACCCGTTCCATGACCTTGCCGAAGGTCGCCGATTCAAAGCTGTCGACCGTCGCCGTATAGCCGCGGCCGGGGACCGCCTCGATCCGGATTCCCGGTTCGGTCGCCGCCAGCATCAATGCCATCGCCAGAAAACTCATCCCGCCCACCCCCTGTTGGCGCGCCGCAATCAACGGCGGACATCATATGGGATCGGGCGGCAAGGCGCCACAAGTCTAATTTCTTCAGGTTGCGCGACCGCCTCAAAAGGAGGTGGCGATTCCCTTGCCGAGATAGCAGGGCAGTTGCTGCAGCACGTCGGCCTTCGGCACGCCATCCTCCATCAACGGGGATGGAACTTCGGACGTGTCGATCCGCACCACGGTGAAGCCGTCGCCCGGTTTCGCGCGGTGAACGACGACATAGCCGCAGTCCATCGTCCCGTCCGCCCGGTCGCCGCGAAAATCGAAGGCGGCGTAAAGCCCCGGGGGCTGTCCGGCAGGGTCGGGATACCAGCTCAACCGCAAGACACGGATCCGGCCATCGGCCCAGATCGCAGCGCGCTTGCGCAGGTTCATTTCCCATTCGAGCCGCGGGTTCGCCGCCTGGAAGGACAGGCGCAGCATCGCATAGGCCGCAGCATAGTCGCGCCGCGCCAGCGCCAGCGTATATTCCGCGAAACGATCAACCGCTCCCTCCTCATCCGCCGCCGTCGGCTTGAAGATCACACCCCCGGGCACGACCACGTCGCGCTCGACCTCGGGCGCGATCAGCGGCGGCGCGCCGAAAGCCGCCGGGATACCGGAAAGGAGGAAAGCCGACACCAACCACAACCGACCGCCGGGCCGGCGATCAATAGCCATAATAGGCGCCGCCCTTCTCCCGCGCGCGGCGCCACGCCGGCCGGTCGTGGCAAGCATTCACAAAATTGGCGAGTTTCGGGAAGCGCTGCGCCAGTCCCTGCATGATTGCGATCTCGGCCGGAAAGCTCAGCATGATGTCGGCGGCGGTCAGATTATCGCCGACGAAATGGCCATCCTCGCTGACCGCGCTTTCCATATAGGCAAAATGCGAATCGAGTTGCTGCGTGATCCGCGCTTCGAGCGGCGCGGCCGCTTCGCCGAGACGCGCCGTATAAATGCGCAGCAGGATCGGGGTCATCGCTGAGCCTTCGGCAAAATGCATCCATTGCAGGTGGCGGACATGGTCGTCGGTGCCTCGCTGCGGCACCAGTTTCTCACCGCCATGATAGTCGCAGATATATTCGGCGATCGCCGCCGACTCGATGATGATGCGCCCGGCATCCTCCAGCACCGGCGACTTGCCGAGCGGGTGAACCGCGATGAGTTCGGGCGGCGCGAGATTCGTGACCGGGTCGCGATCGTAGAATTTGATTTCGTAGGGCGCGCCAATCTCTTCGAGTAGCCAGAGGATGCGCTGCGAGCGGCTGTTGTTGAGATGGTGGACGATCAGGCTCATCGCTCTCTCCTTCGTGGGTCAGTATGGATAGGGTCCGTTGCGGTCGATCAGCGCCGCGAGTTCGCGCACCAACTTCGCGCCGAGGATCGCCGTGACGCCCCCAACGTCGCGGCCGGGGTGATGCTCGACGATGTCGGCGCCTACGATCGGTGCGGTTTGCTTGTGGAGGACCGCCAACACCTCGCGGACGGTCAGACCTCCCGGCTCGGGATGCGCGACGCCGGGCGCTTGGGCCGGATCGATCCCGTCGAGGTCGATCGAGATGTAGAGCGGACCTTCGAGTACGGGCACCGCGCCCGGCGTGAACCCGGCCATCGGGACGATCTCGACCCCGAAGCGCTCGGCCTGCCCGCGGCAATGTCCGTTCAGCGTCCGGATGCCGACCTGCACCAGCCGCCTGGCATGGCCGGCCTCGCAAATGCGCGCAAAGGGTGAGGCGTGGCTGCGCGGATTGCCGCCGAAATCGTCGTAGAGATCGGGATGCGCGTCGAAGTGAAGGATGTTGACCGGGCCAAAACAGGTTGCCGCCGCCTCGACGAGCGGAAAGGTCACCGCATGATCGCCGCCGAGCGCCAATGGCACCTCACCATCTTCTTGCAGCATGGTGACGTGGCGCCGGATCGCCGCGTCGTCGCGCGCCGTGTCTTCGCTGAGCGGCAGGTCGCCATCGTCGGCAAAGGCGATATCGACGCCGATCTCGGGCCCAAGCTCGCTCGCCAGATTGCCGCGCTCGCTGCGCAAGGCGGCGCGGATCGCCGCCGGTCCCGCCGCCGCACCGCGCTCGAAGCTGCTGTTGACGTCGGTGGGCAGGCCGAAAAGACGGATCGCGGGCATGGGCTGCTTGTAGCCGCTGGCGAAGGTCGCGCAAGGCGCTGCTGGTTGAGAATTGGCTCAGGCAAATCGCCATTCCCTGATCACCGGCGAGCAATGGACGGCGGGCGGGCCGACCTGCAGGAGAGGGGCTGCGCAGGTACGGTGCGGTCGCAAGGAGACCGCGGGGCCCGCCGCCGTCGGCTGGCCGGTTTCTCCCGAGATCGGGGAAACCGGCCGGATGGCGTCAGTAGCGGCGATCAAAGCTCGCCATCGTCGCCTTCGTCATCGGGGCCGGCCATCATCTCTTCGGCCACCGCGTCGGTACGGCTACGGATCGCGCTTTCGAGGCGCTGCATCAGCTCGGGATTTTCGGTCAGGAAATTCTTCGCATTCTCGCGGCCCTGTCCGATGCGGATCGAATCATAGCTGAACCAGGCGCCCGACTTTTCGACGAGCCCCGCCTTGACACCGAGGTCGAGGATCTCGCCGATCTTCGAAATGCCCTGTCCGTACATGATGTCGAACTCGACCTGCTTGAACGGCGGTGCGACCTTGTTCTTCACGACCTTCACCTTGGTGGTGTTGCCGACGATCTCGTCGCGATCTTTGATCTGGCCGGTACGGCGGATGTCGAGACGCACCGATGCATAGAATTTGAGCGCGTTGCCGCCGGTCGTGGTTTCGGGATTGCCGTACATCACGCCGATCTTCATGCGCAGCTGGTTGATGAAGATCACCATGCAGCGCGAACGGCTGATCGAACCGGTGAGCTTGCGCAGCGACTGCGACATCAGGCGCGCCTGAAGCCCGACGTGGCTGTCGCCCATCTCGCCCTCGATCTCCGCCCGCGGAACGAGTGCGGCGACCGAGTCGACGACGAGCACGTCGATCGCATTCGAGCGCACGAGCGTGTCGACGATTTCGAGCGCCTGCTCGCCGGTATCGGGCTGCGACACGATCAGCTCGTCGATGTCGACGCCCAGCTTCCGCGCATAGACGGGGTCGAGCGCGTGTTCGGCGTCGACGAAGGCCGCGGTGCCGCCCATCTTCTGCGCCTCGGCGATGCAGTGCAGCGCCAGCGTGGTCTTGCCCGAGCTTTCGGGGCCGTAGATTTCGATGACGCGTCCGCGCGGCAAGCCGCCGACGCCGAGCGCGATGTCGAGGCCGAGCGAGCCGGTCGAGATCGCCTCCACCTGCATCGCTTCCTTCGAGCCCAGCTTCATTACCGAGCCCTTGCCGAACGCGCGATCGATCTGCGCGAGCGCGGCGTCGAGCGCCTTCTGCCTGTCCGTTCCGTTCACTGATTTCCCCGATTCGACGAGTGACAATTGTCCGGCCATGACCGTCCCTTTCCAGCTCTAGAGCGACGGCAGAAGCATCGCAATGGCAGACTATGTGCCATATTTGTTCTCATGGAACAAGTGGGGAACAAAGAAAAATCGAAGGGGAAGAAATGCTCAGTTTTCGGCCGAAAATTCGTCCAGAACCGCTTCGATATCGCTGATCCGGAACGGCTTGGCGACCAACCGCCGGTGCGCATGTTCCGCCGGAATGATGTCGCCGCCGCCCGAGGTGAAGGCAAAAGGAATCCCGCGCGCGGCCAGTGCATCGGCGATCGGCCAGCCCTTTTCGTCGCCAAGGTTGATGTCGACGAGCGCACCGCCGATCGCTTCGGCGGCGATGATCGCCAGCGCCTCTTCATTCGTCGTCGCCTGCGCGGGTTCAGGCAGGCCGAGCGCGTCGAACATGTCGACGAGCATCATGCCGATCAGCACATCGTCCTCGACGAGCAGAATGCGATTCGCGTCAGCCATCGGACGCCCGATGCGCCGCATTGTCGAGCGCCGCCGACACCGCCTCGGCAAGCTGCGCGACCGAGAAGGGCTTGGGCAGGAAGGCGACGTCGTCGATGTTGATCGACTGACGAAGCTGCTCCTCGGCATAGCCCGACATGAACAGGACCGGCAGCGCCGGCCGCTTCTTGCGCATCTCGCGCACCATCGCGGGCCCGTCCATCGTCGGCATCACGACGTCGCTGACGACGAGATCGACCTTTTCCATCCCGGCGAAACGTTCCAAGCCCTCTTCTCCCTGCGATGCAGTGAAGACCGTATAACCCGCACGGGCCAGGGCTCGTTCCGCGACAGCACGCACCATATCCTCATCCTCGACGAGGAGAATGGTACCCGTGCCCCACTGGCTCTTTTTCGGCTTCGGCACCGGCGTGGGCGTCGCCGGTGCGCCGTGCTCGGCGCGGTGGACGGGGAGGTAGATGGTGAAGCTGGTTTTGCCGGGCTTGCTGTCGGCAAAGATGAAGCCTGCCGACTGCTTGATGATGCCATAGACGGTCGACAGCCCGAGCCCGGTGCCCTTGCCGACGTCCTTCGTCGTGAAGAAGGGCTCGAAGATCTTCGGCAGCACGTCGGCGGGGATGCCGGTGCCGGTGTCGCTGACCTTCAGCGCGCTATAGTCGGCGGGCGGCATGAACTCGCTGCCCATCTGGCGCACGTCGGCCGCCGATACCGGATAGGTCTCGATCGTCAGCGTCCCGCCGCCGGGCATCGCGTCGCGCGCATTGACCGCAAGGTTGATGATCACCTGTTCGAGCTGCCCAGGATCGGCACGCACCGCGCCGAGCCCGCGGCCGTGATGGACCGACAACTGGACGGTATCGCCGATCAGACGTTTCAGAAGATGCGACACCTCCGAAATGACGTCGGGCAGTTGCAGGATCTGCGGGCGCAGCGTCTGCTGGCGCGAGAAAGCAAGCAATTGCCGGGTCAGGCTGGCGGCGCGGTTCGCGTTGCTGCGAATCTGCTGGATGTCGTCATAGTCGCTGTCGCCGGGCGTGTGACGCATCAGCATCAGGTCGCAGCTTCCGAGCACCGCGGTCAGGATATTGTTGAAGTCGTGCGCGACGCCGCCCGCAAGCTGGCCGACCGCCTGCATCTTCGACGCCTGCGCGACCTGCCGCTTGAGCCGCGATTCCTCGCTCGAATCCTTGAGGCTGAGCAGCACCGCCGCCTCGCCGAGCCCGCGCACGCCGACGACGCGCATCGACACCGGATCGTCACCCTGCCCGACCAGCCGGATCGACAAGTCGCCGCCGACCTGTTGCCCACTGCTGTGGCGCCGGATCATGTCGGCGAGCGGCCCCTTGTCCTCGCCGACGACAAGGTCGCCGGGATAGCGCGGCATGCGGCCGTCGCCGACATTGCCAGCGCGCTTGAACGCGCGGTTCATGTAGAGAAACCGGCCGTCGCGATCGACCAGCGCGAGCCCGAACGGCAGCAGCGAAAGCAAGGTTTCGACATAAGCCTGCGCAGTGCCGCGATCGGCCGGCCCGATCTCCTCGTCGAGCATCGTCAGCAGCACCGGTCCGTGGGTATCGGCGGGGGCGAGCGGGATCTGGATCATCCGCACCGGCGTCGCGCGGTCGCCCTCGCGCGCGAAATAGAGTGAACCCGCTTCGTCGAGCCGCAGCATCGCCGACACGTCGCGCCCGACATAATGCGCCTGATCAGCCTCATCGAGCGCGCGGAGCAGAAAGGCGCGGTTTGCGGAGCGGAGCCGCCCCTCGGCGCTGACGAGCGCCGCCATCACGCCCGCCTGCGCGAGCGTCAGGCCCGCCGGCCCGTCGAGATGGCGGACGATCTCGGTCGCAAGATCGATCCGCTCGTTTGCCGAAAAGCGCCAGACAAGATAATCCTCGGCCTGCCCGGTACGGAAAATATGCGCGCGAAGCTGCAACGGCCCGACGGCGATATCGTCGGCGACCCCCTCGCCGTCGCGCCATGCGGTGCGGCCGGCGTTCTTCAATGCCTCGGCGCCGCGTGCATCGACCGGCAGACCCGGCGGGGTGACGAACCCGCCGAACCATGTCGCGAACAGATCGTTGGCGCATACCAGCCGTCCGCCGCGATCGGTCACCGCCACCGCGACATCGTCGTGGTTCACCGCGACGCGCAGCATCGTCCAGTCGGGGAGCGCCGCTTCGCCTGCGGCCGCCTTGGGGAAGAGACGGCGGGCCAGCAAGGTACCGCCCGCCGCGATCGCCAGCCCGGCCAGAAAGCCCGCCGCCAGTACGACGTTTCCGGTCGCCCAGAACAGCAGGCCGACCGACAGGAGCGCAAGACCGCCGAGCACGGCCAGATCGACGCGCGACAGATTGATCCGCGCGCCTAGCGGTCCCGCGGGGCCCGCCCCCCTGCTGAAATCGGTCTCAGCGGAGGGCAGGCTTTGCGCGGTCAAATGACGCTCTTTCTATAGCCGCATCACCAGATGCGGACACGATCCTTTGGTGCCAGATACAGCTTCTGGCCTTCCTTGACGTTATAGGCCTTATACCAAGGGTCAAGGTTGCGCGAGACCCAAGTCCGCTGGATCGAGGGCGAATGCGGATCGGTCGTGATGCGCTGCGCCAGATTCTGCTCGCGATAGTTGCGGCGCCACACCTGCGCCCAGCCGAGGAAGAAGCGCTGGTCGCCGGTCAGCCCGTCGATCACCGGCGCCGGCTTGCCGCCGAGCGACTTCTTGTAGGCGTCATAGGCGATGGTCAGGCCGGCGAGATCGCCGATATTCTCGCCGAGCGTGAAGGTGCCATCGAGATGCTCGCCGGGGAGCACTTCATAGGCATCATACTGTGCAACGAGCGCCTTGCCGGCCGCCTCGAACGCCTTCACGTCCTCGGGCGTCCACCAGTCGGCCAGTTTGCCGGTCTCATCATATTTTGCGCCCTGGTCGTCGAAATGATGGCTGATCTCGTGACCGATGACCGCGCCGATGCCGCCGTAGTTGATCGCGGCATCCGCCTTCGGATCGAAGAAGGGCGGCTGCAGGATCGCGGCGGGGAAAACGATCTCGTTCATCCCGAAATTGGCATAGGCGTTGACCTCCATCGGGGTCATCCCCCACTCCCAGCGGCGGATCGGACCGCCGAGGCGACCGATATTGTCGTCGTGCGCGAACTGGTTGGCGCGCAGCGCGTTCCCGAACAGGTCGTCGCGCTTGATCTCGAGCTTGCTGTAATCCTTCCAGCGGTCGGGATAGCCGATCTTGGTCGTGAAATTGGCGAGCTTCTTTTTCGCGCGCACCTTGGTCGCGGGCTGCATCCAGGTCAGGTTGCCGATGCGCGTGTCGAGCGCGGCGAGGACATTCTTGACCAGCACGTTCATCGCCGCCTTGGTTTCGGGCGGGAAATATTTCGCGACATAATCCTGCCCGACGGCTTCACCCATATTGTTGGTGGTGAAGTCGACGGCGCGCTTCCAGCGTTCCTGCATCTGCGGGGTGCCCGACAGCGCGGTGCCATAGAAGGAGAAGGCTTCCTTCGCGACCGCGTCGGGCAGCACGCCCGAGAAGCTGTCGAGGCTGCGGACGGTCAGGATATCGCGGATCACGCCGATCGGCGCGTCGGCGATCAGCTTCGCCTCGCCGGTAAAGGCGCTCGGCTGCGACACGAGGAGCGAGTCCTCCTTGACGCCGACGCCGCGAACGAAGGTCGTCCAGTCAAAGCCCGGCGCGATCTTGGCCAGTTCGCCGACGGTCATCTTGTTATAGACCTTGGTCGCGTCGCTGCTGTCGTTCTTGTCCCAGTGGACCGTCGCGATCTGCTTTTCGAAATCGTAGATCGCCTTGGCGCGCGTGCCGGCGTCCGCCTCGCCTGCCAGCGTCAGGACGTTTTCGAGATGCTTGAGGTAAGCGGCCTGCAGCTTGGTGTTGCGCTCGCTGTCCTTCAGATAGAAATCGCGGTCGGGCATGCCGATGCCGCCCTGCCCGATCGTGTAGATATAGACGTCGGGATTCTTGTCGTCCTGCCCGACATAACCGCCGAAGAAGTGCGCCACACCGCTGCGGTCGGCCTCGGCGAGCAGAGCCGCAAGGCCTGCCTTGTCAACGCTCCGGATCTTCGCCAGCCACGGTTGGATCGGCGCGAGGCCCTTCGCCTCGACCGCCGCCGAATCGAGGTACGATGCATAGGCGCGGCCGATCATGCTGTTCGGATCGGCCTTCGCCGCCTCGAGGATTTCCTGCGTGCGCTTCTGCGACAGGTCGGCCAGCGCGGTAAACATGCCGTAGTTCGACTTGTCGGCCGGAATCGCCGTGTTCTTCGCCCAGGTGCCGTTGGCATAGGCATAGAAATCGTCGCCCGGCTGGACGGTCTTGTCCATGCCGGTGAGGTCGAAGCCGAAGTCGCCGATTTGCGGCTTGGCCGACGCGGACGTCGCCGGTGCGGCCTCATCCTTGGCAAGCGCGGGCACGGCGCCCAGCAGCATGGCGCCCAGCGCCGCGGTCGCCATCAGGCGCGAAGAAATGTTCGGACGGTTCATGATGTTCCCCAGATGAACAAATGGATAGCGCGCCCGCGGTTCCCTCCGCCAGCGCGATCTTGCGATGGAACAGCTATAGGCTCGCGGGGGCCGGGTTCAACCGGCGACAGTGTCGCTCGTCGACGCCTCAAGTCGTTTGTCGCGCGCCCGGCGAATTTTGCGCCGCCAGCGCAGGCGTATCCAGGCATCCCAACCGACCGAAGCCAGAACATAGCCGACAACAGCCGAAACCACCGAAATGACGAACAGGCCGGCGACGCCGCCCAGTAGCGCCGGCCCGGCGTTCGCGGTGAACCAGTGCCACCATTCGATCAGCGACGCCCCTTCATCGTACAGGACATAGAGGTCGGCGACATTGGTTCGCAGCCCGAACAGCACATTGCCCAGCCACACCGAAGCGGCAAGGATGAACGGCGTCGTCAGCGGGTTGGACAGAAAGGTCATTGCCGCGCCGATCGGGATATTGGCACGGAACGGCAAGGCAAGCAGCGCCACGCCCGCAATCTGGACGCCGGGGATCAGAAAGAAGATACCGACGAACAGCCCCAGTGCGGTGCCGCGCCGTACCGACGTTCGCGTGAACCGCCACAAATGGCTATGCGCGACGCGGTGTGCGAACGGCTTCACGAACCGGCTTTCGAGCAGGTCCTCGCGGGTCGGCGAGTTGCGGCGGATCCAGTTCATGACCGCGGCCTTGTCGCGAGGCTCACCGCCGCTCATCCGCGGTCCTTCAGCAGGCGCTGCTTGTCGCGCTTCCAGTCGCGCTCCTTGATCGATTCGCGCTTGTCGTGCGCCTTCTTGCCCTTGGCGAGCGCGAGTTCGACCTTCGCGCGGCCGCGGCTGTTGAAATACACCGACAGCGGAACGATCGTCATCCCCTGCCGCATCACCCCGGCATGCAGCTTGTTGATCTCGCGCCCGTTCAGCAGCAATTTGCGCGGGCGCCGCGGTTCGTGATTGAAGCGGTTGCCGTGGCTGAATTCGGGGATGTTGGCGTTGATCAGCCACACTTCGCCGCCGCTCACCTCGGCATAGCTTTCGGCGATCGTGCCCTCGCCGAAGCGCAGCGACTTCACCTCGGTACCCTGCAGCGCGATCCCTGCCTCGAACACCTGTTCCACGGCATAGTCGAACCGCGCGCGCCGGTTCTCGGCGACGACCTTTTTCTTGTCGAATTCGGCGGCGGACTGCGGACGGGCCATTGAACGAACCTAGAGAACTCCAGCCGCGACCAGTGCGGCATCGACGGCCGCGCGCGATGCTGCGGACGCCGGAATGATAGGTAGGCGCACTTCGGGCGAAAACCAGTCGTGGATCCGCGACAGCGCATATTTGGCCGGGGCGGGCGAAGCGTCGGAAAACATCGCCTTGTGCAGGCCGAACAAGCGGTCGTGGAGCACCACCGCTCCTGCCCAGTCGCCTGCGGCGCAAGCAGCGGCAAAATCGGCGCAGAGGCGCGGCGCGACATTGGCGGTGACCGAGATGCAACCGGCGCCGCCGAGCACGGCGTGCGGCAGCCACAGATCGTCGTTGCCGCTGAGCTGGCAGAAGTCCGCGCCAGCCCCCGCGCGATGCACAGTGACACGCGCCAGATCGCCGCTCGCATCCTTGATCGCCACGACAGTGGGAATTTCGGCGAGCTGGCACATCGTCTCGGCGCTGATGTCGGCGACGGTGCGGCCGGGGACGTTGTAGACGACGATCGGCAGGTCGCACGCATCGGCGAGCGCCCGGTAATGGGCGATCATACCTTCCTGCGACGGCTTGTTGTAATAGGGCGCGACGACTAGCGCCGCCGCGGCGCCGGCTTGCTGGGCATAGCGCATGTGGCGAATCGCCGTCGCAGTGTCGTTCGACCCGCATCCGGCGATGACGGGGACGCGGCCCGCCGCCGCATCGAGGCAGGCGTCGATCACCCGATAATGTTCTTCAAAGCCGAGCGTCGGGCTCTCGCCCGTCGTGCCGCACGGGACGAGCGCGCTGGTTCCTTCGTCGATCTGCCATTCGACCAGCCGTTTGAACGCCGGCGCATCGAACGCACCGTCGCGAAATGGCGTCACCAAGGCGGGAATCGACCCCGAAAACATGCTCCGCTCCTTTACAAAGACTCCATGCGACCGATAGAATTGGCCGGGGCGCCGCTATTGGACGTCTATTCAGCGCCCCGCAAGGAGTTTGGCACTAAAATGCCCCGCATGATTTCGCTGCCCCGTATTTCCCGTCTGGCGCTCGCGCTGGCCCTGGTCGTCCCGGCCACAGCGCATGCAAGCGAACTCACCCCCGAACAGATGGCATGGTATCGTGCCCAGATGGGCCTTGCCGCGCAGTCGGCCACACCGCCCTCGACCAGTTCGGTCGGCGACGCGGTGCTCGAATGGCGGCGGCTGACCGCGAACAACATCGCCTCCTTCGACCAGCTCTCGCGGTTCCTGATGGCGAACCGCGACTGGCCCGATGCCGAGAAGCTGCGCGTGCGCGCCGAAAAGGCGATCGCGCTCGACAGCTATGATCCGCAGCGCACCCTCGCCTTCTTCCAGGCCTATCCGCCGCGCACGGCGAGCGGCGAGCTTCGTCTCGCACTCGCGCTCAACGCGACCGGCCGCCGCGACGAGGCCAATGCCGCCGCGCGGCGCGCGTGGACCGGCGGGATCATCGACGACATGGAGGTCAGCCGCGCGTTGGGCTTCTTCTCCGGCGCCTTCAGCCCGGCCGACCATGACGCGCGGATGGACCGGCTGCTGTGGACCGGCTCGACGATCGCGGCGGGTCGCCAACTTACCTATACCTCGCCCGAGAAGCGCGCGATCTTTGCCGCCCGGCTGGCGATGCGCGGCGGCGCAGTCGATGCGGCGCTCCAGTCGGCGGCCGTCGAGAGCGCCAACCCCTCGCTGCTCCGCACCGACGCGGGCTATATCACCGACAAGGCGACGTGGCTGCGCAAGAGTGGCCGCGTCGGCGAGGCGCGCGCGCTGCTCGCCGCTCCGCGCGCGCTCGCCAAGGCGCCGACCGATACCGAGGAATGGCTCGAAACATTGCTCACCAACGCGCGGGCAGCCGATGCCGCGGGCGACAAGCAGACCGCCTTCAATATCGCCAAACAGATCGACGACAGCTTCGCGCCCGGCGTGGTGATCCGCGAAGCGCCGCTCAGCGTGCGCGACGATTTTACGTCGCTTGCGTGGCTCGCGGGGCAGCTCGCCTACAAGGATCTGCGCCGTCCGGCCGAGGCGGTGCGCCTGTACCGCGCCTATGGCGAGGCGGCGCGTTCGGCGCAGACGCGCACCAAGGGCTTCTACTGGGCCGGCCGCGCCGCGCTGGCCGCGGGCGACCGCGACACCGCGAACCGCTATTTCGCCGATGCCGCCGAACATTATGACCAATTCTACGGCCAGCTCTCGCTCGAACGCCTCAACCGGCCACAGCCCAGGCCAAAGCCCGAACCGACGATCCATGTCAGCAGCGACGAGAAGCGCGCGTTCGAGGACGACCGGCTGGTACGCGCAGCGCGCGCCCTCGGCGAGATCGGCGCGTGGCGCGAGCAGTCGCAGTTCCTGCGCGCGCTCGCCCAGCGCGCGTCCTCACCCGCCGACCATGTGCTCGCGGGCCAGCTCGCCTCTTCGATCGGGCGCCCCGACCTGGGTGTGATGATCGGCCGCAGCGCGCAGGCGAACAGCCTCGACGCGGTCGAAGTGTCGGGCTTCCCGACGGTGCGCGTCCCCTCCGGCCATGAGAGCAACTGGACCTTCATCCATGCGATCACCCGGCAGGAAAGCCAGTTCGACCGGCAGGCGATCAGTCACGCCGGGGCGCGCGGCATGATGCAGCTGATGCCCGGGACGGCACGCGAGGTCGCGGGCAAGCTTGGCATGAGCTATGATGCCGGATCGCTCACGGCCGACACAAACTACAATTTGACGCTCGGATCGACCTATTTCCAGCAGATGCTGAGCTATTTCGGCGGCAGCTACCCGCTCGCGGTCGCGGCGTACAATGCGGGGCCCGGCAATGTGAACAAATGGCTGCGCGCCAATGGCGATCCGCGCGGCGGCGGGATCGACATGGTCGACTGGATCGAGGCGATCCCCATCTTCGAGACACGCAACTATGCCCAGCGCGTGCTCGAAAATGCCGTCGTTTACGACACGCTCCGCGACGGGCGCAGCGTGCCCAAGGCGCCGCTGAGCTTTTACCTCGGCAAGCGCGACCCCGGCTGATCCCGATGGCGGGGGAGAAGACCAACATCATCAGCCCGGCGGGCTTCGCCGCGCTGCGCGCCGAATATGACACGCTGTTTGCTAAGGAACGGCCGAAGCTGGTCGAGACGATCAGCTGGGCGGCGAGCAATGGCGACCGCAGCGAAAATGGCGACTATATCTATGGCCGCAAGCGGCTGCGCGAGATCGACCGGCGGCTGTCCTTCCTCGCGCGGCGGATGAAGGCTGCGCGCGTCGTCGATCCCGCGGCGCAGCCCGACAAGAGCCGCATCTGGTTCGGCGCGACGGTCGAGCTGGCCGACGACGATGATGCGCGGCGCATCGTCACATTGGTCGGCGACGACGAGGCGGAGGCCGGCGACGGCCGGATCGGCTGGAACAGTCCGCTCGCCCGCGCACTACGCGGCGCAGCGGTGGGCGATCTTCGCACCGTACAGCTTCCCGCCGGGCCGAAGGAATGGGAGGTTATGGCGGTCACCTACCCCTGACGATCACTCGCCGATACCAGCGATCAGGTCGCGCTGGTCTTTCCGGAGTTCGGGCAGGTCGCGCGCGAGCTTCGCCCAGAAGACCGCCTCCTTCGGGTCGGCCGCGACGCCATCGCCCTTCGCATAGGCCCAGGCGAGGATCGCGCGCGATCCCGCGAAACCCGCGCGCGCCCCGACGCCGCAATCCTCGATCGCGTCTTTCAGCGTCTTGTCGGCGAAATGCGCCTCGCAGAGCCAATGACTTCCCTCGGGATTGCCCGCATCGGCGATCGCGCGCAGGCGCTTCAGGTTCGCCTCGCGCGTCGTCGCAAAATATGTGAGCGCGAAGATCGCGGCGGGATGCCACTTTTCGGCCGCCTCGGCATAGAGCGCCTGCGAGCGCACGAAATCGGGCGGGCCGAAGGTGCCCGAGGCCAGGCGATAGGCGAGATGCGTCTTGGCCTTCGAAAAACCGGCGTTCGATGACGCGATATAAAGGTCATAGGCGCGTTTCACGTCGGCGGGCGTCGGGTCATTCTCGAGCAGCAGATAGGCAAGCTCCTGCTGCCCCGCCGGGAAACCCTGCGCCGCCGATTGCTCGAGGTAGGCGCGCGCGCGCGGCACGTCTTTTTTCACCCCGACGCCGAGCGAGAACATATAGCCCGCGAGATGCTGCGCGAGCGGATCACCGCCATCGGCGAGCCCGATCAGTTCGGCGGCGGGATGGTGCGACAGCACGTCGGCAATGATGATCGGCTCGTCCTCGATCGCGAGCCGGTCGAGCGAAATGTCGGCAAGCGCCCCCGGCTTCAGCGCGCCGCGCGCGACCGGTGGCGGCCCCGGCGGCGCGGCAAACGCGCCGAGCGTCGGGCCGGACTTCACGCTTTCGGGAACCTCGGGCGGCGCGACGAGATAATAATCGTCGAACCAGCTCCCATAATGGAAGGGCTGCTGCGGCCCCAGCTCCATGCCATAGGTGCGCTTGTAAACATCGCGCGACACGACCTTGAAATAATCGGAGATTTCGAGCCCCGGAATGCCGAGTTCCGCGACCACCGCCGCCGCGAACGGGCTGACCGGCGAACCCACCGGCGCAAAGTCGAGCGCGGGACGGCCCTTTGCGGTCGAATAGAAGACCGCGCCCTGCCCGATATCGAGCAGGCCGAGCGGCGCCGATCCCGCCTCGCCCTTCGCGATGTCGGTGTCCTCGATTCGCACCACCGGGTCGGGCGTGCGGCAGGCGTCGACGAACAGCAGCGTGAAGGCGCCCGGCGGCACGACGCGTTTCACCAGCGCCTCGATCGACAGATAGCGCTTCTCGACATCGGCGCGGCGCGTCGCGGGCGGCGCCTCGACCGGCACCAGCCAGTTGCGGCCGCCATATTCGAAGCCGTGCCCGGCGTAGTAGAGGACGACCGACTTCGCGCCCTTCGCTTCCTCGGCGAATTTCGCCAGCGCGGCGTCGAGCCCGGCCTTGTCGGCGTTGTTGACGACGCGCGGCGAGATCCCGGCCTTCGCCATGGCGTCGCACACATAGCCGATGTCGTTGACGGCATTTCTGAGCGACGGCCATTCCCAGTCGTTATAGGCGCTGTTGCCGATCAGCAGCGCGACGCGGTCGCCCTTGAGCGGCGCGGTGCCGCAGGTTGCCGACGGCTGCGCCGACGCCGCGGAAGCGAGCCCTCCCATCAAGACGAGCGCCGCCGCCAATGCCGCCCCATATTGCCAACGCATCATTTCGATCTTTCCACCCCGGTAAATAGCGAAACCGCAGAAAACCGCGCAACTTCACTCGCAATTCACACCTCTTGCGCCCCGCCCGGGCCCCAGCCCGCAACCGGCCGACGCGGCCCCGGAGGCAAGGGTAGGTCAGCGGAATAGTGTAGGAAAGCCCAAATCATGTCGAACTGTGCGCCGCGTCACCCCGCGTCGCTGGACGGCCCGCTACGCGATGTTAGGGTCAGGACCCTAATCTGATCGCGAGGGAGACGAAGATGACGCGAAGCCTGGGCCTGATCGCTGCGTTGCTGCTCGGCGGAACCGCGCACGCGGCGCCGGCGCCCGAGCCGAGACCAGCGGTTGCCGACGAGACATTGCGGGACGGGCTCGAACTCGGCGAAGAGATCGAGGCGCGTGTCGATGGCGACCTCAACGGCGACGGCGACCCCGATACCGCGTTCGTGGTCGCAAGCCCCGACGCGCGGACACTTTATGTCGTCCTGAGCTACCGCACCGAGGTCGATTTCGGACATGATCCCGCGGGCAGCGCCAAGCTGGCGACCGACCCGCTCGGGCCCGCCGAGCTGTCGATCAGCAAGGGCGTACTCGTGGTGAAAGACCTCACGGGAGGCACGACAGCGCTGGCCTCGACCTATCGCTTCCGCGCCGACAAGGCGAAGGCTCCTCCAAGGATGCGGCTGATCGGGCTCGATACCACGCTCTACAGCCGGACCTGGGCGCATGACGGCAGCGAGATGAGCTGGAACCTGCTAACCGGCGACGTCGTCGCGTCGCAGCTGAAGCTCGTCGGAAAGGGTGAGGACGCGAGCTACGACAAGCAGTTCACGCGCAAGTCGAAACGGCCCGTCACGACCGTCTATATGGAAGATACGCCCGATCCCGAGGAGGAACTGATCCGCGCGACCCGGGCGAAATAGGCGGCGTTATTGCTGGAGCAGTGCCGGCACGATCCAGACTGCGGACAGCACCACCACCGCAAGCAACAGCGAAATCGCAAGGACGTAGCGCACGCCATGTTCCTTCACGCCGCCGCTCGCTTCGGTCTCGGTCACCTCGACATGGTCATCGACGACTTGCATGGTTCGTCTCCCTTCTGGTCCGCATCAAACGCGGCCCCTCTGCGCGCGGTTCCCGCGCATCGAATGGGGAGAGATAGGCCAGAGGGTCTGTAAGCCGGGTTCTGTCCACCCCGTTGCCGGGGATGGGCGATCATTCCTCTAGGCGGCCGGTTGCCCGGACGCTCAAGCAGTCAACCCGGACGGCGGGGCCGGAACCAGCCCTGAGTTACCTCGTGCCATCCCTATTCGACCTTGCTCCCGGTGGGGTTTGCCATGCCGCGTCCGTTACCGTCCGCGCGGTGCGCTCTTACCGCACCCTTTCACCTTTCGCCGGGCCGAAGCCTTTGGCGGTCTGCTCTCTGTGGCACTTTCCCTGACCCCGGTTGCCCGGGGCCGCCGGACGTTATCCGGCACCGTGGTTTCCGTGGAGCCCGGACTTTCCTCCCCCGCTCGCGCGGCGGCGATCGCCCGACCCTCTGGCTGGGAGCGTTATAGCGCGAATGAAGGGGCATTGCGAGGGATTGTACGGAAGGGCTGTTTTGGGGTGGTTTCCAGCCTTTCAATTCTCGTCATGCTGAACTTGTTTCAGCATCCATGGGCTGACCTTTCATCGGCCGCTGCGGTGAAGGAGGCGACGGACCATGGATCCTGAAACAAGTTCAGGATGACGATGCTGGAAATGTCACCTTCCGGTCGCTAACGGCCGATCAACCGCCCTCGGGCTGCGGCAGCAGCAGCGCGAGCAGGATTGCACGGCATTCGCCGTCGATCGTCCCGTCGATCAGCTCGGGCCGGAAGCGGCGCTGGAAGGCGACGGTCGCCGCGAAGCCGTCGGTCACGTCATAACCGAAGCGTTCGAGCGCGAGCAGGAAGCCCGCGTCGGTCCACAGCGGATCGGTCAGTTTCTTGGTCGGGCGCGGCAGCGCAAGACGGCGGCGCGCGAGTTCCTCCCACGGAAAGAGCTCGCCCGGATCCTGCTTGCGCGTCGGCGCGATGTCCGAATGGCCGACGACATTGCCGCGGGTGATCGAATGGCGATCCTTGATCATATGCACGAGGCGGACGACCGACGCGACCTGCGGGTCGGGAAAGGGCACATAGCCGAATTCATGCCCCGGATTGACGATCTCGATCCCGACGCTCGCCGAATTGATGTCGCTGACCCCGCGCCAGTGCGATTTTCCGGCGTGCCAGGCGCGCTTCTCCTCGGGCACCATGTGGGTGATCTGCCCGTCCTCGCTGACGACATAGTGCGCCGACACCTTGGCCTCGGGATCCGCAAGCCGATCAAGGGCTTCGGCGCCGGTCCTCATGCCGGTATAGTGAAGCACGATCATCGAAATGGGCAGCGAACGCTCGTCGAAATTGGGAGACCAGCGTTCGATAAAATCGCTCATGCGTGTCGCGGTCCGTCCTTGCCCAGCCCAGCGCTTCGCTTGCGCCACCAAGGCGCAAAAAGCAAGGTCAGGCAGCGATCGAGGGCGAGATGCCGGGGCGGCGCACCTGCTGGTCGGCGGGCTCGTACAAGCCGCGAAGCCGGGGACTCGCGACGAACTGGTCGGTCTGGCCGAGCACCGTCTCACCCGCACCGAGGACAAGGAAGCTTTGCGGCGCCGCCATCGCGCGCAGTTTCGCGAACGCCTTTTTCCGCATGTCGGCCGAAAAATAGAGCAGGAGATTGCGGCAGAAGATCAGGTCGGCGGTGCCCGCGAGCGGCGGACGGTCGGTAAGCATATTCTGCACCGAGAAATCGATCCGGCGACGCAGGTCGGCCTTGGCGAGCCACCCCCCCTCGGTCTGGTCGAACCAGCGCACCATGCGCTGGACCGGCAGCCCGCGCTGGATCTCGAACTGGCTATACAGGCCAACGCGCGCGCGGCCGATCGCATGATAGCTGACGTCGGTACCGACGATATCGATCTGCCAGCCCGCCCATTTCATGTCATGCTCGGCGAGCAGCATCGCCATCGAATAGGCTTCCTGCCCGGTCGAAACGCCGCAATGCCAGATAGTGAGCCGGCGCTGGCGTGCATTGATCTGCCGAAGATGTTCGAGCGCATTGGAAGCTATATCGTCGAACACACTGTGTTCACGATAAAAATATGTTTCGTTATTGAGCATGGCATCGACGGTATCGTCGAGCAACTGGCGGCTGTTCGAGGTGACGAGCGCCGCGACGAGCGCGTCGAGGTCGGCGATACCGTGACGCTGCATCACCGGCTTCAGCGACATTTCGATCCGCCAGATGCGGTTCGGCGACAGCGTCTGCCCGGTCCGCGATTCGAGCACGCCCATCAGCACGCGATACGCGGACTCGCTTGCCGAGCCGCCCATCATGACGCGCGGCGTCCGGCAAGGAAGCTGCCGAGCATCAACGCGATCGCGTCGGGGTTTAGCGTAGCGGTCGCGAGCCCCGCCTTGGCAACCGCGCCGGGCATCCCCCAGATCACGCAGCTTTCGGGCGCCTGCGCGAAGATCGTGCCGCCTGCCGATTTCAGACGCTCGGCGCCGTTCGCGCCGTCGCGGCCCATGCCGCTGAGCACCACCGCCACCCCGCCCTTGCCGTAAACGTCGGCGACCGACGCGAGCATAGGATCGGCGGAGGGGCAGCAGCCGTTCTCGACCGGCCGGCGGTCGAGCGCGATTTCACGGCGCGCGCCGTTCGCGACAACCATCAGATGCGCGTCGCCGGGCGCGAGATAGATGCGGTTCGCCTCGACCGCCATGCCCGCCGCGGCCACGCACACCTTGCGTCCCGTCATCGTCGCGATCTGCTTGGCGTAGAATTCCATGAACGCGTCGGGCAGGTGCTGGGTCAGCAGGATCGGCGCGGTGACGCGCGGGTCGAGGTGGGTGATAAAATTGGCAAACGCCGGAATTCCACCGGTCGACGCCGCGACCGCGATGCATTCGAGCGACTGGTCGGCATCGACCACGACCGGTGCGGGGGGTGCGGGCGGGCGATAGCCGACACGCGTCGCGGCGGGAATCGCCTGACGCTGGCCGAGCGAGAGGATGCGTTCGGTGAGCACCTCGGCGAAGCGCCCCGAAAAGCTGCCGCGTCCAGGCTTGGCGAGCGTGTCGCTGGCGCCGAGCGCGAGCGCCTCGATCGCGGCGGGGCCGCCTTCGACGCAGTTCGACGAAAGGATCAGCACGCGCGCATTGGCGGCGCGCTCCAATATGTGCGGCAGCGCGTCGATGCCGTTCATGCCGGGCATTTCGATGTCGAGCACAACGACATCTACGGGCTCCGACGCAAGGAACGCCAGCGCATCATGCGCCGAGGCGACCGATGCGCAGACCTGAAGCCCCGGCGTGCTCTCGACGATGCGCTCGAGAATGGACCGGACGACAAGGCTGTCGTCGACCAGCATCACGCGGACGCGGCGACCGACGGGAAGGTCGTCTCCCGCCGGGTTTGACATCAGGGGGGCAGGCCGTCCCATCGCCGCCGCCTCACGCCACGCCGACGAGCTGCAGCTTTCCCTCGAGCGTTTCGCGGTCGAACGGCTTCATCACATATTCGTCCGCGCCCGCCTCGATCGCGGCGCGGATATGGTCGATGCTGTTCTCGGTCGTGCAGAAGACGACGCGCGGACGCTCGTCGAAGCCATAGTCGAGGTCGTTGAACGCGGTGAGGAATTCCA
Source organism: Sphingopyxis sp. Geo25 (assembly GCF_949769135.1). Classification (NCBI taxonomy): domain Bacteria; kingdom Pseudomonadati; phylum Pseudomonadota; class Alphaproteobacteria; order Sphingomonadales; family Sphingopyxidaceae; genus Sphingopyxis; species Sphingopyxis sp. Geo25. The sequence goes on along the minus strand of NZ_CATKOZ010000001.1, from coordinate 682,910 downwards.
TCCCGCTCATCACCGGCATGTTCCAGTCGAGCAGAATCACGTCGGGACGGTTCGCGCGGCAAAAGGTCAGCGCCTCCTGCCCGTCGGCCGCCTCATCGACAGAAAATTCCATCGATTCAAGAATATGCCGGGCGACCTTACGGATGACTTTGCTGTCATCGACGACCAGACAAGACTTCGACATTAGGACCTCCGCACCCCGGTTTCGCGCCATGCTAACCTGAAGGAGTATTCAGCTAGTTAACTTATGCCGCGCGCTGGGCGGGCAAGGTGATGAAATGCGACGGATCGACGACGAGGAGCGAATGCCCCTCATGCTCGATCATCGCATCGGCGACGCGCGCCCAGCCGGGCATCAGTTTCCCGGTGATCCGCGTTTCGGGCGCGTCGATGAAACAGACATCCTCGATCTCGTCGGCAAGGAGCGCATAGCCATGTTCGGCGACATCGACGACGACGACGCGCTGACCGGGTGCAACCGGCACCGACGGCAGGCCGACGACGACATGCGGGTCGATCAGCGTGAAGACCCGGCTGCGCAGCGCGAACAGCCCCGCGACATGCGGCGGCGCGGCGGGCACCTCGACCGGGGTGCCGACGGTGACGACCGAATTGATCGCGCGGCTGCGCAGCGCGACGCGCGTGTCGGCGATCCGCGCGACGAGGTAGAGCTTGTCCATCATGCGCCCGCTCCCCCGGTCCGGCGACGCAGCGCATCGAGCAGCGCACCGCGGTCATAGCGATAGACGGTCTCGTCATCGGGCCCGGCCGCCGCGGCCGAGGCGCGGAGACGGATCACCGGCACATCGCCATCGCCGGCCCGCGCCGCGCCTTCGTCGGTCAGACACAGCATGACGTCGGCGGTTTCGCCGGAGGTCTCGGCAACGACGCGATAACCCGCACTCTGCAGGATCGGGGCGAGGAAATTGTCGCCCCAGCCGTCGTGATCGTCGGCAATGCGGCAAATGGGCTGGCGCGCGGCGGGCGCGACCGCACCGCGCGCATATTGCTCCATCAGCCAGAAGGGATCGACCAGCTCGACCGGATCGCCCGCGACGAGCGCAATGCCCGCGACCAGCCCCGGCGCCGCAGCGGGCTGGACCGTGTCGGGCAGGCGGACGATATCGACCACCTCCTCGATCGGATAGCAAAGCACCATCTGCCCGTCGTTGAGGCGCAGCAGCTTGAGCGTGCCATGCCCCTCGGGGAGTTTCGCCGCGTGAACGGGGAAGATGTCGTCGCCGATCTGCGCCTGGATCTGCCCCGCGCTTTCGAACAGCGCGAGCGCCGGCACTTCCTCGACGCGCTCGATCACCGACAGGCGGATGCCGCGCGTGCGGCCGCCGATATCGCGGAACAAGAGTAGCTGCGCGGCGTTGCGCGCGGCCGCCGCGGCCGCTTCGGCCTCGACGGCATGATCGAGGCTGCGGCCCGCCTCCGACGCGTCGATCGCGGCAGCGGCGAGGATTCCCTGTACGTCGAGCAACAGCACCGGGCGCCCGTTGTCGGGCAAGGTGGTGCCGGCATAGAGGCCGGTCGCCATGATCATCGGCGCGGCGGGCTTGATCACGAGTTCCTCGTGATCGTGGATCGCCGCGACGCTGAGGGCATAGCTCTGCCCCTGTCCCGGCCGGACGAGCACGAGCGCGCGGTCCTCGACATCGTCGCGGTGATCGCGCGTGCGGCCGAGAATCGTTTCGAGGCGGAGCAACGGGAATTGCTCGCCGCGCACGGTCACGATCTCGCCGCCGCCAACGCGTTCGATGCGGACCGTGTCGCTCGTTTCGAGCAGGATTTCGCGCACCGCGCCGCGCGGGATCGCGAAATATTGCCCCGCCGCGCGGACCATGAGCCCCGAGATGATCGTCAGCGTCATCGGCACGCGCAGCACGACGGCAAGGCCCCTGCCCTCGTCGTTGCGCAGTTCGACGAGACCGCCGATCTTTTCGACATTCGCCTTGACGATATCCATGCCGACGCCGCGCCCCGAGATCGAGGTGATCTTGGCGGCAGTCGAAAAGCCGGGGCGAAAGATGAGCTCGAGCTTTTCGCGGGGCGTCAGCGCGCGCGCGTCGGCCGCCGACAGGATGCGCGCCGAGATCGCCTTTTGCACCAGCGCGTCGGGCGACAGGCCGCGGCCGTCGTCGCGCACCTCGATTTCGATCTGGTTGCCCGACTGGCGCGCCGAGACCGCGATGGTCGCGGTCACGTCCTTGCCCGCCGCGACGCGCCCGTCGAGCGCCTCGACCCCGTGGTCGATCGCGTTGCGCACGATGTGGATCAGCGGGTCGCGGATATTCTCCATCATTTCGCGGTCGAGCTCGACCTCGCCGCCGCTGGTTGCAAAGCGGACCTTCTTGCCGAGATCCTGCGCGAGATCGCGAACGATGCGCGGCAGCGGCGCGAACAATTTGTCGATCCGCTGCATCCGCATCTGGCTGACCGACTGGCGCATCCCGGCGATCGAGTCGGACAAGCGGTCGAACGCCGCGATCAGCGCGGGATCGGCGCCCGATTCGCGGAGCATCCGCGCGAATTCGTTGCGCGCGAGGACGATATCGGTGACCCCGGTCATCACGCTGTCGAGCAGCGGCAGCGGGACGCGGATCGAGCGCCAGCCCTGCAGGTCGGTGACGATGTCGTCGTCGCGGCGAAGCTGGATTTCTGCCGGTTCGGCCGGCGCTTCGGACATGTCCTCCGCCGCAGCAAGCGCACCGATCACATCGCTGTCGTCGCCCGCCGGTTCGGCGCCCTTGCTGCCGAGCGTAGCGCAAAGCTGCGACAGCCGGTCAACGATGCCGAGCACGCCGGTGACGAGCGCGGCGTTGGCCGGGCGGTTGCCGCGCCGGACCTGATCGAGCGCATCCTCGGCGGCGTGCGCCAGCGCGGTGACGCGCGGCAGCGCGAGGAATCCCGAGCTGCCCTTGATCGTGTGGACGAGACGGAAAATCGCGTCGAGCTGCGCGCGGTCGGCCGGATCGGCTTCCCACGCGACCAGCGCCCCGCCGGCTTCGGCAAGGATTTCGGCCGTTTCGGCCAGAAAATCGTTCAGCAGGTCGTCCATTGCGGTGTCGGTGCGCCCCAAAATCCCGGGCTCACCATTGCCGGACAATGGTTAATGGAGGGTTTGTTTAGGGGAGAATGTGCAAGGAAATTGCGCCGCTACGCGAGCGCGATCAGCGACCCTTGAGCACCGCGCCGACAAGCAGCGTGGTCGGTGTCTCGCGCGCCAGCATCACCGTGCCGCCATTCTGCCTCGCCACCGCCTGCACGAGCACCGCGGGCGCGGTGCGCGAGGTCATCGCGCTGGCGCCCTCCCCTTCGGCAAGGATGCGTTCGACATCGGCGTCGAGGAAGATGCGCTCGGCCTCGACGTGCAGCGCAATCTCGATGCCCTCTCCCTGATTTTCGCAGCCGATATCGAGCCGGCCGCCGCGCACCAGCGCATCGACGAGAAGGAGCGACAGGTTGAGGATGATCTTCACCGCGGGCTTGGGCAGCGGATCGGTCCCGATCATCCAGTTGAGGTCGATCGCGCGGTCGCCGATGATGCCCTGGATCGCAGACTTCGCCTCGTCGGCGGGAACCAGTTCGCCGAAACCGCCCGCCGACCCGAAGGCGAGGCGAAAGAATTTGAGCTTGTTCGCCGAGGTCCGCGCGCTCTGTTCGAGCAGCTCGATGCAGCGCGCCCGCATCTCCGGGTCTTTTTCGTCGGCCAGCAGTTCGAGTCCGTTGGCGAAGGCGCCGACGGGGCTCAAGAGATCATGGCATAGCCGCGAGGCCAGCATGGACGCGAAATCGACGCGGTCGTCGGACATGGATCACTCCCCGCAGACCGGACCTTTCCGGCTCGCGCCTGCTCCCTAAGGCAGGGACATGGTTAAGGGCAAGGGGCATCCCCTTCACCTTGAAATTCGGCGCCCCGCTCCCATATCGCGAGCAATGTTGGGGGACGACGAAATACTGACCGTGACGCTTGCAGACAGCGCGGCCGGGCTGCGGCTCGACCGGGCGCTGGCCGAGGCGCTCCCCGATCTTTCACGCGAGCGATTGAAGACGCTGATCAAGGGTGGCCGCGTTTCGGACGCGTCGGGCGCAGTGCTGTGGGATCCGTCGGCGAAGGCCGCGGCTGCGACGCTCGCGGTCCGTCTGCCCGCCCCCGCCCCGGCGCATAATGTCGCGCAGGATATGGACCTCGTCATCGCATTTGAGGACGAGCATCTGATCGTCGTCGACAAGCCTGCGGGGATGGTCGTCCACCCCGCCGCGGGCAATCTCGACGGGACGATGGTCAATGCGCTGCTCCACCATTGCGCGGGACAATTGTCGGGGGTCGGCGGCGTCGCGCGTCCCGGCATCGTCCACCGCATCGACAAGGATACCAGCGGGCTGATCGTCGCCGCGAAGCACGACAAGGCGCACGAAGGCCTGGCGAAGCAGTTCGCGGCGCACAGCATCGACCGCCGCTACCTGGCTCTCGCGACCGGCCGCCCGATCCCGCCGAACGGCACCGTCAACGCGGCGCTCGGGCGGTCGAGCACCAACCGCAAGAAGATGGCGGTGGTGGCCGAAGGGCGCGGCAAACATGCGATCACCCATTACCGGACGATCGAACCGCTGAAGAATGCGACATTGGTCGAATGCCGACTGGAAACCGGCCGCACGCATCAGGTGCGCGTCCATATGGCGCATATCGGCCATCCGCTGGTCGGCGACCCGGTCTATGGCCGCGCCAAAAAGCCGCTGTCGGACACATTAAAAGCCCGTAATTTTACGCGTCAGGCGTTGCACGCGGCGCATTTGGGCTTTATTCATCCGGTGACCGGTAACAGCATCGCGCTCGACAGCGAACTCCCAGCGGACATGCGGGAACTGATCGATGAACTGCGCGTTTAAGTTTCGAATGAAAATCTATTTTGACCGCTGGACCCAACCGGGGCAGAATGATTTCAGGTTTTAGGGAAGACACTCTCCATGGCTAACAAAAGCAATGTTCCGGCAGTGGTGCCCGCGCTCGGCGGTGAGGCGAGCCTGAACCGCTATCTGGCCGAAATCCGCAAATTTCCGCTGCTGACGCCCGAGCAGGAGTATATGCTCGCGAAGCGCTTTCAGGAGCATGGCGACAATGAAGCTGCGGCGCAGCTCGTCACTTCGCACCTCCGCCTCGTCGCGAAGATCGCGATGGGCTATCGCGGCTATGGCCTGCCGGTCAGCGAGCTGATCAGCGAGGGCAATATCGGCCTGATGCAGGGTGTGAAGAAGTTCGATCCCGAACGCGGCTTCCGCCTCGCCACCTATGCAATGTGGTGGATCCGCGCCTCGATCCAGGAATTCATCCTGCGGTCGTGGAGCCTCGTGAAGATGGGCACCACCGCGGCGCAGAAGAAGCTGTTCTTCAATCTGCGCCGGATGAAGAACAGCCTCGACGCGTTCGAGGACGGCGACCTCAGCCCCGAGCATGTGGCGAAGATCGCCAAGGATCTGGGCGTCACCGAGGACGAGGTCGTCAGCATGAACCGCCGCATGGCGATGGGCGGCGACACCTCGCTCAACGTCCCGATGGGCGAGGACGGCGACAGCCAGTGGCAGGATCTGCTTGGCGACGATGGTCCGCTGCAGGACGAACGCGTGGCCGAGGCCGAGGAACGCGACGTGCGGCACGAGCTGCTGACCGAAGCGCTGGCGACGCTCAACGAGCGCGAACGCCATATCCTGACCGAACGCCGCCTGACCGACGATCCGAAGACGCTCGAGGATCTGAGCCAGGTCTATGACGTCAGCCGCGAACGCGTGCGCCAGATCGAAGTGCGCGCCTTCGAGAAGCTGCAGAAGGCGATGCTCAAGCTGGCGGGCGACCGGCGACTGGTCAACGCATAGCCGCTGTATTTTCTTCGTCACCCCGGACTTGATCCGGGGTCCACTGCGACGCCGCAAAATGGACCCCGGATCAAGTCCGGGGTGACGATTATTATATGCCGTGCCCGCTTGCCACCACCTCGCTAGCGGCTAATTTGCCCGCATGGCAACGAAGTCCCGCGCGAAGACGCGCAAGCTCCCCTGGTATCTGCGGCCCATCAAATGGCTGCTCTGGTTCATCGCGATCTCGGTCGTCTGGGTGCTGATCTATGCTGTCGTGCCGCCGCCGGTGACGATCACGATGCTGACCGACGGCAACGGCATCACCAAGGACTGGACCAGCCTGTCGAACATCGACCGCAACATGGTGCGCGCCGCGATCGCCGCCGAGGACGGCAAGTTCTGCAGCCACGACGGCTTCGACCGCGCGGCGATCGAACAGGCGATCGAGCGCAACGCCAAGGGCAAGCGGATACGCGGCGGGTCGACGATCAGCCAGCAGACCGCGAAAAATGTCTTCCTGTGGCAGGGCAGCGGCTGGACGCGCTATATCCGCAAGGTGCCCGAGGTGTGGTTCACCTTCCTGATCGAGAAGATATGGGGCAAGCGGCGGATCATGGAGGTGTACCTCAACGTCGCCGAGACGGGGCTGGGCACCTATGGGGTCGAGGCCGGTGCGCAGCGTTATTTCAAGCATGGCGCCAGCAAGCTGACCCCGCCGGAGGCCGCACGGATCGCCGCGATCCTGCCGCTGCCGAAGAAGCGCGAGGCGGTGAGCCCGTCGGGCTTCACGCGACGCTATGGCAATTCGATCCGCGCGCGGATCGGAATCGTACGGCGCGATGGGCTGGATGGGTGTATCTACAATTAGAGCCGACAGGGCTCAAATGCCGAGAATCGAAACGATTTGACGCGCATCTGGCCTCCGTTCAAGCCAGTCAGCAAATTCAGAGAATAGTCGGCCCTGGACGGATAATTTGTCGAAGACCGGATGCCCCGAGTGGCGGAGCGCGACCGACATCTCTGTTCGACATTTCGACGAAAGTTCGAACACGCCATATCGACGCTCGGGCGACCATCCGGCGCAAGATGCCGAGATATGAGGTTCGATCAGATCGAATGCCGCCTCATTGAATGCCAAGCCAGCGCCCACTGCCGTATCCCAGCGGCCGTCGACGACTTGGATGCACAGGCCGCCCACCAAGCCTTGCGTTGGCCACCATTCGGGCGTCGAAACCATCGCTCGGTTACGCCGGCTTCCAGCTCTTCCGCTCTTCGGCCTGTTTGAGCACCTCGAACGCAGCCTGCCCTGCCGCGAAGCGCTTCGCGGCTTCGGCATCGCCCGGGTTCACGTCAGGATGGCATTCCTTGGCATAGGCGCGCCACGCCTTCTTCGTCGCGTCGAAATCGGCGTCGGGGTCGAGGCCGAGGAGTTCGAGCGCGCGCATCTCGTCGGCGCTGCGGCTACCGTCGCCCGATCCGCCCCAGGCATAATGCTGTGCGCGGGCGTAGCTGCGGGCGCCCTGCGCCTCTTCGGCGGCGCGCGCCGCGGCGTCTTCGGCGGAAAGGCCGGCGAAATAGTCCCAGCCGCGATTATATTCGGCGGCGTGCGCCTCGCAGAAATACCAGCGTTCGGGGCTGTTCGGCGACTTGGGCGCGGGGCAGTTGCCGGGATTGGTGCAACCGTGACGGTCGCACAGGCGGACCTTCTGCGTCTCGCGCGACGAGCCATAGGGGCGCCAGCGGGGAAAACCCCAGTCGTCGGATCTCTTGGCGCGGCTCATTCCACCCCATGTAGCAACGGGGGCGCCGATTGGCTAGGCGCGGCGGCCGGTAAACCTAGTTTTTCGGCGAATAGCCGAACGCCTTGTGCGCGAGCTTGACCACCGCGGGGTCGAGATCGGGCGGGGTCATCGGCACCGCCGCCTCCAGCGTCTCGATGACATGCCTCATCGCTGCGATGCGCGCCGCCTTCTTGTTGTTCCCGTCGATGACCGTCCACGGCGCCCAGCGCGTGTCGGTCTGCTGGAACATATCCTCCATCGCCGCCAGATATTGCTTGCGTTTCGAGCGGTTGCGATAGTCGTCGGCGCCGGTCTTCCACCGCTTCCACGGATCGTTGAGCCGGTCGGCGAAGCGTTTGTCCTGTTCCTCCTGCGTGACGTGGACGAACAGCTTGACCAGATTGGTATGGCTGCCGGTCAGTTGCGCCTCGAACTCGTTGATCTCGTCATAACCCTTGCGCCACTCGGCCTCGCTCGCATAGCCCTCGACGCGCTCGACAAGGACGCGGCCGTACCAACTGCGGTCGAAGATCGATATTTCGCGGTTGCCCGGCAGGCGCTTCCAGAAACGCCACAGAAAATGCCGCGCCTTTTCCTCTTCGTTCGGCGCCGCAATCGGCCACACCTCGAAATAGCGGGGGTCGAGCGACGCTGTCAGGCGCTGGATGATCCCGCCCTTCCCCGCCGCATCCCAGCCCTCGAGCATGATGACGCTGCGCTGGCCGTGGGTGATGTGCGCTGCCTGCACCCGTTCGAGCCGCGCCTCGAGCAGCGCGACGTCCTTGGCATAGTCGCCCGCATATTTGGCGCCGGTTTCATAGTCGGAGAGCTGGATGGTCATGGCCTTATCCTAGCCAAGCGGCGGCGATCGACCAAGCGCGCGATGTGTCCGTTTCCGGCACAAACCCCGGTTAGTCGACGCCCATCAGCCGCTTGCGTGCATCCCAGTCGGCGAGCGCGCGGCGGTGCCGGTCGATCCGCGCGATGCCTTCGCCGATATCGCGGTTCTTCGACCCCAGCCGCTGCGCCTCGCCGTACCAGTCCACCGCGGCGGCGAAATCGCCGCCCATCTCGGCGCAGAGGCCGAGGTTGAAGGCGAGCGCGGCGGTCGGCTCGGCGTCGCGCGTCAGGCGGGCCCATGTTTCGCAGGCCGCGGCGGGATCGCTCTTGGTCAGGCGGATCGCCTCCTTGAAGGCATCGGCCGCGGGCTTGCCGAGCCCCTTGCGATTTTCGTCGACGCGGACGTCGATCGCATAGCCCGTCGGCGCCAGATCGCGGCGGATCGCCTGCACCTGGTCGCGCTCGGCCCATTCGATATAATCGTCGGCGGTACGCGACGCGGCACGGTCGGGGCACCAGGTCTGCTGGTCACGCGCGCTGAGCGGGCGCGTATAGCGGATCGAGCCATCCTTGATCGCGACGAGCCGCGCGGTCGTCGCGACGGTGATCGTGCGGCGCCGGCACCGGATGTCGACATCGACCTCCGTTACGCACTTCTTCTTGTCGGCCGGATCATATTCGGTGCATTTCTTGCGCTTCTCGGTCACGGGCACCTCGTCGACGCTGGCGCGCGTCGTACCGGTGACGAGGCCGTCGATCGGCGCCCCCGATTCCGGCGCGACGATGCGATAATAGGAGCGGCCGTCGAAGCGGGCCTCGCCGAGCGCGGCTTCCAGATGCTGCGCAACCGCTGCGCCGTCCGCGCCCTCGAAGCGTTCGACGGCGACGCGGAGCAGGTCGTTGACATTTGCCGTCGCAGGGTCGCTGCCAGCGATGGGCAGCGTCTCGGCGGCCGCCGGGATCGCGAGAGACAGGGCAGTCGCAGCCAACAACGCACGCAGCATGAATCACCCCCCGATGTTCGACCCCGGCGTGGGCTATCGCAGCCCCGCGGGACTGTCAAAGCGCGGTTGCAATCAGGTCTGCGATGCGCCGCGGCGCTTCCATCGGGATGAAATGGCTGAGCTCAGCCCATTGCTCGTCACGCACCGAACCCAGCTGCGCACCGAGCCCCGGCCACGACGGGCTCACCGAGAAATCGAGATTGTTCGCGCGCTCGCCGCTTTTCGCGCGGATGACGGTCGACGGCGCGGCGATGCGGCCGAGCCAGGCATAGGGATCGGTGTGCGCGGCGCCGAGGTAGACCGATGCTTCGAGCCGCGGCGGGCAGGCGAGCTCCCATCCCTCTCCGTCGGCGGCGGGGAGCAGGCCGTATCGGCAATAGTCGGCGAGGACTTCAGGCTGCCAGTAGGCATAGGGCGGCCGCTCTGCAAAGCTTGCGAGCATCGCCTCCCAGCCGTCCCAGCGGTTGCGGCGACGGGCGACGGGGTGTTCGGACGGGTCGGGGACCGGCTCGCCCGCGGCGTGCGCGTAGAAGACCGGATCCATTATCACCGGGTCGATCAGGAAGATGTGCCGGAACGCGTCGGGGCGCTCTGCCGCGAGGCGGCTCAGCACATAGCTGCCCATGCTGTGCCCGCAGCCGACGAGCGGCGTACCGGCGAAGCGATCGACCAGTGGCAGCAACGCGTCCGATGTCGCCGCCCAGTCGGACAGCGAGGCGGGTTTGTAGCTGCGCCCATGGCCGCGGTGATCGGGGGCGATAACATGTGTGCTATCGGGAAGCGCGGCGACCACCTGATCCCATAGCCGCGCGTGAAAGCCCGTTGCGTGGAGCAGGAGGAACGAAGGGCCCTCGCCCCGCCGACCCCATTCGAACCAGCAGATTTCGCCTTCCGGCGTCGCCTGCCGGTGCTCGCGTGGCTGCTCCATTCAGATTGTCATCCCGGCGCGGGCCGGGATCTCGCCATCTCGTTCCGCCGCAGCGGCGAGATCCCGGCCTGCGCCGGGATGATGAGAAAAGCGAGACCGGCCGTTATCCAAGGATCAGTTCTTCGGACCATCCACCAAGCGGATATGCAGTTCCTTGAGCTGCTTTTCGCTGACCGGCGCGGGGGCACCCATCATCAGATCCTCGGCCTTCTGCGTCATCGGGAAGACGATCACTTCGCGGATGTTCGGCTCGTCGGCGAGCAGCATCACGATGCGGTCGACACCCGGCGCCGAACCGCCGTGCGGCGGGGCGCCGAACTTGAAGGCGTTGATCATGCCTGCAAAGTTCGTGTCGACGTCCTGCTGGCTGTAACCGGCAATTTCAAAAGCCTTGTACATGATGTCGGGGCGATGATTCCGGATCGCGCCCGACGACAGTTCGACGCCGTTGCAGACGATGTCATACTGATAGGCGAGGATATCGAGCGGATCCTTGGTCGTGAGCGCCTCCATCTCGCCCTGCGGCATCGAGAAGGGGTTGTGACTGAAATCGATCTTGCCGGTCTCTTCGTCGGCCTCGAACATCGGGAAATCGACGATCCAGCAGAATTCGAAGCGGCTCTTGTCGATGAGGTCCAGCTGTTCGGCGACGCGCGTGCGGGCGAGGCCGGCGAGCTTCGCGGCCTTCGCCTCGACGCCCGCGGCGAAGAAGATGCCGTCGTTGGGGCCGAGGCCCATCGCGTCGGCGATCGCCTTCATGCCCTCCTGGCCGTGGTTGTTGGCGATCGGGCCGCCGAACACGCCGTCCTTCTGCGTCGCATAGCCGAGGCCGGGGAAGCCTTCCGACTGCGCCCAGCTGTTCATCTCGTCGAAGAATTTGCGGCTCTTCTCGTGCGTTTCGGGGGCGGCGACGGCGCGGACGACCTGCCCTTCCTCGACCATCGATGCGAAGCGGCCGAAGCCCGAACCCTTGAAGAAATCGCCCACGTCATGGACGAGCAGCGGGTTGCGCAGATCGGGCTTGTCGCTGCCGTACTTCAGCATCGACTCGCGGTAGGGGATGCGCTTGAACGGCAGCGGCGACACGGTGCGGCCCTTGCCGTCGAAATCGGCGAATTCCTCGAACACACCGTGCAGGACGGGCTCGATCGCGGCGAAGACGTCGTCCTGCGTGACGAAGCTCATTTCGAAATCGAGCTGGTAGAATTCGCCGGGCGAGCGGTCGGCGCGCGCGTCCTCGTCGCGGAAGCAGGGCGCGATCTGGAAATAGCGGTCGAAGCCCGCGACCATCAGCAGTTGCTTGAACATCTGCGGCGCCTGCGGCAGCGCATAGAATTTGCCGGGATGGACGCGGCTGGGCACCAGATAGTCGCGCGCGCCCTCGGGGCTGCTCGCGGTCAGGATCGGGGTCTGGAACTCGGTGAAGCCCTGGTCGATCATCCGGCGGCGCAGCGACGAAATCACGTTCGAGCGCAGCACGATATTCTTGTGCAGCCGTTCGCGGCGGAGGTCGAGGAAGCGGTTGGTGAGACGGATTTCCTCGGGATATTCGGCCTCGCCGAACACCGGCAGCGGCAGGCGCTCGGCGGCCGACTGGACAGTCACCGCGGTCGGATAGATCTCGATCTCGCCGGTCGCGAGCTTCGGGTTGAGCGTCTCGGGCGAGCGCGCCGCGACCTTGCCGGTAAAGGTCAGGACGGACTCGGGGCCGACGCCATTGACCGTGGGATAAAGGTCCGAGCCGGTCTCCACCACGATCTGGGTAATGCCATAATGGTCGCGAAGGTCGACGAAGAGCACGTTCGCATGCTCGCGCGTCCGGTGCACCCAGCCCGAAAGGCGGACGTCCTCGCCAACGTTGGCGGCGCGAAGATCGGCGCAAGTGTGGGTACGATAGGCGTGCATTGTGATCGTCTTTCAAATGTCAGGAGAGGCGCGCCGGAAAACGCCCCGATATGGCCGCGCCTAAGGCAATGCGGCGCACGATTTGTCAAGGGTCGAGGGCGGATTCGCCCTCTCCGCGTCTCCAGTTCATCCGCAGTAAATTTTCCTGCCCGCTTCGTCAAAGTCGCGGTATAGGCCGGACATGCAAATCCATCCGCTTATCGAAACCAGTGCAGCACTCGCCGAATTTGTCGACCTCATCAAGGGCAGCGATTTCATCGCCGTCGACACCGAATTCATGCGCGAAAACACCTTCTGGCCCGAACTCTGCCTGATCCAGGTCGCCGACAGCGACCATGCCGCCGCGATCGATCCGATGGCGCCGGGAATGGACCTGCAGCCCCTACTCGACCTGATGGTCGACAATGAGGACATATTGAAGGTCTTCCACGCAGGCGGGCAGGATGTCGAAATCATCTTCAACCTGACCGGCAAGACCCCGCACCCGATCTTCGATACGCAGATCGGCCAGATGGCGCTGGGCCAGGCCGAACAGGTCGGTTATTCGAACCTGGTCGAGGCGTGGATCGGCCTGCAACTCGACAAGGGCGCGCGCTTCACCGACTGGAGCCGCCGCCCGCTCGACAAGCGCCAGATCGACTATGCGATCGGCGATGTCACGCACCTCGCGAAAATCTTTCCGATGATGCTCAAGAAGCTGGTCAAGACCGGCCGCGGCCACTGGCTCGACGAGGAGATGGAAAAGCTCGCCGACCCCGCCAACTACACCCTCGATCCCGAAAAGGCATGGCAGCGGATCAAGGTGCCGACGCGCAAGCCCGAGGTGCTGGGGCGACTGAAGTCGCTCGCGGCGTGGCGCGAGCGCGAGGCGCGCAACAAGAACCTGCCACGCGGCCGCATCGTCAAGGACGAGACGCTCGCCGACCTTGCCGCGCATCCGCCCAAGGCGCAGGAGGGCCTTGGCGGCGTGCGTGGGCTGTCGGCAACGTGGAAGTCGAACGACATCGGCGGCCGGCTGATGGACGCGATCGCCGCCGCGAAACCGCTGGCGAAAGAGGACATGCCCGACCGCGCGCCGCGCGGGCCGGGGCTCGGCAAGGAAGGCGCGCTCGTTGCCGACCTGCTGAAGCTCCTCCTCAAGATTCGCGCGCGCGAACTCAACGTCGCCGCGCGGCTGATCGCGCGCAGCGACGAACTGGAAGCGCTCGCCGCGAACGGACGCAGCGACGACATCCCGATGATGCAGGGCTGGCGCTACGACGTCTTCGGCCACGCCGCGCTCGACCTGGTCGAGGGGCGGATGGGGTTCGCCGTCAAGAACGGCAAGCTGGTGATGAGCGAAATCGACACTGCCACCGCGAGCGAGGTCTAAAGCAGAACCAGTTCCGGTTTCGCGTCCAGCGCCTGCGCGAGAAGGCGCAGCCGACGCTCGACCGACTCACCTGCAAGATGGTGCCATCCGGCATCGAGACACAGCCTGAGCTTGCCGTCGACAAGCGCAATCCCGCTCGCCTTCAATGGCGCCTCGACCCCGCCGGTGAGCCGCTGCGCGAGACGGATCGCAAGCCCCCATTGCCGCGCGCGCGCGAGCCGGTCGGGGCTGACGAGCGCCCCCATCGCGGGAAATTCGGCGTCGGCGCCGCCGAAGCCCGCATACAGCGCGCGCGCCAGCAGGACACGGCCCGGAATGTCGATGCTGCGCCAATTGCCGTGGAGCCCGATCTCGGCCCCGCGCTCCGCGCGGAAATCGGGGTTCGCCGACCAGGCAACGTCGCTGAGCAGGCTCGCGGCAAGGCGGACGCGGCTGTCCTGCGGCGCCTCCCCGGCGAACAGCGGCGCGATCCAGTCGGCGATCGCGCGGCCGTGCGGCGCGAAGCGGGCGAGACGGCGTCCTTCGAATTCCGCCGCGACGATCAACGGATCCTGCGCGCGCGTCTCCGCGTCGAGAGCCTGATAGAGCAAGCCCTCGCGAAGCCCTGACGACGACACGGTCATCTCGGGGACGTCGAGAATGTTGACGAGCGCCGCGAGCAACGCCGCGGCGTCAGGCAGCGCGGCGGCGCGGTTCGAGGCCATGCCGGGGATCGCGCGCAATTGCTCGAACGTCAGCCGCCGGGTCGCGCGAATCAGTCGCCGGATCGCGGTGCGCGGGAAGGTGTGCTGGTCGAGCACGGCAAGCGGATCCTTGGTCAGTTCAAGGTCGAGACGCGAAAGCGCACGCCACGACCCCCCGACGAGGTAGAGCGGCAAGCCAGTGAGCCCCTCGCGCGGCCAGTCGGCCGCCTTCAGCATCTTGCGGATCGCGCGCTCGAACCCCGCTTCGCCATCCTTGCGGAGCGCGGGCAAGCGCAACACCCCGAGCGGGAAGGAGGCACGCCGCCCCACCTTGCCGTCGGCAACTTCGGCGAGCTCAAGGCTGCCGCCGCCAAGGTCGACCGCGATCCCGCGCGCGTCCGGGATCGCCGAAAGCACGCCATAGCCCGCCGCCTCGGCCTCCTCTTCGCCTGACAGCAGGCGGATATTCAGTCCCGCTTCGGCGGCAGCCGCAATGAACGCCGGACCGTTCGCGGCATCGCGGACCGCCGCTGTTGCTACGCATTGCAGGTCTTTGACCTCCATATGCCTGGCAAGCAGCGCATAGCGGCGCAGCGCGACAAGGCCGCGCTCGGCATCCTCGGCGGCGATGCGGCCGTCGGTCGACAGTCCGCGGCCAAGGCCTGCCGCGACCTTCTCGTTGAAGATCACCGCGGGCGCGCGTGCGGGGCCTTCATAAACGACGATACGGACCGAGTTGGATCCGATGTCGATCACCGCGGAGCGGTGGACGGCCTGTCTGGAAGTGCGTACCTGCCCCAAAACCGATCACGCCTCGCGCATGGGAAAGTCGAGCGTCGGGACGTCATGACGCTTGTGAAGCGCCGTGCCCCGGCCCGAGAGCGACGGGTTGTTCATGAAATAATGATGCAGGTTGAAGGGCTTATCTCCGGAAACCAAGCGCCGGTACGTGCCATCGGGTTGCAGCACCCAGCTCTGTTCATTGTCGATCAGGTTCGCGACGAGCACCTGATCCAGTATCTGGTCGTGAACGGTCGGATTCTCGATCGGGATCATATATTCGACGCGGCGGTCGAAGTTTCTCGGCATCCAGTCGGCGCTCGAGATATAGAGCTTCGCGCCGCTATGCGGCAGGCGCTCGCCGTTCGCGAAAGCCCAGATGCGGCTGTGTTCGAGGAAGCGGCCGACGATCGACTTGACCCGGATCGTTTCGGATAGCCCACGGACACCGGGACGCAGGCAACAGATGCCGCGCACGATCAGTTCGATCGGCACTCCGGCCGCGCTCGCCTCATAGAGCTTGTCGATGATATCGGGGTCGACGAGGCTGTTCATCTTCGCCCACAGGCCCGACGGGCGCCCGTCTTTCGCCGCCGCGATCTCTGCATCGATCAGGTCGCTCAGGTGCGCCCGCATGTTGAGCGGCGACATCGTGACCATCTCGAGCCGCTCGGGTTCGACATAGCCGGTGATGTAATTGAACAGCTGCGCCGCGTCGCGCCCCGCGCGCGGATCGGCGGTGAAGAAGCTCAAATCGGTATAGATGCGCGCGGTGACCGGGTGGTAATTGCCGGTGCCGAAGTGGCAGTAGGTGCGATACCCCGGCCCTTCGCGGCGCACGACCATCGAGATTTTCGCGTGCGTCTTCCACTCGATGAAGCCGTACACGACCTGCACCCCCGCGCGTTCGAGCTGGTTCGCCCAGAGAAGATTCTGCTCCTCGTCGAAGCGCGCCTTGAGTTCGACGACCGCCGTCACCGACTTGCCCGCCTCGGCCGCCTCGATCAGCGCGCGGATGACCGGCGACTGGTTGCCAGCGCGATAGAGCGTCTGCTTGATCGCGACGACGTCGGGATCGGCAGCGGCCTGGCGCAGGAAGGAGAGCACGACGTCGAAGCTCTCATAGGGATGGTGGACGAGAATGTCCTTGCTTCGGATCGCGGCGAAGCAATCGCCGCCATGTTCGCGGATGCGTTCGGGGAAACGCGCCGAATAGGCGGGGAATTTCAGGTCGGGGCGATCGACGTCGACCAGTGCCGACAGCGCGGCGAGCCCGACGAAGCCGCCGATCTTGGCGACGATCGCCTCATGCCCCTGGATGTCGGCGTTGAGAACGGCGGCGAGATCGGCCGGCATGTCGGCCTCGAGCTCGAGCAGGATCACGCGGCCGCGGCGACGGCGGCGGATCGCCGTGCGGAACAGGCGCACCAGATCCTCGGCCTCCTCCTCGATTTCGATGTCGCTGTCGCGGATGATGCGGAAGACGCCGATCGCGCGGATCGAGAAGCCCGGAAAGACGAGGTCGCCGAAAATCTCGATCAGATATTCGATCGGAACGAAACCGCCCGGCTCGCCCGGTACCGGGACAAAGCGCGCCAATGAGGCGGGGATCATCACCAGCTCGCGCACCGTGTCGCCGGTGGCCTTGCGCTGAAGATCGAAGATCACGCCGACGCCGCGGTTCGGGATGAAGGGAAACGGATGCGCAGGGTCGAGCACCTGCGGGGTGAGGATCGGGAATATCTGGTCGAGGAAATATTGGCGGAGCGCGCGGCGCAGCTTTTCGACGTCGGAGCCGGCGCCGTGGACGACGATTCCCTGTTCGGCGAGCAGCCGGTGCAACTGCTGCCACTCGCTCTGCTGCTGGTCGACGAGGCGGTTCACCTCGGCCTCGATCTCGGCGAGCTGCTGTCCCGGCGAGCGGCCGTCGGCCGAGGGATCGTCGATCCCCTGGAGCTGCTGGCCCTTCAGGCCTGCGACGCGGACCATGAAGAATTCGTCGAGGTTGCTGCCCGAAATCGACAGGAAGCGAAGCCGTTCGAGCAACGGATGCGCCGGGTTGCGCGCCTCCTCCATCACCCGCCGGTTGAAGGCGAGCCACGACAGTTCGCGATTGAAGAAGCGCGCGGGGCCGAGCGAGGGTTGCGCCGTATCGGCGTCATTGTCGGCGCGAAGGGGATTGCCGCCTATCGACATTTCGGTGCGTCCTGCCTTTCGAGGAGATCGGGATCGATCAGCCCCTGTGACAGTAATGTTTCACGCGTAAGACGAACGCTAACGCCGCGTCCCTTTTCGAGCGACGCCGCATCAAGCGCAGCGACGACGCGATGGATCATGGCATAGCTGCGTTCCATCCGCGGCACGATATAGGAAGCGACCCCGGGCGCCAACGCCATCCCGCGCTGCGCGAACAGCGCCTCGATCAGGTCGCGCGCCAAGCAGTCATCGGGCTCGCCGATCGCGAGCACCGGGACCGCGCGGAGCCGCGACGCCAGGTCGGGCAGCCCGATCCCCCATTCGGACGGCGGCGCATCGGCGATGATGAGCAGCGGGGTGCCCGACGATTGCGCGGCATTCCATGCGTGGAAAATCTCTTCCTCGGACACGCTATCATGCCCGTCGATCACGCGCCCGCCGGTTTCGCGCGCGAAGATCCGACCCATCAGGCTGCGCCCCGAACCGCGCGGGCCGGTGAGCACGGCGGAGCGCACCGGCCAGGTCGCGACATGGCGGAGGTATCGCACCGCATCGGCATTGCTCGCGCCGACGATCAGCGGACCGTCGTTCGAACCGCCGGAGCTCCAGTCGAGCGGCAGCGCGAATTGTCCCGGACGCGCCGACATCAGCGACTGATCCTGAGCTGGCCGCCGCCTTCCTGGACATTGAAACCGCGCGCCGCGAGCGCCGCCTTCAGCGCCGCGAGGTCGCCGCGGAAGGTCACGCGCATCACCGACATGCCGCCGAGCGCGAGGCTGGTGGTCGAGGCCGACTGCACGCCCGCGACGCCCGCAACCGCGCGCTCGGTCGCCGATACCGAGTCAACATCGGGCGAGTTGTACTGGACCGTGAAGCTCTGGAGGCCCGCCGCCGGGGTCGCCGTCGTCGCGCTGCCGTCGGTTTCGACCGGCAAGGCTTCGTCGGCCGCCGTCTCCTCGGGCAGGTCTTCCTTTTCGACAGGTTTTTCGAGCACGAGATAGGTGTCGGTGCGCAGCACACCCTCCGCAAGCGCGGCGGTGTAGATCGAATCCATCCGCGCCACCGCCTTCTGCATCATGTCGGGAAGCGCCGCGGGGCTCGGGCCCGTCATGGTGAACGTACCGATCAGCTTGTTGTCGGGGCCGAAACGCGCCGCGAAATAGCCTTTGATCGGGCCGCCGGGATAACTGTACTCGACCCGCGCGATCGGGATCAGCACGTCGGCGGCGCCATATTGGTCGAGGATCACGCGCCACCAGACGCGGCTGCGGCGGCCGGTTTGCCCCGCGTTTAGTAGCAGGGTATCTGCGCCGGTGCCCGCGGTGCGTACATAGTCGATCGCGCTCTGCCCGGTGTTATACTCGGCCCAGGCGCGCTGCCAGGCACTGCGCTGTTCGAACACCTGCTGGATGCCGTCGATCGAATAGACGGGGATGACGAGCAGCGGCGGCGAGCGAAGCGTGCGGCCGCTCACGCCCAGGATCTGCCCTGCGCGGACGCGGTCGAACTGGACGCCGAGTTTCGCGACATAGCGGCGCGGGCCGATCTGTTCCTCCTCGACGACGATCGCGGTCACGATGCCGTCGAGAACCGAATCGCCGAGCGCCGGTCCGTCCGAACCGTTGATCCGCCTGTAGAGTTGCGCCCAGCCCTTGCGCTGCGCCTCGCGCCAGCCTTTTTCCCGGGCGTCGTCGGCATTGTCGCCGATGACGTCGACCGCGATCCCGCTCGCCAGAAAGTCGCCGCTGCTGTTGATAGGGGTGATGCCGCGGTCGCCGCGGCTGATCTGCCCCTCGACGATGCCCGCGAGCAGAATCGCGCAGAGCAGACCGAAAAGCGCCGGCCAGCGCCAGTCACGCGGTGCGAGCGAGCGGAGCGTGAAGCCGGATGCGGTACGGGGGAAAGCGGCGGCAGTCATATCTTCTCTGGTCTTTGCCCCGAAGTGCGATGCCCGACAAGGAAATCATGGCAATTGTCGGCCGGAAGCGTTAGGCGCGCTGGCCATGGATTCCAAGCAGAACAAACCCGCCAGCTACACTTATGCGGAGGCCGGCGTCTCGATCGAGACCGGCAATGCGCTGGTCCGTGCCATCGCCCCGCTCGCCCGGGCGACGCGCCGTCCCGGCGCCGACGCCGATCTGGGCGGGTTCGGCGGTTTCTTCGACTTGAAGGCGGCGGGGTTCAACGATCCGCTGCTCGTCGCGGCGAACGACGGGGTCGGCACCAAGCTCAAGCTCGCGATCGAATCGGGCAAGCACGACGGCGTCGGCATCGACCTTGTCGCCATGTGCGCCAACGACCTGATCGTGCAGGGCGCCGAGCCGCTGTTTTTCCTCGACTATTATGCGACGGGCAAGCTCGACAACGCGGTCGCGACCGACGTCGTCGCAAGCATCGCCGAAGGGTGCAAACAGGCGGGCTGCGCACTCATCGGCGGCGAGACCGCCGAAATGCCGGGCATGTATTCGGACGGCGACTATGACCTCGCCGGTTTCTGCGTCGGCGCGGTCGAGCGCGACCAGGTGCTGACCGCCGACAAGGTCGCATCGGGCGACGTCATCCTCGGCCTTGCCTCGTCGGGCGTCCATTCGAACGGCTTTTCGCTGGTGCGCCGCCTCGCGGCCGACAAGGGCTGGAAGCTCGACCGCCCCGCCCTGTTCGACCAGAATATCCGTCTGATCGACGCGCTGATGGCGCCGACGCGCATTTACGTGAAGAGCCTGTTGCCGCTCGTGAAGACCGGCCAGATCCACGCCCTCGCGCACATCACCGGCGGCGGTTTGCTCGAAAATATCCCGCGCGTGCTGCCGAAAGCGCTGCAAGCGCATGTCGATGCCGACGCGTGGGAGCAGCCGCGGCTGATGGCGTTCCTGCAGGCGCAGGGGAATATCGAGCCCGAGGAAATGGCGCGCACCTTCAACTGCGGGATCGGCATGGCGGTCGTCGTCGCCGAGGGCGATGTCGCCGACGTGTCAGCGGCACTTGAAGCCGCGGGCGAGACGGTGTTCCGCATCGGTCATATCGCGGCTGGCGAGAAGGGCTGCACCGTGAGCGGCTCACCCGAGACATGGAGCGCGCGCGCCGCATGGAGCGCCACGCATAATGGCTAAGGCGCGCGTCGCCGTCCTGATCTCCGGTGCCGGCACCAATATGGCGGCGCTGCTCTACGCCGCGAAGGCCGCCGACTGCCCCTATGAGCTGGTGCTCGTCGCGAGCAACAATCCCGATGCGCCAGGCCTTGCGATCGCCGCGGCCGAGGGTGTTCCGACGTGGAGCCTTTCGCACAAGGGCATCAATCGCGATGCGTTCGACGCGCTGGTCGACGAGCAATTACGCGAAGCGGGTTCAGAGTTCGTCGCGCTCGCGGGCTATATGCGGATCTTGAGCGACGATTTCGTCGCGCGCTGGGCGGGCAGGATGATCAATATCCACCCGAGCCTGCTTCCCAAATATAGGGGGCTGAACACCCACAGCCAGGCGATCGACGCGGGCGACAAATTCGGCGGATGCAGCGTCCATATCGTGACGCCGGGTGTCGACGAAGGCCCCGTGCTGGCGCAAACGCCCGTCGCGATCGTTGCGGGCGACACGGCGGAAACGCTGGCGGAGCGCGTGCGCTTTGCCGAGCATCAGCTATATCCCGCCACTCTCGCCGCGTTCGTGGCGCGCGAACGCGCGCCCGACTGGCTCCTCGGCCGCGTGCGCGAGCTTGCGATGGCGCTGCCCGAGGTCGACGAGGTGACATCGCACGGCATGCCCTGTTTCGGGATCGTGAAGGGCAAGAAGTTTGCCTATTTCACGCAGGACCATCATGGCGACGGCAAGACCGCGCTGCTGGTCAAGATCAGCGGCGCCGACGAACAGGCGCAGCTCATCGAGATGGACGCCGACCGCTACTACCGCCCCGCCTATTTCGGTGACGGGTGGGTCGGCATCCGCCTCGACCTCGGCGACACCGACTGGGATGCGATCGGCGAATGGCTGCGCAAGAGCTGGCTGGCGATCGCGCCGAAGAAGCTCGCGGGGCTGATGGGCGTGGCCGACGAATTCTGACGAAAAAGGCCGCCGGATCGCTCCGGCGGCTTCTTCGGTTCGACTCTACCGAATGGCTTAGCCGACAATTTCTTCGGGCTTGAAGAAATAGGCGATCTCGATCGCGGCATTTTCTTCGCTGTCCGAACCGTGCACGGTGTTCGCCTCGATGCTCTCGGCGAGTTCCTTGCGGATCGTGCCGGGCTCGGCGTTGGCGGGGTTGGTCGCGCCCATGATGTCGCGGTTGCGCTGCATCGCGTTTTCGCCTTCGAGAACCTGCACGACGACAGGGCCCGAAGTCATGAATTCGACGAGTTCGCCGAAGAAGGGGCGATCCTTGTGGACCGCGTAAAAGCCCTCGGCCTGTTCGCGGGTCATGTGGATGCGCTTCGACGCGACGACGCGGAGGCCGGCGTCTTCCAGCATCTTGGTGACGGCGCCGGTGATGTTGCGGCGCGTCGCGTCGGGCTTGATGATCGAAAAGGTGCGGGTGACCGCCATGGGAAAGCTCCTGCGTTGGTATTCTCTGCGATGCGCGCGCCTCTAGCCGCGCTTTTGCTGCACCGCAAGGTCGCCGGCATCCAAATGCGCTGCGAAATGGCAGGAGCTCATGCTAATATTGCCAAGAGAGGGGACCATTGCATGACGGACCGGCTTGACGGAATGACGCGCCGTACCTTTGCGGGCTCGGCATTGGCAGCATCTATCGCACTGACGGGCGGAGCAAAAGCGGCGGAAGCCGCGCTGCGGCCCACCGCGTTCGGGGACCTCGGCCCCTTCTATCCTGTCGAACGACTCGCCGAGGACGATGCCGACCTGACGTGGGTCAAAGGACGTCGTTCGCGTGCGCTCGGCGAGGTCATCGAAGTCAGCGGACGCGTGCTCGACCGGCATGGCAATCCGGTGCGGGGCGCGACACTGGAGATATGGCAGGCCAATTCGGTCGGCCGCTATGCCCATCCTAACGATATTGCGACGGCACCGCTCGATCCGAATTTCCAGGGCTACGCCCAGATCAGGACGGGCGCGAGCGGCGAATGGCGGATCGTCACGGTCAAACCCGCCGCCTATGACTCGCCGATCGGCCGGCGGACGCCGCACATTCATTTCGACGTCCATGGCAAGAGCCAGCGGCTCGTCACCCAAATGTATTTTTCGGACGATGCGGCGACCAACGCCTCCGACATGCTCTACAAAGGGCTCGGCGACGGGGCGGACACCGCGTTGGCGAAACTCGATACGCCGGCGAAATATCGCTGGGACGTCGTGCTCATGGACGGTTAGGGCCCTTCGGACCAGCGCCCGCGCTCATCCTGTTTCCAGAATCGATTGTCGACATCGTCGCGCGCCGCGAGCGCGCGCCAGGTTGCGCGCGCATCGTCGATGCGGCTGTTGTCGAAGAGCAGGAAGGCGCGCTCGAACGCCAGCGCTTCTTCGCGCCATTCGCCGTCGGCGAGCGCGACATGCGTCGCCTGGTTGGGGGGCGACGCCTCGAGCGTTCCGGCCAGCAGGATCGGCTCGATCGCCTCATCGGGCGAGCCCGCATTGCCATGCGGCAGAAAACTCGCGGGCTGGAGCGTCCACAACGCCTCGTCGATGGCCTGCCGCTGCATCGCCGAGGCGGCGACCACCAGCAGGCGGTCGCCATTCCCCAAGATTCGCGTCGCGATTGCCGGCAGCACCCGTTCGACGGGGTCGCGGATCAGCCGGTAGAAATCGACGCGGGGCATCAGGAATATCTCTCCACCGTCATTGCGAGGAGCGAAGCGACGCGGCAATCCAGAGTGTGCGGTAACCGCTCTGGATTGGTTGGCCTACGGCCGCCTTCGGCCCGCTCCGCTCGCAATGGCGGGTTGAAGAGCATCAAGACTCGTGGTTGTCGGCGATGTAACGGTCGAGCAGGCGGACGCCATAACCCGTCGCGCCCTTGGCCCATACCGGACCGTCCTTGTCACCCCACGCCATGCCCGCGATGTCGAGATGCGCCCAGGCGACGCCCTCGTTCACATAGCGCTTCAGGAACTGCGCGGCAGTGATCGATCCGCCTTCGCGCGGGCCGATATTCTTCATGTCGGCGATCGGGCTGTCGATCAGCTTGTCATAGGCGGGCGAGAGCGGGAAGCGCCACAGCTTGTTGCCGCTGGCATCGCCCGCTTCGAGCAGTTTCGCCGCCAGTTCGTCGTCGTTGGCGAACATCCCCGCATATTCGTGTCCGAGCGAGATCACCATCGCGCCTGTCAGCGTGGCAAGATCGACGATGACCTTCGGATTATAGGCTTTCTGCGCCCAGGTGATCGCGTCGCAGAGAACCAGGCGCCCCTCGGCGTCGGTGTTGAGCACTTCGACCGTCTGGCCCGACATGGTGGTAACGACGTCGCCAGGGCGCATCGCATTGCCGTCGGGCATATTTTCGACGAGGCCGACGACGCCGACGACATTCGCCTTTGCCTTGCGGCCCGCAATCGCCTTCATCGCGCCCGCGACGGCGCCCGCGCCGCCCATGTCCCACTTCATCATATCCATGCCCGGCCCGGGCTTCAGGCTGATGCCCCCGGTGTCGAAGGTGACGCCCTTGCCGATAAAGACGACCGGAGCCTCACCCGGCGTGCCGCCGTTCCAGCGCATCGCGAGCAGCCGCGGCGGGCGCGTCGAGCCCTGCGCGACGCCCAGCAGCGCGCCCATGCCCAGCGCCTTCATCTGGCGCTCGTCGAGCACTTCGAGTTCGACACCGAGTTCGGCGAGATGCTGGCACCGTTCGACGAAGCTTTCGGGATAGAGGATGTTCGGCGGCTCGGCGACGAGCGTCTGGGTCAGCGCCACACCGTCGGCAACCGCCGAATAGCTGCCCCAGCGCGCCGACAGGTCGCCGGCGGGCGAGGCGATCACGATCGTCTTGAGGCTGGGCTTCGCGGTGTCCGAAAGCCGGGTGCGATAGGTATCGAGCCGCCAGTCGCGCAGCCGTGCGCCCATCGCGAAGGCAAGCACGTCATCCTCGTCGCTCTGCCCCGCGCTCGCGAAATCGACATGCACGGCCGTGACGCCGCTGGTCTGCAGCCGCGCGGTCAGCGCGGCGCCGCCGCGTTCGAGGTCGTGCGTGGTGCCGTCGCCGATCCCGACGAGCAGCAGGCGCCGCGCCTGGTCGCCGTCGATCGCGGCGGTTTCGGCGATCGCGCCGGCCGCGCCCTCGAAGCGCGCCTGCGCCGCGGCGGCGCCGAGCAGCGCACCGAGCTTTGCGGCCTCGCCCTTGCGGACGGGGAAAGCGACGACGTCGGCGGACGCATCGATTTGCGCGACAAACTGGATGTCCATGCGGTAACTTTCTTATGCGGTGATTGATTGGAACGTGCCGGACCGATAGGGGTTTCGCTTGCGAGTTGCAAAAACAAAGCTGCCGGTCCAAGGCCGGGCAGCGACCATATAGGGTCTGGGACAAAGGGATTAAATGGGCTGGACTTTGTTCCATCGGGGGTCGCGCGCGCAATCGCTGTGGTTCGTCACGGCGAGCACTGCCGCGCTGATGGCATGCCCGGTGGCCGCCCAGCAGACGGTCGAACCGCCCCCCGTCGCCGTACCCGAAGGGCAGCCCGACCTGCAGGATCGCGACGTCGTCCCGGCCGCACCCGATGCCCCCGCGCCGACGAGCGAGGAACAGATCGGCTTTGCCGCTGACGCGCTGAACTACGACAATGACGCCGACATCGTCGTTGCCGAAGGCAATGTCCAGATGAACCGCGACGCGATCGAGATGCGCGCGGACAAGGTGACGTGGAACCGCCAGACCGGCGAGGTGGTTGCCGAGGGCAATGTCGCGGTCAAGAATCCCGAGGGCGATACCGCCTATGGCGACCGCATCGTCCTGACCGACACGCTGCGCGATGGCGTCGTCGAAAATATGCTCGTCGTGCTCGACAATGGCTCGCGCCTCGCGGCGATGAAGGGCACACGTTTCGACAACGGCAATATCGAGCTGGAGAACGCCGCCTACACCCCCTGCCCCGTCGAGGATGACTCGGGATGCCCGAAGAATCCGAGCTGGCAGATCCGCGCCGTGCGCGTCACCTATGACCGCGCAAAAAACAAGGTGAAATACAAGGGCGCGCGGGTCGAGATTTTCGGCCTGCCGCTGATCCCGCTCCCCGGCCTCAGCCATCCGGCGAACCAGGAGGCGGGCAGCGGGCTGCTGGTGCCTGAAATCCGGCTCGACCGTACGAACGGGTTCGAGATCGCGGTTCCTTACTATCTCCGCCTCGCGCCCGATCGCGACATCACGATCACGCCGCATATCTATACGAGCGCCGCGCCGATGCTGGAGGGCGAGTTCCGCGCGCTGACCGACGTCGGCTCGTTCCGCCTCAACGGCTTTGCAACCCACAGTGCGGCGGTTCCGGTCTCGGGGCCGACGACCGATCGCAACCGTCGGTTCCGCGGCTATTTCGAAAGCGCGGGCAAATTCCAGTTCGACCCGCGGTGGAGCCTGTCCTTTTCGGGTCGCGTCACGACCGACCGCACGTTCATGCGCCGCTACGACATCAGTCGCGACGACCGATTGCGCTCGACCTTCGAGCTCGAACGGATCGGCGGGCAGAGCTATCTCTCGATCGCCGGCTGGGCGACACAGACGCTGCGCCGCAACGACAGCCAGGGGCAGCAGCCGGTCGCGCTGCCGATCATCGACTATCGCCAGCGCTTCGCCGACCCGCTGCTCGGCGGTCAAGTCGAGCTGCAGCTCAACACATTGGCGATCGGGCGCACGTCGGGGCAGGACACGCAGCGCGCCTTTGCAGGGGCGCGCTGGGATCTGCGCGGGCTCACCGGCCTCGGGCAGGAAGTCACGGTCACGGCGCTGGTGCGCGGCGACGTCTATCACAGCGACGAGAATCTGCTGACCGCGATCCCCGGTTATCGCGGCAAGTCGGGGTGGCAGGGCCGCGGCATCGCGGCGGTCGCGGCCGACATGCGCTGGCCCTTCGTCGGCGAGTTCGCGGGCGGGACGCAGACGCTGACCCCGCGCGTCCAGATCGTCGCGACGCCGCCGATCAAGAATCTGGACATTCCGAACGAGGATGCCCGCGCCTTCGACCTCGAGGACAGCAACCTGTTCGCGATCAACCGCTTCAACGGCTATGACCGGTTCGAGGACGGCGCGCGCATCACCTATGGCGTGGAATGGAATTACAGCCGGCCGAGCTTCACGATCAACAGCATGATCGGGCAAAGCTATCGCCTGTCCGACAAGCCCAGCCTGTTCCCCGACGGCACCGGACTCACCGACCGCACCTCGGACATCGTCGGACGCACGACGATCGCTTACAAGAGCTTCCTGCGGCTGACGCATCGCTTCCGCCTCGACAAGGACAATCTCGCGATCCGGCGCAACGAGTTCGACGCGACGATCGGCGGCCGGTCGACCTACGCCGTGCTCGGCTATTCGCGCCTCAACCGCGACATCCTGCTGCTCGGCGAGGATCTGCAGGACCGCGAGGAGGCGCGCGTCGGCGGCCGCGTCGGTTTTGCGAAAAACTGGTCAGTCTTCGGATCGGCGATCATCGACCTCACCAGCCGCAGCGACGACCCGCTGGCGCAGGCCGACGGCTTCGAACCGATCCGCCACCGCCTCGGCATCGCCTATGACGACGACTGCCTGTCGATCGCCCTCACCTGGCGCCGCGATTACATCGACACCGGCGACGCGAAACGCGGCAACAGCTTCTCGTTCCGGATCGCATTCCGGAATCTGGGGTTCTGAGCGTCGGGCAGCCGGCGCCGGCTATGATTCGCGCCGATCTGGGTCGAAGGGCGGGAATCGACCGATTGCGGACCTAGACGATCCTCCCCCACCGGGGGAGGGGGAGCGAGCGGGTCAAAGGAACGCGCGGGGCGCGTTGCTTCCCGCGAGGCCGCAGGGTGGTGGAGGGGCACAGGAGATCATAGGCCGCGCCAAACTGCACGTACCCCTCCCCCATGCTTCGCATGGTCCCCCTCCCCGTGCCGGGGAGGATCGGCGACGTCCGCTCACCACCCCAAAGCCGCCATCGGGATTTCGAAAAAGCTTGCCGCGCCGATTGCGATTCAATCCTTCAATGGCTACGCGCTTGATCCGTGAGCGCGACGCAGACCTCTTCCCCGCCTTCTTCCATCGCTCCCTTCCGCTATCCCGCCTTCCGCGCCATCTGGATCGCCAATCTCGCGTCGAATATGGGATCGATGATCCAGTCGGTCGGCGCCGCGTGGCTGATGACCGAGATCACCAATTCGCATCAGCTGATCGCGCTGGTGCAGGCGAGCGCGACGATCCCGATCCTGCTGCTCGGCGTCATCGCCGGCGCGATCGCCGACAATTTCGACCGGCGGCGCGTGATGCTGGCAGCGCAGACGGGAATGCTGCTGATCTCCGCGGCGCTGGCCCTCACGACCTGGATGGGCGCGATTACCCCGCTGTTGCTGCTGTTCTTCACCCTGTCGGTTGGCTGCGGAACCGCGCTCAACGGCCCCGCGTGGCAAGCGTCGGTGCGGCTGCAAGTCGGCCCGAAGGATCTGCCGCAGGCGATCGCGCTCAACAGCATCGCCTTCAACCTTGCGCGGAGCGCGGGCCCCGCGCTCGGCGGCCTGCTGATCTCGCTGACTGGCCCCGCGCTCGGCTTCGGGCTCAACGCGATCAGCTATCTGGCGCTGATCATCGTGCTGCTGCGCTGGCATCCCGAGGTGTCGCAGCCGCAGCGCGCGCCGATGCTCGCTGCAATCACGACGGGCATCCGCTTCTGCGTCCAGTCGGACCCGGTTCGGCGCATCCTGGTCCGCGGCTTCGCTTTCGGCGCCGCAGCGATCGGTATCCAGGCGCTGATGCCCGCGCTCGTTCGCGACCGGCTGCACGGCACCGAGACCGTCTATGGTCTTTGCCTCGCCGCGTTCGGCGCCGGGTCGATCTTCGCGGCGCTATGGGTCGGCAATCTGCGCCGCCTCTGGGGGAGCGACCGCATCGTCAGCGGTTCGGCGATCGTCTTCGCGGCGGCGACCGTCCCGGTGGCGCTGACGGGGTCAATCGCGGTCGTCATGGCGGCGACCTTCGTCGCCGGCATGGCGTGGGTCTCGACGCTGACCACGCTCAACGTCGCGATGCAGCTCCGGTCCCCCGAGGCGATCCTCGGCCGCTGCCTGTCGATCTATCAAGCGGTGACCTTTGGCGCGATGGCACTCGGCGCCTATATGCTGGGTCTCGCGGCCGATATCTGGTCGCTTCCGACTGCCATATTGCTCTCGGGCGGATGGCTCGTTCTGACGGCGTTGTTGCTGCCATTCCTCGCCCCGATGCCCGCACGGGACGAGGGACGGATCGATCCCTGAAATTTTTCCTCCGGCGCCTTAACCTTGTTTCGGGGCGCCCGTTAATTTGCGCATGACCACACATGCAACTCCATCGAACGAGCCGGTCGGGCGGCTCCTGGGCTGGCTGGGGCTCCGCGCGAAGAACGGGGCCCATGAAGAGGAACAGGCATCCTCGGGAGCGCGCGGTTCGCGCAGCCTGGTGCGGGAGGCGCGGCAGCAGCTGGTCGGTGCCATCGGGGCATTCCTGATCGACCATGATCTGGATATTTCGGCGGCGAACCTGCTGATCGCGCACAGCGCCTTTTCGGGAATCAACCCACGGCTCGCGCGACAGATCGCGGCGCGCTCGATGACGAGCGACGGCGTGACGCAGCAATGGCTCGACGAGCTGATGGAGAATGACCCCACGCTGGCCGATCGCGCCGACCTCGACCGGATGGTCGCGCGGCTCGAAACGAACCTCGAGACCTTCCAGAGCAGCACCAAGGCCGCACGCAGCGCGACGAGCGAATATGGCTCGAAACTGGAAGAGCATGTCAGCGACCTCGAACAGGTACAAAAGACGGGCGAGCTTGTCTCGCACCTCGCCGACATTGCGAAGGTGATGCTGGAGCGAACGCGCCACGCCGAAGAGGAAATGCGCAAGAGCGAGGACGAGGCGAAGGCGCTGCGCAAAAGCCTTGCCCGCGCCAAGCGCGACGCAGAGGTCGACTATCTGACCGGCCTCCCCAACCGCCGCGCCTTCGAGGTGCTGCTCGAACGTCATTATGAGGAAGCGCGCGCCGCGTGCGAACCGCTGTCGGTCGCCTTCTGCGACATCGACGAGTTCAAGAAGGTGAACGACATCCACGGCCATGAGGCCGGCGACCGCGTCATCAAGCTGATCGCCGACACGCTCGCGAAGATTTCGAACGACCATTGCCACGTTGCGCGGCACGGCGGCGAGGAATTCGTGATGCTGTTCCGCGGTCTGCCGCCGAGCGAGGCGGCGGCGCGGCTCGACGAGGCGCGCGAAGGCTTGGCCGAGCGGCGGCTCATCAACCGCAAGACCGACCAGCCGTTCGGCAAGATCACCTTCTCGGGCGGGGTGGCCGACGTGTTCGGCTTCGGCGATGCCCGCGCGGCGCTGAAAGCCGCCGACGAGGCGCTCTATCGCGCCAAGGAAAGCGGACGGAACCGGATCGAGCTGGCGACGCCAGCCGCCTAATTGCTCCAGCGCGCGAAGATCGCGGTTGGGAGCAAGAGCCCCCGCGCCTCTTCGCGCACCGCCAGCTCGCCGCATTCGACCGTGCCGGGCAGATCGGCAAAAAGCTGTGCGAGCAGTTCGCCGATCGCGAGCGCCGACATGCGCACGGCATAGACGGTGAGAAACAGCGCCTTGCTGTCGGCGTCGAGCAATTGCCGGCAATCGGCGAGCAAGGGAGCGAGCCCTTCTTCCAGCTGCCAGCGCTCGCCTCCCGGCCCGCGTCCGAATTTGGGCGGGTCGAGCAGGATGGCATCGTAGCGCCTTTCGCGCCGCACCTCGCGGGCGGTGAATTTGCCCGCATCATCGACGATCCAGCGGACCGGCTTTTCGGCCATACCGGCGAGAGCGGCATTTTCGCGCGCCTGCGCGACCGACTTTTTCGAGGCGTCGACATGCGTCACCGACGCACCCGCGGCGGCGAGCGCCTGGCTGCCTACGCCGGTGTAGCCGAAGATGTTCAGGAAGGTCGGGTCCGGCTTCCCCGCCACCTGCGCGCGCAACCAGTCCCAGACGGGCGCCATGTCCGGAAAGAAGCCGAGATGGCGGAAGGGCGTGCAGCTTGCCGTGAAACGCGTCTCGCGCCAGCCGAGCGGCCAGCCCTCGGCGGGAACGGGTTTGTTGTAATACCAGCGCCCGCCGCCATCATCATCCGATGCGGGAATGAACTCGCCGTCGGCCTTGTCCCATTCGTCCTGCGGAAGCGCGGGGTGCCACATGGCTTGCGGTTCGGGGCGGATGAAGCGGTAAGGGCCATAGCGTTCGAGCTTGCGCCCGCCGCCGCTGTCGACCAGCCCATAATCCTCCCAGGCCTCACCGACAAGCGTGACCAGCGGCGCAAGCTCAGCCACGCGCCACTTCCGACAGGATATAGGCCTTCACCACGTCATAATCGCCGGGAAGCTTTTCATAGCGCTCCTCGCGGTCGAACAGGTTGCCGAGGCGCGCGGGGAGCGCCGGGCGGACACCCGTCGCGCGCTCGACCGCGTCGCGGAATTTTGCAGGGTGCGCAGTCGCGAGCGTGACGACCGGAATATCGGCATCGATTTCGAGCGTGCGTGCGGCGGCAAGGCCGACGGCGCTGTGCGGGTCGATGATCTGGCCGCCCTTCTCCTGCGCCCAGCGCAGCGCCAGCGACATCGCATCGCCGTCGATCCGCGCGCTCGAAAAAAGCCTGCGGGCCTCGGTGAGCATGTCGGCAGGGATGCTCATCGACCGATCCCGATCGAACGCGTCCATCATGCCGGCAATCGCCGCGCCATCGCGGCCTGCGAGATCGAAAAGCAGCCGTTCGAAATTGCTGCTGACCTGGATATCCATGCTGGGGGTCGCGGTCGGCGTGACGCTGCCAGCGCTATAGTCGCCCGACGACAGCGCGCGGTGGAGGATGTCGTTGACGTTGGTCGCAACGACGAGCCGCGCGACGGGAAGCCCCATGCGCGCGGCGACATAGCCCGCAAAGACATCGCCGAAATTGCCCGTCGGAACGCTGAAAGCGATGGGTCGCTCGGGCGCGCCGAGGCGCACGGCGGCATAGAAATAATAGACGACCTGCGCCATCAGCCGCGCCCAGTTGATGCTGTTCACCGCCGAGATAGTCAGGGCGCTGCGCGCCTCGGCATCGCCGAACAGCCGCTTCACCATCGCCTGCGCATCGTCGAAGCTGCCGTCGATCGCGATATTATAGACGTTGGGCGCCAGCACGGTGGTCATCTGGCGGCGCTGGACGTCGCTGACCCGGCCTTCGGGGTGGAGCATGAAGATGCGGATATGTTCGCGCCCCGCGACCGCCTCGATCGCCGCCGAACCGGTGTCGCCAGAGGTCGCGCCGACGATCGTCAGGTCGGTCTCGCCGCCGCCGAGGAACTTTTCGAAGAGCTGACCAAGCAATTGCAGCGCGACGTCCTTGAACGCGAGCGTCGGACCGTGAAAGAGTTCGAGCAGCCAGTGGCGGTGGTCGAGCTGGACGAGCGGGGTCACCGCATCGTGGCTGAAGCGGCCATAGGCAGCCTTGCAGAGCTCGCGCAGCTCGTCTTCCGACAGGACACCCGCAACGAAGGGCGTCATCACCCGCACCGCGGTTTCGACATAATCGAGCCCTGCAAGCGCGCGGATATCGGCGGCCGACATCTCGGGCCATTTCGCCGGCACATAGAGCCCGCCGTCGCTGGCGAGGCCGGCAAGCGTGGCGGCGCGAAAGTCGAGGGTCGGCGCGGAGCCGCGAGTGCTGATATATTCCATGACGGACATGCGCCCTAACGGCGCACCGTCACCGCTGCAAGCGGCGGCGCACCGCAAGCGCGTAGATTATCAGCGCCGCAGCCGCAAAAATGAACCATTGCACGGCATAGGCGAGATGATTGTTGGGTACGTCGGCACCCGACGGCACCTCGCTGGCGCGGAGCCCGGCAACCGGCGCGTCGGCCACGAGCATGGCGCGCGCCGGAACCGCACGGCCGATCAGCCGCTCGACCACCGTCGGCTGTTCGGGGCCCGGAACGATCGTCCCCTGCACCGTGCCACCCGTCCATTTGGGCGGAGTGAAGTCGTCCGCGATGCCGACATCGACAAGCACGCCCGGCCCCTCGGCACCGGTACGGCAATCGGCGACCATACGGATGCCGGACTTTCCCATGCGATCGGTGCCGCCGCGCTGGTCCCAGCGCACCACTTCAAGGCACACGACGCTCGATTTGCGGAACAGCATCGCATCGGGAACCGGCGGCAGCTCAGGGTAGGTCACGTGCGCCGACATCGCCCGGTTGCGCTCGTAGAGCGCGATCAGGGTCTCCTTCTCGGCCTTGCGCTGGAGTTGCCAGACGCCGAGCGCAATCATCACCGCGACCGCGCACAGGACGAAGATCGTCGGAATCAGCGGCCAGCGGCGCGCGGACGACCGGGGCGCGGCCGACGGCACAGGCTCAGTCATCGCTGAGCCTTCCTTCGGCCGCCTTGCGCTGATGCTCGCTGGCGAGCAGCGCGGCTTTGCCGACGCGAAGGCCATAGACCACCGCACCGACTGTTAGCGGGACCCAGAGGATGATGTGCAGCCAGAGCGGCGGCGCGAACGCGAAATCGACGACAAGCGCCGCGACAACGATTAACGCGCCGACGATCAGCGTCAGGAAGGCTGCGGGGCCGTCACCGACGTTGTAGCTCTGGAAGTCGAGCGAACAGACGCGGCAATGCGGCGCGAATTTCGCCGGCCCGTCGAACAGCGTCTGCGCCCCGCACTGCGGGCAGAGGCCAAAAAGGGCAGCGCGCGCGATCGGCGGCTGCCCCTTTGGTGTCTGATTGTTCTGCGGCAAGTTAGTGTGCAGCGACCGGCGCGCCCCAGCCGCCCCAGACATAGACAATGATGAAGAGGAACAGCCACACCACGTCGACGAAGTGCCAGTACCAGGCGGCAGCTTCGAACCCGAAATGCTGCTGCGGCGTAAAGTGGCCCTTGTAGGCGCGGACGAGGCAGACGATCAGGAAGATCGTCCCGACCAGCACGTGGAAACCGTGGAAGCCGGTCGCCATGAAGAAGGCCGAGGTATAGTTGATCGTGCCGAAGGGGAACGGCGCCTCGGCATATTCATAGGCCTGGATGCAGCTGAAGGTCAGGCCGAGGATGATCGTCGCCCACAGGCCCTTCTTCAGGCCTTCGCGGTCGCCGTGGATCAGTGCGTGGTGCGCCCAGGTAATCGTCGTGCCCGAGCAGAGCAGGATCAGCGTGTTGAGCAGCGGCAGCGAGAAGGCGTCGATGACATGGATGCCCTTCGGCGGCCAGATCGTGGCTGCCACGGCGCCATCCTGCCCGAACAGGTTGCTGACCGCCCCGTCGACGATCTCGACCGGCACCGGGAAGAGCGAGAAATCGAACCAGGCCCAGAACCAGCCGACGAAGAACATCACTTCCGACGCGATGAACAGGATCATGCCATAGCGCAGGTGGAGCTGAACCACGGGCGTATGGTCGCCGGCGTGCGCTTCGTTGATGACGTCCGACCACCAGCTGAAGAAGGTGGCGATCACGCCCATGATACCGAGGCCGAGAACCCATTTGCCCGCGCCGCCGAAATAGTCGGCATGCATGAACATCACGAGGCCGAAGAACATCACCAGCGCGGCGACCGACCCGATGAGCGGCCAGACGCTGGGATTTACGAGGTGATAGTCATGATGTTTGGCACCGGCCATGTCACAGTTCCCGTTTTTTGCCCCAGCGTGGCGATTCCCCAACCGCCCGCCGGTCCTTGGTAAGACTCTTTGAACGCGGCCTTAGCTCGCCTTTTTGCCCCCGTCTACAGGGTGAAAGGTATAGCTGAGCGTGATTTCCTGAATGTCGCGCGCGTCGGGATCGTCCTTGATCTTGGGATCGACAAAGAACAGCACCGGCATACGGATCTGTTCACCCGCTTTCAGGGTCTGCTGGGTGAAGCAGAAGCACTGGATCTTGGTGAAATATTTGCCCGCCGCGTCGGGGGTGACGTTGAAGCTGGCTGTTCCGACCACCTCGTGCGGCGACTGGTTCTCGGCGATGAAGATCGCCATGTCGCGCGCGCCGATGCTGACCGTGTCGGTCGGATGCTCGGGATAGAATTTCCACGGCAGCTTCGGCGAGACATTCGCGTCGAAGCGCACCGAGATGGTATCGCTGAGGATTTTCGGCTCGGCAGCCGCGGCGACCGGATCGTAACGCTGCGTCGTGCCGCCGAAGCCGGTCACCCGGCAGAAGAGATTGTAGAGCGGCACCGCGGCGAAACCGAGGCCGGTCATCGCGATTACCAGCGCGACGCAGAGGAACGCCGTCTTCCTCACTTGGGCACCACCATGCGCGCGATGGTGATGAAGAAGAAGAGGAAGGCGAGCCCGCCGAGCAGCCAGCCCATCAGGTTCGCGCGGCTGCGCTGGCGGCGGCGATATTCGGCCTCGTCGAAGGGCTGTGGTTCGGGGGGCGTTTCGCCGGGTACGTCGGGGGTCATAGCGGGAACCAATGGTCGGCGACGACCGCGCCGAACAGGATGAAGAGATAGGCGATCGAGAAAGCAAAGAGGCGCTTTTCGGGCTGCATCAAATCGCCCTCGCCAGTCGTGCGGGTCCCGACTTGCACCGAGAGCGCGACGAAGACCGCCGACAGGATCACGGCGGTCCAACCGTAAAGCGCTCCGGTGTAACCGAGCGGCCAGGGCGCGATCGCGCCGATCGCCATGATCACCGCGTAGAACAGGATCTGGCGCCGCGTCGACGTTTCACCTGCAACCACCGGCATCATCGGAATGCCCGCGGCGGCATAATCCGAGCGCACGAACAGCGCGAGCGCCCAGAAATGCGGCGGGGTCCAGAGGAAGATGAGCAGGAACAGCAGCACCGGCAGCGGCGCGACGCTGCCCGTTGCGGCGACCCAGCCGATCAGCGGCGGAAAGGCGCCCGCCGCGCCGCCGATAACAATATTCTGCGGCGTCCGCGGCTTCAGCCACATCGTATAGACAAAGACGTAGAAGAGGATCGAGACGGTCAGCAGCACAGCCGCCTGCCAGTTGGCGGCGAAGAGCATCAGGAAGACCGAGAAAGCCGCCAGCCCGACCCCGAACTGCAATGCCGTCTGCGGATCGAGCCGCCCTGCGGGAAGCGGCCGTCCGGCGGTGCGCTTCATCTTGGCGTCGAGACCCGCCTCATACCATTGGTTGAGTGCGCCCGACGCCCCTGCCCCCAGCGCGATCGCGAGGATCGACGAGAAGGCGAGCACCGGGTGCACGCTGCCCGGCGCCGCGAGCAAGCCGCACAGCGCGGTGAAGACGACAAGCGACATCACGCGCGGTTTGGTCAGCGCGAACAGGTCGCGCCAGTCGGCGGGTAGCGCCGTTGCGCCGTGGGTCAGGCTCTGCGCCATGCATACTCCGGCCTGTCGGGCGACGCCCCCTGCCGAATGTCAGCAGAGGGCGAAGCTGGTCAGGCGATAAACGTCACGCGATCCGGGGCAGTTCGTTGAACTGGTGGAACGGCGGCGGGCTCGACAGCGTCCATTCGAGCGTCGTCGCGCCTTCGCCCCACGGATTGTCGGCCGCCTGCTTGCCCGCGAACAGCGACCAGAGGATGTTCACGAAGAAGAAGAGCATGCCCACCGCCATGATCACATAGCCGAGCGACGAGATGTGGTGCCAATAGGCATAGGCTTCCGCATAGTCGGGGTAGCGGCGCGGCATGCCCTGCTGGCCCAGGAAGTGCTGGGGGAAGAACATGACGTTGACGCCGATGAAGAACACCCAGAAGTGCAGCTGGCCGAGGAACTCGTTGTACATCCGGCCCGACATTTTCGGGAACCAGTAGTAGAAGCCCGCGAAGAGCGAGAAGACCGCGCCCAGCGACAGCACATAGTGGAAGTGCGCGACGACATAGTAGGTGTCGTGCAGGTTGGTGTCGACGCCGCCGTTGGCGAGCACGACGCCGGTCACGCCGCCCACGGTGAACATGAAGATGAAGCCCAGGGCCCAGACCATCGGGGTCTTGAAGCTCAGCGAGCCGCCCCACATGGTGGCGATCCAGCTGAAGATCTTGATGCCGGTCGGGACCGCGATGACCATCGTCGCCGCGGTGAAATACATCTTGAGGTTCACGCTCATGCCCACGGTGAACATGTGGTGCGCCCACACGATGAAGCCGACGACGCCGATCGCGACCATCGCGTAGGCCATGCCGAGATAGCCGAAGACGGGCTTCTTGCTGAAGGTCGAGATGATCTGGCTGACGATGCCGAATCCCGGCAGGATCATGATGTACACTTCGGGATGGCCGAAGAACCAGAAGAGATGCTGGTAGAGCACCGGATCGCCGCCGCCCGTCGCATCATAGAAGGTCGTGCCGAAGTTGCGGTCGGTCAGCAGCATGGTGATCGCCGCCGCCAGAACCGGCAGCGCGAGCAGCAGCAGGAAGGCGGTGACCAGCACCGACCACACGAACAGCGGCATCTTGTGCAGCGTCATGCCGGGCGCGCGCATGTTGAAGATGGTGGTGATGAAGTTGATCGCCCCCAAGATCGACGCCGCGCCGGCGAGGTGCAGCGAGAAAATCGCCATATCGACCGCCGGCCCTGCCGACCCGCTGGTCGAGAGCGGCGCATAGACCGTCCAGCCGGTGCCGGCGCCGTGGCCGCTGCCGCCGGGTACGAAGCTCGACCCCACCAGCATCACGAACGCGACCGCGGTGAGCCAGAAGCTGACATTGTTCATGCGCGGGAACGCCATGTCGGGCGCGCCGATCATCAGCGGCACGAACCAGTTGCCGAAGCCGCCGATCATCGCGGGCATGACCATGAAGAAGACCATGATCAGGCCGTGCGCGGTGATCAGCACGTTCCACAGATGCTTGCCCGCGACCTCGTCGGCGCCGCTGCCCAGCATCGACGCCCAGCCGGGCAGATACTGGATGCCGGGTTCGGCCAGTTCAAGGCGCATCATGCCCGAAATCACACCGCCGACGATCCCCGCAACGATCGCGAAGATCAGGTAGAGGGTGCCGATGTCCTTATGGTTCGTCGACATGAACCAGCGGACGAAAAAGCCCGGCGTGTCATGGTCGTGATCGTGCGCGTGGGCATGAGCGTGTTCGGCGCCGTGCGCGGGTGCAGTCGCTGCGATATCGGTCATCTGTCGGACCCCTTAACTTATTTCTTTGCGGCCGGAGCAGCGGCGGGAGCCGCAGCCGGCGCTGCTTCGGGTGCGGTTGCAGCGGGAGCTGCTGCCGACGTTGCGGGTGCGGCGGGCGCCGCAGCGGCCGGAGCCGCGGGCGCCGGATTGGGGTTGCCGCCCTTCGAGCGGACCCAGGCTTCCCACTTGTCGACCGGCAGCACTTCGACCGCGATCGGCATGTAGCCGTGGTCGACGCCGCAAAGCTCCGAGCACTGGCCGTAATAGACACCGACCTTGGTCGGGGTGAAGGTCGTTTCGTTGGCGCGGCCGGGGACCGCGTCCATCTTGGTCCAGAAAGCCGGCACCGCGAAGCTGTGGATCACGTCGGCGCCGGTGATGATCAGCTTAACCTGACGACCGACGGGAACGACCATGCGGTTGTCGACGGCGAGGTGATAGGGCTCGCCTGCAGCCTTCGCCTTGTCTTCGGGCAGGATCTTCGAGACATATTCGCCGATGCCCTGGTCGGGATAGGCATAGCCCCAATACCATTGATAACCGGTGACCTTGATCGTCAGCGCGTCCTTCTTCGGCGGTTCGTACTGGGCCGCGAGCAGGCGGATCGACGGGACGGCGATCACCGCGAGGATCAGCACCGGGATCGCGGTCCAGATCACTTCGATGAACGTATTGTGGGTGGTTTTCGACGGCACCGGGTTCGCCTTGGCGCGGTAGCGCGCGACAACCCAGAGCAACAAGCCGAGAACGAAGAGCGAGATCACCGTGATCACGGGCAGCAGGATCACATGGTTGAACCAGTAGGCCTGCTCACCAATCGGGGTGACCTGCGGCTGGAAATTGACGCCCCCGTCGACCGGCTGGCCGATCCCGGGGGTCGGTTTCATCGGAACATAGGTCGCATCGCCCGCCGGCACGGCCGCTTTCGCGGCGTCGGTCGCAGCCGGGGCGGCGGTCGGCGCGGCCGTATCGGGCGCCGCCGATGCCGGAGTCGCCGCAGGCGCGGCGACAGGTACCGCCGCAGGAGCCGTCGCATGCGCGGCGCCCACCGCGCCGAGCGACAAAGCCGCTGCGATTGCGCCTTTGATTACAAGGGTTTTCAAGCTCTTCATAAGAATTGTGCCGCCCGTTGCCTGTTGTTCTTTTCGATGCCCCAACCCCTTGTCCGGGTCGCCGGACACGCGTCGCGGCAGCCGTCCCCAAGGCTGAATCTCGCGGGCGCTATAACCCCGCTTGCCGCTTGCCTCAAGCATCTCTAACACTATTTTACGGCAGACAAATTTTCGCTGCCGAAACCCAGTCGCCCCGATCGGGGCGATGACAGGAACAAAAGACCCATTCTCCCATGACCGATGATGAAATCCTGGCCGAGTTCCGCGCTGCCGACGCGCTGCTGCAGGGACATTTCCTGCTCTCTTCTGGCCGCCACAGCGAATATTATCTTCAGTGCGCGCGCGTGCTGATGGACACGGCGCGCGCCGGCCGGCTTGCGACCGCGCTCGCCGCCAAGCTGCCGCGCGACCTGCGGCAGGCGATCGACGTCGTCGTCTCGCCCGCGATGGGCGGAGTGATCATCGGACATGAAATGGGCCGCGCGCTTGGAAAGCCGGCGATTTTCGTCGAGCGTCCGACCGGCACCTTCGAGCTGCGCCGCGGCTTCGCGATCGACAAGGGCGCGAAAGTGCTGATGGTCGAGGATGTCGTCACCACCGGCCTGTCGTCGCGCGAGGCGATGGAGGCGGTCCGCGCGGCGGGCGGCGAGGTCGTCGCCGAAGCGGCGCTCGTCGATCGCTCGGCGGGCAGCGTCGACCTCGGCGTCCCTTTCTTTCCGCTGGTCGCGATCAATTTCCCCACCTATGCCCCCAACGAACTGCCGCCCGAACTGGCGGGCACGCAGGCGGTGAAGCCGGGGAGCCGGAGCGCGGCAGCTTGAGCGCCATGCCCTCAAAGCTGCGGCTCGGTGTCAACATCGACCATGTGGCGACGATCCGCAATGCGCGCGGCGGCGATCATCCCGATCCGGTGCGCGCGGCGGAGATCGTCGCGGCGTTCGGCGGCGACGGCATCACCGCGCACCTGCGCGAGGACCGGCGCCACATCCGCGACGACGATCTCGCGCGCATCCAGGCCGCGACCACCCTGCCCCTGAATCTCGAGATGGCGGCGACCGACGAGATGCTCGCAATCGCGCTGCGCCATAGGCCGCACGCCGCCTGCATCGTCCCCGAAAAGCGGGAGGAGCGGACGACCGAGGGCGGGCTCGACGCTGCAGGCCAGCACAACCATCTCGCGCCGATCGTGTCCCGGCTGAACGACGCCGGCATTCGCGTCAGCCTGTTCATCGAACCCGACCCGCGCCAGATCGAGGCCGCTATGCGCCTGAAGGCCCCCGTCGTCGAATTCCACACCGGCCGCTACGCACATGTCGAGGGCGAGGAACGCGCCACCGAACTCCGCCGCATCGCCGACGCCGCGGCGCTCGCGTGGAAGAACGGGATCGAGCCGCACGCAGGGCATGGCCTGACCTATGACAATGTGGTGCCGATCGCCGCAATTCCCCAACTCGCCGAGCTCAACATCGGCCATTATCTGATCGGCGAGGCGATCTTTACCGGCCTCGAGCATGCGATCCAGCGGATGCGCGGCCTGATGGACGAGGCGCGGGGATGACCTTGCCAATCACAATATCCTCCCTGTGGCGGAGCCATGGGGAGGTGGCAGCGCGGAGCGCTGACGGAGGGGCTCATGGCGCCACGTCGCGGCCCCTCCACCACGCCCTGCGGGCGCGGTCCCCCTCCCCATCGCTGCGCGACAGGGAGGATATCCTTTGATCATCGGTCTCGGTTCCGACCTCTGCAATATCGAGCGCATCCAGAATTCGCTCGACCGCTTCGGCGAGCGTTTCGAGCAGCGCGTCTTCACCGACGTCGAACGCGCCAAGGCGGCGCGGCGGCCGTTCACCCGTGCCGGAACCTACGCCAAGCGGTTCGCCGCGAAGGAAGCCTTTTCGAAAGCCGTCGGAACCGGTTTCAAGCGCGGCGTGTTCATGAAGGACATCGGCGTCGTCAACGCGCCGTCGGGTGCCCCGACGCTGGCGCTGACCGGCGGCGCGGCGGCGCG
Source organism: Sphingopyxis sp. Geo25 (assembly GCF_949769135.1). Lineage (NCBI taxonomy): Bacteria > Pseudomonadati > Pseudomonadota > Alphaproteobacteria > Sphingomonadales > Sphingopyxidaceae > Sphingopyxis > Sphingopyxis sp. Geo25. The sequence continues at coordinate 642,213 of NZ_CATKOZ010000001.1, read as the reverse complement.
GCTCGCCGAGATGATCCCGGCGGGACACAGCGCGCATATCCACCTGACGCTGACCGACGACCATCCGTGGGCGCAGGCATTCGTCATCATCGAGGCGATCAAGGACTGAGCATGGCGAAAGCGGACAAGGATGAAGGCGGCTGGGGCAAGCTGATCCGCGACGTGGTGGTGATCGTACTGCTGGTGCTCGGCATCCATAGCTGCGTGGCCAAGCCCTTCTATATCCCCTCCGATTCCATGATGCCGGGGCTGCGCAACGGCGACCGGCTGGTGGTAAGCAAATACCCCTATGGCTGGTCCTATGCCTCGGTCAGCTTTCACCTCGCGCCGAAAACGGCCGGCCGCTGGTTCGGCAAGCTGCCCGCGCGCGGCGATATCGTCGTGCTCGAACATCCGGTGACGCGCGTCGATTATATCAAGCGCGTGATCGGCCTGCCCGGCGACACCATCGAGCTGAAGGGCGGCGCGCTGTTCATCAACGGCAAGCCGGTGAAGCGCGAGGTGCAGCCGATGCTGTCGATCCCGGTCGACGCCAACCTGCCCGGCCCCGACAGCAGCCTCGGCCGCTTCATCGTCAAGGACGCGGCGGACAAGGAACGGCTCGAACTGCCGATCGTACGCGAGACGCTGCCCGGGGGCGCGACCTTCGACACGATCGACATGGGCCCCGGATACCAGACCGACGACTATGGCCCGATCAAGATACCCGCCGACCATCTGTTCCTGATGGGCGACAACCGCGACGGCAGCGCCGACAGCCGCGTGTCGGTGCAGCAGAAGGGCCTCGGCGGACCGGTTCCCTTCGACGCGATCGCAGGCCGCGCCGAGATCATCAGCTTTTCGACCGACGGCACCGCGGAATGGTACAATCCGGTCAGCTGGTTCGAGGCGCTGCGCCCCGGCCGCGCGGGAACCAATCTGCGCCCCGAGCATGATAAAAACGTAGATTAGGTTCGAGGGAGCAAGACCATGGCTGCGACCAGCGAGGAAGCCGTCGCGCAAGCCAAGGCGCAGGACGCCGCCCCCGGCCCGACCGAAATCCGCAGCCAGCTTGTCCGCACCGAACTGTTGAAGGCGGGGGTCTGGCTCGGCGTCGCGCTGCTGATCGGCGTCTGCATCGTCCTGATCCAGCCGATCCTGCTGATCTTTGCCGGGATCGTGATGGCGTCGATGCTCGACGGCGGCACGCGCCTGCTTGGCCGGATATTGCCGATCGCGCGCGGCTGGCGGCTGCTGATCGTCTGCCTGTCGCTTGTCGCTTTCCTGATCTGGACGGTGATGTTCGCGGGTTCGCAGATCGCCGACCAGGCCGCGGCACTGCAGACGGTGGTCATGGGTCAGGTCGAGCGCATCGCCGCGTGGGCCAGCGAGCATGGCATGGGCGAGTTCCAGCTCGATACCAAGACGATCACCGACAATATGGCGGGCACCTTCGGCCGCGTCACCGCCGCGGTCGGCACGGTGCTGGGCGGGCTGACCAGCCTCGTCATGGTGCTCGTCCTCGGCGTCTTCATCGCGATCGAGCCGCGGCTATACGAACGCGGTGTCGCGTGGATGCTGCCGATCAAAGCCCGGGAGAATTTCTACATCACCACCGCGCGCATGGGCTTCACCTTGCGCCGGCTGATGGCGGGACGATTGCTTGGCATGGCGGTGGAAGGGGTCGGAACCTGGCTCGCCTGCATGGCGGTCGGCATCCCGATGGCCGCGCTGATGGGGCTGCTGACCGGCCTGCTCGCCTTCATCCCCAACATCGGCGCGATCGTTTCGGGGGTGCTGCTCGTCCTCGTCGGCTTTTCTGCGGGTACCGACACCGGTCTGTGGGCGATCGCCATCTATTTCATCGTGCAGACGGTCGACGGCTATCTGATCGTCCCGATGGTCGCGAAGCAAACGGTCGACCTGGCCCCTGCGCTCGTCCTCGGCGCGCAGATTCTTTTCGGCGCCTTGCTCGGCATCATGGGGCTGTTCCTCGCCGACCCGATCGTCGCGATGATCAAGGTCGCACTGGAACGCGAAGCCGAGCGCAACGCGGGCGCCGGGCAAACGAAAGCGGCGGCGGGCACCTAACCCCGCCGCCGCTTTGTTTCTTGACCGAGCGAGCCGCTTACGGCTGCGGCGCGGGAACCGGGGCGCCGGGTGCGCCCGGAGCGCCGCCAGGGGCACCCTGCATCATCTGTTGCTGCTGCATCATCTGCTGCATCGCACGGACTTCGGCTTCGGTGCGGAAGTCGATCAGCTCGATGTCGAAATGCAGCGTGCTACCCGCCGGGATCGGCCCAACCGCGCGGTCGCCATAACCCAGCGCCGGCGGAATCGTGATCTTGTACTTGCCGCCCTTCTGCATCCGGGTCAGCGCTTGCGAAAAGCCGGGAACGACCTGCGACACCTGCATCGGCGCCTGTTCATTGGCGTCGAACACGGTGCCATTATCGAGCTTGCCCTCATATTTGATGAGGACGACGTCGGCGGTGGTCGGACTGGGGCCGGTTCCGGCTTTCACCGTTTCGAAACCGATCTTCGGCGTGCCGGTGAACGCGAACGCCGCACCCGCGACGAGCAGCGCGATCAGGCCGATCCACATCAGCCACAGCCCGCCCTTGCTCACCGGGCGCAGTGGAACCGTCGTCACGCTCATAATCTTGTCCTTCCCCTGCCCTTTCGGGCGCGAAACCATCGGCGACGCCTATAGGCGGACGAGCGCCGGAGGGTCCAGAGGCAATCGTCCGTGCCTGTCCGCCGCCCGACCCTATTTCCCGGCCCTTATTTCCCGGCCCCTATTTCCCTGCCTTGTCGCTGATCGCCTTGATTACCAGCGCCTTGTCGTCCGTCAGGTAGCGCTGCGCGAGCGTTTCGAGGTCGGCGGGGGTCGCCGCCTCGACGATCGCGATGCTCTTGCGGCTACGGTCGAGCCGCGCCTCCTGGCTTGTCGCCTCGGACACATAGGGCAGCCAATAGCTGTTATCGCGCCGCGCCTTGGTCATCGCCTCTAGCAGCGGTTTGCGCGCGCGGTCGAGCAGGTCGGCATCGACGGGCTTGTCGCGCAGTTCTTTTGCGATAGCGAAAATGGCCGCGCGCGTCGTCGCCAGATCCTTGAAATCCACGTTGCTCGCGGCGAACAGATGGCCATAGCCCGGATATTCGTCCGACAGGCTCGCCGCCGCGCCGGGGCTGTAGCTTTCACCCAGCTTCTCGCGCAATTCCTCGGTCAGCATCAACTGCATCACGCGCGCGAGCAGGTTGAGCCGCATCGCCTCGACGAGGTCGCTGTCGTCGCGGGCGGGCCAATAGACGCGAAGCTCGGCCTGCTCGGCGGGCCCCTTGTGGATCAAGGTCCGCTCGCTGCGGTCGGTCGCATATTGACGAACCCGCGCATCGGCGCGCGGATCGAACGCGGCGCGGCGAGCGGGCAGCGCGCCGAAGGTCGCCGCGATCGCATCGATCGCCGCCTGTTCATCGATGTCGCCGACGACGCCGATCTCGATCGCGCCATTGGCAAAGCTGTCGGCGACCACCGGTTTCAGCTGCGCCCAGTCGAGCGACATGAGTTTTTCGAGCGGCGGGGTTTGCGAGCGCGGATCGTCATTGGCCAATATGCCGCCCGCATCGCGGCCGAGCACCGCCGCCGGGGTCGCATCGTTCGCGGCATATTGCTGTGGCAGGACGCGGCGGATCAGTGCCAACCCGTCGGGGCGATAGCCCGGATGGGTCAGGAACGCCGCCATCAGTTTTGCCTGGAGCGCAAAATCCCCCGGCGAACTGGTCGCGGTGCCGCCAAAATAGTCGGTGCCGCTGCCGAAGCTGGGATTGACCGTCCGTCCCGCGAGGATCGAGCGCAGGTCGTCGACGCTGTGCGCCTCCAGCCCGCCGAGCACCATCGAACCAGCGAGCGCGACCTTGGTCGGGTCGTCGCGCGTCGCGAGCAGGTTGCCGCCGTCGACGCGCAGCGACAGATAGACCGTCTCCTTCTGAAAATCGGTTTTCTTGATGTTGAGCATCACATTATTGGCGAAGCGAATGCGGCGGATGCCGAGGTCGTCGATGCGGCTGTCGCTGACGACCTTTCCGGGCGTCCCGAAATCGTCATAGGCGAAGGCCGCGCTCTCGGTCTGCGCGGGAGCGGCGACGGCAACTTGCTCCGACGCCTTGAGTGCCGCAAGGATCGCGCCGGTGCCGCCGTCGAGCGGCTTTTTCGAGGTCACGCGCGCGAGGGGCGGGCTGAACCCTTCCATCCGTTTGCGGAAGGCGGCGGTGATGGCATCGGCGGTGAGCGACGGCGCCACCGCCTCGAACATCGCCTGCGAGGTTTCGGGCCGCACGACGACGAAATCGCCGTCGGCGGCATCGACGAGGACATCGGCCATCGTGTCGCTGCGCCGCGTCGTCACCCCCGCGACCGCATTCTTGAGCGCGGTGCGGCGGTTCGCGACCTGTTCGGCGACCTCGGCGTCGGTGAAGCCGAACGCGGCAGCGCGGCGCCATTCCTGTTCGACCAGCGACAGCGCATCCTTCCACGCGCCTTCCTTCGCGACCGCGCCGATCGTGACCTGATCGAAAACCTTCCAACCCTCGGCATCGCTGAAATAGCCGGCGAGGATCGGCGAATTCTCTTCGAGCGCGATCTTGGCGAGGCGGCGGCCGACGATCGACTCGCCGATGTCTTCGGCGAGCTTGCGCGCGCGCTTCGCCTTGGTGTCGGCTTCCTGAACCCACGGCCGGAACGCCGTGATCGTCACCGAATCCTGGATCGCGGGATCGACAAAATCATCGCTCGCGGCGGCGCGGGCATAATCGGGCTTTCCGATGTCGGGGGTCGCTCCCGCCGGGCCGCGGCCCTGCCAGTCGGCGAAGCGCGCCTTGATCTTCGCCTCCATCGCCGCCGGATCGAAATCGCCGACCATGACCAGCGTCGCGCGCTCGGGGCGGTAATAGCGGTCGTAAAGGTCGCGGATGCGCGCCGCGGGGGCAGTCCTGATCACTTCTTCGGTGCCGATGGGAATGCGGCTTGCGACCGTCATCCCCTGCATCTGGAAATCGAGCTGGTCGATCAGGCCGCGCAGCTGATAGGTGTCGCGCGCGCGCCGCTCCGACAGGATGATGCCGCGTTCGCGGTCGACTGCGCCGGGATCGATGGTCAGCTCGCTCGCGGTTTCGCGCATCAGCATCAGCCCGGTGTCGACAAGGTCGTCGGACGCATTGGGCAGGTCGAGCTGGTACACCGTCTGGTCGAAGCCGGTCGACGCATTGGTATCGGCGCCGAAGGCCAGCCCCTTGCGTTCGAGCAGCTTCACCATCTCGCCCTCGGGCACATGGGTCGAGCCGTTGAACGCCATATGCTCGAGGAAATGGGCGAGTCCGCGCTGGTCGTCGGCCTCGGCAAAGCTGCCGACGTCGAAGCGCATCCGCAGCACGACGCTGTCCTTTGGCGTCGTATTCTTCAGCAGCGCATATTTCATCCCGTTGGGCAGGACGCCGAAGATGATGTTGGAATCGAACGGAATGTCGCTTGCAGCAAAGTTCCACACTTTCGCCGCGGGGGTCTGCGGATTGATCGTGGCGGCAGCCGCCGGTTTGGCCGCCTCCTTTGCGGACAGCGGCGCCTGATGGAGTGCGAGGAGGACGAGCGGCAAGAGCGCGATCGTGGCGCGGCGGGCAAGGCGGAGGGTCATCCCCCCGTGATGGCCCCGATTTCCGCCCCGTCAAGCCACGTCGGAAACCCGGTCGAGCGGCTTTTCGATGAACGACGTCTGCCGCCGACCAACGGAAGCGACCGGGAAAGCCCGGCCGCTCAGCCCTTCTTTTTGCGGTGGCTTTCCAGGTCGAGCACCGCGTTCTCGCCGCCTTCGGGCAGCAGGCCGAGCCGACGCGCGACTTCCTGATAGGCTTCGACCTCGCCGCCAAGGTCACGGCGGAAACGGTCCTTGTCGAGCTTCTCGCCCGAAACCATGTCCCACAGGCGGCAACCATCGGGGCTGATCTCGTCGGCCAAGATGATACGGCTATACTCGCCGTCCCACAGGCGACCGAATTCGAGCTTGAAGTCGATCAGGCGAATGCCGACCGCTGCGAACATGCCCGACATGAAGTCGTTGATACGGATCGCCATATCCTGAATGTCGTGCAATTCTTCCTGGCTGCACCAGTTGAAGCAAGCGATATGCTCTTCGGCGACGAGCGGATCGCCGAGCGCGTCGTCCTTGTAGCAATATTCGATCAATGTGCGGGGAAGCTGCGTCCCCTCCTCGATCCCGAGGCGCTTCGACAGCGAGCCCGCAGCAACGTTGCGCACGACGACCTCGATCGGCACGATCTCGACCTGGCGGATCAACTGCTCGCGCATGTTGAGGCGGCGGATGAAGTGCGTGGGCACACCGATCTGGCCGAGCAATGTGAAGACATGCTCCGAAATCCGGTTGTTCAGCACGCCCTTGCCATTGATCGTCCCGCGCTTCTGCGCGTTGAACGCCGTCGCGTCGTCCTTGAAATACTGGATCAGCGTGCCGGGCTCGGGCCCCTCATAGAGGATTTTGGCTTTGCCTTCGTAAATCTGGCGGCGGCGGGCCATGGGCGGGTACTTTCTGTCGGAACCAAATGAATGGCCCCGGCGATGGCGACTCAGGAAAGAGGCGCGGCGCCGGGGCGGTCGGGCGCGCTATAGCGGCAAAGAAACCGCCCGTCATCCCCAGCGATCTTTACGCTTACGTAAACTAGAGCTTGCCTTGGTGCACGCCGCTTGCAACCATGTCCGAAAATCAAAGGAGAGTGAAATGAGTTTCGACCAGATTCGCCTCGACAAGCATGAGGGCATCGCGCTGCTGACCCTCCACCGTCCCGACCGGATGAACGCCTTCACTACCGAGATGATGATCGAAGCGGTCGCCGCGCTCGACGACTGCGACGCCGACGACGCCGTGCGCGCGGTCATTTTCACCGGATCGGGCGATCGTGCCTTTTGCGCCGGAGCCGACCTCGGTTCGGGTGCCTCGACCTTCGATTATGACAAGCGCACCGACAAACAAGCGATACTGCCCGACGGCGCTTCGGCGAGCCCGATCCGCTCGGATGGCAGCATCGATTGGTCGCACCCGCTGATACGCGACTCGGGCGGGCGGCTGTCGCTCCGCATTTTCGAGGCGAAAAAGCCGGTGCTGGGCGCAATCAACGGCGCGGCGGTCGGCATCGGCGCGACGATGACGCTGCCGATGGACGCGCGCCTTGCGAGCGAGACCGCGCGTTACGGCTTCGTCTTCGCGCGGCGCGGCATCGTTCCCGAAGCCGCGTCGAGCTGGTTCCTGCCGCGCCTCGTCGGCATCGCGAACGCCGTCGACCTCTGTTATTCGGGCCGCCTCATCTCGGCAGAGGAGGCGCGGGACAAAGGCCTCGTCCAGTCGGTCCATGCGCCCGGCGCGCTGATTGATGCGGCAATAGCGAAGGCGCGCGAGATGACCGCCGACAGCGCGCCCGTCTCGGTCGCGCTGACCCGCCATATGCTCTGGCGGATGATGGGCGCGCCGCACCCGATCCAGGCCCATCGCTGGGACAGCCGCGCAATCTTCTCGCGCGGACGCAGCCCCGACGCGGCCGAGGGCGTGACGAGCTTCCTCGAAAAACGCCCGCCCAACTTCACCGCGAGCGTGGCGAACGACTATCCCTGGTTCGACGAGTTCGAGGAATCGCCGCCCTACAGCTAAGCCGCCTCGAACATCCGCCGCCCGCGCCGCGCCGTCATGCTGTGCGTCGATTTGAGCGCGGGCGTATGGCTGCGGATCGTCTCGACGCTGTGCCAGTTCGCGGTCACCGCGTCGCGCGTCAGCTGGACGGTGACATAACCGCGATCCTCGGTATTCGCCCATTTGAGTTCGGGCGACGACCCCAGCAGGCCGCCGACGCGCTGCGCGTCCGAAATGCCCGGCGTATAATGTTCATAGCCCGGCGAAGTGACGCTGTGACCACCGATCTCGATCCCGGCGGGACGCCCGCCTTCGGCCAGGTCAAAGGCCCATGCGTTGTGCGTATCGCCCGCAAGACTGACGAAGTCGGCATCGGCCGCTTGCGCCGCCGCGAGCAGGCGCGAGCGCGCGGCGGGATAGCCATCCCAGCTGTCGAAGTTGAGCGGCAGGCCGGCCTTTGCGACAAGTTGCCCCGTCTCGACGCGGCGGCGCACCGTGGGGGACATATCGGGCCCGAACCAGTTCACGACGTCGGGCGGTGTGAAGAGGCTGCCCATCAGCACCTGCTGCGCGCAAATCTGCCAGCGGGTACCGGATTTGGCGGATTTGGCGATGGCGCCGGTCAGCCATTTCTCCTGCTCGACCCCGAGCATCTGACGCGGGGGATCGCGATAGGTCGTTTCGGCGAACTGCCGCAGTTTCGCCGCAGCATCGCCCCCGCCCGCAATGATCTCGTCGACCTCGAACTGGCGGTCGCGGCCGGTGATGCGCGTTTCGGGGAGGAAGATGGTCGCAAGGTCGCCGATTTCGTACTGGCGCCAGCGGCTGTCGTCGACAGGCATCCATTCGCGATAGGCGCGCTCGGCCGCGCGCCTGCGTTCGGGCCACGGCCCCTCGCCTTCATTGTGGTTCTCGGCGCCGTCCCGCCACGCATCGTTCGTTAATTCATGGTCGTCCCACTGTGCGATCATCGGGAATAGCTGGTGCAGCCGCTGGAGGTCGGGGTCGCTGCGATAGGCGGCGTAGCGCAGGCGATAGTCGGCGAGCGCCACGATTTCGTGCGTCGGCTGGATCGATCGGCCGGGAAGCGCTTCCTCGATCGAGGGATATTCGCCGACGCGATACTCATAAAGATAGTCGCCGACATGCGCGACAAGATCGATGTCGCCGCGCGCCGCCGCGTGGGCATAAGCGTTGAACCAGCCGAAGGGCAGGTTCGAGCAGGAAAAGAGCGCTATATTGAAAGCGCTTGTCGGCCCCTGCGGCAAGGTGCGCGTGCGGCCGACCGGCGACGTGGTGCCGTCGGGGGCGACGAAGCGATAGAAATACCAGCGTCCCGGCTCGAGCCCGTGGACGCGAAGTTTGACCGTATGATCGTTCCCACCCTCGGCGTCGGCGCTGCCGCCCCCGACGACGCGCGCAAAATCGGCCGTCTCGGCGACTTCGGCGGTCAGTCGCGCGCTCGACGGCGCGGCATAGCGCGTCCAGAGCAGAACGCTCGTCGGACCGGGTTCGCCGCTCGCGACATTATGCGTGAAGCCCTGCGCCATCGCGGCACGCGCGGCGCCGGGCAGCGCAAGCGCAGCGAGCCCCGCGGTGCCGAGTTTGATGAGCAGGCGGCGATCCATTTCGCCCCAAAGCTGGTGCATGACATAGTCTCCCGGATTCGCCGGGTCTTTGCCCGGCTTTTGTTACAGCTTGGCGCCCGGACTGCCGACTAGCCGCTGAACCCGAGCGCGAGCAGCAGCAGCATGAACATGATCACCGAAAACAGGCTGAAAAAGAGCAGAAGGGTCGCGCGCGTCAGCGCCCCCAACCGCGACGAACGATAGGCGCCGCGAAGCTGCCGGTACATATGGAACGGGACATAGAACATCGCGACGAAGGTCGCGACATCGCCGAAGATCGTGAGGTTCAGGAGCCGCACCGCGACGAACAGGAGCAGCATGAAGCTGATCGAGTAAGTGACAAAGACGAAATGGTCATAGGTGTGGAAGCGGCGGCTGAAGGGATAAAGCAGCCACATGAAAGGCAGCGACAGCGGGATCAGCGCCCAAGCGAATTTATAGGCGTTCGCCTGAAGCTTGTAGAGGATCAGGGCGGGGTTGGCGAAAGCCTTCTCCAGACCGTGATCGATGAAGGGCACACCGGTGTTGACCTTGTTGCGCGTGATGAAGTCGGCGCCACTCGCGACCTGCTGCTTCGGATCGTTCAGCACCGGCGGCCCCGCGGCGCTCTCGGCGTCCCGTTCGGCTTCGCTGCGGCTCCGCGAGATGCCCAGATAATCGGCACTTTTCTGAAGGATTTCGCGTTCCTGCTCCAGCTTCCGGCGATCCGCCCGCGGCAGGTCGGCTTTTGCAAGCTCGGCGTCGATCCGGTCGACTTCCTCCTGCATACTGTCCTTGATCGCGGTGGTGCGGGTCTGTTCCGCGGCCGCCTTGCTGAGCCCTTCGCTGACCCCGCCGCTGCCGACCATCGCCAGCACCGCATAGGTCAGGAACACCGCAAAGAGGAACAGCGCCAGCGGCGAGATGAAACGCGCGCGTTCACCGTGGATATAGCGGCGCGTCAGGTCGCCCGGGCGCCATGTCAGCAGCGGCAGCGTGTTCCAGAGCTTGCCCTCGAAATGGAAGATCGCATGGACAAGGTCGTGCCCGATCGCCCCGAAGCTGCGATGGACATCGGCCCTCTGCCCGCAGCGATGACAGTGCGAGCCGACGAGACTGGTCCCGCAGTTGAGGCACCGGAGACCCTCATGCCCCGCCGGGCCGCCATGTTTCGGCTCGACCGCCGCGCCCGCCAGCCCGGCCGTGATCGCCCCCCCGATGCTCTCGATATCCCCGCTCATGCGCCCTGACTAGTGGCGCGCGCGGCGGCGTGCAACGGGGCTTTCGGGGTCCAAGCAAAACATGGTAGGGGCGGCGTCATGACCGCCGAAGCCCTTGCCACGCCGCGCCTTATCGATGCCGATGCGCTGATCGCCGAAATGGGCGCGCGCGCGCGCGTCGTCGCAAAGATCCTGGCCGTCGCACCGACCGGCGCAAAAGCGGCCGCACTGCGCGCCGCCGCAGCCGAATTGCGCGCTCAGGCACCGGCGATTCTCGCGGCCAATGCGCGGGATATGGACGCGGGCAAGACCGCCGGCCTGTCGTCGGCGATGCTCGACCGGCTGCGGCTCGACGAGGGGCGCCTCGCGGCAATCGCCGACGCGGTCGAGGATGTCGCGGGTCTTGCCGACCCGGTCGGGCGCGAGATTGACCGCGCCACCCGGCCCAACGGCATGGAACTCAGCCGCGTGCGCGTCCCGCTCGGCGTCGTCGGCATCATCTATGAAAGCCGCCCCAATGTGACCGCCGATGCCGCGGCGCTCGGCCTGATGTCGGGCAACGCCGTGATCCTGCGCGGCGGCAGCGAGGCGGTGCACAGCAACCGCGCAATCCATGCCGCGATGGCGGCGGGTCTGGAGGCAAGCGGCCTGCCCGCCGACGCGGTGCAACTCGTGCCCGTGCAGGACCGCGCGGCGGTCGGCGCACTGCTCCGCGCGCAGGGACTGATCGACATCATCATTCCGCGCGGCGGCAAGGGTCTTGTCGCGCGGGTGCAGGACGAGGCGCGCGTGCCCGTGCTCGCGCACCTCGACGGGATCAACCATCTCTATATCGACGCGGCCGCCGATCCGGCGAAGGCGGTCGAACTTGCGGTCAACGCAAAGATGCGTCGCACCGGCGTCTGCGGCGCGACCGAAACGATCCTGATCGATCGCGCCTACCCCGCCCCGCTCGCGATCGTCGACGCGCTGATCGCGGCGGGCTGCGAAGTGCGCGGCGACAAGGGTGTCGCGGCGCTGAGCGCGCATGTCGAGACCGCAGCGGCGGGCGACTGGGACACCGAATATCTCGATGCGATCGTCTCGATTGCGCTCGTCGACGGCCTCGATGGCGCGCTCGCGCATATCGACGCGCATTCGAGCCGCCATACCGACGCGATCGTCACCGAGAACAGCGAGACGGCCGAGCGCTTCCTCGCTGAAGTGGACAGCGCGATCGTCATGCACAACGCCTCGACGCAATTCGCCGATGGCGGCGAATTCGGCCTCGGCGCCGAAATCGGCATCGCAACCGGCCGCCTCCATGCGCGCGGCCCGGTCGCGCTCGAGGGGCTCACGACGTACAAGTGGCTGGTGCGCGGCACGGGGCAGGCCCGGCCTTGAGCGACAAACTGCCGGGCTGCTATGCGACGCCTGATTAAATTGCTGCTCCTTGCCGTCGTCATCGCCGCCGCGCCCTTTTGTTGGTCGATAGGTCGTGACCTACTTCCCCTTCTGTCTTCCCGCAGTGATGCCGCGCAAGTCGAGGCTCGTATTGCAATCCAGATCGAAGCCGCTCATCACCGCCTGCATGTTGGCGAGCACCCGCCGCTGTCGACCATCGACCTGCCGCACAATTGCTTCTCCGTCCCGCCAGATGCGGTGCGGACCAATTTCCGGTTGTTGAACAAACAGATCGATGGGGTGGACGAGCAATCACGCTCCCTACCGTCGATCGTCAACATGAACTCCTATGGTATAGCCTACGCCAATTTTGCCGAAGCGCGCGGTGTCGAGGCATTGCAGAAGAAGTTTTCGCCGATCGAACTCGCCGCGCTTAATGGATGCATGGCGGCGACCCCCTTTGCCAAATGGTGCGATGCGCAGGTCGAGACGCACATGAAATTCGACTTCCGTTTGATCGAAAAGGATCTCGTTGCGCGGGGGCTCATGCGTCATGCAATGAGCGAGGATGGCAACGAAATTCTCTGCACGACCATTCCCGTAATTGAAGGCGGCGAGACGCCGTGATGATCACCACCGGCCTCCTCGGCGGCAGTTTCAACCCCGCGCACGGGGGCCATCGCTCGATCAGCCTCAACGCGATCGATGCGCTGGGACTCGACGAACTGTGGTGGCTCGTCTCGCCGGGCAATCCGCTGAAGCCGGCGAAAGGCATGGCCCCGCTTCCTGCCCGCCTCGGCTCGGCGCAGCGCATGGCCCGCCGATCGCCGATTCGCGCGACCGCGATCGAGGCCGAACTCGGCACACGCTACACCGTCGACACCCTGAAGAAGCTCGTCCGCCGTTACCCGAACCGGCAGTTCATCTGGATCATGGGTGCCGACAACCTCGCCCAATTGCCCGAATGGCGCGACTGGCGGGAGATCGCACGCTTGATCCCGATTGCGGTTGTCGCGCGTCCGGGCTATAACGGTCGGACCCACGCTGCGAAGGCGATGGGATGGCTGCGGCGCTTTGTCCGGCCCGCGGACCAGAGATGTCGATGGACAGACTGGAGACCGCCTGCCCTCGTGTTCCTGCGTTTTTCGCCCGATGTGCGATCCGCAACTGCAATACGGCAGGCCAACCCCCGCTGGTTCGAGAGCTATGCAGGCCGCGCAATGCGCGACCCCGTCACGCATTCGCGGCTGGCCATGGATGAAAGGAATGAAAAAGCTTGATAGCCGCCAGTAAGGATGCCGCGCCCGGCGCCGCAACCGCCCCTACGTCTTCGGACGACAGCGTGGAAGCACTCCACGCGCTGATCCTCCACCAGCTCGACGAGGATCAGGCCCAGGAAACCATCTCCATCCCGCTTGCCGGCAAGAGCAGCATCGCCGATCATATGGTGATCGCCAGCGGCCGGTCGACGCGTCATGTGTCGGCGATCGCCGACAAGCTGGCGCAGCGCATCAAGCAGGAAACGGGCCGCCACGTCCGCGTCGAGGGCCTGCCGAACGCCGACTGGGTGCTGATCGATTCGGGCGACGTGATCGTCCATCTGTTCCGCCCCGAAGTGCGCAGCTTCTACAACCTCGAGCGCATGTGGTCGTTCGGCGACGCGCCGCCGGTTGCCGCGGTAAATTGACGTCCTTGTTCTGTTCGGCCTAAAGCCCGAACAGAAGCGGCACCAGCCCGCTCCCCCACCCGGCCTCCCATAGGCTACTATCGTTGGGGAGGCCGGGTGGGGGAGCGGGCTGGTGCCGCTTTCACCGAAGGTGAACGAAGACGTCATGTTGCTGCACATCATCGCGCGCGGGCGTATCGGGCGGGGGCCCGAGGCCGAGCTCGTCGAGCGCTACATGAAGCGCGTGACCTGGGCGCAGAAGATTTCGGAGCTTCCCGACACCGGCGGTCGTGCGCCCGCCGCGGCAGAGAACAGCCGCACCATATTGCTCGACGAGGGCGGCGAGCAGCTCTCTTCCCTCGAATTTGCCAAACTCCTCGAAAAGTGGCGCGATGGCGGCGTCCGCGAAGTGCGCTTCTGCCTCGGCGCGGCGGACGGCTTCACGCCCGACGAGCGCGAGGGCGCCGACAAGGTGATTGCCTTTGGCCGCGCAACCTGGCCGCACCTGATGGCGCGCGCGATGCTCGCCGAACAATTGTGGCGCGCGACCAGCATCGTCGCCGGTCACCCCTATCATCGCGAGGGACGGCAATGAGGCGGGCACTGGCGACGCTGGCGCTGGCCGTGACGGTCGCGGGCGGGGCACTCGCCATCGCACAAAGCGACGTTTTCGATCCCGACGCGATCGCCGCGAACGAGCGCCAGCAACTCCTGACCGCCAAGCAGCAATCCGCCGAGGCGATGGAACGCAGCGCCGCGCTCGAAGCGCAGGCGACTGCCGCGCGGAGCGAAGCCGACCGGCTGAAGAAACGCAGCGCCGCGCTCGCCGCGCGCATCCAGTCCGCGGAGGCCGATATCAACGCGGGCGAAGCGCGCGTCGCGCTGGTGAGCCGGCGTGTCGCGGCGCAGGAAGCGCGTCTTGCCGAACAGCGCCAGCCTCTGCTCGAACTCACCGCGGCGCTCCAGCAACTGTCGCGCCAGCCGCCCGTCAGCGTCCTCGCGCAGCCGGGCTCGCTCGCCGACATGGTCCATGCGCGCGCGGTGCTCGACGCCGCGATGCCCGTGATCGCGCAGCGCACCGCAGGGGTCCGCCGCGAACTCGTGCAATTGCGCGCGACGAAGACCCAGCAGGCGATCGCCCTGAAGGCCCTCGCCGCCAGCAAGACCCAGCTCGCGCAGCGCCGCGACGCGCTGACGCGGCTCGAGAATGAAGGCCGCCTCCGCTCGCGCGAGCTGATGAGCAGCGCGCAGCTCGAGGCCGACCGCGCGCTCGGACTCGGCGAAAAGGCGCGCGACATCGTCGACCTGATGGACACGCTGGAGATCGACAGCGCGACGCGCGGCGAACTTGCCGAACTCGCCGGCCCCCTGCCCCGTCCGCGCGATCCGACGAGCGCGGCGATGATCGCCGCGCCGCCCGCTCCGGCCGAAGCCGAGCTTGCGCGCGGCGCTTACCGCCTGCCCGTCGTGGGGCGCATCGTCGCCGGGCTTGGCGAGGTCAATGAAAGCGGCGTCCGATCGCGCGGTATCACCATCGCCGCGCGCCCCGGCGGGCAGGTGGTCGCGCCCGCTCCCGGCCGGGTGAGCTTTGCTGGCGATTATCGCGGTTATGGCAAGATCGTGATCATCGACCATGGCGGGGGCTGGACCTCGCTCGTCACCGGAATGATCGCGCTGTCGGTCGGGGTCGGCGATACGCTCGACGCCGGGACGCCGGTCGGCCGCGCGGGATCGCAGGACAGCCGGATCACCGTCGAATTGCGCCGGGCCGGCCGCCCGGTCGATATCGTGGCGATGCTCGGCTGAGACGCGCGTTAATCGCCCGTTCGGGGCCTGCCCCGTATCGGGATGAGCGCTTGACGGCCTCATAAATCCATAGGACGATGGACGGCCGGGATTTATAAGGCGAGGTGCTTCCTCGCGGATTGAAAGACGACCATGACCGAATCGACCAAGACCCAAGCCTCCCCCAAGCGCCGCTTCGCGCTGTGGCAGGGCGCCGCTGCCTTCTCGACCCTCGCGCTCGTCCCGCTCGCGACCGGGGCGATGGCGACGGTGGATGCGTCGACGCAGGAAGAAATCTCGCGCTTCATGGACGTCTTTCTCGAGGTCAAATCCAACTATGTCGAACCCGTCAGCGACGACAAGCTGATCGAGGGCGCGATCAACGGGATGCTCGCCAGCCTCGACCCGCATTCGGGATATCTCGACGCGCGCGACTATTCGAACCTGCGCACGCAGACCGACGGCGAATATGGCGGGCTCGGCCTGTCGGTCACCATGGAGGACGGCGTCGTCAAGGTGATCGCCCCGACCGCCGACACGCCCGCCGAACGCGCGGGCATCAAGGCCGGCGATTATATCACCCACATCAACAAGGAACTGATTTTCGGGCTCACGCTCGACGAGGCGGTCGAGCAGATGCGCGGGCGTCCGGGCACGAAGATCGACATTACCGTCGTGCGCGAAGGCCAGGACAAGCCGATCGAAATGTCGCTGACGCGCGAAATCATCGACGTGAAGCCGGTGAAGTGGGAAGTGAAGGATGACGTCGGCGTGCTGACGATCACCAGCTTCTCCGCCGACGCGACCCGCGACCTCAAATCGGCCATGGTCTCGGTCGAAAAATCGCTGGGCCGCAAACCGCGCGGCTGGGTGCTCGATCTCCGGTCGAACCCTGGCGGGCTGCTCGACGAAGCAGTCGGCGTCAGCGACCTGTTCCTCGACCGCGGCGAGATCGTGTCGCAGCGCGGGCGCAAGAAGGGCGACATCGAACGCTATTTCGCCGAAACGGGCGACATGACCGGCGGCGCGCCGGTGATCGTGCTGATCGACGCCGGCTCGGCCTCGGCCTCCGAAATCGTGGCAGGCGCGCTCCAGGACCAGCATCGCGCGGTCATCATGGGCGAACGCAGCTTCGGCAAGGGATCGGTGCAGACGGTGCTGCCGCTGACCGACACGACCGCGCTTCGTCTCACCACCGCACGCTATTACACCCCGTCGGGCCGCAGCGTACAGGAAGGCGGGATCGAGCCCGACATCCGTGTGCCGCAGCTTTCGGACCCCGATTACAAGAACCGTCCACGCTTCCGCGAGAGCGACCTTCGCCGCCACCTGATCAACGAGAAGAAGGTCGACAACAGCCTGCTCGAAAAGGACGAGAAGGACGACCCGCGCTTCACCGCGAGCGCCACCGACCTGAAGGCGAAGGGTATCGACGATTATCAGCTTTACTATGCGCTGCAGACAATCGGGCGGATCGGCCCGAACGCGCCGCGTATGGCGCAGGGCGGCAAGCCGCCGGTAAAGCCGGCCGCCAAGCCGACCGCGCGCAACTGACAGTTTTCGAGGGGTCGCAATGTTGAAATCGCGTCTCGCCGCGCCGTTCGTCGCGCTCGCCGCGCCGTTGCTCCTGTATGGCGGTGCGCTCGTCTCGCAGTTCGGCTTCGGCCTTCATCCGTGCGAGATGTGCTATTGGCAGCGCTGGCCGCACCAGGCGGCCATCATACTCGCGCTGCTCGCGCTGCTGCTGCGCAGGAATGACGGTGCGATGCGCACGCTGACTCTGCTCGCCGCGATCGCGATTGCGATCAGCGGCGCGATCGGCGTCTTCCATGCCGGGGTCGAATATGGCCTTTGGCAGGGACTGACGACGTGCAGCACCGGCGTCACCGGCCCGATCACGCTCGACGATATCATGGCCGCCCCGATCACGCGCTGCGACGTCCCGCAATGGACCCTCGCCGGCATTTCGCTCGCGGGTTTCAACGCGATATTCTCGGCTGCCGCCGCCGCGCTCGTCTTGACCTTGCTCCGCCGCGGGCGCACATCGGCAGCATGAGCAAGCCGACGAAAAACGCATCGATGA
This sequence comes from Sphingopyxis sp. Geo25, assembly GCF_949769135.1. Taxonomy (NCBI): domain Bacteria; kingdom Pseudomonadati; phylum Pseudomonadota; class Alphaproteobacteria; order Sphingomonadales; family Sphingopyxidaceae; genus Sphingopyxis; species Sphingopyxis sp. Geo25. Next base: position 624,799 of record NZ_CATKOZ010000001.1, on the reverse strand, counting down.
TCCGCGTCGATCAGGCGGGCGAATATGGCGCGACGCGCATCTACGCCGGCCAGCTCGCGGTGATGGGAGACCGTCACCCGATGGCGCGCGAAATCGCGCATATGGCCGAACAGGAAGAGCGGCATCGCAAATTCTTCGACGCGATGGTCGCGCGGCGTGGCGTGCGCCCGACCGCCCTGCAGCCGGTGTGGAACGTCGCGGGCTTCGCGCTCGGCGCGGTCACTGCCGCGATGGGTCCGCGCGCTGCGATGGCGTGTACTGCCGCGGTCGAGACCGAGATCGACCGCCATTATCGGCACCAGCTGGACGAGCTCGGCGATAGCGACCCCGAACTCAGTGCCGCGGTCGAGGATTTCCGCGCCGAGGAACTGGAGCATAAGGAAACGGCGCTCGCGGCCGGTGCCGAAAGCGCGCCCGGCTATCCGCTGCTCAGCCTCGCAATCCGCGCCGGTTGCCGCGCAGCCATCGCGCTGTCGAAGCGTATCTGATAGAATTCGAACAATCCTGCCCGTTCAGCACGGATGCAGGCTTATGGTGCCAAGCCCGCCAAAACAGGATGAAGGATAAACTGATGACCCGCCTGCCGCTCGCCGCGCTCTTTCTTGCCAGCAGCTTCGCCGCGCTTCCTGCCGCCGCGCAGGACGCCGACACGACCAATGCCGAAAAGATCAACCAGGTCATCGTGTACGGTCAGGACAAGTGCGAGTCATCGAGCCCCGACGAGATCGTCGTCTGCAACCGCCTGCCCGAACAGGACCGTTATCGTGTGCCGCAGATCTTCCGCGGCGGCGACCCGCTCGACCCGCGCAACCAGGCGTGGCTCAATCGCGTGACCTCGATGGAACGCGTCGGCCGGTTCGGCACCGACAGCTGCTCGCCCGTCGGGCTCGGCGGCTTTACCGGCTGCACCCAGCAACTCGTCGCGGGCGCCAAGGCCGAGCAGAGGGCGGCGGACAAGACCGACTGGCAGACGATGATCGCCGACGAGCGCGCCAAGCGCCTCGCAGGCATCGACGCGGCGGCGGCCGAGGTCGAGGCGGCGGTAACCGCCGAGGAGAAGGCGCTCGCCGAACGGCAGAAGGCGGCGGCAGAACTCGAGCGTCAGGCGAGCGGTCAGGCCCCTGCCCCGGCTACGCCCGATGTCGACGCGGGCGAGCTGCCGGTTCCGCCGAAGAATTGACCGGTCAGCGGCCGCGCGGCGTCCAGGGCGCCGACGCGCGCCCTTTCCCCCAGCGCAGCAACAACCCGAGCGCGACCCCGACGCCGATCGCGATCGTGAGGTCCGCGAAGACGGTCAGCAGCAGGGTCAACACGAGCAGCAGCAGGTCTTCTTTCGGGAGCGCCAGATGCTCGCGCCATTTCTCGGGCTCGGCCATGTTGAGCGCGGTGACGAGCAACACAGCCGCAAGCGCGGGCAGCGCCAGCGCGCCCGCCAGCTTCCCGGCAACGAGCACCACAGCCAGGATCACCAGCGCATGGACCATACCCGCGACCGGCGTCCGCCCGCCTGCCCGGACGTTGGTCGCGGTGCGCGCGATCGCGCCGGTCACCGGCAGCCCGCCGAACAGCGGCGTGACGATATTGGCATAGCCCTGCGCCAGCAGCTCGGCACTCGGCCGGTGATGGCCGCCGAACATACGGTCGGCGACGATCGCCGAGAGCAGGGACTCAACGCCGGCGAGAAAGGCGATGGTGAAGGCCGAGGGCAGCAGCACGACGATGCGATCTGTCGTCACCTGCGGCCAGTGCGGCGCCGGCAGGCCGGTCGGCAAACTGCCGAAGCGCGATCCGACGGTATCGACGGGAAGATGCAACCATAACACCGCGAGCGACGCGAACCCGACCGCGATCACCAGCACCGGCCAGCGTGGGCGCCAGCGGCGCAGCAGCAGGATAGCGGCGATCGTCGCGGCGGTGATGCCGAGCGCCGCGGGACTCAGGGTCGCACGCGCCGCCCACAGCGCCTCCAGCTTCGGGATCATGTCGGCCGGAACCTTGCCCGCCGACAGGCCAAGCGCATCCTGAAACTGGCTGACCGCGATGATCGCCGCAATCCCGATGGTAAAGCCGTCGATCACCGGCTCGGGGACCAGCGCGATCAGCCGGCCGGCGCGAAAGAAGCCCGCGATCACCAGGATGATCCCGGCCATGATCGTCGCGACGATCAGCCCGTCCATGCCGTGACTTTGGATCACGCCATAGACGACGACGATGAAGGCGCCGGTCGGCCCGCCGATCTGGACCCTGCTGCCGCTGGTCGCGGAGATGATGAAGCCACCGATAATCGCGGTGACGAGTCCGACGAAGGGCGTGCTGCCCGACGCGATGGCGATCGCGATGCACAGCGGCAGGGCGACGAGCGCGACGCTGATCCCGGCCAGAGCGTCGGCGCGAAACAGCGGCCAGCTGTAGTCGCGCATCGTATCCAGCAGCTTGGGCCGGCGCATCGCATCTCCTTCGGCTGAAATCCGCCGAAAGCGCTAATCGCCGGCCCCGCGCCGGGTCAAGGCATCACCGTCAATCGAGCAGATATTTCTGCCAGAAGATCAGCGACGTCCAGAATTGATAATCGGCATTTTCCTTCTTCGCGAAGCCATGCCCCTCGTTGGTGCCGACGAGGTGCCACGCCGTGCCGCCCTTGGCGCGCACTGCCGCGACGATCTGATCGGCCTCCGACGCCGGCACGCGCGGGTCGTTCGCGCCCGTGACGACGAACATCGGCTTGCTGATCTCCGAAACGCGGGTCAGCGGCGAGATTTCCATCAGTTTCTTGCGCTGCGCAGGCACGCGCTCGTCGCCATATTCGACGCGGCGCAGGTCGCGGCGATATTCCTGCGTATTCTCGAGGAAGGTCACGAAACTGGAGATCGCGACGACGCACAGGTTCGCGCGCAGCTTGTCGGCAAAATGGGTCGCGGCGGCATAGCACATATACCCCCCATAGCTGCCGCCGGTCAGGCCGAAACGGCTCGCATCGAGCCCCCTGTCCTTCGCGAGGCTGTCGAGAAAGGCGCCCATGTCCTTGACGCTGTCCTCGCGTTTGAACGGACCGTTGTCGAGCCCGACGAAGGTCTTGCCGTAGCCGGTCGAACCGCGAACATTGGGATAGAAGAGCGCCACCCCCATTTCGTTGAGCAGATAATTGTTGCGGCCTATGAAGCCCGGACGCGACTGGCTTTCAGGGCCGCCGTGGACGCTCATGATCAGCGGACGCTTGCCGGGGAATTTCGCGGGGTCGGGACGGTAGAGGAAACCCGACACTTCCAGCCCGTCGAAGCTCTTTACCTTGACCAGCTCGGGTTCGACATTCCGCGTGACGTCGAGCCCGCCGGTCTCGCTCTGCGTCCAGCGCGTGACCTTCAGCGTCTTCGGGTCGACGCTATACGCATCGGTCGCGCTGCGCGCCGAGGTGAAGCTGAAACCAACCTCGCCCCATGGCGCGATGCTCACCCCGCCGATGACACCCGCCGGCAGGTCCACCGTGCGCACCGCTCCGCTCTTCGGATCGAGCAGCCGCAGCTTCGACATGCCCGCTTCGTTGACGACATAGGCGATGAAACTGCCGTCGTCGGCGATGTTGAAGCTGGTGACGTCCCATTTTTCGGCGGGGCCCTTCGCGGTGAACTTGCCGCTTGCCGGGTCCAGCGTACCGAGCCGCTGGAAATCCGACCCTTCATCGCTCGTCAGCCAGATCGTGCCGTCGGGTGCAAATTCGGCACCGCGCTGCGCTATCGCCTTCTTGTGATCGCCGATCGGCGTAAGCGCACCGCTGGCAAGATCAAGACGGAACAGGTCGGCCTGCTCGACAGACACATATTGCGACACGATCGCCCAGCGCATGTCGGGAGAAAAGTCATTGACCGCCCAGCCGCCGCCCTCGACCTGCGCAATCATCCTGTTCGACGCGCGATCGCGCGGATCGATGAGGTAGATGTCGCTGTCGCGACCGTTGCGACGCGTCGACGTGTAGGCGAGTGTCGTGCCATCCCTGCTCCAGGCATTATATCCGTTGCGGCTCTTGCCGTCGGTCAGCAGTTCGAGCCGACCGTCCTTCAGCGCATAAATCTGGAAAAATTCGTTCCCGCCGACATCCTTCTGGACCAGCATGATGTGGGCGCTTTTCGGCGACCAGGCGCCGACGCCGACCGGCTCGGCCTCGAACGTCAGTTGCTGGCGCGCGCCCATCGGCGCCGCCACGCGGTGGATCTGCGCAGTGTTGCCGAAACGCGTCGCGATCAGCATCGACCGATCGACCTCGTTCCAGCCGACGAAGCTGGCGCTGCGATTTTCCATATAGGGCTGCGTCGCCGCGGTGATATCGGCCGGAACCTCCGGGATCCCGTCGGCGATCAGCGCCGCGGGCTTGGGTTCGATTCCCGGCCGGTCGCCCTCCGCGGCGAGGGCCGGTGCGAGCGGAAGAGCGAGGGCGGCCAGAATGGCGAGATGACGCATGCTATTTCCCCAATTGCTTCGTGCGAGTGGATGAAACTTAGACGGCACGACCCCGGCCTCTGGATGCAGGGCTTCGACCAACGGCGCTCCACGCTCGACCGTCTGCAACCCGCCGAGGGCAAAAATCGGGCCAATTATCACCGTTTTTGCAGCGATTTGGGCGCCCCGGCGCGATTTCGTTGCGAATCCGGGACGAATCGAATGCATTTTTTAACGAATCGCGCGCAGAGTGTCTTGACTTGGGAATTTTTGGGGCAAATCGTGCGGTTTCTGGGAATCGCCGGCCGGGGAGGCTGAAAAACATGGCATCGACGTTCGGACCGCGCCTCTGGCGCCGATCGACTGCAAGCGTACCGCCGGCACGCAGCCTTGGCCGCCGCATGACCGTTCACGCCGCCGCCGCCCTCATCGCCTTCGCCGCGCTTCAGGTCTGGCTCGTCGCCAGCGCCGTTTCGGCCGGCGCCCCTTCGGCGCTCATCATCGTTGCGCTGATCATGCTCGTCGCGCTCGCGCTGCCGATCGCGCGGATGACCGAACGGCGCTGGTATCATCTCAGCCGCCAGGCCCTCGCGAGCCGCGGACTTCATCAGCGCTTTCGCCGCGATACGCGTCGGCTTTGGGCGGCTGCACTCATCCTGCCCTTTCTCTGGGTCAGCGGAGCGATGGCGGCGACCGACGCTATCGCTGCGATCGCGCGCTAAATCATCGACTTTAATTTTTGACGCTGACCCGCGCGCCGTATAGGGCGCGCGGATGCTGACCGTTGCCGAAGCCCTAGACCGCGCGCAGATGCTGTGCGACGCCGCGACCAAAGCCGGCGCCGACGCCGCCGACGCGCTCTATTATTGCAATGCCGCGACCTCGGTCTCGATGCGCCTCGGCGCATTGGAGGATGTCGAACGCTCCGAAGGACAGGATATCAGCCTGCGGGTCTTCGTCGGGCAGCGGAGCGCCAGCGTCTCGACCGCCGACATGGACGCGGGCGAACTCGCCAAGCTCGTCGAGCGCTGTGTCGCGATGGCGCGCGAGGCACCCGAAGATCCCTATGCCGGTCTCGCCCCGCAGGACTTGCTGTTCAAGGGGCCCGTCCCCGATCTCGATCTCGACGACGGCAGCGAACCCGACCCGCAGGCGCTGCGCGAAGCCGCGCTCGCGGTCGAGGAAGCCGCGCGCGCGATCACCGGCGTGACCAACAGCGAGGGCGGCAGTGCGAGCCACAGCCGCACGCGCTTCGCGCTCGCCACGAGCCACGGCTTTGCCGGCGGCTATGGGTCAAGCGGCCATAGCGTGTCGGCGAGCGTGATCGCCGGCGAGGGCGCTTCGATGCAGCGCGACTATGGCTGGCACAGCGCGCACCACCTTGCCGACCTTGAAAGCACCGCCGAGATCGGCGCGCGCGCCGGGACGCGCGCGGTCGCCCGCCTCAATCCCGGCAAGGCGCCGGTCGGCAAACTCCCCGTCATCATCGATCCGCGCGTCGGCGGCAGCATCGTCGGCCATCTGCTCGGCGCGATCGCGGGTCCGTCGATCGCGCGCGGCACCAGCTTCCTGCTCGGCAAGGAGGAGCAGGCGCTCTTCGACAGCAACATCCTGATCCGCGACGAGCCGCACCGTCCACGCGGCCTGCGCAGTCGGGCGTTCGACGGCGAAGGTCTGCCGACCGCAGCGCGGGACATCGTGTCCGGCGGCAGGATCACCGGCTGGCTGCTCGATACCGCTTCGGCGAAGCAGCTCGGCCTTTCGCCCACCGGCCACGCCAGCCGCGGCGGCGGTGCATCGGGGGTGAGCGCGAGCAACCTCCACCTCGCCGCGGGCAGCCCGAGCCCCGAGGCGCTGATGGCCGACATCAAGGAAGGCATCTACGTCACCGAACTCATCGGCCAGGGCGTCAATCCCGTCACCGGCGATTACAGCCGCGGCGCTTCGGGCTTCGTGATCCGCGACGGCGCAATCGCCGGTCCGATCGCCGAATTCACCATCGCGGGCAATCTGGTCGACATGTTCGCCGCGCTGGTCCCTGCGAACGACCTCGAATTCCGGCATGCCACCAATGTGCCGACGCTGCGCATCGACGGCATGACCGTCGCCAGCAGCTGAGCCGCCGCCGATGCCGGGTCGCAACCTCGAAGCCGTGATCGCCGCGACGCGCGAGGTCGGCGATATGGCGATGGCGCGCTGGCGCGGCGAGGGCAAGGCGGTCAACGTCTGGAACAAGTCGCACGACAATCCGGTCAGCGACGTCGACCTGGCCGTCGATGCGCGGCTGAAGGCCGTGCTCGGCGCGATGGTCCCCGAGGCTGGCTGGCTCTCCGAAGAGACCGCCGACAATGAGGACCGCCTCTCGTGCCGCGCCATGTGGTGCGTCGACCCGATCGACGGCACGCGCGATTTCATCCGCGGCCGCCCCGGCTGGTGCGTGTCGGTCGCGCTGGTGATCGACGGCCAACCCGAGCTCGGCGTGCTCTATGCCCCCGCGCTCGACGAGCTGTGGGTCGCGCAAAAGGGCAAGGGTGCGACCTTGAACGGCGAAACGTTGCGCGCCAGCCGCCGGATGATCTTCGATGGATCGCGCGTCCCCGCCGACAGCCTGCCGAAGATCGACCGCGACCTGATCATGGTGACGAAGCCGAACAGCATCGCGCTGCGCATGGCGCTCGTCGCCGACGACCGCGCCGACCTGGTCGCGACGCTGCGCTGGGGGTTCGAGTGGGACGTCGCCGCTGCGGCGCTGATTGCGACCGAAGCCGGGGCCGTCGTCACCGACGCCTTCGGCGAACCGCTGGTCTTCAATACGCCGCGCGCGCAAGCCTTCGGTGTCATCGCCTGCTCCCCCGGGATCCACCGGGCGGTCGTCAGCCGGCTACACGACCGCGCCGCCATGATCGCCTACAACGCCTGACGCAACGGCGCCGATAAGGCGGCCTGTTGTAGCATGTGCTACATCGTGCTATTCGCCTCTGTAGCACATGCTACACAAAGGAGCTCTACCATGGCAGCACAGGAGCGGCACCTTCCCTTCACCACGCGCCAACTGGCGATCATCGTCGGGATGGGGGTCGTCGTCTGGTTCGTCGGGGCATTGGTCTGCCGCTGGATCGGCGATTCCGGCTGGTACGCCGGCACGGCGCGCTGGATCGTCTATGCGGCGTTGATACCGGGAACCTTGCCCGTGCTGCTGCTGTTAAGGGCGCTAGCGGGACTGCGCAGCGACCAGATGGCTCTGGCAAGCGCGATCGCCACGGCTGCGGCCATCACGCTCGACAGTGTCGCGATGGTCCTGGTGCCGGAGCTTTACGCGGCGAATAGCAACAATCTGGCGTCGGCGGGCGCGTCGATCCTGTGGGGCGGGGCGGTCGCAATCTTCCTCGGCTGCTGGCTGAACCGCGTTCAGCCGAGCGCCTGATCGACCACGCTCGCCATTCCCAGACTGTCGAGAAGGACCAGGCCTTCGATTTCCGCCAGCAATCGCGCGGCGGCGGCCGGGCCAGCATCGGGAAGCAGATGGGCCTCGATCCACGCGATAAGGCCGCCGCCGATCGCTGCGCCGACGCACCGCGCCAGCGCGTCGCCCGCAGCGCCCCGGGCGGCAAGTTCCAGCCACAGACGCATGAAAGGGGCCGCAACCGGCTCGCGAAGCATCGGGACGATCCGCGCGCGCAGGTCCTCCGCTCCCAGAGGCTGGGCCGGGGCGGCCGCGTCGAGCAGCGCCGTCATCCGCCCCGCCGCGCGATCGAGCACGGCAGCAAGCAGCGCGCCCTTGTCGGGATAGTAATAAAGGAGCATCCGATCGCTGGTTCCGGCCGCGCGGGCCAGCGCGCGCAGGCTCGACCCCGCAATGCCATGCGCCAGCACATGATCGGCGAGCGGGTCGAGCCAGATGGCAGGGCGGTCTGCGGCCTCGGTCACGCCTGCGCTGTGGCACGAATGGCGGAGCGGTGCAAATGGCCGCACTTCCCTTGACTTTCTGCCCGACTCGCCTTACCTGCGCACCATTCCGACAGCCTGACCGGACGGCGAAACGCTCCAAGCGTGTTCGTGGTCCGTTTTTTGCGTTGGAAATCAGACGCTTTGAGATGGGGTCGTTGCCAGCGACCCTGTGGAGCAGGAGAAAGTTACCAATGGCACGTATCGCGGGCGTCAACCTGCCCACCAACAAGCGCGTCATCATCGCGCTCACCTACATCCACGGCATCGGTCGCAAGACCGCCGTCGACATCGCCGACAAGCTGGGCATCGACCACAGCCGCCGCGTCCAGGACCTCAGCGACGCCGAGATCCTGCAGATCCGCGAAACGCTCGACGCCGACCACACGGTCGAGGGTGACCTTCGCCGCAACACGGCGATGAACATCAAGCGCCTGATGGACCTCGCCTGCTATCGCGGCCTGCGTCATCGCAAGGGCCTTCCCGTCCGCGGCCAGCGCACGCACACCAATGCGCGCACCCGCAAGGGCAAGGCGAAGCCGATCGCCGGCAAGAAGAAGTAAGCCGGTTTTTCGCGCCGGCGGCCGCCTTCACCGGCTTGTGCCCCGGCCCGCTTTACGGATTTAGGTTAGGATTTCATCATGGCTCGTGAACCGCAGCGCCTTCGTCGGCGCGAACGCAAGAATATCTCGTCGGGTGTGGCCCACGTCAACGCGACCTTCAACAATACGATGATCACCATCACCGACGCGCAGGGCAATGCGATTGCCTGGTCGAGCGCCGGCATGATGGGCTTCAAGGGCAGCCGCAAGTCGACCCCGTACGCCGCGCAGGTGTGCGCCGAAGACGCGGGCAAGAAGGCCGCCGAACATGGCGTCCGTACCCTCGAGGTCGAGGTCAAGGGCCCCGGCGCGGGCCGCGAATCGGCTCTCCGCGCCCTGCAGGCCGTCGGGTTCCACATCACGTCGATCCGCGACGTGACGCCGATCCCGCACAATGGCGTCCGCCCGGCCAAGCGCCGCCGCGTCTGACACCTTTTTCCGGAACGGCGGCTTCGGCCGCCGTGCCGCCGCAATATCTCCGCGGGACCGCTGCCGACCCCAGCCGTCCCGCCCATAGCGAAGGGAAGTCCATGACTGTCAATATCCGGAACTGGCAGGAATTGAAGAAGCCCAGCAACCTGGAAATCAAGGCCGGCGGCGACGGCAAGCGCAAGGCGACCTTCGTCGCCGAGCCGCTTGAGCGCGGTTTCGGCCTGACGCTGGGCAACGCGCTGCGCCGCGTGCTGCTGTCGTCGCTCCAGGGTGCGGCCATTACGTCGATCAAGATCGAGAATGTTCTGCACGAATTCTCGAGCCTTGCCGGCGTGCGTGAGGATGTCACCGACATCGTCCTCAATGTGAAGCAGATCGCCCTCAAGATGGAAGGCGAAGGCCCGAAGCGGCTGCAGCTTTCGGCGACCGGTCCCGCGACCGTCAAGGCGGGCGACATCATGGTGTCGGGTGACATCAAGGTGATGAACCCGAACCATGTCATCTGCCACCTCGACGACGGCGCGACGCTGAACATGGAACTCGTCGCCGACACCGGCAAGGGTTACGTCCCGGCGACCGCGAACCGCCCGGCCGACGCGCCGATCGGCCTGATCCCGGTCGACTCGCTCTACTCGCCCGTCCGCCAGGTCGCCTACAAGGTCGACAATGCGCGTATCGGCCAGGAGCTGGACTTCGACAAGCTGAGCCTGACCGTCGAAACCGACGGCACGGTCACCCCGGAAGACGCCGTCGCTTATGCGGCGCGCATCCTCCAGGACCAGCTGCAGGTCTTCGTCCACTTCGAAGAAGCGATGAACGACAGCGGCCTGATCGGCATGGCGGCCCCCTCGGCCGCGACCGAGGAATCGGACGTCAACCAGCTCAACCGCTTCCTTCTCAAGAAGGTCGACGAGCTCGAGCTGTCGGTCCGTTCGGCGAACTGCCTCAAGAACGACAACATCATCTACATCGGTGATCTCGTTCAGAAGACCGAAGCCGAAATGCTCCGCACGCCGAACTTCGGCCGGAAGTCCTTGAACGAAATCAAGGAAGTGCTGTCGTCGATGGGTCTGCGCCTCGGCATGGACATCCCCGGCTGGCCGCCGGAGAATATCGAGGAAATGGCGAAGAAGCTCGAACAGGAGCTTCTCGGCTGATCTTGCGGCCCGGCGAAAGCCGGGTCCCACAACGGGAATGGGTCGGCCCGATAATCGACCTGGTCTGGGCTACCTCACACGGGCCCTTAACGAACGAAGGAAGAAATCATGCGTCATAAATCGGGTGGCCGGAAGCTTCAGCGCACCGGCGCGCATCGCATCGCGATGTTCCGCAACATGTCGGCCTCGCTCATCAAGCACGAGCAGATCACGACGACCGTCGCCAAGGCGAAGGAACTGCGTCCCTATGTCGAAAAGCTGGTCACGCTCGCGAAGCGCGGCGGCCTTGCCAACCGCCGTCTCGCCAAGAGCCGCCTGATGGACGACACGCAGCTCGCGAAGCTGTTCGATGTCCTCGCCGAGCGCTACAAGGACCGCAACGGCGGCTATACCCGCATCATCAAGGCCGGCATCCGCGCCTCGGACGCCGCACCGATCGCGATCATCGAATTCGTCGACCGCGACGTCGATGCCAAGGGTCAGGATTCGGGTCCGGTGCTGACCGAGGACGAATTCGAAGACGCGTAAGCCGCGGCTTCCAGCGACAAAAGATCAAGGGCGGCGTCCGCAGGGACTGCCGCCCTTTTTCATGTTCGATAATGCGGAGGCTCGCCCGGCCGGTCGCCGAACCGAAGTCTCAGCCATAGGAAACGGAAAGCTTCCCCTTGCGGCGCTGCGCGCGCATCGCGCCGCCGACAGCGGCAAAGCCGAACAGGAACATCGCCCAGGTCGCGGGCTCGGGCACCGCCGAGGTGACGACGGCCTTGATGATCAGATCGTCATAATCGTTGTCGGCGCCCTGAATCTGGTCGTCATAACCGAAATAGAAGGTCGAAACGGAACTGCCGCTCTTCTGCATTTTGGTCAGGAAGATGCCGAAGCCGTCGTCCCCGACCGTCGCGGGCTTCCCGCCGACGCTCGAGAAATTCAGGCGGCCGGCGAGACTGCCGGCATTGAACGCGCCACTGCCGATCGAAACCGGCGCGCCGAAGTTATTCTGGAAGGGCGTGTTCTCGCTCTTGATCAGATTAGGGGTCGAAATCGTCGCGAAACTGTCGTTGAAGCCGCTTTCCGAACCAAGCAGATAGAAGGTGATGATCGAATTTTCGGTGAGGACCAGCGAAACGTCGTCCGACGAATATTTCGTGAGGCCCAGCGCGTTCAGCTGCGACTTGAAATCATTGCTGCTCGAAATCGTCTCCTTATCGTCGAAGGTGATCGTCACGGCGGCCTGCGCCGCGACCGGAAGCGCGGATGCAAGGAGCAGGGCCATAGCAGCAAGCTGTTTTTTCATGTCTTTTCCCCACGCCCGGCGCGCTCTTCATTCGGTTCGTCACGCCCGGCGACTCGGATGTTTAGCATTTCGGAAACCATGAAAGTAGGGCACCGGGGAAGATGTGCCGAAGTGGTACATGCTGATTTGCGGCGATCTTTTTGCAGATGATCGCCGCCCGCGCCCGGTCGTCGGGCCCTGCAGCGGCCCCGCCGACTGGCCGCTCAAAATATGGCCGGCACTCCAAGCCGACGCCCAAATCCGCTTGCCCGGCCTCTTTCTATCCTTACATAATGGCGCACGATTGTTGCTCCGACGATGAGGATCGCCTTGCCATGCCCCGTAAAGACATGCGCGCGCCGCTTGCGCTGGTCGCGCTGATGATGACGCCCGCCGCTGCGCCGACCGCTGCAAACGCTACCGATTCCGCCGCGGCCCCTGCCCCGGCGCTCGCCTATCCGGCGACCGAACGCGGCTCGACGGTCGATCGGCAATTCGGCATCGACGTCGCCGACCCCTATCGCTGGCTGGAGGACGATGTTCGCGTCAATCCGAAGGTCGCGGCGTGGGTTGCCGAGCAAAACAAGGTCACCGACGCCTATCTTGCGACCCTTCCCGGCCGCGAAGCTTTCCGCAAGCGGATGACCGAACTCTATAATTACGAACGCTTTGGCCTGCCGACGAAGGCGGGGACGCACTATTTCTACACGCGCAACGACGGGCTGCAGCCACAGTCGGTGCTCTACGTCCGCGACGGACTGAAGGGCGAGGGCCGCGTGTTGATCGACCCCAACGCTTGGGCAAAGGACGGCGCGACCGCGCTCGGCGAATGGAACCCCTCGGAAGACGGCAAATATCTGCTCTATTCGGTGCAGGACGGCGGCACCGACTGGCGCATCGTCCGCGTCAAGGACGTCGCGACGGGACAAGACACCAGCGACGAGATCCGCTGGGTCAAATTCTCGGCGCTCGACTGGGCGAAGGACGGCAGCGGCTTTTACTATTCGCGTTTCCCCGAGCCGAAGGAAGGCCAGGCCTTCCAGTCGCTCAACGAAAATCACGCGGTCTATTTCCACAAGCTCGGCACGCCGCAGAGCGAGGACGTGCTGATCCACGCCACCCCCGACGAGCCGAAGCTCAACCACAGCGCGGTCGTCACCGACGACGGGAAATATGTCCTTGTTGTCTCGTCCAAGGGGACCGACGAACGCTATGGCCTGACACTGCATCCTGCGAAGGGCGGCGCGGCGATTCCGCTCGTCGACGACTATGCAAACAATTGGGAATATGTCACCAACGCGGGCACGCGCTTCACCTTCCTGACCAACAAGGGGGCGCCCCGCGCGCGCCTCGTGTCGCTCGACATCCGCAAGCCCGGCGAAATCACCGAACTGGTCCCGGAGAGCCAGTCGACACTCGTCGGCGCCTCGCGCGTCGGCAACCGCATCATCCTGTCCTATCTCGGCGACGCCAAGTCGCAGGCGGTGATGATCGGGCTCGACGGCAAGCCGATTTCAGCAATCCGTCTGGCCGATATCGGGTCGGCGAAGGGCTTTGGCGGCAATCCGAGGGACGCGGAAACCTTTTACGAATTTTCGAGCTACGCGACGCCGACGACGATCTTCCGCCTCGATACGGTGACCGGCAAGAGCGAGGTGTTCGCCGCGCCCAAGCTGACCTTCGACCCCAAGCAATTTTCGGTCGAACAGCGCTTCTACAAGTCGAAGGACGGCACGCAGATCCCGATGTTCGTCGTGATGAAAAAGGGGCTCGACCGCAGCAAGGGATCGCCCACCCTCCTCTACGGCTATGGCGGGTTCAACGTGTCGCAGGTGCCGGGCTTCTCGCCCACCAAGCTGGCGTGGATGGACAAGGGCGGCGTGTTCGCGGTCGCTAACCTGCGCGGCGGCGGCGAATATGGGAAGGCGTGGCACGATGCCGGCCGGCTCGACAAGAAACAGAATGTGTTCGACGACTTCATTGCCGCGGGCGAATATCTGATCGCAGAGGGGATCGCAGGCAAGGGTCAGCTCGTCATCGAGGGCGGGTCGAACGGCGGCCTGCTTGTCGGCGCAGTGACGAACCAGCGCCCCGATCTGTTCGCTGCGGCGCTGCCCGCGGTCGGCGTGATGGACATGCTGCGCTTCGACCGTTTCACCGCCGGCCGCTATTGGACCGACGACTATGGCTATCCGTCGAAGGAAGCCGATTTCCGGAACCTCCTTGGCTATTCGCCCTATCACAATATCAAGGGCGGCGCGGCCTATCCGGCGATTCTCGTCACCACGGCCGACACTGACGACCGCGTCGTTCCGGGGCACAGCTTCAAATATACCGCCGAACTGCAGCATGAGGATATCGGCCCCAAGCCGCACCTGATCCGCGTCGAAACGCGCGCGGGTCACGGGTCGGGCAAGCCGGTCGACAAGATCATCGCCGAGGCGGCGGACAAATACGCCTTTGCCGCCAAATGGACCGGACTGAAGGTCGAATAGGGAGCCCACATGTCCTACGCTCTCTCCTTTTCGGCAACCGACCCCGCGACGCTCTGGGCAGAGGCCGCCGACGCGGCCGAGGCGCTCGTCGCGGGCGAGCCCGACGGCATCGCCAATATGGCGAATGTCGCGGCGCTCGTCTGGCAGGCGATTCCCGACCTCAACTGGGCGGGCTTCTACCGCTTCGACGGGACCGAACTCGTCCTCGGCCCGTTCCAGGGCAAGGCTGCGTGCATCCGCATTCCGCTCGACAAGGGCGTGTGCGGTGCCGCGGCGCGCCTTCGCGAGACGCAGCGCGTCGAGGATGTCCACGCTTTTCCGGGCCACATCGCCTGCGACGCCGATAGCCGTAGCGAGCTGGTCGTCCCGATCGTCGCCGACGGGCGACTGATCGGCGTCCTCGACCTCGACAGTCCGTCGCCGGCGCGCTTCACCGCAGAGGATCAGTCGGGCGCCGAAATTCTCGTCGCGCGCATCGCCGCAGCGCTGACGCCCTGACCCAAATCGGCCTGACCCAAATCGGCCTGACCCAAATCGGGACGCAAAACTCAGGGTTAACAGATTCGCGAGAATCACCCTGATTTGATAACAAACTGTTAACCAGTCGCTCGCCGACGCAGCGATGCGGACGGCGCGGCCAGGGTAACAGGGAGTTTAGAATGCGCACGATCTTGCTTCTGGGGGCGGCCGTCGGAACGGTGTTGCTGACGAGTGGCGTGGCGCGTGCCGCGGATCCCGCGCCGAAGCTCGACTATGGCACCCCCGCAGCCCCCGACGTCCGGGTCTATACCGGCTATCCCGATCGCGTGCCGAGCGAGACCGACTATCGCCACGTCGAGGGGGGCTATGACGCAGAGGGCCGCTGGACCGGGAGCTGGACCGGCACTTACGACGCGCCCGACGGTCGTCGCTACGAAGGCACTTACGAGGGCACGGTCGAGGGACACGGCGCGGGCTATCCGCCGCCGCCCTATTATAATCCCTATTACGGCGGCCATCCCGATCCCGAGGATGCGGAGATGGCGCGTCGCTGTGGCCGGGGGGGCACAGCGACCGGAGCGGTTGTCGGAGGCGTCGTGGGGGGCGTCGTCGGCAACCGCGTCGCCGGGCATGGCGACCGCACCGCAGGCACGCTGATCGGCGGCGGTGTCGGTGCGCTGGCCGGCGCCGCGATCGGCAACGAAGCCGACAAGAAGAAGTGCGACGAATGGTGGGAGGGCCGCGGCCGCCATCATCAGGGCGGCTATGCCTGGCATCACGGCGGCACTTACCCCGGCGCCTACTCATACAGCAGCGGCTATGGTTACGGCTATGGCTGGTACACGCCGGGCGTCGTCGTCACGACGATCATCAACGGCGCCCCGCTGGTCACCGAGACGGTCGAGACCACCACCAAGACCTATTATGAAAAGGCGCCGGTCCGGAAGCGCTATGCTCCGAAGAAGAAGTGGAAGCCGAAACCCAAGCCGCGCTGCGTCTGCTGAACGACCCCGACTGGTCTGGTCACCGTCACAAGGTCCCGTCAGGCCCGCCCTCCACCCGGAAGGCGGGCCTTTCCTTTCATCGCGGACCCGCCACGGTTCAGCGGCGCGAAAGCATGGCGGGCGTAACAGCGAATCCTGTTGCGGGTGGGAGCGTCCCTTGCCCGCGCCTGCGGAGTATCCCGCCCATGCGCAAATTCACCGGCCTCGCCACCGCGACCGCGATCATCCTCACCTCGGTCGGCGTCAGCGCCACCCCCGCCGAAGCCCGCGACCGATATGGTCATGGCTATGGCTGGGGCCACCGTCACCGCGACAATATCGATGCCGGCGACGTCATCGGCGGCCTGCTGATCATCGGCACCATCGCCGCGATCGCCAGCGCCGCGAGCAAGGGCAAGGCCGAACGCCGCGACCGCGACGACCGCTATAACCCGCCCTATCGCGAGCCGCGGCAGGATGCGCCCAACTATGATCCGCCCGCCGACGACGCGCGCCCCTATGGCGACGGCGCCACCCAAGTCCGCCCCTATGGCAATGGCGAGGCCGAAGCCCGCGCCGCCGACGCCTGCAGCTGGGCGGTCGAGGGCGAAATGGGCGATGACGCCCGCGTCGACAGCATCACCAAGACCGAGCCGAACAATGGCGGCTGGTACGTCACCGGCACCGCCTCGCGCCTCGGCGGCGAGGTGCGCAGCTTTGGCTGCAGCTTTCGGGGTGGCCGCGTCGTCGACGTCAGCTTCGGCTGAACCGGCGACGAGCGACGGACCGGGCCCTGTACCGCCGGTACGGGGCCTTTTCTTTATGAACGCCAGCAAAACCAAGGCTTAACGCCAGATAAGCGGCGGGTTCAGGGCCGCGTCACCGCCGACTCGGTAAAAGGATGACAACAGGCCGCACGGGTGCCGCCTGCGCTATCTGGAGACCGAACCATGGCTGTGAATACATCTTGGACCAAGGCCGCGATTGGTGCGGCCACCGCCGGCGCGATGCTGGTGAGCGCTGCCCCCGCCGCTGCGCGCGATCGCCACGACCGCGACGGCATCAGCGCGGGCGAAGTCATCGCGGGCGCCGTCGTCCTCGGCGGGCTCGCGGCGATCCTGTCGTCGTCCAACAACGACCGCGACCGTTATGACCGCTACGACGACCGCTACGGCCGTTACGACGGTCGCTACGACCGCGGGCGCTACGACAATGACCCGCGCTACGGCTACGGCTATGACTATAACCGCTATGGCAACAGCCGCGGCGCCGTCAGCCAGTGCGTCAACGCCGTCGAGCGCGGGACGAGCCGCTATGGCCGCACCGACGTCACGCAGGTGACGAGCATCGACCGCAAGCGCGACGGCTATCGCGTCAAGGGCCGCGTCGTCGTCCGGGACGGCTACGGCGGCCGCTGGGGTCGCGGCGGCTCGTACGACAAGGGCAAGTTCAGCTGCGACGTCCGCTATGGCCGCGTCGTCGACGTCGACTATTCGGGCCTCGGTTAAGCCTTAAGCATAGAAGAGAGCAACTGGCCCGCCGGCATCCAGGTGCCGGCGGGCCCTCTTGCGTCGGCGCGGGGCAGGCCGCATGAAGCATCATGCTCAGAGCCACTTTCGCCGCCGCGCTGCTCCTCGCCGCCCCCGTCGCCGCTTCTGCCGGGGACACCGCGCCCGCCCCCGATCCCGCGCGCCTGAAAGCGCTGGTCGAAAAACTCGTCTCCTTCGGCACCCGCCATACGCTGTCGTCGACGACCGATCCGAAGCGCGGCATCGGCGCCGCGCGCAACTGGGGCGCCGCCGAATTCCAGCGCATTTCAAAAGCGTGCGGCGGCTGCCTGACGATCGAGCGGATCAGCGACCGTTTCGAAGGACCGCGCGCGCCGTCGGGCGTGATCGTGCAGAATGTCCTCGCCATTCAGAAGGGCAGCGACCCCGACCGCGTGATCATGATCGCCGGCCATATCGACAGCCGCGTCAGCGACCCGATGAACTTTACCGCCGACGCCCCCGGTGCGAACGACGACGGCTCGGGCACCGCGCTGGTCCTCGAGGCAGCACGCCTGCTCTCGAAGGACAAGCATCGCGCGACGATCGTCTATGCGCTGCTCTCGGGCGAGGAACAGGGGCTCTGGGGCGGCAAGCTGCTCGCCGCCCATGCGAAGGAAAAGGACTGGCAGGTCACCGCGATGCTCAACAACGACATCGTCGGCGGCACCCGCGGCACCGACGGCACGGTCGTTGCGGACCGGGTCCGCGTGTTCAGCGAAGGCATTCGCGCCTCCGAGGATCTCGCGGCGCAGCTCGCGCGCCGCGGTATCGGCGGCGAGGACGACGGGCCGTCGCGCGCGCTCGCCAAGGCGGCGGTGCGTGCGGCGGCGGCCAATCCGGCAATCGGGCTCGACGTCCTCGCGGTGCGCCGCCCCGACCGCTTCCGTCGCGGCGGCGATCACCTGCCTTCGCTCGAGCTCGGCTATCCCGCGATACGCTTCACCGTCGGGATCGAGGATTATGATCACCAGCATCAGGATTTGCGGACCGAAAACGGCCGGAAATTTGGCGACACGGTCGACGAGATGGACTTCCCCTATCTGGCGCGCGTCACCGCGCTCAACGTCGCCCTCGCCCGCGAACTCGCGGACGCGCCGGCCGCTCCCGAGAGCGTCAGCATCGACGGCGCGGTGAGCTCCGACACCATCGTTCGCTGGTCGCCCGTTAAGGACGCTGCCGCCTATCGCGTCCATTGGCGCCGCGCCGATCGCAACGACTGGTCGGATTCGCGCGTCGTTCCGTCGGACGCCGCTAACGAACTGATTTTGCCCGCGATCATCGTCGATGACAATTTCTTCGGCGTTTCCGCTATTTCGGCCGACGGGCATGAAAGCCTCGTCACGTTCGGCGGTCTGCCGCCGGCGAAATAATTAGAAAACAGCACAAACGAAAATTTACCTTCGCGCGTTATGGCAGCGATGGGACCAAAATGACCGCCTGGCGTGGGTGACGGGCGGTGAAGAATGTTGGTCGCCTATGTCGAGTCCTGAGGCCCCTACGGCCTCATCAGCGCCGGATGAAAAGCGCCAGCCGCGGCAGTCGCGTCTGGTAAAGGCGGCGCTCGGCTGCCAGCGGCTCGGCCGTTTCGACGTCACCATCCGCAATGTTTCCGAGACCGGAATCGGCGGGCAAGGCCCGCACAGCCTCAATATCGGCGAGCGGATGACGGTGTTCCTGCCCGGGCATGAACCGATGCTCGGCACGGTACGTTGGGTCTCGGGCAACCGCTTCGGGCTCGAAACCGACAAGCCGGTCGAGACGATGCGACTGCGCGCTTCGCACGGCGACGACCTGCGCACCGCCGACAGCGTCGCCGACTTCCAGATCGTGCCGGCGCCCAAGCTCGATACCTGGCGACCCGGCCTCACCCGCGCGACGTCGCTGCCCGGCCATTTCGGGCGCAAGCGGTAAAGCGGGCGGAAGGCGCCGTTGCGGGCGGGGAGCAGACGTTCCCGATCGCCCGGAAACCGTCATCACGACCTTTCCTGCGCCGCCTCGGACTAAACCGTCCCCTCCTCGCGCTCGGCCTGTTGCCGCGCCCACATGTCGGCGTAGAGCCCGCGCATCGCGAGCAGCTGGTCGTGCGTTCCGGTCTCGGCGACCCGGCCTTTCTCGAGCACGACGATCCGGTCGGCATTCACCGCCGTCGACAGGCGGTGCGCGATCACCAGCGTCGTCCGCCGCTCGGCGATGCGCTCGAGCGTGTCCTGGATCGCCGCCTCGGTGCGGCTGTCGAGCGCGCTCGTCGCTTCGTCGAGGATCAGGACCGGCGGGTTCTTGAGCAGGGTGCGCGCGATCGCGACCCGCTGCTTCTCGCCCCCCGACAGCTTCAGCCCGCGCTCGCCGACCTCGGTCTCATAGCCCTGCGGCAGCAGCGCGATGAAACCGTCGATCGCCGCGCCCTGCGCCGCCGCCGCGATCTCCTCGACGCTGGCGTCGGCGCGGCCATAGGCGATGTTATAGCCGATCGAATCGTTGAACAGCACCGTATCCTGCGGGACGATACCGATCGCGGCGCGCAGGCTTTGCTGCGTCACCGCCTTGATGTCCTGCCCGTCGATGGTCACGCGCCCGCCCTGCGGGTCATAGAAACGGTAGAGCAACCGCGCGATCGTCGACTTGCCCGCGCCCGACGGCCCGACGATCGCCAGGGTCTCGCCCGCCCCGACGGCGAAGCTGACGCCGTTCAGGATCGTGCGGTCGGGCTCGTAACCGAAGACGACATCCTCGAAACTCACCGCCCCGCCATTGACGACGAGCGCCGGGGCGCCGGGCGCGTCGCTGATTTCGGGCGGGGTGTCGATCAGGCGGAACATCGCCTCCATGTCGATCAGCCCCTGGCGGATCGTCCGGTACACCATGCCGAGCAGGTCGAGCGGACGGAATAGCTGCGCGAGCAGCGTGTTCACCAGCACGACGTCGCCGACCTTGTACTCGCCGACCGACCAGCCCCACACGGTATAGGCCATCGTCCCCGCCATCGCGGCGTTGGTGATGAAGCTCTGCCCGATGTTGAGCCAGGCCAGGCTGTTCTCGCTCTTCACCGCGGCGCGGGCATATTGGTCGGCGACATCGCGGTAGCGCGCGGCCTCGCGTTCCTCGGCGCCAAAATATTTCACCGTCTCGTAATTGAGCAGGCTGTCGACGCTGCGCCCGATCGTCAGCGTGTCGAGGTCGTTCATCCGCGTACGCAGCGCGTTGCGCCAGTCGGTCACCCGCCGCGTGAAGATGATATAGACGACAACCATCAGCGCCGTCGCACTGGCGAGGCCAAAGCTGAACTTGGTCCAGAAGATGATCAGCACCGCGGCGAGCTCGATGATCGTCGGTGCAATGTTGAACAGCAGGAAATAAAGCATCGTATCGATGCTCTTGGTGCCGCGCTCGATCACCTTGGTGACCTCGCCCGTCCGCCGCGCAAGGTGGAAGCGCAACGACAGCGCGTGCAAATGGGTGAAGGTCGCGATCGCCAGTTCGCGCGTCGCGTCCTGCCCGACGCGCTCGAATACCACATTGCGGAGGTTATCGAACAGCACCCCGGCGAAGCGCGCGCCGGCATAGGCGACGACGAGCCCGATCGCGAGCGCGACGCCCTCTTCCATCCCCGGCGCCATCCGGTCGATCGCGGCGCCATAAAGGAAGCCCATCGACAGCTGGACGCCCTTCGAAGCGAGCACGATCAGCGCGGCAAGGACGATGCGGACCTTGTGCTCGGTCTGCCCCGCGGGCCACAGATAGGGGATGAAACGCCCCAGTGTCGCAAGCACGGGCGGTTCGCGGTTGCGATCGGCGGAGGTAGCGGTATCGGGCGGCATGGTCGCCCCATGTAGGGACGCACGGGCCATCCGCCAAGCGTCCTGGCGCGGCGGGGAGCGAATGACTGGTGTGGGGCTATACCCGCGACTCGTGCCGATCCCGATCGAATGACCGGAATCGACAGGAGGCCGCCCTAACCATCATCGTCACCCCGGACTTGATCCGGGGTCCATGACTTCAGCGCTGCGGTGGATCCCGGATCAAGTCCGGGATGACGTATGACCGCATACGACCGGAGGTGGATATTGTGATCCCCGGCGAAAGCCGGGCCCCAGGGAGTGAGAGAGCTAGTGTCGCGTTATGCCGCTCTGGGCCCCGGCTTTCGCCGGGGTGCACCAGAGCGAAGTCCGCTCACCACCCCCAAACCGACCTGGGCGGACTCCGCCCCGCGCGCTCAGTGCGGCTTCGCCGGCCCCATCAGCCGGACGATGCTTTGTACCAGCCGTCGTTCCTCGCGCGTCGGCTGCGCCGCGACGACCTCGGCTGCTTCGGTGCGGCGTCCGAACATCGGCCGCCGTCGGGGTAGGAAGGTTGCATAACGCATGGGGAACGCCTCGCTCGCGCGGCCGCCCCCCGGCACCGCAATGGGTCTGGTCCCCGCCCGCGATCCTCGCGCGGCGCGCTTGCCCAAATCTTAACGACTAAGGTTATTGCTTCCTTTGCGGCACATTGAAGGTGCCGGTGACGCGTCCGTTGGTCCCGCCGGTGACCGGATTGCCGTCGGGCCCGCGCGCGGCACCGCGCCCGTCGACCGTCGCGCGGCCGCTGTTGAGGTCGATCACCAGCCGCCCGCCTGTCAGATGGTTCGCGCCCTGTTGCAGCTGGACATTGCCAACCATCGTGATCAGCCTCTTGTCGAGATCATAGATCGCGACATTGCCCTTGGCGGTCTCGTCGCCCTTGTTCACCGTCACCCCGCCGGTGGCGTCGAGCCGGTTGACGTCGGTGCCGCCCGCCCGCGTATAGGCGACGGTCATCCGCGGCGCGCGCACCGTCAGCCCCGCCTGCGTTACCGTCACCCCGCCCGACAGCACGACACGGTCGGCGCGATCCTGCACCTCGATGCTGCCGGCATTGAAATCGACCGGCGCGTTGCTGTTGTGATTCGCGAGCGCCTGCGCCTGCGCGGCGCTACCGCCCTGCCCCGTGCTGAGGATCGCAAGGCTGGTGAGTGCGAAGCCCGCGCCCGCGAGCAAGCCGCTCTTCATCGTCCAAAGCCCCTTCATTTACCCAGCGCTCCCTGGTTGATCCGCAGCCGCGCGTTGCCCGTCAGGCGCACGACGCGCTGGTCGAGGTCAGCCGACAGCTGGTTGGCCGAAAATTGTCCGATATTCAATGCGCCGTTGACTCCGCCGGTCCCTGCGAGGCTCCGGCTCTTGAGGTCGATTGCCACGTTGCTCGCGTCGAGCCGGTATCCGCTCGCGCTGCGTACCCGCACGGTCCCCGGCACCGACACCTTCTCGGTGTCCATATCATATTGTCCCTCGGCCGCGGCGATCGTCGCGGGGCCGTCATTGAGCCTGATCGCGCCCGACAGCTGGCTCATCCGCACGATCGGCTCGGCCGAACTCTTCTGTACGGCGCTCCCGGCGAGCAGCGCGAAGGGCTGCCCCTTCGAATCCTGGCCGCGATATTCGGCACGCGTCACCTTCATCCGCTCGCTCGCCATGTCGACCTTGTCCTTGGCGAGCAGGAAGCTGATTTCGGTGCGCTGGGTGAAGGGCGAAAAGACGAGCACCGCCGCGATCACCCCGATGACGAGCGGCAGGCCAAAGCGCAATATGCGCACGACGCGGTCGTGGCTCGACCCGCTTGCGGCCCACATGCGGCGCATGGTGCGATCATGGTCGGCGCGTTCGGACATTCGCGAATCGCTCTTCTTACGTGTGCGCGAAAATGTCGATTTCGGGCCAGCCGGCGAGATCGAGCGCCGCGCGCGTCGGCAGGAAATCGAAACAGGCCTGCGCCAGATGGGTGCGCCCTTCGCGCGCAAGCCGCACGTCGAGCACGTCCTTCATCGCATGGAGGAAGCGCACGTCGCTCGCGGCATAATCGCGCTGCGCGTCCGAAAGTTCCGCCGCGCCCCAGTCGCTCGATTGCTGCTGCTTAGACACATCCTGTCCCAGCAACTCGCGCACCAGCTCTTTGAGGCCATGTCGGTCGGTATAGGTACGGACCAGTTTCGATGCGATCTTGGTGCAATAGACGGGCGCCGTCACGATCCCCAGCGCATGCTGGATCGCGGCGATGTCAAACCGCGCAAAATGAAAGATTTTCAGCCGGTTCGGATCGGATAGCACCGCCTTCAGCACCGGGGCGTCATAGGCGCTGCCGGGGCCGAAGCGCACGAGATGCTCGTCGCCCGACCCGTCGCTGATCTGGACGACGCACAGCCGGTCGCGGAGCGGGTTCAAACCCATGGTCTCGGTGTCCACCGCGACCGCGCCGGGTCCCAGCGCGCCTTCGGGCAGATCTTCTTCGTGGAAATGGACAGTCATGGACCCCGCCTTAGGCCAAGCGGCCCCGCCGCTCAATGACTGGTTTCCCCGCACCCACCCCCCTTGCTCAAGCGCGCGGTAAAGCGTGCAAAATTCTGCTTCGGCTTTTTGAATTTTCTGTTCGCAGCCTGTGGATAATTAGGTTATATCTTGCGCTGTGTGTGGCACGGGGCGAGTCTGTGCCTGTGGTGAGTTGCGTCCCCGTCCGGCGCAAGGAGCCGGGTAAATGGGGTGCGGACGACCGAAAGCGACTATCAAGCAATGAGTTTCAACAAGGATCGCCGTGGCCATCGCGGACGCGGCAAGCGCGATGACTTCGGCAATTTCGACAGCTTCGAACCTGCGCCCTATGGCGGCGATAGCTATGGCGGCGGGCGCGGCGGCTTCGGAGACCGCGATCGCGGCGGTTTCGGCGGCGGTGACCGTGGGGGCGGCTTCGGCGGCGGCGATCGCGGCGGCGGCTTCGGCGGTGGGGACCGCGGTGGCTTCGGCGGCGGACGCGGCGGCGGGATGCCTGCGCAGGTCGTCGGCGAAGGCCAGGGCCAGGTGAAGTTCTTCAACCCGGCGAAGGGTTTCGGCTTCATTGCGCGCGACGACGGCGGCGAAGACGTGTTTGTGCACATCAGCGCCGTCGAACAGGCGGGGCTTCAGGGTCTCGCTTCGGGCCAGCCGCTCGGCTTCACGCTCGTCGAACGCAACGGCAAAGTGTCGGCAATCGACCTCAAGATCGAGGGCGAGCCGATGCCGGTGGAGGAATTCGCTCCGCGCCGCGACGATCGCGGCCCCGGCGGCGACCGTCCGGGCGGCGCCCGCGGCCGTCGCCAGTTGACCGGGGAGCGCACCTCGGGAACGGTCAAATTCTTCAATACGACGAAGGGCTTCGGCTTCATCGCGCGCGACGACGGACAGGCCGATGCCTTCGTCCACATCAGCGCGGTGCAGCGCGCCGGCATGGCGGGCCTCGAAGAGGGTGACCGCGTCGCCTTCGACATCGAGGTCGACGATCGCGGCAAGTTCGCCGCAGTGAACCTGCAGCCGTCGCAGGACTGAGTCCCGATACAATCGATCCAGGAAAGGGCGGCCTTCGGGCCGCCCTTTTTGTTTGGGCGCAAAGCCAGCGTCGGCGGCTGGCGGCCGTCCGCTCCGGCTCAAACGAAAAAGGGCGCCGCGTTGCCGCAGCGCCCTTTTCTCGAATCAGGATCCCGAACGGGAGACGGTCCTATTTGATACCGTCGCGCTCCATCCGCTTGCGCTCCATCTTGCGGGCGCGGCGGACAGCGGCGGCACGCTCGCGGGCGCGCTTTTCGCTGGGCTTCTCGTAGTGACGGCGCAGCTTCATTTCGCGATACACACCCTCACGCTGCAGCTTCTTCTTGAGCGCGCGAAGGGCCTGGTCGACATTATTGTCGCGAACGATGATCTGCATACGCCGTGTCGTCTCCTGTTCGTCAAACGGCCTGTGTCCCCGGCTTCGTTCCGGTTCGTCATAGGTCGCCGATATTCGGGCAATAAAAGAAGCGCCGCAAAAGCGCGACGTTCCGATGTGCCGCCACTAGAGAGATTCGCGCCGAAAGGCAAGCCCCAACGCGGCAAAGCGCGACAATCATGGCGCGGAAGGCCGTCAGGCGGGATTGTGCGCCCCCCTTTTGCTGTGGCATAGGTAGCAGGACGAAACCGATAGAGGAAGAGGACTGGCCATGGCCACGCAGCTCAAGCGCAACAGCAAATATAGCGAAGCCGAATGGACCGCGCGGCAGGAACTCGCCGCCTGCTATCGCATCTTCGCGATGATGGGCTGGGACGAGATGATCTTCAACCACATCACGGTGAAGCTGGAGGATCAGGAAGGCGCCTTCCTGATCAACCCCTATGGCATGCATTTCAGCGAAGTCACCGCTTCGAGCCTGATCAAGATCGACATCGACGGCAACAAGCTCGACGAGGATAATCCCTGGCACGTCAACAAGGCGGGCTTCGTCCAGCACAGCCTGTTCCACCGCGTCCTGCCCGACGCGCATGCGATCATCCACACGCACACGACCGCGACGATGGCGGTATGCGGGCTCGAAGGCGGGCTGCAGCCGACCAATTTCTATGCCTGCAATTTCATGGGCCAGCTCGCCTATCATGATTTCGAGGGCGTCACGGTACGCGAAGAAGAAGGCGCGCGGCTGGTCGAGCACCTCGGCGACAAGCGCATCCTGATGCTGCGCAACCACGGCCCCGTCGTGATGGGCAAGTCGCTGACCGACGCCTTCATCAAATATTGGGCGCTCCAGCGCGCGTGCGAGATCCAGCTTGCCACGATGAGCATGGGCAAGCCGATCCTGGTTGGCGACGATGTGATCAAGGTCCACCAGCGCGACCTCTACATGGCGGCGATTCCGGGGCAGTCGGGCAAGGCCGAGTTCGATGCGATGGTGCGCAAGGTCGACAAGATCGACACGAGCTGGCGTGACTAATCCGGCGGGGTCGTTACTAGGAGCCTTATGACGCGCTTCTCGGTCAACGACCGTCCGGTCGAATATCGCATGGATCCCGAAACGCCCCTGCTGTGGGCGCTGCGCGATGCGTCGAACCTGACGGGCACCAAATATGGCTGCGGCACCGGCGACTGCGGCGCCTGCACCGTCGATATCGATGGCGAGGCGATCCGCAGTTGCCTCGTCACGATCGCCGAGTGCGAGGGCCGATTCGTCACCACGATCGAGGCGCTGTCGCGCGATCGCAGCCATCCGGTGCAGCAGGCATGGGTCGCCGAACAGGTGCCGCAATGCGGCTTCTGCCAGTCGGGGATGATCATGGCCGCCGCCGCACTGTTGCGGAAGAACAGCAACCCGAGCGATGCCGAGATCGATGCGGCGATGACGAACATCTGCCGCTGCGGCACCTATCCCCGGATTCGCACGGCAATCCGCCGGGCCGGCCGGGTCATGCGCGGCGAGGAACGGATCGCCGCCGCGCCGCCGCCGGGCATCCGCCCCGCCGACGCCGCACGCGCCGTGCCCGCGCTCAAGACCCCACATGGCAACTAGCGGATTTTCCGTTCATGTAGCTGAACCGCAGGCAACAGCGATGTTCAGCCGCTAATCATCTTGCCTCCGGTAACTTTCGATTCATCTTCCCGATCGGCTGGGTGCCGGATGGGATTCTGGAGTGAAGCCGAGATGAAGAAGATGTTCGGAGGGCTGCTGATCGCAGCGACGATCCTCACCCCGATAGCGCCGGCCGCCGCCCAGGCGAATGGCGAGCGCATCCAGATCGCCCAGCGCGGCGATCGTGGCGGCGAACGCGGGCCGCGCGGCCCCGAAGCGCGCCGCGGCGACTGGAACGGCGGCGGCCAGCGCGTCGAGCGCCAGCGGGGCCAAAACGCACCGCAGACGCAGCAGGTTCAGCAGGCGCCGCGCGGTGACCGCGGCGGCAATGGCTGGAACGGCCAGCGCCAGCGCAGCGAAGGGCAGCGACAGTGGCAGGGCCAGAGCCAGCGCGGCGATGCGCAGCGCCCGGTCGCGCAGCAGCAGCGCGTGCAGGGCCAGCGCGGCACCTATGACCGCAACAACAACGGCCGCACCGACCGCCAATGGGATCGCAATCGCGACGGCCAGGTCGATCGTCAGTGGGACCGCAACGACAACAATCGCGTCGATCGCCGCTATGACCGCAATCGCAACGGCGATCTCGACCGCCGCTGGGATCGCAACAACGACAATCGCGTCGACCGGCGCTGGGACAACAACCGCAACGGATATGTCGACCGGCGCTATCGCGACGGCCGTCCCGGCAACAATTGGAACCGCAGCTGGCGCGACGACCGGCGCTACGACTGGCGAAGCTACCGCGACCGGAACCGCAGCTATTATCGTATGCCGCGCTACTACAACCCCTATCGCGGTTATGGCTACACGCGCTTCAGCATCGGCTTCACGCTCGGGTCGCTCTTCTACGGCCAGCGCTACTGGATCAACGATCCCTGGTATTATCGCCTGCCGCCGGCCTACGGGGACTATCGCTGGGTCCGCTATTATGACGATGCGCTGCTTGTCGACGTCTATAGCGGCCGCGTGGTCGACGTGATCTACGACTTCTTCTGGTAACATCCTTTCGGTTATCGGAGGCAAACTGAGGGGCCGGCCTGCCGGCCCCTCTTTTTATCGACCCGCGTTTACCGGCTTGCCCTCCCCCGCCCGTCGCGCCACGATCGCGTGACAACATGAGGGGAGATATCATGCGCTCAATCCGACTGGTCGCGGCAGCGACGCTCGCGCTGCTGAGCGGTACCGCGATAGCCAAAACCACCGTCGTCTATGCAGGGCGCGTCATCACCGACGCGAGCAAGCCGGCGCTGGGGCCCTCGACCGTCGTCGTCACCGACGATCGCATCACCTCGATCGCGCCCGGTCGCGGCGAGGCGCCCGCGGGCGCCGAGATCGTCGATCTTGGTGACAAGACGCTGCTCCCCGGCCTGATCGACCTCCACGTCCACCTGACCGGCGATCCAGGCGGCGATTATCGCAGCGAAGCGGTGGATCCCGACGAATGGGGCGTCGTCGTCGGTGCCAAGAATGCGCGCCTCACCTTGCGCGCAGGCTTCACCACCGTCCGCGAGGCGGGATCGGCGCAATATACCGCTTTCGCGCTGCGGCGCGGTACTGCCGAGGGGATGATCGAAGGTCCGCGGATCGTCGCGGCCGGCCCCCCGCTGTCGATCATCGGCGGGCATGGCGACGTCACCGGCTTTCGCGAGGACGTCCACGCCGTGCTCGATCAGGGCTATACCTGCACCGGCGCGGTCGAATGCGCCGAGAAGGTGCGCAAGGCGTCGCGCGCGGGCGCCGACGTCATCAAGATCACCGCGACCGGCGGCGTGCTGTCGCAGCAGGGGCGCGGGCTCGAAGGGCATTTCTCGAACGCCGAACTCGTCAGCATCGCCGACACCGCGCATTCGCTGGGGCTGAGGGTGATGGCGCACGCACACGGCGCGCGCGGCATCGAGTCGGCCGCAGCAGCGGGGATCGACAGCATCGAGCACGGCACCTTCGCCGACGACGCAGCGCTCAAGGTCATGAAGGCTAAGGGAAGCTATCTCGTCCCCACGCTGATGGCGTTCGAGGGCATCAAGGAGCGCCTCGGCAAGGGCATCTACACGCCGACGGTCGAGGCCAAGGTGCGGATGACGATGAACGATGTCGGCAAGGCGGTGGGGCGCGCCAAGGCGCTGGGCGTCCCGATCGCCTTCGGCACCGACGCTGGCGTGTTCGAGCATGGCCGCAATGCGGGCGAATTCGCCCTGCTGGTGAAATATGGCCTGACCCCGCGCGAGGCGCTGGCGAGCGCAACGACGGTCGCCGCGAAATTGCTGTCGATGGAGGATCAGATCGGACGGATCGCGCCCGGCCTGTCGGCTGACATGATCGCCGTCACGGGCGATCCGCTGAGCGATGTCGCAGTGCTGGAGAAGGTCGACTGGGTGATGGTGCGCGGCCGCGCGGCCGACTGACCGTCGCTCACGCGGCGCGGTGGACGCGCGGACGAACCGCCTTCGCCTTGATGGGGCGGACGAGCGCTCCCGTATCCACCGCCTCGGCAAACTGCACTCCGACGCGGCTTTCGGTCGACCAGCGGGCCTGACCGTCGACTCGCACCTCTGGCGTGAATTCGAGCGACAATAGCGTTCCCTCGGGCACATTCCACAGGCCTTCGAGCAGCGCGCCGCGCGACGACAGGTTGCGCACGATCGCTTCATAGCGATGTCCGCCGCTTTCGACCTGTATCGTGCGGAAGGTGCGGACGCGCGGCTCACGTGCGCTCTTGAACCCGCGCGCGATGACAAGGCCGCCCCGCTCGGCCAGCAGCGCCTCCACCTCGTCGAGTTCCATCGGCTTGCCGTAGATATAGCCTTGAACATGGCTGCACCCGAGCCCGCGGATCAGTGCGAGGTCGTCGTGCGTCTCGACCCCTTCCGCCGTGGTTTCCATCCCCAGCGCGTCGGCAAGTCCGACGATCGACGAGATGATCGCGGCGTTCATGCTGTTCCTGTCGGCCGCGCCGAGCACGAAGCTCTGGTCGATCTTGATCTTGTCGAACGGCGCCTTCTTCAGATAGCCGAGCGCCGAATAGCCTGTCCCGAAATCGTCGAGCGCGAGGCGGACGCCAGTGCGTTTCAACTTCTGGAACATCTCCAGATTCGCGGGGCTTTCGTCGAGGAAGACGCCCTCGGTAATCTCAAGCTCGAGCTGGCCGGGCTCGATCCCCGCTGCCGCAACAGCGTTCAGGATCGTCAAGGGCAGCTTCTCGTTCGCGAACTGGCGCGGCGAGACATTGACCGCGACGCGATAGTCGGGCCCCAGCCGCGCGATCGTCGCGCAGGCGGTCCGGATGATCCACTCGCCGATCGGGATGATCAGGTTCGATTCCTCGGCGATCGGGATGAACTTCGACGGACTGACGATCTCCGCCGACTCGCGGCGCCAGCGGATCAGCGCCTCGAAGCCTGAAATCCGCTCGCTCTTCACATCGACGATCGGTTGATAGAGCAACTGCAACTCGTCGTTCGCCAGCGCATCGCGCAGCGAATCCTCGATCGCCTTCCGCTCGCTCGCCTGATTGTGCATCGCGTCGGCGTAGAAACGGTGGACGCCGCGCCCGGCGTCCTTCGCGGCATAGAGCGCGAGGTCGGCATTGCGGACCAGGGCCGACGCGGTCACGCCGCCGCCTTCCGACATCGCAATGCCGATCGACGACCCGATCCGCACCTGCTCATTCTCGATCGCGAAGGGCTTGGCGAGGCTGAGGATGATGGCGTTGGCGATTCCGGCCAGCTTCTCGGGCTCGACGATCTGCGGCAGCACGATCTGGAACTCGTCGCCGCCGAGACGGCCGACCTGCCCCTTGTCGCCGATGATCTGCGTGAGCCGGCCCGCGACCTGCTGCAGCAACTGGTCGCCCGCGGGGTGCCCCATCGTATCGTTGACCGCCTTGAAGCGGTCGAGATCCATCAAAAGCAGCGCGCAGGGCTGCACCTGTCCCATATGGTTGCGTAGCGCGCGTTCGAGCAATTCGGTGATATGCAGCCGGTTGGCGAGGCCCGTCAGCGTGTCGTATCGCGCGAGCTGCTTGATCTCGCGTTCGGATTTCTTCTTGTCGGTGAGGTCGGTTCCCGAACCGCGAAAGCCCTGAAAATTGCCAAGCTCGTTGCTGATCGGATGCCCCGAGATCGACCACCAGCGCTCCTCACCCGGCACCGCCGCCAGCACCGTGAGTTCGTTAAAGGGCGTGCGCGACGACAGGCTGAAGCCCAGCGTCCGCTCCTCGCTCTCGTCATTGCCGAGCCGCTTGCGGATGATCTCGGTAAACGGACGGCCGAGGACGTCGGACAGCGAGAGGCCGAGTTTCGCAACGACCGTCGGGGAAATATAGACGAGGTGACCATTGCGGTCGGTCTCCCAGAACCAGCCGCGCCCCGCGCGCTCGAAATCGCGCATCAGGCCGAGCGCGCGTTGCTGTTCACTGATCGTCGTCCTGCTGGCGCGCGTCGCGCGCATTTGCTGGCGGACATCGTGGCGAAGCATCACGATGAGCAGGCCGAGGAAGACGAGCCCGGCGACACCAAAGGGCCAGGACGCGATCCCGATCGCGCCGCCGACCGCGGTCGCGCCGGCGAAGGCGAAGAAGGCGGGGCGCTGGATCGCCGATGCCGCCGCCGCGACGAGGATCACACCGAGCTGGACCGCCGAGAATGCGTCGAAATAGAAGCGCCCGTCGTGGACGGCGACTGCGGAGAAAGTCGCCGCCGAACCTAGCATCGTTCCCAATGTCACCAGCGAGAAACTAACGGCAAGAATGGCCTGGATGCGGTTCACGGGCAGCTTGCGCCAACCGCGCGACATCTGGCCGATGATCGTCAGCGCCAGGTCGCAGACCAGGCCCGTCCCCATGACGAACCATTGCGAAGGATGGCGGAGAAAACCCTCGACACCGGGGAAAAAGGCGAAGGAGAGGAAGGCGAGCGTGCGCGCGAAAAAGACATAATGCCAAAGCTGCGCGACGCGCAGCAAGCGCATCGCGAATTCGGGTGTCGCAAACGGCGACGCGCCCCCACCGGGCATATCGCGTTCGGCTGGCCGCAGGATATGATGCTTAACCCCCAAAAAAAACGCCCCAATCCGCTCAACTGCCCCCTCCCGTCTCTGTCGGGAAAGGGGTTTCCAAATCCTTACCGCCACCGCCCCCGTTTCCCCCGATCCTGTACCAAAACGGAAGGGGTTGGGTTTCGGATCGCAACGGGTTAGACTGGTCGCATGCCTGCCGTCCGCCTGCTGCCGCCCGACCGTTTTTTCGACCGCGCCGAATGGACCGCGATCACCGCGCCGTCGCGCTGGCGCGGGCCCTGGCTCGTTGCCCACGCATGGATCGTCAGCATCGCCGCGGTCGGCCTCGCCGCATGGAGCGGCAATCCGCTTGCCTGGCTGCTCGCTGTGATCATCGTCGGAGGGCGCCAGCTCGGCCTCGCGATCCTGATGCATGAGGCGGCGCACGGCTTGCTCCACCCCAATCGCAAGGTGAATAACTTCCTTGGCCAGTGGCTTACGGGCGCCGCGATCGGGTCGGACCTGATCGCCTATCGCACCTATCATCTTCAGCATCACAAATTCACGCAGCAACCCGAAGACCCCGACCTGTCGCTGTCAAAGCCTTTCCCCACCACGCGGGCCAGCCTCGGACGCAAGGTGCTGCGCGACCTGACCGGCCAGACCTTTTTCAAGCAGCGCATGGCGCAGTTCGGATTCGCCTTCAAAGGCCTGAAGGCGATGCTGCGCGGCGAAACGATTGAAAACGGCCGTGCGAGTACCAAGGCGGGGACGCCGTTCAACAAGCAGTCGGACGACGGCATGACGTCACCGACGATCGACGTCGCGGGCGCGATGGCGGTGACGCGTGCGGTGGGGCGTTTCCTGGCCGTGCAAGTGGTGCTGCTGACGGCCTCGCT
The DNA here is from genome assembly GCF_949769135.1 of Sphingopyxis sp. Geo25. Lineage (NCBI taxonomy): Bacteria > Pseudomonadati > Pseudomonadota > Alphaproteobacteria > Sphingomonadales > Sphingopyxidaceae > Sphingopyxis > Sphingopyxis sp. Geo25. Next base: position 592,151 of record NZ_CATKOZ010000001.1, on the reverse strand, counting down.
CGTGCTCTATGGCTGGACGCCCTATCTGCTGTGGCTCGCCGGGCTGGCGACGACCTTTCAGCTTTACCTTCGCATCCGCAACATCGCCGAACATGCCTGCACGACCACCGGCAGTCAGGATCCCTTCACCCATGCGCGCACGACCTATGCCGGCTGGATCGCGCGCGCGACGGTCGCTCCATATTGGGTGAATTATCACGCCGAGCATCATCTGTTCATGGGTGTGCCCTGCTATCGCCTGCCTGCCGTCCACGCGATGCTGGGGTCGCAGGACAAGCATCGGGCGATGACGATCGCGCCGAACTACCGCGCGGTGCTACGGCAGGTTACGGCACAGGCCTAGTCGGCCAGGATCAGCACGCCGTCGGCGAGCCAGCGGCCGAGCCAGGCCGCGAGCGATTCCATCGCCCCCGCCTCCCCCATCGCGGCGATGACATGTGCGCTGAGGTCGGTGAAGCTGGAACCGGCTTCGAACTGCGCCAGCGCATCGGCTTCCGCTTCCGGCAGGCTACGGAAACTCGGCTGCTGGCCGCTCCGCCAGACGAGCAACGCGACAGGCGACGCAAAGGCTACCGGTTCGGGCGGCTCCTGTTCGGCATCGAGCGCGCTCCACAACGCTGCGACGTTGAAGCGCACCCGAAGCAAACGCACAGAGGGATGCAGCACGAGGCGCTGCTCGATCCATGCGTCGCCAAGCGCGCCGACCGCCGCGGCATCTAGCATCGCGGTGTCGCGCGCATCGAAAGCATGACGGAGCGCCCAGTCGAGTGCGGCAAGCTCGGCAAGCTCGCCGTCGTCGGGAAAATGTTTGGCGAGGAACGCCGGCAACCCCTCGCCATAATAGCGCAGGTTCCGCGTCGTTGACGGGTGCGCAGTCACATAGGCTTGCGCGACGTTGTCGAACTGCTCGTCGCCCAGATAGGCGTGGAGCCGCTCATAGTGGTCGGCGAGGACGCCGGTCAGGCTGGCGCGGTAATTGTTGCGATAGATGTCGAGCCGTCGGCGGGCGTCGACGCGGTCGTCGTCGACGATCAGCGCCTCCGCCTCCCCATCGTCGCCGACAATGCCGGCAAGGAAGCGCCGCTGCATCTCCCGCAGCGTCTCAGGCATGCTCGGGCTCCAGCGCGCGTGCCGCAAGCGCCCGGGCGCAATCGAGTTCGGCGAGCACGTCGGCAAGCGGCGGAATGGCGTCGTCGCGCTCGATCATCGTTGCGACGGATCCGAACCGCCTGATCGCGCTCGCATAAAGATCCCATACCGCGTCGCAGACATCGGCATCGTGGGTGTCGATGACATAATCGCCCATGTCGCTGTGCCCGGCGAGGTGAATCTGCTGGATGCGGTCCACCGGCAGCCCCGCCAGATAGTCCTCGGGATCGAAGCCGTGATTGCGCGCGCTGACATAGATATTGTTGACGTCGAGCAGCAGCAGACAGTCGGCGCGCCCGGCCATTTCGGCGAGGAACTCCCATTCGCTGCGGTCGGACGAGCGAAAGGTCACATAGCTCGACGGATTTTCGATCAGGATGCGGCGGCCGAGATAATCCTGCACACGGCCGATATTCTCGACGACGCAGTCGAGCGCGGGCGCATCATAGGGGAGCGGCAGCAGGTCGTGCGTGTTATGCGCATTGATCCCGGTCCAGCAAAGATGGTCCGAAATCCAAAGCGGTTCAACGCGTCTTTCGAGCGCCTTCAACGCCGCGAGATAATCCATGTCGAGCGGCTCGTCGGACCCGATCGACAGCGACACGCCATGCATGACCATCGGATAATCGGCGCGGATCGCATCGAGCATCGCAAGCGGCTTGCCGCCCGGCACCATGTAGTTTTCGGAAATGATCTCCAGCCAGTCCACCGGCTGGGGCTCACGCAGGAAATCGGGGTAATGATCGGGGCGCAACCCCAGGCCAAAACCCGGCGAAGGCGCGGTCTTGCGATCGGGTTCAATCACGCGTCGTCTCCATGGCGAACGAAGCGGTCCGGCGCGTAGCCGGACCCGCCCGTCTTCGCGTCAGACGCCGATTTTGCCGCCGTCCGTCAGGCATTTGCCCGCCGCAATCTTCTTGAAGCCCTTGCCCTTGCAGCTGTTGGCGCCGGCGCAGCTGTTGCCCGCGGTGCTGCAGCCCGAATCGCCGCTGCACGAGGCCGCTTCGGTTTTGCAATCGGACGAGCCCTTGCAGCTGTTGACGCCATAGCATTTCACCGTGTCGTTGGCGCCGATCTGCTTCGGCAACGGCTTGTCGGCCGCGATCGCGGCGCTCGACAGCGCGAGCGCGGTGGCCGAGGCGGCAATCATACCGGCGAGTTTGTTGCTATTCATGTGATCGTCCCTTCCCTTGGTTGTCCAGATAAAGGTGGAGCGACTCGTCGCCCCCGTGCTTTTGTCACACGACCCGAGGGCCTTGTGGCATGATCTGGATCACAGGCGAAGGGATTTCCCGTGCGGCGGGACGGTTCGCCGCACGGGAAAGATTGGACGATCAGCGCGGGATCAGCCGAGGTCGCCGATCACGCCGCCGTCCGACAGGCACTTGGCCGCGGCCATCGCCTTGAAGCCGTGGCCCTTGCATTCGTTCTGGCCCTTGCATTCGTTCGACGCGGTCTTGCAGTCGGCGGTGCCCTTGCAGCTGTTGACGCCGTAGCAGTGGACGGTGTCCTTGGCGCCGACCGCGGCGCCCGAGCTGCCCGCCGGAGCGGGCGCGGCCATGGCGGCGCCGGCGAGCGCGAGGGCGGTGGCCGAAGCGGCGATGGCGGCGGCGAATTTGTTGCTGGTCATGATGATTTCCTCCGAAGACAGGATGGCGCGGCACGATACCGGTCCACGGAGGGATATTCGGATGCGCCGAAAGAAGGTTACAGCGCCGCCGCGTTTATCCGGCGCTCGACACGAAGCGCGCGCCGGCGCGGTCCTTCACCGTCGTTTCGGGGTCGAAGATCATGCCATTCATCGCGATATAGACGCCCGGAGGCAGCGTTTGCGCGGCGGCAAGCGCGAAACCCACATTGAATTCGGCATCGCTTGCGCGCACCGATGCGGGTTGCATCGCCCCGGTCATGACGATCGTTTTGCCTGGGATCCCTGCGAGAACGCGACCCGTAACGACCATCGTGTCCGTCCCGTGCGTCACGAGAATGCGGCCTGCATCGCTCGCGGCGACCGCGGCGCGGATCGTCTCGCGGTCGGCGTCGGTCAGCTCGAGGCTGTCTTTGCGCATCAGCTGGGTGACGCGGTGCGGAACATGGACGTTGTTCTCGCGCAGCATGTCGGGGATCGCCGCGGGGCCGATCTGGAATTCCGACAAGGCATCGAAATAGACCTTGTCGATCGTCCCACCCGTCGTGAAAATGTCGATCACGCGCATTCGTCCTGGACCGGCAGGGCCGGGGTGCCGTCGGGAGCCGCGAACGGCTGCTTGAAGGTGAAGGCTTCGGGACCCGGCCCGCTTGCTTCGAGCATCGCAAGCCGCGCCATCCCCTCCGCCACCGTCGGACGGTGGCCCGCGGGCACCCACCACAGCACCTGATAGACGGCGATATGGTCGAACCATTCCTTGCGCCGCCGCATGATCGAAAGATGCTCGGGCTGGCGATAGACGAAGGCCGCGAGCGCATCGAGGTCGCGCCACACCGACATGTTCGGGATGACCAGCGGATCGTCGGTGACGGCCACATCGGTCGCGTCATTGCCCTCGCCGGTCAGCCGCCAGACGAAGCCGTCGCTCGCCTCGGCGATCGCGTTGACGCCGTCGAGCGCCGCCATGAAGTCGCGGTTCGCGACATGGTCGGCGGGCAGGCGGAAGCGCGCGATATTGATCTGCGCGAGTTCATAGTCCGCCATGTTATCCTCCCAATAAACGTCCGTTCGCATCGAGCGAAGTCGAGATGCCTTGGCTTGGCACTACGCCGCAACGTGTCTCGACTTCGCTCGACACGAACGGAATTTAACGTCGGCTTGCGTTTAAGCCAGCGCTTCGGCGATCAACCGCCGCGTGTTGTCGATCCCGAACAGCGCGATGAAGCTGCCCATGCGCGGACCCGCGCTGGAACCGAGCAGCGTCTCGTAGAGCGCCTTGAACCAGTCGCGCAGGTTTTCAAAGCCATAGGCTTCGTTCTTGCCGATCTCGTACACGATATTCTGGATATCGTCGGCCGAGGCGTCGGCGGGCAGCGCCGCGAGCTTCGCGTCGAGTTCGGCCAGCGCCGCGCCTTCGCCGCCCTGCGGCTTGCGACGGTTCAGCGTCGGCGCGACATAGTCGCGGTTATACGCCATCGCATTGTCGATCAGCCGGTCGAGTTCGGGATAGGTCTCGGCATTCGCGCCGTCGACATATTGGCCGAGGTAGCGCCAGATCTGCTCCTTCGACGCATCGGCGCCCATCACTCCGACGAGATTGAGCAGCAGCCCGAACGTCACCGGCAGCTCGGCCGACGGCATATCCTCGCCGCGCGCGACATGGACGTGATGCACCGGGTTGCCGAGCTTCTTGTCGGGCTCCTGCGCCGCATAGTTGCCGCGCATCTGCAGATACTCGTCGACCGCCTTCGGGATCACGCCGATGTGGAGCTGCTTCGCCGCCTTGGGCTCGCGGTATGCGAAGAAGGCGAGGCTCTCCTCGCTACCATAGCTCAGCCACTGCTCGAGGCTGAGGCCATTGCCCTTCGACTTCGAAATCTTCTCGCCCTTTTCGTCGAGGAACATTTCGTAGATCAGCCCCTCGGGCTTCTGCCCGCCGAGCGCGCGTGCGATCTTGCCCGACTGGATGCCGCTGTCGGTCAGGTCCTTGCCGTACATTTCGTAGTCGACGCCCAGCGCGACCCAGCGCATCGCCCAGTCGACCTTCCACTGCAGCTTCGCGCCGCCGCCAAGGATGCTGTGCGTGATTGTCTCGCCCTCGTCCTCGAACGACACCAGGCCCGTGTCGGCGTCAACGACGGTCACCGGCACCTGCAGCACGATCCCCGACTTGGGGCTGACCGGCAGGATCGGCGAATAGGTCGCGGCGCGCTCGGCGCGCAGCGTTGGCAGCATGATGTCGAGAATGTCCTGGTTATGGCGCAGGACATTCTTCAGCGCCTCGTCGAACGCGCCCGACTTGTACCGCTCGGTCGAGCTGACGAATTCATATTCGAAGCCGAAGCGGTCGAGAAACTCGCGCAGCATCGCATTGTTATGATGAGCGAAACTTTCATACTTGCCGAACGGATCGGGGATCGCGGTGAGCGGCTTGCCGAGATGTTCGCGCAGCATCTCCTGCTGCGGCACATTGTCGGGTACCTTGCGCAGGCCATCCATGTCGTCGCTGAACGCGACGAGGCGGGTCGGCGCGCCGCCGGTGATCGCCTCATAGGCGCGGCGGACCATCGTCGTGCGCAGCACTTCGTTGAAGGTGCCGATATGCGGCAGGCCCGAGGGACCATAGCCGGTCTCGAACAGCACCGCCTCGCCGCCCGGCTTGCCCTGCGGATAGCGTTTCACCAGCTTGCGCGCTTCCTCGAACGGCCAGGCCTTGGACGTTTGCGCGGGCTCGCGCAGCGACGGATGAAGGTGCAAGTCAGTCATGCCGCGCGCCATAGCGGCAAGATGCGCGGATGGGAAGAAGACCGGACGCGCCAGTCCCCTTCCCGCCCGGCTCAGCCGCGCGGCTGGACCGCCGGCATGAAACTGCTCCGGCGCAACAGCGCCGCGGACACGAGCGACACGATGAGCGCGACCGGCAATATCTCGGTCAACGTCAGCGCCATGCGGAACAGCGGATTCTTGTACTGCTCGGCCATCGCGCCCATCTCCGACGAGAATTTCGCGATCTCCTCCGCCGATTTGCCGGCCGCGCGCATATCCTCGATGCTCGAGGCGATATATTCGGCCATGAAGGTCCCGCCGGTCCGCCACATATAAAGTTCCCAGCCGAGCACATAGAACAGCCCCGCGACGAGCCCGATCCCAATCCCGACGCCAAAGGCTTTCCAGAAGCCGATCACCCCGCCCAGATCGACGTCCCGATAGCGCTTCACGCCGACAAAGACGAAAATGAGCGCGACCAGCATCGACAGATAGCCGGCGACCATCCCCATCGCGCCATGGTCGGCGAGGAAGCCGATGTTGATGAACATCCCCGCGACGACGATGACGCCCGCAATGGCGCCGTAAACCGCGATGATCCTGCCCATGATATATCTCCCCGATGGATGAATGCCATGCGAGATGCGCCGGACCAACGGCCGAAATCCATCGCCCAAACGGGTGATTTTGGGCCTTTCGTCCGAAACTACGGCAGGATGTCGAGCGTCCGCGCCTTCTGAACCGCCTGCGTCCGGCTGGCGACCTCCAGTTTTTCATAAACCCGCGCGACATGCGTCTTCACCGTGTTCGGCGAAATATCGAGCTGGCGCGCGATGACCTTGTTGGCGTGCCCAGCCGCGAGCATTTCGAGCACTTCGCACTCGCGCGCGCTGAGCCCGAGCGCGGCGATCGCCGCATCGTTGCGCACAAAGGTCTGCCGCGGCCGCGCGGTCAACCGATTGCCGACCCAGATGCCGAGCGCGACGCAGACGGCCGCGATGCAGACGATATAGAATTCGGCCGACCAGCGATGCACGACATGGCGATAATTCAGCCATTCGAGCAGGAACGCCACCGCGGCCAGCGCAATGCCATAGAGGATGATCGAGCGCGCCATGATCGTCGGTAAATCATTGTCGGCCATTGCTTGCAATATGGTGCCATCGGACGGCTTATCGTTACCGGAAAATTTACCATGTCGGGCTTAGCCTCTGCCCATGACGAACTTCCGTACCCCCACGGCGCGCAGCCACAACCGGACGCCGGTTTCGATCGAGGTCATGGTCAATGGCGTGCTCAATTTCGTCGAGGGGCGCATCGTCGACCTGTCCGAAGGCGGCGCGCGCATCGACGGCGCGAGCATGCCCGCGCGGTCGCGCTGCGAAATCCATTATGCCGGCGAGGTCACCTACGCGATCGTGATGTGGTCGGAATTCGACCGTATGGGCGTCCGCTTCCCTTACGAGTTGACGCATGGCGCGCTCTACAACGCGCTCCGGAACGCACGCAGGGTCAAACCCACCGACGTGCCGCCGGCCTTTCTGAGCCAGCGCACCGCGGGCTTCGGACGCCGCGGGCTCAGCTAGTCCTTCCATCCTCCCTGTGCCGAAGGCATGGGGCGGTGGCAGCGCGAAGCGCTGACGGAAGGGCCGGTGCCTCTCGCCCCTCCACCGCCTTCGGCGGTCCCCCTCCCCATCGCTTTGCGACAGGGAGGATTGGTATGCCGCCTTGCCGCGTTCGCCTTTTGTCCCTAGCGTATCCCGATGCTCCCCCGCGTCGATCCCCTTGCCCTGCCCGCGCTGCACGCGAGCCATGTCGGCATCTGGATCGCCGATCCCGCGGGGCGCGTGCAGCGCGTCGGGCGCGGCGAAGCCATTGCCGCCGTCGCTGCGACGCCGCACCTGCTCCTCAATGCGACGCTGACCGGCGACCGGCTCGGCTACCCCGAATTGTCGGGGCTCGACCTGCTCGAACTGTTCGCCTTCCTGTACCCGGCGCGCTTCGCGGTGCCGACGCCCGCCGGGATCGCCGCATCGATCGGCCTCGAAGCGCCGAAGGCCGAAGAGGACATCGCGCCCTTCCTCCGCCTCGCCGCCGCTGCGATGCTCGCCAGCCTAGATGAGCCCGACTGGCCCGAGCGCGAAGGCGCCTGGCACGGGCTGCAAGCGCTCGGACGCCAGCGCTGGCCGTGGGCGTCGCTCATGCAATCGCGCCTCGGCTCGCCCGACAAGGCCGAGCGCTGGCTTTTCGCCAAGCTGCCCGAATGGGAAGAAGCGCCGCCGCGCCCGCAACCGCGTCAGGTGACGGTCAATCCCGACGACGTCCGCGCGCGGCTCGACCGGCTGACCGGCGACGGCGCCGAACGGCGTTCGGGGCAGCAGGATTACGCCCGCGCGGCCGCCGCGATCTTCGCGCCGCGCGAGCGCAAGGACATGCCGCAGATGCTCGTTGCAGAGGCTGGCACGGGGATCGGCAAGACATTGGGCTACCTCGCCCCCGCCAAGCAATGGATCGACCAGTCGGCGGGCGCGGTCTGCATCTCGACCTTCACCAAGGCGCTGCAACGCCAGCTCGCGCGCGAGACCGAGAAACTCTATCCCGATGCCGCGACGCACCGCGAGAAGGTGGTGGTGCGCAAGGGCCGCGAAAATTACCTCTGCCTGCTCAACCTCGAGGATGCCTTGCAGGGCGGCTTTTCGGGCCGCGCCGCGATCCTGGCGCAGCTCGTCGCGCGCTGGGCAGCCTATACGCGCGACGGCGACATGGTCGGCGGCGACCTTCCTGGCTGGCTCCCCGCGCTGTTCCGCCGCAACGGGACGACCGCGCTCAGCGACCGGCGCGGCGAATGCATCTATGCGGGCTGCCCGCATTTCCGCAAATGCTTCATCGAGCGCTCGGCGCGCGCCGCAGGCCAGGCGGATATCGTCATCGCCAACCATGCGCTGACGATGGTGCAGGCGGCGCGCCCGCGGGACGGCGGTGCGCCTGCAACGCGGCTGATCTTCGACGAAGGCCATCATCTGTGGGATGCCGCCGACAGCATGTTCGCGGCGGCGCTCACCGGACAGGAAGCGGTCGAAATCCGCCGCTGGGTGCTCGGACCCGAAGGCAAGTCGCGCGGACGGCGGCGCGGGCTCGCGGCGCGCCTCGCCGACGTCGCGAGCTATGACGAGGCTGGCGACAAGGCGATCCAGGCCGCGATCCAGGCAGCAGGCGAACTGCCCGGCGAAGGCTGGCTAGGGCGCATTTCCGAGAGCGAACCATGGGGTGCGATCGAGCGGTTACTCGTCGCGGTGCGCGCGATGACCTATGCGCGCAGCGTCGACACGCGCACCGGCGACAGCGGCTACGGCCTCGAAACCGAACTCGCCGATCCCGATCCCGAACTGGTCGCCGCCGCCGCGAATGCGAGTGACGCGATCGAGGCGCTGCTGCGCCCGCTGATGGCGCTTGGCAAACGGCTTGACGCGCTGGTCGAGGATCCGCCCGACTGGCTCGATGGACAGGCGCGCGCGCGCGTCGACGGCGCGCGCAACAGCCTTGGCACGCGCATCGACACGCTCGGCGGGTGGCTCTCCTTGCTCGGGCGCGTCGGCGGCCCGGCAGATCCCGACTTCGTCGACTGGCTCGCGGTCGACCGCTTCGACGGACGCGAGTTCGATATGGGGCTGCACCGCCACTGGCTCGACCCGGCGCGGCCGGTCGCCGAGATCGTCTATCGGCCCGCGCAGGGGGTGCTCGTGACCTCGGCGACCTTGCGTAGCGGAAGCGGATGGACCGATGCCGACATCCGCACCGGCGCACGGCACATGGACGGCGGGGTCCAGCATTTCGCCGTGCCGAGCCCGTTCGACTATGCGCGCCAGTCCGAGGTGCTGATCGTCACCGACATCCCGCGCGGCGACCTGCCTGCGCTCGCCGGCGCGTACAGCCGGCTGATCGAGGCATCGGGCGGCGGCGCGCTCGGTCTGTTCAGCGCGATCCGGCGGCTCCGCATCGTCCACGCGCGCATCGCCGACCGCCTCGCCCGCGCCGGCCTGCCGCTCTATGCCCAGCACGTCGATCCGCTCGACACCGGCACGCTCGTCGACATCTTTCGCGCCGATCCGCACGCTTCGCTGCTCGGCACCGATGCGCTGCGCGACGGCGTCGACGTGCCCGGCGAGTCGCTACGCCTCGTCGTGATGGAGGGCGTGCCCTGGCCGCGCCCGACGATCCTCCACGCCGCGCGCCGTGCGGCGCAGGGCGGCAGCGCCTATGACGACAGCGTCATCCGCGCGCGCATCGGCCAGGCGTTCGGGCGGCTGATCCGCCGCGCCGACGATTTCGGCCAGTTCGTGATGCTCTCGCCCAGCTTCCCTTCGAGGTTGCTGAGCGGCTTCCCCGACGGAACGCCGGTCCGCCGCCTGCCGCTCGACGAGGCGGTGAACCATGTCGCCGCGGCGAATGTCGAACGAAGAAAAAGCGCCTTTCCCGCCTTTTCACCGTCATAAGTTTCCGGCAGAGAGCGAGCGAGAGGGTCACAGGGCAACGCGGGGAGCGATTTTGAAAAGTTTGACGATCCTGCGGCACGCCAAGTCGGGCTGGGACGTACAGGTCGAACGCGATTTCGACCGGCCGATCAACGCCCGCGGCCGCCGCGGCGCCGAGCTCATCGGCCAATATGTCAAGCGGCAGGGCCTGCCCGTCGACCGCATCATCGCCTCGCCCGCGGTGCGCGTGACCGAGACGCTCGACCTGTTCCAGCCGGCGGCGGCGCTCGATGCGCTCGAACCGCATTGGGACCGGCGCATCTATCTCGCATCGGCGGCGACGCTGATCGACGTCATCCGCGACATGGGCAAGGATGCGGAGCACCTGCTGATCTCCGGTCACAATCCGGGTCTGGAGGATCTGGTGCTCGAACTCGTCCCGTCGGACGGCGGCGGCCCGCTTCGCGAACAGGTCGAGGAAAAGCTGCCGACCTCGGCGCTCGTGCGGCTCGAACTCGACATCGCCGACTGGCACGATCTCGACGTCAACAAGGCGCGGATCACCGCGTTCGTCCGTCCGCGCGACCTCGACCCGGCGCTGGGACCGGCGATGGATAACGACTGACGCGGATTGCGGCTTTGGGGCGGATTCCAGACATTCGTCACCCCGGACTTGATCCGGGGTCCACGACTTCAACGCCGCGCTGGATCCCGGATCAAGTCCGGGATGACGAAGAGGGGATGTCTAAATTGGGGTGGGGAGCGGTCGCCCCAAGCTCGTCATGCTGAACTTGTTTCAGCATCCATGACCGGGCCTTGCATCCGGCGCCGCGTCCAAGGAAACGGCAGACCATGGACCCTGAAACAAGTTCAGGGTGACGATGGAAGAGACGATGATGGTTAGGGCAGCTTCCGGTCGCAACCGGTCGTTCGTCACCCCAGCGCCGGGTTCAGCTCTCTGACTTCGATCAGGAAGGTCTTGGGTTTCTTGAAATATTTGCTCTTGCGATTGACCTTGAGCCCGACGACCTCGGCGAGTTCCATCACGAAATGGACGCAGTTCGCCTTGTTCAGGCTGTAGCTCGGCTGCTTGCGGTCCTGCCATTCGCGGACCTTCGCGATCAGCCGCGCATAGGTCGCATCGTCGATGGTGACGCTGAACTGTCGGTCGCTCTTCGCGATATAGTCGGGCTGCGACGTCTGGACATAGCCCTTCACCGAACCGAGCAGGATCGCGGGGCTGACATTTTTCGCGGTGAAGCCGAAATTATTGTCGACCGCCTGCCCGCTGCCGTCGAGCCGTCCCTTCACGACGATGAAGGCGTGCGGGAAACGGTCGCCGAAATCGTGGCTGTAGAAGCTGACCGTAACCGCGGCCGATGCGGGAACCGCAGCGCCGAGACAGAAAGCCAGGAGGGCGAGGAGCATCAGGCGCAGGCGGAACATCGGCGCCCTGATAGCCATCCCCCACGCCGATTGCCAAGCCACCTTTGCGCTTGACGTGTCCGTCAAGCTGGCCTCTTCTCGCACTGACAAGGATGTAAGGAGACGAGGGTGGCACGGAAGGCGATTTTCATCACCGGCGGCGGATCGGGCATCGGCCGCGCGACGGCACGCCATTTCGCCGCCCAGGGCTGGTTCGTCGGAATCGCCGACGTCAATTCGGCGGGGATCGACGAAACCGCCGCATTGCTGCCCGTGGGCGCGTCGTCACGCCACGTCATGGACGTCCGCGACCGCGACCAGTGGAAGGCCGCGCTCGATGATTTCGCAAAGGCCAGCGGCGGGCGGCTGGACGTGCTGTTCAACAACGCAGGGATCGGATCGGGCGGCCAGTTCATCGATATGGCGCCGGAAGAGGCCGACCGGTTGATCGCGATCAACTTCGGCGGTGTGGTCAACGGCGTCTATGTGGCGCTGCCGCTGCTTCGCGCGACGCCGGGTTCGACGATCCTCAACACCGGATCGGCCTCGGGCTTTTATGGCGTCGCGGGGCTTGCGGTCTATTCGGCGACAAAATTCGCGGTGCGCGGCCTCACCGAAGCGCTCGAAATCGAATTCGCCAAGCACGACATCAAGGTGCGATCGCTGATGCCCGGCTTCATCGACACGCCGATCCTCGACCAGGTCAGCGCCGACAGCAACGAACCCGCACGCGGCCGCCTGTCGGCCGCCGGTTTCGAAATCTCGCCGGTCGAACGCGTGGCCGAAGCGGCGTGGGAGGCTGTTCACGGAACCAAGGTGCATGTCACCGTCGGCAAGATGGCCAAGCGCCTCTCTCGCCTCGCGCGCTTCTTTCCCGGCCTGATCGCGAAGCAGTCGAAGAAGATCGACGGGCTGGGAACCGCGGGACATTGATGCCGCGAGGATGATTGCAGCTGGGGGGCGACGCGGACGTCACACCCTCCCCTTCGTCATCCCGGACTTGATCCGGGATCCACCGCGGCGTTGACAGCATGGACCCCGGATCAAGTCCGGCGTGACGATGTTGGATGGTCCACTTCCGTTCGTCAGCTACCGCTCTCCGAAATCCACAGCGACAGCCCCGGCGGCGGATCGCCGGGCGGCGCATCGGCGACATGCCGCACCGCATCGGCGCGCGCGCGGTCGAGGACCGCGGCCGGGACGGCCGGCGAATGGAAGATATGGTCGGCCTCCCCGAGCAGCCGAGCGGCGCGCAGCGTCAGATCGTCGGGGTCATCGCCGGAGAGGCGGATGACTTCGAGGCGCGGGGGGACAGTTTCTGCCGTACCGTCAAGCCATTCGCCGACCTTGTCGGCCGCCGCGGGATCGAGCGGGTCCAGCGCCCCTCCCGCCGCGAGCGCCGCGTCGATCGCGCGGCGGCGGTCGGCAGCCGCCGGCCAGCGCGCCTTCATCGTACCGCGCGCGGCATGGAGCGCCGAAGCGAGCGCGCCGAGCCGCGACGGCAGCAAGGCCTCGATCCGCTGGCGCACCGCCTTGGCGAGCCCGGCCGACGCACCGCCCGTCCCGATCGCGATCGTCACCGGCGCACGGTCGACGATCGCGGGGGTCGTGAAGTCGCAGAGATCGGGACGATCGACGACATTGACGAGCAGACCGCGCGCGCGCAGCTCTGCCGCCGCCGCGCGCGCCGCTTCGTCATCGGCGAGCGCGACGAAGGCGATGGTCGCGCCTTCTTCCCACGCCGGAACGATCCGCCCGCCCGCTCGCGTCACGAGACGCGCCTTTGCTTCGGCCGCCTCGCCTTCCCCGACCAGCACGACCGTGCGGCCGGCAAGGTTGAGGAAGACGGGAAACTGCTGCATCGTCAGTCGATCCAGTCGGGAACGCGCTCGGCGGCCATGATCGTGCCCGCGGCGATGCGGTCGGCGACGACGATATAGCGGTCGCCATCGACCAGCACCTCGGGAACGAGGCCGCGGCTGTTGTAGGTCGACGCCATCGTCGCGCCATAGGCGCCCGCGGTGCGAAACACCGCGAGATCGCCCGACTCGACCTTGTCGATCACGCGGTCGCGCGCGAACGTGTCGCCCGTCTCGCACACCGGTCCGACGATCGACGCGGTCATCGTCTCGCCCGTCGGCGCCACGGCGACGAAGTCATGGTACGCGTCATACAGTGCGGGACGCGCGAGGTCGTTCATCGCGGCGTCGACGATCACGAAGGGATTGGTCGCGCCGGGCTTCACCCACAGCACCTCGGTGAGCAGGACGCCGGTGTTGCCCGCGATCACGCGGCCGGGCTCGAACATCAAGGTGACGTCCCAGTCCTTCGTCACCCGCGCGACCATCGCGCCATACTCCGCCGGGCTCGGCGGATTGTCGTCGGGTCGGTAGGGCACGCCGAGGCCGCCGCCGAGGTCGACGTGGGTGATGCTGTGCCCCGCGGCGCGGAGGTCGGCGACAAGGCGGCCGACGCGCTCGAACGCGGCCTCCAGCGGCGCGAGGCTGGTGAGCTGGCTACCGATGTGGAGCGCGATGCCGCGCATCTGGAGCCCCGGCAGCGCGGCGAGGCGGCCGAAGATTTCGGGCGCGACGTCGATGCCGACCCCGAACTTGTTCTCGGCCTTGCCGGTCGAGATCTTCGCATGCGTTCCCGCATCGACGTCGGGATTGACGCGCAGCACCGCGGGCGCGGTCATGTCCTTCGCGAGCGCGATTTCGGCGAGCGCGACGCCCTCGGGCTCATGCTCGATGTTGAACTGGCCGATGCCGCGGTCGAGGCCCTGCGCCAGCTCGGCGCGCGTCTTGCCGACCCCCGAAAAGACGATGTCCTGCGGCGCCATGCCCGACGCGAGCGCGCGTTCGAGCTCGCCGCCCGAGACGACGTCGGCGCCATAGCCCTGCCGCGCGAGGACGCGCAGCACGCCAAGATTGGGGTTGCACTTGATCGCGAAGGCGATGTGCTTCCTGGGAATATCCTTGAGCGCCTCGGCGAACACCTGTGCATGGCGTTCGAGCGTCGCGCGCGAATAGACATAGACGGGGGTGCCGATTTCGGCGGCGATGCGCGGCAAGGGAATGTCTTCGGCGTGGAGGACGCCGTCGCGGTATTCAAAATGGTCCATGGGTCGAAAGTCCTGAAGCTCAGCCCGGAGGCGGCAGATCGAAATCGTCGGGTTCGCGGCGTTCGGACCGTTTGAGAAGTTCGTCGCTGCGCGCGGGCCGGGCCTGCGCGTCAGGCGTCGTGAGCTCCTCCGTGGTCGGGGCGCTTGTCGCGCCGACGGGAACGACCGGCGCGGGCTGGTTCGCCGCCGGCTTCAGATCTTCCTTTGCACCGCACGCGCCGAGCAGCGCGGCGGCAGCGATCATGGTCGCGATGAGGCGCTTCGTCGCCATCAATCCTGTCCTTCCAGCGCGGCGCGGGCCGCGGCAATGGCCTGCCTTACCCGTTCGGGCGCGGTACCGCCATAGCTGACGCGGCTCGCCACCGAAGCCTCGACGGTCAGCGCCGCGAGCGCATCGGGGGTGACCGCGGGGTGGATCGCGGCGGCCTCGGCGGCGGGCAGCGCCGACAGCTCAACGCCAAGCTCCTCGCATCGTTTCACGCAGGCACCGACGATATGATGCGCCTCGCGGAACGGCACCCCCGCCGCGCGTACCAGCCAGTCGGCAAGGTCGGTCGCGGTCGAGAAGCCCGAGGCGGCGAGCGCGCGCATCCGGTCGGTGCGGAAGGTCAGCGTTTCGACCATGCCGGTCATCGCGGCGAGCGACAGCGCAAGCGCGTCGAAGGCGCCGAACACCGTTTCCTTGTCGTCCTGCAGATCCTTTGAATAGGTGAGCGGCAGCCCCTTCACGATCACGGCAAGACGCTGGAAGGCGCCGAGCAGCAGGCCCGCGCGGCCGCGCACCAGTTCGGCGGCGTCGGGGTTGCGCTTTTGCGGCATGATCGAACTGCCGGTCGACCAGGCGTCGGGCAGGCTGACGAACCCGAAGGGCTGGCTCGCCCAGATCACGATTTCTTCGGCTAGGCGCGAGAGGTGGATCGCCGCGATCGAGGCCGAGGCACAGAATTCGAGCGCGAAGTCGCGGTCCGACACCGCGTCGATGCTGTTCGCCATCGGCCGGTCGAAGCCGAGCGCCGATGCGGTCGCGTGGCGATCGAGCGGAAAGCTGGTCCCCGCGAGTGCGGCGGCGCCGAGCGGCGATTCGTTGAGGCGGCGGCGCGCATCGGCGAAACGTCCGCGATCGCGGGCGAACATCTCGACATAGGCGAGCAGGTGATGGCCGAGCGTCACCGGCTGCGCGACCTGCAGGTGCGTGAAGCCCGGCATGATGCTGTCGGCGTGGTCTTCGGCGCGCGCGAGCAGCGCGGTCTGCAGCGCTTTAAGCCCCGCGTCGATGCGGGTGCACGCGGTGCGCACCCAGAGGCGGAAATCGGTCGCGACCTGGTCGTTGCGCGAACGCGCGGTATGCAGGCGCCCGGCGGCTTCGCCGACCAGTTCCTTCAGCCGCGATTCGACCGTCATGTGGATGTCTTCGAGGCTGAGGTCGACCGGCACGCCCCGTTCGGCGAACTCGTCGGCGATCAGCGCGAGACCGCGGTCGATCTGCGCCGCATCGTCGGGGTTGATGATCCCGCAGGTGCCCAGCATCGCCGCGTGCGCCCGGCTGGCGGCGATATCTTCTTCCCACAATCGCTTGTCGACGGGGATCGAGGCGTTAATTTCTTGCATGATCGCCGCGGGTCCGCCACCGAAGCGGCCGCCCCACATGCTGTTGCTGTCCGGAGTATCCGCCATTCGCCGCGCCCTGACCAAATTGCCGATGATCCTGCCGCTGATGCTCGCCGGATCGCTGATCGCGGGCTGCGATAGGGAAAAGCAGGCCGACGGGCAAGCCGCGGCGCCCCAAGCAAATATTTCATCCGGCGAAGCGAGGGACGTCGGCGCCTTCAAGCATATCGTCGACCGCGCCAATGCGGGCAAAGCCGCCCCCGCGGTGAGCTTTACCGGGCCCGACGACGCGCCGGTGACGCTCGCGTCGTTCCGCGGCAAGCCGCTGCTCGTCAACCTGTGGGCGACCTGGTGCGCGCCGTGCGTCGCCGAAATGCCGACGCTCGACGCGCTGGCGGCGCAGCATGGCGAGCGCATGACAGTGATCGCGGTCGCGCAGGATCTGCAGGGCGCCGCCGTTGTCGATCCCTGGTTCCAGAAGGCAGGCCTCAAGGCGCTGCAGCCCTATCTCGACCCCAAGAACGGCCTGCTCGACGCCGCGGCCAGCGCCTTGCCGACGAGCATACTCTATGACGCGCGGGGCAAGGAAGTCTGGCGCGTCGTCGGCGCGATCGACTGGCAGGGAGACGAAGCGAAGGCCTTGCTGGCCGAGGCGGGGGCTTAGCTCACCCCGGGTGCGCTTCGTCGCCGACGCTCGATTTCAGGAGGCCGCGAAATACCTCGCGGGCGTCGCGCTTGCCCTGCGTCACGTCGAACACGTCGCGCGCGATCGGCATCGCCAAGTCATATTTGTCGGCGAGCGCCATCACCGTCGGGGCGCTCTTCACCCCTTCGGCGACCATGTTCATCCCCGCGATGATCTCGTCGATATGCCGCCCCTTGCCGAGTTCGACCCCGACATGGCGATTGCGGCTCAAGGGGCTGGTGCAGGTCGCGATCAGATCGCCCATGCCGGTGAGCCCCGCGAAGGTTTCGGGCCGCCCGCCCATCGCGACGCCGAGCCGCGTGATCTCGGCCAGCCCGCGCGTCATCAGCCCGGCGCGCGTATTGTCGCCGGCGCCGAGCCCGTCGCCCATGCCGACCGCGATCGCGATGATATTCTTGAGTACGCCGCCCAGCTCGCAGCCGAGCAGGTCGGTGTTCGTGTAGACGCGGAACAGCCCCGAGTGGAACACCGGCTGGAGCGCGCGGACGACAATCTCGTCTTCCATGGAGAGTACGCTCGCCGCCGCCTGCCCCGTCATGATCTCGCGCGCGAGGTTCGGGCCGGTCAGCACGCCAACCGGGTGGCCGGGCAGGATTTCCTCGATCAGTTCGGTCATCCGCTTGCCCGACGCAAGCTCCAAGCCCTTCGTGAGGCTGATGACCGGCACCCACGGGCGAAGATGGTTGCGCGCTTCCTCGAGGACGCCGCGGAAGCTGTGCGAGGGGACGCCCATGACCAGCACATCGGCACCGGCGACGACCTCGGCCATGTCGTTCGTCGCGCGGAGCGCCGCGGGCAGCTTGATGCCCGGCAGATATTTGCGGTTCTCGCTGGCGCCGTTGATGCCGTCGACCGTCTCGGCATCGCGCGCCCAGAGCGTGATCGGCGCGTTGCGCGACACGACCGAGGCGACCGTCGTTCCCCAGCTACCCCCGCCGAGCAGGCCTACTTTGAGGCGCATATGTCTCTCCCTGTTGAGGGTGAGAGTGGCGCGGGATGAGGGGGTTGGCAAGGCGTTTGCCCCATTCGTCACCCGGGACTTGATCCGGCGTCCATCACCGCGCGCTTGTCGTGGATCCCGGATCAAGTCCAGGATGACGAAGGTTCAGGGGTGCTCGTCCAGAAACGCGCGCTGGACCTCGGCCGTCGCTTTCGGATCCTCGATCATCGGGACGTGCGCGACATGCTCGAAGATATGGCTGTTGCTGCGCGCGATCCCCTTTTCGAGCACCGCGACGCAGCTGACATCGATCAGCTTGTCGTGGCGGCCCCAGATGATCAATGTCGGCACCGTCACCTTGTGAAGCTCGTCGTTGAGCGGCTTCGCCTCCATCTCATCGGCGATCGTCCAGAAGATCTTGTCGAGCAGGTCGCGATGTTTCAGCGCATCCGCGTAGATTACCGGCTTGAGCCGTGCCGGCACATAGGTCGGCTTGCGGACGACGAAGGCGATCAGCCGGTCGGCGTCCTCGAGATTGGCGATGACCAGCGGATTATAGTCGCGGTTCGCGGCGAGCTTCTGCAACTCGCTTTCGTCGGCGCCGAGGATGCCCGCATTGTTCATCAGCGTCAGCGTGCGCAGCGCCCCGGGATAATCGATCGCGAAGCGCAGCGCGATCCAGCCGCCCATGCTGTTGCCGCCGAGATGCGGGCGGTCGATGCCGAGCGCATCCAGAAAACCCTTCAGCCGCGCGGCCTGACTGCCGACGTCGAAGGGCAATTCGCCGTCGCGGTCGTTCTCGCCGAAGCCCGGCAGGTCGGGCGCGATCAGATGATAGTCCTTCGTCAGCCACGGCGCATAAAAGGTCCAGTGATCCTTGTCGGCACCGAAGCCGTGCACCATCACGAGGGTCGGCTTCGACGGATCGCCGCCCTCCAGATAAGGCCAGGTGCGGCCGTCGACCGTCACTGACTTGCGGACGACACGCGCGCGCTTGCGCATCAGCCAGCGCGCCAGCAGCACGATCTGCTCGGGAAAGAACAGATAGAGCAGCGTCAGGAACACGACCGCCGAGATGAGCAGGAGGATGAAGAAATTCACGATCCGGTTCCACCAGGACTATGCTGGTCGAACCAGCCGATGAGGTCGCCCAGCACCGCATCGCGCTCGGGCTCGTTGTAGATCTCGTGGAACAGGCCCGGATAGATCTCGAGCCTCTTGTCTACCGACGACACATGCTCGAACAGATAGCGCGATCCGGCAGGCGCGGTCAGCCGGTCGGCCTCGCCATGCTGGATCAGGATCGGCAGCCGGATCTTGGGCGCGTCGGCCTGCGCGACCGCCATCGCGTCCATGAATTCCTTGCCGAGCCGCGCGCCGATCTTGCCGCCATAGACGAGCGGGTCGGCCTGATAGGCGGCGACCACCGCGGGATCGCGGCTGACCCCGGTCGCATCGAGCGACAGCACGCCGAGACGCGGGAAGAAGCGCGACAGGAAGCGGCTGATCCACACGGTGAAACGCGACGGCGGCTCGGCGGGCAAGATCGCAGGGCCGGAAAGCGCTGCCGCGACGAAAGCCTGCTGGCGCTCGATCAGGAACAGGGTGGCGATCAGGCCGCCCATGCTGTGGCCGAGGAGCAGGCGCGGCGCGTCGCCATGATTGACTTCGACGAGCGTCAGCAATTCGCTCATGCCATCGAGGAAGGCCGAGAAGCGCGGCACGAAACCGCCCTCGCCGTCCGAGGCGCCATGGCCCCAATGGTCGACCGCATAGATGGCGTAGCCGGCGTCGGTCAGCCGCTTCGCCACATAGGCATAACGCCCGGCATGTTCGGCATAGCCGTGCGCCAGCAGGATCACCGCCTTTGGTCGCCCTTCGGGAAGCCAGTGGGTGACGTGCAGCTTCGCGCCGGCGCCGGCCGATCCGGCAGGCAGCGTCAGCGCGGGCATGTTAGCGGACCGCTTTCTTCAGCGCCGAGCTGCGGTGGCCGGGGCCGTCGTCGCCGGCCTTGTCGATCTTGGCGAGGATCGCGTCGAGCGCGCGGCTGATCGCGGTCTGGGTGCGCACCATCTCGACCTTCGGCCAGGCGGTGCGCTGACCGGTGTCGATCAGTTCGTCGATGTCGTCCTGCGCGAGGTCGGACAGGATCTTCGTCGGCGACCAGAATTTGGGCGGGCGGATGATGTTGATGTCGCCGGTATATTCCTGGTTGATCACCGAACGCGCCATGTTCGCGAGGCTGTTGAGCGGCGGCACCAGTTCGAGCGGCTTCTGGAAAATCACCATGTTCGCGTTGAGCCACGCCTTGAAGGTCGCGATCGACGCGTGTTGAATGGCCTCGATCGGCGCCATCTGCTTGCGCGTATCGGTCGCGAAGGGCAGCGCGAGCGGGTTCGCCTGACTGACGATATGGTGGTTGACCCCGTACAACCGTTCGAGCCGCTTGGTCGGAATGTCGTGCGTCACCGATCCGTCGACCCAGCGCCGGTCGGGCTGATAGGCCACGCGGTTGCCGTCCTCGTCGCGCGCCATCAGCATGACCGGCGGGAAGACGCCGGGCACCGCGCACGACGCCAGCACCGCTTCGCGGATCAGCACGTTCGGCGCGGTGATCGCGTTCAGGAGGCGGCCGTTCTGATACTTCTCCGCGGGAGCGACCGAGACATTGAGGTGGCGGCCGCTGATCTCGTATGCTTCCTGAAACGTCAGGTCGGGGATCAGTTCGGCAAGGCGGTCGCGCACCTCGTCGGGCGCGAGACGCTTCATCTCGGGATCGCGCGCGGGATTGGCGAGACGCTTGCTGTCGAGAAAGGGCCCGACGTCGGCGTCCTTGCGCGTGCAGACGATCGCGGCGACGATCGATCCCCCGCTCGATCCCGCGAGGATGTTCGGCAGCACGCCCTGCTCCCAGAGCGCCTTCACGACGCCGACGTGGAAGAAGAGGAAGCTCCCCGAACCCGAGAGCAAGAGCGCCGAGCGGCCGTAGCAATGTTGCGCGCGGCGGAAGAAGTCGCGCTTCTCCTCGCGCGGGATCGAGCGCGATGCGGCGATCTTGTCGAGCGCGGCGACGACCTCGGCGACATAGGCCTCGATCAGCTTCTTCGTGCCGAAGCGCGCTTTCTGGTAGAGGCGCTCGGCCCCCATGCCGTCGATATTGCCGTGGATGCCCTCGTTGAGGACGAAAAGCAGCCCCTTGACGTCACCCGCCGCCGACAGTTTGCGAAGCTTTTCCAGCCTTGCCCGAATGGCCTTATAATCGAAATGCCGGCTCTCGTCGGAATCGCGCCACGCCTGCATTCCCGACTTTACGTCCGCGGCAAGCGCCGCTTTCGACCAGGCGGCATAGTCGGATGCGCGTACAAGCTCGGCGTCAGCGCTGAGCGTCGGGGCAAAAATCATTCGGTCATCCTGCATTGTTTCTATTTTTAGCGATTCTTGCTGGTTACGTTGTCTTTGGCAACTGTTTTGACATCGCTGTCGCGCACTCGTCGACCCGGACACCCACTGTCGTCATCCCGGACTTGATCCGGGATCCATCACGCCGGCGCAAAAGTGGATCGCGGATCAAGTCCGGGATGACGAAGAAGGAGGGGGCCTCTTCTTCCCCTTCACAAGGGCCTTATCTTTCGCCTTCGGCTTGGTGGCAGGTTTCGGGGCAGGCTTCGCTTTTGCCTTGGGTTTCGTGGCCAGCTTGGGCGCCGCTTTTGGCTTTGCCGTGGCGGTTTTCGGTGCGGCGGGCGCCTTCTCCGCCTTCGGCGTCGCCGCCATCAGGTCGGCGAAACTTTCGTCGATGCATGTCCGGAAAAAGGCGATGTCGGGCATGATCGCGCGCTCGCTGATGATCGAGAAGGCGATGCGGCCGTTGTAGCTTGGGGTCGCGACGAACAGCCCCATATTGTTCGCGAGCGGCGCCATGCCGTGCTGCTGCACGAGCTGCGCGCCCGCGAGGTAGAGCGGCACCTGCGCGCCGGGCACGTTCGAGATGAACAGGTTCGTCCCGCGCACCGCGAACCGCTCGCTGGTGATAATGCGCGCGACCGCGGCCATCGTCGCGCCGGGAATATGCTGCGACAGGTCGGTCATGATCCGCGCGCTGACGCCCGCCTTCGCCTCTTTCGCCTCGACCGTATAGTCGCGGATCGCCGCGAGGCGCGCGAGCGGGTCGGCGATGTCGGTGCGCACCGGCACGCTCATCGCGGAGACCTGATTGCCGGGCGTGCTCGCTTTCCCCGCGCCCTTTTCCTTGCCGCGCAAATTGATCGGCGCGACCGCGACAAGGCTCTCTTTCGGCAGCTCCTTGTGCTTCGCGAGATATTTGCGCAGCGCGCCGCCGACGGTGGTCAGGACGACGTCGTTGACCGTCGCACCCGGCACCTTCTTGCGGATTTCGGCGACGTCAGAGAGTGCCACCGTCGTTCCGTCGAACATCTTGTGCGGGCCGACGGGGGCGTTGAAGCGCGTTTCGGGAACGCCGGCGGTCATCCCGCCCTCGGCCATCGACTTGCGCGCCGACGCGACGATCGCGGGCGAAACCTTGAGCAGGGCGTTCATGAACTTCACCGGCGACTGCATCGACGCCGACCAGGCGCGTGTCACCGTTTCGGCGCTCGACGGCGGACGGCCGAGCTCTTCGGCCGGCGGCGGCTCGGCAATCGCAGGGGTGCCCTTCGCGTCGATGTCGCTCATCGCGATGAAGGCGTGCGCGCCCGACGCGCCGTCGACCGCGGCATGGTGGACGCGGTGGAGCATCGCGAAGCTGCCCTTCGGAATCCCCGTTATGCGGTCGAGCCCCTCGATGATGTAGATGTCCCAGAGCGGCCGGTTCATATCCATCGGCTTCGAGAAATAGCGCGCGACCGCGATGCAGAACTGCCGCCAGTCGCCCGGCTCGGGCAGGCGCGCGTGGCTCATGTGCGCTTCGATGTCGAAATGCTCGTCCTCGACCCAATAGGGATGGTCGAGATCGAACGGTAGCCGGTGGAGGCGGCGCTTGAACAGCGGCGAGGTGTGCACGCGGCTTTCGACGTGGCGGATGATGTCCTTGAAGCGCACGAAGCCGCCCGGCGCGGTCGAGGGGTCGTAGATATAGACCCCCATGATGTGTGTCAGATTGTTCGCGGTCTGCGTGTAGAGGAACTGGGCATCCTGCGCGCTGAGCTGTTTAAGCATGTCGGGTTCCTTTGCAGTTCCACAATATCGTCATCCCGGCGAAGGCCGGGATCTCGCCCTCGCAACTGGACGCAACGGCGAGATCCCGGCCTTCGCCGGGATGACGAGAATGAGGCGGCAGCTTATGCATCACCTGCCCCCGGTAGTTTGTCGGCAAGCGCCGTCGTCGACAGGCGCATCGATTCCATGGCGCCCGCGAGCCCGCGAAGTTCCGCGAGCAGCGCGCGCCGTGCGGCGAGGCTGTCGGGGGTCGCGGTCTCGGCAAGGCCCATATGCCGCATCAATGACAGCCCGTTTTCAAAGAGCAGCTTGCCGATCGCGGCCTCGCTGCTGATCCGGCGGAGCAGATAGGCCTGGCGCCCCTCGACCAGCGCGGTGTCGAGCAGCGTCTTCGTATCGACCTCGTACCCCGGCCGAGCGCGGGTCAGCAGCTCGGCGACGACCGAATAGGCCTCGGCGAACGGCAGCAGTATCGCGTGTCCGACGACGGGCTGGCAGCGGTGGATAAGCTGCGCGACGCCGCGGTCGCCGCTCGCGAGGCGGCGGTCCCAGACGGGGTCGATGCGCGCGAGTTCGGCCTCGATCGCGGCGCGATGCTCGTCGCGCGGGGGATAGAAGAATTCGAATTTGAACAGATCGCGCAGGCGGTCGATCTTTGCCCAGAAGGCCGCGGTCGCATCGCCCTCGCCGCTTTCGCGCAGCTGGAACAGCGCCAGCTCGATCATCGCGCGATCGAGGAAATGATGCGCGATGATGTTGCGGTAATAGCTCGCCATCGGATGCTTGGCGGGGTCGATCGAATAGACATTCTCGCTGCCCGCCTCGTAGCGGGTGAGCAGACCGCTCTCGACGAGCGTGTCGACGGTGGCGGAGAGCGCGCTGTCGTCGCGGCTTTCGAGTTCGCTGCTGAGGCGAATGCCGCGCTCGCGCGCCCAGTCGGTGACCGCCGCAATCGCCGCGAGCAGTTCGGCCGCGGTCGCGCCGCGCGGGGCGAGGCCGAGCAGGATCAGGCACATCACCGAGGTGACGGTCAGCGGCGTCACGCGGTTCGCCTCGACCGCGACCGCGAAGGCGATCCGTTCGAGCGCGCGCTTGTCGTCGGGGCCGGGGGCTTCGTCGATGATCACCGGATTGCCGATGTCGAGGCGGATGCGGCCCGAGGGTTCCTTCAGGCTCTTCATATAGCCGAGGAACCACGACAGGCTTTCGGGCTTCTTGTTCCGGCCGGTCTGCTCCGCGGCATATTCCTCGACGTCGCGGATCAGGTCGAAACTGGTGACGAAGGGGACGAAATGGACGCCCTGCGTGCCCGTCGCGTGCGCGGCATCGAGGACATATTTCATCAGGCCATATTTGGGCGGCATCAGCTTGCCGAGGCGCGAACGCGTCCCCTCGAACGCCCAGCTCAAGGGGAAGCGCTTGGCGAGGAGCCAGGCGATATAGTGGCGCAGCACGAGCTTGTAGACCGGCTGGTCCTGAAAGCTGCGGCGGATGAAGATCATCCCCGAGCGTCGGAAGAATTCGCCCATCACCGCGAAGTCGAGGTTCGCGCCGCCGAAGCTGTGCAGCATCGGCATATCATTTTCATAGGTGAGGCGGCTCGGCGTCGCGCCGTCGATATAGGTCTTGTGCGTGAAGAGGATCGCGGTCGGATGTTCGCGTAAAATACTGCGTAATTTCAATAGCTCAGCAGCATCAACCTCCATTTCGGGCGCGTAGCCGCCGAACATCAAGCGGTCGAGACGTGCGCGAAGATCGAGAAAAAGCGCCGACGGCCGCGCAATGACCTCCTTCATCAGCGGCCGTGCCTCGCGGTAGAGATCGCCGACCGGACGCCCCGTCTTCTCGGCGAGATCGGCGAGCGCGGCGCGGAATTTCGGGCTGGTGCGCAGGCCGTCGGCGACGAAGCGCGGCACCTTGTATCGTGTTCCCCGGATGCCGCGCTCGGCGACGTCGAGTGCCAGCGCTGCCTGCCGCGCGACGAAGCTCGCGAATTCGGGGCTGTCGGCGCCCTCGCCATCGCCGCCGCCCGTCTGCGCACAGAAACGATCGCGGAGCGTGTCGAGCGTCGCCGCCTCGCCGACGAGGATTTGCGCGCGCCGCCGGTCGCGAAGCAGTATCAACCGCGCGCGCAGCGAGCCCGGATGGCGCGGATCGCCGAAGATCAGGTGGCGGAGCTTGAGCGCGCGGTCGCGGTCGAAGCCCGGGATGCGCCATGCGACGCGCAGCGGCACGACCTGCCGCGACGCCGCCCCTCCGAGCCGCGCGCGCAGCACGTCGACGGGCAGCGCATGATCGCCGTCCTCGATATCGAGGCTCGCCCACTGCGGTTCGCTGTCGCCCGACGTCGAACGGATCCAGTCGAGCAAGATGCGCCGCTCGACCCCGTTGCGCGCGTCGATGATGTAGAGCCGGTCGGCCGCCTCCTCCGCCACGATCGGGTTGCGGGGCGTTCCGTCGGCCACCGCTTAGCCGGTCTTTCCCTTGCGGGCGGCCGGCTTTTTAGGCGCAGCCTTTTTCTTGGGCGCCGCTTTCTTCGCTGGAGCCTTTTGGGCGGGCGCTTCCTTTGCCGCGGCCTTCTTCACCGGTTCGGGCGCCGGCGCTTCAGCCACCTCGTCCTCTTCCTCGGTCTGGCCGAGCGTGCGCAGGAACATGTTCCGCACGTCGCGGACATGCGTGTTCAGCGTCTTGACGCTCCATTTCGACGTATCGACCGGCGGCAGCACGGTGACGCGCACCGTCGCGGGGCGCATCACGAACTCATTCTTTGGCGCGACATCGGTGGCGTTGTGTATCACAATCGGGACGATCGGCACGCCCGCCTGCATCGCCAGATGGAAGGCGCCCTTCTTGAACGGCGCCAGCTTCGGGGTCAGCGTGCGCGTGCCCTCGGGCGAGATACAGATCGACTTGCCCTCGTGGCGGATCGCATCGACGAGCGGTTCCATCGCCTTGATCGCGCTCTTGCCGTCGGCGCGGTCGACGAAGACGGTGCCGCCCCATTCCATCAGCTTGCCGAGGATCGGAATGTCCCTGATCTCCTTCTTCCCCACCCCGCCCATGTCGCGGCGGATGAGCTTGGCGAGGATCATCACGTCCGCCTTGCTCTGGTGGTTGAAGATGAAGATGCACGGGCGCGACGACCAGAGATGGCGCTCGTCCTCGACCTCGAGCTCGACGCCGGTGATCGCGGTCGCAAAATCGCCGAACAGGCCGATCGAGAAATTGGCCGCCTCGCGCTGCGAGCGGGTGAGCGCCCAGATCGGAAGGCCCGCGGCGAAGGCACCGAGGAGCGAGCCGGTCGCATAGATGGTGCGCGTATAGTCGATCCACGACGGCGTGCCCCGACTTGCGAAACGCTGGACCGGCCAGCCCCGCTCGTCGGCGATGCCCTTCAGCTTCATGTTGGGGTTGAGCGGGCGCGGCTTGCCGACGCGTTCGAGCAGTTCGATATCGTCGTCGCTGTCCGAATAGAAAAAGCTCTGGTCGAGATCGAGGCCGTACTCCGCCGCCAGTTCCTCGGCCGCAAGCACCTTGCCCTCGCCGAAGCATAAGGGTCGGATGATCTCGCCGGTGAAGACGCCATCCTCGATCTCGTAGGCCGAACATTTGATGTCGGTGATGCCAAGGTCGCGTGCGGTCGGTTCGATCTGATAGATCGTCGCCGACGAAATGATCGCGACGCGGTGGCCTTTCGCCTGATGCGCCTCGATGATCGCGCGCGTTTCGGGATAGATTTTCCGCGCGATATGCTTCTTGTACAGTTCCTCGCCGAATTCGACGAAGCTTTCCTCATCGACGCCCTTCATGAATTTGGCGGCAGCGGACATCAGCCCGGAGAAACCGATCTGGCCGAGGCTGTGCTGCGCGACGACCTGCGCGGTCTCGGCAATCTCCTCCATCGACATTTCGCGGCGCTGGAATTTCTCGCGCAGCATCGCGGTCGCTGAATAGCCCGAGATGATCGTTCCGTCGAAATCGAAGAGCGCGGCAATATGCGATCCTGGTTCGGACGCGAGTACTTCTTCCAAATGCGGCTGCGGCCTCGGCACGCGCATCTCCCCACCAAACGGCTATGTTGCCGCTTTCCCCTGCACGATGGCAGTAAAGATGGCGTTTATCAATGGCGCGAAAGCGTCGATGCCTCGCGAGCAAGTGCCTCGATCTGGGCCGGGTCGAGCGGCCCCGACGGGACGATCCAGCTACCGCCGACGCAGAGTACCGCATCGAGCGCGAGCCATTCGGGTGCGGTCGCGGCGCTGATCCCGCCGGTGGGACAGAAGCGCGCGGTTCCGAAGGGTCCGGCGAGCGCCTTGAGCGCCGGGATGCCGCCGCTCGTCGCCGCGGGGAAGAATTTGAAGCGCGAGAGGCCAAGGTCCATGCCGCGCATGATGTCGCCGGCGTTGGCGGTGCCGGGCAGGAAGGGAATGCCGCTTGCGACCGCCGCCTTGCCGAGAGTGTCGGTGAGGCCGGGCGAGACGATGAATTCTGCGCCCGCGTGGATCGCACTGTTCAGCATCGCGGGGTCGAGCACGGTGCCCGCACCGACGACCGCGCCTTTCACCGCCTTCATCGCCGTCAGTGCGTCGAGCGCGGCGGGGGTGCGCAAGGTCACCTCGAGTACCGGCAATCCGCCCGCGACGAGCGCTTCGGCCATCGGCACCGCATCTTCGACCCGGTCGATCACGATCACCGGGATGACGGGGGCGAGGCGCATGATCTGGTCGATGGACTGGCTCAAATGACGGACTCCATGGCAGCAAGGATGGCCGACCCGCCCTTTTCGGCTTCGTCGGCATGATGGCGGAACAGGGCAAACAGCTCGCGGCCGACGCCGAGAGCGGGCGGCGGGGCGGCGGCGGGGGTGCGTGCGGCCCAGATGGCGGGATCGACGAGCGCGAGCACCTCGCCGTTGCGGGCGCAGACGCGGACGATGTCACCATCCTTCAGATATGCGAGCGGACCGCTGATGCCATCAACGCCCGGCAGCGCTTCGGGCGAGAGGTGGATCACCGCAGGCACCTTGCCACTCGCGCCCGACATGCGCCCGTCGGTGAGCAGCGCGACGCGGTACCCCTTGTCCTGCAGCACGCCGAGCGCCGGGGTCAGCTTGTGCAATTCGGGCATGCCGTTGGCGCGCGGCCCCTGGAAGCGGACGACGACGACGACATCGCGATCGAGCTCGCCCGCCTTGAACGCGGTCAGCACCTGATTCTGGTCGTCGAAGATGCGGCACGGCGCCTCGATCGTCCAGCGATCCTCGGCGACCGCGCTCGTCTTGATGATCGCGCGCCCGAGATTGCCCGCGAGCAGCCGCATCCCGCCGTCGGGCGAGAAAGGCGCCGAAACGGGGCGCAGCATCGTATCGTCGCGGCTCTCGACAGGGGCGGCCTGCCAGTGAAGTTCGTCGTTCACAAGCACGGGCTCGGCGGCATAGTCGGCCATCGTCCCGCCGACGGTCAGCACATCGCCATGGAGCAAGCCCGCCCCGAGCAATTCGCGCACGACATAGCCGATCCCGCCGGCGGTATGGAAATTGTTCACGTCGCCCGCGCCGTTCGGATACACGCGCGCGAGCAGCGGTACTGCGTGGCTGAGCTCGTCGAAATCCTGCCAGTCGATGATGATCCCCGCGGCGCGCGCGATCGCGGGCAGATGGATCGCATGGTTGGTCGAACCGCCGGTCGCGAGCAGGCCGATCGCGGCGTTGACGATCGCCTTTTCGTCGATGCAGCGCGACAGCGGACGGTAATCGTCGCCGTCCCAACCAATCTGCGCAATCCGGTGCGTCGCGGCGCGTGTCAGTTCCTGACGGAGCTTGGTGCCGGGGATGGTGAAGGCGCTGCCGGGGATATGCAGCCCCATCAGCTCCATCATCATCTGGTTGCTGTTCGCGGTGCCGTAGAAGGTGCAGGTGCCGGCGCCATGATAGCTCGCCGCCTCAGCCTCCAGTAGCTCGTCGCGGCTCGCCTTGCCCTCGGCATAGAGCTGGCGGACGCGCTGTTTTTCCTTGTTCGCAAGGCCCGAGGGCATCGGTCCGGCGGGAATCAGGATTTGCGGCAGGTGGCCGAAGCGCAAAGCGCCGATCAGCAAGCCGGGCACGATCTTGTCGCAGATGCCGAGCAGCAGCGCGCCTTCGAACATCGCGTGGCTCAATGCGATCACCGTGCCTTGTGCGATATTGTCGCGGCTGAACAAGGACAGGTCCATGCCCGCCTGTCCCTGCGTCACGCCGTCGCACATCGCCGGAACGCCGCCCGCGACCTGCGCGGTGACGCCAACCTCGCGCGCGAAGAGCTTGATCTGCTCAGGGTAGCGGCCATAGGGCTGATGCGCCGAGAGCATGTCGTTATAGGCGGTGACGATGCCGATGTTCATCGCGGCGCCCGCGCGGATGATGGGCTTGTCGTCGCCCGCGGCGGCGAAACCGTGGGCGAGGTTGCCGCAGGAGAGGCTGCCGCGGTTCGTCCCCGCTTCGCGCTGGCGCTCCATCAGCTCGAGATAGGCTGCGCGGCGGGGTTTGCTGCGCTCTATGATGCGGTCGGTGACCTGGACGATGGTTGGGTGGAGATCAGTCATATATTTCCTCGTCGCCCCCGCGAAGGCGGGGGCCGCTATAGGCACAGCGCAAGGTTGCCAGCGGCCCCCGCCTTCGCGGGGGCGACGTGTATGCCTCAGTCATGCCAGCTCGCTCCGTCGCGCTCGATCAGCGCGATTGCACTCGACGGTCCCCAGCTTCCCGCCGTGTAAGTCTGCGGCGCCATATCGACCGCCGCCCAGGCATCGCGGATCGAATCGATCCACTGCCACTGCGCCTCGACCTCGTCGCGGCGCACGAAGAGGGTCTGGTCGCCCTCGATGAAATCGAGCAGCAAGCGTTCGTATGCGATGCGGCGGCGCTCGCCCTCGAAGCTGTGCGAGAGCGACACGTCGAGCGTGACCTCTTTGAGCTTCACGCCGTCGCGGTCGAGCCCCGGCTGCTTCGCCATCACCTTGACCCGGATATTTTCTTCGGGCTGCAGATTGATGATCATGCTGTTGGCGTCGAGCTTGCCCGCGCCCACGCGCGCGAAGATATTGTGCGGCACCGGCTTGAACTGGATCAGCACCTCCGACTTGCGCTGCGGCATCCGTTTGCCGGTGCGCAGGTAAAAAGGCACGCCCTTCCAGCGCCAATTGTCGATGAAAGCCTTGATCGCGACGAAGGTTTCGGTGTTCGACGGATGCCCGAGTTCGTCGGCATAGCCCGCGACCGCGGCGCCATTCACGGCCCCGCTCGTGTACTGGCCCTTCACGCTGTGCGCCTTGACGTCGTCGGCCTTGAGCTTGCGCAACGAGCGCAGCAGCTTGACCTTTTCGTCGCGCACCGCGGTCGACGACACGCTCGACGGCGGCTCCATCGCGATGATCGCGAGCAGCTGGAGCATATGGTTCTGGACCATATCCTTGAGCGCGCCGACCCCGTCATAATAGGAGACCCGGCCTTCGAGCCCGACGGTCTCGGCGACGGTGATCTGGACATGATCGATCGCCTGCGCGTTCCACAGCGGTTCGAAGAGCATGTTCGCGAAGCGCAGCGCGAGAAGGTTCTGGACCGTTTCCTTGCCGAGATAATGGTCGATGCGGAATACATGGTCTTCGGCGAAGGCGTCGCCCACCTGTTCATTCACCTCGCGCGAGGAGGCGAGATCGTGGCCGATCGGCTTTTCCATCGCGATACGGCATTCGGCGCAAGCGATGCCCGCAGCTTTCAGTCCCTGCGCGATCGGACCGAACATCGACGGCGGGGTCGAGAGATAGGCACCGATCGTCCGGCCGAGCCGGTCGCCGAGCTGCGCCGCGAGCGCGTCATAACCGGTCCCCGCACCGGCATCGACCGAACAATAATCGATGCGCTCGAGGAAACTCGCGACGTGACCGTCATCGAGCCGGTCGGCAGGAAGATGGTCGACCAGTGCTTCGCGTACCATCGCATGGCAGCCGCTACGCTCCATCTTCGATCGGCCCGAGGCGATGATCGTCAACTCGTCGGCAAGCAGCCCGTCGACGTGAAGGTTATAGAGCGAGGGAAAGAGCATCCGCTGCGCAAGGTCGCCCGTTGCGCCGAACAGGATCAGGGTCTCGACTTTCACGCTCACTTGGGTCCCCTTGAATAGCTTTTCAGAATTGGAGGATGCCCCCAGCGAATGCAACGCGCATACGTAAGCCGCATACGATGTCTGCGCTTGGCAAAATCGCCACACTTGCCTTAGGGAGCGGCCATGCCCGACAGCGCCCTCCCCTATGATGTCATCGTCGTCGGCGGCGGTGTCAATGGCGCGGGGGTCGCGCGCGACGCCGCGGGGCGCGGCGCACGCGTGCTGCTGCTCGAAGCGGGCGACCTCGCGCGCGGTACCTCGTCGGCCTCGACCAAGCTGATCCACGGCGGGCTGCGCTATCTCGAACATTATGAATTCGGACTGGTGCGCGAGGCGCTGAAGGAACGCGAAATCCTGTGGAGCATCGCGCCGCACATCATCTGGCCGCTGCGCTTCGTCCTGCCCTATCGCGAGGGGCTGCGCCCGCGCTGGCTGCTGCGGCTCGGCCTGTTCCTCTACGACCATATCGGCGGACGCAAGAAGCTGCCCGCGACGCGTTCGGTCGATATGGGGCGCCATGTCGCCGGCGAACCGTTGCAATCGCAATATGTGAAGGCCTTCGAATATTCGGACGGCTGGGTCGACGATGCGCGGCTGGTGCTGCTCAACGCACGCGATGCCGCCGATCGCGGTGCGCGGGTCAAGACGCACACCCGCGCCGACCTGATGCGCGTCGAGGACGGGCTGTGGGTGGTCGAGGCGAGCGACGATCGCGGGCACAGCTATCGCTTCACGGGCAAGAGCCTTGTCAATGCAGCGGGCCCGGCGGTCCTCGACGTGCTCGGCCGCGCCTCGGCACCGCCCGACTACAAGATGCGGCTGGTGCGCGGGTCGCACATCGTCGTGCGCCGGAAGTTCGAGCACGACTATGCCTATTTCTTCCAGCTTCCCGACGGGCGCATCTTCTTCGCGATTCCCTATGAGCGCGATTTCACATTGATCGGCACCACTGACCAGGACCATGACGGCGCGCTCGGCGATATTCATGCGAGCGCCGACGAGATCGAATATCTCTGCGAGGGCGCGAGCCAATATTTCGAGGTGCCCGTCGTCCCGGCCGATGTGGTCTGGACCTATTCGGGGGTGCGGCCGCTGATCGAGGACGGGTCGGGCAAGCCCGAGGCGGCAACGCGCGGCTACCGGATCGACCTCGACACCGACGAGGGCGCGCCTTTGCTCACCATTTATGGGGGCAAGATCACCAGCTACCGCCATGTCGCCGAACATGCGGTCGACAAGCTGGCGGAGCATTTGGTCGTGCTGTCGGGCAAACGCTGGACCGCGAAGGCGCCGCTGCCGGGCGGAACCTTCCCGACCAGCGGCGCCGCGGCGCTGCGGGCCCGCTACAAGCTCGCCCACCCCTTCCTGTCCTCGGCGACCGTCGACCGGATCGTCAAGGCCTATGGCACCGACGCGGCCCAATGGCTCGGCAAGGCCGAGGATTGGGATGCGCTCGGCGGCGAGATCGCCCACGGCCTCAGCGCCGCCGAGGTCGAATGGATGATGACCCACGAATGGGCGCGCGACGTCGACGATATCCTCTGGCGGCGCAGCAAGCTGGGACTGCTGTTCAACGAGGCGGAGGTGGCGAAGCTGGCCGCCTGGCTGGAGGCCAAGCGGCCGCTCTCGCAGCCGGCCTAGGCCGCCACCAGCGCCAGTGCGTCGGCGCCCGCTGGGAAGTGCGACCTGCCGCTCGTGTCATGCACCGCCGCCCACACCGCTTTGGCGACATCGCCCTCGGTCGTGAACAGCGCCGGTTCGGCCATTCCGGCGAGGATCGGCGCGGCATAGCTGCCATAGGGTTCGGGCAGCACATCCTCGAGCTTGATGTCGGTGTTCGCCGCGAACGCGGTCGTCGGGCCGTAGCCCGGCTCGACGAGCTTCACCGACATGCCGAGTGGCGCGAGTTCATGGGCGAGGCTGCCGGTGAATCCCTGGATCGCGGTCTTGCTGCCGGTGTAGGCCGCCGCGAGCGGGAAAGGCGCGAGCGTTGCCGACGACGTGACGTTGATGATCGTGCCCGAGCCCCGTTCGCGCATCTGCGGGATCACCGCCTGCGTCATCGCGATCGTGCCGAGCGTGTTCGTCGCATAGACGTCGCGGATCTTCGCCATCGGCGAATGCTCGAGCGCGCCGAACAGGCCGATGCCGGCATTGTTGACGAGCACGTCGATCGGGCCCGCAAGCTCGATCGCCAACGCGATGCTGTCGGCGTCGGTGACGTCGAGCGCCAGGACGCGGAGACGGTCGGACGTGTCGAAGAGGTCTAGACGCGGGGTGCGCATCGTAGCGACAACATTCCAGTTCCTGGCCAGGAAGTGGCGGGCGGTTTCGAGACCGTAGCCCGACGAGCTGCCGGTGATCAGGATGGTCTTCATCTTTCGTCCTTTCATGCTTGCGATAGAAAGCACCTAGTCACGAAGGACAGGACTATCTATAATCTGAAATCCATTTTTCATTTGCAATAGTCCTGATATGACCGATCCGCTCTCCGATGTCATCGCACTGCTGCGCCCCAGCACCGTCTTCTCGAAAGGGATCAGCGGCGCGGGGCGCTGGGCGGTGCGTTACTCGTCGTTCGGGCATCCGAGTTTCTGCACCGTGCTCGAAGGATCGTGCCGCCTCGCAGTCGACGGCGCGGAACCGATCACGCTCGAAGCGGGCGATTTCGTTCTGCTGCCCGCGACTCCCGGCTTCACCCAGTCGGGCTTCGAGCCCGTCGAGCCGGCAACCTTCGACCCTCATGCGAGCATCGGCGTGACCGGCGAGGTGCGCCACGGGCGGCAGGACGGGCCGCCCGACGTACGGATGCTCGGCGGCTATTTCATTTTCGCATCGCCCGACGCCGGGATGCTGGTGTCGCAGCTTCCGGGGATCATCCATTTGCGCGGCGCCGAGCGGCTTTCGGCGCTCGTCCAGATGGTGCGCGACGAAACCGGCGAGGATCGGCCGGGACGCGACCTTGTGCTCGCGCGGCTGGTCGAGGTGCTGCTGGTCGAGGCGCTGCGCGCGGTCGGCAGCGACGAAGCGCCGCCGGGATTGTTACGGGGGCTGGCCGACGCGCGGCTGGCGGGCGCGATCCGCCGCATCCACGACGAGCCCGCGCGGCCGTGGACCGTCGCGGCGCTCGCGAAGGAAGCGGCGCTGTCGCGCTCGGCCTTCTTCGACCGTTTCGCGCGCATCGTCGGGGTGCCGCCAATGGAATATGTGCAGGGCTGGCGGATGAGCCTGGCCAAGGACATGCTGCGCCGCCGCGCGGGCAAGCTCGACGTGATTGCCGAACGCGTGGGTTATGGGTCGGCGAGCGCGTTCAGCACGGCGTTCACGCGGCAGGTCGGGATGCCGCCGAAACGTTATGCGATGATGGCGGGTTAGCCGGGTTTGCGCGCGGGCTTCTTCGGCTTGCGCGCCGCTTCCTCGCGCAGCCGGTTCTCGACCTCGGCCAGTTCCTCGAAACGGCAGCGCGGGATCGGGGCGGGTGGGTTCTTCTTTTCGGCCATTGCAACCTCGTCTCCCTCGAACGAGACAGGTGGCTCGTGAGACTTGATCCGGGCCCTACGCGACATTGCGCCGCAAATGGATGCTGGATCAAGTCCGGCATGACGATAAAAGAAAATCCTCCCTGTGCCGTAGGCATGGGGAGGTGGCAGCGCGAAGCGCTGACGGAGGGGCCATTGCGCGACGTACGCCCCCCTCCACCACTCGCCTTGCGAGCGGTCCCCCTCCCAATGGCTTCGCCACAGGGAGGATTTATCAGGCCGCCTCGCCTTCGGCTTCCACCGGCAGGCGGATCATGTAGTCGAACGCCGCCAGCGCCGCCTTCGACCCCTCGCCCATCGCGATGACGATCTGCTTGTAGGGCACGGTCGTGCAGTCGCCCGCGGCGAAGATGCCGGGCTGGCTCGTCTCACCGCGATGGTCGACCTCGATCTCGCCGTGGCGCGAGAGGGTGACGCTGTCTTTCAGCCATTCGGTGTTGGGGACGAGGCCGATCTGGACGAACACGCCTTCGAGTTCGACCTGGTGCAGTTCGTCCTTGTTGCGGTCCTTGTAGCTGAGGCCCGTCACCTTCTCGCCGTCGCCGAGCACTTCGGTAGTAAGCGCCGAGGTGATGATCTTGACGTTCGGCAGGCTGGCGAGCTTGCGCTGGAGTACCGCGTCGGCGCGCAGCTCGCTGTCATACTCGATCAAGGTGACGTGCGCGACGAGGCCGGCGAGGTCGATCGCCGCCTCGACGCCGCTGTTGCCGCCGCCGATCACCGCGACGCGCTTGCCCTTGTAGAGCGGGCCGTCGCAGTGCGGGCAGTAAGCCACGCCCTTGTTGCGATACTGGTCCTCGCCCGGCACGCCGAGCTGGCGCCAGCGCGCGCCGGTCGAGAGGATGACGGTGCGCGCCTTAACCGACGCGCCGCTCGCGAGCCTGACCTCGTGGAGGCCGCCCTCGACCTTCGCCGGGATCAGCTTTTCGGCGCGCTGCAGGTTCATGATGTCGACATCATAGTCTTTGACGTGTTGCTCGAGCTGCGCGACGAGCTTCGGACCTTCGGTGTGCTGGACCGAGATGAAATTCTCGATTCCCATCGTGTCGAGCACCTGCCCGCCAAAGCGTTCGGCGGCGAGCCCGACGCGGATGCCCTTGCGCGCGGCATAAATGGCGGCCGCAGCGCCCGCGGGACCACCGCCGACGACGAGCACGTCGAATGCGTCCTTCGCCGCGATCTTCTCGGCGGCCTTCGCCTCCGCGCCGCTGTCGAGCTTCGCGATTATCTGTTCGAGCTCCATGCGGCCCTGCCCGAAGGTTTCGCCGTTGAGGAAGATCGTCGGCACCGCCATGATCTTGCGCTCCTCGACTTCGGCCTGGAACAGCCCGCCGTCGATCGCGGTGTGGGTGATGCGCGGGTTGACGACGCTCATCAGATTGAGCGCCTGCACGATGTCGGGGCAATTCTGGCACGACAGCGAGAAATAGGTTTCGAAGTGGAAGTCGCCGTCGAGCGCCGCGACCTGCTCGAGCACCTCGGGCGCTACCTTCGGCGGGTGTCCGCCGACCTGGAGTAGCGCGAGGACGAGCGAGGTGAATTCATGCCCCATCGGGATGCCGGCGAAGCGGACCGCGACCTGCGCGTCGCTGGCGCGGCGGATCAGGAAGCTGGGGCGGCGCGCATCGTCGTCGGCGCGGGTCACGCTGACCTTGTCCGACAGCGCGGCAATGTCGTCGAGCAGGGTCGCCAGCTCGGCCGACTTGGCATCGTCGCCGAGCGACGCGATCAGTTCGATCGGTTCACGAAGGTTCGTGAGGAGGCCTTGCAGCTGCTGCTTCAGATTGGCGTCGAGCATGGGGAGAGCTCCTGTTCGAGAAAAAATCCCTGTGCACCCGCGAAGGCGGGTGCCCATCACCGGATGGCGCAAAATGGAACCGGCCGGAGATGGGCCCCTGCGTTCGCAGAGGCCCACCGGGTTCTGTTATTTAGATCTTGCCGACGAGGTCGAGCGAGGGCGCGAGCGTTTCGGCGCCCTCTTCCCACTTCGCAGGGCAGACTTCGCCCGGGTGGCTGACCCAGTACTGCAGCGCCTTGATCTTGCGCAGCAGTTCGGCGGCGTTGCGGCCCACACCTTCGGGGGTGATTTCGAGCAGCTGGATTTCGCCCTCCGGGTCGAGCACGAAGGTGCCGCGGTCGGCCAAGCCGACGCCTTCGCGCAGAACCTCGAAATTCTTCGACAGATTATGGTTCTGGTCGCCGACCATGTAATAGTTGATCTTGCCGATTGCAGGCGAAGTGTCGTGCCAGGCCTTGTGGCTGAAATGCGTGTCGGTCGACACGGCATAGACCTCGACGTCCATCTTCTGGAGCGTCGGATAGATGTCGGCGAGGTCTTCGAGTTCGGTCGGGCAGACGAAGGTGAAGTCGGCAGGGTAGAAGAAGAAGACCGCCCACTTGCCCTTCACGCTCTCGTCGCTGATGTCGACGAACTTGCCGTCCTTGTAAGCGGTGGCTTTGAATGGCTTCAGGGTCGTGTTCAAAACGGACATTAGGGAGAGCTCCTTTGTTGTTGGAGGCTCCCCCTAGCCATGTTTGCTGCAGTGCGAAAAGCGAAAATATCGTGAGCTTTGATCGAAAATATCGATCACGGAGCGATTGTGATGCGGTGGCGGCGACGGCGCCCGTCGATGTCGGAGAAATTCCGACACGGCCCCCTCCACCGTCGCGGCTGCCCCGAATCGGGATAAAAGCGGCGGAATTGCGTTAGACCCTTTGTGACAGCATCGTGATACCTGTCCCCGAATGGACCAGATTCGCGATTCGATCTATTATGAGCAGCTTGCGCGGGTCGCGCGGCTGAAGGCGAACGCATCCGACGATCCCTTCCTCGCGCGCCGCCTGCGCGAGGCCGCGGTCAAGCACGAGCAGAAGGCGCGCAAGCTGAAGCGGGCAGAGCAGGCGAGCGAATAGTCACGCGAAAATGGCGCGCCGCAACCAGCGAAGATGACCCACAGCGTTTCGCTACCGCGCCCTAGATTGCGCCTCGCGCTCGGGCGCCACCATTGGGATGTCGGCTTTGGGGTGGATTCCAGACCGTCCCCTATTTCCGTTCGTGTCGAGCGAAGTCGAGACACCCGGCAGCCTTGCGCCTAGCCCGAGGGGCATCTCGACTTCGCTCGATGCGAACGGATTAGGTTGGGCGTCACGCCCACTTCCGGTCGATAGCCGCCGCGCGCTTCAGCCCAGCGCGGCGGCGAGCCGTTGACGTAGCGCGATCAGGGCTTCGACCGGGATGCCGTCGCCAGCCGCTGTCGGCGCGACGGGAATGGCAACAGTCGGCGAAACCGGTTCGGCGCGCACTGCCCCGCCCGTCTCCGACAGCGCCTTGCGCGCGCCCTCGACGGTAAAGCCCTTCTCGTGCAACAGATGATGGATGCGCTCGGCAAGCGCGACGTCCTCTGCGCGGTAATAGCGCCGCCGTCCCGACCGCTGGAGCGGGCGAAGCTGCGGGAAGCGCGTTTCCCAATAGCGGAGCACATGCGTCGGAACGCCAATGCGGTCCGCGAGTTCGCCGATGGCAAGCATCGCACCCGATGCCTTGCCAGCGGTTTCGGTCTCGAAATCAGCCATAGGCGGCGCCCGGCTTATTTACCGGCAACGCGCGCACGCATCGTCTGGCTGGCGCGGAAGGTCATCACCCGCCGCGGCAGGATCGGCACCTCGATGCCGGTCTTGGGATTGCGGCCGATCCGCTGCGCCTTGTCGCGCAGAACGAAGGTGCCGAAGCCCGAAATCTTCACATTCTGTCCGCCCGCCAGCGCATCCGACATGTGATCGAGAATCGATTCGACGATCGCGGCCGATTCGTTGCGCGACAGACCGATCTGCTGGTTTATCTTCGCCGCGATGTCCGCCCGCGTAAGTGTCCCGGCTGTCATGATGTTCCCTTCCCCTCCTGAAGCAAATGCAAACAAAGGTTCCCGGAAGGCCCCCACCATCACGAGTCCCGGACGCATATGTAACAAAAGCGAATAAATCCGCCAAACTGAAATGGATGGAGCGAAGAGTTGATGCGACGGGTGTGTTCCGAAGCCCGACTCGCCCGTCGGGTGCCGTCAGACGCGCAGGATCGCCGCGCCCCAGGTAAAGCCGCCGCCCATCGCTTCGAGGACGACAAGGTCGCCGCGCTTGATCCGCCCGTCGCGCACCGCGAGGTCGAGCGCGAGCGGAACCGAAGCGGCCGAGGTGTTCGCGTGCTGATCGACGGTCAGCACCACGCGCTCGGCAGGAAGGCCGAGTTTCTTCGCGGTCGCATCGATGATCCGCTTGTTCGCCTGGTGCGGGACGACCCAGTCGATGTCGTGCGCCGAGAGTCCGACATCCTCCAGCACCTCGCCCAGCACAGCGGCGAGGTTGGTGACGGCATGGCGGAATACCTCGCGGCCCTGCATCCGGACGTGGCCGACGGTGCCCGTGGTCGACGGACCGCCGTCGACATAGAGCATGTCGGTATATTTGCCCTCCGCGTGGAGGCGCGTCGCCAATATGCCGCGATCGTCCTCGACGCCCTCGGCCGAGAGCACGACCGCGCCCGCGCCGTCGCCGAATAGCACGCAGGTCGTCCGGTCTTCCCAGTCGAGGATACGGCTGAAGGTTTCGCTGCCGATGACGAGCGCATGTTTCGCGGCGCCGGTCCGCAGCATCGAGTCGGCGACCGATACGGCGTAGAGGAAGCCCGAGCAGACCGCGGCGACGTCGAAAGCGATGCAGTCGGGCGCGCCGAGGATCGCCTGCACCTTCGTGGCGCTCGCCGGGAAGGTGTTGTCGGGGGTCGCGGTTGCAACAATGATGAGGCCGATGTCCGCGGGCTGGAGCCCGGCGGCCG
The DNA here is from genome assembly GCF_949769135.1 of Sphingopyxis sp. Geo25. NCBI lineage: Bacteria > Pseudomonadati > Pseudomonadota > Alphaproteobacteria > Sphingomonadales > Sphingopyxidaceae > Sphingopyxis > Sphingopyxis sp. Geo25. The sequence goes on along the minus strand of NZ_CATKOZ010000001.1, from coordinate 552,636 downwards.
CCAGCGCCTGCTTCGCCGCATCGGCGCCGAGCGTCGCGGTCGTCTCGTCGGGTTCGGCGATATGGCGAAAGCGGATGCCGGTGCGCTCGACGATCCATTCGTCGCTGGTGTCGACGCGCTCTGCAAGTTCGGCGTTCGAAACGCGCGTGCGCGGCAGGGCGGAGCCGGTACCGGCCAGAATGGCGCGGATCGTCATGCGGCGTCGCCGCGGCGGAAATTCGCGAGATCCTCGGTCACCTGACGCGTAATGTCCTTTTCGATCAGCTCGGCGCAAAGATGGACACAGTTCGCGACCCCCTTGGCGTCGGCGCTGCCGTGGCTCTTGAGCACGACGCCATTGAGGCCGAGGAACACGGCGCCATTGTGGTTGTTCGGATCAAGGTGATGACGCAGCAACTCGGTCGCCGGGCGCGAGATCAGGAAGCCGATCTTCGAGCGCGTCGACGAGGTGAAGGCGCGGCGCAGGAGGTCGGTGACGAAGCGCGCCGTCCCCTCGATCGTCTTCAGCGCGATATTGCCCGAGAAACCATCGTGGACGATGACGTCGACGTCGCCGCGCGACAGCTTGTCGCCCTCGATGAAGCCGGTGAACTGCATCGGCAGCCCGTGGGCCTCGCGCAGCAGCGCTGCGGCATCGCGGATCTCGTCGGTGCCCTTGAGCTCCTCGGTACCGATGTTGAGCAGCGCTACGCGCGGGCGTTCGAGCCCCATCGCGGTACGCGCGTAGGCAGCGCCCATGACCGCGAACTGCACAAGATTATTGGCGTCGCATTCGGTGTTCGCGCCCAGGTCGAGCATGACGACGTCGTTGTCGCCAAGCGTCGGGAGCAGCGCCGCGAGCGCAGGGCGGTCGATCCCCGGCATCGTACGCAGCGCGAGCTTGGCCATCGCCATCAGCGCGCCGGTATTACCCGCCGACACCGCGCCACCGGCGTCGCCGCGCTTCACCGCGTCGATCGCGAGCCCCATCGAGGTGCTCTTCGCCTTGCGGATCGCCTGGCTGGGCTTGTCCTCGCCGGTCACGACACCATCGGTGTGGATGATATCCGACGCGGCGCGCAGGTTCGGGTGGTTTTCGAGCGCGGCCTTGATCTGTCCCTCGTCGCCGACGAGGATAAAGCGCAGGCCATCGTGCTTGTGGCGCGCCATAGCGGCGCCGGCGAGCATCATGCGCACGCCGACGTCACCGCCCATCGCATCGATCGCGATTCGCGGTGTGAGGCTCATCCGAACGCTCTCCGGCTAGGTCTTAGGCGCCAGCCACCACTTCGCGGCCATTGTAGTGACCGCAGGCGTTGCAAAGATTGTGCGGGCGCTTCAGCTCGCCGCAGTTCGGGCATTCCTGAAAGGCTTCGACCTTCAGGCTGTCGTGGCTACGACGCATACCGCGCTTCGAGGGCGAGGTTTTTCGCTTGGGAACGGCCATTTTATATCCTGCATTCTGAACTGTTTATACGAATCGGCGAACCCGGACATGTCGCCCCCGTTGCCGGGAATGACTGGCCCGCCCGCCGTGCGAGGGTCGTTTCCGCCTGATAAGAGACAGAAAAACGTCCGCCGGAGGGTGCCTCAACGCCTGTTGGTGTCGGGTGCCGGATCGGGCGCGGCTATAGCGTTTTTGCCCGCAAAGGCAACCCCCGAGGCGATACGGAATCAAGACCCTTTCTTCGTCACCCTCGAACGAGACGCGCGGCTCGGGCGACTTGATCCGGGGTCCGTGCCCTCAGCGCCGCCGTGGATCCCGGATCAAGTCCGGGATGACGAAGCGATACAGGCGCCCCTTGCCCTCCCCCGCCCGCGATGCCACAGCTTCGTCACCGCCGGAATACCGGCCAACGACAAGGGGGAAGCCATCATGATTATCTTGCCGATCAGCCTGACGATCGCCGCGGGGGCGGCCTTGCTCAACCTGTGGCTCAGCGTGCGCGTGGGACGCGTGCGGACCAAGGAAAAGGTCTTTATCGGCGACGGTGGAAGCGAAGCGGTAACAAGGCGGATGCGCGCGCACAGCAATTTCGTCGAAAACACCGCCTTCGTGCTGATCCTGCTCGCACTCGTCGAACTCGGCGCGGGCTCCTCGATGTGGCTGTGGGGCGTCGGCGCGCTCTATCTGGTGGGACGGATTCTCCACGCGCTCGGCATGGACGGGATGATGTGGGGCCGCATGGTCGGGACGATCATAACGATGCTGACGCAGCTCGGCCTCGCGATCACGGCGCTGACGATCGTCTATCTGACGCCGACGAACATCACGACCAAGATGGTCGAGACCGAGGCCGTCGCACCGAAGTAGGCCGGTCAGGCGAGCGCGGCGTCGCTGACATAGGGGTTGGTGCGCCGCTCCTGCGCGAAGCTGCTGTGCGCGCCATGGCCGGGCAGGAAGATGGTGTCGCCGCCGAGCGGCCACAGCTTTTTGGTGATCGAATCGAGCAGTTGCTGATGATTGCCGCGCGGAAAGTCGGTGCGGCCGATCGAGCCCTGGAACAGCACGTCGCCGACGATCGCGAGCTTCGACGGGCGGTGATAGAAGACGACATGGCCCGGCGTGTGGCCGGGGCAATGGATGACGTCGATCTCGAGATTGCCGACGGTCACCTTGTCGCCGTCGACCAGCCAGCGGTCGGGCTCGAACGGCTCGCCCTCCATGCCGAAGCGTTCGCCTGCGGTCGCCAGGCCCTCGATCCAGAAGCGGTCGTCCTCATGCGGCCCCTCGACCGGCACGCCAAGCTCCTTCGCGAACACACCGGCCTGCCCGCAATGGTCCATATGGCCGTGGGTGACGAGAATCTTCTCGATCTCGACCCCCGTCTGGCGGATCGCCTCGCGCAGCTTGGGCAGATCGCCGCCGGGATCGACGAGCGCGCCCTTGTTGGTTTCGGTGCACCAGAGCAGGGTGCAATTCTGCTGGAAGGCGGTAACCGGGACGATGGCGGCCTTGAGCGGAGGATTGGGAGCATTCATGTCCCCGATGTGGGGAAATGCGACGAAGATGGCAAGTCCGCGAGGTTCCGCGCCTATCGCAGCGTCATCGTGTCGCCCTCGACATTCACCTTGCCCAATTTCGCCAAATAGCTCTGGCCGAGCAGCGAGACCCCCATGTCGGCGTCGATCACCGCCGCCTGCACCCCGCGAACCTCGATGCCGTCGACCTCGACGCTGCGCAGCATAGTGATGCGCATCGGCACCTGCCCGCCTGCAGTCTGCGCCATGCCGCCAACCGGCAGCCGGTCGACGTCGATCCCGACCGCCTCGGCGTCGCGGCGGGTCAGCGCAATCATCGACGCGCCGCTATCCACCATCATGCGAACCTGCCGCCCGTCGATCTCGACATCGGCATAGAAATGCGAGTCGGGCGCCCGGGTAAGACGCGCCTCGCCCGATGGCGATGCAGCGACGGAGGCCGACGACCAGCTGCTACGCCCGCGCGCCTGCGTCGTGAAATTGCTCTGGTCGCCTTGGCTGGATGCGGGCGCCGCGACGGGAGGCCCGTCGGCGAAGCCCACCATTCCGACCGCGCCCGCGGTGACGATGACCGCGAAGGTGATGAAGCGCCCCAACATGGGCGCGCTTCTCGCAGATCAAGGTTGGGGATTGGTTAAATCAGCCGCGCTCGACAAATGCACGCCAACTCGGCACGCCGCCGCGGATCGAATAGGCGATGCGCGCACAGGCGTAAGGCCGCCCGGCGCTATTGTCGGCCTCGGCAGCGGTGGCAGGCCAGCTCCTCCCGCCCGCCGCCGACCAGCAGACCAGCGCCTCGGCCTCCGGCCGCGCGGCGATCTCCGCGCGATCGGCGAGCGAATAGCTCGCGGGAACGGTCCAGCCGAAGATGCGGCGCTCGAGCGGATTGCCGGAGGCGAGGAGCGGGGCGAAGGCCGCGCATTTGTCGGCGAGCAGCGTCGCGGTCGCCTGCCGGTCGGCCTCGCCGAGCCAGCGACCGCCGAAGAGCGGCTGCCAGTCGCCCAAACGGAGCGTGGGGAGCAGGTCATCCGCCGCCGCCTCGAAGCGCGCGCGCCACGGCGAATCCGGCGCGAGCGGAGCCAGGGGCGCGGGCTCGGCGGCAGCTTCGGGTTCGATCGGGATCAGCGGGGTGGAGTCGGCGACGGCAGGAGCCGCACAGCCGCTTTCCGCGGCGGCCGGCGTGGCGATGAAGGCGGCGACAAGCGCCGACGGGATCAGCAGGGCGCGCATGGCGGGGAGATTAGCACGCATGCCTGTACCTGTCATGAGCCGGCCGCGGTCAAGGCCTCGCGCATCCAGTAAGGCGCGGCGGCCGGAGCGATCGCCTCGACCCGGCGATGCTCGACCGACCAGCCGAGGTTGGGCCAGGCCACGACCTGCCGCTTTTCGTCGGCTTCGGCAACCGGCACAACGACAAGGCGGCGATTGACCTTTTGCCGCCAGTTCATCCGCGCGGTATTTTCCTGCCCGACATAGCAGCCCTTGGTGAAGCTGACGCCATTCAGCTCGGCGGCATTGCATTCGAGCCAGAGCGTCGTCCCGTCACCGAGTTCGGCGCGCCCTTCGGTGACACCGAGCGACAGGCGATGCGCCTTCCATGCGGCATCGGCGCCCTTGCCCTCGTCGGCGGGCGCCAGCCAACGCTGGCCGAGATCGGAAAGGCGCGGATCGACGACGCCAAGGTCGCCTTCCTTCGCCCAATGCACGGCAAGCCCTTCCTCGCGCCCGATCGTGATCGCGCGGCGCAAGCGATAGAGGGTTAACCGCTTCGCTAGCGCTTCCGCGGCGTCGGCCTCACAGTCGATCAGCACGTCGCCTTCGTCGCCCCAGATCAGGAAATCGAACAGCACTTTCCCCTGCGGGGTCAGCAGCGCCGTCCAGACAGGCAGATTGCCCGAGACATCGTTGGTGACGAGTCCCTGCAGAAAGCCCCGGACATCCTCGCCCGAAAGACGAATGAGGGCGCGGTCGTTGAGGGTGGTATTGGCCATGCCGATAATCTAGGGACGCCCCAGCCAAAGCCAAGCCCCACTTGCTCGTGAGTCTCCCGATGACCGACCGCCTGACGATCCGCCGCCCCGACGACTGGCATGTCCACCTTCGCGACGGCGCGATGCTCGAGCATGTCGCGCGCTATACCGCGCGCCAGTTCGCGCGCGCGATCATCATGCCGAACCTGTCGCCGCCGGTGACGACCGCGAGCGAGGGCGAAGCCTATCGCGACCGCATCCGCGCCGCCGTTCCGGCCGAATATGACTTCACGCCGCTGATCGTCGCCTATCTGACCGACAGCAGCGACGCCGACGAGATGGCGCGCGGCCATGCTGCGGGGGTGTTTACCGCGGCGAAGCTCTACCCCGCGCACGCGACCACGGGCAGCGCGCACGGCGTCACCGACGTCGCGAACATCATGGGCGTCCTCGAACGCATGGCCGAGATCGGCATGCCGCTCCTGATCCACGGCGAAGTCACCGACCATGACGTCGACATCTTCGACCGCGAGGCGGTGTTCATCGACCGCACGCTCGCGCCGCTGGTGACGCGGTTGCCCGGGCTCAAGATCGTCTTCGAGCATATCACCACCTCGGAGGCGGTCGATTTCGTCAAGGGCGCGCCCGCCAACGTCGGCGCAACGATCACGCCGCAGCATCTTCACATCAATCGCAACGCGATGCTCGTCGGCGGCATCCGCCCGCACGCCTATTGCCTGCCCGTCGCGAAGCGCGAACAGCACCGGCTCGCGGTTCGCGCCGCCGCGGTGTCGGGCTCACCCAAATTCTTCCTCGGCACCGACAGCGCGCCGCACGCGGTGCACACCAAGGAAGCAGCCTGCGGCTGCGCCGGCATTTTCAACGCGCCCTACGCACTCGAAAGCTATGTCGCGGTGTTCGACGAGGAAGGGGCGCTCGACAAGTTCGAGGGTTTCGCCAGTGAGCATGGCCCGAACTTCTATGGCTTGCCATTGAATGGCGGCACGATCACGCTCGAACGTGGCGAGAGCAGCGTTCCGGACAAGATCGGCGAAGTCGTGCCCTTCCACGCGGGCGAAACTCTGGGCTGGCGGTTGGTTTGACGATCCTCCCTGTCGCGCAGCGATGGGGAGGTGGCAGCCCGCAGGGCTGACGGAGGGGCTTGAACGCCGCCCCTCCACCACTCGCTCCGCGAGCGGCCCCCCTCCCCACGGCTGCGCCGCAGGGAGGAATTTCCTCAGGCGATTTCGATCATCCGGTCGGCACGCATCTTGCGCCACATGTCGAAACTGAACACCGCGATGCTGACCCAGATCAGCAGGAAACAGGCGAGCTGCACCGGCTTCAGCGGTTCGTCGAAGACGAACAGGCTGAGCAGGAACTGGATCGTCGGCGCCATATACTGGACGAAGCCCAGCGCGGCATAGCTCATCCTCCGCGCTGCGGTCGCAAAGAGCAGCAGCGGCACCGCGGTCACCACCCCGCCCGCCATCAGCAGCAGACTGATCGAATTTTCCGATCCGAAGCCGCGCCCGTCGCCAGCCGCGAGATAATAGCCGGCGACAGCAAGCGAAGGAAGCAACAGCGCCGTGGTCTCCACCGACAGGCCGGGCAGCGATCCCACCGGCGCAACCTTGCGCAGCAGCCCATAGATGCCGAATGTCAGCGCGAGCGTCAGGCTGATCCACAGCGTGTCGAGCGCGCCCGCGAGCAGGATCGCGACCCCGACCCCGGCGATGACAACCGCCAGCATCTGCATCCGCGACAGTCGCTCACCCAGAAAGACCATTCCCAGCATCACATTGACCAGCGGATTGAGATAATAGCCGAGGCTCGCCGCGAGCACATGGTCGGTAAAGATCGCATAGATATAGACGAGCCAGTTGATCGCGATCAGCACCGAACTCGCGAGCAGCAGCCGCAGCACCTTCCAGTCGCGCAGCACCGCCAGATACTCGCCGATCTGCCGCCGGAACGCCATGATCAGGAAACAGAGCGGCAGCGACCAGACGATGCGCTGCGCGAGCACCTCGACCGGCGGGACGCTGCTCAGCAGCTTGAAGAAGAGCGGGACGAAGCCCCAGATGCCATAGGCCGCGAGCGCGTAGGGCAGCCCGCCTTCGTGGCTCCCCGCGGGGGCTGGTGCCTTGTTCATGACGCGCCGCCGCCCTGGATCAGATGAGGCCGCCGCCAAGCATCAGCCGGACGATGCCGATGACGATGACGACGATATTGAGGTTCCGCCCCGCGGTACGGTCCGACATGGCGCCGAGCGCGAGGCCGACGACCGCAAAAGGCACGATCACCCAGTTCGCCCAGCCAAGCAGCGGGATGAAGGCAAAAACGGCCAAAACCAGCGCGATGACGCCGATGACGAGCGAGGCGATATTGAGCATGTGGGCACTGTCGCACGCCTCATGCCACCCTTCAAGCCAGTTTCGGTTCATCGACGGTCAGGCTCGCTTCGTCTTGTTGCCTGCCGTTCATGCAACGCCCGGTGGGCCCTGCTCGTTCTTCCCCTCGAAGCGCCCGGTCCCTGGCGGGAAGGAGGCGTCGAAACCAGGAAAGGAAAAAAGATGCGTATTCTGACCAAGGGCCTGATGGGGGTGTTCGTTGCCGCGAGTGTCGTCGGCACCGCCCCGGCCTATGCCGGTCTGTCGAGCGCGGTCCCGGCGCAGCGCTATAGCAAGGCCGACGAAGGCGCGAATTTCTATCGCAAGAAGGATCGCCGCTATTACGCCTCGCGCGACCAGCGCATCAACGGCGACACGCGCATCTGGCGTGGCAGCGACGGCCGCTATCGCTGCAAGAAGGATAACGGCACGACCGGCCTGCTGATCGGCGGCGCCGTCGGCGGTCTGGCGGGTCACGAGATCGCGGGCAATGGCGACAAGCTGCTCGGCACGGTGCTCGGCGCCGCGGGCGGCGCGCTGCTCGGCCGCGAGATCGACCGCGACAAATATCGCTGCCGCTAAACGAAATCGCTGACCCGTCGCGGGTGTGGGTCCGAGACCCCTCCACCTGCACCCCGTGATGGAGAGGGCGCCGGTTAATCGCCGGCGCCCTCAAGCGCATCCTCTTGCCGTTCCCCTCGTCTTCCCGCAAAAGCGTCTCCGACTGCAGCGGGAGAGACTAGATGCTGAACGGCCCCCTGCTCGTGACCGAGCGGCTGATCCTCCGTCCGCCCGCGCCGGAGGATTTCGACGGCTTCGCCGAAATGTGCACCGAAGAAACCACGATGCGCTTCATCGGCGGCACCTGCCCGCGCTCGACCGCGTGGCGGCAGTGGTGCACGCTGGCGGGCGCGTGGCACATCCGAGGCTTTTCGATGTTTTCGGTGATCGAGCGCGACAGCGGCGAATGGGTCGGGCGCCTCGGCCCATGGGAGCCCGACGGCTGGCCCGCACCCGAGATCGCCTACGGCGTCCGCGCCAAATTCGCCGGCAAGGGCTATGCCTTCGAGGGCGCTGTCGCGGCGTGCGACTTCGCGGTCGAATTCCTCAAATGGCCGGAGCTCATGCACAGCATCGACCCCGCGAATGTCCGGTCGCAGGCGCTGGCAATTCGCCTCGGCGCAACGAACAGCGGACCGACACGCCTCCCCGCGCCGTTCGAACAGGCGCCCGTCGACGCCTGGACGCAGAGCGCCGACGCCTGGCGCGTTAAACGCAAGGAGTTCCAGCCATGAGCGACAAGCATGTCGACCCCGAACGCGCGCAGTTCGATGCCTTCAAGGCGCTGCCGCGCGACACGAAAATCCACATGCTGAACCTCGTCCGCTTCAAGGACGAGGCGACTTACCCTGCGGATCACCCGCTTGCGGGCAAGGGCCTGAGCGGTGCCGAGGCCTATGCCAACTATGGTCGAGACAGCGGCGCGGTGTTCCAGCGCGTTGGCGGCAGCATCGTATGGCGCGGATCGATGGAGGCGATGCTGATCGGCCCCGAGGGCGAGAAATGGGACGCGATGTTCGTCGCCGAATATCCGAACAGCGGCGCCTTCATGGAGATGGTCACCGATCCCGTCTATCGTCAGGCGGTGGTCCACCGGCAGGCCGCGGTCGAAACGTCGCGGCTGATCCGCACCGCGCCGGGACTGCTTCCGTCTCGCTCCGGCACAGTTTTCGGATAACAAAGGGTTACGCATTAACGCATTTTATTTGAGCCTTTTTAACCAGGATCGGGCATTCCCAAGGGGATATTAAGGGAGTGTTAGCTATGATGGTGCGCGGAAAATGGCTGGTCGCCGGCCTGCTGATCGCGACGGCACCGCTCGCGGGGTGCCGTGACAATCCGGATGCCAAGGCCGACCTCAAGCCGCTCGACGACGGGCTGACCGACGCCGACCCGGCGGTGAAGGGTGCGCTCGAAGACAAGATCATGGTCGACCCGAAGCTGACGGGTCAGGCGAACCGCAACGCCGCGGGTCCGGGCAACCGGCCGGTCGATGGCGGCGCGCCGGGTGTCACGGCGGGCAAGGCGGCGACCGCCGCCGAGGCCGCCGCCGCGCTGAAAGCCGGCAAGTTGCTACAGGCGCCCAAGGCGCTGGCGTTCGAGGAAAATTGCGGCGCCGACTGCGACGCCAAGCGTCCGGTTACGATCGGCGCGCTCGCGCGCGACCAGCAAAAGGGCAGCTGCGATGCCAAGCTCACCTATGGCAACCAGTGGGCCGATCGCCTGCCCGCCGCGTTCAAGCTCTATCCGCGCGCGACGCTGCGCGAGGCGGCGGGGGTCGACGGCGGCAAGTGTAACATCCGCGTCGTGAATTTCCAGACCGCGGCCTCGATCCAGGGCGTGCTCGACTATTACCATACGATGGCGATCCGAGCGGGTTATACCAGCGATCACCGCGTGCGCGGCAACGAGCATATGCTCGGCGGTACGAAGGGCGACCTTGCCTATGTCGTGATGCTGCGCCGCGACGGCGGCATGACCGACGTCGACCTCGTCGCGTCGGGCGGCACCTGATTCCCATCCCGGAAACAAAATGAAAAGACCCCGGGGAGAGGGACCCCGGGGTCTTTTTCATCTGCGACGAAGAATGTCAGATCTTGTCGCCGAGCGCGCCTTTGACCTTGCCCTTCAGATTCTGGGCCTCGCCCTTGCGCTCCTGCATTTCGCCTTCGGCGCGCAGGCGTTCGTTGCCGGTCGCCTTGCCGATCGCTTGCTTGGTGTTGCCGACCGCTTCGTTGGCCAAGCCCTTGGTTTTGTCTGTCAGTTCACCCACGGGGGTTCTCCTTGCTCGAAGAGGCGGGAGCAGCCTCTCGCAGGTAGAACCGACGGGCGGGCCGCCATGTTCCGGCGGCGTGGGACAAAGCGTTCTTTACAAAGGATAACCAGTCAGTCGCCGCCTTCTGCGATCGCGTCGAGCGCCGCCGGGTCGCGGATCGTGATGCGGTTATAGTCTATCGCGATCAGCCCCGCTGCCTCGAAACCGCGGAGCAGCTTGTTCACGCTCTGCCGCGTAACGCCGAGCATCGCCCCGAGTTGTTCCTGCGGCAGGCGGAGGCCGAGTTCGATCCCCTGCCCGCCCGCGATCCCGTGGATGCGCGCCAGGTCGACGAGCGTCGCCGCCATCCGCTGATCGAGCGATCCCAGATTATGATCGCCGAGCAGCCGCAGGCTGTCGCCATGCCGCGCGCACATCAGCAGGGCGACGTCGCGCCACAATATCGGCTCGGCATCGAGGATCGCGGCAAGGCCATCGGCGGGCAGGTGCAGCAGCACGCTGTCCTCATAGGCGCGATAGTCATAGCGGATCGGCGGATCGGCAAGCAGCCGGACGATCGCGAGGATTTGCGGCGCCCCGTTGATGCCGAGCACGAATTTCTTGCCCGCTGCCGACCCGCGACTGACCTCGACCTCGCCCGAGGCGATGACGAACGCCTCGCGCCTTTCGGGATCATGGGCGAAGATTTCGGTGCCGCGCGGATAATATTCGGCGCGGGCCATGGCGGCGAGGTCGGCGATCCGTGCATCGGACCAGCGCGCGAAGAGCGGGCAACGGCGAAGCGCAGCTTCGCGTTCGCCCTGCGACCATGGATGCGCCTTCGTCGCCATCGGCCTTCTCCCCCGGCGACCTTAGGCTCGCGCGATAAAATTCCCAGCAGATTGTCGGCAGGATGACAGACTGGACGCAGCGCGGCATCTAACGGGCGGCAGTCCCTGTTCAGGAGTCGCTCCGTGATGAAAAGCCTGCTTGCCCTGTTGACGATGGCCGCCGCCTTCCTGTCCGGTCCCGCTTCGGCGGCGCCCGTCACCGAAGAAGAAGCCTATACCATCGGTATCGAAGCCTACACCTACGCTTATCCGCTGGTGCTGATGGAAACCACGCGGCGCGTTGCAACCAACACCGGCGCGCCCGGCCGGATGCGCGCGCCGGTCAACCGGTTCGGGCATATGAAGACCTACCCCGACGCCAGCTTCAAGGACGTTGTGCGACCGAACGCCGACACGCTTTATTCCTCGATGTGGTTCGATGTTGGCAAGGAGCCGCTGGTGCTCACCTTGCCGAACACGCAGGGCCGCTATCATGTCATTCCGCTGATGGACATGTGGACCGACGTCTTCGCGACGCTCGGCACGCGCACGACGGGCAATGACGGCGGCATCGCTGCGATCGTCGGTCCGAACTGGAAAGGCGCGCTGCCGAAGGACATGCGGATGATACGCAGCCCGACCGAGATGGGCTGGATCATCGGCCGCATCCAGACCAATGGCGCCGCCGATTATGACCATGTCCACACCCTGCAGGCGGGGCTCAAGGCCACGCCGCTGTCGCAATGGGGCAAGCCCGAGGTCGCAGCGGCCACGCCAACAGCTGACGCATCGGTCGACATGAAGACCCCGCCGGTGCAGCAGGTCGCGCAAATGGCGCCGCAGGCCTTCTTCGCCTCCTTCGCCGAGCTCGTGAAGCGCAACCCGCCGCACGCCAGCGACTATTCGATCGTTTTGCGCATGGAACGCCTCGGCATCGTCCAGGGCCAGAGCTTCGATCTGTCGAAGGCCGATCCCGCGGTCCAGCGCGGACTCACCCGCGCCGCCGCCGACGCGTATCAGCGTATTGTCACGCGACGGAAGGCTCTGGGGATCGGCCGTACGGGCTGGGGCGCGATCGGCAGCGCCGTCGGTGTCTATGGCAACGACTATCTGGCACGCGCCTTCATCGGCTTTGCAGGGCTCGGCGCCCTTCCGCCCGAGGAAGCCGTCTATCCGATGGCGGTGCTCGGCGACGACGGCAAGCCGCTGACAGGCGCCTCGAACTACGTGCTGCATTTCGAGAAGGACCAGATCCCGCCCGCCGACGCCTTCTGGTCGCTGACGATGTATGGCGAGGATCAGTTTTTCGTCGCCAACCCGATCAATCGCTTCGCGATCGGTGATCGCGACAAACTCAAGTTCAACCCCGACGGTTCGCTCGACCTCTATATCCAGAACGCCTCGCCCGGCGCCGACCGGGAAGCCAACTGGCTTCCCGCACCAACGGGTCCGTTCACGATGAACCTGCGGCTGTATCTGCCTCAGCGCCGCGCGACCGATGGAAGCTGGACGCCGCCCCCGGTGAAGCGGGTGCCTTAAACCAGCTTGTGCCCCTGCGAAGGCAGGGGCCCATCTCCGGAAGGCGCTATTTTGCACGGACATGAGATGGATCCCCGCCTTCGCGGGGACACACCGCTAGATTTGCGCTATCAGATCAATCCCGCCAGCGGGCTCGACGGATCGGCATATTTGCGCAGCCCCATCCTCCCCGCGAGATACGCATCGCGCCCTGCCTCGACCGCCAGCTTCATCGCGCGCGCCATGCGGACCGGGTCTTTCGCCTCGGCGATCGCGGTGTTCATCAGCACGCCGTCGCAGCCGAGTTCCATCGCCACCGCGGCGTCGCTCGCCGTGCCCACGCCCGCGTCGACGAGCACGGGCACCGACGCGCCCTCGACGATCAGGCGGATCGTGACGCGGTTCTGGATGCCAAGCCCCGACCCGATCGGCGCGCCCAAGGGCATGATCGCGACCGCGCCCGCATCCTCAAGCTGCTTCGCGGCGATCGGATCGTCGACGCAATAGACCATCGGCAGGAAACCCTCTTTCGCGAGCACTGCGGTCGCCTCGAGCGTCTCGCGCATGTTCGGATAGAGCGTCTTCGCCTCGCCGAGCACCTCGAGCTTCACCAGATCCCAGCCGCCGGCCTCGCGCGCCAGCCGCAGCGTGCGGATCGCGTCGTCGGCGTTGAAGCAGCCCGCGGTGTTCGGCAGGTAGGTGATCTTCTTCGGATCGATGAAATCGGTCAGCATCGGCGCGGTCGGGTCCGAGACATTCACGCGGCGCACCGCGACGGTGACGATCTCGGCCCCCGACGCCTCGACCGCCGCAGCATTCTGCTCGAAATCCTTGTACTTGCCGGTGCCGACGATCAGCCGCGATGTGAACGTCCGTCCGGCAACACTCCAACTGTCGGTCAACACCCGCCTCCTACGAAATGAACGATTTCCAGCGCGTCGCCCTCGGCGAGCGCGACGTCGGTCAGCGTCGAGCGCGGCACAATCGCGCGATTGCGCTCGACCGCGACCTTTTTCGCATCAAGCCCCAGCGAAGCGACGAGGTCGGCGATGCTGCCCTCGCGCACCTGCCGGGGTTCGCCGTTGAGAATGACCGATATCACCGGGGAATCCGCCTTGCTTTGCCTTTTGCTTGGCAGCCCATATAGGGGGAGCGCATCGCGTCGCAACCGAAAGACCGTCTCTTGCCCGAACTTCCGACCGTCTATGTCCTCTCCGGCCCCAACCTCAACCTGCTCGGAACGCGCGAGCCGGAGATCTACGGGCACGACACGCTGAACGACATCCACGCGCGGCTGGAGACGCAGGCGGCCGGACTGGGGCTACGGCTCGAATGCCGCCAGACGAACCATGAAGGCGTGCTGATCGACTGGTTGCACGAGGCCTATGTCGCGGGCGCCAAGGCGGTGCTGCTGAACGCCGGCGGCTATACCCACACCTCGATCGCGATTCACGATGCGATCAAGTCGATCAGGGTGCCGGTGATCGAGGTCCATCTGTCGGACCCGATGAAGCGCGAGGAATTCCGCCACATCAGCTATGTCGGGATGGCCGCCGCAGCGCATTTTGCAGGCCATGGCGCGAACAGCTATACGCTCGCGCTGGACGCGGCGGCACGACTCTGACAAGAGGGCGCCAGAAAAACAGGGGTCAGGGCATCGGGACCACGATGCCACAGAACAGGAATTGCATCATGGGTGACCATAAAGAGCACGGCATCAACATCGATCCGGCTTTCGTCCGCGCACTCGCGGAACTGCTCGACGACACGCAGCTGTCGGAAATCGAGGTCGAGGACGGCGACCGCAAGGTGCGCGTCGCGCGCACGCTGACCGCCGCCGCACCCGTCGCTTATGCCCCCGCGCCCGTCGCGGCGCCCGCTGCTGCCGCTCCGGCTGCGCCCGCCGCCGCTGCCGCAGCCGCAGCGCCCGCCGCCGACACTTTCGCCGATGCCGTAAAGTCGCCGATGGTCGGCACCGTCTATCTGGCCCCCGAGCCCGGTGCCGCGAATTTCGCAGCTGTAGGCTCGGCGGTTAAGGCCGGCGACACGATCCTGATCATCGAGGCGATGAAGGTCATGAACCCGATCGTCGCGCCCGCCGCCGGCACGCTGAAGGCCGTGCATGTCGAGAACAGCCAGCCGGTCGAGTTCGACCAGCCGCTGTTCACCATCGGCTGAGCCCCACCCGATGGCTATCGAGAAACTGCTGATCGCCAACCGCGGCGAGATCGCGCTGCGCATCCACCGCGCGTGCCATGAAATGGGCATCAAGACCGTCGCGGTCCATTCGACCGCCGACACCGACGCGATGCACGTTCGCCTTGCCGACCAAGCGGTATGCATCGGCCCCCCGGCGGCGAAGGACAGCTATCTCAATATTCCGGCGATCATCTCGGCCGCGGAGATCACCGGCGCCGACGCGGTCCATCCGGGTTACGGCTTCCTTTCCGAGAACGAGCGGTTCGCGGAGATCATCGAAGCGCATAACATGATCTTCGTCGGCCCGAAGCCCGAGCATATCCGGACGATGGGCGACAAGGTCGAGGCGAAGCGCACCGCGGTTGCGCTCGGCCTTCCTGTCGTTCCGGGTTCGCCGGGGGCGGTGACCTTCAGCGAGGAAACAAAAAAGCTCGCCAAGGAAATCGGCTATCCCGTCCTCATCAAGGCCGCCTCGGGCGGCGGCGGACGCGGCATGAAGGTCGTTCCCGACGAGGACAGCCTGGAAAGCCTGATGGGTCAGGCGTCGAGCGAAGCGGCCGCAGCCTTCGGCGACCCGACCGTCTATATGGAAAAATATCTCGGCAACCCGCGCCACATCGAATTCCAGGTGTTCGGCGACGGTCAGGGCAATGCCATCCACCTCGGCGAACGCGATTGCTCGCTCCAGCGCCGCCACCAGAAGGTGCTGGAGGAAGCTCCCTCGCCGATCATCTCGGCCGAGGAACGCGCGCGCATGGGCGGCATCTGCGCCGACGCGATGGCGAAGATGGGCTATCGCGGCGCCGGGACGATCGAGTTCCTGTGGGAAAATGGTGAGTTCTTCTTCATCGAGATGAACACGCGCATTCAGGTCGAGCATCCGGTGACCGAGATGATCACCGGCTTCGACCTCGTCCGCGAACAGATCCGCATCGCCGGCGGCGCCGGGCTTTCGGTCAAACAGGAAGACCTCGAATTCCGCGGTCATGCGATGGAATGCCGGATCAATGCCGAGGATCCACGCACATTCCTGCCCTCGCCGGGCAAGGTCACCGCTTATCATCCCGCGGGCGGGATGCACGTCCGCGTCGATAGCGGGCTCTACGCCGGCTATTCGATCCCGCCCTATTACGACAGCATGATCGGCAAGCTGATCGTCTATGGCCGCAGCCGCGAAAGCTGCATGATGCGGATGCGCCGCGCGCTCGATGAAATGGTGATCGCCGGGGTCAAGACGAACATCCCGCTGCATCAGGCGCTGCTCGCCGACTCCGACGTGATCCACGGCGATTATACGATCAAGTGGCTCGAGGAATGGCTGGCGAAGCAGGACGAAGGCACGGCCTGAACCCTATAGCTTCGTCATGCCGGACTTGATCCGGTATCCATTCGTGCGGCGCTGCACGGACCCCGGATCCAGTGCGGGGTGAGGATATTTCGGATGCGCCGACCTGTGCCGCCGCTCACTTTCACTAGGGATGGTTTTTGGCTATGGGCTTTGACCATGGCTAAAAATTCCCCCCTTTCGCTGCGCCGGTCGGCGGCACTTGTCTTTCCCCTGACCCTTTTTGCAACGCCGGTTTTTGCGCAGACCGGCGTCAAGGAGGATTCGGTCGTCCTGCAACCCGACAAGGTGACCGACGACGCGCCGGTCGTCGAAACCGTGACCGAAGCCAATCTGCCGAGCTGGTCCGAAGCCAATGCGACCGAGCTTTTGAGCTTCATCGAAAAGGTCGGCAGCGAGGGACTGTTCCCGCAGGACTATAACCCCGACGGCCTCGCGCAGGCGATCCTCGCGAAGAACCAGATCCAGCTCGACAAGGTCGCAACCGACAGCTTCCTGCTGCTCGCGACGCATCTGCGCGACGGCCGCACGCCCAATGCCGCGCGCAAGCAGTGGTTCATGACCGACAGCGATGCGCAGGCCACGCCGCTGATCCCTTTGCTGACCTCGGCGCTCAATTCGAATTCGGTGTCGCGCTCGCTTGCGGGCCTCGACCCCGTGCATCCCAATTTCGCGGTTCTGAAGGCGGCGCTCAAGAGTGCAAAATCGCCTGGCGACGCCAATGCGATCCGCGTCAACATGGAACGCTGGCGCTGGATGCCGCGCGACCTCGGCGACCGCTATGTCGTCAGCAACGTCCCCGAATATCTGACCCGCGTCGTCCATGGCGGCACGATCATCGCGACGCACAAGGCCGTCGTCGGCAAACCGACGACGCCGACGCCGCAGCTCAACCCGATGGCGACGGGGATCATCGTCAACCCGACATGGACGCTGCCGAAGAGCATCATCGCCGAGGGCATTGGCGCCACGATCGCGCGGAGCCCCGCCACGGCGCGCGCGCAGGGCTATACATGGACAGGGAGCGGCAAGACGCTGTCGGTCGTGCAACAGCCCGGCGCCAACAATGCGCTGGGCGTGATGAAGATGGAGATGCTCAATCCGCACGCCATCTACCTGCACGATACGCCGTCGAAGGGTGCCTTCGCTTCCGCCGCGCGCGCCTTCAGCCACGGCTGCATCCGCACCGAGCGCGCGCTGCATTTCTCGGGGCTGATGGCGGTCTATTTCGCCGGCAAGAGCCCCGAGGAGTTCGGCGAGGCGATCGCGAGCGGCAAGACGACGAAGTTCAGCTTCGAAGACCCCTTCCCGGTCTATGTCGCTTATTGGACCGTGGTCCCGAACGCGGCCGGGAACGGCATCGCCAAGCTGGCCGACATCTATGGCCGCGACGCGCCGGTAGTGACAAGCTTCGCCAAGCCCGGCCGCGCCGCCGCGGTGCTGATCTCGCCGAACCCGCCCGCAGTGGTCCCGACCGCGCCGATGACGACCACGCAGGTCAATAAGCCCGGCAACGGGGGAATTTACTGAGACACTGTTCCCGTCATTGCGAACGCAGGGACGGACCTGGTCAATCTGCGGTCTTGGGAATCGTCCCGCTGCTCGCGCCGGTGCGGATCAGCTTGTCCTCGCCCGGCAGCGGTTCGCGCGGCGGCATTTCGAACGCCGGCGCCGGCGGCGGCACGCTCAGCTTGTCGGCGAACAGCAGGCGGCCGGGGCCGAGCTTGTAGAGCACCTCGGGCAACAGATCCTCGCCGAACACGAAACAGCCCTCGCTGCGCCCCAGCTTGCCTTGCGTCGCGATGAGCGACGGGTCGGCATACCAGGCGCCGTGAATGACGATCGCGCGCATGTCGGCGTTGCTGTTGTCGGGCTCCAGCCCGGCGAGCCGCATCGACGATCCATTGGCGCCCCAATAATAGTCGCTGGTGCGATAGGCGCCGCGCGACGAGGCAAGGCTGCCCGGCGCGTTCGAGAAGCGCTTGAGCCAGCCATCGTGCTGCGGGTCCGAACCGCGGCCGTGGGTGACCGGGAACATCTCGACCTTGCCCTTCACCATGTCGACGAGTGCGAAGCGCGGCCGCGACGAGGGCAGGCCGAAATCGACGATGCCGACGCGGTCGGTCTGCGGAATGGCGCGCGATTGCAGCGCGAGCTGCTTTTTCGCGACGGCGAGATAGTCGACCGGCGCCTGAACCGGCACCGGCACCGGCGGACGCGGCTGGGTAAGCCAGTCGGGCAACTGCGCGGCGCGCGCCGACGTCGCCGCGAACGCGCCTGCACCGGCCATTGCCAGCATTGCCCTGCGATCGATCAACTCATTCACTTGAACCACAACCCCGCATTGGCCGCCTATTGGCGGTCCCTCGATCCGACATAGATCGGGTTCCCGGCGGCAAAGGCAAGACGGTCGAGCCTCTTCATGCGGGAAAATGTGCCATAATCGCCATGAATAGCCGGTTTACGCTCCGTTACACTCTCGTTAGGGAACGCCGCATGAAAGCGACGATCTGGCACAACCCCGCCTGCGGCACCTCGCGCAAGACGCTGGCGATTCTGGAAGAGACCCCCGGTATCGAGGTCGAGATCGTCCAATATCTGAAGACGCCCTACACCGCGGACAAGCTGCGCCAGCTGTTCAGGGACGCGGGCATGACGGCACGCGAGGCGCTGCGCTTGCGCGGCACCGATGCCGAGGAACGCGGGCTAGGCGACGCGGGCGAGGAGGCGATCATCGCCGCGATGGTCGAAAATCCCGCCTATGTGAACCGCCCGTTCGTCGAGACCGACAAGGGCGTGCGCTTTTGCCGCCCGCAAGATCTGGTCCGCGAGATTCTCTGACGATTCCCCGGGCGACCCGCATCGCCCCGAAACGGCAACGTCCATAAGAAAAGGGCCGGGGTTTCCCCCGGCCCTTCGCTGTATCCTGTGCGCTCGATCAGGCGCCGGTCACGTCGGCCGTATCGACCTTGATGCCGGGGCCCATCGATGACGAAAGCGCTATCTTACGGACATATTTGCCCTTCGCGCCGGCCGGCTTGGCCTTGACGATCGCGTCGACGAAGGCGTCGAAGTTCTGGCGGAGCTTTTCCTCGCCGAACGACAGCTTGCCGATGCCCGCGTGGATGATGCCGACCTTTTCGACGCGGAATTCGATCTGGCCGCCCTTGGCTGCCTTGACCGCTTCGGCGACGTTCGGGGTGACGGTGCCGAGCTTGGGGTTCGGCATGAGGCCCTTCGGGCCCAGCGTCTTGCCGAGACGGCCGACGATGCCCATCATGTCCGGCGTGGCGATGACTCGGCCATAGTCGAGGTTACCCGCGAGCATGTCTTCCATCAGGTCTTCGGCACCGACCTTGTCGGCGCCGGCGGCCAGCGCCTTGTCGGCGTTGTCGCCGCGCGCGAACACGGCAACCTTGACGTCCTTGCCGGTACCGGCGGGCAGCGTGACGACGCCGCGGACCATCTGGTCGGCGTGACGCGGATCGACACCCAGGTTCATCGCGATTTCCAGCGTTTCGTCGAACTTGGCCGAGGCCAACTCGCGCACCGTCTTGATCGCTTCGTCGACGCCGTGCAGCTTCAGCGCGTCGACCTTGCCCTCGAGGGCCTTCTGCTTCTTGGTCAGCTTAGCCATGGGTTCAGCCCTCCGTCACTTCGAGGCCCATCGAGCGCGCGCTGCCCTCAATGATCTTCGTTGCCTGTTCCAGATCGTTCGCGTTGAGATCCTTCATCTTGATCTCGGCGATTTCGGTCAGCTTCGAACGGGCGATCTTGCCCCCGCTGATCTTGCCGGGTTCCTTCGAGCCCGACTTCAGGTTTGCGGCCTTCTTGATCAGGTAAGTCGCCGGCGGCGTCTTGGTGACGAACGAGAAGCTCTTGTCGGCATAGACAGTGATGATCGTCGGGGTCGGCTGACCCTTTTCGAGGCCATCGGTCGCGGCGTTGAACGCCTTGCAGAATTCCATGATGTTCACGCCGCGCTGACCGAGCGCCGGCCCAAGCGGCGGCGAGGGGTTTGCGGTACCGGCGGGCACCTGCAGCTTGATGTAGCCGCTAATCTTCTTGGCCATGATGGCCTCCTTTCTTTCTGTCGCCCCCGACCGGAATCCGGGGCTCAAAATAAGCGGTCAAGCAGAAGGGCATCACCCCTTCCTCCCGCGCGGAATCACGCCCTTATCTGACGCGAAGCGGCGCCCATAAGCGCAAACGCCGCAGAAAACAAGCCTTATGCGGGCGGAACGAGGCGGATCAGCCCTTCCTGAACCGCCGAAGCGATCAGGGTGCCGTCCTTACGATAGATGAGCCCGCGGTTGATCCCGCGGCTGCCACCGGTCCAGTCGCTGTCCATGACATAGACGAACCAGTCGTCGACGCGGATGTCGTCGTGGAACCACATCGCATGATCGAGGCTGGTCGAAAACAGCCCCGGCTGCGTCCAGGTCAGGCCGTGCGGCACCATCGCCGACGACAAGAGGCCCATGTCCGATGCGTAAGCGAGCAGCGCGCGATGCGTCAGCGGGTCGTCGCCGACCGGCGCCGCGATGCGGAACCATTCATAATGCATCGTCGAGGCCGTGCCCGCGGGCGGGCGAAAGCTGCGCACGTCGAACGGATGGTTGGTGGCCATCTGTTCGAGCCGCGCGTCGTCGATCAGCGGATCGGCGGCTATCACATCGCCGAAGTCGCGGCATTGGTCGGGCGGCAGCAGATCGGGCATCGGCGCCTGGTGCGACAGCCCCTGCTCGGGCGCCTGGAAGGATGCCGTGAGGTTGAAGATCACCTTGCCGTCCTGGCGCACGACGACGCGGCGGTTCGCGAAACTGCGTCCGTCGAAATCGCGGTGGACGCGGAAATGGAGCGGCTTCGCCTCGTCGCCCCCGCGCAGGAAATAGGCATGGAGCGAATGCACGCCCTTCCCCGCGTCGACCGTTCGCGCCGCAGCAACCATCGCCTGCGCGATCACCTGCCCGCCGAAGATCCGCTGGCGCATAGGCTTGGTGAAGGCAGGGAAGGTAAATTCGTCGGGCTCTTCAGCCGCTTCGAGATCGAAGAGCTTGGTGACGCGGCGGACGACGCGCTCCCGGTCGACCGCGGCGTGGATGGCGCGCGCACGATCGGCACGAGCCTGAATCTCTGAAGGAGTCAGACTCATACGGCGGTCCAATCTTTTCGGAGAGCGATGGCCGAAGCCATCACTTCATGCGTTCGACCTGCTCGAAATCGAGCTCGACGGGGGTCGCGCGGCCGAAGATCGACACGCTGACCTTGACGCGCGCCTTGTCGAAATCGAGTTCCTCGACAACGCCGTTGAAGCTCGCGAACGGACCTTCGAGCACCTTGACCTGATCGCCGATCTCATAATCGACGCGGATTTCGGTCTTGGGACGCGCCGCGGCCTCTTCCTTGCTGTTCAGGATGCGCGCGGCCTCAGCCTCGCTGATCGCCTGCGGCTTGCCCGACGACCCCAGGAAGCCGGTAACCTTCGGCGTGTTCTTGACAAGGTGATAGACGTCGTCGGTCATCGTCAGCTTGGCGAGGACATAGCCGGGGAAGAATTTCCGCTCGGCCTGAACCTTCTTGCCGCGCTTGACCTCGGTGACTGTTTCGACGGGCACCTCGACCGCCTCGACGAGCTGGGTCAGCCCCATGCGTTCGGCTTCGGCGATCACCGAATCGCGAACCTTGTTCTCGAAGCCCGAATAGGCGTGAATGATGTACCAGCGCGCCATTATGGTTGTTCCTTAATCCCTGGATTCGCGCTTAGCGCGCGAGCGACGTCAGCCAGCCGACGATCAGCTTGAATACCGAATCGACGCCGAAGAAGAACAGCGACAGGATCGTCGTCATGATCAGCACCATGATCGTCGTCTGCACCGTCTCGCGGCTCGTCGGCCACACGATCTTCGTGGCTTCGGTTTTCACCTGGTTGACGAATTCGCCAATCTTGGGCCTCGCCATATCGATCGTCCTGTCCTTCATGCGTCAATGTTCCGGGCCAGATGGGTTGCCGTCCCCCGCACGTCAACCGTGCTTCGGGCAATAGTCCGCCCACCCTCCCCGAGCATGTCGGCGAAAGGCGGAAGGAAAACGGCGCATCTGTCCGAATGAAGCGCCTTTAGCCGCGCGTCCGGACGATGGCAAGCGATAGCGGCAGATCGCGGCGTCACGCCGGCGTGCCAATTTTCATCAGCACCAGCCCTGTGACGATCAGCAGCGCCGCGACGATGCGCATCGCACTCGCGGCCTCGCCCAGCATCGCGATCCCGACCAGAAATGCCCCGACCGCACCGATCCCGGTCCAGATGGTGTAGGCGGTACCGAGCGGCAGTGACTTCATCGACAGCGAAAGCAGCGCGAAACTCGCGATCATTGCGGCGATGGTGACAATCGTCGGGCCGAGGCGCGTGAAGCCATCCGACTGTTTCATGGAAAAAGCCCACACCACCTCGAACAGCCCGGCGATGACAAGATAGACCCACGGCATGGGCAGCCTCCTTTGAAAAGACTGCCGGGCCGTCCCGGACCTGAAACCCGCCGCAGGGCGGGCGGGGACGTGGCCCCTTTGGCGAACCGGCAGGAGCCCGTCGGCGCCCTCCATATAGCGACCGGCGACCGGATTGCCACGATGTCCACACGATCGCCGAACCAACGGCGCCTCCGCTTCGTCTGCCAAACGCCGCGGCAGGACGATGGATTGTCGCCGCATCTTTTGTTACGCGCTCCGCAAGGCGGCATTTTTTTCTGCGCCCGATCGAGCCCCTGTCCCATGACCGCTTCCGCCTCTCCCAAACCCGACAGACGCTTTCGCCGCCGCGACGCGGTTGTCCAGACCGCGGTCGAACTGATCAACGAAAAGGGCGTCCACGGCATGACGCTCGCGGAAGTCGCGGCGCGCCTCGACATCGTCGCGACCGGCGTCGCCTATTATTTCCGGCGCAAGGAACAGCTTGCCGCGACATGTTTCCTGCAGGCGATCGACCGCTTCCAGCAGATTGTCGGCGAGGCCGCGCCCCAGCCGACACCGTTCCAGCGCGTCGCGGCGGTGTTTCGGGCATATGCCGCGCTCTATGCCGATATCTGCGAGGGCCGCACGCCGCCGATCGTCCATTTCCACGATGCGCAGGCGCTGGGGGACGAGGAGGTCAACGCCGCCTTTGTCCGCCTCTTCCGGTCGTTCCGGGGGTTGCTTGTCACCGCCGACGCCCCGGTCGACGCCACCGCACTTGCCGCGCAGACGCATCAGTTGCTCGCGGCGCTCTTCTGGTCGCGGCGGATCATGGAGAGTTACGACAGCCGCTATTTTGCCCAGATCGCCGACGGCATCCTCGACATATTGCGGAACGGTATCGGTGCGCTTGCCGCCGGAGAAAGCGCCCCTGCCCTGCCCCTCGAAATCCCGCCGCCCGGATCGCCGTCGGACGTCGGCCCCGAACGCTTCCTCAAAGCAGCGACCGAATTGATCAACGATCAGGGCTATGCCGGGGCATCCGTCGAGCGCATCTCGGCGCGGCTCAAGGTCACGAAGGGCAGCTTCTATCATCATGTCGAGACGAAGCACGACCTGGTGATCCAGTGCCTCGAACGGACGATTGCGATCATGCGCGCCGCACAGCGGCAGGCCGACGAGCAAGGGGGTAGCGGGCTTCACGAGATATATGCCAGCTTCGCAGCCTTGATCGACTTCCAGATGTCGGAGGCCGGTCCACTGCTCGCACTGAAAGCCGTCGTCAGCATACCGAATCCCGAACGCGATGCGCTGCTCAAGCAATTCGGGCGCCTTTCGAACCGCTCGGCGCTCGTCATCGGCCGCGGCATCGCAGATGGTTCGATCCGGCCGATCGACGCACATATCGGCGCCGAACTCCTGCTCGCGATCACCAATGCTGTCGGCGACCTCCGGCTCTGGGCGCCCGAACTCGACAAGACGACGATCGACGCCGCCTACACGCGCCCCTTCTTCGCCGGGCTACTCGCGCACTGACGCGCCAGCCGCCATCCCGAGCTCCAAATTTTTCGGCCGCCGTATCCGCAGATCCGCGGACGGGGCCGTCCCGCGCTCCGACTTTTCGCGCCAAACAGGAAACCAAATACGCAAACTTAGCCAATCAGAATTGACTCTTGTCGATCTGCTGGCGTCTAGGACCAGAAAATTTCATACCGAAACCTAAAATAATGAGGATGCGATGCGGTTCGACGGCAAGGTAGCAATCATCACCGGCGCAGGTGGCGGGCTTGGCCGCGCCTATGCGCTCGAGCTTGCCCGTCGGGGCGCGAAGCTGGTGGTCAACGATCTCGGTGGCTCGCTCGACGGCTCGGGCCGGTCGAGCGAAGCCGCCGACCGCGTCGTCGACGAGATCCGCGCCGCCGGCGGCGAGGCGATGGCGAGCGGCGCCTCGGTCACCAGCGTCGCCGACGTTCAGGCGATGGTCGATGCCGCGCGCGGCCGGTGGGGCCGCATCGATATTCTGGTCAACAATGCAGGCGTCCTTCGCGACAAGAGCTTTGCGAAGATGGAGATCGAGGATTTTCGTCTCGTCATGGACGTCCATCTGATGGGCGCCGCGATCTGCTCAAAGGCGGTGTGGGACCTGATGCGCGAGCAGAATTACGGCCGCATCGTCATGACGACCTCCTCGTCGGGGCTCTACGGGAATTTCGGCCAGGCCAATTATGGCGCGGCGAAGATGGCGCTCGTCGGCCTGATGCAGACGCTCGCGATCGAGGGTGCGAAGAGCGACATTCGGGTCAACTGCATCGCGCCCGTCGCGGCGACGCGCATGACCGAAAACCTGATGGCGGAAGAGATTCTGGCCCGCCTCCAGCCCGAAGCCGTCGCGGCCGGACTTGTCTATCTGGTCTCCGAGGGGGCGCCGACGCGTACGACGCTGTGCGCCGGCGCCGGCGGCTTCGAGACTGCCAACATCACGCTGACCAAGGGTATCTATGACGAAGCGCCGACCCCCGAACTCGTCGCCGCGCGCTTTGCCGAAATCGCAGATCGCACCGACGAGGCGGTGCCCGAGAATGGCGGCGGTCAGCTGCGCGGCGTGTTCGCCAAGGCCATGGCCGGCGCGGCCGCCTGAGCTCTTCTTTTCGAAAGGATATTTGCATGACCGAAGCATGGATCATCGACGCCGCCCGCACCCCACGCGGCGGCGGCAAGATCGGCAAGGGCTCGCTGACCGAAGTCCATCCGCAGCGCCTGTTGTCGACAGTGTTGCGAGCGCTCGCGGCGCGGAATGACATCGACCCCGACGATATCGACGAAGTGATCGCGGGCTGCGGTTCGCAATTCGGCAAGCAGGGATCGTGCATCGCGCGCATGGCCGCACTCGACGCGGGCTTCGGCCCGGCTGCGCCCGGCTTTACGATCGACCGGTTCTGTGGCTCGGGGCTTACCTCTGTCAATGTCGCGGCGATGGGCGTGATGTCGGGAATGATGAACCTGACGATGGCGGGCGGCGTCGAATCGATGTCCTTCATCAGCACCACCGACCGCAGCCCGTTCGTCGACGCCGGGAATGAAGATCTGCGCCGCCGACACCCGCAGCCGCACCAGGGTATCTGCGCCGACCTGATCGCGACGCTCGAAGGCTTCACGCGCGAAGAGGCGGACGCGCTCGGCCTCGAAAGCCAGCGCCGCGCCGACGAGGCGATCAAGGACGGCCGCTTCGCCAGGTCGGTCGTGCCCGTCCACCATGTCGACGGCCGCCTCGCGCTCGATCATGACGAATATCCGCGCCCCTCGACGACGATGGAAGGCCTGTCGTCGCTGGCGGCCGCGTTTCCCGGCTTCATGGAGCGCCCGCTTGACGCGGCGGGAACGACCTATGCGCAGCTTGTCCGTGCGACGTACCCCGAGGTCGAGATCAACCACATCCACCACGCGGGCAACTCGTCGGGCGTTGTCGACGGTGCCGCGGCGGTCGTGATCGCATCGCCAGACTATGCAAAGGCGCATGGGCTGAAGCCGCGCGCACGCATCCGTCACCTCAGCTCGGCGGGCGACAGCCCCGAACTGATGCTCAACGCGCCCGTCCCCGCCACGCGCAAGGCGCTGAAACAGGCGGGTATGGAGATCGGCGACATCGACCTGATCGAGATCAACGAAGCCTTCGCGGTCGTGCCGCTGAAGTTCATGCGCGACCTCGACGTCGATCCGGCGAAGGTCAACGTCAACGGCGGCGCGATCGCGCTCGGCCACCCGATCGGCGCGACCGGCGCGATCATCCTCGGCACTTTGCTCGACGAGATGGAGCGCCGCGATCTCAATACCGGGCTTGCCACCATGTGCACCGGCGGCGGCATGGCGCCGGTCACGATCATCGAACGCATTTAACGAGGCATTGCGCGGTCCGGCACACCCTCTCTCCCGGGTCGGACCGTGCTCCTTGCCCCGCGATGGGCGTCGCGGGAAATCCAACGGGGCACGTTGGGCACGAACTGGGCGCGCGGTATCCCGTACCGCGCGCCTTCTTTTTGGGCGGGCTTATCGGCGGGCGTTCGCAGCACCGGCCCGCCCCTGCTCCATCAGGGTTGCTTCGGTCCGGAAGCAGGGTCCGCCGGCGGCGAGACATGCAGGCGGAGCCCCGGATGATCGATGACGAAGCGCCGGTCGGCGAACATGTCGATGCCCAAGATCACCGCGGGCTGGTCGGCCTCGAAGCCGAGCACCTTGAACACCGGCAGGTCGGCGATGCGGATGTCGCGATCGCGCATTTCGGCGGTATCGATCGACAGGCGGGCGAGTTTCGCCTTGACGCTCGGCGTCGCGTGGGCGGTCGCTCCCCTGACATCGGTTCCCTTGACCAGTCCGGGCGTATCGGGGGTCAGGCCGATCGCCTTCGCGGCCGCCCAGTTTATGATGGTCCCGCGCGCTCCGGTATCGAGTACCGCCGGAACCTCGACGCCGTTCAGCCGGATCGTCAGTCGCGGCGCGCGTTCCTCGTCGAGCGTGAAGGGAACCGATGCTGTTAGCCCGCGCAGCATCGCTGCATCGGCGGACCGCGTCATGCGCCAGCGATGCGCCGGAATGTCGAGTTCGACCGCGAAGTCGGCGATGATGTCGGCGCCCAAAATGCCGTCGACGCCCAGGCCATCGACCGGCCCCGGCGGCAGCACCAGCGCTTCGAGCGAGCGAAAGCCGAAACCGGCGACCTCCAGCAGACCCACCGTCGCGGTCTCGACCTCCGACCGCCCCGCCGCGCCGTCGAGCGGCTCGTCCGACGGCTTGACGACGAGCCCCACCATCGCCGCGCGAAGTTTCGGCAGGATCGTGGTCTCGCTTGCCGCGGTGTCGATGACGAAACGCCTTGGCGCAGACCCGTCGACCGCGACCCGAACCACCGGATGGCCCGACGGCAGCATCTCGAGCGGCTGGAAAGCAGCGGCTGCGGGCGTCGCAGCGACAGGCTCGGACGCGTTGGTGCGTCCCTCGGCGACGATCAGGGTGCCGAGCAGCCCGAGGGCGATCAGCCCGGTGCGGTAACGATTTGCCACAGTCTGTCTCCTGGCGGCGGAATGCCGCGAATGGAGGCCGGCTATCGGGCCCGGCATATCGGCTCCATCCTTCTGCTACGAACCCGGATCGCGGGTCGCCCGACCCGATTTCGTGCGACGAAGACCGACGCCGGCGCGACGGGGAAGGACGCCCGCGGCGCAGGCTTCCCTTATGCTTGGCGCGCATTACACAAAGGAATCGCAATGCCGCTGAGACCCGAACATCGCCAGACCATCGCATTGGTCATCGCGACCTGGACGCTGTCCGGGGTGCTGTATCTGATCCCCTATCATGTTTTCAGCGGTGCCAGCCTCTACGTCACGGTGTCGGTGATCAACATTTGCGTGATGGGCGTCCTGCTTTCGGGCGGCGTCTATTGGGCGGTGCGCAGGACGCGCCGCGGCAACATGGTCGTCCGGCTGGCCGCGATGGGCGCTGCGGTCATCCTGGCGTCGGCGACCCTGGCCCTGATCGACGCCGCGACCGGCGAATGGATCGGACGGCTCGTCGTATCCACGCAGAAGATCGCCCCCTTTGCCTTGCGCGCCACGAACAACTTCATCGCCCTCGTCTGGCAATTCGCGCTGCTGGGCGCGGCGTTCACCGTGATCGAAGCGAACAAGCTTGCCCGCGAGCGCGAACTCGAACTCGCCGCCGCGCGCGAGGCGGCAAGCCGAGCAGAAGCGGCGGCGAGCGCCGCCAGCCTTGCCGCGCTGCGCTACCAGCTCAACCCCCATTTCCTGTTCAACACGCTCAACGCCATCTCGTCGCTGATCGTCACGCGCGATTATGGCGCGGCCGACGCAATGCTTGCCAAACTGTCCGAATTTCTGCGCGCGACCCTGTCCTCAGAGCCCGACGCGCTGCTGCCGCTCGAGGACGAGTTGGCGACGCTGCAGCATTATCTGGAGATCGAGAGCGTCCGCTTCGGCGATCGGCTCGCGGTCGAATTCACCTGCCCGCCTGCGCTCAACGGCGCGCTGGTGCCGGGCTTTCTGCTCCAGCCGCTGATCGAGAATGCGATCAAATATGCGCTGGCGCCTTCGGCGGAGCCCGTGACGATCAAGGTCGAAGCCTCGCGCGACGGCGACACCCTGGTCATCGCGGTCGAGGACGACGGCGCGGGCCTCGAACAGGACGCGCGCCCCGGCACCGGGCTCGGTATCGCGAACGTCCGGCAGCGGCTCGACACGCACTATGGCGCCAAGGGCACGCTCGAGACGCGGACGCGCGACCGCGGCTTCCTTGCGATCGCGCGCCTGCCGCTCGAACGGAGCGACGAGGGAGTGGCGGCGTGAGCGCGCTCCGTGTCCTGCTCGTCGACGACGAGCCGCTGGCGCTCCGCCGGCTCGAAACGCTGTTCGGCGATATCGACGGCGCCGAGGTCGTGGGCACCGCCGCGACGGGCGAGGAAGCCGAGGCGCGGATCGCCGAACTGCGTCCCGACCTGGTCATGCTCGATATCTCGATGCCGAAGAAAAGCGGGATTCGTGTCGCCGCCGACCTGGTCGTCGCCCCGCGCCCGGAGATCGTCTTCGTCACCGCTTTCGAACAATATGCGCCCGATGCCTTTGAGGTCGAGGCGGCGGATTATCTGCTCAAGCCCGTCCGCTTCGACCGGCTGCGCCAAGCGGTCGAGCGCGCACGCCGGCGCCACGCGATGCGCGATGCCGCCGAGCGGCTGGCAACCGCGCCGCCGCACGAGACGCACAACGACGCGATCTGGGTTCAGACCGCGAGCGGCAATCTGCGCCTGCCCGTCGCGCAAATCGAATGGGTCGAGGCGGCGCGCGACTATGTGCTGTTTCACACCGCGACGCGCAGCCACATCCATCGCATCTCGATGGGCGCGCTCGAACAGCTCCTCGATCCGCAGCAATTGATGCGCGTCCACCGCTCGACCTTCATCCGTCCCGCGCTGGTGAAAGCGGTACGGCGGCTCGGCAAGGGCTTGATCTCTTTGGAGATGGAGGATGGCGCAGTCGTACAGGTCGGCCCGACCTATGTGAAAGCGGTGCTCGAACGACTGGGCTTGCCTTGACCCCTTGACCGATCTCATCCGTCTTGGACCGCCCGACCATGAGGCAAAGGGTCAAACGGGATCGACGGCGCCGGCAATCAACGCCCCAGGGAAGGTAAGCGTGAACACGGCGCCTCGATCGGGATCATTGGCAGCGGCGATGTCGCGGTCAAGCGCGTCAGCTTGCGTTTGCCTTTTCCGGCGATCAAGCCTCGGAGGCCCGGATTCTGCGGCGAAGCATGAAGAGCCCGACCGTCAGCGCTGCGGTGGGGACGAGCATCAGCGTGAAGGCTGTACGCCCATCGAAATGCGCGAAGATTGCGCCGGTAATGATCGAGCCGGTGGTGCCGCCAAGCGCGGAAAAAATCACGACCAACCCCATCAGCGGCGGATGCTGGCGATGAGGCATTGCGCTCAGCATCACCGAGATGATCGTCGGGTAAATCGGCGCGAGCGCGATCCCGATCAGCGGGAACAGGAACGCGGCAACGGGGGCGTCGCTCCAGCTGTGGATCGCACCGGGCGTCAGCCCGTCGGCGAGCGGCAGGACGAGGATGATCAGCGCCGCGAGCAGCGCAAGGCAGACGTTGAGCACCGGATACCAGTCGAAGCGCGCCATCACCGCTCCGGCGCCGAACCGCCCGATCGCGATGCACGCCGCGAACAGGCTGGCGGCCTGCACGCTCATCTGCGCGGGCAGGTGCAGCACTTCGTTGTTGAAGACCGGCAACCATGTTCCGATCCCCTGCTCGATCAGGACGAAGACGAAGGCGCAGAGGATGAAGACGAGCACCAGCGGCAGCCCCGCGAGCTTCAGCATCGCCAGCATCGGCGCGCGCTCCATCCCCGGCTCCTCATAGCCGATATGCGTCCGGTTTTCGTCGACCCCGGTCGACAGCAGCAGGGCGAGCGCCAGCGCCGGGATGATCGCGAGCACCCAATAGGCGTCGAGCCAGCGCAGCCCTGCGGGATCGATGAAGGCGCTGAACACCCAATAGGAAGACAATACGCCGACCATGAACATGCCCTCGATCAGGCTGGTCAGGCTGGCATGTTTGCGCGCGTCTTCGGTCACGAGCCCGATCATCGAATAGACGACGACCTTGGCGACCGCGAAAGCCGCGCCGACGAGCGCGAAGTGCAGCCGCGCGACGTTGAAGCTGCCGAACAACGGCATGATGAAACATGCCGCCACCGCGAGCGCGAGCGCGCCGATCAGCGCCTTGCGCAGCCCGATCCGCGGCAAATAGCTCGCCGTGACGAACGACACGACTGCGATGGTGATGTCCTTGAAGCCTTCGAGCGTACTCGCCTGGGGCTTGGTGACATGGAAACTCGAAATCGACTGGAGGATGACCGTGCCGACGCTGTTGAGCAGCATCGCAAAGGCGACATAGGTCAATATCAGTGCGGCGATCAGCCGAGTACGCGCCATGTCCGTCCCCGTGAGACCTAAAAGAAGGGGTGGCCGCGAAGAGGCCGCGACCACCCAGTAGGAGAGTTACGAAAAGAGGTCGATCCCCCTCCCCCCTCTTAGAATTTATAGGCCGCACTGAAGCGGAACGAACGGCCGAGGATCGGGCGCGCGTTGACGACTTCGCCGCCGGTCTGGCCGATCGTGCGCGGATCGCCCTCGGTCAGCCCGACCTTGTCGGTCAGATTGTCGGCGGTAACCGCGAAGGTCAGCGCGCGATTGACGTCGAAGGTGACGCCCGCATCGATCTTGAAATAATGCGGGAGATCCTGCGTATTGCCGGTGTCGGAGAAGCGGTCGCCGACATAGGCGAAGGTCGAATAGAGCGAGACCTTGCTGTCGCTGCCGAATTCGATGTCATACGACGGCGTCACGCGCCACTGCCACTTCGGCTGCCGCTGGACGCGGTTGCCGCTGAGGTCGGTTGCGCCGTTGTTGGCGAAGAAGTTGCGATATTTCGCGTCGAGCCAGGTGCCCGAGAAGGCGATCGCGAAATTGTCGATCGGACGGATCTGTCCTTCAAGCTCGACGCCGGTGCTGCGCGCGCCGCCGATCGACGCCTGCGGTCCGCCATTGCCGATGACCGTCGTCACCAGCCCCTTGAAGTTGGTGTGGAACAGCGTGGCATAGAGCGACACGAGGTCGGTACGCAGCTTGATCCCGCCTTCATAATTGTCGACGCGCGGCGAGACGCGGATGCCGTCACGCAGATTGTCGAAGAAGGGGTTGGTGTTGCCGCGATTGTAGCGGACATAGGCGCCGAGCGACGAGGTGAAGTCATAGTTCAGGCCCGCCGTCCACGACCAGGCGCCCTTCTTGTACGAAATCGTGTTGAAGGTGCCGTTCAGGACTGCCGTGTTGCTGTCGTAGAGCGTGTTCGCATCGCCATCGACGTCGACGCCGAAATTGTTGTTCTCCAGCGTGCCCGTCGCCTTGTAATTCTGATACCGGATACCCGCGTCGAACCGCAGTTCGGGCGTGATCTGATATTCGTCGACCGCATAAAAGGCATATTCGCGACCGTCATAGGCGGCGTTGACGTTGAAGAACGAACCCTGCGTGAAACCGCGATTGGTGACGACGCGGCCGTCGGCGAGGACAAGGTCCAGGACGCGCGCATTATTCTCTGCGGTCAGCAGGCGGATGTTGCCGAGGTTCCACTGGTCGTTCGACGAGAAGTCCGAGAAATAGGCACCGACGGTGAACTTGTTGTTCCCGCTCTTCCATTCGAGGTTGAGATCGTTGGTGAAATCCTCGATCTGCTTGCGCACGATCCAGGTGCCGGCGCGGATGACCTGCTGCGTGCCCGCGACCGCACCGCCGCCATTGACATAGGTCAGGCTGCCGATCGTCCCGCCAAGGCTCGCCGCATAGTCCGTTGCCGACTGCGCGGTGCTCGCGGGAACGAGGCCCGTCGTATCGGCATCGCCGTTGAGATAGCTGGCACGATAGCGGACCTGCAGGCCATCACCGATTTCGTAATCGAAATTCGTGCCGAGGTTGATCAGCTTCGCACCGCGGCCGTCGGCCAGATCGGCGCGGCTGCCGTCGGGCAGCAGGCTGAGCCGCGTTTCGCGGCCGGCGAGCGCTCCCGTACCGGGGTCGATGTTGCCGAACTGGCGCACCTTGTCGCCGTCGCGGACGACCGGGATCGGCAGCAGCCACTGGCCATGGTCGTTGAGGTAGCGCGCGAAGACGAGGATCGAGCCCTTGTCGAGGTCATGCCGCACGTTCGCGGTGATCTGGCCGCCCTTCTCGGGCGAGAAGCCCGGGTTGCGGATGCCATGGCCGGTCGAATAATAGCCACCGACCAGGAAGGTCGTATTGTCACCGAGCGGACCCGAAAGCACCAGGTCGCCGCGCACGTCGCCATAATCGGCGATGCTGGCCTTCACCAGGCCTTCGAACTCGCTGCCGCCTTCCTTCTGGACGAAGTTGACGGTCAGGCCGGGCTGGCCGTTGCCGAACAGGGCGCCAGTGCCGCCGCGAACCGCCTCGACGCGCGCGATCGTCTCGTCGACGCGGATGAGCTGCGTGTTTTCGAGGAAGGACAAGGTCGGCGGCGAGAAGAAGGGCACGCCCTGCGTCGTCAGCGTCACGAATTCGGCGTCACCGCCGGAGGGATAGCCGCGCACGAAGATGTTCGCGCCATTCTGGCCGCCCGAGCTTTCGGCCGAGACGCCGGGGATGACCTTGAACAGATCGGCGGTGCTGTTCGGCGCCGCCTTGGCGATCGCGTCGGCAGTGATGTTGGTGATCGCGAAGGCGGCGGACTGACGGTTGATGCCGCCGCCGGCGGTGCCGGTCACGATGATCTCGTCCTCGGCGGGCGCGGTATAATCGGTCTGAGGCGCTTCCTGGGCATAGGCGGCGGTCGGCAGCGCAAAGAGCGCGGCGGACGCCAGCAGACGGGTCCGGTTCAACATGAGATTTCCTCCACTTTATCTGGTCTGGTTGAAAGGCCCCCGCGCGCCGCCGCAGCCCGTTCGAACGACAGGATATTGGCGACCGTGAGCTGGCCTGTGGCGGGGACGTGCATGTCGGCGTCGGGCAGCGCCTCTTCTGACCCGATGCCAATGGCCACCATGCCCGCCGCATGGATGGCCGAAACCCCGGCCTCTGCATCTTCGATGCCGATGCACTGGTCCGGGCGAAGGCCCATGCCGTGGGCACAGGCCAGGAAGATATCGGGCGCGGGCTTGGCGTTCGCGACCGCCCCCGCATCCGCAATGAAATCGAACTGGTCGGCGATGCCGAGCAGGCGCACGACGTCGGGCGCGTTGCGGCTGGCCGACGCGAGGCCGATCTTCAACCCCGCGGCGCGCAGGCCGTCGAACAGCGCGCCGACCCCCGCGAAGAGGTCCGCGGGCGAATAGGCGGCAAGCCGTTCGCGATAAATGTCGTTCTTTTCCGCCAGCATGGCGTCGAACCTCTCCGCTTCGACCTCCGCCCCCGCATGTTCGAGGATCAGCCGCAGGGAGTTACGCCGATCGACACCCTTCAGCCGATGATTGACCTCGCGATCGAATGCGAAGCCATAGGAGTCGGCGAGCGCCTGCCACGCTTGATAATGGTCCTCGGCCGTGTCGGTCAGCACGCCGTCGAGATCGAAAATCACGCCTTTCAGGCGCGGCCGGTCCATGACGACGGGATCGCTGCCCACGCGAAGCGGGCGCCCATGGTCGAGAATGTCGACGGGATCGCCCGACACCAGCCGATAGGTGCAACCCTGGCCGCTGACCGCCAGCTCGATCACGCTTCCGCGCCATTGCAAGCGAAAGCGATAGCCCGTCCATGCGGCCGGCAGCTGCGGCCGGAACGACGGCGCCGCGCTGTCGAGGCGCAGCCCGCCCCAGCCCTGCGCCAGCACCAGCCAGCTACCCGCCAGCGCCGCCATGTGCAGGCCGTGCGAGGTGTTGCCGTGGCGGTTCTCAAGATCGACGAACGCGCATTCGCGGTGGAAGTCGAGCGCCGCCGCTTCATCGCCCAGCCGCGCCGCCGCAATCCCGAACGACACCGACGACAGTGTCGAATCATGCGTTGTGACGCGCGCATAATAATCGAAATTCCGCCGCTGCCGCGACACGGGCATTTCGACGAGATCCATCGCCATCGCCTGAACGACATTGCCCTGCTTCGCGACCTGGTGCCGAAACAGGATCATCGGGTGATAGCGCATCAGCAGCGGCCCATGGCCGTCGCGCGCCGAGGTTAGCCCGGGGAGTTCGGGACGGCTCAGAAACGCATCGTCCTGCGGATTGATGCCAAGCGCCGGATCGACCGGGAGCCACATCGCGTCGGCCGCGCGGCGCCACTCGGCGACCTCCCCATCGCTCAGCCCGATCGCCGCCTTCGCCGCGGCAAGCTCGCCGCGCGCGCGCAGCCATTCGGCTGTTTCGGCAGCATAGGCCAGATGCCGGCGCGCGATAGCGTTGGTGTAGAAATCATTGTCGACCAGCGCCGAATATTCATCGGGGCCGGTCACGCCGTGGAGGCAGAAAGCGCCACCACGCCGCGCGTCGAAGGCGCCGATCTCCATCCACATCCGCGCGGTCTCGAACAGCATTTCGGCCGCCTCGGCGCGAAACGCCTCGTCGCCCGACGCCGCGACATAGAGGGCGAGCGCATAGGCGATGTCGCCATTGATATGATATTGTGCAGACCCCGTCGGATAATGCGACGAACATTCGTCGCCGGCGATCGTCCGCCAGGGATAGAGCGCGCCGCGCGCATGGCCGATCGCCCGCGCATGGGCCCGCGCGCGGTCCAGCTTGCCGATGCGATAAGCGAGCAGCGTCCGTGCCCTTTCCGGCGCCTGCAGCGCAAGGATCGGCAGCATGAAGGTTTCGGCGTCCCAGAAATAGTGACCCTCGTAACCCTCGCCCGACAGCCCCTTTGCGCCGATGCTGTGGTTCGCATCCCGGCTCGCCGACTGGTGGAGCTGGAACAGGTCGAAGCGCAGCGCCCGCGCCAGTTCGTCGTCGCCGTCGATGTCGAGCGCCGCGCTCTCCCACAGCGCCTGCACCGCCGCGCGCTGTCCCGCGGCGATCGCATCGAAATCCATCGCCACGCCATCCAGCGCGACAAGGTCGACCGGGCGGCCGCGGGCGCAAGCCATCGCGACCACCCGGTCGATCGTCAGGACGCCGCCGGCGACCAACTCGCGGCGCACCACATGACCCGCGTGGACCGCCGCGACCTGAGCGGCCGCGCTTGCGACATGTTGGCGGTAGGCGAGTTCGACAGCATCCTGCGCGAACCGGGTGACGGAAGGGTTGTCACCCGGCAGGGGGGAAATGATGCTCCAGACCGGACGCAAACGTCCGGAAATGCGGGGGTCGTCGACCTCGGCGCCACCCGTGCCCTCGGCTTCGGTGCCATAGGTCAGCCAGGCCTGAAAGCTGCCCGCGAAGTCGAGCGGGCGGATGCGGATGCGCGAGGCGACACATGCGCCGCCAGCGAGCGGTACGATGCGCTCGACCGCGATTTCGAGCGTGCGACCGTCCTCGATTCGCCAGCTTGAGACGCGGCGAACCGCGCCGGTCGTCAAGTCGAGCACGCATTCGGTATCGAGCAGCTCGGCGGCCGCAAAATCGACAGGCTGGCCGTCGATATGGAGGCGGAGCAGCAGCGGGCTGGGGCACGGCACGCGCGTGTCGGTCGCGGTCGCGTAGCCCGGGAAACTCTCATGATAGGTGATCGGCCGCCTGACATAGGCGTCGGGCAGATAGGCGCAGGGACTCGACGCGCGCTCGTCGATCACGCCCGCGACGCCGCACAGGCCGTTCGCCAACGCGAACAGCGCCGCCGCCTGCTCGCCGACCGCATCGGGGCCGCGCCGGACAAGCCGCATCGCATCGAGAGACATGTCGGAAATCGCCACGCGCATCCTCACCACGGCAACGGCTGCTCCGGCCGGTGCTTCTCGACGCTATGTCCGGCAAAATGGTATCGATGTCAAGATATCGATACCATTTTGCCCTTTCGCTTGGTTTTCGGAGAGTTTCGCAATATCGGAGATCAGCTTTCGCGGGCGACCAGCTCGACCGGCATGGCGCGGGATTCGACGCGTTTTCCTGCCACGAGATCCAGCACCTTCTGCGCCAGCAAGGCCCCGCCGGTGGCCCAGTCCTGACGCACGCTGGTGAGCCGCGGCGAGAAGAGCGATGCCCCCGGCGAATCGTCGAAGCCGACGACCGAAACATCGCCCGGGACCGAGAGCCCCTGCGCCTCGACCGCCTCGATCGCGCCCATCGCGATTGCGTCGCTCGCGGCAAAAATGCCATCGAAGCCCTTGCCGCGTTCGAGCAGTTTCGACGTCGCCTCGCGCCCTGCGGCGACGGTAAAGCCACAGGCGACCCGATCGACAATCGCCGCCCCTTCCCCTTTCAGCGTCGCCTCGAATCCGCCCAGGCGGTCTTCGACTTCGCCATGCTGGGTTTCTCCGAGGAAGAGCAATTTCGTGCGCTTCTTTTTGAGGAGGTAGTCTGCGGCAAGCCGGCCGCCCTCGCGATTGTCGCTACCGACGACGATCCGTTCGGGCGGGCCATGCGCGGCGCCCCAGACGACATAGGGAAGCCCCGTCGCCTCGATCATCGCAGCGGCGTCGTCATGCACGCCCTGCCCCAACAGGATCACCCCGTCGGTCGAGGGCGGGTGCGCGGCGAACAGGTCGATGGTGGTCAGCACCATATTCTGCCCCGCCGCGGTCAGTTCCTGCATGATCCCGCCGAGCAGCGACAGCGGATAGGGTTCGCTCATCAACCGGTCGTGCGACGGCGCCATTTCGATGACCACCGCGATCGTCCGCGTGCGCTGTTGCCGCAGGTTGCGCGCCGAGACGTTGAGGCGATAGCCCATCCGCTCGGCGGTCTCGCGGATCAGCGTGCGCGTGCTTTCCTTGACCGTCGAATGCTCCGATAATGCGCGCGATACGGTGATCTTCGCGACGCCGAGTTCGCGGGCGACGTCCGCCATGGTCGGCCGCGCGCGCTCGTTGGGCTTGTGCGTGCTCATCCGCGACCCGGCCTGGCGATCGCTGACGAAGGATTGATATGCTGAGCCATGCCCCACCCCTAACGCCCGACGAAGGACTTTCACAAGCGGCTTCGCGGTCAGTCCTCAAGCGCGCGCGGCGCACGACGCGATTTTCACATGCCATCCCGGACCGCGAGCCCTCGACTTCCAGGGTCGGGAACCTCTCGCGATAGGGGTGACACGACGATGCACCGCATCGGTCGTGGGCCGGCGGGCAACGTCGCGGCGCCAGCCCGCTGGCCGAGCCGATGGCAAACTTCGGTTCGCGCTCGCGGATTGGCGCACCGCGGCTGGAGTCGAGCTGTCGTTTGATCGTGCGGCTATCGAAATGAGGCTCGCCCGTGCTTGGGATAGGCTCATTTGACCCCGAACGGTTTGAGCCAAGCCGCCAAGCCGGCTTCCCGCCTCAAAATCCGCATCGGATCGAACCTGCCACACGGCTTGGCTCGCATGGGAGCATCACTTTGGAGGTCCGGAAGTCCGTATAATTACGAAATGCGCCGACCGCGCGGGGCGCTAGCCTGAGGTCACAAAGGAGCAGGCGATGCCGAGACCCCGACCATTGACCCTCTGTCGCGCGCACCCGCGCCGGACCCCGGTGAATCGCGCACCGCCGGACCCGCGGCGCGTGCAAAGCCGCATCGCGGGCACCCTCACCCTTCGCGCTTCGCCGCTTCGGCGGCCCGTCCCAAATCAAGGAGACAGAGGATGACGCTTACCAATGCGCCCGACACCACGCTGAGCGAGGCGACCGAGACCCGTTTGCAGACCCGCAGCGGCGTCGATCTTCGCCTGCGGCCGGTCACCGACGGCGACGCCGACATCGTCAATCATTTCTTCGATGGGCTGACTCCCGACGATATGCAGTTCCGCTTCCTGAGCGGCCAGTCGCACCTGTCGAGCGTGCAGCTCGCGGCGATGATCGGGGTCGATCACCGGCATCGCGAGCATCTGCTCGCGTTCGATGCGGCAACGTCGGAGCTGGTCGCTAGCCTGCTCATCGCAGCCGACGAGGCGTTCGTGACTGCCGAGGTCGCGATTTCGGTCGCGCCGGCGTATAAGACGCGCGGGGTCGGCTGGACGCTCCTCAACCATGCCGTCGATCTCGCCCGGGCCCGCGGCCTCACGACCCTGCGGTCGATCGAGAGCCGCGCCAATCGTGGCGCGATGGAGGTCGAACGCACGCTGGGGTTCAAGGCGAGCGACTATGACGGCGACGCCACGCTGGCGCTGCTCGAACTGGAGCTTCGCTGACTTGGGCGATCGGGTCGGCGCCCCGAACGGCAGGCAGTCGGAGGCGCACCCAATGGACCAATGTTTCTATGCCATGCAGCTCGACACGCCGGGGGCGCCGCTGCGCCGCGTCGAGCGGATGATGCCCACACCGGGCGACGGCGAGATCCGGATC
Organism: Sphingopyxis sp. Geo25; assembly: GCF_949769135.1. Lineage (NCBI taxonomy): Bacteria > Pseudomonadati > Pseudomonadota > Alphaproteobacteria > Sphingomonadales > Sphingopyxidaceae > Sphingopyxis > Sphingopyxis sp. Geo25. The sequence goes on along the minus strand of NZ_CATKOZ010000001.1, from coordinate 513,663 downwards.
GCGGTCGTCGCGTGCGGCGTATGCCGAACCGATCTCCATATTGCCGACGGCGACATCAGCGGTCGGCGTCCGATCATTGCGGGCCATGAGATCGTCGGCCGCGTCGATGCGCTCGGCGCGGGCGTCACCCGATTCGGGCTTGGCGACCGGGTCGGGGTGCCCTGGCTCGGGCGGAGCTGCGGCGCCTGCCCCTATTGTGCAACCGGCCAAGAAAATCTCTGCGACGCACCCGAGTTCACCGGCTTCACGCGCGACGGTGGTTTCGCGTCGCACGTCGTCGCCGATGCGCGCTTCTGTCTCGCAATCCCCGCCGCCTTCGACGATGTTCACGCGGCGCCTTTGCTCTGCGCCGGACTGATCGGCTACCGCGCCTATCGCATGGCGGACGGGGCGAAGACGCTTGGCCTCTATGGCTTCGGCGCCGCCGCGCATATTCTTGCGCAGATCGCGATCGCCGATGGTGCCGACGTCTATGCCTTCACGCGCGAGGGCGACGCGGCGGGCCAGGATTTTGCGCGCCGCCTCGGCTGCATCTGGGCGGGCGCGTCGAACGAGGCCCCGCCCGCCGCGCTCGATGCCGCGATTCTCTTCGCGCCGGTCGGCGCGCTGGTGCCCGAAGCGCTGCGCCGGGTGCGGAAGGGCGGACGCGTCATTTGCGCCGGCATCCATATGAGCGACATTCCCGCCTTTCCTTATGCCGATCTCTGGGAAGAACGATCGATTCGGTCGGTCGCCAATCTGACCCGTGCCGATGGCGCTGCGTTCCTCGAGGCCGCAGCGCGCTGCCACGTGCGCACGCATGTCACTGTGCTGCCGCTCGCCGATGCGAACCGCGCGCTCGACCGGTTGCGCGCCGGCGAGGTGGAAGGCGCGCTCGTCCTCGTCCCCGAGGGAGTGGCTACGGGGAATCACTAATGGCGCGCCGCGGGCAGCGGCGCGAAAGAGGCGAAGGCCAGACCGGCCGGTCAGGAGAAACTGCCATGGATCGTTTCGAGCGAGACACCGCCAGCGCGGCGCGGCCTCCCGAGTGTCCCGATTGCGACCCGCCGGCACAGCCCGACAAGGCCTATCCCGAAACACCGGCGCCAAACCCCGATCGCCAGCCGTTGCGCACGTCGCCCGAAGCGCCGGTGCTTCCCGACAGCCATCCCGAAGGCACGCCGCGCGAATATCCCGAATAAGTCCGCCCGCGAGGAGCAGGACGAGGCTTAAGGATTTGCCGACGGCGTACCGCTGCGAGTGAGACGGGTCACGGCATCGACGAGCATATGCTCGCGCAGCGGCTTTTCGAAAACAAGCGCGAAGCCCGCCTTGAGCGCACGGGCGCTCAATTCCTCGGACGGATAGGCAGAGATGAGGATCGCCGGTCCATCCCAGCCCTGTGCACGCAGCGCGCCGAGCATCGCGATGCCGTCGCTGCTCTCGAGCCGGTAATCGACGATCAGACAATCGGGCGCGGCGCGCGCCGCCTCGGCGAGTGCGGGATCGGCCGCGGGCCAGGCCTTCGCCGCAAATCCGCGCCCGTGCAAAAGCAGGAGGAGCGAGCGGCGCACCGCCGGGTCATCCTCGACGATAAGGATGGTCGGCGGCGCCTCGCTCCAACCCGATCGGGCGATCAACATGTCCATGGTCCCGTTATCGAAATTTTTGCATGGCGACTGGTTCCTGGTCGCACCATGCTAGGTCATGCAAGATCGTCGGGCTCGCCATGTCGGAAGCGCGAGCCCGAAGCTGGAAAGCAGGGCCAGGGGTCATCGATCAATGGCTCATCAGCAGGGGGAATTTGCTCTTCGAAAGCAGGTTCTTCGTGGTGCCCCCGAAGGTTTCGCGCAGTCGGCCGCGGCCGTAGGCGCCCATGACGATGTAATCGGCGCGGAACAGCTTGGCCTCGTCCGAGATCAGGAAATCGGCGTGGAACTTGCCGATGTCGGTCTTGCGCACATTCGCCGCGATGCCGTGGCGCGACAAATAGGTCGCGGCATCCTCGGGGGCGATATGATTGTCGGGCGCTTGCGCGGTGAATATCTCGACCTCCTTCGCAAAGGCGAGGAGCGGGACCGCGGCGCGGAGCGCGGCCGCAGCGGATGGGCGGCCGTCCCATGCGACGAGCGCGCGCTCGAGCTCGAAGCGCTCGAGGGTCTCGGGCACCGCGAGCACGGGCGCGCTCGCGCGCGCCACGATGCGGCTCGCAATGTCGCGCATGTCGGGCATCGGAAAGCCGTCGAGCGCGCAATTGAGGATGATGAGGTCGGCGAGGTCGGCGGCATCGAGCACCGCATTGGCGATCTCGTCCATCGCGTCGATCCAGCTCCAGCTGACATCCTCGCGCGACAGGCGGTCGCTGATCACCGACTTGTTCTTCGCTTCGCTTTCGCGCTCGTCGAGGACGACGACGGTCTCGGCAAAGCCGAACCCGTCGCCCGCGATAAGCGGATAGGGGGTGACGTCGATACAGGTCATATGCCCTTCCACCGCGCGGGTGATATCGAGCGCCGCCTGCAGGCGTGCTTCCTGGCCATGGTCGTCATGTACGAGCAACAGGATATTCTTCATGAGCCGTCTCCTTGGTTTCTTCGCCGAGCCTATGTGCCGCCCGCCCAAGCCGATATGCGCAATGATACGGATAGAAAGGCGGCCGCCCGGATTTCCGGACGGCCGCGGGGGGGTCGCCTCTTCCCCGAGCGAGCGGGATCAGCTGTCGACTGCGAGATAATCTTCTACGTCGGTCACGCCGGGCGCCGACCAGGCCGCGAGCTCTGCCATGCGCCGTTCACGCCAGGCCTTGACGCGGCCGCGCAATGTCACCGTGCTGCCGTCGGTCGTCACCGAGACGCTGCTCGCGTCAAGGCCCGCCCGACGCCTGAACGCCGCCATGATCCGCGCCTTGACGTCGGCAGGGGTCGGAACATCGCCGACCTTGATCATGTTCGACACCCCGGTGACCCCCGATATCTGGCCCGCGGCACGCGCGACTTCCTTCGCGATAAAGTGCCAATCGACCGTTCCGCTCAGCGTGACCCAACCATGCTCGACCTTGACCTTGATCTGGCCTTCGGGGATCGCGACCGTCCAGCCGATTATGTCGACGATCCGCCTGGCGATTTCATGATCGGCGGTCTTGGGATCGGACGCGAAGCGCACCTTCAGTTCCTCGGCAAGCGCGCGCACGCCCGCGACGCGCCGCACGGCGCGTTCGGCCGCAACCTTTTGCGGAAAGCTCTTCACATAGCCGGCAAGCGTCACGACGCCGTCGTTGACCGAGACGCCGATATCCGCGTGATCGACGCTTGGGTCCCATTCGAGCTCGGCGACCAAGTCATCCTGAAGCTGGCCGTCACTCTTGTTCGGCATGATCTTTCTCCTTTGAGGGGCGTCCGCCCCCTTGCGAGCGGACCGACGCCCGCCGAGCGCTGGCAAGGAGCCGCCGGGCGATTATGGCCACCCTTACCGGGGACGAAGCTGGCGGCTTATTCGCAACTTCCCGTAAGGAGAGCTCCGCTTGGGAGCTTCCCGGATTCTGCCGTCGCGGCCTGCTCGCTAGGTTCCGATAGCGCACCGGCGCATTACGGCGATGAGGCCCTTCCGAGAGAGTTCCTCGGACACAACCCGCCGCCGCGATCCCTCTCTATTTCAGAAGGAGCAAGCTGATGAATGATCTCACCCCGACCCGCACCGCGGGTAGCCAGCCCGCGCAGGCGGAGCTTGGCGCCATGAACTGGCTGCGCGGCGAACTTGACCGCATGTTCGAAGAGTTCGCCGTCCCCGGCCGCAGCCTGCTGAGCTATGTCCCGCGGCTCGTGAGTCCGGTCCCGGCGGTCGAGCTGGTCGATACCGGGTCAGCCTACAAGCTGACGGCCGAACTCGCCGGGCTCACCGAGAAGGACATCCAGCTCGAAGTCGCCGACGGAGTGCTTCTGCTCGCGAGCGAAAAAGACGAATCCTCCGAGCGCCGCGAGGACGGGCGTCTGATCAGCGAGCGGCGCCATGGCAGCTTCCGGCGCCGCATCGCGTTGCCCGGGGATGCCGATGCCGACAAGATCGAGGCGAAGTTCAAGCATGGGTTGCTCAGCGTCGAGATCGCGAAGACCGAGAAGGCGCGCGATCCCGCCCGCAAGATCAAGATCAGCAGCTAGACGCGTGCGCCGGGCCGCCTGGGGCGCGGTTCCGGCCGCCGCCCCCCTTCCGGGGCAGACAAATGTCACTCACCTTCAGCCGCTGGACCGATTCGGTCACGCCTTAGGGCGTTGGCGCGCTGCCCTCGTCGCCGCCGAGTATCTCCACCGGCTGCGGGCTCGAGGTGCGAAGCGAGTCCGGCGTGACGATAACGCTGGTTCCCACGGTTATGAGAGGCTCAAGCAGCGCGCGTAGATCGGCTGCTATATCGACGCGCCCTGCGAAGCGCTCCGGCACCTTGGCGGCAATTGCCTCCGGAATGGGGACCTCGAGCCAGGCTGCCGCGCCCGATTCGTCCGACTGGCGGACGAATGCCGAGGTGCCCGTAACCGGGCCTTCGAGGCGCACGGGCGCCGATCCGATCATCATCCCGTTGCGCAGCACCAGCAGCCGCTGGTCGGCGGCGCTGACAATGATCGACACGGGGCCGCTTGGCACCCGGTCCGGCTCCCATAGCACCGCCCCCTCTGCCGGCGTCGGCCCGGTCCGGAGCAGGGAATCGCCGGGAGCTGCGCGCGGAACGACTGCGGCCTCGGTGACGATGACCGTCATCCCGAGCCGCGTCACGCCATAGAGCAGGCGGGCAAAGGCCTGCGGCAGCCGGATGCAGCCGTGCGAAGCAGGATAGCCCGGCAAGGTGCCGCCATGTAGCGCAACTCCGCCCCAGGTCAGCCGCTGCATATAGGGCATGGGCGCATCGTCGTAGAGGTTCGAGCGATGATCGGCGTCGCGCTGAAGGATCGTGAAGACACCGGTCGGGGTTTCATGGCCCGCCTTGCCCGTCGAGACGGTGGTGATCGCGATCGGGACGCCATTGCGATAGAGGGTGCCACGCTGGGTCGCGAGGCTCACGATCATCATCAGGGGGCCGCGCGGGGCGATCTCGGGCGCCCAGATATACTCTCCGGGCTTCAATCGCTCGGCCGCCTCGCCAACGCTCCCGTGCGGTCCAGTGGGCTCGCCCGACGCCGCGAGTGGCAGCAGCAGCGCAGCCCCCAGCAGCAGCGCCGCCCTTCCGGCCAGCTTCGCGCAAGCTCCCATTGTCTCAGCCGGCCATCGCAGCCACTCGCGCCCGGTCGTTGATCCGCACCGCGCGCCTCGAGGGAAGGTCAACGAGGCCTTCGCTGCGCATGCGCGTGAGCTGGCGGCAAGTCGTCTCGATGGTCAGTCCCAATATGTCGGCGATCTGCTGGCGACCGAAGGGCAGCTCGAAGCCGCCAGACGCACCATCGGCGGCACCGGGGAGCCGTTCTTCCATATCGAGCAGAAAGGAGGCGACCTTCTCGGACGCCGATTTGCGGCCTAGCAGCATCATCCAGTGCCGCGCCCGATCAAGTTCGTCGAGGGTGCGGTGGAGAAGCTTTTTTTGCAAATGCGGGTGGCGGCCCGCGAAGTCGTCGAACTGATGGCGATTGAAGATGCAGACCTCGGCGTCGGTCATGGCGGTCACCCGGTAAGGGCTTTGCTTGCCGAACGGGCGGCCGATAAAATCGGAAGGGAATACCAGGCCAACGATCTGTTCGCGGCCATCGGCGGTGGCGACGACGAGCTTGAGCACCCCCGACAGGACATTCGCGACCGTCGGCGCTTCGTCGCCCTCCCATAGCAGGGTGTGACCCGCCCTCACACGCTGCCGACGGCCAATACGGCCAAGTTCGGCGGCTTCGTCGACCGCGAGGCTGGCGCAGATGGCGCGGCAGCGCACGGCGCAGGACGCGCAATCGCTCATTGGCGTGCTCCCGCAAGTGACGCGCGAACGGCGCTCGGGGCCCGTGTCGGGCAGTGGCCGCCCTGGTAGCGGAATGGATTTTGCTGAATCCCCATGCAGTCCGGATAGCGAGTCGCCGCACAGAGGTGATTACGCAACTGTACGTACACCTTTCATCTGGCGCGCGGCCGGATGGCGTCGACCGCCGGAGCTACGCCGAGCGTAAGGGCTATTGCGTAGCGACAGGCGAAGTGTCCGGGCGCAATTTGGGAGGGAAATCCATCACGAAAGGACCGAAGATGAGCGAATCTGGTCACGACCTTCACACGTTATTTCCTGACCACGGGCCAGCGCTGCATGTGCTCAAGCTCTCCAGCGCGAACTATCGTCAGCTTGCCGAGGAGCATCATGACCTTCAGAGCCAGATTCAGCGCGTGGAAGCCTGCCTTGCCGCACTCGCCGACGACGAGCTGGAGGAACTCAAGAAGAGGCGGCTGTTCATCTTCGACGAAATCGCCGCGCTCATCGCGGTCGAGGAGAATGGCTGATGCATAATCTGTCCGAAATACGCGCCGGCCTGGTCGCGCGCCTCGACCAGCTCGCAGCGCAGGTTGAGCGGCTGGAAGGCCAGCAACGCGTGCCGCTCGACGACGATTCGGGCGAGCAGGCAATCGAACGCGAAGATGACGAAACGATCGACGCACAGCAAAGCGCGGCAGCGGCGGAGATGAAGGCAGTCCGGCTCGCGATTGCCCGGCTCGATGCCGGCCATTACGGCCTCTGCACGGCATGCGGCATACCGATCGATGCCGCGCGCCTCGAAGCCGTTCCGCACGCCGCGCATTGCATCGAATGCGAGCGCGAGTTCGGCGGCGGCTGAACCTCCGCGCCGGGTGAGCGACATGATCGAGTCCTTTCGAGGCGCCCAGTTGCAACCGCTCGCCGGCATCGGGCTTGCGCTTTTTCTTGGGCTGCTCGTCGGCGTCCAGCGGGGCTGGAGCCTGCGCAACGAAGCCGCGGGCAGCCGTTTCGCCGGCGTGCGAACCTTTGCCCTGTTCGGCCTCGCGGGCGGTATGGCGGCGGTCACCGCAGCCCCCGCCCCGGCTATCGCCGCGATCGTCTCCGGCGCAGCAGCGATCCTCATCCTGATCGGCTATGCGAAGAGCGCGCGGGCGCCCGACCAGCTCAGCGGGACAACGAGTCTCGCCGCGCTCATTACGCTCGGCTGCGGTTATCTCGCCGCGAGCGGTCGAAGCGAGATGGCGACGGTGATTGCCGTAGCGCTGACGCTGGTGCTCGCGCTTCGCGACAAGTTGCATCGCTGGGTCGCGGGGCTCAGCGATGTCGAGGTCGGGGCGATCGTCCGCTTTGCGCTGATCGCGCTCGCCATCCTGCCCTTGCTGCCCGACCAGCGCTTCGGTCCCTATGACGCCTGGAATCCGCGTCAGCTCTGGATGGTCGTGGTCTTTGTCTCGGGCTTCTCCTTTCTCGGCTATATTGCCGCCAAGCGCTACGGTGCCTCGCGCGGCACGCTCGTCATGGCTGCAACCGGCGCGATGGTCTCCTCGACGGCGGTCACTGCGGCACTCGCGATGCGGGTGCGCGACGGCGAGGAAAGCGAAGCGATGGCGATCGCCGGGATCGGCGCCGCATCGGCGGTGATGCTCATCCGCGCGGCAATCCTGAGCGCCGTACTGGCGCCGGCGGCCATGCCCGAATTCGGCTGGATTGCCGCGCCCGCGGCGCTGGTGAGTGGTGGAGCGATATTCCTTGCGTTGCGCAGCCGGCGCGATACCAGCGCCACCTACCGCCCCGTCGAACTCAAGAACCCGTTCCGCCTCGCCCCGGCGATCGGCCTGATGCTGCTCGTCATGCTGCTGACCGTCGCCGCACGCTGGATGATGGCGATGGTCGGCGAGCGCGGCCTCGCGCTCGTCATCGCACTCTCGGGACTGGCCGACGTCGACTCGGCAATCATCGCCGTCGGCTCGCTTCCCCACGGCCTGCTCAAGGGCCAGCTCGCGACGATCGTGATCGTCGCCCCGGTTCTCGCCAACACCTTGTTCAAGGGCGCGACCGCCTTGGCGATCGCCGGCTGGCGGAAGGGGTGGAAGCTTGCGCTGCCGCTCGTCCTCAGCGTCGCGGCGAGCCTCATGCTTGTCCCGATCCTGCTCTCTTGAAGTCCAAATACCGATCAAGGCCGTCGCGGACGCGAACGTCCGAAAAGAAAGACCATCCATGCCGATCACCAGTGACGAGGACGTAAGGGCTCCCGCCGCATCGGCAGCGCCCAGGCCGAGCCCGAGAGAATTTCTTCGCGCGCTCGGCCCGGGGCTGATCGCCGGCGCCGCCGACGACGATCCGAGCGGGATCGGGACGCATAGCCAGATCGGCGCGGCCTTCGGCTATCGCCTGTCCTGGACCTTCGTGCTCAGCTTCCCGTTGATGGTTGCAATCCAGGGCATCGCCGCCGAGATCGGGCGGGTCACCGGAGCGGGGATCGCCCGCAATCTGCGGCGGCACTATCCGCGCCCGCTACTGTGGTCGATGGTATCGCTCCTGCTGGTGGCGAACATCATCAACCTCGGCGCCGATCTCGGCGCCATGGGCGCGGCGCTGGCGCTGCTGGCCGGCGGCAATGCCGGGCTCTACACCCTGCTGTTCGGCATCCTCAGCATCGTCCTCGAGGTGGGACTCAGCTATCCACGCTATGCCGCGATCCTCAAATGGACGACCCTCACCCTCTTCACCTATGTCGCGGTGCTGTTCGTCGTCCATGTCCCCTGGAGCCAGGCGCTCGGGTCGATGGTGATACCCGATATTGAGCTCAACGCCGCCTATGCCACCGCCTTCGTCGCGATCCTCGGGACGACGATCAGCCCCTATCTCTTCTTCTGGCAGGCCGGGCAGGAAATCGAGGAACAGCATCGCCATCATGCAAAACCGCTGTGCCTGACGCCGGCCGCGGCGGGCCCCGAGCTCAAGCGCATCCGTATCGACACGCTGACCGGCATGGCACTGAGCACGGCGATCTCGCTTGCGATCGTCTTCGCGACCGCGGCGACGCTGCATGCGGAGGGTGTGCGCGACATCGCGACATCGGCGCAGGCGGCAGAAGCGCTGCGCCCGGTCGCGGGGGTGTTCGCCTTCGCGATGTTCGCGCTCGGGATCATCGGCACCGGCCTTCTCGCCGTTCCCGTGCTCGCGGGATCGGCCGCCTATGCGGTGACCGAGATGGCGGGCATGGCGGGCAGCCTCTACGCCAAGCCGCTTTCCGCCCGGCTCTTCTACGGCACGATCGCCGCGACGACGCTCGCGGGGTCTTCGCTCTCGGCGATCGGGATCGACCCCGCGCGCGCGCTTTACTGGGCCGCGGTCGTCAATGGCGTGCTGGCCGCGCCGCTCATGGTCGTGATGATGCTGATTGCGCGCAATCCGCGTGCGATGGGGCGCCTCCGGATTTCGCGGCGGCAGCTCTGGTCAGGCTGGGCGGCGACTGCGGTGATGGCAGCGGCCACCCTGCTCTTCTTTTTCTTCCTTGCCGCGGGGAAGGTCTAGGCCCGCGCCCTGGCCTGTTCGGCGATCAGCGCGTCGATCCGGTCGCGCTGCGGCAGGACGATGCCGAGAAGCGCGGCAAGCGTCGCAGCGCCGAGCTTGCGCATCAGGCGTGCCCGATGGATTTCGACGGTGCGGTGGCTGATACCGAGTTCCTGTCCGATCTGCTTGTTGGTGAGACCGCGCACGAGACCGTCGACGACTTCGAGTTCGCGATGCGTCAGGTGGTTGATGGTGGGAGAAGACGGCCGCGGGCGCGCGGCGCGGTCCGGCGCGGGACGGCGGATCGTCCTCGCAGGGTCTTCGCAGCGGCCTGTCGTCATGCGGTCCATCCTCCGATGGGCAATGATCTACCCATCGGAAAGAGCGCGGTCGTTACGTAATGTCCGCAGATTTCAGGCGCCGAGCCCGGCGGCGAAGGCGAGTCGCAGCGCGTCCGAGAGACTGCGGACTTCGAGCTTCGCCATGAGGTTGGCGCGGTGAACCTCGACCGTGCGCGGCGAGATGCCGAGATCGTAGGCGATCGTCTTGTTGGGCAGCCCCTGCGCGAGACCTTCAAGAACCTCGCGCTCGCGCGGCGTCAGGATGCCAAGCACCACCTCGGCCTCGGCAGAGCGTGCCGCCGCGCCTTCCGCCGCCTCCATGCGAGCGAAAGCGGCTTCGATCGAGGCGATGAGTACCGCCTTCTCGAAGGGCTTTTCCAGAAAATCGACCGCGCCGGCCTTCATCGTGCGCACCGCGATCGATACGTCGGCATGGCCGGTGAGCATGATCACCGGCATGGTGACCCCCCGCTCGAGCAAGGCCTGCTGGACTTCGAGCCCGTCCATCTCGGGCATGCGCACATCGAGCAGGATGCAGCCTTCGGAGACATGCCGGATTTCTTTCAGGAAAGCGACGCCATTGGCCCAGGTCTCCACGGCATAGCCAGAGGTCTTGAGCATGAAGCTCGCCGAACGCCGGATCGCCTCCTCGTCGTCGACGATATGCACGAGCTTCCTATCCGACATCATCTTCCTCCGCTTTCGCGCTCACCAGCGTGAAATGAAATTCGGTCCCGCCGCCGGCACGTTTCTCCATCCAGATGCGGCCTCCATTGGCTTCGACGATCGTCCGGCAGATTGAAAGGCCGAGGCCCATGCCTTCGGCCTTCGTGCTGACGAACGCCGTGAAGAGTTGCGCGGCGACCTCGGGCGGCACGCCCGGGCCCGTATCGGCGACGATCACCCGCACAAAGCCACGTTGGTCGGGACGGCTCGTGACGGTCAGCTGCCGTACCGGGCTGTCGGCCATCGCTTCCACGGCGTTGCGGATGAGGTTGATCAGCACCTGCTGAATCTGGACCCTGTCGACGAGCACGGGCGAGGCATAGGGATCGAGATCGAAACGCGGCTCGACGCTCTTCTCGCGTGCGCCCATCAGCCCGAGAACCGCCGCCTCGTTGATGAGCAACGGCAGTTTCTCGATCGTTTTCTCGACCTCGCCCCGCGCCACGAAATCGCGCAGCCGCCGGACGATGTGCCCGGCGCGCAGCGCTTCCTTCGCCGTATCGTCGAGAGCATCGCGGATCATCGGCATATCGGCAGGTGCGGGGCTCGCGAGCAGGTCGCGAACGGCCTCGACATAATTGGCGACGGCGGTGAGCGGCTGGTTGAGCTCATGGGCAAGGGTCGAAGCCATCGTCCCCATCGCACTCACGCGCGAGACGTGGATCAGCTCGGACTTAAGCGATTCGAGCCGCGCCTCGGTCAGCTGGCGCTCGGTGAGATCGCGAATGAAGCCGGTGAAGAGCGGATGGCTGTCGCTCGACGCCTCCCCGATCGACAATTCCATCGGAAAGGTCGAGCCGTCCTTGCGCTCGGCGAACACCACCCGTCCGATTCCGATAATGCGCTTTTCCCCTGTTTCGAGGTAGCGGCGGATATAGGCGTCGTGGCGTTCGCGATCGGGCGAGGGCATGAGCCGGCTGACATTGACACCAAGCAGTTCGGCCTCCTGATAGCCGAACAGCCGCTCGGCGGCGGCGCTGAACGAGACGATCAGACCCCGATCGTCGATCACGACCATCGCGTCGGGCACGGTCGACAGGATCGAGCGGAGATGGCTTTCCCGCGATCGCAAGGCTTCCTCGGCGGCGCGGCGCCCGGTGATGTCGGAGACGATCTTGGCGAAGCCGCGAAGGCTTCCGTCTTCGTTGCGAAGCGCGGTGATCGACACGTCGGCGAGAAACTCCGAACCGTCCTTGCGGACGCGCCAGTCTTCGGCGTCGAGGCAGCCGTCGCGGGCGGCCGTGGCGAGATCCTCGGCGGGCTTGCCCGCGGCTATCGCATCTGGCGGGTAGAAGATCGCGGCATCCTCTCCGACAACCTCGTCTTCGCGCCACCCCTTGAGGCGCTCGGCGCCCTTGTTCCAGATCGTGACCCGGCCTCGGGCATCGAGCAGATAGATCGCATGGCCCTCGACGCCATCGATCAGCAGATTGAGCTCCTCGGCGACGAGCGCTGCCTCGGCATCGCGCTGCGCGGCATGCCGGTCACTTTCGTGCATGCGCTTGCGCATCCGCTCGAAAGCCTGCGACAGCGCAACGACGCCGCCCGCCGTGAGCAGGAAAACCGCGGCTTCGACCAGATTAGGGGTTCTGTAGCCCCGGTAGCCGGCAAAATAGAGGCCGATGAGCAGAGCCGGAGCCGTCGAGATCGATGTCGCGAGCGGTCCGGCGAGAACGGCGGCGGCGAGGATCGCGGGCGCGAACAGCAGGAAGGCTGCGTTGCCGGCGAGCCAGGGCTCGAGCGCATAGCGCAGCAGCGCCGCGGCGGCGACGAGAGCCAGCGCGCAGACGAGACGCGCCGCAAAAGAGCGTTGCAACATCGACATCGACCGCGCAGCCTCCGCCCGCGCTGTAAAAAAGGCGCCGCCATCCTCAAGGTTCGCCTTCCCGCGGACGCCTTCCATAGCGATTTTCGGGCCAGAGCGAAACGATCGCTGCGACCGCGATCCGCGTTGATCCTTATGGGGCATGCCGTTTCGCCAAGGCCGTGCGCGTGGCGGGGCCATGCGGGAAACTACGGATAGGAGGAATGCGTCCGCAATCCCAAAAGCGGCAGGCGGATCGCCGCGCCGCGCCCGTCCCGTCCAGCTCGGCCCGGCGCGGTGTTCCGTTCCAGTCGCGCCAACGCGCGCACCCCGAACCTTTAGGAATTCGGCATGGTGGCCAGACGGATCACGCTGATCGACGGACACCCCGACCCCGATCCGGGGCGGTTCGTCCATGCGCTCGCGGACACATATGCCGCGGCGGCGCTGGCGGCAGGTCATGACGTCCGCCGCATCGCCGTCGCAGGCCTCGCGTTCGATCTGCTCGAAAGTCGCAAAGAGTGGGAAGAGGGTGCGCTTCCGCCCGCGATATCCGAGGCGCAGGACGATATTGCCTGGGCCGAACATCTGGTCATCTTCTACCCGCTCTGGCTCGGCGACCTGCCCGCCCGCCTCAAGGGCTTCTTCGAACAGGTGATGCGGCCCGGATTCGCCTTCGCGCCCAAGGCAAAGGGCCTGCCCGAAAAACGCCTCAAAGGCCGAACGGCACATATCGTCGTGACAATGGGGATGCCCGCGCTGTTCTACCGCCTGTATTTTGGCGCGCACAGCCTGCGCAGCCTCGAGCGCAATATTCTCGGCTTTGTCGGCATCGCGCCCACGGAGCGAAGCATCGTCGGCAATGTCGAAGGCGATGCCGAGCACCGCACGAAGTGGCTCGAGGCGATGACCCAATTTGGCGCGGCGGGGCGCTGAGCGCAATGCGAGGCCGCTTCTCCGTCCACCTGCGAACGAAAGATAGAGTGTCATGGCCGACCCCGAAACGCCGCTGAAGATTGCCTTCCATGGCGCCGCGGGAACGGTCACCGGCTCATGCATGGAACTCACGCTCGGACAGCGAAGGATCCTGATCGACTGCGGGCTGTTCCAGGGATCGCGGAGCCTCGAGACGCTGAACCATGGCGTCTTTGGGTTCGACGTCGACAAGATCGACGCAGTCCTGCTTACCCATGCGCATATCGATCATTGCGGACTGTTACCGAAGCTCGCGAAGGAGGGATATCGCGGTCCCCTTTGGTGCACCGCGCCGACCGCTGACCTTCTCGAATTCATGCTCGCCGACGCGGGGCGAATTCAGGAGAGCGACACCGCGCGCCGGAACCGCCGTTACGACCGCGCGGGCGAGGCGATGTTCGAGCCGCTCTACACCGAGGCCGATGGGCTGCGGGCGTGGCGCCTGACCCAGCCCGCCGAGCTTGGGACCTGGTTCGAGCCCGCACCGGGCTTCAAGGCGCGGCTGTGGAATGCCGGGCATATCCTGGGGTCGGCCTCGGTCGAGCTTGAGGCGGGCGGCGTTCGCCTGCTCTTTTCGGGCGATCTGGGACCCGGCAACAAGGCATTTCAGAGCGATCCCGATGCGCCCACGGGCATGGACTTCATCATATGCGAATCGACATATGGCGACCGGCCGCGGCCGAAACTGACGATCGAGGACCGCCGTCAGCTCCTCGAAACCGAAGTGAAGGCGGCGCTCGCGCGCGGTGGCAACCTCATCATCCCGGCGTTCGCGCTCGAGCGGACGCAGGAGCTGCTTCTCGACCTCGCCCGCCTCGCCGAGGCGAACCGCATCCCGAACATTCCCATCTTCGTCGACTCGCCCCTTGCGAGCCAGGCAACGACAGTCTTCGCGGCGCACGCGGCCGAGCTCGAGGATTTCGCGGGCAGTGACGTCTTCCGTCATCCCTCGATCCGCTATGTCGAGGACGTCGCCGAATCGATCCGTCTCAACAGCGTGTCGGGCGCCATCATCCTCGCTGCCTCGGGCATGTGCGAGGGCGGGCGCGTCCGCCACCATCTCGAGCATAATCTGCACCGGCGCCAGTCGACGATCTTGTTCGTCGGATTCCAGGCGCGCGGATCGCTCGGGCGGGTCATCCTCGATGGGGCCGAGCGCGTGCGGCTTTCGGGCAAGGACATCAACGTTCGTGCCGCCATCCGGCGCATCGAAAGCTATTCGGCGCATGCCGACCGGGACGAGCTTGCGGCCTGGATTCGCGAACGTGGTCCAATCCGCGGCGGACTTTTTCTGGACCATGGCGAGAGCGAAGCGATCGAAGCGCTTCGCTCGCTCGTCCAATCCGAAACGCCGGGCCTCGCCGTCGTCGCTCCCGCGATCGGCGAGAGCTTCGCGCTCGCCCCCGGCGTGCCGCCCAAGCGAATCCAGACCGGACGCATCGATCTTGCCCAGCTCGCGGGCGAAGACTGGCAGAATGACTATGCCGATTTCGCCGCCAATCTGAAGCACAACCTCGAGCATATCCGCAGCGAGAGAGGTCGCCGCAAGGCGCTCGACGAGATGCGGCGGGTTCTCGCCAGCTATGACGCGGCGCGCACCGAACAGAAACGGCGCCGCCGTGCGGCAAAGGCAGAAACCTCGCATCCCGCGGTGCCGACACGATCGAGCCGCCAAGGCAACGGTCCAGACGCCCCTCCCCTCACGACAGGAGGTTTCGAATGAAAGCCCTCGTCTATAACGGCCCTGGCCTGAAGACTATAGAGGAGCGGCCGGTCCCCCAGGTGCGGGATGCGGGCGACGCGATCGTCCGCATCACCAAGACGACCATTTGCGGCACCGACCTCCACATATTGAAAGGCGATGTCCCTAGCTGCGCGCCCGGCCGCATCCTCGGGCATGAGGGAGTCGGCATCGTCGATAGCATCGGGACGGGCGTAACGGCTTTCGCGCCCGGCGATCATGTTCTGATCAGCTGTATCACCGCGTGCGGGCGCTGCGAATATTGCCGCCGGGGCATGCAATCGCATTGCGCGACGGGGGGCTGGATCCTCGGCAATATGATCGACGGCACCCAGGCCGAATATGTTCGCATCCCGCATGCCGACACGAGCCTCTACGCCATCCCCGAGCAGGCGGACGAGGATGCGCTGGTCATGCTCAGCGACATCCTCCCGACCGGCTTCGAATGCGGCGTGCTCAACGGCAAGGTCGCCCCGGGATCGACCGTGGCGATCGTCGGCGCGGGACCGATCGGTCTCGCCGCGCTGCTCACCGCGCAGCTCTTCTCGCCCGCCCGGATCATCATGATCGATCTGGACAACAGCCGTCTCGCTGTTGCGCGCCGGTTCGGCGCCAGCGACACGATCAACAGCGGCGCGCGCGACGCCACAGCGGCGCTGATGGAGATGACGGGTGGGCGCGGTGCCGATACGGTGATCGAGGCGGTCGGCGTCGCCGCGACCTTCGAACTCTGCCAGCTGCTCGTCGCAGCCGGAGGAACGATTGCGAACGTCGGGGTGCATGGCGCCAAGGCCGACCTGCATCTCGAGCGTCTGTGGTCCCACAACATCACGATCACGACGCGATTGGTTGACACCGTCTCGACGCCGCAGCTGCTGCGCATGGTAGAGGCGAAACAATTGGATCCCGAACAGCTTGTCACCCACCATTTTGCAATGGCCGACATGATGGACGCTTATGACGTCTTCTCCAGGGCAGCCGAGACGCAGGCGCTCAAGGTCATCATCGAAGCGGCCGATCCCGCTGCGGCGAGGTCCGCCTCGTAGCCCAGCGCATGCAAGGGATCGCGCGGACCATCGTCGATCGGCAGGCCGAACTCAATCGCGAGATCGAACCTCGGCGCAGCGCGCTGGGGGTGCGCGTTCATGACCAGCTTGTCGAATTTGAGCGCGGCATCGTGATCGAGCAACGGAAGCTCAAGACGAGCGTTCGCGCATTTCTAGCCCGCCTCGTCGCGGCACGCGTACGCGCAGCAACGGAGGTCCGTAGAATCCCGCAATGCGGCGCTTCCAGCATCGCGTTATGCCTGCCCCCACCGCCATTTTCCGCAAGGGAGACGATTGATGATTGTGACCGATGCGCCCGGCCGCCCGGTGCAGAGCAGCCTCTGGAAAGAAATCTCGGTCCTCGAAATTGGCGTGGCGGTGTGCCTCCTCATCCTTTTCATTTTGTCGCGCACCTTCCTGGAGACCATCGCGGCGCTTTACATGCTGGTGGCCGCGTTGCTGTTCGCCGCGCTCGTCCAGGTCCGCATGGCGGCGACCTGCGCCGATCGGCTGGATCGTCGGCTTTGGCTCGTCAGCGCGCTCGTCTGCCTGATTCAGGCGATCATCCTGTTCGTCGATCCGCTGCTTGGCGGTTATCACGGTGCAATGGCGATGGCGGGCGTTCTCGCGGTGGGAGCAGCGGCGCGGCTGACGCTCGCGCTCGCACGTAACCATGCGGGCCGCGGCTGGCTCTATCTCTCGGGCGCGGTCAGCCTGATGGTGTCGCTCGCGATCGGGTTCGCCTGGCCATTCGCCTCGATCCTCCCCGCGGCGCAGAGCCTCACGCTCGACCTGCTCGCCGTCGCTGCGATGCTGGCGAGCGTCACCGGAAAGGCCCCGTCATGTTCGAAATGATCGACACGAAGGACGATGTGCTCGCCGTCCGTATCGACGGCAAAATCACGGGAGAGGATCTGGCCTCGATCATGGACCGGCTCGACACCGCGATGGCGGCGAACGAGACTGTGCATGTCTATGCCGAGACGCGGTCGATCGACGGTATCGAGATCAGCGGGCTGGCCGCGCATATCGCCCGGGCCGCACCGCTTTTCGCCAAGCTCGACCGGTTCGGACGCGTCGCGGTCGTCGCCGATCAAGTCTGGATCCGGGCGCTCACACGGATCGAAAGCGCACTTCTGCCGCATATCAGCTATCGGGTGTTCAAGCCGGAGGATCGCGGCGCGGCCCTGATGTGGGTCGAAGGGCGCAACTGATTACGATCACCGTCCTGCCCGGTCCTTGGCCGTCCTCGCGCGACAATGATCGCGAAGCCCATCTCGTATCGCGGACGGGCTGACAGCAGGCATCGATGCTCGGGACGAACGACGGGATCGTGTCGACGGCCACGCGGCGTCCCAGTCGATTCCTTATCGGCCATGATCGGTATCGAAACTGCGTTCGAGGAGTTTCATACGATCGACGATCGAGAAGAAGAAGGCCGTTGACCAGCCGATCAGGATGATCCCGCTCGCGCCCTCGATCGCGCCAAGGATCCGCAGCCCCGGGGGCAGGACGATGTCGCCATAGCCTATGGTGACGTAGGTCGATGTCGAGAAATACAAGGCATGTTCGAAGTCGATGAAAGCGCCGAGAAGCTGGTAGATCCCTGCCCAGATCCAGATTTCGGCCGAGTGCAGCGCGAACAGCCCGAATGCGGCGACAAGAATCGCCCCCCCGTTGAGAAGAATGACAAGATAGCGTCGCGATGCACGCCGGTAGCGGCGAAGGATCGCAAGCAGCAGCGCAAGTCCCGCGAGGTGCACGACGACCGTGAGCCCGACGACGAGAGTGGCGAGACCGAGCTGGTGGGCGAGCGTCATGATTCGCTCCCGGCGGCCGCCTGTATGATGGCGGGCCTATGCCCCTGGCCGGCCTCGCGGCGCGGCCGCGCCATCAGGCCGCAATTTCCGCGTCGGTGCGGGCCGACCACCCCGAGCGCTCACCGTCATAGACGAACTCCGCTCCGCGCAGGTCGATCTTCGGGAAGGCGTCCTTCTCCGCCCAATAGTCCTGATTGTGGCGCCATTCGGGTTTGTCGCCGCGCCGCGGCATCGCGTCGAGGCCGCGCATAAGATAGCCCGGATTAAAGTTGTCTTCCTCGATCCACGGCAGGATCTGCATGCCCTCATCCTCGGGCCTGAGCGCGACCTCGACCCTTCTCGCGCCGATGTCGTCCATATGGTTGAGGAGGTTGCAGACGAAGTCGCCCATCATGTCGACCCTGAGCGTCCAGCTGGCCCGAAAATAGCCCATAACCCAGGCTAGGTTGGGGACGCCGGTCATCATCATCCCGCGATAGGTGATCGTCTTCGACCAATCGACCGGTGCGCCGTCGATATCGAACGGGATCCCACCCATGACCGATAAATTGAACCCGGTCGCGGCGACGATAATGTCGGCCTCGATCTCCTCGCCACTCGCGGTGCGGACACCTGTCGCAGTGAAGCAGTCGATCGTGTCGGTCACGACGGTCAATTTGCCCTGCACCGCCGCCCTGAAAATGTCGCCTTCGGGGCAGAACGCGAGCCGTTGCTGCCACGGCCGGTATTTCGGCGTGAAATGCGGTTCGAACGCGAAGTCGGGATCGCCCGAATAAGCCCGGATCAGCGCTTTCAGATCCTCGAACACCGCATCGGGCTCCGATTGGCACCGCCGCGTCATCAGATCCTGGTCGTGCATGATCTGAGCCCGCACGACGCGGTGGACTGTCGGCTCGTCGATCCCGACCTCTCGCAGCCGGTCGGCAAGTTCGTTCCTGTTCTCGCTGCAATAGAAATAGGTCGGCGAACGCTGAAGCAGCGTCACATGCGCTGCTTTCTCGGCAAAGGCCGGGACGATGGTCGCAGCGGTAGCGCCCGAGCCGATGACGAGTACGCGCTTGCCTCCATAATCGATCGTCGGATCCCAGAGCTGGGCGTGAATGAACTGCCCTCTAAAATCCTCAAGACCCGGCCAATCGGGAATGTAGGGCTTGTCATGATCATAATAGCCCTGGCACATCCACAGGAAGCTGGCCGTGAAGGTGACCGCCGCGCCATCCGACGCGCGCACTGCCTCGATCGTCCAGCGATTGGCGGCGCTCGACCAGTGGCAGGCGGTGATGCGATGGCCATAGTGAATATGGACGCCGATCTCGTTCTCCTCGATTACCTCGCCCATATATTTGAGGATTTCGGCGCCACTGGCGATTGGCGCGCCGACCCAGGGCTTGAAGCGATAGCCGAAGGTGTAGAGGTCCGAGTCCGACCGTACGCCGGGATATTTGTGAGTCTCCCACGTCCCGCCGAAGGTCGGTTTCGCCTCGAGTATCGCGTAACTCTTGCCCGGGCACTGCTGCTGAAGATGGTAGGCCGAGCCGATGCCCGAGATACCGGCGCCAACGATCAGCACATCGACATGAAGGGGCCGGACCCGACCTCCCGCCCCTTGAGCTTCGGCTCGTGACATCTTCCTCTTCCTCCTCTTTGATACGGTTCGAATATCGCCGGCGGGAGCGCTGCATACATTGATCCTGGTCAACCAGAGATCGGACAGGAAACCGGCGTAGGGGGGCCCGCAAGGTAGCGGCGCTTCGGCTGCCGGACCGCGAAGCGACGTCCGCCAGGATTGATAAAGGTTCGACGTGTCAGAGACGGAAGAGCATGAACCAGATGCTTCCCAATATCGTGAACGCGATAAACGCGATCCAAAATCGGATGGCCGCCGATCGCTCGCGATCACGTTCGAACGGGTCGTCGATCTCCGACGGACTCATCGTCATGATCCGCGCCGCGCGACCGTCCGCGCAGCGAGAAATCCTGCGGCGAGAAGCGGAATAAGCGCCGCCGCGGCCCGCATTTTGGGGGAGCGCGATATGCGACCGATTTTCTTGCGCGTACGGCGGGGCACGCCGAGCTTGGCGAGCGATGTGCCGACGTTGGGGATATCCATCTCAGCCTCCATAGCCAGGGTATGGAGCGAGAGTGAGCGACGCGCGCGATACAGGAAATACGCAAATTCCCGCATGTCACGCAAAGCTTGGAGCTGCATTATGCGCTTTGGTCTGGCCTTGAAGGGAGCAAGCCGCGCCCTGTGCGCCAGCGCAGCCAGTCGATGGATTTGAGGAGAGGCGGCCAATGGAAACCGATCGTCGCCGTCATCGCACGTCGTGACCGGCCAGAGCGCCGGAATCTTGTTGTATCGCCGGTCAGCCGGGGCGCTACAGGTCTTGCTTGTCCATCCCGGCGGTCCCTTCTGGCGCCGGCGCGACCGCGGCGCCTGGCAGATTCCCAAGGGGCTGATCGCGCCCGGAGAAAGCGCGGAAGACGCCGCACGCCGCGAAGCCCGGGAGGAACTTGGCGTCGCGCTTAAGGGCCCGCTTGCTGCTCTGGGGCAGCTTCGGCAGGCAGGCGGAAAGATTGTTCATGCCTTTGCGCTCGGGCAGGATATCGAGGCGGCCGCGATTGTAAGCAATTGCTTCGAACTGGAGTGGCCGCCCAAAAGTGGCCGGCGCCAGTCGTTTCCCGAGGTCGATGCCGCACGGTGGTTCACGATGGCCGAGGCCGGCACGATGATGCTGCCCAGTCAGCGGCCATTTCCAGATCGGCTGAGCAAATTTTTGGCGAAGGGGGGCTGAAAGGGGCGCAGCGGCCGCCCCGGTGCCGGGACGGCCACCAACGCGATCTCGTCAGTCGCGCCGGTCAAAGCGCGATGATGATATTATCCTCGACCCGGGTTACCCCCGGCGCGGACCATGCGGCCCTCTCGGCGACTCCGCGCTCGGCCCACGCCTTCACCTTGCCGCCGAGCTTCACGGTGCCGCCCTCGGTCGACACGGTCACCCCGGCGGCGTCGAGATCGGCCTGACGTTTGAAGGCCGAGACGATCCGCTCCTTCACGTCGGCGGGCGCCGGGTGCTGCTTGACCTCGATCAGGTTGCTCACACCGGCGACGCCCGTGACCCGGCTCGCAGCGCGGAAGGCTTCCTTGCGCTGATAATCCCAGTCGACCGTGCCGCTCAGCGTCACCCAGCCATGCTCGACCTTGACCTTCACCTTCTCGGTCGGAATCGACACGGTCCAGGCCATCATGTCGAGCAGGCGCTTGGCGATCTCATGATCGGCCATCTTGGGCTCGGACGCGAAATGAACCTTGATCTCTTCGGCGATCGCGCGAACGCCGGCGACGCGCCGCGTCGCCTTCTCGGCGGCGATCTTCTCGGGATAGGTTTTCACATAACCCGACAGGGTGACGACGCCATCGGTCACGGCAACGCCGATATCGGCGTGATCGACGCTCGGCTCCCATTCGAGTTCGTCCATCACGTCGCGCTGCAACTGCCCATCTGTTTTCTTCAACATTATCTGTCTCCTCTTCGCCTGAAGGGTTGCCGCCCGGCAGCAGGCCGGCAGAACCCGATGGTTTCGGTTCGGAGATTTTCACCTGCCCTGCGCTTCAGCCCTATTCGCAAACATCCGTAAGGGTAGCGCCGGCCGCCAATGGCGTCGCACGTCAGCGACGTGTCGGTCGGCCTAGAGGCGCCGGTGGCGAGAAGCGGATTTCGCCGCTGCTTTACATCCGTAGCCCTTGCTGATCGAAAGCATGGTACCCGCGCACGCCCGACCCCAATGATGCCCGCTGGCAAAGTCAGACGTTAGACATCAAATTGGGCCGGGGAAGCACGCGCTTTTCAAGGAGCGCTCCTCCGATCGTTCACAATTTCGGATTGAGATGTTCGCCGCACGCCCTTCGTACCAACTATCTCGACGACCTCCCGTCGCTGGTCGATAACTTGACCGCTTGCGATCACGATATGACCTCGCACCCGCCGACTCGCAAATACGTCCCCGTGCCGGGTTGTACGCATTGGCTACGGCCTGCCGCAGCCTATCAAGGCTGGAGAGGGGGACACTCACACCAAAGTTTCAATTTGGCGCTACGCTGCCTTCCGCCGGCCAGCCGCTATCTCCGACGCGCCGCAATTCCATGCGAAAGAAGGGCACGGGCGGCTTCGTATCGACCAGCCTCTCGCCGATCTCGGTCCACACGCCATCGTGCAGCGTGGCCGTATAACGGATCGTCATCGGACCTGCGGGGATCTGCCAAACATATCCCGTCGCATTCGGAGCGATTGCGAAACTTCCGTATCGACCGTCAGCATGGCTGGTCATCCGATAAGTCTTGGCCATCGGGTCGAAGCTGAGCATCGCCAAGGCGTTGAATCCGGTCGAGCCATCGGCGCGATAGCTACGCCCCTCAACCAATCTGATCGACCCGCCAAGCAACGGTCCGATCCGTTCGGTGTGCGTCACGCGGTGTTCGCCGCCGGGGGTCTGAGTGACCGCAATGCCACGCCACTCGCCATCCATCCAGGCAAAGGCCTGCATCGCCTCGCGCTCGGCGGCGAGCAAAGCCCCGGGGTCCTGCTGGACCGGCTGCGCCGAAGACGGCACGGTCACGGCCAGAAGTATCGCACCTGACAAACCGGTCGCTATTCTCATCTTGTTCCTCCTGATGCGCAGTGCCATCAGTTCGCCATGGACAATCGCGCTTTGGCTTCGGAAGGACAGGCGAGCCCGGATCGCAAAGCTTATTTCGCGAACCGCGTCATTGCCTTCGCCAACCGCGTCCGGAACCTGCCCGGGCTTGCCATCTATTTCGTCGGCGGAGGAGCGGCGATCCTCCTGATGACGACGGCGGGCGCGTTCGGCACGCTGGATATACCGCTCGCAACCCGGCTCGCATTCTGGTCGCTGCTCATCGGCTCCAACGTGCTGCTATGGGTTTTGTGGTTCGCGTGGCGCGTGCGCGGGCCCACCGACTGGTGGCGCGCGGCGCTGCTCGGGATGGTCGTCATCAACTTGCCACTGCCTGCCGAGATCGGTCTGTACGGCCAGCTTCTCGGACTCCCGATGCCGGTCGACTGGACGAGAAGCTGGGCGAGCGCCGCTGCCATCAGCCTCGCGCTTCTGCTTGTGCTCGTCGTTGCGATACGCCCGGCGCCCGCGACCACACGCCCCGACTTCTCGAAAGGGCTGCTCTGGCGCGGGGGGTTCCGGGATGCAGACGCGATCGCCGCGATTGCGGCCGAGGATCATTATTGCCGTATCTGGCGAAGCGACGGTTCGAGCAGCTTGCTTCATGCGCGGTTCGGCGATCTGGTCTCCGAACTTGAGGCGGCCGACGGAGCCGTCATCCGGCGCGGCCATTGGGTCGCGGCATCGTCGGTGCAGACGATCGAGCGGCGCGGTCGCCAATGGCATGTTTCGCTGAAGGATGGCCGATCGATCGGGGTCAGTCCTTCAGCGGCCGCCGACCTTCGAGCCCGCGGATGGTTGTAGCGAATGTCGCTTGCATCCAGCTGGAACGACATGGCTGATTTTGCCACCTTTTAGTCTGATGACGCGGCGACAACATGCCTGCGGCGACCGGACGGTGCGTCCGAATAACCGATCCAGCACCAGCCACTCCGGACCAACCCATCAAATATAGGTAGAGACAATCAGCCCGACGGCGAGAAGTGCCGCCGACTGCGTTCCCGTCATCCCAACGATCCGGCCGACATCGTCGCTCGCGCTGCGCGACACACCGATGCCGTGGGCAAGACGGCCAAGCAGCAGCAGGACACAGGCAGCATGGACGCCAAGCACCGAGGCTCCGCGGCTTTCGGCGATCAGCAGGAGAAGCAGGATGAGCGGAACATATTCGGCAAAATTTCCATGGACGCGGATCCGGCGTTCGAGTTCAAGATCGCCAGCGCTTCCAAAGGCGATCCGTTCGCGGCGCCGGTAGGCGATCACGCGCACCGAGAGGCCGAGGAAGAGGACGGCGAGCGCGGCTGCGTATAGCGGAACGATCGGTAAGGTATGCGAAAGCATCATGGTCCTCCAGGGTCGGGCAAAGTCGGTCGAGGATGCTCGATCATGATGACATCAGCGCCGCGACCACGGCGGCTGGCGCCAGAAAGGCGGCAGTGAGCGAAATCGGCAGATTCCGGTCGCGGACAATATTCTGCACAACGATGCCGGCCAGCGCCCAAGCGATCGCGCCGGCGTAAACGGGCGATCCCGACAACCAGGCGACCATCGATCCCAGCGCGCCGGCGCCGAGCAGCAGCACGATCTGCCACGCGGTGCGAACCGGGACGCCGCTCCATTTGAGGGTTGAGCCCAAATTCACCCAGACAGCGGCCGATATCCATCCGGCGAGGAGCTGGATCGGCGCGATGCCGAGCCAGAAGGACAGCCCGCGTTCCGAAGGCGCGCGGCCGATCGTCGCCATCGCGGCGAGCAGGACCGCGAGCGCCGCCGCAATCAGGACGAGGCTTGTCCAGTCGATGTCGCGGCGCGGGACATGCCATTCCCAAGCGGTATTGAGCGTCCAGGCGGCAACGGCGAACCAGCCGAGCATACGCAACAAGGGATCATCGAGATTGGCGGGCAGAGCGTGCCAGATCGCAAAGCCGAAGCTTGCGAGGAAGATGACGCCCCAGATTGCGAAAAAGGGCGGCCAAGGGACGATCGGGAGATGCAGGCGCGCCGAGCGTTCGGGAACGCTATGCTCCCATCGGCGCCATTGCGGCCAGCTTCCCACGACCGCTTGGGCAATAGCGGCGACAATGACCAGCGCCGCCCGCAAGATGTCGATCGCGGTCACAGCCAGACCCGTATCAGGATGAGCGGCCAGAGAAGGATGATCGGAATGAAAACGAGGGTCGGACCCCACGGAACAGGCTCCGACGCGCGGATCGCGGGCAGGACAAAAGTCAGCAGCCAGCCGGTCTTGTAGAGAATCTGGAGCAGCAATATGCCCATCATCGGCCGCGGCCACGCAAGCCCGATGACCGAGCAAAGCAGGATCGCGCCCCAGAGCGCGGCGACGAGCAGCCGCAGTCCCGCCGATTCCGGCACGCCGGGGCCGAACACCGCCGCCGTGCCCGACCACAGGAGCGCGGTGACGACCGGCAGGAGGATCAGGATGTTGGCGCCGTACGCGAGGCGGAGAAGCATATCGTCGGTCATGGGAAGCGCCGCATTTCGATAGTCCCGTTTTCCGTGGAGCCTCACGCGGCCCGGTGTTAGGATGGATCGAATGATACAATGCACGAGATTATAGATTGGTTCAAGTGATACATGGCACGCCATTCGGGAACCCCTAACCGCTCGACTGCCGAGCGGCGCGCCGAACTGCTGGCGAAGATGCGCGCGCGCCTGCGCAGCCGCAGCGAAGGGCCACCGTCCTGGCGCGACCTCGCGGCGGCCGCAGGCGTCAGCCTGTCGTCGCTGACGCATCACTTCGGACGGCGTGAGGATATCATCCGCGCGGTCATGGAAGACGAACGCGCGCATGGGGCGACGCCGATGGCGATCATGGCCGAGCCGAGCGGCGCGTTCGATATTTCGGTTCGCGACGCGGTGGCGCATCTCGCGACCGGGCTCGTGAACGCCGACCTCGACCGGATGATCGCCGCGGGGCTTGCCGAAGGCCTTGGCCATCCGGTCCTTGGCCCGGCTTTCATCGGCAATTTGCTCGAACCGATGTTGCAGGCAGTCGAAGCCCGGCTCGAGCATCATGTGCGCGCTGGCGAGATGCGGGCGGGAGAAACACGCCTCGCTGCCGTCCAGCTGGCCGCGCCGATCATCGTCGCGGTGCTGCACCAGCGCCCGCTCGGCGGCGCCGCGGTGCGCCCGCTCGACCTCGATACGCTGCTGGTCGCGCACGCCGAGGCGTTTGTCCGCGCCTGGCACGCATGAGCGCCCGGCGCCTGCCATCAGAGGCGGCACGTTGTTCCCGGTTGCCGTCTCTCCGCCGCGGCCCGGTCCGGCACCGCGGTGTTGCCGAAAAAAACCGATGAGCGACCATCTGTTTCTGGCCGAAACGGGATATTCAACAGGGGCGGACTCTGGTCAAAATTGGCCATGGGCGGCCAGTCAGATCTTGGCGCCGAAGCGACAAGAGCTGCCATTGTCTTTGCACATTTGGTGCGTGGGCCCAGCCACCCAGGGCAGAGCAATCGGCGCGATCACCAAAAGCGTTTGGTGTCGAACAGCTCGCCATACGCACGTTCCGCGCGCTCGAGCATTTCCTTCTTGTCCATTTCACTGGAAAGAAGCGCAGTTGCTCCATCTTGATCGGAGATTCCAAGTTTATTCAGCAGGACCGGGGCAGCAGCGAGGTCGTTAAGCTTGCCAAGACAATCCTGCAGCCCTTCTAGCGCCGCGACAAAACGCCCGTGCCTCCGCTGCTCGCGTTTTCGATCGAACAGGGAAGCGAAAAACTCACTCGCATAGCGTAGCTTTTTTGCATCCTTGCGGAGCTGGTGACGTGTCTCGTCGGTGGCGGATGCAAGCCCCCTACCCCGGTGTTTGACTTTGCGCCGGAGGCGCGCGAGCTCGTTTTCAGCAAGGGCGCGAGCCGGATCGTTTCCATCGACCTCTCCGCCCTTGCCGTCAGCCCAGCGGCCCTCTTCCAGCCAGTGCGCGACGTTCAACATCACGATGCGGGCCCGGCGATCCGCCAGCGTCTCGATCAAATGGTCATAGGATTTCTCGCGAGCGGCGGCGATGCAATCGCGCAAGGCTTCCGACGGCGCCCGTTGGAGAAGCACGTCGAGGTCGCGGGCCTCCCCAAAGCTGGCGGCGAGCCATTTGAGCTCCCCGCGCAGGCCCGCGCCATCGCCCCCGGTCATCGGTTTGAAAACCGAAAAGGCCGAGCGCATCCGGCGGATTGCTACACGCGCCTGGTGCAGCGCGTCGGCGCTGCGGCTCGAAAGGAGCAGGTCTTCATTGAGCCGGAAGTGGCGAATGCCTGATCGAACGATCCGCTTGAACGCCTCGGCGGTGCTTATATCGGCTCCCAGCAAAATAGGCTCGGCCTTGACGCTCGCCCGATCGGGCTCTGCTAGCCGGTAACCACGTTCCGATTTGGTCAGAACGCCGAGGCGCATCGGAACGATGGCTTCGATCGTGCGCGCAAGACCGAAAAGCGCCGCCGAGTCACCCAACTTCAGCTCGAGCTCGATCTCGCAGACGGGGTCAGACCGGTCGCCTGCCCTGACATCGCCGCGGTCGAGAACGACCTCGATTGTCGTCCCGTCCTCTTCGACAAGCCATTTGCACCGCTCGACCTTCACGATGAAACGAGGCATAACCTTGTCGGCGTTGTCGCCGATGAGGGCCGGCAGCGGGGTCGCATAGTCGAGCACGGGGGCGTCATCGTCCACCGCACGCTCCCATTCGGTGCGGGCAAAGAGTCCGGCCGAAGTTCCTCCACCGGCTTTGATCGTCTGAACGCGCGTATTGCCGGTGCGCCGAATGCGAAGTGAAAAGCCGGCCTTGGCAAGCGCATTTTCATCGGTATCGAAATAGGTCGAAACCTGTTCTACGACCCTGCCCTTGTCACCGAACAGCTTTGACGCGACGATTCGATCCGCGTCGGCAGAGGACAAGTCAAGTTTCAGTTCGATTTCGTCGCCCATGGAACGTCGGTCCCGTTGCGTAAAGGGGTTCTCGGAAAGATATCCGTCAATAGGATGAACCATCCTACCGTCGATCTAGCACGAACCGTCGCCGAAAAGAAAACGGCGGCTCCGACGAGGCCCAAAGGTTGGAGCGACTCTTTCCAAGTGTGTCGCAACTGCCCCGCTGCTCTAAGCCCGTAACCGAACTATGACGTCCGCGTCTGGCCGGTTGCGTCGGTCGGCTTTTGACGACCAAACAAAGAGAGGCCGACGGCGTGGGTTGCGGCCTTCCCTTCTGCCCGACGGGCGGCGACTACCGGCTCGACGCGAGCCAGCATACGCAGGGCACGCTCGTGCTGGATCTGATCGACGCCGACACGGGTCGGCTGGCGTGGCGCGCCACGTCGAAAAAGCGCGTCACCGGTAAGGACGTGACCGAGGCAAAGCTCACCCGGCTGCTCCGCGACATGACCAAGGCACTGCCTACCCAATAGGCCGGTGCCGGCGAGCGAGGTGTGGCGCCGCCCCTCTGCCCCCTCGCTCGCCTTCCCCCTGTTCCCATCGCCAATGCCCGGTGGCCGACGCGCCCCGCGCGGCCCGTTTTCGACAGGATTGTCGATGAGCGCGAAGAGCGACGACAGGCAGCGTCAGATTGCCACTGTCGCGGCCGAGCTATTCGCCGAGCGCGGCTTCGACGCAACGTCGATCGACGACGTCGCCGCGCCTTATATCACTGCCTGCAGGCCCGCCCGCTCTCCGCAACAATGCATCCGAAGCTGCGGTTCGCCAGATAGTCTGGATCTTAAATTGATGGCAAAGACTGACTTACGAATCCCCACCCCTTGAGGTCGGGAGCAGCGGCGCGCTGAAGCAATTCTTCTGCATCCCTGATCGTCCACGCACTTGCTTTCCCGACTTCGGGAAGAGAAGCCCAGCTGACCGGTACGGCCACCGGCGCCTGCTCGCGAGCGCGGACGGACCAAGGCACGATCGCGGTGCTGCCGCGCTGGTTGCGCAGCCAGTCGATGAAGATCTTGCCCTTGCGCTTCGCCTTGCTCATCGTCGCGACATAGCGGTCGGGCTCGGCGAGGCTCAACGCCTCTGCGAAGCGTTTGGCAAAATCCTTGTGCGTTTCCCAACTATGGCCGGGATCGACCGGCACGACGACGTGCACGCCCTTGCCGCCCGACAGCATCGCAAAGCTGACGAGGCCGATGTCGGCGAGCTGGCGGCGGATTTCGAGCGCTGCTTTTTTGACCTCGGCGAAACCCAGCCCTTCGTCGGGGTCAAGGTCGAAAATCAGGCGGTCGGGCCGTTCGATGGCGTCGACATGGCTCGACCAGCCGTGAAATTCAATCGTTCCCATCTGGACGCAGGCGAGGATGCCGTCGGCGTCATCGACATAGAGATAATCTTCGTACCCGCCGTCCTTCTCGCGGATCGGGACATGGTGGACATGCGCGCCGAAGCTGCCCGAATCATGTTTCTGGAAAAAGCATTTCTTGGCGCGCCCTTGCGGACAGCGGACGAGGCTGAGCGGGCGGCGCGCCATGTGCGGGAGCATCAGCGGGGCGATGGCGGCATAATAATCGGCAAGGTCGCCCTTGGTGGCTTTGGCTTCGGGAAAGATCACGCGGTCGCGGCTGCTGATCGTGACGTCGCTGGCGGGTGCCGGCGCGGGCTGTTTCTTCTCGGGGGTCACATCCTTTGCCTCCTTGTCGCTGCGCAGGCCGAGGAAGCTTGCGTGGCGGACCGATCCGCTCGCGGTGAATTCGGCGAAGGCGATTTCGGCGACGAGATCGGGGCGGAGCCAGTGCGCTTTGCGCGCGGTGGCGGCGTCGACCTCGAGCGGGGCGGTCTTGCGTTCGAGCTGCGCGAAACGCTTCGCAAGATCGGCCATCGTCTCGGTATCGAAGCCTGTGCCGACATTGCCCTTGTACACGAGTTCGCCCTTCTCGCGCTGCGCGAGGAGGAGCGAGGCGAAGGGGCGGCCCTTTGCCGAGGAGGGGTTCCAGCCGACGATGATAAATTCCTGGCGACGGGTGCATTTGACCTTGACCCAATTGCGGCTGCGGCGGCCGGTGTAGGCGGCGTCGGCGCGTTTCGAGATGATGCCTTCCTGCCCCGCGCCGCACATCGCGGCGTAAAGCTGCTCGCCCGCGCCGATGACATGGTCGGCGACCGCGATCGGCGGTGCGGCATCGCGCAGAAGCGCTTCGAGCCGCTCCTTGCGTTCGAGATTGCCGAGCTTCGTCAGCGATTTGCCGCCGAGTTCGATGAGGTCGAAGGCGAAGAAATGGAGGTCGGTGCCGTCGTCCTGCGCGCCATGGCCGCGCTTCAGCACCGCCTGGAGCGCAAAAAAGTCGGGATTGCCGTCCTTGCCATAGGCGACGATCTCGCCGTCGATCAGGCAGGGCGGCAGATCGAGCGCGGCGATGTGGCGGGCGAGCGGAGCGAATTTGTCGGTCCAGTCGAGGCCGCTGCGCGTATAGACGCGCACATCGTCGCCCGCGGCGGCGACCTCGGCACGGTAGCCGTCATATTTGATCTCGTGGAACCAGCCATTGCCGGCGGGCACCGCATCGACGAGCGTCGCGAGCTGGAGCGGGCGAAATTTGGGCGGCTTGCCTTTGGCTTTTGGCTTCGCGGCCTGCCTGTTGTGCGCGGCGGCGGCGGCCATCTTCTTCGTGAAGGCGGCGCCCTTCACGCCCTTCAGCGATTGTTTGCCGCCTTCGTCGCCTGCGATCTCGGCCATCGTCCGCTCGGTCAGGATGCTGGTCAAATGCCGGCCGACCAGATCGTCGGAACCCCCGGCATAAGCGTCGTCGACCTTGCGGAGCAGCCAGTTTTCGCGCTTTTCGCCCGCGCGGGGTTTCATGCGGACGAGCAGCCATTCGCCCTTCATCCGCGCGCCGTCGAGGGTGAAGTGGAGATGGCCCTTGTCGATGTCCTTCGCGCTCTTGCCCGCAACGGGCTTCCACGTCCCGCGATCCCACAGCATCACGCTGCCGCCGCCATATTCGCCCTTGGGGATCACGCCCTCGAAGTCGGCGTAGCTCATCGGATGGTCCTCGGTGCGCACCGCGAGCCGCTTGTCGGCGGGGTCGGCGCTCGGTCCTTTGGTCACCGCCCAGCTTTTGAGCACGCCGTCGACCTCGAGCCGGAAGTCGTAGTGAAGCCGCGTCGCGTCGTGCTTCTGGACGATGAAGCGTCCGCCGCCGGTCGTCGCGCCCTTTTCGACCTTGCCCGCGGGTTCGGGGGTCAGCTTGAAGTCGCGCTTGGCGTTATATTGGGCGAGGGGGTCAGCGCGGCTGGGCATCGCTGTCTTCCGGCCCAGGCAGGCGGCGCTCGACGAAACGAAGCAGGACGAGGAGGACCAGCGCCAGCCCCGCCGCGATAATGACCAGCGCGAAATAGCCCGCGCCGCTGGCAATGCCGATCGCTGCGGTCAGCCAGATGTGCGCCGCGGTGGTGAGATTGCGGACCTCGCCCCCTTTGACGATGATCAGCCCCGCGGCGATGATGCCGATCGCCGCTGCCATGCCTTCGATCACGCGCAGCGGGTCGATCGACGATCCGGCGCCGCCCAGCTGGTGATAAAGCGCGATCGCGACGACGGTCATCAAGGATGCGCTGAGCGCGACCAGTCCGTGCGTGCGCAGCCCGGCGTCATAGCCCTTTAGCTCGCGGTCGAGTCCCAGCAGCAGGCCGGCGAGCGTCGCAACGCCGAGGCGCAGCAGCACCTCGCGGCTGAGCGCGTCCCACCAGAGCGCGTCGTTGAGCAGCATCAGGCGCGCTTCCGTGCGGCTGTCTTTTTCGCGGGCGCCTTTTTGGCGGCGGGCTTTTTCGCCGCGGCGGCGGGCGGTTTTTTCTTCCCGTCGACCGAGGCTTTCAGCGCCGCCATCAGATCGATGACGTTCGACCCGCGGCCGGTATCGGCAGGCTCCTCGACATCCTCGAGCACACGCTTGCCTTTTGCTTTCGCCTTTTTGGCGACGAGCCGCTCGATCGCATCGACATAATGGTTGCGAAAGTCGCCGGCGTCGAACGCGCCGCTTTTCTTTTCGATCAGCGTTTCGGCGAGGTCGAGCAAGTCGGCGTCGGGTTTGGCGTTGCCGACGTCGCGGAAATAATTGGCCGCCTTGTTGACTTCGTCGGCATAGCGCAGCGCCTCAAGCACGAGGCCCTTGCCGCAGGGACGGAGCGCGACCAGCTGTTCCTGCCCGCGCAGTGAAAGCTGGCCGAGCCCGACCTTTTTCGTGCGGCGGAGCGCTTCGCGGAGCACGATATAGGCTTCTTCGGCCAGTTCGTCGGCGGGGACGACATAATAGGGCTTGGCATAATAGAGGACGTCGATGTCGCCGGCGTCGACGAACTGGACCAGCTCGAGCGTGCGCTTGCTCTCCAGCTTGACCGCCTCGATCTCCTCATCGTCGAGCAGGACATAATTGCCCTTCGACAGTTCGAAGCCCTTGACGATGTCGTCATGATCGACCGCGCCAATGCCCGGGACGGTCTTTTCATATTTGACCGGCTTGCCGCTCGGTTCGTGAATCTGGCGGAAACTGACCGCGGCGCCCGATTTGGTCGCGGAATAGATTTCGACGGGGATCGACACGAGAGCGAGGCGGATCTGTCCCTTCCAATAGGCGCGTGCAGCCATGACCTTTTCTCACTTTCCTCCAAGAAAATGCTCAAGACCAATTGGCGTTCCACTTGCCGACGGCGCGATGACCCTTGGCGAAAACATGGGTGGCGTCGGGGCCGGGCGTTCCATTCCGGCTTCCGTCCAACGCTGCCCGCCCCCAATCTCTTCCAGAACGGGAAAGCCGGGCCGACGTTTCCGCCGTGCCGCACGCTTCACACTCACACCGGCTCGGCGCGATCCTGTTGCGGCGTCGGCCCGTCGTCCATGGCGATGAAGCTGATCTTACCCTGTGGTTCGAGGATCGCCCATGCCACCTCCGACAGGCGACCGATGCCGGCGAGCCGCATCTCGGAGAGGACTTCGTCGCGCGTGAGCCGGTCGCGGCGCATATTTTCCTCGATCAACTCGCCATCGCGAACGATCACCCGCGGCGTGCCGTCGAGCAGATCCTTGGCCTTCGGAAAAAGATAAGTCGTCCAGCTGAGCACGAGCGCCCAGAAAGCAAAGGTAGAAATGGCAAGCAGGCCGCCGGTAAGGCTGAAATCATTGTGGGTCACGCCCTGCTGAATGAGGTCGCCCATCACGATGAGGAGAACCAGTTCGAACGGCGTCATCTGGCCGAGTTCCCGTTTCCCGAGCAACCGGATGAGGATGTACAGGAAGGCGAACATCGCCGTCGCGCGCAGGACGATGTCCATCAGGGCAAAACCTTGATGCGGAGCGGCTGGCGTCCGATAAGCCGTTTGCCGTCGTAGATGGCGATGCCGCCGCGCGTCCCGGCGAACAAGGGCGGATTGATCTGGCCGTCGATCTTGACGCGGAGCGCCTCGCCCGCCTTGAGAGGACCGTAGGAGAACCGGAATGAGTGATCCCTGAATTCTTCGTCGGCGGGCGCTGGAATCATGGTGTTGATCGTCATGTCGCGCCATAGCCCTGCGTCGACTGCGAGCACCGCTTCGTCGATCGGCGCGGCGGCACGAACAATGATATCGGTCTCGAAGAATTCGCCATTGCGGATGATCGTCGGCGTCTTGATGCTGAGCGCAGCGCCGCCGAAGTCGCTCTCGTTGCGCGGGCTTGGCTGACCGCCGGCGAAACCTGCGAAGGCCAGCGCGAGGACCGTCCCGAGCATCAGCAAGGCAATCGGGCTCGCGTGGCGCTGCCAAAGCCCGCGATGGACAATCGGCTCGCCCACTCCGTCGGGCCGCTCGGTCGGTTCGTCGGCATCGCATTCCATCGCCAGATAACGTCGCACGCGAAGTCTGGTTGCCTTGCCCGTCCGCCCGTCGCCTTCGCCTCGCCGCATGAACGGCCCGGGCAAATCGGCCTCCAATTCATTCGGAACATCGGTCGCCAGCCAGGGAAAACATAAGCGAAGGGCGATGGTCATGGTAGCGCGCGCGTTGGCGTACCAACAATCGAGCATTGGATACCCACAACCCGACAACAATCGGTCTGGGCTGCAAGAGGAACCAAGTGGGACGTCATGGGACGACCCGCTCACTGCAACCAGTGTCTTTATTGAATTTTCCGGGACACGTTGGTCCCTTCTGGGTCCCCCTGGGACCCCGGCCTGGCAGGGGCAGCAGGATTCGAACCCGCGACCCTCGGTTTTGGAGACCGATGCTCTACCAGCTGAGCTATACCCCTAGGCCGGAGTGCGCCCCTAGCCCGATTGCAGGACGGTAGCAAGGGGTATGACGGGTTGCGCATCCAGGCTTGGCTGATATGCGCAAAGTCGCATGACCGCTGCTTCCTCTTCCGGCCCGCCGCAGCATTATCTGGGCGGCATAGCCTTGCGCCTGCTCGCGATGGCAAGCCTGTCGTTCATGTTCGTACTCGTCAAATATATCGATCAGGCGGGCATTCACCTTGCCGAGAGTCTGTTCTGGCGGCAGGCGCTGGTCCTGCCCGTCCTGCTCGTCTGGATTCGCGCAACGACCGGCGGCTTCGCCTCGCTGAAGACGGAGCGCATCGGCGCGCACGCGCGGCGCGCGATGATGGGGCTCACCGGCATGGCGTGCAACTTCGGCGGCATGATCTTCCTGCCGATGGCCGAGGCGACGACGATCAACCTGTCGGTGCCGATCTTCGCGGTGATCTTTGCCGCCATCCTGCTCGGCGAGCAAACCGGCTGGCAGCGCTGGAGCGCGGTGATCGTCGGCTTCGTCGGCGTCCTTGTCGTGCTCAACCCCGGCGCGAGCTTCGCGGGCGGCTTCGGCGGCGCGCATGGCATGGGAACCTTGATCGCGCTCGCGGGCGCGGTGATGACTGCGCTGATCACCATTGCCGTGCGCGACCTCGGCCGCACCGAGCCCGCGGCGACGATCGTCTTCTGGTTCAGTCTGCTCTCGATGATCCCGCTCGGGATCGCCCTGCCCTTCGTCTATACGCCGCACAGCGCGCACGAATGGCTGCTGCTTGTCGGGCTCGGCTTTTCGGGCGCGGTGGTGCAGCTGTCGCTGACCGGCGCCCTGCGACTTGCGCCAGTCGCGGTCGTCATCCCGATGGATTATTCGGCGCTGCTCTGGTCGATCGCGTGCGGCTGGTGGTTCTTCGGCACCTTGCCCGCCGACACGACCTGGGTCGGTGCGCCGCTGATCGTCGCGAGCGGGCTGTTCATCGCCTGGCGCGAGCATCGCCGCCACATCGACCGCCCGAAGGAAGTCGCTGCATGACGCTACCCATTCTCTATCACTGCGCCGATGCGCGTTCGCTGCGCTGCCTGTGGGCGGTCGAGGAGACCGGCATCGAGGTCGACCTCCGCCTCCTCAAATTCCCCCCGCGCGCGTTCGAGCCCGACTACCGCGCGGTCAACCCGCTGATGACGATCCCCGGCTGGGTCGAGGACGGGCGGCTGATGACCGAATCGGCCGCAATCTGCGAGCGCATCGCCGAGGGCACGCCACTCGATGTGCGCCGCGACGAGGCCGATTATTGGGATGCGCGCAACTGGCTGCACCGCAGCGACGCGACGCTAACCTTTCCGCTCGCGATCATGATCCGTTACACACGCGTCGAGCCCGAGGAACGCCGGCTGCGCCAAGCAGTCGAGGATTACAAAGCCTTCTTCGGCGGCCGCGCGAAGAGCATCGAGGCGGCGCTTGCCGACGGCCGCGAATGGCTCGTCGCGGGGCGCTTCACCATCGCCGATATCGTGACCGGCTATGCCGCCTTTCTGGCGACGACGCTGGGCGCCGACGATGTGCTGGGCGACGCGACGACGGCGTGGTTGGAGCGCTGTATGGCGCGCGACGGGTTCAAGCGCGCGCGCGAACGGCAGAAGGGCTAGCGGTAACGTCCGCTTTTTGGGGTGGGAAGCTGCCCTTAAACCTCGTCATGCTGAACTTGTTTCAGCATCTATGGCCGGCCCTCTCGTCCCACGCGGCGGTTGATCAAACGGCAGACCATGGACCCTGAAACAAGTTCAGGGTGACGAGAAAAGGAATGTCAGCAACCGGTCGTTTCCCGTCATTCGTCATCCCGGACTCGATCCGGGATCCACCGCAGCGCTGAAGTCATGGACCCCGGATCAAGTCCGGGGTGACGATGATGGTTAGGGCAGCTTCCGGTCGGTAGCTGTCATTTCATCCAGATCGGCAGCGAAGGCTAGGACGGGTGGGAAGCGGGCGTTGATGAAGCTCCCAGTGGGGAGGGAGACCGCCGCGAAGCGGTGGTGGAGGGGCCGCGACGGCAGCGCCATGGCCCCTCCGTCAGCCCTGCGGGCTGCCACCTCACCATCGCTGCGCGACAGGGAGGATATTACGTCCGCAATCGGTGCTACCCCCCCTTCAATTCACCATCCGCTCATAACCCGCCCAATAGGGCGCGCGCAGGTCCTTGCGGAGGATCTTGCCGCTGGCGTTGCGGGGCAGCGCTTCGATCACGTCGACGCTGCGCGGCGCCTTGAACGCGGCGATGCGTTCGCGCGCCCAGGCGATGATGTCGGCTTCCTCGACGCTCATGCCCGGTTTGGGCACGACGACCGCCTTCACCGTCTCGCCCCATTTCTGGTCGGGAATGCCGATCACCGCGACCTCCTGCACCGCGGGATGGCCGAATATCGCGCTCTCGACCTCGGCCGGATAGACATTCTCGCCGCCCGAGATGATCATGTCCTTCATCCGGTCGTGGATGAAGAGATAGCCGTCTTCGTCGAGATAGCCGGCGTCGCCGGTGTGGATCCAGCCGTCGGCGGTCATCGTCTTCGCGGTCGCCTCGGGCAGGTTCCAGTAACCGATCATATTGTTCGACGAGCGGGTGACGACCTCGCCCACCTCGCCGGTCGGGACGCTCTGGCCGTCGGGACCGAGGATGCGGATCTCGACGCCGGGCAGCGCCTTGCCCGCCGAGCGCATCCGCGCGTTGCCCTCCGGATCATGATCCTCGGGCGGCAACATGCAGATCGTGCCAGTGGTTTCGGTCATGCCATAGGCCTGGATGAAGTCGGCGCCGAACATCTTGATGCACTGGCGCAGAAGCTCGAGCGGGATCGGCGCCGCGCCATAGAGGATATATTTGAGGCGGCGGTAGTCGACGCTCGCGCAGCGCGGATGCATCAGCAGCATCTGCAGCGCTGCGGGCACGATGAAGAAGCGCGTGACGCCATGATGCTCGACCGCGTCGAACACCCCGTCGGGGTTGAATTCGGCGAGGATGATGCCTGGAAGCCCCGCAGCGAGCGCCATGATGCCGAGCCCGGTGCCGCCGATGTGCGCGCAGGGCATCGCGACGAGCACGGCCTCGTCATCCTCCCACTTGGTGTAGGGCATGTCGGCTTCGTTCGAATGTTTGCGCAGCGCGAAGAGGTTGCGGTTCGACAGCACCGCACCCTTGGGATTGCCGGTGGTGCCCGAGGTATAGAGCTGAAGCACCGCATCGTCCTGCCGCGAGGGGGTGAACGGCGCGCGGGCGGTGTTCGCGATCAACGCGCGCGCCTCGGCGGCGCCGATGATCCGCGGGGCGTGCTCGAGTTTGCCGGCAAGCTGGTCGGGCACCGCCTCGAACCCCGGCCCCGTAAAGACGATCTTCGCCTTGGTGTCGTTGACGACATAAGCCCATTCGGTGGGCGACAGGCGCCAGCCGATCGGGGCCATCACGATCCCCGCGCGCGCCGCGCCGTAAAAGAGGGTGAAATAGAGGTCGCTGTTCTTGCCGATCCACGCGACGCGGTCGCCCTTTTGCAGGCCGGCGGCGAGCAGGGCGGTGGCGACCCGCGCGGTCCGCTCCTCGACCTCGGCATAGGTGAAAAGCCGGTCCTCCTCGCGCATCGCCAGCCGGTCGGGCCGGTCCTCGGCCCAATGGGTCAGGAATTCGTCGAAGGTAAAAAGCTCCGAAACATCGCGGGCCATCCATCTCTCTCCATCGAATCGCGTCGTTTTGCGCGGTTTCGAAGAGGCTAACGGCTCGGGCGGCGACGTAAAGCCGCGATTGACCGACCCGCCACGGCGGCCAGTCAGCCGTAGCGGAACAGCAGCATCAGATTGTTGGCAGGCATCGCGCGGCGTTCGGTGAGCGCAAAGCCGGCTGCGGTGGCCGCTGCCTTGACATCGGCGGTGTCGCGCAGGCCCCATTCGGGATTACGGGCGCGGAGGCTGGCGTCGAACGCAAGGTTGCTCTCGGCCGTAGGGACATCGGCCTCGACATAGGGACCATAGAGGATCAACGACGCCCCGGCAGGAAGCAGCCGCGCAGCGCCCGCGAACAGGCCGGGCGTTGCGGCCCAGGGGCTGATGTGGACCATGTTGATGCACAGCAGCGCATCGGCGCTCGCCGGCGGCCAATCGGGCGAAGCCGCGTCGAGCATCAGCGGCGGGGCGAGGTTGGCCAGCCCGGCCTCGGCGCTCCAGGCCGCTATCGACGTCAGGGCGTCGGGATCGGGATCGCTCGGCTGCCAGTCCAGATGCGGAAAGGCGGCGGCGAAATGGACGATATGCTCGCCCGACCCGCTCGCGACCTCCAGCACGGTGCCAGCGGGCGGCAGCCAATCGGCCAGCACCGCCACGATGGCGTCCCGGTTGCGCAGCGTCGCGGGCGCGTGGCGCTTGGCTTCGTTCCCGCCGTCGCCCAGTGTCCAGGGCGCCGATGTCACGCCTTCGCCTGCGCCCGCGCGCGGCGCTCGCGCACGATCAGCCACAGGAACAGGCCGACCGGCCCGACCATCAGGGTCAGGAACAGGAACGGAAATTGCGCGATGCGGCCGAAGCCCTTGGCATCGGCATCGCGCGCGATCCACATGCCGGTGAAGAGGTCGAAGGCGAGATAATGCACCCACCCCATCGTCGTGCCGCCGGGCGTGTCGAACAATTTCATCACGCCCGCGAGCGACGAGAAATCGCCACCGCTACCCTGCCCGCCCGGATCGATCCCGCCCAACAGGAAGCCGGTGATCAGGACGATATAGAGAAGGCAGAGCAGGAACACCCCGGCATACATGACGAACGACAGGATACGCGGACTGCGCGGCGCGAAGGCGAGCAACGCCCAGCCCGCGAACGCCCAGTAGTTTGCCAGCAGATAGATGGTGTTCCAGCTCATCACGTCCCCCTTTTTCTAGAACAAGCCGCCAAGTCCGAAGAGCAGGATGCCCACGAACAGCGCAACCAGACCAACGGTCACAATCAGCAGAGTCAGACGCGCCGCAGGCAGACGCCGGGTCGCGACGAACGCCGCGGCGGTGCCGAGGCCGAACGCGATCAGCGGGGCATAGAGGAACGCCCAGTCATAGCCGAACTCGCGGCGGACCTTCACCATCTCCCATTGTTCGACGACGAGGCCGTACACCGTGATCGCGGCAAGCCACACCGCGACGAAAACGACCGCGAACAGCGCGCCGGCGGCAAGGCAACCTCCGACGCTGCGGCGGGTCTCGCTGTCGATCGGATCGGACCCCGCCATAGATACTCCCTATTCGGCGATATAACGCCACGGACTGGCCGGCGTATCACGATGCCAGATCGTAAAAAAGGGCGATACCGGGATCGGCGCGTAGGCCGCAAGTCCGGGCGGGCGCTGCTTCGGGATGATCCGGCCGAAGCTGACGCCAAGGTCGCCCGACGCCGATACAATGCCGAAGTCGGGGCCCCAGTCGATCGACTGTCCCGGCACCGGCTCGGGATCGAAACCCGCGGCGATCGCCGCGGCGCTTTCGGTATAGCCCGCGCCCGCGCCCATGTTGATCGCGTCGGCGCGGCCATATTCGGCGAAGGCCGGGCCGACGCCGATCAGCTGCGCTTTGGCCGCGAAGGCGCGCTCGGCGGCGAGCAGCGTATCCAGCGCGTCGTGCTGCGTGGTGCCGCGCCAAGCCGCAGCGTCGGGCAAGCCGAGGGCGCGGAAAACGCTGTCCACTTCGC
Source organism: Sphingopyxis sp. Geo25 (assembly GCF_949769135.1). Lineage (NCBI taxonomy): Bacteria > Pseudomonadati > Pseudomonadota > Alphaproteobacteria > Sphingomonadales > Sphingopyxidaceae > Sphingopyxis > Sphingopyxis sp. Geo25. Next base: position 474,175 of record NZ_CATKOZ010000001.1, on the reverse strand, counting down.
CCTCGGGCCGCGGTGCGCGCTTGTAGGCTAGCGCTCGCCAACCGTCGGCGGTGCGGCCCCAATAGGTCATATATTTGCCCGGCTGCTTGGTACCGTCGGGCTGGGTGATCGTCAGATAGCCGGCGGTGAAGCCCTGCTTCCCGTCGGCCGAAACCCCGCCGCGTACCGGCACCCACTCGGCGCGGGCGTTGGCCGCGGTGGGGTTGGCCTTGAGGTAAGCGACGATCTCCTCGCGCGAGCGCAGGAACGGCTTTGCACCGCGCGCCGGCATGACGGCATCGGGCGCGAGTATGGCGCCGATTGCTTCGGGAAACGGCAGCTCGCGCGCCCTTTCGGCGAAGGCCTTGTCGGCTGCGACCAGCTCGGCGAGCTGCACTGCCGGGGTTGGTGCGACGGCAGCAGCGGGCTCCGCGCTCTGCACGACGCCCGGAACCGCCGCGACAAGGATCGACCAGAACAGAAGAGGCGACATGGGCATTCCTTCCTTTGGCGGGGCGCCGATGGAGGAAAGCCCCGGTCAGCCGCCCCCGACTTCGCTCGCGACCGGCACGCCCGGCGCAGCCGCCGGTTCGCTCCACGCCAGCACCGGGTTACGCGCGGCCTTCGTCTCGTCGAGCCGCGCGCGCGGGGCGAAATGCGGGGCGGTCTTCAGCGCCGGGTCGCCGTTCTTCGCGCGCAGCGCGATGCTGCGCAGCGCGCCGATGAACTGGTCTAGCACCGCCTTCGACTCGGTCTCGGTCGGTTCGACCAACATCGCGCCGTGGACGACGAGCGGGAAATAGACCGTCATCGGGTGATAACCCTCGTCGATCAGCCCCTTGGCGACGTCGAGCGTCGAGAAGCCCTCGGCGAGGCCTTTGTCGCTGAACAGCGCCTCGTGCATGCACGGCCCCGAGAAGCCGAACGGCGCATCCAGCACGTCTTCGAGATTGCGCAGGATATAGTTCGCGTTGAGCACCGCATCCTCGGCGACCTGCTTGAGGCCGTCGGCACCGTGGCTGAGGATATAGGTCAGCGCGCGGGTGAACATGCCCATCTGGCCATGGAAGGCGGTCATGCGGCCGAAGGTTTCGGGATGATCCTCTCCCGCGTTTTCCTCCTCGATCAGGCGGAAGCCGCCATCGGCCTGCTTTGCGACGAAGGGTAGCGGCGCGAAGGGCGCGAGCGCTTCGGACAGCACGACCGGGCCCGAACCGGGGCCGCCGCCGCCGTGCGGGGTCGAGAAGGTCTTGTGCAGGTTGATGTGCATCGCATCGACGCCGAGGTCGCCAGGCCGCACGCGCCCGACGATCGCGTTGAAGTTTGCGCCGTCGCAATAGACATAGCCGCCCGCAGCATGGACCGCGTCGGAGATCGCCCGCATATCGCGCTCGAACAGGCCGCAGGTGTTGGGGTTGGTGACCATCACGCCCGCGACATCGGGGCCGAGGCGCGCTTTCAGCGCCGCGAGATCGACGCGGCCTTCGGCGGTCGCCGGAATATCCTCGACGGAAAAGCCCGCGAAGGCCGCGGTCGCGGGATTGGTGCCGTGTGCGCTTTCGGGGACGAGCAGCACGCGGCGGTCCTCGCCGCGCGCCTCGAGCGCGGCCTTGATGCAGAGGATGCCGCAAAGCTCGCCATGCGCGCCCGCCTTGGGCGACATCGCGACGCTGTGCATCCCGGTGAGCGTGACCAGCCATTCGGCGAGTTCGTGAATCACCGCATAGGCGCCCTGCACCGTCTCTTGCGGCTGCAGCGGATGCGCGTCGGCGAAGCCCGGCATCCGCGCGACCTTTTCGTTGAGGCGCGGGTTGTGCTTCATCGTGCAGCTGCCGAGCGGGAACAGGCCAAGGTCGATCGCATAATTCTGGCGCGACAGCCGGGTGTAGTGCCGCACGGTTTCGGACTCGCTGAGCCCCGGGAGGCCGATGGGCGTCGAGCGCGCGAGATTGCCGAGATCGGCGACAGGGGTTTCCTCGTCGAAATCGACGCCCGTGGTTTCGCTCGAGCCGATCTCGAAGATCAGCGGCTCTTCGAGCATCAGCGCGCGGTTGCCGGTGAAGGTGACGTTATCGTCGGCACCGCCGGCGGTCATTTCGGGGCGCCAGCCGGCGCGGTTGAGCGCGGTCATGCCAGCACCTCCTTCAGCGCCGCGGCAAAGGCGGCGATATCATCCTCGGTCACGGTTTCGGTCACCGCCACCACGAGCCCGTTAGCCAGTCCATCATTGTCGGGGTAAAGGCGGCCGAGCGACACGCCGCCGAGCACGCCCTTCTCGGCAAGCTGGTGGACGACCGGCCGCGCTGCCGTCGGCAACAGCAGCGTGAATTCGTTGAAGAAGGCACTGTTCATCGCCGATACGCCTGGCACCTTGGCCAATTCGGCGGCAGCCAGCTTCGCACGGCCGTGATTGATCGCCGCGAGCTGACGCAAGCCCGCTTCGCCGAGCAGCGTCATGTGAATGCTGAACGCCAGCGCACAAAGCCCCGAGTTCGTGCAGATATTGCTCGTCGCCTTCTCGCGGCGGATATGCTGCTCGCGCGTCGAAAGCGTCAGCACGAAGCCGCGCTTGCCATTGGCGTCGACGGTCTCGCCGCAGAGGCGGCCGGGCATCTGGCGGACATATTTCGCCTTGCACGCGAAGAGGCCGACATAGGGCCCACCGAACTGGAGCCCGACGCCGAGCGACTGGCCTTCGCCGACGACGATGTCCGCCCCCATCTCGCCGGGCGCCTTGATCGCGCCGAGCGCTACGGGCTCGGTGACGACCGCGATCAGCAGCGCGCCGGCTGCCTGGCACGCGCTCGCGAGTGCCGTCATGTCGTCGATGCGGCCGAGGATGTCGGGATATTGAACGACGACGCAGCTCGTTTCCTTGTCGATCGCTTGCGCCAGCGCCGCCCAGTCGGTGCCAGCTTCGAGGCGGGGGTCGCCATCGACGAGCACGTCGCCTGTATATTTCGCCATCGTCCGCGCGACGCTGCGGTAATGCGGGTGAAGGCCGGTCGAGAGCAAAGCCTTGCCCCGTTTGGTGACGCGCCGCGCCATCACGATTGCTTCCCAGCACGCCGTCGAGCCGTCGTACATCGACGCATTGGCAACGTCGGTGCCGAGCAGGCGCGCGACCTGGCTCTGGAATTCGAACAGCATCTGCAGCGTGCCCTGCGCGATTTCGGGCTGATAGGGCGTGTAGGCGGTCAGGAACTCGCCGCGCTGGATCAGATGATCGACGCTCGACGGCACATGGTGGCGATAGGCACCCGCCCCGAGGAAGAAGGGCCCGTCGCCCGCCGCGCGATTCTGCCGCGCCAGCGCCGCCATATGGCGTTCGACCGCGAGCTCGCTCGCATGATTCGGCAGGCCGGCGATCGGGCCGTCGAGCCGCGCTTCGGCGGGAACGTCGACGAACAGGTCGTCGATCGACGAGGCGCCGACGGCGGCGAGCATCGCCGACCGGTCGCCGCTGGTGAGAGGCAGATAGCGCATGAACTACTCCGGAGAAGAAGCGGGTTTTGTTGAAAAAAGACGGGCGGTATCGGCAAGCGTCCCCGAAAAGACGGCGGGGCCGGTGTGGGTCGTGCGAATCCAGGGGGCGAGCCATATCCGGAAACCCGCGTCGCGAACGCGGCGGCAAAAGGCATAATCGTCCGACAGCAGGGCGCGGGTTTCGGGATCGATGAGCGGGGAGAAGAAGGACGGTTCGGTTTCGCCGATCCCATGCGCCTGGCGCTCGCCGGGGTCGGGACGAAACACGAGGTCGGGCAGCGCGCCGCGCATTGCTTCGAGCACCGCGCGGCGGATCAGCATCATCGCGGTGCCGAGCCGCGACAGCTCGACAAGCTCGTTGAGCTTGAAGCTCTCCCCTTCATTCAGGAAGTGCAGCGCGAAATCGCCCGCATAGCGCGCAAGATCGGCGGGGTCGTCCTTCGCGAGCCCCGCCTCGACCGCGCGCGCGACATTCTGCCAGTTGATCATCCGGCGCGGACAGGCGCCGCCGATCACCCCCACGTCGGGGTTCGCCCCCATCGCGCGGATCAGCGAAAAGACATCGTCGGCCGAAAAATCGATGTCCGCGTCGACGAACAGCAGGTGCGTGCAATCGCTGGCCAGAAACATGGCGGTGAGCAAGTCGCGCGCGCGGCCGATCGCCGGCTGGTAGAGGATGAATTCGAAGCGCACCGCGATGCCCGCCGCCTGCGCGCGCAGCGCAAGATCGAGCGCCGCACGGACATAGCTGCCCTGCGCGCCGTCATAGATCGGCGTCGCCACCATCAGGCGGCAGTCGGCAAGCGCGGCGTCGCTACTCACACATCCTCCACCCTCCTCCGCGGGAGGGACCATGGCGTCACAGATCGGCGATGAAGGCCTTGTACGCGTCGGCGTTCATCAACCCGTCGAGCTGGCTCTTGTCGCTCAGCGTCATGCGGAAGAACCAGCCCTCGCCCTCGGGGTCGCTGTTCACCAGCGCGGGGTCTTCCTCGAGCTGGCCATTGCCCTCGGTCACGGTGCCGTCGACCGGCGCATAGACGTCGCTTGCCGCCTTCACCGATTCGACGACCGCAGCGTCGCCGCCCGCGCTCAATTCCGCGCCGGTATCGGGAACCTCGACGAAGACGATGTCGCCAAGCTGGCTCTGGGCGAAGTCGGTGATTCCGACCGTCGCGACGTCGCCGTCGACGTCGATCCATTCATGCTCTTCAGTGTAATAACGCGGCATCGGTCAGCCTCCCTGTTTGCGGACATAGCGGTGTGGAATGAAGGGCATCGCGGCGACGGTGCAATGCACGCGCTTGCCGCGAACCTCGGCGGCGATCGCTGTGCCCGGCACGGCGTGGTCGCGCGGCACATAGCCCATGGCGATGGGCGCGCCGACGCTGGGGGCGAAGCCGCCCGACGTCACGACGCCGATTTCGGTGTTGCCGTCGAACAGCTTCGCGCCCTCGCGGACGGGCAGCTTGCCATCGACGAGCAGGCCGACGCGCTTGCGCGGCGCGCCGCCCTCCAGATGACCGAGGATGCGCGCCGCGCCGGGGAAGCCGCCTTCCTCGCGGCGGCGCTTGCTGATCGCGAAAGCCAGATCGCCCTCGATCGGATCGATCTCTTCGTTGAGGTCATGACCATAGAGCGGCAGCCCGGCTTCGAGGCGGAGCGAGTCGCGCGCGCCGAGGCCGATCGGCTTCACTTCGGGCTCGCCGCACAGAAGGTCGGCAACGTGCTGCACCTTGTCGGTATCGACGGAAATCTCGAACCCGTCCTCGCCGGTATAGCCCGAGCGGCTGATCCACGCATCGACGCCGCCGATCTGATACGGCCCGCCCATCATGAAGACGAGCGCGTCGAGACCCCATTGACCCGTCGTATGGCGCTTCAGGGCGTCGAACGCCTTCGGCCCTTGCAGCGCAAGCAGCGCGCGGTCCTCGAAATGGTTGATCGTGATCGCATCGGGCAAAGCTTCGCGAAGGTGGCCGATATCCTCCCACTTCACCGCGCCATTGACGACCATGTAGATGCCTTCGGGCCAGCGGCTGAGCATGAGATCGTCGAGAATGCCGCCCTCTTCATTGAGGAGTAGCGAGTAGCGCATCCGACCGACCGCCAGGCTCTTCACATCGCCGGGCACGATCGTCTCGAGCGCCTCGTCGAGACCTTCGCCCGATAAATAGAGCTGGCCCATGTGACTGACGTCGAACAGGCCGGCGTTTTCGCGGACCCATTGGTGCTCGGCCATGATGCCTTCATACTGAATCGGCATCCAGTAGCCGGCGAACTCGACCATCCGGCCACCCTTCGCGCGGTGCCAAGCGTCGAGCGGCAGGGTTGCGGTCTCTACCGCCTCTTCGCCCGTAAAATCCGTTTCAGTCATGTCAGTCTCCCGCGGTTGACATGGCGAACGCGCGGCGGGTTGCCGCGGTTTCCGCCATGCCCCCTCTGTCACGGGAACCTGAGAGTTTTCCTCCATCAGGCGATGGAGTTACCCCTTCGGTGGTTCCGATCCTCACCCAGTCGAGGCGGCCGGAACGCTTTCCAGAGTGTCCGTTCCAGCCAGCGCGGTCCGTTGACCTGAGAGTTTCCGGGGCGGTTGCTCCTTCGGTGGCGGATCAGGTTGCCCTGTCCCGCGCTCTCCCGCGCGACCGGTCGAATCCCCTGCAGGGGGATGCGACGGACGTCCGAGCCTTGGCGCCCGCCTTTTGCGGAGTCAATCGGCGAGCGCGCGGATTGCGTCGTTTTCGTGGATATACGCGCCGGATTCGGTCCGGCCGACCAGCGCGACGATCGCGCGCGCGACCAATGCGCCGGGGATCGAGCGATAGCGACGGAGCGAGCTGTGCATGAGCGCGTCGGTGAGCGGCGCCGCGATCATCGCCAGCCCCTCGCCGAAACGCGCCGGCCCGGCCCGGTTGCCGGTGAGCAAGCCGGGGCGGAGAATGTCGAGCCTCTCGAAACCGAGGGCGCGGAGGGCCTGCTCGGTCTCGCCCTTGGTGCGAAGGTAGAAATTGCCGCTCTTCGCCGCCGCACCGACCGAACTGACGACAATCATCTGCCGCGCGCCGCCGCGCCGCGCGCCCTCGGCGGCGGCAAGGACGAGGTCGTGGTCGACGGCGCGAAACGCCGCTTGCGACCCCGCCTGCCGGATCGTCGTGCCAAGACAGCAGATCAGCGTGGCCGGCTTTCGGGCGGCTATCAGCTCGCTCCAGCCCTCAGACGGCGCGACGATGACGCCATGACCCCCCAGCCCTTCTTCGACCTCGCGGCGCGCAAGGATCGTGAGCGCGCACGCGGGTGCCTGTTCGATCACCGAACGACCGATCATTCCGGTCGCACCGACGAGCAGTACGTCAGACATGCGCCAGTGCCTCGGGCACCGCGTCGCGCCCGAAAATCGCGGCGTAGCGGTCGATGGCGAAACGATCGGTCATGCCGGCAATATAGTCGCCGATATGTCTTATTGTCGCGCATTCTTCGCCGGGCAGGCGCGACGACCAGTCACTGCCCATCAGACGCGGGTCGTTGGCATAGGCTTCGAACAGCCGCACGATCACCTGTTTCGCGCCGGCGGCAGCCGCGAGCTGCGAGGGGTGGTGATAGAGATTGGCGTACATGAAACGCTTGAGGTCGCGCTCCTGCCGCGCAAGGTCGGGCGAGAAACCGCCGAGCATGCGACCAGCATCACGCACGTCGGCGACGGACGCCACGCCTGCCTCGATCACATTGGCTTCGGTCGCCGCGATGACGTCGTTGACCATGACGCCGATCTGGTCGCGCACCAGTTCGCGCAAGAGCCGGTCGCGGGGAGCATCGGGAAAGCGTGCTTCGACGGCGCGGAAATTGGCGGCGACGAACGGCTGGTCCATCAGCTGGTCGAGGTCGAGCAACCCCGCACGCAGGCCGTCGTCGATATCATGATTGTCATAAGCGATATCGTCGGCGACCGCCGCAATCTGCGCTTCGAGGCTGGCGTGGCTGGCAAGGTCGAGGGGGAATTCGGCGTCGATATCGGCGAGTGCCCAGCCCGGATGGCGGACCGGGCCATTGTGTTTTGCGAGCCCTTCCAGCGTCTCCCAGGTCAGGTTGATCCCGTCGAACAGCGGATAGGGGCATTCGAGCCGCGCCAGCGTGCGCAGCGTATGGCCATTGTGGTCGAAACCGCCATGGCCGAACATCGCGGCTTTCAGCGCGTCCTCACCGGCGTGGCCGAAGGGCGGATGGCCGATGTCATGCGCGAGGCACAGCGCCTCGGTCAGATCTTCGTTGAGGCCGAGCGCGCGGGCGATACCGCGGCCGATCTGCGCGACCTCGATACTGTGCGTCAGGCGCACGCGATAATGATCGCCGTCGGGCGCGATAAAGACCTGCGTCTTGTGTCGCAAACGGCGAAAGGCAATCGAATGGATGATGCGGTCGCGGTCGCGCTGGAACATATCGCGCGGCCCGCGCACGACGCGGCCCGGTTCGTCATGCCATCGCCCGCGACTTCGCGCCGGGTCGCTGGCGCAGGCGGCAACGCTCATTTGATCGGATCGACGTCTTGGCCGGCTTCGCTGTTGAAGAGGAAGCCGTCGCCGCCCGCCTTCTTGTAGCTCGCCAGCCAGTCCTGCGCGGCCTTCTTGTCCTTGAACGGGCCGACGAGCAGGCGGCGCGTCTTGCCCCATTCGGTCGTCGCGCCCGCCTTGCCCTTGAACAGATCGGGGCTCTTCTTCGCGAATTTGCCGAAGTCGGTCGCCAGCGCCTTCGGATTGGCACCGGTCGCGATCTGGACCCAGAGGCGTGCGGGATTGGCTTTCTTTTCCGCCGCTTCGGCCTTGGCCTTCGCATCGGCTTCCGCCTTTGCCTTCGCCGCGGCCTCGTCCTTCTCGCGCTTCGCCGCCTCGGCGGCATCGGCGCGCCTTTTCTCTTCGCGCAGCTTCGCGAGCGTGTCGGCGCCGATCGCATTGTCGGCCTGCGCAAGCTCCTCGGTCGGAATCTCGATCGAACTGGCGATCGCCGCCAGCGAAGCCAGCGGCGCGGGATCGACGCTTGCCGCGGGGGATGGAGGCGGCGCGGGCGGCGGCATGACGGCCGCCGTCTCGGGCGCGGACGACGCGCTTACAGCGGGAACGGGTGCCGCGTCGGCCGACCTGCCGAGATCGTTGATCGAGAATCCCGGGCCGACCGGAGGCTTGGCCGGCGCGGCGTCGACGGACGTTGGCGTCGTCGCACTCGCCGACGCCGGCAGTGAACTCGCAGGCGGCGACGCAGGGGCCGCAGCCGGACCGGCCGGCGGCACGGACGTCGCCGGCCGGATCGTCGGCCGGAATGGCGACGGCAGTTCGGGCGGACCCGACGCGGCGGCACCAGATGCCGGCGTCGGCGTGATCGCCGCAGCCGCCGGGCGCGTACCGGCAAGCGCAGGGGCGGGAGCCGGTTTCGGCGTGGGCGAAAAACCCGGCGGTAATTGTTCGGTACCGGCGGGAGCCGGCGCGCGAGCGGCCGCCGGTTTCGGCGTCGGCGAAAAACCGGGCGGGTACTGCTCGGCGCTCGCAAGAGCTGGCTGACGAGCGGTTGCCGGCGCCGGCGTCGGTTTCACGGCAGCTTTGGGCGTCGCCGCGGGCGGCTTGTTGCGCTTGCCGGTCGCCACCGGCGCGGGAGCGGGCTGCGGCGTTGCGGCCGCAATCTGGACCGGCTTACGCGGCGGACCGAGCTGGCCGCTCGGGAAGCGACCGAAATGCGCCGCCGCCGCCTGCTGCGCGGGGTTGAGGCGGTCGAGCTTGACGAGGTAGGGAATGATATTCTGCGCAAGGGCGGCGGGCATCGTCGCATTGACGATCTCGGTCGCTTCGTCGTTGCGACCGTTGATCGCGAGGATCATCGCGCGCAGCCGCCAGGCGGCGCGATCCTGCGCCTTGAGCTGCGGCGTCAAGAACTGGATGGCGCGATCGGGTTCGCCGCTGATTGCCAGCGACAGCGCATAGCGGCGGACGGTTTCTTCGTTCGGGGCGAGCGACAGGGCGAGCTGGTAATCGCGCTGCGCCGCATCCTGTTGCCCCAGCAAGTCGCGCGCGAGCCCACGGTCGGCGAGGAATAGCCGCTCGGGGGCGCCGAGAAGCTGGGCTTCACCGAAATAGTCGAGCGCCCGCGTCGGCGTTTCCATATGGACCATCGCCGAACCGAGCGCGGCCTTGATCGCGCCGTCGCGCGGACTCGCCTGTTCGGCGCGGGTCAGAAACGTGATCGCCGCGCGATAATCCTCGAGCTCGATCGAGGCGCGCCCGGCGTCGAGGAGCGCCGACGTGTCGTTGGCGTTGGTCGCCAGACGACTGACCGCCGAGGACAACATCGTCCGCGCCGCGGTACGCTTTTCAAGCGCGGCGCGCGTCGCCGCGTCGGGCGCCGCCGCCTGCATCGCCGCGACCGGGGCCGCGATACAGGTGCCAAGCAAAAGGGCCCCGACCATGGCGGCGAAACGCCGCGTCCGCCGGGGCCCGGTCTTCAGTGTCTTGTGCCGCAGGGGCAAGTCAGATCATCCCGCTTGTCGGCCTGCCTTGCCCTGACGGGCGGCCGATCGCTGCCCTGTTACTGGTTGTTCTGGCGACCGAGGAATCGCGGCAGGTCTACCCCGTCGTCCTTGTCCTCGTCCCGTTCGGCCGCGCCGCCGCCGCGCGACAGGCGCGACATGCGTTCGAACAACGTACCGCCGCCGAGCGAACGCGCCGGCGCCTCTTCGGCAGCAGCCGTTGATTCCGGGCCGGCATCGCCAGCCGGAGCCTCGGGTTCGCTGAGCACCAGCTCGTCGGTGGTGTCGTCATAGGTCGCCGCGACCTGCGACAATTCCATCGGCTCCTCCTCTGCCACCTCGGCAGCGCGAGCCTCGGGCGCTTCGCCGAGCGAGAAGCCGGGCGCAGGATCGCTGGCGAATTCCCCGGCGGCCGCCTCGACCGGCGTTTCTTCGGCCTCGGGTTCGACGAGCATTTCCTCGGCGACCGGCGCAGACGCCGCGGCGCGCGCGGGCTGGAACGAGAAACCACGCGTCATCGCCGCCGCGGGGGCTGCGACCTCGCCGGTGCCGTCGATGCCGGTCGCAACGACCGACACGCGAATCTTGCCCTCAAGCCCCTCGTTGAAGGCGCTGCCCCAGATGATGTTCGCATCGGGGTCGACCAGCTCGCGGATGTGGTTCGCCGCCTCGTCGACCTCCATCAGGCGCATGTCCTCGCCGCCGGTGATCGAGATGATGACGCCCTTCGCGCCCGCCATCGACACGCCGTCGAGCAGCGGGTTGGCAATCGCCTTTTGCGCCGCCTCGAGCGCGCGGCCGTCGCCTTCGGCCTCGCCGGTGCCCATCATCGCCTTGCCCATTTCGCGCATCACGCTGCGCACGTCGGCGAAGTCAAGGTTGATGAGGCCCGGCATGACCATCAGGTCGGTGATGCCGCGAACGCCCTGCTGGAGCACTTCATCGGCCATCGTGAACGCTTCCTTGAAGGTCGTGTTCGGGTTGGCGACGAGGAAGAGGTTCTGGTTCGGAATGACGATCAGCGTGTCGACATGATCCTGCAACTCGGCGATACCGGCCTCGGCCGAGCGCATCCGGCGATTACCCTCGAAGGTGAAGGGCTTGGTCACGACGCCGACGGTCAGGATGCCGCGGTCGCGCGCCGCCTTGGCGATCACCGGCGCCGCACCGGTGCCGGTGCCGCCGCCCATACCCGCGGCGATGAAGCACATATGCGCACCGTTCAGCGCCTCTTCGACCTGCGCGATGCTTTCCTCGGCGGCCGCGCGGCCGACCTCGGGCCGCGAACCCGCGCCCAGCCCCTGGGTGATCTGCGTCCCCAGCTGGATGCGGCGTTCGGCCGGCGATGCGTTCAGCGCCTGCGCGTCGGTGTTGGCGACGACGAAATCGACGCCCTCGACGCGCGAGGCGATCATGTTGGCGATGGCATTGCCCCCGGCGCCGCCAACCCCGATAACCGCGATACGCGGTTTCAGTTCATCGACCTGCGGCGGGCCAATATTGATGCTCATCCACTAATCTCCCTGCAGCGGCGGACCTGCGCCGCTTCCCTCACCTTGCGACCCATCCGGACGTCAGTCCCACCGTCCGGCATTCTGGTATTGCATTGCACTATTGTGACCTCGGAATCACCCAAAAAATTAACCTTTTCGTCCCCTGGACATCAAAAACTGCTCTTGAGAGCGGCCATCAAACGGTTGATGATCCCGGTGCTCTTCGGCCGGTACACATCCTGCGCCATCATCGGCAGGTCGCGAAGGTCCACCGGGTCCGACGCGGCGTAGAGAACCAGTCCCGCGAGCGTCGCGAAAGCGGGGCCCGAATGCGCGTCGGGCAGGCCGTGCAGACCGCGCGGCCGGCCGATGCGCGCCGCGCGGCCGAGCGCGCTCTGGGTATAATCGGCGATCCCTTTCAGGTCGGCGCCGCCACCGACGAGCACGACCTGGCGGCCAACCGGGCCGACAAAATGCAGGTCTTTCAGCGTCCTCCCGACGTCTCCCATCATCGCGTCGAGGCGCTGGCGGATGACCGCAACGAGCTGCGCACGCGTGATGCGCGGCGAATCCGACCCGGTGGGCGCGGAAGGGTCAAGCTCGATGATCTCGTTATTGTCGCGCGGACTGGCCGAGGCCGAGCCATAGAAGCTCTGCAACCGCTGCGCCTGGCTGCGGCGGATACCGAAGGCCGAAGCGATATCGTCCGTGATGTCGCTGGCGCCGAAGGGCAGCGACGCCATTTCGACCAGCATCCCCCCCGCGTAGAGCGAGACGGTGGTGACCGCCGCGCCAAGCTCGACGAGCGCGACGCCGAGGTCGCGCTCCTCGTCCGACAGGCAGGCGAGCCCTGCGGCGATCGGCGACGCCACGACCGCGTTGACGTCGAGATGCGCCTGCCGCACCGCAGCCTCTAGGTTCCGCACCGGCGCGCCATCGGCCATGATGATATGGATGTCGACGCCGAGCCGGTCGGCGTGAAGGCCGATCGGGTTCTTGACCCCGGTGAGGCCGTCGAGCGTATAGAGCGCGGGCTGCGCGTGCAGAATCATCCGTCCCTCGGGGTCGATGCCGGCGCGTCCCGCGGCGAGCAGGTCGTCGATATCCTCCTGCTCGATGCGGTGGCCGCCAAGCTCGCTCTCGATCGGCGCGACATCGCTGAGCAGGCTGCCCGCCGAGAAGCTGACCCAGACATCGTCGATGTTCAGCCCTGCAATGCGTTCGGCCTGCTCGATCGCCTCGCGCACGATATGCTCGGTCTGTTCCATGTCGGCGACATAGCCGCGCTGGACGCCCCGGCTCTCGCGCTGGCCGGTGCCGAGGACATGGAGCGCACCGTCCGCCGTCTGTCCCGCGATCAGCGCGCAGACCTTCCACGACCCGACATCGAGCGCGGTGATGATCTTTTCGATGCGCGGCGGCGCCATGGCTTATCCTTTCACCGCCGAGCTGGCCCCGGCAACGGCGTCGACCGCATCGCGCGCGTCTTCGAGCTTCGTCGGCGCCACCTGCCCTTCGTGCGGCAAGCGTAGCACGAAACGCGACGGGTCACGCATGTCGAAACGCAATATGCCGCGCCCGAGCAACCGGTTGGCGCCGTCCATATGCGCGAACCTGGCAAGCGCGGCCTTCGCCTCGCCCTCACCCTCGGGGAGCGACAGCGTCTCACCGCTGCGGAAACGCAGATCCCAGCGGCGGTTGCCGACCCAGGTCGCCCCGGCGAGCAATTCCTTGAGGCTGCTCGCCTCGGCGAGCAGGCGTTCGAGATCCTGCGCGCGCTGGTTCGCGCGCGGCCCGATGACGAGCGGCAGGTCGGGCATCGTCGCGACACTGACGGGTTCGAGCACGACGCCCTTTTCGTCGATCAGCGAGAGGCGATTGTTGTGCTGCCAGATCGCGGCGGGTGACCGTTCGACGATGTCGACGACGAGCGTGTCGGGCAGACGGCGCGACACGCGCGCGTCCTTGATCCAGCCATATTGCATCAGGTCGTGGCGCACATCCTCGAGGTCGACCGCCGCCATCGAGCGGTCCTTCTGCGCGAGCGCGATGTCATAGACCTTGAGCCGGTCGATGCGGTCGGCGCCGACGACCTCGACCTTCTTGACCATGAAGCCCGCCCGGCCGACCGCCTGGGCATATTCCTCGTGAATTTTCGCGGTGACGCCGGTCGCGTGCGCGACAAGCACGATCAGCGCGGCGAGGCCGAGGCCGATCGTCCAGTTGGCGACGCGCTGAAGCTGCTGCGGCGATACGGGCAGCGCATTGATCACAGCGTTGAGGCGGGACTTCTGGACCGAGCGCCGCTTCTTCGTCGTGCGCGCGGGGCGCCGCGGCGCGGCCTTGCCGCGCTTGATCTTCGTACTGCTCATGACTTCATTCTCATGACAGGGCTTCCCCCACGATACGTTCGACGAGTTCGGCATAATCCATGCCGATGGCGCGCGCTTGCTCGGGCACGAGGCTGAGCGGCGTCATGCCGGGTTGGGTGTTGACCTCGAGCAGGAAGATGCCCGCGAGGCCATGTTCGTCGTCCCAGCGGAAATCGGAGCGCGACGCGCCCTTGCAACCGAGCAGGCGGTGCGCCTGCACCGCGAGATCCTTCATCCGCTGCGCGATGTCGTCCGGGACTTCGGCGGGGCAGACATGCTCGGTCAGTCCCTCGGTATATTTGGCGTCATAGTCGTAGAAGCCCGACTTGACGCGCAGTTCGGTCACGCCGAGCGCCCGGTCGCCGAGCACCGCGACAGTCAGCTCGCGCCCCTTGATGAAGGGCTCGGCGAGCAGCCGGTCGAACTCCTGCCAGGGGCCGACCGCATCGCGCGCAATCGGGTTGCCGTAATTGCTGTCGTCCTTGACGATCGCGACCCCGACCGACGAGCCTTCGTTCACAGGCTTGAGGACATAGGGACGCGGCAAGGGGTCGACCGAATAAAGGCTTTCGCTGTCGACCATCGTCCCCGTCGGCATCGGGATACCATGCGGGACAAGCGCCTGCTTCGTCAATTCCTTGTCGATCGCGATCACCGACGTGACGAGGCCGCTATGGGTGTATTTGAGGCCCATCAGGTCGAGCATGCCCTGCACCGTCCCGTCTTCGCCCGGGACGCCGTGAAGCGCGTTGAACACGACGTCGGGCTTTGCCTCCGCCAGCCGCAGCGCCACGTCGCGATCCATGTCGATACGTGTGACCTTGTGCCCGCGGCTTTCAAGCGCGTCGGCGACGCCATTGCCGCTCATCAGCGACACTTCGCGTTCGGCCGACCAGCCCCCCATCAGGACGGCGACATGCCACGGCCCTCGGCTCATTCGGGCTTACCCACGCGCTGTATCTCCCATTGCAAATCGATGCCGCTCTTGTCCTTCACCCGGCGGCGGACTTCCTCGCCGAGCGCCTCGATATCGGCGCTTGTCGCGTCGCCGGTGTTGATCAGGAAGTTGGTGTGCTTCTCGCTAACCTGCGCGCCGCCGACCGCGAAGCCGCGGCAGCCGGCTTCATCGACAAGCTGCCACGCCTTGTACCCGTCGGGGTTCTTGAAGGTCGAGCCGCCGGTCTTCGAACGCAGCGGCTGCGAGGCTTCGCGGCTCGCCGAGATGCGGTCCATTTCGGCCTGAATGGCTGTGGGTTCATCCCGATAGCCACGGAAGGTTGCGCCGACGACGACCGCGCCCTCGGGCAATTCGCTGTGGCGATAAGTGTAGCCGAGGTCTTCCAAAGCAAGGAATTTGCGCTGACCTGACCGAAGCACGACCTCGCAACTGATCAGAATGTCTTTCACCTCGCGACCATAAGCACCGCCGTTCATGCGGACGAAGCCACCAACGGTGCCCGGAATGGAGCGAAGAAATTCGAGGCCGCCTACACCGGCATCCCGTGCCGTCGAAGAGACCAGAATGCCAGAAGCGCCGCCGCCGCAGCTTAGCGTCTGCCCATCCTCAACAACCACCTTCGCGAACGCCTTGCCGAGCCGGACGACGACGCCGGGAAAGCCGCCGTCGCGGACGATCAGGTTCGAGCCGAGGCCGAGCGCCATCACCGGGATCGCGGGATCGAGATCGCGGAGGAAGGCGGCGAGATCGTCGGCGTCCTTCGGCTCGAACAGCCAGTCGGCGGGGCCGCCCGACTTGAACCAGACGAGCGGGGCCAGCGGGGCCTTTGCCGTCAGCTTGCCGCGAACGGCCGGGAGGGTGGCGGTCGCATTCATATTGCGCGACCTTTCTTTTCTTCGTCACCCTGAACTTGTTTCAGGGTCCATGGCCGGACCTCGAAACATGCGCCGCGTTGATCGAGAAGACCGGCCATGGATGCTGAAACAAGTTCAGCATGACGAGTGAAGGAAAGGGTCATTTCTGCCCCTCCACCGCGCTCGCCAGCCCCGCCGCCATCTTCGTAATATCACCCGCGCCAAGGCAGATGATCATATCGCCCGCACCGAGATCGCCCGCCTTGATGCTATCCGCGATGCTCCCAGCCAGCGTCCCGGCATCCGCCACGACATTCGCCTGGCGATGACCGCGGTCGCGCAGGCCCGCGACCAGCGCATCCGACGACACGCCGTCGATCGGCGCTTCCCCGGCCGCATAGACGGGCAGCGCGAACACGATATCGGCGTCGTTAAACGCCTGCTGGAAATCGTCCATATGATCACGGAGACGCGTGAAGCGGTGCGGCTGGACGACGCCAACGACGCGCCCGGCCCCTGCTCCCTCGCGCGCGGCCGACAGCACGGCGCGGATCTCGACCGGGTGGTGGGCATAATCGTCGATGACGGTGACGACGCCATCCTTGACCGCGATCTCCCCGACCTTGGTAAAGCGGCGCTTGACCCCCGCAAAGCCGTTGAAGCCCGAAACGATCTTGTCGTCGCTGACGCCCATGTGCAGCGCCACCGCAATCGCCGCGAGCGCGTTCTGGACGTTGTGGCGGCCCGACATCGGCAAATGGATGCCCTCGATCGTGCGGCTGTTCCCGTCGCGGTCGCGGACGACGACGTCGAAGCGGTTGCCGTCGGGACCGGGCGTGACATTGGTGCCGCGCACGTCCGCTTGTGCCGAGAAGCCATAGGTCACGATGCGGCGGTCGCGGATGCGCGGGATGATCGCCTGCACCTCGGGATGGTCGAGACAGAGCATCGCCGCCCCGTAAAAGGGTACATTCTCGATAAACTCGACGAAGGCGTCCTTGATCGCGTCGAAGCTGCCATAATGGTCGAGATGTTCGGGATCGATATTGGTGACGACCGCGATCGTGCCGTCGAGGCGCAGGAAGCTGCCGTCGCTCTCGTCGGCTTCGACCACCATCCAGTCCGACGCGCCGAGACGCGCGTTCGAACCATAATTGTTGATGATGCCGCCGTTGATCACCGTCGGGTCGATCCCGCCCGCGTCGAGCAGCGCGGCGACAAGGCTGGTCGTCGTCGTCTTGCCGTGCGTGCCGGCGATCGCGACGGTCGACTTCAGGCGCATCAGCTCGGCGAGCATTTCGGCGCGGCGGACGATCGGGATACGGTGCGCGAGCGCCGCCTCGACCTCGGGATTGCCGCGCTTGACCGCGGTCGAGGTGACGACGACCGCGACGCCGTCGACGTTCGAAGCGTCGTGGCCGATCGCGACCTTGATCCCGCGCGCCCGAAGTCCCTCGACGACATAGGAGTCGGCGATGTCGCTGCCCTGCACCTGATAGCCAAGATTGTGCATCACCTCGGCGATCCCCGACATGCCGATGCCGCCGATGCCGATAAAGTGGATGATGCCGATATCGGTCGCAACGCCGCGCATCAGCGTTCTCCCGCGCGCGTCGCGGCGACGCCGGACGCAACGGCAGCGCCACGCGAAGGCGATCCGACGCGGATCACGTCCATCATCGGCGGTGCGGCGAGCGACTCGACAAGATCGGCAAGGTCGCGCGTCGCATTCGGAAGACCGCAGCTCGCGGCGCGTTCGGCCGCCTCTTCGAGCGCGCCGGGTTCGAGCGCCATGCGCTGGATATGCTTCGCAACCTCTGCCGCGGTAAAATCGGGCTGCTGGAACGAAATCGCCCCGCCTGCCTCGACCAGATCAACGACGTTATAGGTCTGGTGATTGTCCATCGCGTGCGGATAGGGGACAAAGATCGCGGGACGCCCGGCGCAGGCGAGTTCGGCGACGGTCGATGCGCCCGCGCGCGCGATCACCAGATGCGCCCAGCGCAGCCGCTCAGGAAAATCCTTGATATAGGGCGCGCATTCGGCAGCGACGCCGAGGTCGGCATATTTGGCGCGCACCGCCTCGATATCGTCCTCGCGGCACTGCTGCACGACCTGCAGCCGGTCGAGCAGCGCGCGCGGCAGCATCGCGATTGCGGCGGGGACAACATCGCTCAGCACCGTGGCGCCCAAGCTGCCGCCGACGACGAGCAGGCGGACGATGCCGTCCTCGGGAAGCGGCGGGAAGCCCTCGTCGCGGATTTGGGCGATTTCGTCGCGCACCGGGTTGCCGGTGATATGCTTCTTGAGCTCATGCCCCGCCGGAAAGCGCTGGATATTGCGATAGGCAACCGCGACTGCGTCGACGCGCGGCGCCATCAACCGGTTGACGCGGCCGAGCACGGCATTCTGTTCGTGGATCACCCGCGGGCGCCTGGTCGCGCCCGCCGCGAGCAGGCTGGGGAGCGAGGGATAGCCGCCGAAGCCGACGACGACCGCCGGGTCGAATTCCTCGATCAGGTCGATGGCCATGCGGCGCCCCTTGCGGATCGCGAACGCCGCCTTGACCCAGCCGACGGGGCCGCCCGACACGCGGCCGGCGGGAAGGACATGCGTTTCGAGATCGGCAGGGGCGCCAGGAATCTTCAGGCCGCGATCGTCGCTCACCAGCGCCACGCGGTGCCCGCGCGCGATCAGTTCGCCCGCGAGGGCATAGGCGGGCAGCATATGCCCCCCGGTTCCCCCGGCGGCGAGGAGGAAGTGGCGGGTCGCTGTCATTTATTGTTCCAGTTGCGGGTGAGGGACACCCGCGCCGCATAGGGGTTCCGGCGGGTCAGCGACAAGAGCAAACCCATACCGATCGACAAAGCGATGAACGACGAGCCGCCATAGCTGATGAAGGGGAGGGTCATGCCCTTCGACGGGAACAGCTGCGTGTTCACTGCCATATTGATCGTTGCCTGTCCGCCGAACTGCGCGATCAGCCCCGCGACCGCGAGGATCAGGAAGCTGTCCTCCTCGTCGAGCAGGCGGACCAGCACGCGGACGATGATCGCGAGAAACAGGACCGCGATCGCGATGCACGCGATGATCCCGAACTCCTCGCCGATCACCGAGAAGATGTAGTCGGTATGCGCTTCGGGCAGCTTGAACTTGGCGAGCCCCGCGCCGGGGCCCGAGCCAATGAGCCCGCCGGCGGTGATCGTCGCGTGCGCCTTGTCCTCCTGAAAGCTGTCGCCCTCGCCGAACAGCCAGCTGTTGATGCGCTGATGCGCGACCGAATAGGTGAAGTATGCGACGACGATCCCGGCAAGGCCGCTTGCGGCGAGGACGCCGATGATCCGCATCGAAAGCCCCGCGACCATCACGAGCACCAGCCAGGTGCCGATGAAGATGATCGTCTGCCCGAGGTCGGGCTGGCCCATCAGCAGCACGCCGATCACGCCGGTGAGCAGGAAGGACAAGGGGACAACGGGCAGGCTCTGGTCGTGGAGGCGCAGCGACAGGATCCACGCGAGCGTGACCGCGAAGAACGGCTTCAGAAACTCCGACGGCTGGAGGCGGAAGATGCCGCTGCCAAGCCAGCGCTGCGCGCCGTTCACCGTCGTGCCGATCAGCGGCACGAGGAACAGCAGCGCCATGAAAACGATCGTGCCATAGATGGCAAAGCGCCGTGCCTGCGCTTTGGGTAGCATCGACACTGCGAGCATCACCGGGACGCCGACGACGACCCACATGAGCTGGCGATAGAAATAATAGAGCGGGTCGAGGCTGGCGGTCGCGGTCGACAGTTTCTGCGCCGCCACGGGCGAGGCAGCCGCGACGGCGACGAGCCCGGTCGCAATCAGCATCGAGACGAGCAGCAGCAGCACGCGGTCGATTTCCCAGAACCACAGGCCGAGCGGGGTGCGGTCGGCGCGGCTGAGGCGCGGTCCGCGCCGCTTCGCCGTCCGCGTCGTCGCGGCGATCACCGGTCGTTCGGCTGCATCCATCGGTTCGCTCCCCCCGCGCATCTCGTCACTCACGCTCCAGCGCCCGTACAAGGTCGCGGAACATGTCCCCCCGCTGCTCATAATCCTTGAACTGGTCGAACGAGGCGCAGGCGGGCGAGAGCAGCACCACGTCGCCCGGCGCGACCAGCGCCGCCGCCTGCCCCACCGCGGCCGCAAGGTCGCCCGAGCGCTCGACCGGGATCGCGTCGCCGATCTCGGCCGCGAAGGCGTCCATCGCTTCGCCGATCAGATAGGCGCGCTTGACGTGTCCGAACCAGGGACGGCAGGCGGAAAGCCCGTCGCCCTTGGCCTGCCCCCCGGCAATCCAGTGAAGACGCTGGTCCGGCGCCGGCGGGAAAGCCGCCAGCGCCGGTGCAGCGGAAGCCGCGTTGGTCGCCTTGCTGTCGTTGAACCAGCGGGCACCATGGGCTTCGCCGACCAATTCCATCCGGTGCGGGAGCGATTTGTAGGTCGCGAGCCCCCGCTCGATCTGTTCGTCGTTCAATCCGAGCACGCGGCAGACCGCGATCGCGCAGACGGCGTTCTGCGCATTGTGCGGCCCCTGCAGCGCGGGCCAGCGCGCCTGATCGACGGGGTCGATATCCTTTGCCGAGACGCGGTGGAGACGATGATTGATGCGCCCCGCAATCATCCGCGACGGATCGTCGTCGGTAGCGACGATTGCGACCTGATCGCGGTGCTGGAGACTGAAGAGCCGCGCCTTCGACGCGGCATAGCCCGCAAAGCCGTCGTAGCGGTCGAGATGGTCGGGGCTGAGGTTCGTCAGCACCGCGACGTCGCAGGCGAGGCTGTGCGACAGGTCGATCTGGTAGCTCGACAGTTCGAGGACGTACACGCCGCCTTCGGGCAGCGGATCGCGGCTGAGGATCGGCAGGCCGATGTTGCCGCCCATCAGGGTCGGCACGCCCGCGCTTTCGAGCATATGGGTGACCAGCGCGGTTACGGTCGACTTGCCGTTGGTGCCGGTGATGCCGACGACCTTGTGCGGCGGCAGGGCGCCCTCCGCCTCTGCGAAGATTTCGATGTCGCCGATCACGGGCACGTGCGCCGTGCGCGCGTGCGCGGCGATCGGGTGACGGTTGAGCGGCACGCCGGGCGAGACGACGACGCCCGCAAAGCCGATCAGGTCGATATCGAGCGGATTGCCGATATCGGCGCCCAGCGCCATTGCATCGTCGCGCGCCTCCTCGCGCTCGTCCCATGCGGTGACCCCCGCGCCGCTGGCGACGAGCGCCTCGACGGTCGCCAGCCCCGAGCGCGCCAGTCCCAGAACCGCGTAACGGCGGCCGGCAAAGACGCGCGAGGTGATCACCGGAGCTTCAAGGTCGCGAGCCCCGCGAGCGCGAGGACGATCGAGACGATCCAGAAGCGGATGACCACGGTGGATTCGGGCCAGCCGAGTTGTTCGAAATGATGGTGGATCGGCGCCATGCGGAAGACGCGCTTGCCCGTCCGCTTGTACCAGAACACCTGGATGATCACCGACAGCGCCTCGACCACGAACAGCCCGCCGACGAGGACCAGGACGAGTTCGTGCTGCGCGGTCACCGCGATCGTCGCGAGCGCGCCGCCAAGCGCGAGGCTGCCGGTGTCGCCCATGAACACCGCCGCGGGCGGCGCGTTGAACCACAGGAAGGCGAGGCACGCGCCGATGATCGCGGCGGCGAACACCGCAAGCTCACCCGCGCCGGGGACGTGCGGGATGCCTAGGTAGCCAGCGAACTTCACGTTGCCCGACAGGTAGACGATGACGAGGAAGGTCAGGCTGGCGATGATCACCGGGAACGTCGCGAGCCCGTCGAGCCCGTCGGTGAGGTTCACCGCGTTGCCGAAACCGACGATCAGTACCATCGCGAAGAGATAATAGAAGGGCCCGAGTTCGAGCACCACGCCGCTGAAGAAAGGCAGATACAGGTCGGTGCCGGTGCGCGACACGATCAGCACCACCGCGACCCCGGCGATCAGAAACTCGACCAGCAGGCGCACGCGCCCCGGAATCCCCCGGTGGCTGGCCTTCGTGACCTTGTCGAGATCGTCGAGAAAGCCGACGAGCGCGAAACCGCCGGTCACGAAGATGCAGGCCCAGACGAAGCGGTTCGACAGGTCCATCCACAGCAGCGCCGAAATCATCAGCGATATCAGGATCATCAGGCCGCCCATCGTCGGCGTGCCCTTTTTCGCGAGATGGCTCTGCGGGCCGTCGTCGCGGATCGGCTGCCCCTTCCCCTGCCGCATCCGCAGCATGAGGATGAAGCGCGGCCCGATCCAGAGGCCGATGATCAGCGCCGTGGCGACCGCCGCGCCCGAGCGGAAGCTCAGATAGCGGATGAGATTGAGAACCCCCGGAAAGCCAAGCCATTCCGCCAGCCAGTACAGCATCAATAATCCCCGTTGGTCAGCGCCGTCACAACATGCGACAGGCCGACGCTGTTCGACCCCTTGACCAGCACCGTGTCGCCGGGGCGGATCAAGTCCTTTAGCCGCCCAGTCGCGGCCGAGTGCGCGGCCACATGCTCGAAATCGATACGCCCCTCAAGCGCTTTGGCGAGCGGCGCCATCTCTTCGCCGACAAGCAGGGCGAACTGCACCCCGGCCGCGACGAGCGGAGCCGCGAGCCCCTGATGATAGGCCTCGCTGCCCGGCCCAAGCTCGCGCATCGCACCCAGAATCGCGATCCGCCGTTCACCGGACTCGGTCGCCAACTGGCCGATCGTCGCAGCCATCGAAGCGGGATTGGCGTTGTAGCTCTCGTCGATGACGAGGATATGGCCGCCTGGAACCGGCACCCGATGACGCGCCCCGCGCCCCGCGAGCCCGCCCATCTCGGCAAAGGCGAGCCCCGCCGCGGGCAGGTCGCCGCCGACCGCCTTCACCGCCGCAAGCACCGCCATCGCGTTCGACACCCAATGCGCCCCCGCTTGTGAAATGGTGAAGCAGAGGAGCGCATCCTGCACCTGTGCGGTGACGAGCGAGCCGCCCTGCCCGTCGGACAGCCAGTCGACCGCGCGGACGTCGGCGCCCTCGCCCAGCCCGAAGCTGACGATATGCGCGGCGTGCTGTTCGGCCTTGGCGCGGAGGCGGGCGTAATGCGGGCTGTCGAACGGCACGATCGCGGTGCCGCCGGGTTCGAGCCCTTCGAAAATCTCGCCCTTCGCGTCGGCGATCGCCTCTTCGCCGCTGAAGAATTCCATGTGCGCGGGGGCGATGGTGGTGACGATCGCGACGTGCGGGCGCACCATGCGAGTCAGCGCCGCGAGCTCGCCGGCATGGTTCATCCCCATTTCGAACACGCCGAAATCGGCGGTCGAGGGCATCCGCGACAGGCTGAGGGGCACGCCGACATGATTGTTGTAGCTCTTGACCGAACGATGCGCCTTGCCGGGCCGGAAGCGATCGAGCGCGGCGAACAGCGCCTCTTTCGTCCCGGTCTTGCCCGCCGATCCGGTGACCCCGATGATGCGGCCATGGCTGCGCGCCCGCGACGCTATACCGAGTGCATTCAGCGCGGCAACGCTGTCGGCGACACGGACGTGCGGAAAGTCGATCTCGGTTTCGCAGACGATCCCGGCGGCGCCCGCCGCGATCGCCTTGTCGATGAATTTATGACCGTCGGTCGCCTCGCCCTTCATCGCGATGAAGAGGTCGCCCTTCGTCACCTCGCGCGAGTCGAAGGCGACGCCGTTTACGGTGAAGTCGGCGGTCGCGGTTCCACCGGTCGCCGCAGCGATGGCGCGTGCGGTCCAGAGCGCAGTCATGCCGCCTCCTCGCGCGCGACCGCGACATCGTCGAACGGAATGACCCGCATTTCCTCACCGCACCCGACGATCTGGCCCTGCTCGTGCCCCTTGCCCGCGATGCAGACGATGTCGTTGGCGCGAGCCTCGGCAATCGCGGCGGCGATCGCCGCGCGGCGGTCGCCGATGATCCGGGCGCCCGGAGCGCCTTCGGCAATCGCGGCGCGGATGACAGCGGGGTCTTCGCCGCGCGGATTATCGTCCGTGATGATCGCCAGATCGGCCTTGGCCGCCGCGATTTTGCCCATTTCGGGCCGCTTCGCCTGGTCGCGGTCGCCGCCGGCGCCGAAGACCAGGATCAGCCGCCCGCCCGCGTGCGGACGCAGCGCATCGAGCGCCGCTTCGATCGCATCGGGCGTGTGCGCATAGTCGATATAGACCGGCGCCCCCGCCCTGGTGATCGCCGCGCGCTCGAGGCGACCGCGCACCGGCTGAAGCCGCGCAAGGTTCGAAAGCGTCTGGCCGACATCGCCGCCGGTCGCGATGACGAGTCCCGCCGAAACGAGCGCATTGGCGACCTGATAGGCGCCGATCAGCGGCAGATTGACTTTCTGCGTGAGGTCGCCTGCCGCGATGACGAGCGACTGGCCGAGTTGGGTCGGTTCGCGCGAGACGAGGCGAAGCGCATCGCCATGCGCGCCGACGGTCAACAGACGCACGCCGCGTGTCCTGACCGAATCGATCACCGGCGCCGAATATTCGTCGTCCGCCCAGACGACGGCCGCGCCATCCTGCTCGACCACTTCGGTAAAGAGGCGGAGCTTGGCGGCCAGATAGGCCTCCATCATCCCATGATAGTCGAGATGGTCGTGGCTGAGGTTGGTAAAGGCGGCCGCCTTCACCGTCAGTCCCTCGGTGCGATACTGGTCGAGCCCGTGGCTCGACGCCTCGAACGCCGCGTGCGTCACGCCCTCGGCCGCCAGCCCCGACATGTTCGACAGGAAGGTGACGATGTCGGGGGTCGTGAGACCGGTCGAGGCGCTGTCCTGCGACGTCGTGATGCCGAGCGTCCCGATCGACGCGGCGTTGAAGCCCGCCATGCGCCAGAGCTGGCGCGTCATCTCGACCGTCGAGGTCTTGCCGTTGGTCCCCGTCACCGCCACGCAGGTCGCCGGGAAGCGGTGGAAGAAGCGCGCGGCGATATGCGCGAAGGCGCGGCGCGGATTGGCGTCGGCGATATGAACCGCGCCCTCGACCTTCGCTTCCGGCCGCGCGACGATCGCAATGGCGCCGGCAGCGATCGCGGCGGGAATAAAGTCCTCGCCATTGAATTTCTCGCCGACGAAGGCGCCGAAGATCGTGCCCGGCGCGACCTTGCGATGGTCGATTGCGAGCCCGGTTACCACCGGACCCTCGCCTGCCGCGCCATGATCGCCGAGCAGCGCGGAGAGACGCATTATTCGTTTTCCCCGTCTCTCCGAACGAGCGGAATGAGTTCGGATACGTCGACGTCGCGGCTTTCGTCGGGATAGACGCCCAACATCGGCCCCGCGCGCATCACCACCTTCTTGACCACCGGCGCCGCAGTCCAGCCGGCGGTGCGCTGGCCCGAGCTATAGGCATTGCCCTTCGGCTCGTCGACCATCGCAACGACGACATAGCGCGGATTGTCCATGGGGAAGGCGGCGGCGAACGTCGCGACGACCGAGCTACGACGATAGCCGCCGACCCCCGGCTTTTCAGCCGATCCGGTTTTGCCCCCCACCCGGAAACCCGGCGCGTCGGCCTGCTTGCCGGTGCCGTCGGTGACGATGAGGCGAAGAAGCTGGCGCATCCGCGCGCTGGTCGACGCCTTGAACACGCGGCGACCCGGCGGCGGCGCCTTGTCGCCCAGCTTTTCGAGCGTGGCGGGGCGCCAGAGGCCGCCATTGACGAGCGCGGCATAGGCGCTCGCCAGATGCAGCGGCGTCACCGCGATGCCGTGGCCGTATGCGGTCGTCATCGTCGACAGGCGGCCCCATTCCTTGGGCCACAACGGAAAGGCGCGCTCCTTGAGTTCGATCTCCGGCCGCTTGTTGAATTCGAGGCTGCGGAACAGCTTTTCCATCTTTTCGCGCCCGAGTTCGTCGGCGATGCGCGCGGTCGCGATGTTCGAGCTCTGGATCAGCGTTTCGGGGACGTTGTACCAGCGGCCGGGATGGCTGTCTCGGATACGGAAGCCCGCGATCGCGAGTGGCTGGCTGGCGTCATAGCGCCGCGCCATGCTGGTGACGACGCCGTCGTCGATCGCCGCGCCGATCGACAGCGGCTTGAACGTCGACCCGAGCTCGTAAAGATTATAGGTGACGGCGTTGCGACGCGCGGGCGCGTCGGCGGCGACGAGCTTGTTCGGATTATAGGTGGGCAACGAGGTCATCGCCAGCACCTCGCCGGTGTGGACATCCAGAATGACGCCAGCGCCGCCGATCGCTTCGAGGTTCGTTACCGCGTTGTAAAGCTCGCTTTCGAGCACACCCTGGACGCGCGCGTCGATCGACAGCGTCAGCGGCTCGCCGCGCGTCGCCTTGTCGATCAGCCGCTTGTCGAACGCGCCCTCGATGCCGGTAACGCCGTGACCTTCGGCATCGGTGAAGCCGAGGACGTGCGCCGCGAGCGTGAGCTGCGGATAGAGCCGTTCCTTCTCGCGCGGGAAGTCGAAGCCGACGTCGCCGATCGCGTTCACCGCCGCGACCTGGTCGGGCAGCGCGCGGCGGCGGATATAGGTAGGCTTCGAACCTGACAGCTTGGCGACGAATTCCTCGCGCGGCGTGTCGGGGAAGATCTTGACCAGCTCGTCGGCCAGATATTGGCGGTTGTTGAGCAGCTTCGAAGGCACGACGCGGATCGAATAGCCGTCGATCGTCCGCGCCAGCGGCACGCCGTTGCGGTCGACGATATCGGCGCGGGCGGGAATGAACGCCGCCGAGCCATTGCCGTGCCCCGACGAGGTATCGAACAGCGCGAAATAGAGCAGACGCACCGAAATCAGGAAAAACGCCGCCGTGAACAGCAGCATCAGCATCATCAGACGCTGCTGCGCGGTCAGCAAGATCTGCTGACGCACCCCTGCGGTTCGGACCCGGGTCGGACGGACGACCAGCGTGTTCATTGGGCGGCCTTGCCCTCCCTTGCTTCGCGCGCCGCCGCCTTCTTGAGGTCGGCGAGCGTCGATTCGGCGAGGAGCTGGTCCTCGATCATCTTGAGCTGCTCGCGCCGGCGGGTCGGCGCCATGCGCGGCGCGACGTCGCTGCGGACGCTGGTTTCGGCCTGCGCGAGGATCACGGGCTTGACCGTCGCGGACTTGATGGCGGCGGGCTTCACGGTCTCGTCCTTGGTTGTCGCCGGCGTTGCTGCGGTCGCACCGACCGGGCTGACCATCGCCATCAGCACCGGCGCGACCTCGTTGGCGCCGCGGGCGCGTGGCAGGCCTTCGAGCGAAGCGAGCTGGCGTTCGTTGGCGAGATATTGCGACGCCGACGGCGCCGAATAGCCGAAGCTCTCGGCGTTCCATTGTTCGAGCTGGCGCATCGAAGCGCGCACTGCGAGTTCGGATTCGAGATAGCGGATGTTCGCCCGCGTCCGGTCGATCTGCCGCTCGACGCGCGTCAGCTCGCTGCGCGTCGCCGCCACCTTCAGCGAGACGGGGTAGAGCATCATCGCGAAGATGAGCACGAGCAGGACCAGGCCGATCCCCTGTAGCTTGCGCGCCGCCATCAGCATGACATGGACTCCTTCGTCGAGTTTTCGGGCCAGGCGGGGGCCGAGGTGCGCACCGCGCTGCGCAGCGTCGCCGAACGCGCGCGCGGGTTGCGAGCTTCCTCCGCCTTGCCGGGGCGCACCTTGCGCGCCGGGGTATCGAAAGTTGCGGCCCGCGCGGGGGTTGAACGCGCGGGCCGGTGCCGCGAACCACCGGCGTCGCCGCCGCTGCGTTCGCGCAGGAAATTCTTCACGATGCGGTCTTCGGTGCTGTGGAAGCTGACCACCGCGAGGCGGCCGCCGGGACGCAAGATGCGCTCGGCGGCACTCAGCCCCGCGACCAACTCGTCGAGTTCGCCATTGATGTGGATACGAATGGCCTGAAAGCTCTTCGTCGCCGGATCCTTCGGCGCGCCGGGCGGATGACGCAGCGCCTTGCGGATCACGGCGGCGAGCTCGGCCGTGCGGCTGAGCGGGCGCGCGGCGACGATCGCGCGCGCGACGCGGCGCGACTGGCGCTCGTCGCCATAATGATAGAGGACGTCGGCGATTTCTTCCTCGTCGGCGCGATTGAGCCAGTCGGCGGCGCTTTCGCCCTCCTGCGCCATACGCATGTCGAGGGGGCCGTCCTTCTGGAACGAGAAGCCGCGCTCGCCCTGGTCGAGCTGCATCGACGAAACGCCGATGTCGAAGGTTATGCCGTCGACCGCGTCGATCCCGCGTTCGGCGAGCAGCCGGTCGATCTCGCCGAAGCGGCCGTGGATCAGCGTCAGGCGGCCGTCGGCTTCGGCGACGAGCGCCTGCCCTGCGGCAATCGCGTCGGGGTCGCGGTCGCAGGCAACGACGTCCGCGCCCGCCGCGAGCATCGCGCGGGTGTAGCCGCCGGCACCGAAAGTCGCATCGACATGACGCTCCCCGGGCAGGATGGCGAGGGCGGCGATGACTTCTTCACGGAGGACCGGGTCGTGGCGGGGATCCCGAGGAAGGTCGGGGGCAAGCTCGGTCACTTTCGCGCCTTCCCCTTCGTTTCTTCCCATGCCGTCGCGAGCCGCTTGAGGACCGGGTCGGCCTCGACACATTCGGCGAGGCTCGGCAACCACCAGATTTCGAAACGGCGGCCCGAGCCGACGAAGGCGGTCGCCCCCGCCTCACCCACCCGGTCGCGCGCGGTGAAGTTGGGCAGGAAGCGTCCGCTGTCGTCGAGCGTATAGGCCTCGGTATAGCTGAAGCGCTTCTTGAACGCCTCGTCCTCGTCGAAATCGAGGTTACGGGTCAGCGCGGTGTCGCGGTCGCGCTCGATCTCGTCGGACAGGCGATCATACTGATCCTGGCCATAGGCGACGAGGCACGGGAGTTTTTCGTGGAAACCGACCCAAAGCACGCGCTGGCCGTCCGCATTGAGGGGCACATTGTTGCGGAACTGCGAGGGGACGGCGATGCGTCCCTTGCCATCGATCGCGGCGAAGTTGGTGCCCGAATACCGGCCGGGCGTAACAACCGCCATCGCTGTAGCCCCCCGTCTCGCGCCTCCGGGCAATAATTTCCTGCCCGCGGAATCACCGATTCCGCGCCGAAAGACTCAGGTGGAGATTGCCCCTCTCCGACTCCTGCCTATCAAGACTCCATCGGGGTGAAAAGGGGAAATTTAGGGTAGTATGGGGAATCTATGCCCCAGAAGGGTAATTTTGGGGTGAATCGAGGAACCCGACGGGTCGGGGCGCGCGAAAACAAACCGCGCGCCGGGGCAGCCACGGGCATGCGGCGGTGAATTGGCGTCCGGAGCTTGGGAAGTCTCTGCTTTGAGGCGCTTATTCGGCGGGCAATCGCGCCCAAAGCGGACGGAGTAGGGCGCGCGGCGCGTCGGGCCACAAGCGGGCGGCGAGCCATTCCATCGTGTCGGCCCGGCGCAGATGGTTTGCCCAGACGGGATCGCCTTGCCACAGCGGCGCGAAGAGCAGGTCGGCATCGCCGACGAGCCAGACCTCACCGCGGCCGATCGGGCATCGCGCAATGCGGCTGGCAGCGAACGCCTGACACGCGGGCGGCAGGCGTTCGAAGCGGCCGGCGCTGAACAGGCGCAGCCTTGCGCGCTCGACGTCCACCGACCGCCCTTTCTCGCCAGCCGGCGCGGCAGCGAGCGTGACGCCCCAATGGTCGAGCAGCGGGGTCAGCAGGCTCGTCACCGGCGGATTGCGCGGATCGCCGATCGGATGGCGCACCGGCCAGCCCGTCAACGCATCGGCGAGGATGACGGCGCGTCCGCCGCCGCGCACGAAGGCGTCGATCGCGACCAGCTCCTGCGGCGCCAGCGCGCGCGGATGGGCGAGGAGCAGCGCGCCACCGGATGCCGGCGGATGATCGACGAGGCTGTCGACAATCTCGACCGGGCCGCTCGCGCGGAGGCGGGCCAGCACCGGATCCTCGTTCGTGCCCGCCGCTATCATCGCCGCCATATCCTCGCCCGCCGACCAGCGCAGCGGCAAACCCGTGAGCAGGGTGACGGGCGGCCCAGACGCAATGGCGGGCCGGTAAAGCGCGGCGAGCAGCACATGCCCGGCGGCAAACCAGCCGGCGACGAACAGCGCCGCCATGAAGAAGGTCAGCGCCGCGCCCCTCCGCCACTGGACGAGCGTGTCGGCGACCGTTGCGGCGAGCATCCATCCCACGGCAACCAGCGCGAGCTGGAGCCACGGCGATCCATCCGACATGGCGAGGGCCACAATCGTTTGTGCCGCGAGGAGAATGAGCAGGGAGAGCGCGATCGCCCGCCACCGTCCGCCGCGCGTAGCGGAGCGCAGGCTCCATATGAGTATTAGCGTCGGCAGGGCCACCAGCGGCAGCGACAGCGCCGGATCGACCCGTCCGAGCGCGCATTGCCCGCCGACGATCCATCCGAGCGACAACGCGACAAGCGCCGCCGCCGCAGCGCGCATCGCAAGCGATCCGCCGCGCGTCACTGCTTCGATTGGCGAGCCCGTGCGAGCGCCGGATCGGGTTCAAGGTCGGGCACCGTCGATGTGGGCGGGACCGGCGCCGCCTGCGGCGCCTTGGCGTCGCTCGGCACATTCTGGTCCTTCGAGACCGGCTGGACCCCCAATTCCTCGAGCGGGGCGCTGCCCGCGGGCGTCGTCGCGCCGGGCGCGACCGCCTGCGCGGTGGGGGCGGCTTGCTGCGCGGCGCTTTCGCGGGCGCGATCGCCGATCAGCCCCGCCATGCCGACGAGCAGCAAGACCGTCAGCACACCCGCGATGCCGATCTGGAGCCGGCGCACCGAATCGCTGACCTGCACCGGCGGCGGTTCGACGCCCGACCGGGCTGCGGTTGTCTTGTTCGTCATGCCGCCAGCCCCTTGCTTGCCAGCCATTCGGGATTGTAGAGCGTCGACAGATAGCGAAAGCCGCTGTCGCAGAGGATCGTCACGATCCGGTTGCCCGGCCCGAGCTTTCGCGCGAGCGCCATCGCGCCGGCGACATTTATCCCGGACGATAGGCCGAGGCACAGCCCCTCCTCGTCGAGCAACTGGCGGACGATCTTCAGCCCCTCCTCGTCCGAGATACGGAATTGCGTATCGATCGGCGCGCCTTCGAGGTTGGCGGTAATGCGGTTCTGGCCGATACCCTCGGCCACGCTCGACCCTTCGGGTTTCAACTCGCCGCACTGGTAATAATTATAGAGTCCGGCGCCGTGCGGATCGGTGAGCGCAACGGTGATAGTCTGGTCCTTGGCCTTGAGCCCCAGCCCCGTCCCCGCGATGGTACCGCCGGTGCCCGCAGCGCATGTGAAGCCGTCGATGCGCCCCTCCATCTGTTCCCAGATTTCCTCGGCGGTGCCGAAAATATGTGCCTTGCGGTTCGCGATATTGTCGAACTGGTTCGCCCAGACCGCATTGTCGGTTTCCTCGGCGATGCGGCGCGACGTGTGGACGAAATGACCGGGGTTGGCGAAGGGCGCGGGCGGCACCAGCACCAGTTCGGCACCGAGCGCACGGATCGTCGCCATCTTCTCGGCACTCTGGTTGTCGGGCATGACGATGATCGTCTTGTACCCCAGCGCGTTGCCGACGAGCGCGAGCCCGATCCCGGTGTTGCCCGCCGTCCCCTCGACGATCGTGCCGCCGGGGCGCAGGCTCCCGTTCGCCTCTGCATCGCGGACGATATAAAGCGCGGCGCGATCCTTCACCGATCCGCCGGGGTTTGCATATTCGCACTTGCCCCAGATTTCGCACCCGGTGGCTTTGCTCGGCCCTTCGAGCAACACCAGCGGGGTGTTGCCGATCAGCTCGAGGCTCGTTCTGGCAATGGTCATGCCCCTGATCTAAGGTGCAGCCCGCGGCGCCGCAAGACAGCTTCTCTAGGAAGCGCCATCGCGCGCCTTTGTCGACCAACGGAGCGCGAACGCCGACGAACGGCATTTCGGGCGAAGCGCTGCGGGTTGCGTTTGTGACAGTATAACATTACTGCGAGCCCGAATTCACGTCACGAACAACAGGATCTCCCCTACATGCGACTGCTCTCCGCCGCCGGTCTCACCCTTGCTGTCCTGATTTCCGCCCCCGCCTTTGCCCAGGATACGGCGCCGCAGACCGGCGACGACGATTATCATACCGACCAGGCGATCGTCGTCACCGCGCCCTTCGTGCGCAGCCTCGACATCCTCGGCAACGTCTCGGTGATGGAAGGCGAAAAGCTGGCGCAGGACATACGCGGCCAGATCGGCGACACGCTCGCCTCGCAGCCCGGCGTGTCGTCGAGCAGCTTCTCGCCCGGCGCCTCGCGCCCGATCCTGCGCGGTTTTTCGGGTGAGCGCGCCGCCGTGCTCGTCGACGGGCTCGGCGCGATCGACGCCTCCTCGACCTCGGCCGACCATGCGGTGTCGATCGATCCGCTGACCGCCGAGCGCATCGAAATCCTGCGCGGTCCCTCGGTCCTGCTCTTTTCGAGCCAGGCGGTCGGCGGCGCGGTCAATGTCTTCGACCGGCGAATCCCGCGCGGCATCCCCGAAGCGCCTCTCCATCTCGATGCGCTCGCAAGCTATGGAACCGCCGCCGACGACAAAAGCATCGGCGCGTCGGTCGACGTGCCGCTGGGCGAGCGCTTCGTCGTCCATGCCGACGGCAATTACCGCGATTCGAACAATGTCCGCGTCGGCGGGCTGATTTATGCACCCGAACTGCGTGAACATCTGCTCGACCTCGCCGCCGACGCGAACGCCGATGGCGACGCTGCCGAAGCGACGCGTCTGACCGATGCCGCGAACAGCCGCGGCAAGGTGCCGAACAGCCAGAGCACCAGCAAGAGCGCGGGCGTCGGCGCCGCCTTCATCGACGACGGCGGCTCGCTTGGCATCAGCTTCGGCTATCTCGAGGATGATTACGGCATCCCGCCGCGCGCCGACATCGACGAAGTGCCGACGATCAAGGCCCGGCAATATCGCGTCGACCTGCGCGGCGAGGTCGAGTTGGGCGACGGGCTGTTCGAAAAGCTGCGCGTGCGCGGCGCCTATGCCGACTATGCCCACACCGAATTCGACGATGGCGAGCCGGGGACGCGCTTCACCAACAAGGGGATCGAGGCGCGCGCCGAACTGGCGCAGAACGACCGCGGCGGCTGGCGTGGGGCGAGCGGCATCCAGTACAGCTTCCGCGACTTCGCGGCGATCGGCGACGAAGCCTTCCTGCCGGCGAACGAGACGACGCGCATCGCGGCGTTCACCCTGCAGGAACTCGAACGCGGCCCGGTCACGCTCGAAGGCGCGCTGCGCTTCGAAAATTCGAAGGTGACCGCAAACAGCATCGGCTTCGATCGCTCGTTCGACAGTTTTTCGGGCGCGGCGGGTCTGTCCTACCAGCTCGCCGACGGCCTGAAGGCGAGCTTCTCGGTCTCGCGCAGCGAGCGCGCGCCGTCGGCGGAAGAGCTGCTGTCGGACGGTCCGCACGCCGCGACGCTGACCTATGAGCGCGGCAACCCGGACTTCGCCAAGGAAACGAGCTGGGGCGGCGAAGCATCGCTGAAATTCAAGCGCGACGGCTGGTCGGCGGGGATCACCGGCTATGCGAGCTGGTTCGACAATTTCATCTATGAAACCGACACCGGCCTGATCGCCGATGACCTGCCCTTGTTCGAATTCCGCCAGAACAAGGCGCGCACCTGGGGCTTCGAGTTCGAGGGCGCCGCCCCGATCGCGCAGGTCGGCGGCTTCCACATCACCGCCGACGCGACCGCCGACATGACGCGCGCGAAGATCGTCGACGGGCCCTATGTGCCGCGCATCCCGCCGCTGCGCATCCGCGGCGGGCTCGAAGCGTCGAGCGAACGCATCGACGCGCGCGCCGAGGTCGAATGGACCGACGACCAGACCCGCATCGCGCCGTTCGAGACGGCGACGAAGGGCTTCACGCTCGTCAATGCATCGCTGACTTGGCGACCTCTGCCCGACACGAAGAATCTGTCGCTGACACTCGCCGCCGACAATATCTTCGACGTCGACGCCCGCCGTCACGCGAGCTTCACCAAGGATTATGTGCCGCTCGCCGGCCGCGATATCCGCATCACTGCCCGGGCGAGCTTCTGATCTCGGCGCGCCCGGCGGCGGCCGGGTCCGGCGCCGCCGCCGGACCCGGTCCCTGTCGAAGGTTCAAAAAGGCAGGCGCTGGCGCTTGTTCCAATAGATCGAGGTCGCGGCCGCATAGGCCCCGACCTTTTCCCAGACCGACTGGTCGACCTTTTCGATGTCGACCCCGGCGTTGACATAGCCTTGAACGATCAGGACGATCTGGTCTTCGGTCATGTCGCCCGACAGGTCGGGGTTCGCGCGGCCCGGCCCGAAATCGAGCGCCTTGTCCACGATTTCCGTCTTCAGGTTCGCCCGGGCAATGGCGCCGATCAGCCATTCGCGCGAAATCCGCGCGAGGCTATAGTCGAAATAATCGGCTTTCTGCGCTTCGGCGACCCCCTGGCTGGCGACGCAGCCATCGACGGTCTTGCGAAGCTGCTCGACCAGCGCGCTTCGCACAGCAGGATCGCCCTGCCCCACCATCGCTTCGCCAAGCGAAGCGCGGAAGGCCGGTGCCGATGCGGCGAACGGGCAGTCGAACTTTGCGCCTTCCTGCGCCGACGCCCCTCCTGAGATCGCCGCCAGCACCAAAGCCGCGCTTCCCGCCAAAGTCCTGAACATCAACCGGTTCCTTCCACCCCCACGGATCAATCCGTCAGGAGAGCATGGCCATGCCGCCGTTCACATGCAAGGTCTGGCCGGTAACATAGCCCGCTTCCTTCGACGCGAGATAGACCACGGCGGCGGCGATATCGCTCCCCTCGCCCATCCGGCCCGCGGGGATGCGCTGATTCAGCGCCTCCTTCTGCGCCTCGGGCAGATCGTCGGTCATCGCGGTGACGATGAAGCCCGGCGCGACGCAATTGGCGGTGACGCCGCGGCTTGCCAGTTCCTGCGCCAGCGCCTTCGTCATGCCAGTCACCCCCGCCTTCGACGCCGCATAGTTCGCCTGCCCCGGATTACCGGTCGCACCGACGACGCTGGTGATCGAGATGATGCGCCCGAAGCGCGCTTTCATCATCGGCTTGGCGGCAGCGCGCGCGAGACGGAAATTCGCTTCGAGATTGATGCGGATGACATCCGACCACTCATCGTCCTTCATGCGCATGATCAGGTTGTCGCGCGTGACCCCCGCATTGTTCACGAGGATATCGAGCCGCCCCAGCGCATCGACCGCCGCAGGAACGAGCGCATCGACCGCGGCTCCGTCGCCGAGATTGCACGGGAGCGCGACATGATCGCCGCCGAGCGTGTCGCGAAACGCGTTCAGCTTTTCGGCGTTGGAGCCTGAAACCGCAAGCCGCGCGCCCTGCGCCGCAAGCGCCTGCGCGATAGCCGAACCGATACCGCCAGAAGCGCCGGTGACGAGGGCCGTCATGCCGGTGAGATCGAACATGTTATTCTCCTGAAATCTGAAGCTTAGAGCGTTTTGAGGAACGCCTCGATATCGTCCATCGCAATCAGGCTGGCGGTCTCGACCTCGCCCGACGCGCTGCGCTTGACCATCGGCGAGAGAACCTTGCCACCGAATTCGACGAACTGGCCGACGCCGATCTCCTCCATCGCGCCGACGCTTTCGCGCCAGCGGACGCGGCCGGTGACCTGGCTGACCAGCAGGTCGCGAATCGTGCCGGCATCGCTGACCGGGCTCGCGGTGACGTTCGCGACGACGGGTACAAATGGTGCGGCGGGCGGGTTCGTGCCCAGCGCTTCGGCCATCGCATCGGCGGCGGGCTGCATCAGCGGGCAGTGGAAGGGCGCCGACACGGGTAGCAGCACGCCGCGCTTGATCCCGAAATCCTTGACCAGTGCCACCGCACGCTCGACCGCACCCTTGTGGCCCGAGATCACGACCTGCGACGGATCATTGTCGTTGGCGACGGTGCAGACCTCGCCCTCGGCCGCGGCATCGGCGAGCTTCTGCGCGGTGTCGATGTCCGCGCCGAGCAGCGCCGCCATCGCACCGATGCCGACTGGCACCGCCGCCTGCATCGCCTGCCCGCGCGTCTTGAGCAGCTGCGCTGTCGTCGAAAGGTCGAAGGCACCGGCGGCGCAGAGCGCGCTATATTCGCCGAGGCTGTGGCCCGCGACATAATCGGCCGTGGCGGCGAGCGTGACGCCGCCTTCCTTCTCCAGCACGCGCAAGGTCGCGATCGCGTTCGCCATGATCGCGGGCTGGGCGTTTTCGGTGAGGGTCAGCTGGTCTTCGGGGCCATCGCTCATCAGCTTGAACAGCTTCTGACCGAGCGCCTCGTCGACCTCCTGAAACACTTCGCGGGCGACCGGCGATGCATCGGCGAGCGCCTTGCCCATGCCGACCGACTGGCTGCCCTGACCCGGAAAGATGAATGCGCGCATGACCCTGTCCCTATATCGTCGCCCCCGCGAAGGCGGGGACCGCTGGAGGTTTATACTTCGCCGTCGGGTTAGGCCGACAACGGCCCCCGCCTTCGCGGGAGCGACGAGTGGGCGCCTATTCGCTCACCCCGCGCGATGCAAGCCGAAGGGCACCACCTTGTTCGCCGCGTCATGGCCGATGTCGGCGCGGCCGAGATACGGAATGCCGGTGCGCGCGCACCAGTCGCGGGCGATGTCCTCGGCCTCCACCCCGAACGGCCGGTCGTTCTCGGGCACGTCGCTGACGCGGCCGAGCCGGATCCCCGCGAGCCCGCGCGGCGCGAGATAGGTCGCGACATGAAAGAAGGCGCGGTCGAAGGCGTAGAGATATTCGCTCACCTCCTCGACGATCAGGATATGCCCAGACAGATCGGGCTCGAGCGGGGTGCCGAGCAGCATCGACAAGGTCATCAGGTTGAACGCCGCGTGCCGCGCGCCGTGCGCCAGCCCCGGCTCGCACGCCGCCGGATCGCGCGCGACGAGCCAGTCGAGCGCGCGCGCCACCGCGGCATCGCCGCCCTCGCGGCGCACGTCGGCGACCATCGGTCCGTGCGCCACATGATCGAAGCCGTCGCGATAGAGCGCGCCGAGAAGATTGCCTTGATCGGAGTAGCCGAGGAAAGCCTTGCCGCGCGCCGCCGGAGTCATTGCCGCGACCGCATCCTCGGCGATGCGGCATGCGCCATAGCCGCCGCGCGCGAACCAGACCGCCTCGATATCGGACCGGTTCGCCATTTCGACGAGCGCGGCAAAACGGTGCCCGTCCTCGCCCGCGAAATGACCGTGGACCGCGAAACATTGCGGGTCGAATTCCAGCTCGACGTCGGGATAGCCAAGGCTGGCGATCGCGCGCACCGCCTCGGCATCGTCGGGCAGGATGGGGGTACTGGGGGCGACGATTCCTATACGCATGAATCCCCCATATCCGTTCGCATCGAGCGAAGTCGAGATGCCCTTCAGCCTTGCGCCATCCCGACAGGTATCTCGACTTCGCTCGACACGAACGGAAATCGGGGCGAGTGCCAGTTGCAAACCCTCCCTCAAGGCCATATCGCGCCGCCATGTCGGAAAACAAATCCTATTTCTTCTGCGGCATCGGAGGGTCGGGCATGCTGCCGCTCGCAATGATCGTCGCGGCGCGCGGAAGCGCGGTCGCGGGCTCCGATCGCAGCCGCGACCAGGGGCGCTCGCCGGACAAGTTCGACTGGATCGAACGGCAGGGCATCGCGCTGTTCCCCCAGGACGGGAGCGGGGTCACCGCAGGGCAGGCGCTTGTCGCCTCGGCCGCGGTCGAGGACGGCGTGCCCGATGTCGCCGCCGCGAACGCGCTCGGCCTGCCGCGTCTGACCCGCGCCGACCTCAATGCCGCGCTCTTCAACGAGGCCGAACAGGCGATCGGCGTCGGCGGCACCAGCGGCAAGTCGACCGTGACGGGGATGATCGGGTGGATTCTCGAAAGCGCGGGCGCCAAGCCGACGGTCATGAACGGCGCGGTGATGCGTAATTTCGCCAGCGACACGATGCCCTTCGCAAGCGCGCTCGTCGGCGATGCCGCCACCTATGTCAGCGAAGTCGATGAAAGCGACGGGTCGATCGCGCTTTACCGGCCCGACGTTGCGGTGGTCACCAACATCAGCCTGGACCACAAGAGCCTCGAAGAGCTCCACCAACTCTTCGGCGACTTCGCCGCGAAAGCACGCGTCGCGGTTATCAACGCCGACGACGCCGAATCAGCGCCGTTGCTCGTCGGCGCCAATGTCGCCAGCTTCGGCTTCACGGACACGGCGCACGTGCGTGGCAGCGACTTCGCAGCCCTTCCCGATGGGTGCCGCTTTACCGTAAATGTCGAAAGCACAGCCCACGCCGCGGCCCTGCGGATGCCCGGCCGCCACAATGCCGCCAATGCGCTCGCCGCGATTGCGGCGACGCACGCCGCCGGCGTTCCCGTCGCAGAGGCGGTGGCAGCGCTGGCCGGTTTCGCGGGCCTCGCCCGCCGCTATGAGGTGCTCGGTCAGGCGAACGGCGTCACCGTGATCGACGATTTCGCGCACAATCCCGACAAGGTTGCCGCGACCCTCGCCGCGGTCGCCGAACTGCCGGGCCGCACATTGCTGTTTTTCCAGCCGCACGGTTACGGCCCGCTCCGCCAGATGGGCGCCGAACTCGCGGCGAGCTTTGCGAAGGGCATGCGCGAAGGCGACAAGCTGTACGTCAGCGATCCCGTCTATTTCGGCGGCACCGTCGACCGCAGCGTCGGCAGTGAAAAGCTCGTCGCCGATATCGTCGCAGGCGGCGGCGACGCGGTGCATCTCGCCACCCGCGCCGAATGCGGCGCCGCGATACTGGGTGAAGCGAAGCCCGGCGACCGCATCCTGATCCTCGGCGCGCGCGACGACACGCTGACCGAATTCGGGCGGGAGTTGCTGGAAAAGCTCGGCCAAGCTTGATTTCCGCGCGCGAATCTGTATAGGCGCGCTCATCCGGGGCGAGGCCACGTTGCCATCGCCCCGTTTGCTTTGCACCAATACGCAAAGCCGGACGACAGCCGGAGGGGTTTCGCGATTGGCGCGGAATCAGCGATCGGCCAAATCGAAGGACGCAAACCATGCCGTTTTACGAGCATGTCTTTATCGCGCGTCAGGACCTGAGCCAGGCTCAGGTCGATGCGCTCGCCGAAGGTGTCGCGGGAATCGTGACCGAATATAAGGGGCAGGTCCACAAGACCGAAACCTGGGGCCTCAAGCAGCTCGCGTACAAGATCGCGAAGAACCGCAAGGGCCATTATGTGATGGTGTCGGCCGAAGTGTCGGGCGAAGCCATCGCCGAGATCGAGCGTCAGGCGTCGATCAACGAAGATATCATCCGCTGGCTCACCATCAAGGTCGACGAACTCGAAAAGGGTCCGTCGGTGATGATGCGCAAGCAGGAACGCCGCGGTGGCCGCGGTCGTGACCGCGACGGCGAAGAATAAGGATAACGACAATGGCACGACCCTTTTTCCGCCGCCGCAAGACCTGCCCCTTCAGCGCGAAGGACGCACCGGTCATCGATTTCAAGGACGTCCGCCTGCTCCAGGGTTACCTGTCGGAGCGCGGCAAGATCGTCCCGTCGCGGATCACCGCGGTGTCCACCAAGAAGCAGCGCGAGCTGGCGAAGGCGATCAAGCGCGCCCGCCACATCGGCCTGCTCCCCTACATTGTAAAGTAAGGAGCGCGGACCGATGGAAATCATCCTGCTCGAACGTATCGAGAAACTGGGCGGTATCGGCGATGTCGTCACCGTCAAGAACGGCTTTGCCCGCAACTTCCTGTTGCCCAACAACAAGGCGCTGCGCGCGAACGAAGCCAACCGCAAGCTGTTCGAAGCCAACCGCTCGAAGATCGAGGCCGACAACGCCGAACGCCGTACCGCCGCCGAAGGCCATGCCAAGGATGTCGACGGCAAGCAGGTCGTCCTGATCCGTCAGGCGTCGAACACCGGCCAGCTCTATGGTTCGGTCTCGGTGCGTGACATCGTCGACGCGCTGGTCGAGGACGGCGCCGCGAACATCACCAAGGCGATGGTCGAGCTCGAACGCCCGATCAAGTCGCTCGGCCTGTTCGACGTCAAGGTGAAGCTGCACCCCGAAGTCGTCGTGACCGTTCAGGTCAACGTCGCGCGCTCGCCGGACGAAGCCGAAATGCAGAAGCAGGGCATCGACGTGATCGCCGCCATGTTCGAGGAAGAACAGGCCGAAGCGGTTGCCTCGGCCCTCGAGCCCGACAGCGAAGACGAGTTCGAAGACGCCACGCCCCCGTCGGAGCTGGCTGCCGAAGCGCCCGCCGCGGACGAAGGCGAGGAAGCCTAAGCTCCCTCTCCTCTCGCAAGAGACAGGAAAGGCCCCGGGACAAGGTTCCGGGGCCTTTTTCTTGCCGGAAGAACGAGGTCGGGCGGAATCCCGCCCCCTCCCCTAGAGCAAAGCCTCGATCGCTTCGGCGAGCGCGAGGTCGCGTTCCGACAGTCCTTCTGCGTCATGCGTCGTCAGCAAAATGTCGACCCGATTATAGACGTTCGACCATTCGGGATGATGGTCCATTTTCTCGGCGATGATCGCGACGCTCGCCATAAAGCCGAAGGCCTGCGCGAAATCGTCGAACCTGAACCGGCGGGTGATGCCGTCGCGCACCGGCTCGTGGGTCCATTCGGGAAAGCGCGCGAACAGCGCCGCGCGCTCCGCATCGTCGAGTTTCCGGACCATCGCATTTTCTCCCGCTGGTAAAGGCCGAGCCGCCGCCATAAGGAAGGGCGCGATGAGCGACAAGAGTGCCACGACCCGACTTCCGCCCGGCTGGACGGGAACCGCCCCCGATGCCGATGCGATCTTCGCGATGGCCGAGGCGGCGCTCGAGACCATGCCCGCCGTCTTCAAGCCGCACATCCGCGACGTCGTGATCGAGATTTCGGAATTCGCCGACGACGAAACGCTCGCTTCGCTCGATATCGAACATCCCTATGACCTCACCGGCCTGTACGAAGGCCGCCCGCTCACCGAGCGCAGCATCGACCAGAGCGGCGGGATGCCCGACCGGGTGACGCTCTACCGCATTCCCATTCTCGTCGAATGGATCGAGGGCGGCGAGCGCCTCGACTGGCTGGTGCGCCATGTGCTGATCCACGAGATCGGCCATCATTTCGGCTTTTCCGACGACGACATGCACGCGCTGGAAGACATGGCGTGACGGAGCTTTTGCGGCTCGACGGCGTGGCGTGCATCCGCGGCGAGCGGCTGTTGTTCGAGGGGCTGTCGCTGGCGCTCGGCCGGGGCGAAGCGCTGTGGCTGCGCGGACCGAATGGCGCCGGCAAGTCGAGCCTGATCCGGCTCGCCGCGGGGCTGCTGCGGCCCGCGGCCGGGACGGTGACACGCCGCGAGCGCATCGCGATGGTCGACGAGGCCGCGGCGCTCGATGCCGAGCTGCCGCTGCGCAAGGCGCTCGATTTCTGGGCGCGGGTCGATACCGTCGACGGTCCTGTCGTGACGCGCGCGATGGACGACATGGCGCTGGCTTCGCTCGCCGAAGTGCCGGTCTCGATGCTCTCGACCGGCCAGCGCAAACGCGCCGCGATGGCGCGCGTCATCGCCAGCAGCGCGCCGATCTGGCTGCTCGACGAACCCGCCAACGGCATGGACGATGCGGCGCAGGCGCGGTTGGTCGCGGCGATCGCGAAGCATCGCGCCAACGGCGGCGCTGTGTTGCTCGCCTCGCATTTCACGCTCGGCATTTCCGATCTCGCCGAACTCGACATGGGCGCGCTCGCATGACGGCGCTCATCGCACTGTTCTGGCGCGACCTGCGCCGCGCGTGGGGTAGCGGGGCGCTGTGGCTGCCGGTCGTCTTCTTTCTGCTCGTCGCGACCGCCTTTCCCTTCGCGGTCGGACCCGACGCGCCGCTGCTCGCGCGGACCGGCGGCGGGATGATGTGGGTCGCGGCACTCCTCGCCGCGCTGCTTCCGATCGACCGGCTCGTGCGTCCCGATCGTGAGGCAGGGGTGCTCGACCAGCTGGCGGTGCGCGGCTTCGCCGACGAGGCGGTCGCAGCGGTCAAGATCGCGGCTCATGCCGTCGGCTTCGGCCTGCCCCTACTCGTCGCGCTGCTCCCCGCCGCCGCGCTGCTGGCGCAGGATGCGACGCGGGTGCACACGCTCGCAACGGGCCTTGCCCTCGCGATCCCGGCGCTTGCCTCGCTCGCGGTGCTGAGCGCGGCGCTCACTGCCAACCTCAAGGGCGGCAGCGCGATCGGCGGCCTGCTCGTTCTGCCGCTGGCGGTCCCGATGCTTATCTTCGGTGCGGGGATGCTCGACCCCTCGGGGCGCGGTGCAATGAAGCTGCTCGGCGCGGCGAGCCTGCTGTTGACGGTGATCGGCCCCTTCGCGGCGGGCGCGGCGCTCAGGGGCTTGCGCGAATAGGAGCGGCGCTCCCTCAATATCCCATCAGCGCGAGCACTTCCTTGCGGCTGCGCTCGTCGTCGAGGAAGCAGCCGAGCAGGCGGCTGGTGACCATGCCCACGCCCGGCGTGCGGACGCCGCGCCCGGTCATGCAGCCATGCTGCGCGTCGATCACCACCGCAACGCCGTGCGGGTGCAAATTGTCCCAGATGCATTTGGCGACTTCGGCGGTCAGCCGCTCCTGCACCTGCAGGCGCCGCGCGAAACCGTTGAGCACGCGCGCGAGTTTCGAAATGCCGACGACCCGGTCGCGCGGCAGATAGGCGATCGACGCCTTGCCGGTGATCGGTGCCATATGGTGTTCGCAATGCGACTGGAACGGAATGTCGCGCAGCATCACGATCTCGTCATAGCCGCCGACCTCCTCGAAGGTGCGCGACAGATGGATCGCCGGATCTTCGGCATAGCCCTGGCAATATTCGAGCCACGCGCGCGCAACGCGCCGCGGCGTGTCGACCAGCCCCTCGCGCGTCGGATCGTCGCCGGCCCATTCGATCAGCGTGCGCACCGCCCCCAGCACCTCGTCCGGGACCACGGGCTTGCCGTCCGCGCCCAGTTCCACCTTTGCCATCCACCCTGCCTTCACTGTTGCATCAATGCCGCACATTTCGGCGCGAAGCGCGCGATGCGCAACCCCGGTACGTCAATAATTTATCGGCCCCTGCCAAGTTTACGTTGCGGAATCTGCGCTTTTTCCATTTCGGGACTCGCCTGAATTTCCGACGGTTTTTGGCGTAACAAGTGACTTGACGCTTTCGTCAACTCGGCGCACCTTCGGGGCATTACAGAGTTCGCTCGAGCGGGCCGTAATCAGGAGATGCCGGCGTACTTCCCCGACGCCGGTGGGAGAGGACGATGACCAGCCTTGCTGGCAAGCGGGATACACGCAGGCACTTGGCCGTTCCGGCCCGGCGCGCTTTGCCACGTCTGGTCTCAGCCCCTCCCCTTTAGCACAATTCAGTTTGGGCGGCCCGCAGGCGCGGGTTCGAAAAAGGGAGGATGTTGATGAAGTTCAAGGCACTGATCGGTTCGTCGGTCGTTGCGATGGCGGTGGCGACACCAGCCCATGCGCAAAACGCGGACAACGAAAGCAGCAATGCGTACGGAAGCGAGATCGTCGTCACGGCGCAGCGCCAGGCCGAACGCCTGCAGGACGTGCCGATCGCGGTCAGCGCTTTTTCGGCCGAGGCACTGGAATCGCAGCAGATCGAGAATGCGTCCGACCTTCAGCTCACCCTGCCCAACGTCACCT
Organism: Sphingopyxis sp. Geo25; assembly: GCF_949769135.1. NCBI lineage: Bacteria > Pseudomonadati > Pseudomonadota > Alphaproteobacteria > Sphingomonadales > Sphingopyxidaceae > Sphingopyxis > Sphingopyxis sp. Geo25. The sequence continues at coordinate 430,863 of NZ_CATKOZ010000001.1, read as the reverse complement.
TTTCCAAGGGCAATTTCACCGGCTCGAGCTTTACCATCCGCGGCATCGGCGACCTTTGCGTCGGCTTCAGCTGCGACAGCGCGACCGCTATCCATGTGAATGGTTCGCCGCTGTTCGGTACCCGCCTGTTCGAGACGGAATATTTCGACCTCGAGCGCATCGAGGTGCTGCGCGGACCGCAGGGCACGCTGTTCGGCCGCAACGCGACCTCGGGCGTCGTCAACTTCGTCACCGCCAAGCCCAAGCCCGGCGAGTTCCAAGCGTCGGTCGACGGCGAATATGGCAATTTCGATGCGTGGAAAGTCAAGGGGATGGTCAACGTCCCGCTGGGCGACACGCTCGCCGTCCGTGCCGCGGGCTTCTACCTGAAGCGCGGCGGCTATACGAAAAACCTGTTCGACGGCAGCCACATCGACGGCCGCGAAATGTACGCGATCCGCGGTTCGCTGCGCTGGGAGCCGGGCCCGGACACGACGCTGGACCTGATGGGCTATTATTTCCGCGAAAAGGATGACCGCCTTCGTATCCAGAAGCAGCTCTGCCAGCGCGATCCGACCGGCGTGCTCGGCTGCCTCAACAACCGCCGCGAATATGGCAAGGTCAACGGCAACGCGACCTTCCCCAGCGTGCTGGGCTCGCGCGAAGTGTTCGGCCTCAACGGCATTTCGCCCGCGCTCGGGCTTGGAACCGGCAGCCTCTACGGCGCCGACATCAACGCGACATCGGTCGAACCGGCCGATGTGCGGACGGTCAACACCGACTTCACGCCCGAATATTTCACCGACGAAATCCAGGCGCAGGCGCATCTCGACCATAGCTTCGGGACGATCAATCTCGGCCTGACGGGTATCTATCAGCGCACGCGGGTCGATTCGCGGCAGGACTACAACCTCGACGTCGCCAGCCGCGCGCCGCTGCAACAGGGCCTGAATTCGCTGGCCTTCCTCGCGGCCAACGGCATCCCCGGCCTGCCCGGCACGAACGCCTATTTCGCGCCGATCGCGGCGGCGCTGATCCCGAACGGACCGGCGGGCAATGTCTGCACGTCGAACACAAATCCGAACGGGCTTGGTGTTTTCGGCGGCGACGGCATCTGTGCGGCGACGCCGCTCGCCTTCGACCGCTCGGTCGCGAAGAACGAGAGCTGGGCGGGTGAGGCGATCATCACCAGCGATTTCGACGGACCGTTCAACTTCCTGCTGGGCGGCATCTATTCGCAATCGAAAACGACCAACGGCGACTATTATGTCAACGCCTTCTCGATCGACTATTTCGCATCCCTGTTCGGCACCTTTACCGCGCTGTCGCGGGGCCTGCCGCCGTCCTACCTCGGCTCGCCCTACTTCCGGAACCATGACGAGGTGTTCAAGCTGACTTCCTACGGGATTTTCGGCGAGGCCTATTTCGAGGCGAGCGACCGGCTGAAATTCACCGTCGGCCTGCGCTACAACAACGACAAGAAGCGCGACATCTCGAACTCGACGTTGGCGAACTTCCTGGTGCCCTACTCCACGACCGGCGACATCTTCCAGTCGCCCTATTCGGGGACGTTCGACGCCGACACTGGCGCGACCGGGCTACCGGGGCCGCAGCGGTTCCGCGACCGGACCTTCAAGTTCGACGAGTTCACCGGCCGCGCCGTCGTCGACTTCAAGATCACCGACGACAATCTCCTCTATGCGTCCTACTCGCGCGGCTACAAATCTGGCGGCATCAACCCGGCGCTGCAGGTGATCATTCCCGGCGTGACCGAAACCTTCGATTCCGAAATCGTCGACGCGTTCGAGATCGGTTCGAAGAACACCTTCGGCGGCGGCCAGCTGCAGCTGAACCTGACGGGCTTCTATTATAAATATAAGGGCCTGCAGCTCAGCCGCATCGTCGCGCGCACCTCGCTCAACGACAATGTCGACGCCGACATCTGGGGCGTCGAGGTCGAAGGGATCGTCCGGCCCGACCCGGACTGGCTGATCAACCTCGGCTTCAGCTACCTCAACACCAAGGTCACCGACGACACGCTGTTCATCAACCAGCGCGACCCGTCGGGCGGTCTGCCGAACTCGGTGATCATCAAGGACATCGGCCAGGCGTTCAACTGCGCCATCGTCGCCAATGTCGGCGGCCAAGCGGCAGCCGATGCCTTCGTCACCGCGGTGAACAACGGCATCAACGCCAGCCGCGGGCTGACCGCAGCCAACGGCCTGCGCGGGCCGACCGCCTTCCCGTCGGACTCGGGGCTCGGTGCCGGCAGCGGAGCCTTCTCGAGCTGCGACGCGCTCGTTGCTGCGGCTGCGGGCACCGGCGGCGCGATCACCGCTTATGGCGGCGGCGTGCCGATCAGCATCAAGGGCAACAAGCTGCCGCAGGCGCCGAACGTCAAATTCTCGGCCGGTGTCCAGCACACGATCAACTTCGACAGCGGCATGTCGCTCGTCCCGCGCATGGATCTCACCTACACCGGCGACAGCTATGGCAATATCTTCAACGGCCGGGTGAACAAGGTGAAGGGATATGCGCAAGCCAATGCACAGATCCAGCTCAACGGCAGGGACGACCGCTGGTATGTGCGTGGTTTCGTGCAGAATATCTTCGACAGCAACGCAACGACGGGTCTGTACCTGACCGACCAGTCGTCGGGCCTGTTCACGAACATCTTCACGCTCGAACCGCGCCGTTACGGCATCGGCGCCGGGGTCAAATTCTGACCCTGCGCACAGCGTAAACAAAATGGCCCGGCCTCTCCATCGAGAGGCCGGGCTTTCTTTTGCCCTAGCAAGAAACCAAAAAGGGCGCGCCGGAACGACGCGCCCTTTCCGCTATACGTCGCTTAGAAAGAAGCGCGAAGCTTCACACCATAGAAGCGCGGCGGCGCGGGATAGACCGCGAAGCTCGTGCCCTGCTCGGGAACCGGGAACGACGTGATATTATAATATTTGTTGAACAGGTTCTCGACATAGGCCTCGATGCCGAACTTGTTGTCGTTGAAGTTCAGACCGACGCGCGCGTTGACGATCGAATAGCCGTCATTCTTCGTGAACGGCACGCCGAGCGGCGAGTTGAGCGTATTCGAGTCGCTGTTCGTCCGCGCATCGATGTGGACGAGACCGCCGACCGAGCTGCTGAGCTGCGGCGTCCAGGTCATTGCCGAGGTGATGACATGGCGCGGCGAATTGGTCAGCGGCTTGCCGTTGTCGCTGCCCGCCAGCGGATCCTTCACCTCGGTATCGAGGTAGGTGTAGCCGAACTGGAAGGTCAGGTCGCTCACCGGGCGGATGATCGTGTCGAGCTCGACGCCCTGCGAGATCACCTTGTCGAAGTTGCGGACCACGAAGCGCGTCCCTTCAAACGCGTTGTTCTGATAGCCCTTGAACGTCGAGTGGAACAGCGAGGCGTTGACCTGGAAGGCGTGGCCGAAATTGCTCTTCACGCCGACTTCGAAAACGTCGGCCGTTTCGTTGCCGAATTCCAGATCGGTGATCTGCGCACCGTTGCCGCCCAGCAGCACGCTGTCGAACGAGCCGCGGTCGAGGTTGTAACCACCCGACTTGTAGCCACGGTCGTAGCCACCATAGAGCAGGACATCGTCCGTGACCTTGAACGACAGCTTCGCCGTGCCGGTGAACTCGCTTTCGCTGCGGTCGCCGGTGTAGTTGCCGTTGAACTCCGAATTGACGGTCGGGTTGCAGGCATAGAGATAGACCAGCGGGAAGCGCGCACCGAGACCGGCGCGATAGGCGGCAGCACCGGGGCTCTGCAGGAAGGAGCAGGCCGGAACAACCGAGTTCAGGTTGGCCTTGATGTCCTTGTTCTCGTGGTTGTAGCGCAGGCCGAGCGTCAGCGAGAGCTGGTCGGTGAAGTTGACGATATTGTGCGTGAAGAGCGCGAAGGCTTCGGTCTTGACGCTATACTGGTCGGCAACCTGGCCGCCCCCGTCGGGCGTGCGCGGCAGCGGCACCCCGCCATAGACCGGCACCAGCGGCCCGAGCGTGCCGTAAAGCTGCAGGCCTTGCGCCGGCAGGCCCGGCTGACCGGCGGTCAGCGCGTTGAACATGCCGTCGACGAACTGGTCGGCCTGGGTGCCGAAGCGCACCCGGTCGGTCAGCGTCGTCTTTTCGTTCAGGTAGAAACCGCCGACCAGCCAGTCGAGACCACCGTCGAACGCCGAACCGTTGAAACGGATTTCCTGCGTGAAGTCGGTCAGACCGGTGCGATAGCCATCGCGATAGGCGCGATCGAGACCCGAGAAATCGATATCCTGGTTACGCAGCGCCTTCCAGTCGCGGTAGGCGGTGATCGAGGTCAGCGTCACATCGCCCAGATTCCAGTTCAACTCGCCGGAAACGCCCCATTCCTTGACCTTTTCGGACAGGTCGCGGTTCGGCGACGTCGCCATCGTGCGCGACTTGGCGTCGAACGGCCGGACGATGCCGACGCGGCCGACCGCTCCGCCGAGCAGCGGGTTGGCCGAAAAGGCCTGGATGACATTGCTTGCAGCAAAGCCGAGCACGGTGTTGATGTCGGCCGGGTTGGGAGCGATCAGGAAGCCCGAATTGGTGTTGATCGCGCCGCAGCACTGTTCGTCGGTCTTGGCATAGTCGCCGATGATGCGAAGGCTGATGTCATCCTTCTCGAAGAGCGCCTGACCCCGAACGAACCAGCGATCGACATCGTTGAAGCGACGATCCGAATTGGCGTCTTTGATATAGCCGTCGCGCTTGTGATAGCCACCGTCGAGCCGGAGCGCGACCGCCTCGGAAAGACCGCCGGTGATGCCTGCCTTGGCCTCGATCTCGTCATAATTGCCATAGCTGAGCTCGGCATAGCCGCCTAGGTCGAACGAGGGTTTCTGGGTAATGATGTTGAGCGCACCGGCCGAAGTGTTGCGGCCGAACAATGTGCCCTGCGGACCGCGCAGCACTTCGACGCGATCGATCGGGGGCAAGTCGGCCAGCGCGACGCCGGCACGCGCCCGGAGCACGCCATCGATGAATACGCCCACGGCAGGCTCGAACCCGGGGTTGTCGCCAGCGGTACCGATACCGCGGATGCGCAGCACGACGCCGGTCGCCGACGACTGACCCGTCGTCACCTGAAGGCTCGGCGCCACCTGACGGAGACCGCGAATGTCCGAGATGCCGGCGTTCGCAAGCTGCTCGCCGCCAACGACGCTGAGGGCAATCGGTACATCCTGTGCGATCTGCGAACGGCCGGTGGCGGTAACGATGATCTCGTTACCATATTCGGCTTCGTCATTAGTGGTCGCGGTGTCGGCAGACGCGTCGGCGTCCTGGGCAAAGGCGTAAGCAGGGGTGGTCGCGGCGCACAGCATGGTGGCGCCCAACAGGATGTTGCGCAAAGTCATGATGTCTCTCTCTCTCCAAACCGCCGGACGCAGCCCAAAGGCCTAAGTGGGAGATGCCCGGCAGCAACGTGTCGCTGTAGCGACCGCAACCGGCGCGTCAACGCGCGCAGGCGAAAATTGGCAAAATTTCGTGGATTCGTGGCCGAATAGCAACAGTTTACGTTACGGAAGCGAGCGCCGCTTCCTATTTCCGGCGCCGCGCGAGCTGATAATCGTAGAGCGACGGCGCGCCTGCCACGGCCTCTCCCGTGCCCTCGATATAGGGTGCCGGATCATAGTGGACGCTGATCCGGCGGTTGGCGTGAAGCCCGACGATCCGTTCGCCCGGCCCCTCGATCCCGCTGGTGATCGCGACCGTCGCGTCGGCCGGCACACTCTCCGAAATCACCAGCCGCGCGTTCCACAGCGTGTTGTAGAGCCCGTGCCCCGGCTTCCAATAGGGCGCGCCGCCACCGACCCACAACCGATAGACCCAGCCGTCCTTCCCCTGCTCGGGGTCGATATGAAGCGTGACCTGATCGAAGAGATTCTGGTGGTTGGAGCCGCTATGCTGGTCGAGCACCGCCCCGGCCGCGACGTCGGCGCGCAGGAAGACCGAGCGCGTCGAGCGCGTGTTGACACTGAGCGGATGGATGACCGGATTTTCGACCTTCAGATCCTTGACCAGGACATTATGCACCGCGCCGACATGCACCGAGTAATGCGCGCGCCGCGCGCCCGTCGTCGTGACATTCGCAATCGTCAGGCTCGCGGCATTGTCGGTCAGGATGCCGCTGTCGGACTGGTCGATAACAAGGTTGCGAACCCAACCGTCGAACACGCCGGTCATGTAGATGCCGTTATAGCCCTGCTCGAGATGATGTCCGAAGGCAGGCGCGTCGGGAAACTGGAAGCGCAGATTCTGGATGCCGACGTTCGTGAGGTGCCGCCACTCGGCAAGCACCGCGGGCTGGTCGGCGCGCACGTCGTGGAGCAGCGGATCGCCCAGCGTCACCGTCCTGCCTCTGACCGCCGTCACGCGGGTCGCCTGCACCACGACCGGCCGGTCGGGCGAGGTCCAGTGGTGCGATCCGATCGGCAGGTCGGTGTTGCCATAGAGGGATTTCAGGATCGCGCTCTTCGGCCCGTCGACCGAAAACCACTGGAGCTGGACGACATCGCCGACGCGCAGCTTCGACGCGGTGTCGACGGTCAGGGTGCGGGCGAACTGCGTGCCGGCCACGCCTTTCGCAAGCACCGGGTCGCGGACATCCTTCGCCGCGTCATAGGAAACCGGCCGACTTCCTTCGGGCGCGACGAAGATCATCCCGCCCGCCCAGCTATATTCGGTGAAGAGATAGTCGATATTATGCTCGGGCTCGACCTGCTGCTTCTTCTCGCGGACGAGATATTCGCGCAGCTCGTCATAATCATGGCTCTTGTCGATCAGCTTCAACGGCCGCGGGAACCAGAGCTCGCTGCCCCCTGCCCCCGCGCCGGCGCCGTCGAGCGTGATGTCGCTACGCGTAATCCGCAGCACCTCGGTGATCTGCGTGCGTCCCCTGGGAAAGCGCAGCGTCACCTTGCCCTTGACGGCATTCGCGGCGGCCAGCGCGCGCAGCACCGCCTTCGTGTCGTCGAGCCCGTCGTCAGGGATCGCGCCGAAGCTGGTCACGTCAACGACCGTCCCGTCATCCCCGGGGATCGGCTGCGTCCCGAAACCATAACCCGCATAGGAGAAATCGGGCAGCGGGTTCGCGGCCATCGTCGCGCGGTCGGAGACTACCCTTGGCAGATCGCCCGGCCGAGCCTGGGCCATCGTCCCGCAAGCTGCCGCAGCCGACAGGAACAGGGCGAGACGGAGAGGGCGTCCGGCCCGGCCAGGCAATCGCATACAATTCATTCCCATATCGTCCGTGGACAACGCGGCCCTTGTGGACGGGCGCCGCGCCGTTCTCAAGGAATCAGAATTTGGCGCGGAGCCCGACCGAGAAGCGCCGCTCCGACAGGGCATAGCTGTTCAGGGCGACTTCGTTCACACTATATTCCTTCGTCGCCGATTTCTTCGGCATCAGATTCTGCGCCTGCAGCGACAGGGCGAAATTCCTGGTGATGTCGAAACCGACCTGCGCGTCGAGCTGCGAGCGCGAGCCGATGAAGCTCGGCCGCCCTTCGGAGAATTCGAACACCGCCTCGTCGCGATAGTTGTACGCCAAGCGAGCCGAGAACGGTCCCTTCTCGTACAAGCCGACGAGGTTGTAGCTGTTCTTCGACACCGCAACGAGCGGGAAGCCCGACTGGTCCTCCGAGTCCGAATAGGTATAGTTCGCGATGATGCCGAGGCCGTCGAGCGGCGACGGCAGGAAATCGGCGAACTGCTGGATGCCGATTTCAAAGCCTTTGATCTTCGCGCTCGCCAGATTCTCCGGACGCGAGAATACGAGCACCCGGCCCTGTGGATCGAGGTTGGTGTCGACCCCCGAGGTCACGAAACTGGCGATGAAATCCTTGACGTCCTTATAGAAGACGGCACCCGAGATCAGCGAGCTTTTGCCCGTATAATATTCAAAGCTGACGTCGGCCTGCGTCGAGATCGGCGGCTTCAGGTTCACATTGCCGCCGGTAACCGACAGGTTCGTCGCGTTGAAGAAGGTCGATGGCGCGAGGTCGGCGATCGACGCGCGCTGCATCGTCTGCGACCCCGACACGCGGACGAGGAAATTGTCGGTGACGTTGAACGCGATGTTCGCGCTCGGCAGCACGGTGGTGTAGCGGTTCTTGTCGTTGCGGAGCGTGCTGACCGCCCCGACGTTGACATAGCTGTCAACCGACAGGCGCGTCGCCGCGATGCGCACGCCGCCATTCGCCTTGTACGGCACACCGAGGATCTCGCCCTCGCCCGACACCATCAGATAGCCCGCGATTGTCTTTTCGCTGAGATCATAGTCGCGCTGCAGATTGGGAAGCAGCGTCGAACGGCCATTCGGATCGGGGTTGGGCTCGGCCGCCTGCGCGCGGTTGAAGACATAATCGAAGGTCGGCGCGGTGCTGAGGAAGCTGCGCGGGAAGCTGCCCGGGATATCAGCCAGGATATCGCCAGCATTAATGAGCTTCAGATAGGGCTCGATCTCGGTCCGGGTCGGGGTGACCTGGCTGCGGAATGCGTTCGACCGCGCATGAAGGTCGGTATAGCGCACGCCCGCCGAAATGGTGACGCCGCTGTCGGCCTCATAGCTGACGTCGAGCTTGCCGGTCCATTCCTCGAGCAGACCGATCAGCCGGTTGCTGCGCACGCCATTGTTCGCGGGATTGTAGGAGGCATAGTTGGTCGGATTGAAGGTACCGCCCAGCGTCAGCGACGGGACCGTCTGGTCCCGGAAATCGAACGCTCCCGGAACTGCGGCGGTTGCCTGCAGCGTGATGATCTGGATCGTCTGGTCGATCGTGCCCTTGCTGTAATAGCCGTCGGCCTCGACCGTCAGTCCGTCATTCTCGTACTTGCCGTTGAGCCCATAGAGGAAGCTCTCGGTCGGCTCGTTGCGGATCTGCCCCGCGGTGGTCACCGTGCCGTTGGCGTTACCCGCGACGACCATGCCGTCCTCGACGACGCGATTGGTGACGGGGTTGCTGCCCGTCGGCAGGCGAAAGGCAAAGAAATCCTGGTGCCGTCCGGTCTTGAGCTTCGAATAGAGCGCGTCGGCGGTGATCGTGAATTCCGGGGTCACCTCGAACTGGATCGCGCCGTTGAGGCCGAGCCGCGAACGATCGACGACGAACTGTTCATATTGCAGCAGCACCGGGGTCGGGATCGCCCCGCCGCCCGTTCCGGTATAGTTGCGGTTGAGGAAATTGTTGCGCTCGAACGTCTGGGTCGTCGAGGTGCGCTTCTGATATTCGCCGGCGATCATGACGCCGATGCGGCCGTCGGCGAACTTGGTCGTTGCAAAGCCGGTGATCGCGGGTTCGAATTTGTCGGTGTTTTCGGAATAGACGCCCTGCGCGCGCACTGAAATCGTCGGCTCCTTGAACGACAGCGGCTTCGGCGTGACAAGATTGACCGTACCGCCGAGCCCACCCTCGGCCTGGCTGGCCAGCGGCGATTTGCGGACTTCGAGGCGGCCGAACAGGCTGGAAGGCACCGAATCGAGCCCCGAAGAGCGGCCAAGCTGGTCGTTCTCGGGCGGCGACAGGCGCGCCGACCAGCCGAGCAGGGTACGGCCGTCGACCTCGACGCGCACCTGCTGCAGGCCGCGCACCGATACCGACTGGCCTTCGCCGAAGACGCGGGTGATCTGGACGCCGGTGACGCGCTGCAGCGCCTCGGCAACGTTTGAATCGGGGAGCTTGCCGACGTCCTCCGCCGTGATGACATCCATCACCTGCGGCGCATCGCGCTTGATGTCGGCGGCTTGTTCGAGCGAAGCGCGGATGCCCGTGACGATGATTTCCTCGCTTGGCGGATCGGCGGCATTGCCGCCCGCCGGTTCCTGCGCGAGCGCCGGGGTCACCGCCAGCACCGCGAGCGACGCGCCGCCCGCCAGCCGCGCCCAGATTCCGACGCCGTATTTCGCCCGATTTGCCATCTAATCCCTCCCACTTTTTACAATGCATTCCCGCGCTGGCAAGGAATGACACCGGTTACTCTTGCGGACAAATGAAGCGGCGCGCGCCATTTGTCCTCATTTCGGGGAATGTCCGGGCGCCCGCTATCGACGCGGCGGGCCGAACGCACCCTCTCCCTTCTTGTCTCGGTTCCATTTTGGTAACCGGTGTCATTATTGATCGCCCTTTCGCCACATCATGTCAAGAAAAATGTCAGACATCTTTGGTCCGCACCGCGGGACATCAACGCTTATAACCAGAGCAACGGTTGGCGGACCGGGAAATTGCGGACAACTTCGCCAATCCGGGGATCGGGATCGAGGCGTTGCCACAAGTCGGTCCAGTCGCGGCGGCCAAGCGCGAGTCCGCCGAACAGCAGGCTCGGCTGGCGCACCGGGAAGCCATCCCAATATTCGATGTCGCGCGCGAAGGGCCAGCGCGCCTTGTCGGCGACATAAGGCGCCATGAAGGCGATCGCCTTCGCGATCGAACGCCCGTCGCCGGTTTCCCACGCGACGAGATCGCGACCGCCGAGCAGCCAGGCACTCGCGGCAAGCACGTCGAGGTTGAACAGCGAATAGGCATAGGCCTTGGTCCGCGCGAGTTCCAGCGGCTGGCGGCCGTCGAGTGCGACCTGCGTCGGGACGATCACGGTCCTGAGCCGCCTCAAGCACATCGCCGCGCCCGAGCAGGGCCGCAAAGGCCGATGCCTGGAGCAGCCAGCAGCTACCGTGATTATTCTTCTCGTCGCGCTCCTGCATCCCGAAGGGCGACGTCGTCAGCCAGTCGAGATAGGCGACGAACCACCGCTCGACCTCGGCCCGAATCGCGGCATAGCCGGGGGCGTGGCGGCGCGCGAACAGCTCCGCAGCGCGCGCAACCTCGACGATCTGGAGCGTATCGATCACCCCGATCGCGCGCCCGCTGTTCACGCCGATGATCGCCTGCGCATGGTCGAGGTTCGGGTTCATCCGTGTCGCCGGGTCGACGAACCAGGCGCGAAGATGCCGCATTGCCGCCTCGGCATAGCGTGGATCGCCGGTCAGCTCCCAGACAGCGGCGAGCGCGGGAACGGTACGGCCGAAGGCGATCAGCGCGTCGCGGTGCCCGTCAAACTTGTCGGGGTTCGATCGCCCGTCGCGGCGTACATAGGCACCGCCCGGATTATCAGGATCGGGCCACCAATAGTCGCCCTCGGAATAATAGTCGTGCGGTCCCGCGGGGCTGCGCGGCGCGGGGATGGCGGCGATCGTCCGGGGTTCGATCGCCAGCAACGCCGGCCCCTGCGGCAGCAGCCGCTTGCGCTCGATCGCGCGAATGTCGAACGCCCCCGAATTGCGCGCCCATGCCGCCGGCGCTGCCAGCAACAAGGCCAGAAGCAGGGTGCGCCGCGCAATCATGGCACCCGATAGCGGAGTACGAGATCTGCAGGAATGTGCCGCGGATAGGCCCCCGGCCCCCACGCGCGGTCGGCGCGCACCAGCAGGCCATCGAGCCTGTCGGCGGGCCAGTCCTTTTCCTTGTACGGCCAGTCCGCGGCGCGCCCGCGATAGGCGGCGAGATAATCGGTGGCTCGACGCAGCGAGCGCCCCTTTGGTCCCGTTTCCGCGTACAGGTCGATGCCGATGCACGCCGCGCTGTCGGCGACTGTATAGGCGGCGTCGAGCGCATAGAGCGAATAATGGAAGCTGCGGGTGCGCGTCAGCTCGGCGGGCATCGCGCCCGATTCATCGACCTGCCTATCGATGCGCCCCTCGGTAAAATGCAGCGCAATGTCGCGCGCAATATCGGGGCGCCGCGCAAAAAGCGCGAAGCGCGCAAGCTGGGCGTCGTACCAAAGGCCGTGATTATTCCCCGCGGCCGCTTCCGCCCTCCCGTTCGCGCTGTTTTGCATCCAGTCGATATAGCGCGCGAACCAGTTTTCGAGCGCGGCGTTTTCGGCGGGCGAGAGCGATCCCGCAGGTACGATCAGCCCCGCCGCGTCGATCACCCCGATGAACCCTACACCGTCGAGCACGCCCTCGGCGCGGCCGTTCGCCACCCCCGGCACCGCCTGCGCGAAATCCATGTTCGGGTTCATCGCGGTCGCCGGATCGAGGAACCAGGTCCGGATCGCCCGCGCCGCGCCATCGGCATAGCGGGTGTCGCCGCTGTAATAATAGGCGAGCGCCAACGTCTCCGCCTCGCGTGCCATGCGGGCTAGCGCGATACGATCGAAGCGGTTCGTCTCGATCTCGGGATTGGTGTCGCCGTCGCGGCGCACGTAGGGGCCTGCGGGATTGGCGGGATCGGGCCACCAATAACGCGCGAGGCTGACATAATCGTGGCGGTCGCCCGATGGCGGAGCGGCCTGCTTGTCCATGACCGATGCGGGCCTGGCAGCCAGCGCATGGTCGGCCCGCGCGATCAGGTCGCGATAGGCCGCGGCGACGACCGGGTCGCTCGTCCGTTTCGCCTTGATCGCCTCCAGGTCGAAGGGGGTCAGAGCGAAGGTTCGCCGTCCCCCGAAACTGGCGGCATAGCCCTCGCTGCCTTCGCAGACCGGGTGATCCGATGGAGCAGAAACGGCGGGCGAAGCCAGCGACAGCAACGCGAGCGAGACGGGGACAAGAAGCTTCATTTCATTTTCAGCCGGCGCGTCTCCGCAAGGTCGGCCATCGCCGTCCCCGCGAGCAGAAAGGCCCCGGCGCCGTAGAATTGCGTCTCGCGCGCCGATACGCTGTCGGGCCTATCACCCACCTGTTGCACCCAGCCGAGCATCCCGTCGGGCTGCACCGCACGCGTCAGCGCGTGCCACCCGCGCACCGCCGCCGGTTCATATCTCGTGCGATCGAGCAGCCCGGCCTCGATACCCCATGCGAAGGCATAGGTGTAGAAAGCGGTGCCGCTTGTTTCGGGAGGCGTCGCCGGACCCTGGTCGAGCAGCGACGCGGGCCAATAGCCATCGGCCTTTTGCAGCGTGACGAGCCGTCCCGCCATGTCGCGGAACAGCCCCTCATAATAGCCGCGCTTCGGATCGCCCTTGTCCAGCGTCTTGAGAATTCCGACCAGCCCCGCCATCACCCAGCCGTTGCCGCGGCTCCAGAACAGCTTGCGCCCCTGCGCGTCGCGCTGATCGAAGAAGCGGCTGTCGCGGAAATAGAGCCGCTCTGCCGGATCGTGGAGATAGTCGGTCGTCGACTTGAACTCGGCGTGGGCGAAATCGGCGTAGCGCTTGTCGCCGGTCGCCTTCGCGAGCTTCAGCAGCGTCTCGGGCGCCATGAACAGCGCATCGCACCAGCACCAGCGATCGGTGCAGGCGGGATCGCCCTGCCCCGAGGCATTGGAAGCAAAAACGAGGCCGGTCGTCGGCCGGTTCGCGAGCACATGGTCGTAATAGGCGCGCGCAGGCGCCAGCGCCTTTCCCCCCTCGCCATTCTTCGCCGCCCAAATCCAGGCGCGCGCGATGAGTTGGTCATCGGCATGATAGGGCTTGTCACCGAGCTTCCAGCCAAGCTCGCGACCCAGCTCGATCAACGGCTTGCGATAGCGCGGATCGCGGTCGGCAAGCGCGGTCAGCGCGACCCAGAAGGTAGCCTGCTGCCAGTCGCGCGGGTTGCGAACGCTTGGCCGCGCCGCCGGCATCGCCCCCCAGTTGGTGCGGTTGGCCAGCTGCCAGTCGGCAACCCGCCGCGTCTCGGCGAGGATCGCCGCCGCAGTCGGCATCGCCGGTTCGGCGTCGGCGACCGCTGCGGGCGCAGCGACCAGCATCAGGGGCGCGAAGAAGTTCATCGGCACCGCTCTCTCCCGCAAGGTTCGCTCGCCAGTCCTTACCGCCGGCGACTTCTCTCTTTCCTTTTACGTCGAGCATGTCAATAAGGTTGTCATACAACTATCGACGAATGGAGAGGCCATGCCCAAGATCGTGTCCGCCCGGGTGATCGTGACGAGCCCGGGACGCAATTTCGTGACGCTGAAGATCGAATGCGACGACGGTACGACCGGCGTCGGCGACGCGACCCTGAACGGCCGCGAGCTTGCGGTCGCGAGCTATCTCGCCGACCATGTCGTGCCCTGTCTGATCGGCCGCGACGCGCACCGGATCGAGGATATTTGGCAATATCTCTACAAGGGCGCCTATTGGCGGCGCGGCCCGGTGACGATGGCATCGATCGGCGCGGTCGACATGGCGCTGTGGGATATCAAGGGCAAGGTCGCGGGGCTGCCCGTCTATCAGCTTCTCGGCGGCGCCTCGCGCGAGGGATGCATGGTCTATGGCCATGCCAACGGCGCGACGATCGAGGACACGATCGCGGCCGCGCTCGATTATCAGCGCCAGGGGTACAGGGCGATCCGGCTGCAATGCGGGGTGCCCGGCATGGCGTCGACCTATGGCGTCAGCGGCGACAAATATTTCTACGAGCCCGCCGACGCCGATCTGCCGACCGAGAATATCTGGTCGACGGCCAAATATCTGCGCATCGTCCCCGAGCTGTTCGCGGCGGCGCGCGAGGCGCTCGGCTGGGATGTCCACCTGCTCCACGACGTTCACCATCGCCTGACCCCGATCGAGGCGGCGCGGCTGGGCAAGGATCTGGAGCCATATCGGCCTTTCTGGATCGAAGACGCTACTCCCGCCGAGGATCAGGAGGCGTTCCGTCTGATCCGCCAGCACACGACGACACCGCTCGCCGTCGGAGAAATCTTCAGCTCCGTATGGGACTGCAAGGCGCTGATCGAGAACCGGCTGATCGACTATATCCGCGCGACCGTGCTCCACGCGGGCGGCATCACGCATATGCGCCAGATCGCCTCGCTCGCCGACCTGCACCAGATCCGCACCGGCTGTCACGGCGCGACCGACCTGTCGCCCGTCACGATGGCGGCGGCGCTGCACCTCGGGCTCGCGATCCCCAATTTCGGCATTCAGGAATATATGCGCCACACCCCCGAGACCGACGCAGTATTCCCGCACGCCTATCGCTTCGCGGACGGGATGCTCCATCCCGGCGACGCCCCCGGACTCGGCGTCGACATCGACGAGGCGCTGGCCGCCGACCATCCTTATGCCCGCGCCTATCTGCCGGTGAACCGGCTCGAGGACGGGACGATGTGGAGCTGGTGATGCGCCGGGTGCTCCTCGCCGCCGTGTTGATCTCGGCGCCCGCACTCGCGCAGGATCATGCGCCGCTGCGTCCCCCCACGCCGGACGGGCAGCGAGCGCGGGCCGCGGTCGTGATCGCCGATTATCGTTACGGCGACCTGCTCTGGGAGAATGACCGCATCGCGCACCGTATTTATTCGCGCGCGCTCGAAACTACCGAACCGCCCTCCTCGTCGGGAATCGACGCATGGGGCAAACGCGTCCGCTGGCCCTATATGGATCGCCAGCTCCGCACCGGTGACCAGCACGCCGACCATGGCGAGGGGCTCGATTTCTATAATGTCGGCAGCGGGCGCGGCACGGGCGGGCTCGGCATCTGGTACGACAACAAGCTCTGGACCTCGCGCAACTATGTCCGCCCGCATATCCTGGGCGCCGGACCCGATGTCGCCGATTTCACGGTCGACTATGATCCCTGGCCGGTCGATACGCTACGCACGGTGCGCGAGACGCGGCGCTTCACCCTGCCCGCGGGAACCAATTTTACGCGGCTAACCTCGACGCTGACGTCGAGCAGCGACGCCGAACTGATCGTCGGGATCGGCCTCTCGAAGCGCCCGATAAACGGCGGCGCGCTCGGCGAGATCAGCAAGGACGCGGCAAACGCGCGAATGAGCTGGTGGGGTCCGCCCGATGGCGCCAAGGGCCGCATGGCCGCCGCGGTGATCGTCGATCCCGCCGCGTTCATCGGCTTCGCCGAGGACGCCGACAATTATCTGATCCTGATCCGCGTCACGCCGGGCAAGCCGTTCGTCTATTATAGCGGCGCGGCGTGGGACCGCCGCGGCGATTTCGCGACGCGTGAGGCGTGGGAAAGCTATGTCGCGGCACAAGGTCCGGCTTTCCGGCCCTAGCCAGCGTCGCGGCGCTTTGATAACCCTGCCCGCCATGGCGACCAAGGCAGCGTCGCTGGCCGACGATCTGGTCCAGCGCTTTGAACAACAGATAGAAAAGGGCGACATGCCCCCCGGCGCGCGCTTTCCGACCGAGAAGGCGATCACCGAGGCGTTCGGCGTCAGCCGCACCGTCGTGCGCGAAGCCTATTCGCGCCTCGCCGCGCGCGGCCTGCTGGTGTCGCGGCGCGGCTCGGGCGCCTATGTCCCCGACGGCGCGCAATATCGCGCCTTCCAGATCGCCGCCGACGAGGTCGGCGAGATCGAGGATGTCCTGCGCCTGCTCGAAATGCGCATGGGGTTCGAGGCCGAAATGGCGGACCTCGCGGCGCGGCGCCGCACCGACGCCGACCTCGCCGCGCTGCGCGGTGCGCTCGAGGCGATGGAGGCGAGCACCGACGTCGACGCGTCGGTCGCCGCGGATACCGCCTTCCACGCCGCGATCGCCGGGGCGACGGGCAATGACTATTTCCTGCGCTTCACCCAGTTCCTCGGCGTCCGCCTTGTCCCCTCGCGCAAGCTGTACCTGCAAGGCAGCGACCCCGAGCGGCACCAGCATTATGCGCGCACGATCAATAACGACCACCGGGCGATCTATGCCGCGATCGAAGCGCAGGACCCCGCCGCCGCTCGCCGCGCGGCGCGACGCCATATGGAGAAATCGGCCGCGCGATACCGCGCAATTCAGCAGGCGCTGCCGAAGGATTGATGGACGATTTGACGACGCTCACCGCTCATCCACGGAGAAAAAGATGACGCTGCCACGGCCTTTCGTCCTTTCGCTGATGCTGCTGAGCGGCTCGATACCGGCGGCAGCGCCCGCGGCCGCAAAGGGTGCGAGCCCCGCCTATGACCTGATCATCCGCGGCGGTACGATCTACGACGGGTCGGGGGCGCCGCCCATCACCGGCGACGTCGCGATCAAGGGCGACCGCATCGTCATGGTTGGCACGGTCGACGGCACGGCGAAGCGCGAAGTTCAGGCCCGCGGCATGGCGGTGGCCCCGGGCTTCATCAACATGCTGAGCTGGGCGACCGAATCGCTGATCGCCGATCCGCGCAGCGAAAGCGACATCCGGCAAGGGGTGACGCTGGAGGTGATGGGCGAAGGCTCGTCGATGGGCCCGTATAACGCGACGATGAAGCGGCAGGAGACCGAGCGGCAGGGCGATATCCGCTACACGATCGAATGGACGAGCCTCGGCGACTATCTCGGCTGGCTCGAAAAGCGCGGCATTGCGACGAATGTCGCAAGCTTCGTCGGCGCCGCGACGGTGCGCGTCCACGAGCTCGGCGAGGATGACGTCGACCCGAACCCCGAACAGCTTGCGCGCATGAAGCTGCTCGTCCGGCAGGCGATGAACGAGGGCGCGCTCGGCGTCGGCAGCTCGCTCATCTATGCGCCCGGCTCCTATGCCGAGACCGACGAACTCGCCGCGCTGATGACCGAGGCAGGCAAGTGCGGCGGCATGTACATCAGCCACATGCGGTCGGAGGGCGACCGGCTGGAGCAAGCCGTCGATGAACTGATCGAGATCGCGCGCCGATCGGGTGCGCCCGCCGAAATCTATCATCTCAAGATGGCGGGCCGCTCGAACTGGGGCAAGCTTGACGCGGTCGTGAAGAAGATCGAGGCGGCGCGCGCCGCGGGGCTGCGCATCACCACCGACATGTACACCTACACCGCCGGAGCGACCGGGCTCGACGCGGCGATGCCGACCTGGGTGCAGGCAGGCGGCCTCGAAGCATGGATCGAACGGCTGAAGGATCCCGCGACGCGCGCGCGCGTTGCCGCCGAGATGCAGAAGCCGGGCAGCGACTGGGAGAATCTCTATTTCGGCGCGGGCGCCGACAAGATGATCCTGACCGGGTTCAAGAATGAGGCGCTGAAGCCGCTCATCGGCAAGACGCTCGCCGAGGTCGCGGCGATGCGCGGCAAATCGCCCGAAGAAACCGCGATGGACCTCGTGATCGAGGACGGGTCGCGCGTCGGCACCGTCTATTTCCTGATGTCGGAAGACAATGTCCGCAAGCAGGTGCAATTGCCGTGGATGAGCTTCGGGTCCGACGCGGCGTCGCAATCGACCGAGGGCGTGTTCCTGAAATCGGGTGCACATCCGCGGACCTACGGCAATTTCGCGCGTCTCCTCGGCCGCTATGTGCGCGACGAGAAGCTGATCACGCTCGAGGAAGCGGTGCGCCGTTTGACGACATTGCCCGCGACCAATCTCGGCATCGCCGAACGCGGAGCGCTGAAGCCCGGCTATTACGCCGATGTCGTTGTCTTCGATCCGGCCGCGGTCGCCGATCGCGCGACCTTCGAACAGCCGCATCGCTATGCGGTCGGCATGCGCGACGTCTATGTGAACGGGGTTGCCGTCCTCAAGGACGGGCGGCACAGCGGCGCGACGCCGGGCCGCGCGGTGCGAGGCAAGGGGTTCGGCCGCTGCAGCTGAGGCCTCGCTGATCAGACCGCGTCGGGCTGCGCGTCCGGATGCGCCTGACGAAACGCATCGAGCCCGGCGCAGCGGGCGTCGATCGCGACCAACGTCGGAACAGTCGCCAGGTCGCACGCGAGCCGGCGCGCGTTGAAAAGCTGGGGAACAAGGACGCAATCGGCCATCGTCGGCGCGTCGCCGAACAGGAAGCGCCCACTCTTTCCTTCCGCTGCCACGAAAGCCTCGAGCCGCGTGAGACCGTCCTCGACCCAATGCCGGTACCAGTCGTCGATCGCATCCTGGCTCTGCCCCAGATCGCGCTTGAGATAGCGAAGCACGCGAAGGTTCGCGAGCGGATGGATGTCGCAGGCGACGAGCTGCGCGGCGGCGCGGACATAGGCGCGGTCCGCGGCGCGGTCCGGCAACAGCGCGGGTTCCGGATGCGTTTCGTCGAGATATTCGATGATCGCGAGCGACTGGACGATCAACCCGTCGGCGTCGGTGTCGAGCGCGGGGACGAAGCCCTGCGGATTGACCGCCTGCCGATAGCCCGGCAGCGGCTCGCGCGCGAGCAGGTTGATCGCGACCTGGTCGGCGGCGATCCCTTTGAGCGCCAGCGCAAGCCGCACGCGATAGGCGGCCGATGACCGGAAATAGCTGTAGAGCTTCACCGCCCGTCCCCCTTCGATCAGTAGCGTCCCGAAAGCAGCGCGCCGGCACCCGGCACCCGCGCTTCGAGCCCGAGCCGCTTCAACATCTGGTGCGTCGTGCAGACCGCCGCGGAAACAACGGGTAGCCCGACTTCATCCTCGACCTTCTGGATCGAGGGCAGCGAAGGCATCTGGACGCAGGCCGACAGAACCAGCGCATCGATCCCCGCGAGGTCGAGCTTCTTATAGTGAGCAAGAAGGTTCGCGGGATCCTGCGCCGCGACCTCGAGATTGTCGGGAATCTCCAGCGCGAGCGAATCCTGCACCGCGATCCCCTCGCCCTCGATGTACGAAACGACGAGCTCGGTCAGCGGTTTCATATAGGGCGCGACCACCGCGATCCGCTTTGCGTCAAGCGCGTGCAGGCCGTCGACCAGCGCGCCCGCGCTCGTCACCACCGGCGCGGCGTGGCCGTTTTCGACGGTCCGCCCATGCAGCCGCTTTTCCGACACGCGGTGATAACCGGGGCCCATGCTCATGATCGCAACGAGGCAGGCATAGCCCATCACGTCGACCGCAGCGTCGGACAGCTCGAAGGCACAGCGGTCGGAATCGGCGTCCATCGCCGCCAGTTCCTCCTTCGTCACCTTCTTCATCCGCATGCGCGCGCTGTGGAAAGTGAAACGGTCGGGCAGGATCGCCTCGCGGGCGCGGAGCATCGCGGGGATTTCGGTTTCCATCGTGACGTTCGAACTCGGCACGATCTGGCCGACGCGGAAAGGGCGGGTCATGGTTCGGTCTTTCAGATGGCGACGATCGGGTTGCGCAGCGTGCCGATGCCCTCGACATGGCATTCGACGACGTCGCCCGGCCACATGAACTCCTGCGGGTCGCGGCCCGCGCCGACGCCGGCGGGTGTGCCAGTGGCGATGATGTCGCCGGGCTCCAGCGTCATCACGCTCGATATGTCGGCGATGAGCTGCGCGACGTTGAACAGCATGAAACGCGTGTTGCTGTTCTGCTTCTCGACCCCGTTGACCCTGGTCCACATATTGAGGTTCTGCGGATCGGTGATTTCGTCGCGGGTGACGATCGCGGGGCCCATCGGCGCGAAACTGTCCTGCCCCTTCGACACGATCCATTGCCCCGCACGGCGGCAGTCGCGCGCCGACACATCGTTGATAACGGTATAGCCGAACACATGGTCGAGTGCGTCGGCCTCGGCCACGTGGCGCGCCGTACGCCCGATCACCACCGCCAGCTCGGTTTCCCAGTCGAGCTGCTGCGTCACCTTCGCATTGTGGCGGATCGGGTCGTTCCACGCGACCACGGCGGTCGGCGGCTTCGAGAAAATCACCGGCTCTTTCGGCAGCGCGTCCGACGTGTCGAGCGCGCGCGCCGATTCCGCGACATGCTCGGTATAGTTCAGCCCGATACCGAAGATATTCTTGCGCGGGCGCGGGATCGGCGCGAGCAGGGTCACATTGCCCTCGGGCAGCGACGTGCCGACCAGATCGGCGGGCGTCGCGGCCGCGACGGCCTCCTGCAGGAAGCCGAGCGCGACCGGACCCAGATCGATGAAATCGAGCATCGTCGCGGGTAGATCATGCCCGATCGCGTCGCCGAAATATTCGACGTCGATGACGAGTCCCTGGTGGACGAGGCCGAGGCGCGGCCCGGTTTCGGCCGTGCGATAGGTCACGAAGCGCATGGTTGTTTTCCTGTTATGGGTTGCGATGAGGGTTCAGGCCTGAACCTGCTGATGGCCGTCATTGTCTTCGAGCGCTTCCTCGATCCGGACGCCGAGCGCCTCCATCACGGGGAAGTCGTTGAACGAGAAGAGGAACGCCTCTTCCGACGGGTCGAGATTGACATGCTCGTGCCAGGTCCAGGCGGGCACGCAGAAAATGTCATGCTCCGCCCAATCGAAGCGCCGCCCGCCGATCACCGAATAGCCGCGGCCCTGCGCGACATTATAGACGACGTTGCCGGTGTGCCGGTGCGCGCGCGTATGCAGCCCGCCCTTCAGCATCTGCATGTGCGCGCCCATCGTCTGGAGCGCCCAGCCGCCGGTCTGCGGGTTCGAATAGCGCATGATATGCCCGTCGAAGGGCGAGCCGCCCGACACCTTGGCGAAATTCCAGATCGCGTCGCGCACCTGTTCCCAGCGATAGACCATCGTCGGCGAAAAGGGCCGCGCCCACGCCTCGACGCCGTCGGGTTGCATCGCACCGCCATAGGAAAGCGGCAGATCGTCGGCGGGAAAGCCCGGGGTCTGCGCCGGGGCGTCATAGACCGCATAAAAATTGCTCTCCATGCAGTTCATCAGCGGGATATCGAGCCCGTCCTGCCAGATCGAAAGCTGGCCGTCGGCGGCGACGCCATGATCGTGCCAGCACCCGTTCGGCGTCAGCACATAATCATTCTTGCCGAGCGTGACATGATGCCCGTCGACAACTGTATAGGCGCCGCCGCCCTCCATGATGAAGCGGTGCGCCGAGGCGGTATGCTTGTGCGCGGGGGTGATCTCGCCGGGGCGCATCGCCTGCAGGCCGCTGAACAGCCAGCCGCAGACCGCGGTGTTGGCGCGACCCGCATCGCTGTCGTTGAGCAAGGTCACGACGCGGCGCCCGGCATCCTCGGGCCGCACCAGCTCGACCGCGCGCAGGCATAGCTCGCGCATCTCGGCATATTTCCACAGCGTCGGATTGTACCGGCTCTGCGGCTCCCACGGCTCGATCGCATTGGCGCGGTTCCAGAAGGCGTCGGCATTATGCGCGCCAAGCTCGGCATAGAATTGCCGAAGCTCGTCGGTATCGGTGACACGCGAGCGCCCGAGCTGCGCATCGCGGGGATCGGGTTTTGACACGACGCTGGCCATCTTGCCTCTCCTTGCCAATCTCAAGCCGTGGGCGGCTCCGCACCGCCGTCGTCGGCGGGCGGCACTTCGTCATCGCGCCAGCTTGCGCTCGTGCGCGGGCGCCGGTCGATGCGCAGGTCGAAAATGTCGAAGCGGTTATAGGCGCCGATAATATCGTGCATCTGTTTGGGCTGGATGCAGCGCGAAAGGTCGATCTCGGCATAGACGATACCCTCGTCGTCGATCAGCGGGTCGCCGACAAGATTGCCGTCGGGGCCGATCACGCCCGAAAAGGCGCTCTGCCGCCGCTCGAGCAGCGCGCGGTTTTCGGGCCGCCCGGCGCTCATCGCCGCGATGATCTCCTCGCTGACGGTCGAGCAGGCGACGATCGTGAACAGCTTGCCTTCGAAGCTGTGCGCGGTCGCGCGGATGCGGATCGCGTCGGCCATATTGTACGAGGCAGGCGCGACGGGCAGCGAGATATAATTGGCGACATGGACCAGCTCGCCCGCCGAGAGCAGCGCGAAGCGCGCGAGCGTATTGGTATTCTCCCCGCACGCGAGCGTCCCGAGCGGGCCGACCGGCGTGTCATAGACGCGCAGGCTCGCGCCGTCGCCGCCCGCCCAGGTCAGCTTCTCGGCCCAGGTGGGCACGAGCTTGCGATGCCGGCCGAGCAACGTCCCGTCGGCGCCGATCACGAGGTTGGTGTTGTAGAGCGTGCCGAGCGCGCGCGGGTCGCGTTCGTTGACCCCGATCACCACGGTGCAGTCATGCGCGCGCGCCGCCGCGCATAATTGCTCGACCTCGGGCCCCGGCACGGTGATCGCGGCGCGGCAGAGCCGCTCGAACCATTCGCTCCCCTCGACCGGCGTCATCAGCCAGTTCCAATAGGGATAGCCCGCGACGAACACTTCGGGAAAGGCGACGAGCTTCGCGCCATTGCCCGCCGCCTCGGCGATCAGCGCGCAAGCCTTGTCGACCGTCGCCGCGGGGTCGAGATAGACGGGCGCGGTCTGGACCGCCGCGACCTTCGATTTGGGGAGTTCGAGCATCGGCGCCTCCTCAGGTCACGGCCGCGCGGACGCGATATTCGGGCTTGTCCCACGCGCGCGTCACGCAGATGTCGCGCAGCTGCTCGACCGCCTCGACGACGTCGGCGTAGCGCAGATAGAGCGGCGTCAGCCCGAAGCGCAATATGTCGGGCGCGCGGAAATCGCCGATCACGTCGCGCTCTTTCAGCGCCTGCACCATCTCGTAGCCATGGGGATGCGAATAGGAAATCTGGCTCCCCCGCAGCTCGGGATCGGCGGGGCTCGCAAGCTCGAAGCCGAACTCGCCGCAGCGCGCGGTCATCCGCTCGATGAAGAGCTGGCCGAGCCGGACGGACTTCTTGCGCAGCTCGCGCATGTCGGCACGCGCCATCAGGTCGATGCCGCATTCGAGCGCGGTCAGCCCGAGCACCGGCGGCGTCCCGCAGAGGAAGCGCGTCACGCCCGCGGCGGCGCGATAATCCTCCTCGAAGGTGAAGGGGCTCGCGTGGCCGAACCAGCCCGACAGGACGGGCATCGCGCCATGGTGGCGCTCCGCCGCGAACAGGAAGGCGGGCGCGCCGGGGCCGCCGTTCAGATATTTATAGCCGCAGCCGACCGCGAAATCGGCGTTCGCACCATTGAGGTCGACCTCGATCGCGCCGGCGCTGTGGCTGAGATCCCAGACGACCAGCACGCCCTTGTCGTGCGCGCGGCGCGTCACCTCGGCCATGTCGCGGATAAGACCCGATTTGTAATGGACCTGCGTCAGCAGCAGCACCGCGACATCCTCGTCCAGCCGGCCCAGCACGTCGGCGGGATCGACCGTCACCGATTTCAGCCGCCCGCCGCTGAACGCCTCGATCCCCTGCATCATATAGACGTCGGTCGGGAAATTGGTCGTCTCCGACAGGATCACCGCGCGGTCGGGGCGGAGCGAAGCGGCCGCGGTCACCGCCTTGAAGATGTTCACCGAGGTCGAATCTGCCGCGATCACCTCGCCGGCCTTCGCGCCGAGCAGCGCCGCGATCTTGTTGCCGATCCGCTGCGGTGCACCGACCCAGTCGGCGCCGAGCCACGAGGTGATCAGCCCCTCGCCCCATTCCTCGGTCACCGTCGCCGCGAGGCGCGCCGCCGTCGCCTTGGGCAGCGCGCCGAGCGAATTGCCGTCGACATAGATCAGCCCGTCGCGCAGCCGGAACTCGTCGCGAAACGGCGCGAGCGGATCGCGCGCGTCGAGATCGGCGACTTCGGCGAGAATTTCTTTCACTTCGCAAGCTCCCGCAGGATCGCCCGGACGGGGCTGGCATCGGCGGCCGCGATCTTCAGCGGCAGCGCGATCAGTTCATAGTCACCCGGCGGCACATCATCGAGTACGAGTCCCTCGAGGATGCGCA
The DNA here is from genome assembly GCF_949769135.1 of Sphingopyxis sp. Geo25. NCBI lineage: Bacteria > Pseudomonadati > Pseudomonadota > Alphaproteobacteria > Sphingomonadales > Sphingopyxidaceae > Sphingopyxis > Sphingopyxis sp. Geo25. Next base: position 406,511 of record NZ_CATKOZ010000001.1, on the reverse strand, counting down.
TGTCGCCTGCGAGGATTTCGTGATGCGCGTCCATCGTCTTCGATGTTTCGGGATCGAGCGACGGCGCGTCGGTCCCGACCAGCCGCACCCCGCCCTCGCGCAGCCTGGCGACGACCTCGGGCGCGATCGCGGTGAAATCGCTGTCCCAGACGTCGGCGGGAAAGCGATCATAGGTCCGAAAGATCACCCGCTCGGCGCCCGCGACCGCATCCCAGTCGACGTCGCCCATCTCGATCCGCGCCGCGGCATGGCGCACGTCGACGAGCACGCAGCGGCCGATGTAAGGCGCAAGGTCGCAATCGGCGCTCGCGGCGCCATCGGGGGCATAATGCAAGGGCGCATCGGCATGGGTGCCGGCGTGGAGCGGCGCGTCGATCTCGCCGACGTTGACCGGGCAGCCGTCACCGATCTCGACGTTGCGCATCACGCGGACCGGCGGCTCGCCAGGCCAGACCGGCATGTCGGGTCGCACGACCTGCGAGATATCCCAGATCTTCACGAGGCATCTCCGTCGGCATAATTGCCGCCGGCCTTCGGTGCGACCATGCGCGTGCGCATCGCCCAGAGTTCGGGGAAAAAGCTGAGGTTCAGCGCCTTGACCAGATAATTGACCCCGGCCGATCCGCCGGTGCCCTGCTTTTGCCCGATCACGCGCGCGACGGTCTTCATGTGCTTGAAGCGCCATTCCTGGAAATAATATTCGAGCGCGGTGACCTTCTCGGCCAGCATGTAGAGATCCCAATAGTGCTCGACGTCCGAATAGACGGCGAGCCAGGCATCCTCGATCGCCTCGGACGCCTCATAAGGGCGGCTCCAGTCGCGTTCGAGATGCGAGGCGGGGATCGCGAAGCCGCGCCGCGCAAGCAGTTTCAGCACCTCGTCGTAAAAGGAGGGCGCGTTCAGCACCGCGCTCAGCCGCGCATGGGTTTCGGCGTCGTCGGCGTGGACAAGGAGCAGATCCTCGCGCTTGTTGCCGAGCAGATATTCGAGCTCGCGATACTGGTGCGACTGGAACCCCGACGCTTTGCGCAGATAGCCGCGAAAGGTCAGGAAATCATGCGGGGTCAGCGTCGCCAGCACTTCCCAGCTATGGATCATGTGGCGCTGGATCGTCGCAATGCGGTCGAGCGTCTTGCCGGCATGATCGAGGTCGTCGGCCTGGATGGCGGCAACCGCGATCCGCGCCTCGTGCAGCACCAGCTTCAGCCACAGCTCCATCGTCTGGTGCATGATGACGAACAGCATCTCGTCGGGCTTGTCGGTCACCGGAACCTGCGCCGAGAGCAGCTTTTCGGTTTGCAAATGCCGGGCATAGGACAATCCCTTGTCCCACTGGATCCTCTCGCCGTCGATCTCGGCCTCGAAGGTCTCGATCCCGTCCTCGACAAATCGCCTGATGCTCAAGCCGTCCTCCCCGCGCGCGTCACGCCCGCGCTCCTTCCGATGCCCATGGTGTCAGGGGCGCATGTTGTTTGATCGTCTTGAGGCAGACGGTCGTCGACAGCCGGTGGACGCCCGGCAGCTTCGACAGATCGTTGCGAAGCAGTTCGTCGAGATGTTCGACCGAACGCGCATAGATGCGCAGCAGATAGTCGCTATCGCCCGCGGTGGTATGGCATTCGATGATCGCCGGATGCGCGAGCGCCGCCGCCTCGAACGCCGCGTGGCCGTCGAACTTGATCCGCACATCGGCATAGCATTGGACCGCGAGCCCGAGCGCCGCGGGGCTGATCCGCGCATGATAACCGCCGATCACGCCATCGGCCTCCAGATCGCGCACGCGCGACCAGCACGGCGATTTGGAAAGGCCGACGCGCTCGCTGAGGTCGGCGAACGACAAGCGTCCGTCGCCCTCGAGCTCGGTCAGGATTTTCCAGTCGATCTTGTCCATCTTCCCTGCTCCGGCTGCACACCGGCCAGTCCGCCCGCCACAGGAAAACAACCAACTTTCCTGCAAAAGGTCAGAACAGCCTTTGTTGTACTTCAAACTGGACAGAACATTGTTCTGAAATGCGCGCAAGATCAATGCGGGTTCGGGACAATGTTCGCCGCCTCGCGCGCTATCCTGCCAGCAGAAACGCAAGGGAGCCCGGCGATGGCCGCAACGCATGTTTTCGAAGCGCCGCCCGCGGGCGTCGCGGCCGACTGGACGATGCCGCAGAACTGGAGCCAGTTCAGCGCCGACGACCATCGCACCTGGGACCAACTCGTCGCGCGCCAGTCGCAGGCGCTGGGCGGTTTCGCCTCACAGGCCTTTCTCGACGGGCTCGACATATTGCACCTCGCGGGGCCCGGCATTCCCGACCTCGCCGATCTCAACCCGCGGCTCAAAGCGGCAACGGGGTGGGAGATCGTGCCGGTCCCCGGCGTGATCCCCAACGAACCCTTTTTCCGGCACCTCGCCGAACGTCGCTTCCCCGCCGCCAACTTCCTGCGCGGCGCGGATTCGCTCGACTACAGCGAGGAACCCGACATGTTCCACGACCTGTTCGGGCATTTGCCGATGCTCACCAACCCGGTCTTCGCCGACTTCCTCGTTGCCTATGGCACGGCGGGTCTGCGCGCCGAAACGCTGGGCGCCGCCGACTATCTCGGGCGGCTCTACCTCCACACCGTCGAATTCGGGCTGGTGCGCGAGGCGGGCGGCATTCGCGCCTATGGCGCCGGCCTCCTGTCGAGCATCGCCGAAACCGTCCATGCGGTCACGTCTCCCGACGCGCGGCGGCTGTCGTTCGACCTCGCGCGCGTGATGCGCAGCGACTATCTCTTCGACGAGTTCCAGCCGACCTATTTCGTGATCGAGAGTTTCGAGCATCTGCTGAAGGAAACCGAAGAGACCGATTTCACGCCGATCTATGCGCGGTTGAAAGCGCTTCCGCTGCTCGCGCCCGGCGAAACGGCCGAGGGCGACATTCCCTTCATCACCTGACCGCGATTCCCCCGCGCCAACGGAAAAGGCCGGCCCGCGCAAGGTGCGGACCGGCCTTTCGGACGGAACGGGATCGGCCGGTTTACTGGGCCTTCTTGTCGGTCTTCTTCGCGGCGTGCGTCGGGGCCTTCTTCACCGGGGCCTTGACCGCCTTGTGCGACTGCGCCGGCGTGGCTGCCGGGGTCGCGGCAAAGGCGGATCCGCTGATCATCGCCAGCGACAGGGCACCGGCAGCAACGAGCTTTGCATAGTTACGCATGATTGGACTCCTAAGTCAGTTGATCCACCCTTTAGGGGGCGGTGTCAGGGGGAGCCGGTCCATTGCCAGGGTCAGGGGGATGGAGCGGACCGGCTCAACCCGACGCCCGAGGAATAGGCGTGGGCGCCTGCCCGTCCGATGACCGCCGGATTACGGATTCGTCATTTTGGCCGGCCGCAGAGACCGGAGGCGCCAACACCGACGGGGATGCCCTTCGGCGCGCACGCCTGCTTGGTCGATCGCGCTCAGCCTTCGATGTCCCGCTTGTAGGTTTCCGGCAGGAAGAAAATCCCGACGACTGCGGTGACTGCGGCGATCGTCACCGCATACCACAGCCCTCGGTAGATATTCCCCGTCGCCGCGACCATCGCAAAGCCGATCGTCGGCATGAAACCGCCGATCCAGTCATTGCCGATATAATAGCAGCGACAGCGCTTTCAATGTTCACTCACGCGCGCGTGAATAAAAGAACGGCAGCCTTTTCGGCCTCTTGATGGCGGCGCAGGGCAGAACCGCATCTACCGCCCGGTAGGTTGCGATGATCGGCCCCGACAACCGTCAGGCGAAAGCCGCAGCCCCGATCTCCCGCGCCGCCTGCTCGAGATAATGGACGGTCCGCTCGGTCGTCATGCGCCGTCCCGGCCGCTTCGGCCGGGTGGCAGAAATCGCGGCAAGCACGCGATCGTCAGCGGCGCTATGGATCGGCACCGCAACGCAGAAAATGCCATCGTGGATCTCGCCATCGTCGGTAGCGAAGCCATGCTGCCTGACGTGCCGAAGCGCCATTCGCAGCCTGTCGGGGTCGACGATCGTGTTCGGGGTGAGCGCGGGAAAGGGGCCAGCCGCCAGATAATCTTCCCGCTCCCCTTCCGGAAGATGCGCGAGGAGCACCTTCCCGATTCCCGAGCAATAGGCCTCGAGCTGCATTCCCACTTTGGTGAACAGGTCGCCGGCCCCCTGGCCGGTCTTGATCCGGTAGGTCACCATGTCGTTCTCGAACGTGCCGAGCTGGACGACGCAGCCAAGCCGGGAGGCAAGGCGATGCAGGACCGGGGCCGCCGCGCTGGCGATCAACTGCTTCTCGTCGACATGGCCCAGCATACGGGCGAGCCGCGCTCCGGCGGCATAATGGCCATTCGCGAGGCGGACGAGAAAGCCCTCGGCCACCAGCGTCGTTACCTGACGATGGACCGTCGCCACAGGCATGCCGAGATCGCGTGCCACGTCGGACAGGTTGCGCGTTCTGCCCCCGGAAATCATGGCCTCCAGGGTCAAGAGCGCCCGGGTGAGCGAAGCAATCTGCGGCGTCCCATTTCTCATATGGTAAGAACATATCCGGCCCGGCGGCTGGTGCCAAGGGGCGTATCGCGCTAGCATCGCGCAGACAGGAAGAGGATATCGCCGATGACCAGACCGACCCGGGACGAACTCGCGCTGCGGCTGCGCGACGCTTATCGATCGGGCGCGGTGCCGCCGATGCGCGACGGACTCGATCCCGTCGACGCCGAGGGCGCCTATGCGGTGCAGACGATCAACACGCGCCTCTGGGAAAGCGAAGGACGCCGGATCGTCGGCCGCAAGGCCGGACTGACCGCCAGGGCGGTCCAGATCCAGCTTGGCGTCGACCAGCCCGATTTCGGGGTATTGTTCGACGACATGCAGATTGCGGACGGCGGCAATCTGGATCCGGCGCGCACGCTTCAGCCGAAGGCCGAGGCAGAGATCGCCTTCATCCTCGCCGACGATCTGCCCGACCCCGCCACCACGCCCGAACAGGTTGCCGCCGCGGTCGCCAGCGTTCATGCCGCGATCGAGATCGTCGACAGCCGCATCGCCGACTGGAAAATCAGCTTTGCCGACACCGTGGCCGACAATGGTTCGTCCGCCTTCTTCGTCCTGGCGGATACCGGCCGGTCGCTCGACGGTCTCGATCTCGAGCGCGCGCCGATGGAGATGCGGATCGACGACGCGGTCGTTTCGACCGGGATCGGCGCTGCGGCGCTCGGCAATCCGCTCAATGCCGCCGCGTGGCTCGCGCAGACGCTCGCGGCGCGCGGCGAACCGCTCAAGGCGGGCGACATCCTGCTGGCGGGCGCGCTCGGCCCGATGGTGGCGCTGACGCCGGGCGACCGGGTTCACGCCTCCGTCGGCGGGATCGGCGCGTGCAGCTTTTCCTACAAGGGACACTGAACGATGGGCAAAACCAAGGTCGCGATCATCGGTTCGGGCAACATCGGCACCGACCTGATGATCAAGGTTCTGCGCCTTTCGAACGCGCTCGAAATGGCCGCGATGGTGGGAATCGACGCAGCATCGGACGGACTGGCGCGCGCGCAGCGGCTCGGCGTCCCGACCACCGCCGAAGGGATCGACGGGCTGGTCGCGATGCCCGAATTCGCCGATATCGAGATCGTCTTCGATGCGACGTCCGCCGGGGCCCATCACCGTCATGACGCGATATTGCGCAGCCATGGCAAGCGCGTGATCGACCTGACCCCCGCCGCGATCGGTCCCTACACGATCCCGCCGGTCAACGGCGGCGCCCATCTGGACGCCCCGAACGTCAATATGGTGACGTGCGGCGGTCAGGCGACGATCCCGATGGTCTATGCCGTCAACCGCGTCGCCAGAGTCCACTATGGCGAAATCGTCGCATCTATCGCGTCGAAAAGTGCCGGCCCCGGCACGCGCGCCAATATCGACGAATTCACCGAGACGACCAGCCGTGCGATCGTCGAGGTCGGCGGCGCCGCGAACGGCAAGGCGATCATCATCCTCAATCCCGCTGAGCCGCCGCTGATCATGCGCGACACCGTCTATTGCCTTTGCGACGACGCCGACCAGGACGCTATCCGGCGGAGCGTGCTCGACATGGTCGAGGAGGTCAAAACCTATGTCCCCGGATACCGTCTCAAGCAGGCGTTGCAGTTCGAGCACATCGGATCGAACAAGCCGCTGCACATCCCCGGCCTGACGGCGGGAGATCGTTCGGACTTTACCGGGCTGAAAGTCAGCATCTTCCTCGAAGTGGAAGGCGCCGCGCACTATCTGCCGGCCTATGCGGGAAACCTCGATATCATGACGTCTGCCGCCCTTCGCACCGCCGAACGCATGGCCGCAACCCTGCATGTGGGGGCACCGGCATGACCCTCGATCCGACGCAGACCAAACTCTATATCCAGGACGTGACGCTGCGCGACGGGATGCACGCGGTTCGTCACCAATATGGCCTCGACCATGTAAAGGCGATTGCGAAGGCTCTCGACCGCGCCAAAGTCGACGCGATCGAGATTGCCCACGGCGACGGGCTCAGCGGATCGTCCTTCAACTATGGCTTTGGCGCCCATACGGACTGGGACTGGATCGGCGCGGTCGCCGAGGTGCTAGAGCATAGCGTGCTCACGACCTTGCTGCTGCCCGGCATCGGCACCGTCCACGACCTCGAACATGCCTATGACATGGGCGTGCGCTCGGTCCGGATCGCGACCCATTGCACCGAGGCCGATGTATCAAAGCAGCATATCGAGGCGGCGCGGACGCTCGGCATGGACGTGTCGGGCTTTCTCATGATGGCCCACATGTCGGATCCCGGGGCGCTCGCGGGCCAGGCAAAGCTGATGGAGGACTATGGCGCGCACTGCGTCTATGTCACCGACAGCGGCGGCGCGATGAACATGGACCAATATGCGGCGCGGCTGCAGGCGTATGACCGCGTGCTCAAACCCGAAACCCAGCGCGGCGTCCACGCGCATCACAATCTCTCGCTCGGCGTCGCCAACAGCCTCGTCGCGGTGCAGAATGGCGCGATCCGCGTCGACGCGTCGCTCGCGGGCATGGGCGCCGGCGCGGGCAACGCGCCGCTCGAAGTCTTCATCGCCGCCGCCGACCGCTATGGCTGGCAGCATGGCTGCGATCTCTACGCGCTGATGGACGCCGCCGAAGAATTGGTGCGCCCGCTGCAGGACCGGCCGGTTCGCGTCGACCGCGAAACGCTGACCCTCGGCTATGCCGGCGTCTATTCCAGCTTCCTTCGCCACGCCGAAAAGGCCAGCGCCGAATATGGCATCGACACGCGCTCGATCCTGGTCGAACTCGGTCGCCGCAAGATGGTCGGTGGACAGGAGGACATGATCGTCGATGTCGCACTCGACATGCTGGCGAACGCGAAGGCCGGCTGATGGCGTCGCCTTTGGCGGCGACGCCCCCCGGACGAACGAGTGTCGCCAATGCTGTCCGGATCGCGGCAAACCGGTGCGAACTGCGAACGGAGGATGGTGCGCCCGACAGGATTCGAACCTGTGGCCCCCAGATTAGGAATCTGATGCTCTATCCTGCTGAGCTACGGGCGCGCCGGGGTCCGTCTAGCGGTGTCGGGCGGCCAGCGTCAATCGGCGGATCAATTCGCCGCTTCGGGCGGAACGAAGGGGACAAGCAGAGGTATTGCCGCGATACCGTCGTCGCGAAGCGCCTGCGCCTCTTCGGGAGAGGCTTGCCCGTGGATCAGATCCTCGGCCGCGCGGCCTTCGTGCATCGCGCGCGCGGCGTCGGCGAACTCGCGGCCGACCCAGCGCGACCGGGGCAGCATCTCGGCCTGCTTCGCGGCAAGGTCGGCCAGCAGCTTGCGGACGATTTCCGGTCCGGGGCCGCTGTCGTCGGCAACCGGTGCCGGCGCCGACGCGCCGCTCGTCATCTGGTTCGACTTCGCACCGACGCGCGGCGCCATCACCGCCTTGCGGACATCGGCGTCGCCGCAGACCGGGCACGCGATCAGGCCGCGTCGCTGCTGGTCGGCAAAGCTCTCGCTGCTCGCAAACCACGCCTCGAAGCGGTGATCGCCCGCGGAACAGCAAAGGTCGAAGACGATCATTCTCACCCCGTGCCGAGCAGCGCGTCGAGCTCGCCCTTCGCTTCCAGCTCGGCGAGATCGTCGCTGCCGCCGATATGCTTTCCATCGATGAAGATTTGCGGGACGGTGCGGCGTCCGTGCGCGCGATCGACCATCGTGTCGAAGCCGGCGCGATCCATCGTCACGTCGATTTCCTGAAAACCGGCCCCCTTGCGATCGAGCAGCGACTTCGCGCGCGAGCAGAATCCACAAAAGGCCTTCGTATAGATTTCGATCTTTGCCATGCGGCTATCCTGTCATCTCTTTACCACCATATCGGAATCAACGTCCGCAAAGTCAAATATGTTGCCGGTCGTCAGCGCATCGGGAACGACCCGCGCCCAGGTCAGCGCCGAAACCTGCGCCGCGCCGCCGCGGTGGAGCACCTTCGCCGCCGACCGGAGCGTCGCGCCGCTGGCATGGACATCGTCGATCAGGACAAGATGGCGCCTCGCGACACGCGCCCTGGCATCGGCGGCCAAGCCGAACGCTCCGGCAACGATCTTCTCGCGCTCGCGCCGCCCCTTGCCGCGCAGCGCGGCCGTCGACTTTTTGCGCAGCAGCAAATGGTGATCACGCGGCACGCCGGTCTGCCGCGCCAGCGCGTCGGCGATCATCGCCGCCTGGTTGAAGCCGCGCGACCAGAGCCGCCAGCGGTGCAGCGGCACGGGGATCAGCAGCATGTCGGCGGGATCGCCGAGCGCGAGCAGCTTGCGCGCCATCAGCCCTGCCATCAGCCGTGCATGGCCGGTGCGCCGGCCATATTTGAGCCTGAGCGCTAGGGTACGCGCGACGGGACCATAGGCAACGGCCGCGGGCGCGCCCGAAAAGGACGGCGGATCGGCCATGCACGCGCCGCATTCGACGCCCGTACCGGCCACCGCGGTCGGCAACGGGATCGAACAGCGCGCGCATGCGGCGCCGTCGAGAAAATCGAGCGAGGACCAGCAGCCAAGGCAGAACTGCCGGTCGCCGTCGACGATCGTCCCGCACCCTGGACACCGCGGCGGTAGCGCATAGTCGACGACCGCTCGCCCGACCGTCCGCAACAGCCGCAATGGGGCGATGCCTTGTCCGGCTCGCCCGTCGATACCTGCGTCCCCCGAAGCCGCGTCCATGACGGACTTGTGCCGCATCGCGCGGGACGGCACAAGCGCGCCCATGTCGACCCCCACGATGCTCTTTTCCCCTGCCCGCCACGCAGCCCAACGCGACCGCATGGGACGATTGCCCGCGGATGCGAATTTCCTGGCCCCGATCATCGCCGAAACGCTGCTCGACCGACTGGCGATGGTTACCCGCGAATTTGAACGCGTGCTGCTCATCGGCGCGCATGACGCGGCGCTCGTCGGCGCCTTACGGGTGCGAGGCGGCAACCTCGCCATCGTTGAAGCCGGTCCGAAACTCGCCGCTGCATCGGGCGCGATCGTCGGCGAGGCCGACGCGATCGACCTGCCGTTCGCCAGTTTCGACCTGATCGTCTGGCCCGGCGGGCTCGACGCGGTGAACGATGTTCCGGGCGCGCTCGTCCGGCTGCGCGCCCTGCTCGCTCCCGACGGGCTCCTCCTCGGCGCCTTCGTCGGCGACGGCAGCCTGCCGCGCCAGCGCCGCGCGGTGATGAGCGACGGCGTGCGGCCGGTCGCGCGGCTGCATCCCCAAATCGACCTCGCCGCGATGGGCAATTTGCTCCAGCGCACCGGTTTCACCCTGCCCGTGGTCGATGTCGACGCGCTGACCGTCCGCTACGGCGACTGGTTCGCGCTCGTCCGCGATCTGCGCGCGGCGGGCCTGTCGAGCCGGCTGACCCCCGCCCCGGCGCCGCTGACGCGCGAGGAGGCGGCGCGCATCGCCTCCGCCTTCGCCGCGCAGGCAGACCCCGACGGGCGTGTGGCCGAAAGTTTTCGCATCATCCACTTCAGCGGCTGGGCCCCGCACCCGGACCAGCCGAAGCCCGCGCGGCGCGGCAGCGCTGCAGCTTCGCTCGCCGATGCACTGAAATCCAAGGACTAGGCCGGACGACCGGTCACACCAGCGCTTCGAGCAGGCCGATCAGCGGCTTGTCGGCGGGCGGCATCGCGAGCCCGTGAAGCTCAACCGGCCGCACCCAGCGCAGCGCACTCGCATGCTGCGCCACCGGCGTTCCGCGCCACTTGCGGCAGACATAGAGCAAGAGCAGCAGGTGCCTGTCGCCGATCCGGTCGCTCGCGAAACAGGCGGGGGCGAGGCACGCCTCCTCGACGTCGATCGCCAGTTCCTCGGCCAGCTCGCGGATCAGCGCCTGTTCCGGCGTCTCGCCGGGCTCCAGTTTTCCGCCCGGGAATTCCCACAGCCCGGCCATGGCCCCGCCTTCGGGGCGTTGCTGGACGAGCAGCCGACCGTCGCGATCGACCAAGGCGGCCGCCACTACGAACAGGCCCGGCATTGCCGATTTCATCGGTTCGGACACGGACAATTTCTTAACCTTCCTGTGCGACGCTCGCCATCCTCGGGAACTATAACTTCAGTAGGGGCGGAACAATGAACAAGTTTCAGGGGCTGCTGCGGTCGACCAGGGCCGCCACAGCCGTCGAATACGGGCTTCTCTTGGCCCTGATATTCCTTGCTGCGCTCGGCGCGATGGGAGCGGTCGGAACCTCGACCATCAATATGTGGAATGACGTTTCGACAGCCGCAGGCGAGGTACTCTAGCGCGCTTGAATGTACGATTCTGGGATTCTGCGCATGTTGTTGCAAGGTTCCCTCATTAAGATTTTCAAAACCTATTTCACCTAAACCCGTGAACGTTGACCCAGACCAGACCGTCAACAGGGTAAGTGAAGCATCAGGAGACCAGTCATGAAGTTCATCAAGAAGTTCGTCCGCGACACCAAGGCCGCGACCGCTATCGAATATGGCCTGATCGCCGCTCTGATCGCCGTCGCCGGCATCGCTGCGATGGGTGCCGTCGGCAACGGTGTGAAGAACACCTTCACCGACGTCAGCACGAACCTTAGCAAGTAAGGTTTTCCGCCAGATTTCCTGGCGGACCGAAAAAAGAAAGGGGCGGTGGTTTCCACCGCCCCTTTTTCGCGTCCGCCTTATCGATTCGCGTAAACGACGATCTTGACCTTCCGCCCCGGCGTCAGCCGGCTCGTCGCGGTCAGGCGGTTGAGCACCTGGAAGCGTTCGGTCTGCAGGTCGGTATAGGCCATGCGCCGCGCCAGCGTCGCCACCGTGTCGCCGCGCGCGACCGTCACGACATCGACCCGCCGCGGCCGGATCGCCGCCGCCTCGCTCGCGGTCAGCCGCCGTACGCTCTGGAACATCGGGTTGAACACGCCCGCCCCGCCCGCCTGCGTCAGCGCGACGAAGTGGAACGCGCTGGTCCGCGAAAATTCATAGGCGAAGACGGTGACGTCGACCTGCCCCGACTGGGTATTGGCGCGCGCGACCGAATAATAGGCCGGGATGCCGTTCACCGTCGTGCGCTGGATGGAGCCCGGCGACAGGCTAGCATTCCCCCCTATATCCTTGAAAATAGATGCAATATAGGCGTTCATATCGCCGTTATAGGCGGCGGTCGAGAATTGCGCCTGCCCGCCATTGCCGCTGACGAGTACCGCGCTCGTCCCGTTCTGCATGCCATAGCCGTTCGGCACGGTGAACTTCAGCCGCAGGTCCGGATGCAGGAAGTCGCGGCCCTCGACGACGCCCTGCGCGGGGTCGTCGCCATAGAGCACGCCATCGACCGAGGCGAGGAAGGCGTCGGCGTTGCGCACGCCACCCGTGCCGACCTTGGATGCGAGGCTCTGCGCATTGCGGACGCGCGACGCCGGGTCGGGGTGGGTGCTCGCCCATTCGGGGCTCGAGCGCGCATCGCCGCCCGACAGCCGCGCCTCGAGACTGGTCTGGTTGGCAAGGCTCGCGAGCATCGTCGACAGCGCAAGCGGATCATAGCCCGCCTTCTTCAGATATTGCACGCCGAGCTGGTCAGCCTCCAATTCCTGACTGCGCGAGAATCCCAGCGTCGCAAGCTGCGCGACCTTCATCGCATTGTTCTGGAGCAGGCCGCCGAGTCCGCCGAGCAGCCCGCCATTGTCGCCGATCGCGCCGCCAAGCACCGCGCCGAGCACACCAAGGATCGTGTTGCGCGTCGCCGCCGACTGGCGCTTCTTGCTGTGCTGCGCCGCGACATGGCCGACCTCGTGGCCCAGCACGCCCGCGAGTTCGGCCTCGTCGTTCATCAGCGCCATCAACTGGCGCGTCACATAGACATAGCCGCCGGGGATTGCGAAGGCGTTGTTCACCGGCGAGTTGAGCAGGGTGACGGTAAAATCGCTCGGCGAGCGCGAAAGGCCCGACTGGACGGCGATATTCTGGCCGATGCGGTTCACATAGGCGGCCTGCGGCCCGGCATAGGCGCCGCCGAATTCCTGCAAAAGCTGCGGATGCGCCTCGTCGCCCTGCTTGCGCTCGGCCGGCGTGATCGCGGTCTGCGTCCGGATCGCCTTGAGCTGCGCGTCCGCCACACCCGTCAGCGCGACGCTGGCCGCGAGCATGATCCCCAGCCTGCTTGCCGTCTTTCGCTTCATCGATTGCCTCCCACTTATGCGCCCGTCGGGGATAAACCCGAAACAGGACAAGGCAAGCCGTCTGGTGGACGACTGGCCGGACCAAGTGGAATTTCAACGCGATGACGTCGCTTCAGGTTCCGGCGACTATGCTCGCCCCATGGCGAGAAACTTTTCCTCGCGTTCGTTGAGCAGCGCTTCGGATGGCAGCTTCGCCAGCGCGTCCAGTTCCTGCGCAATCGCATCGCCGAGCGCCTTGATAGCGAGTTCGGGGGCGCGATGCGCGCCGCCAACCGGCTCCGGAACGATGCGATCGATGATCTTCAGGCCAAGAAGATCCTGCGCCGACATCTTCATCGCGGTCGCGGCATCGGCCGCCTTGTCGGCGGTGCGCCACAGGATCGACGCGCATCCTTCGGGCGAGATCACCGAATAGACGGCATGTTCGAACATCAGCACGCGGTTCGCCGCGGCCAGCGCGATTGCGCCGCCCGAGCCGCCCTCGCCGACGATCGCCGCGACCATCGGCACGCCGAGCGCGAGACATTGCTCGGTCGAGCGCGCGATTGCCTCGGCCTGCCCGCGCTCCTCGGCCTGGATGCCGGGAAAGGCGCCCGAGGTGTCGACCAGTGTCACCACCGGCAGCCCGAACCGGTCGGCGAGTTGCATCAGGCGGATCGCCTTGCGATAGCCCTCGGGCTTCGCCATCCCGAAGTTGTGCTTCATGCGCGACGGAATATCGTCGCCCTTTTCATGGCCGATCACCATCACGCGGCGGCCGCGAAAGCGCGCGAGGCCGCCCAGGATCGCCTGATCGTCGCCGAAATTGCGGTCGCCCGCCAGCGGCATCCAGTCGTCGAACAGCCCCGCGACATAATGTTTGAAATGCGGGCGGTCGGGATGGCGCGCGACCTGCGTCTTTTGCCAGGGGGTCAACTTGCCATAGATATCACGCAGCAATTTCGAGGACTTATCCTCAAGCCGAGCAATGTCGCCCTCGATATTGAGCGAGGGGTCTCCCCCCATTTCGCGCAGTTCGGCAATCTGCCGATCCAGCGCCGCGACCGGTTTTTCAAAGTCCAGAAAGGCTGTCATGCGCAGTCGCTAGGACGATGATGCCGCAACGTCAACGGTCGCGGAGCCAAGCTCCATTTGCGCGAGCGGGTGACGCCTGTTCACCAGCTCGACGAGGCGGCGGCTATCGACATGCGTGTAAATCTCGGTCGTCGCGATATCGGCGTGGCCGAGCATCAGTTGCAGCGCGCGCAGATCGGCTCCGCCTTCGAGCAGATGCGTCGCAAAGGCGTGGCGCAGGACGTGCGGGCTGATCGCGGCGGGATCGATCCCCGCCCGCGCCGCCAGCTCGCGCAGCATCTGGAACAGCCGCACGCGCGAAAGATGCGCCTTGCCCGAAGGAAAGAGCCATGGCGATCCGTCGGCGAGCAGCGGCAGCCAGCGGTCGAGCACTGCGCGCGCGCGGTCCGACAGCGGCACGAGCCGTTCCTTGTCGCCCTTGCCCCGGATGATCAGAAATTCGCGTCCGCCCGTGACCGCGCGGCGCGGCAAGGACACGAGTTCGCTCGCACGCAGACCCGAACCGTAAAGCAGTTCGAGCAGCAGCAGCAGCCGCACCGCATTCGCGGGCGGCGCCTCGCCCGCCGCCGCCTCCCCGGCCTGCGCGAACAGGCGTTCGACGTCGTCATGGGTCAGAATGCGCGGCAACGGCCGCCGCGTGGCCGGGCGCGCAATGTCGAGCGCGGGATTGTCGCCACGCTCGCCCTCGTCGAGCAGGAAGGCATAGAATTGCCGCAGCGCGGACAGCTTGCGCGCCGCGCTGCTCGCCGCGAGCGAGCGATATTCGGCCATCAAGGCCCGCAGATCGTCGGCATCCGCCCGTTCCAGCGATCCGCACACCAGTTCGGCCGCCTGGACCAGGTCGCGGCGATAGGCCGCCAGCGTGTTGCGCGATGCGCCGCGCTCGGCGGCCATCATTTCCAGAAAGCGGTCGATCAGCGGCCCGTCAGACATAGTCTGACAAATCTCGAACGTCAGACACGCACCAGCGCCTCGGCAGCGATCATCCGCGCTTCGGCATCGAGCCCGACCTCGCGCAGCGCGCGGACGATGTAATAGAGATGATAGGGCGGGATCTTCGACCATTCGCCCTGCATCCCCGCGGCCGCGATCAGCGCGACCATCCCCGGCTCGCGCCGCTCGGCCGCTGCCATGATCGCCCGCGACCAGCGCGTCTGTTTGCCAAGATTGAGGTCGAGATCGCCCGCCGCCGATGCGGCCTGCTCCGAACTGAGCCGGCCAAGCCCCGCGAGCCCGGCGACGAGGAATTTCGAGCGCAGATAATCGGTGCTGTCGTCGTTGCCCGCGAAGCTGCTGACGCTGCCGGCGCTAACGCCCGCAAGCGGCCGCGGCGAGCCCACCGCCATCACACCCCACGCGCGGCTGCCCGAATTGAGCTGCGACGCCCAGTCCATCGCGTTGCGATCGTAGCCGCCGGCGAACATCGAGCCCAGAAGCTGCCACGGGTCGTCGCCAACCTTGGTCGAAGTCGACAGTCCCGCCGCGGCGCGCGCCGTTGCGACCAGCGCGGCATAGCCTTGCACCGGATTGTCTCCCGCGCCCCAAAGTGCCTGCATCGCCGTATAGCGATCGGCGCCGCTCGCCGCGCCGAAGGCATTGCGCAGTTCGTCGATCTGGGCGGCGAGCGCCTCGGGCGGTTCTTCCTCGCTCGATGCGGCGCTGAGCAGCGAGACATAGGCCTCGCTCGACAGCACGCCGCGCGCCGCTGCATCGGGCGCCGCGGCGACGCGATCGGCCATCTCGGTCATCGGCGCAAGCACGGTCCACCCACGCATATAGGCGGGTTCGGTGCTGCGCAGTTCGGCGGGAATGGCAATCGCGGTCGCCGTCGCCATGCCGAAGCGCCAGCTCGTCAGCGTATCGACCTTGTCCCATTCGATCGTGGTCGAGCGGCGCCCGGCGCCGGTCGCGCCAAGCACCCGCTCGGTCAGCAGGATGTCGAAATTGTTGATGCGGCCGCTCGACCGGACGCGGCCGATCGCCCAGCCTGCGGGGCCGGCATCGCCCGACAGCCCCGAACAGATCGCCGAGGCGAGCCGCCACGATTGTTCCTCGCCATGCGCGAGGCCCGCCGGGACATAGGGACAGAGCCCCGCAGGATCGGCGGTGGCAAGGAAAGTCTGCAGCGCGACCTGCAGCATCCGCGGGCTCGCGCGGTCATAGTCGACCGATTGTACGATCCAGCGAGCCGCGGTCGATTCGCCCATCCTGAGGAGCAGGCCCGCGCGATCGGCGGCGAGGTCGGCGCCATTGATCGTCTCGGGCGTATCGATCGCCGACGACAGCGCGCGGCGCAGCAGGATCTGGCCCCAGCGCGAGGCAAGCGCGCCGTTGGTCTTGCGCATGATCGCAGCGGCATATTGGCCGCGCACCCCGAAAGCATCGGGGGCGAGCCCGCCGGTCTCAGGCGTCAGCGGCCCGATCCGCGTCAGCAGGCGGCGCGCGCCCGGTGGCAGGTCATATTTGAGGCCACCCGCGGTCTCCTCCTCACCCTCAACAGCGTCCTCGCCTTCCTCATCACTGGCCGCGCTCGTTGTCGGCACGACCGATGGCGGCGTCACGCCCGGCGAAGAGGATGATGACGAGGGCGACGGCGTCGTCGCAGAGGTCGGTGACGGTGTCGGCGACGATTTGGGCGCCGGCGTTTCGGCGGGGTTGCCGAAGCCTTCGGGCAACAGCGATTCCTGTGCGAGCGCGGGCAGCACCAGCGCCGCGGCGATCGCGGTGCCCGACAGGCCCAGCGTCAAGGTCAGCCATTTCCTCGTCATCGTTCGTCTCTGGGTCCGTCCCTGGTAGCCGCGGTTTCGGCAATCTTGTCGGTCACATCCACCTCAATCGTCCGGGGCTCGACCGGTCGGCCCAGATAGAAGAGCAACAGCAGGAAAGCCAGCAGCGCGAGCAGCAGCCAGCCGAGCCGCCGCCTCCATCGGCCTTTTCCCGATCTGCCCGTTTCGCGCAATATGCAATGCCCGCCGTTCGTCCCATAAATGCGCGGCGAAAACCATTGTCCCGCGCGGCCTGCGCGGTATAGCCGCGCGCACCATGTCGCGAAACCCGAAAAGCCCGGCGCCTGCCGCCCCTGCGACGCTTCCCGCTTCGATCCGCGAGCGGTCGATCGTGCTCGTCGGCCTGATGGGATCGGGCAAGTCGACGATCGGACGCCGCCTCGCGCAACGGCTCGGCATGGCCTTTGCAGACGCCGACGACGAGATCGAGCGCGCTGCGGGGATGACCATCTCCGACATTTTCGCCAAATTCGGCGAGGCGCATTTCCGCGATGGCGAGCGCCGCGTGATCGCGCGGCTGCTCGCGGGAAAGCCGCACGTCCTCGCAACCGGCGGCGGCGCCTTCGTCAACGAAGAGACGCGCGCGCTGATCCTCAAGGACAGCCTTTGCATCTGGCTCGACGCCGATATCCCGACGCTGGTCGAGCGCACCGCCCGACGCGGCCACCGCCCGCTACTCAAGGGCCGCGATGCCGGCGCGGTGCTGCGCGAACTCGCCGAGGTGCGCAATCCGATCTATGCCCAGGCGCATATCCGCGTCAGTTCGGCGTCGAGCCCGCACGAGCATACGGTGCGCGCCATCATGGAGGAATTGTCGCAGTGGAACGCCTGACCGTCGACCTCGGCAGCCGCAGCTACCCGATCCTGATCGGCGACGGGCTGATCCGCGACATCGGCGCGCACGTCGCGCCGCTGCTCCGCCGGCCGCGCACGATGATCGTCACCGACAGCAATGTCGCGCCCCACTATCTGGTCGGGGTCGGCGCATCGCTCGCGAACGACAATATCTCCTTTTCCTCGCTCGTCCTGCCCGCCGGTGAGGGTACCAAGAGCTGGGAGGGACTGGCGCGCCTCACCGAATGGCTGATCGGCGAAGGCATCGAGCGCAGCGACCATGTCATCGCGCTCGGCGGCGGCGTCATCGGCGACCTCGTCGGCTTTGCGTGCAGCATCGTCAAGCGCGGCTGCCATTTCATCCAGGTACCGACCACCCTGCTCGCGCAGGTCGACAGCAGCGTCGGCGGCAAGACCGCGATCAACGTCCCCGCGGGCAAGAATCTGATCGGTGCCTTCCACCAGCCGGCGCTGGTCGTGATCGACCCGACGACGCTCGCCACGCTGCCGCGGCGCGAACTGGGCGCGGGCTATGCCGAGGTCGTCAAATATGGCCTGATCGACGACGCAGCGTTTTTCGACTGGTGCGAAGCGAACGGCGCTGCGCTGCTCGCCGGCGATGCGGGAGCGCGGCACAAGGCAATCGCGCACAGCGTCGGCGCCAAGGCGCGCATCGTCGCCGCCGACGAACGCGAGACACAGGACATCCGCGCGCTGCTCAATCTCGGCCACAGCTTCGGCCACGCGCTCGAGGCCGAAACCGGCTATTCGGACCGCCTGCTCCATGGCGAAGCTGTCGCGGCAGGGATGGTGCTCGCGCATCAATTTTCCGCAGCGAACGGCCTGTGCCCCCTCGCCGACGCCGACCGCGTCCGCGACCATCTGGCCAGCGTCGACCTGCCGCACAGTCTCGCCAGCGCCGGGGTCAACACCGGTGGCGCCGCGCTCGCCGCGCATATGGCGCACGACAAGAAAGTGCGCGGCGGCAAACTGCCGCTGATCCTGACGCGCGGCATCGGACAAAGCTTCGTCACCGACGAATATGGGCTGGATGCCGTGGCGGCGTTCCTCGATCGTTGAGGACGGCGGTTAGCGACTGGAGGTTGCCGTTTGGTTCCTCCCCGTGGCGAAGCCATGGGGAAGTGGCAGCGCGAAGCGCTGACGGAGGGGCAAATGGCGCGAGGTCGTGGCCCCACCACCATCGCCTGCGGCGACGGTCCCCCTCCCCATCGCTGCGCGACAGGGAGGATATTCCTTTCTTCGTCATCCCGGACTTGATCCGGGATCCATCGCGGCGTTGAAGTCGTGGACCCCGGATCAAGTCCGGGGTGACGAGTGTCTGGAATCCAACCCAAATCCGCCGTCGCCCTCGAAAAGGTCTTTCCTACATTATCCGGCTATGCCAGCCTTCGTCCGGCTCATTCATCCGGGGAACGAAAAGCGGTCGCTGCCCGGTTCGCGGGTTCAGCTCCTGTGGGCCTGCCGCGCGCGTCCAGCACGCCGCGAGGTCCAAGCCCGGGTGCGCGTAAGGCTGAACTTTCCTGAACTTTGGCGACGGCCACGCGCCCTCGCGCCGGCCGAACAGCGCGGCTAGGCGGCTTGTTCTGCCTCAGCTTCCTCTCGCGCCCGCTTCGCGGCCTGCCGCCGTTCGCGCAGCGCCTCGAGCACGCTTGACGCCTGCCGTCCGCCCCCGGCAACGAACCGGTAATCGCGCCCCGCCGCGATATCGCCCTCGCTGATCTGCATGTCGAGCCGTTCGGCGTCGAGCTGGCGCAGTGCGCTTTCGACATCGTCGATCTCGCGCGGCTCGACCTCGAGCTGGCGCAGCGCCATGAGCCCGAGCGCGATCGAACTTTCGAACACCTCGCGCACCGCGCCCACGGCCCCGGATCCCTCGATCGCCAGCAGCTGGCGGCGGTCGAACACCCGTGTCAGCACGCGGGCATTGGGAAAGGCCTCGACGATCGGCGCGAGTGCCGCCGCATCGATCGTCCGGTCGTCGGTGCAGAAAACGATCAGCCGCGCTTCCTCGGCCCCCGCGCGCCGCAGCACGTCGATGCGCAGTCCGTCGCCGAAATAGACCTTGGTATCGAAACGGCCCGACAGCTCGATCTGGCTCGGCTTCTTGTCGATCAAGGTCACCGAACAATCGACGGCATGGAGCATCTGGGCGACGATCTGGCCGAACCGGCCATAGCCGATGACGATCGACGACCCGCGCGGGGCATTTTCGGGGTCGTCGAGATCGGCCTCGACGCCCGGCGAGAATTCGAGGTTGCGCGCGAACAGCATCAGGAAGGGCGTCGTCATCATCGACAGCGTCACGACCGCGCTGAACAGGCTTGCCGCCTCGGGCGCGATCAGCAGCGCGTCGGCCGCCTGCGCAAAGAGCAGAAAACCGAACTCGCCGCCCTGGCTCAGCAGCAGCCCGAGGCCGAGGCACATGCTCCAGGGCTTGCCGAAGGTACGCACGAGCAGCGTGAGCACGACGATCTTCACCGCCACAAGCCCCGCCGCGAGCCCGACGACCTGCATCGGTTTCTGGATCACGACATTGACATCGAGCACCATGCCGACCGCGAGGAAGAAAAGACCGAGCAGCACGAGGCGAAACGGCTCGACGTCGGCCTCGATCTCGTGCCGATACGGCGAATCGGCGAGCATCATCCCCGCGATGAAGGCGCCGAGCGCGGTCGAGAGGTGCAGACTGTGCATGAAGGCGGCGCTCGCCAGCACCGCGAGCAACCCGACGACGACGAACAGCTCGCGTTCGCCATAGCGGCCGATCAGGCGCAGCAGCGGATTGACGACGAACCGGCCGACGAGCACCAGCGCCGCGATCGCTCCCACTGTATAAAGCGCCATCTGCCATCCCGGCGGCGCCGAGGGATCGGCGGGCGCGCGCGACAGCGCGGCGATGATCGTGATCATCGGGACGATCGCCAGATCCTGGAACAGCAGGACGGAAAAGGCCTTTTCGCCGAACGGCGAATTGATCCGCCCCGAGCTTTTGAGGCTGGGCAGCACCTGCGCAGTCGATGAGAGCGCGAGCGGCAGGCCGAGCGCGAGCGCCGCCTGCCAGCTGAAGCCGAGCGTCAGCAGGATCAGCCCCGCGAGGATCAGCCCGGTGATGACCACCTGCGCCAATCCCAGTCCGAAGATCGCCTTGCGCATCTCCCACAACCGCCGCGGATGGAGCTCCAGCCCGACGAGAAAGAGGAGGAAGGCGATGCCGATCTCGGCGAAGGCGAGCTTCGACTCGCCGCCGCCGACGAGACCGAGCCCGTGCGGCCCGACCAGCGCGCCGGCGATCAGGTAGCCGAGCACCGCACCAAGACCGAGCCGGCGGAAGATCAGCACGAACAGCGTCGCAACGCCGAGCAGGATCGCGCCCTCGAACAGCGCGGTGTCGGTCGCGGTCTCCGCCGCCGCCGTGGCCGCCTCGGCCGTCGCGGCGGTGAGGAGAATTGGGCTCATGCCGCTGCCGCCTGACCTTCGAACGCCGTGACCGCGGCGTCAAAGGGCAGCAGGATGGCACCGTGCCTCGCAGGATAATCGCGCGCGGGTGCGAGCAGGTCGAAGCCCGGCCAATCGGGCACGGCGCCCCCGTTCCTGAACCAGCCGGCGATCGCGTCGCGGGCGGCGCGAATGTCGGCGAGCCCCCGCCCCACCGCGTGGCGCGCAAGCAATGCCGCCGACGCCTGCCCGAGCGCGCAGGCTTCGACATGCATCCCGACGGCGGTCACATGGCCCGCCTCGTCGGTATCGAGATCGAATATGATCGCGCTGCCGCACAGCGGCGCGCGCGCCGAAACACGGTGGTGCGGCGCCTCCAGCGGTGGGAAATCGGCAGTTGCGACCGCCAGCGACAGTATGTCGCGATTATAGAGCGGAGCGCTCATTTCGGGGCCGCCGCAGGCGCGCCTTCGGATCCGGCGGCGCGCGCTTCGGCGCGACGATCGGCGATCACCTTGCTCAGCGCCCCGCTGGTCGCGCTGAGCGCGGGATAGGTTCGGCTGTCGGTCATCCACGCCGGCCTTTGCGCATTGCCATATCCGACATCATAGAGGAGCGTGACCAGCATGAAGCCGAGGGTCGCGATCATCAACCCCTTCACCGCACCGAACCCGGCCCCCAACCCGCGGTCGAAGCCGCCGACGAGCGAGGCGCGGCTGCGCTGACCCATGGCGCGCGATCCCCATTTGACGATGGAGAACACCCCGCCGAACAGCAATACGAACGCCAGCACCGCCGCTCCGCCTTCCGTCCCTACCCACGCTTCGAGGAAATCGGTGGCGAAGGGATGGCCGAAACGCACCGCCGCAATCGCGAGCACCCAGGCGAGCAGGCTCGTCACCTCCTGCACCAGGCCGCGCAAGAACCCGAGGATCGCGCTGCCGCCCACGAGGGTCAGCACGATGATATCCAGAGCCGTCAGACTTGCCATTCGCCGGTCGCTAGTCGCGCCCGAGCATCAGGTCAACGAGTTCGCCGAGCCGGCCGAAGCCGGTGACGCCGATCCCGTTCACGCCCTTCATCCCCTTTGGCCCCCAGCCCCTTGAAAAACCGAGCTTCGCCGCTTCGCGCAGACGCAACGCATCGTGCGAAACGGGGCGCACCTCGCCCGACAGCGACAGCTCGCCGAAGACGATCGCGTCGGCGGGCACCGGCCGCTCGCTGAAGGCCGAGATCAGCGCCGCCGCGACCGCCAAATCGGCTGCCGGGTCGGTCAGCCGGTAGCCGCCCGCGACGTTGAGGTAGACTTCGGCGCCGCCCATCTGGAGCCCGCAGCGCGCCTCCAGCACCGCCAGTACCATCGCCAGCCGCCCGCTGTCCCAGCCGACCACCGCGCGCCGCGGCGTCGCCCCGCTCGCGAGGCGGACGGTCAGCGCCTGCACCTCGACGAGCACCGGGCGCGTCCCTTCCAGCGCGGGGAACACGACCGAACCCGGCACGTCGTGGCTGCGGTCGGTCAGGAACAGGCTCGACGGATTGGCGACCTCGCCCAGACCCTCCTCGCCCATCGCGAACACCCCGATCTCGTCGGTGCCCCCGAAGCGGTTCTTCACGGCGCGGAGGATGCGATATTGGTGGCTGCGCTCACCCTCGAATGCGAGCACGGTGTCGACCATATGTTCGAGGACGCGCGGCCCCGCGATCGTCCCGTCCTTTGTGACGTGCCCGACGAGCACGATCGCGGCGCCGCTGTCTTTGGCGTAGCGGATCAGTTCCTGCGCGCTGGCGCGCACCTGGCTGACCGTGCCCGGCGCGCTGTCGATCAGGTCACTGTGCATCGTCTGGATCGAGTCGATCACGACGAAATCGGCGGTCCGGCTGTCGAGCGTCGCGAGAATGTCGCGCACCGACGTCGCGCTCGCGAGCGCAACCGGCGCATCGCCGAGCCCCAGCCGCTGCGCCCGCAGCCGCACCTGCCCCGCGGCTTCCTCGCCGCTGATATAGACGACCGACTTGCCCGATTTCGCCAACCTGCCCGCCGCCTGCAGCAACAATGTCGACTTGCCGATCCCCGGATCGCCGCCGATCAGCGTCGCCGATCCCGCGACGAAACCGCCGCCGAGCGCGCGGTCGAACTCGGCGATTCCGCACAGCATGCGTTCGGGCATCGGGCTATGCACGTCGAGCGTTTCGAGCGCGAGCGCCCGCCCGCCCCGGCTCAGGTCGTGCTTCGCCGAAAAAGCCGTCTCGCCGGCCTCCTCGACGAGCGTGTTCCACTCGTTGCAGTCGGCGCACTGTCCCAGCCAGCGGTACGAGACCGAGCCGCAATTCTGGCAGACATATTGACGTTTCGCTTTGGCCATCATGGCCTCGCTTAACGGGAACAAAGAACGAACGCTAGAAGATAATAACATCGTCATTGCGAGCGAAGCGAAGCAATCCAGGGCGACTTACGCAACTCTGGATTGCTTCGCTTCGCTCGCAATGACGAGGAAAGGGCTATAGGGGATCGCCAGCATCCGAATCACCTTCCCAAAAGGAACGCCCGCGCCATGAAATTCTTTGCCGACACCGCCGAAATCGCCGACATCCGGGAACTCGCCGCGACCGGCCTGCTCGACGGGGTCACCACCAACCCGTCGCTGATCGCCAAGTCGGGCCGCGACTTCAAGGAAGTGACCAAGGAAATATGCGCCATCGTCGATGGTCCGGTGTCAGCCGAGGTCGTCGCGCTCGACCACGAAACGATGATGAAGGAGGCCGAAATCCTCCGCAAGATCGCCGACAATGTCTGCATCAAGGTGCCGCTGACGATCGACGGGCTCAAGACCTGCAAGGCGCTGACCGACGACGGAACGATGGTCAACGTCACGCTCTGCTTCTCGGCGGCGCAGGCGCTGCTCGCCGCGAAGGCGGGCGCAACCTTCGTCTCTCCCTTTGTGGGCCGCCACGACGACAATGGTTTCGACGGCATGCAACTGATCGCCGACATCCGGCTCATCTACGACAATTACACCTATGAAACCGAAATCCTCGTCGCGAGCGTGCGCCACGGCATCCATGTGCTCGAAGCCGCGAAGATCGGCGCCGACGTGATGACTGCGCCGCCGTCGGTCATCAAGGGCCTCTTCAAGCACATCCTCACCGAAAAGGGCATCGAAGGCTTCCTCGCCGACTGGGCGAAGACCGGGCAGTCGATCTGATGAACCTCGTCATTGCGAGCGGAGCGAAGCAATGACGATCAGCAGTTGACGTAAACGTCAACCACCCGCGATACTCGCCCGAAAGGGAGAGATTCGCGATGACCGATACCACCATCCTGACCGAACGCCGCGGCCATGTCCTGATCGTCACGATCAACCGGCCCGAGGCGCGCAACGCGGTCAACGCCGCGGTGCATATCGGCATCGGCACGGCGCTCGAGACCGCGGAGGCCGACCCCGAAATCCGCGCCGTTGTCATCACCGGCGCCGGCGACAAGAGCTTCTGCGCTGGCGCCGACCTCGTCGCGCTGTCGCGAGGCGAAAGTCTCGCACCCGACGATCCGGCGCAGCAGGCGTGGGGCTTTGCGGGCATGGTGTCCCACCCGATCTCGAAGCCGATCATCGCCGCGGTGAACGGCTTCGCCTTTGGCGGCGGCTGCGAGATCGCGCTGATGAGCGACATCATCGTCGCGGCCGATCATGCGCAATTCGGCCTGCCCGAGGTCAAGGTCGGGCTGTTCGCTGCGGCGGGCGGCGCGTTCCGCCTTGCCCAGCAACTACCGCGCAAGCTCGCGATGGAATATATGCTGACCGGCGACCCGATCCCCGCCGCACGCGCTGCCGAATTCGGCCTCGTCAATCATGTTGTCCCGCTCGCCGAGTTGATGCCCACTGCAATCGCACTCGCCGGGAAGATCGCCGCCAATGCGCCACTGTCGGTGCAAGCATCGAAGCGCGTTGCGCTCGGGATTCAGGATGGCCGTATCCCGGCCGACGCGCCCTATTGGGAGCACAATACCCGGGAACGCAGTGTGCTTATGCGCAGCGAAGACGCCCGCGAAGGCCCGCTCGCCTTCGCGCAGAAGCGCAAGCCCGAATGGAAGGCGCGCTGATATGAGCCTTGCCGATCCCGAGCGCATTCCTGTCATCATCGGCGTCGGGCAGGTCAACGACCGGCCCGACGATCCCGATCGGGGATTGGACTCGCTTGGCCTCATGATCGCCGCGCTGAACGTCGCGGCACAAGATGCGGGCGTCTCGCTGACCGACATCGACAGCCTGGCGATCGTCGACCAGATCAGCTTTCACAGCCTCGGCAAGCTCCCCGAGCCGCTCGCCGCCGCGATCGGTGCGAACCCGGCGATCAACTACCAGTCGGCTGCGCCACACGGCGACACGCCGGTCCGGCTGCTCAACGAAGCCGCAAATCGCATCGGCGCGGGCGAGGTCAAGCTCGCCGCGATCGTCGGCGCCGAGGCGCTGCGCACCGCCGCCGGCCGCGCCGCCAAGGCCGCGAGCGGCGAGGACAAGAGCTATAATGCGATCCGCAAGGTCGCGACGCGGCGCGAACCGAATTATGCACAGAAGCACGGCCTTGCGGCGCCGGTCGATGTCTATCCGCTTTATGAAAATGCTACGCGCGCCGCATGGGGGCAAAGCCTGATCGAGGCTCAGGCCGAGAGCGCGGAAATCTGGTCGCGCTTTTCGGAGATCGCGGCCGCGAACGACGGCGCATGGATTCGTAAACCCGCGACGCCCGATGACATCCTCCGCGTCGACGAGCGCAACCGCCCGATTGCCTTCCCCTATTCGAAGCTGATGGTCGCCAATTCGTCGGTAAACCAGGGCGCGGGCTTCCTCGTCGCGAGCCTTGCTCAAGCGCGCCGTCGCGGCATCGCCGAGGACCGGCTGATCTATGTCGGGATGGGCGCGGCGGCGAAGGAGCCCGCAAGCATCCTCCACCGCGACCGCTACGACGGCAGCGTGAGCATGGAGACGTCGATCAATCGCACGCTTGAGCTGAATGGCATGGCGGTCGGCGATTTCGACTATGTCGAACTCTACAGCTGCTTCCCCTGCGTGCCCAAGATGGCGCGGCGCACGCTCGGCTGGCCCGCCGACCGGCCCGCAACGGTGTTCGGCGGGCTGACCTTCGGCGGCGGCCCGATCGCCAATTATATGAGCCATGCGATCGTCTCGATGGTGGAGAAACTCCGCCGCGGAGGCCGCTATGGATTCCTGTTCGCCAATGGCGGCTTCGCAACCGACAATCATTGCATCGTGCTGGGCAGCGAGCCGATCGCGGCGGCGAGTTTTCCGCAGGATTTCGACTATCAGGCCGAGGCGGAAACGAAGCGTCGACCGGTGCCTGAATTGATCGAGGATTATGCGGGGCCGGCGACGATCGAGAGCTACACGGTCTTTTACGACCGTGACGGCAGTCCGAAAGCGGGTGTCGTGGTGGCGCGCACGCCCGAAGGCGCACGCACACTGGCGCATGTTGATGTGACCGACGCGGCGATGCTGGCGTTCTTGACTGATGGCAAGGCCGAGCCGGTGGGCACGGCAGGGCAGATTGTGGCGTTGGAGGAAGGCTTCGGTTGGCGGTCAATCTGATCCAACCTCTATTCCGTTCGTGTCGAGCGAAGTCGAGACACCTGTCGGCCTCGCACCACTCCGATGGGCGTCTCGACTTCGCTCGATGCGAACGGAAATTTTGGACCGGCTTTTCGGAAGCTAAATCTCGAACGAAACCCCCTGCGCGAGCGGCAGCGCGTCAGAATAATTCACCGTATTCGTCGCGCGGCGCATATATTGGCGCCAGCTGTCCGAACCGCTCTCGCGCCCGCCGCCGGTTTCCTTTTCGCCCCCGAATGCGCCGCCGATCTCGGCGCCCGAGGTGCCAAGGTTAACGTTCGCGATGCCGCAGTCGCTCGCGGCCAGAAACCGCTCGGCCTCCCGCATGTCGGTGGTGAAGATCGCCGACGACAGCCCGGCCGCGACGTCATTGTGCAGCCCGATCACGGCATCGAGGTCGTAGTAGCGCATGACGTAGAGGATCGGCGCGAAGGTCTCTTCGAGCACCGGCCCGACCTGCCCCGGCATCTCGACAAGCGCGGGCTTCACATAGAAGCTGGCGCCCTCGCCGACGCGCTCGCCGCCGTGCACCACCCCGCCCGCTGCCTCTGCCGCACCCAGTGCCTCCTGCATCCTCTCATAAGCGGCCCGATCGATCAGCGGCCCGACGAGAACCTCGCCCTCCAGCGGATTGCCGACACCCGCGCTGGCATAGGCGGCCTTAAGCTTCGCCACGAAACCGTCATAGATGCCGTCATGAAGAAACAGCCGCCGCGTCGTCGTGCAGCGCTGCCCCGCAGTTCCCATCGCCCCGAAGGCGACGCCGCGCAGCGCCAGGTCGAGGTCGGCCGAAGGCGCGACGATCACGCCGTTGTTGCCGCCGAGTTCGAGGATCGCGCGGGCGAAACGCTTAGCCAATCGCGGCGCCACGGCGCGGCCCATCCGCGTCGATCCGGTTGCCGAGACCAGCGCAACGCGCGCGTCGTCGACCAGCGCCTCGCCAGCCTCACGCCCGCCGATCAGCAGCTGAGACAGCCCCGCGGGCGCATCGCCGAAACGCGCCACCGCGCGCTCGAAAATCGCCTGCGTCGCGAGCGCGGTCAGCGGCGTCTTTTCCGACGGTTTCCACACCACGCTGTTGCCGCACACCAGTGCAAGCGCCGCGTTCCACGCCCACACCGCGACCGGAAAGTTGAACGCCGAAATCACCCCGACGACGCCCAGCGGATGCCAGACCTCCATCATCCGGTGCCCCGGCCGCTCGGTCGCGATCGTCAGGCCGTATAGCTGGCGCGACAGCCCGACCGCGAAGTCGCAGATGTCGATCATCTCTTGCACCTCGCCCGCGCCCTCGGACGGGATCTTGCCCGCCTCGATCGTCACCAGCTTCGCCAGATCGTCCTTGGCGGCCCGCAATTCGTCGCCGAAAAGCCGCACCAGTTCGCCGCGACGCGGGGCGGGAACGTTCCGCCACGCACGAAACGCCGCGCTCGCCTGGTTCAGCGCCGCATCGATATCGGCGGCGTCGGCGACGCGCACCGACGCGACGTGCTCGCCGGTCAGCGGCGAGTGCGACGGCATTGATCCGTCAGTCCACGCCGCCCTGTCGACACCCAGCGCGTCCAACAAATGCGCTACTTCTTCGCCGATCCCGGCCATCATCCATCCTTCCGTATAAGGGCGACCGCCCTTGCAGTTTGTGGCTCGCGGGTTATCGCAGCCAGCAACCGAGTCAAATCGAAAGCGGGAGAATCAGACGTGTCCGACCTACCCCCCTCCGAACCTTTGGTCCCCGTCCCCGCCGACGCCGCCGCGAACACGCATTGCACCGCCGCCGACTACGACCGCCTCTATGCGCAGAGCGTGAGCGATCCCGACAGCTTCTGGGCCGAACAGGCCAGGCGTCTCGACTGGATCACACCGCCGACGAAAATCGGCAACTGGTCCTACGGCCCCGTCGAAATCAATTGGTATGAGGACGGCGTCCTCAACCTCTGTCACAATGCGCTCGACCGCCATGTCGCCGCGGGCCACGGGATGCACACCGCGATCATTTTCGAGCCCGACGCACCCGACGGCGAGACGCGGACGATCAGCTATGCGGCGCTGCTCGCCGACGTCATCCGCTTCGCGAATACGCTGAAGAAGCTGGGCGTCCGGAAGGGCGACCGCGTCACCATCTATATGCCGATGATCCCCGAGGGCGCGGTCGCGATGCTCGCCTGCGCGCGCATCGGCGCGGTGCACAGCGTCGTGTTCGGCGGCTTCTCGCCCGAGGCAATCCACGGCCGCATCGAGGATTGCGCGAGCGACTGGGTGATCTGCGCCGACGAGGGCCTGCGCGGCGGCAAGACCGTGCCGCTCAAGGCCAATGTCGACAAGGCGCTCGAACGCGTCGATGTGAAGGCGGTGCTCGTCATCGCGCACACCGGCGGCGACGTCGCGATGAAAGAAGGCCGCGACCATTGGTACGACGCGCTGTCGGCCGACGTCGGCGCAGACTGTCCGTGCGAGCCGATGAATGCCGAAGACCCGCTGTTCATCCTCTACACCTCGGGCTCCACCGGCAAGCCCAAGGGCGTACTGCATACCGTCGGCGGCTACAGCGTCTGGACCGCGACGACCTTCTGGTACGGCTTCGACTATCGCCCCGGCGAGATCTTCTGGTGCAGCGCCGACATCGGCTGGGTCACCGGACACAGCTATGTCGTTTATGGCCCGCTGCAGAATGGCGCGACGACCTTGATGTTCGAGGGGATTCCCAACTACCCCGACCACGACCGCTTCTGGCAGGTCGTCGACAAGCATCGCGTCAATATTCTCTACACCGCGCCGACGGCAATCCGCGCGCTGATGCGCGAGGGCGACGATTATGTCACGCGCCACGACCTGTCATCGATCCGCCTGCTCGGCAGCGTCGGCGAACCGATCAATCCCGAGGCATGGCGGTGGTATCACCAGATTGTCGGCAAAGGCCGCGTCCCCGTGATCGACACCTGGTGGCAGACCGAGACCGGCGGGATCATGATCACCACCCTACCCGGCGCGCACGCGATGCAGCCTGGCAGCGCGGGCAAGCCCTTCTTTGGCATCCGCCCCGAACTCGTCGACGCCGAGGGCAACACGCTCGTCTGCGAAGAAACGGGCGGCGCGGCGGAAGGTAACCTCTGCATCACGCACAGCTGGCCCGGACAGGCCCGCACGATCTACGGCGACCACGGCCGCTTTGCCGAGACCTATTTCTCGACCTACAAGGGCAAATATTTCACCGGCGACGGCTGCCGCCGCGACGCCGACGGCTATTGGCGCATCACCGGCCGCGTCGACGATGTGATCAACGTCTCGGGCCACCGCATGGGCACCGCCGAGGTCGAAAGCGCGCTCGTCCTGCACGAGGATGTCGCCGAGGCCGCGGTCGTCGGCTTCCCGCACGACATCAAGGGTCAGGGCATCTACGCCTATGTCACATTGAACGCAGGGGTCGAGGCCACCGACGCGATCGTCGCGGCGCTCAAGCAGCAGGTCCGCAAGGAAATCGGCCCGATCGCGACCCCCGACCATATCCACCTGACCCCGGGGCTGCCCAAGACGCGCTCGGGCAAGATCATGCGCCGCATCCTGCGCAAGATCGCGGAAAATGATTTCGGATCGCTCGGCGACACGTCGACGCTCGCCGACCCGAGCCTCGTCGACGGGCTGATCGAAGGACGAAAGAACCGCTGACAATATCGGCCGCAGTCCCCGGATAGGCCGCATCATGCTTTGGTATGATTGAGCGGCGGAGCGGCGGGCGCCATAGAGGGAGCGACCCCAGTTCCGGCCGCTCCTCCCCCCTCCCTGACGGCCGGAGCAACAAGGCCCGGAAGGTTACGCACCTTCCGGGCCATTTCTTTTTCGTTAGCGGCGCGAGCCTGCGATTGCCGGCCGGGATCAGAAATGAAAGTCGGGAAGCTCCGCCAGCGCGATTCCCAGCGCCTCGGCCCAGCCGTCGGCGACGCTTTCGAAATAGGGATCGTTGCGCTCGAAACGACGTTCGCGGACCGTAGTGAAATCGTCGCGCTCGTGCACTTTGAGGTCGATCGGCAGGTCGACGCCGGCATTGGCGCGGATCGTTGAATCGAACGAGACACACAGCAATTTCACCGCATCCTCGAACGACATCGCGGGATCATAGGAGCGCACGATGATCGGCCGGCCGTATTTCGTTTCGCCGATCTGGAAGAAGGGATTATCCTCCCCCGCCTCGATGAAATTGCCTTCGGGATAGACCAGGAACAGCCGCGGCTCGGCGCCCTTGATCTGCCCGCCGACGATCAGCGACGCGCGGAACAGCGACTCCGCCGCCGGCCCCTCGTCATTGTGGCGCATCACGATCTGACGTAGCGTCTCGCCGACGATCGTCGCGACCGCGAACATCGACGGCGCGGCGAGGATCGAGGGATGCCGTTCCTCGGGGGCCTTGGTGCGCTCGTCGAGCAAGCTGACGACCGCTTGCGTCGTTGCGAGGTTGCCCGCCGACATCAGGGTGATCACGCGCTCGCCCGGCACATGCCAGCTGCGCATCTTGCGGACCTGCGAGATATCGTCGACGCCGGCATTGGTGCGGGTGTCCGACATGAACACCAGCCCCTTGTTCAAACGCATGCCAACGCAATAAGTCATCGAATCCCGTTTCCCGCCCCGGATTATTCTGATCGCCCGCAGCCCGCTTATTGCTGGACCTGCAATTGGACAACCAGATTTTCTTGCGCTGCACCATAACGCATCCCGCGAACCGGGGCCGCATCGCGATAGTCGAGCCCGGTCGCGACGCGGATGTAACGGCGATCCGGAGAATGGCCGTTGCTGACGTCGAAACCGATCCAGCCAATGTTGTCGAAATGGGCCTCGGCCCAGGCGTGCGTCGCATCCTGATGCGTCCGGTCGTTCATCATCAGATAGCCCGAGACATAGCGCGCCGGGTGCCCGAGCTGCCGCATTGCCGAAATGAAGATATGGGTGTGGTCCTGACACACGCCGCCCTCGCCAGAGAGCGCGGTCTCAGCCGTCGTTTCGGCATCGGTCACGCCGATCCGGTACGGCAGTTTTTCGAGGATCAGCGCCGACAGCGCGTGCGCGCGCTCGATATCCGATGCAAAATCGCGGCCCAGCGAGGATACCAGCGCGCGCACCCCGCGTCCCGGCCGCGTCAGCGGCGTGCGGCGCAGGAAGCCCCACAGCGGCATCGGCCCGCGATGCGGGCCGATCACCCCGTCCCACGTCACCAGTTCGACCTCGCCGGCGCAGCGGATGACAAGCTCGCTCGCGCCGCTGTCGACAGCGATCAGGTCGACGCCATTGCCGTGATGGTCGGTATAATGGAGCTGCTGCGAACCGCCGTCGATCTCGATCGTCCAGTTGTGGATCAGCTGTTGTCCGGGTCGCTCCTTCGGCGTCAGCTTGAGCTGCTGCAGCGCGTAGCGAACCGGGCTGTCGTACTGATAATGGGTGGTATGTTCGACACGCAGTTTCATCGTCATTCCACAAACCGGTAGTCGCGCTCGATCTGCTGCGCGAGCGCGGCGTTGGCGCGAAGGAAGTCGGTGATGAATTCGTGCAGCCCGCCGTCGAAGATCGACCCGATCGGGCGCGACAGGCGTTCGCGGCACATCGACGAACCCATGCGGATCGCGTCGGTCTCCACGCCATAGGCGCGCTGGAGCAGGCCTAGATTGTCGTTCATCTGGTCGCAGCAGAAAGCAAGACTGCGCGGCATCTGTTTGTAGAGGATCAGGAATTCGGCGATCTTGAGCGCGCTGATCTCGGTACCGTAGAGCCAGTGATAGGCGCGGTGCGCCGACACCGAGCGCAGGATCGTCTCCCACTGCACATTGTCGATCGAGGTGCCGATATGCGCAACCGACGGCAGCAGCAGATAATATTTGACGTCGAGGATGCGCGCGGTGTTGTCGGCGCGTTCGAGGAAGGTGCCGAGCCGCGCGAAATTATAGCCGTCGTTGCGCAGCATCGTGCCCGAAAAGGCCCCGCGGACAAGGGCATTGTTCTGGCGGATCGCCGCGAGCACATCGGGCAGATCGTCCTCACGCACCTGCCGCTTGAGCTGCGCGCCGAGCGCCATCCAGCTGGTGTTGACCGCCTCCCATACTTCGCGGGTGAGATAGGTGCGCGCCGTGCGCGCATTGTCGCGCGCCTGCTTGACCACCGATAATATACTCGACGGATTGGCCGGGTCGCGCAGCATGAAATCGACGACGCGTTGCGAATGATAGTCCTGATGCGCCTGACGGAACCGGACATCCTGTCCCGCGGTGACGAGCACCGAGCGCCATTCGGCCGCCGCGGTGCTCGACCGCGTCAGCGCGATGCGGAAGCCCGCGTCGATCAGCCGCGCATTATTCTCGCTGCGCTCGAGGTAGCGCGCCATCCAGAACAGCGATCCTGCCGTTTTCCCGAGCATCAGTCTTCCAATACCCAGGTGTCTTTGGTGCCGCCGCCCTGGCTCGAATTGACGACCAGCGACCCCTTGGTCATCGCGACGCGCGTCAGCCCGCCGGGCGTGATCGTGATCCCCTGCGGCGACATCAGCACGAAGGGCCGAAGGTCGACGTGCCGCGGTGCCAGCCCCGCCTTGGTGAAGATCGGGACGGTCGAGAGCGACAGCGTCGGCTGCGCGATATAATTGCCGGGGTTCGCCTCCAGCTTCTTGCGGAAGGCGGCCACCTCCTTCCTGCTTGCAGCCGGGCCGACGAGCATGCCGTAGCCGCCCGAGCCGTGGACTTCCTTCACGACCAGTTCGGGCAGCCGTTCCAGCACCTCCCTCAGATGGTCGGGATCGCTGCAGCGCCACGTCGGCACATTGGGCAGCAGCGCCTTCTCGCCCGTATAGAATTCGATGATGTCGGGCATGTAGCTGTAGAGCGCCTTGTCGTCGGCGATCCCGGTACCCGGCGCGTTGGCGATCGTGATCCCGCCGGCGCGATAGACGTCCCAGATGCCCGGCACGCCGAGCATCGAATCGGGCCGGAAATTGAGCGGGTCGAGGAAATCGTCATCGACGCGGCGATAGATGACGTCGATCGGCGTATAGCCCTGCGTCGTGCGCATCGCGACGCGGCCGTCGACGACGCGCAGGTCATGCCCCTCGACCAGCTCGGCGCCCATCTGGTCGGCGATGAAGCTGTGCTCGAAATAGGCGCTGTTGTGGATGCCGGGGGTCAACACCGCGACCGTCGGCGTGCCGTTGCACTTCGGCGGGGCGCAGGCCGAGAGCGACTTCAAGAGGTTGAGCGGATAGTCGCTGACCTCGCGCACCGATATTTTCGCGAACAGCTCGGGAAACATCTGGAGCATCGTCTCGCGATTCTCGAGCATGTACGACACGCCCGATGGTGTGCGCGCATTATCCTCGAGCACATAATATTCATTCGGCCCGGTGCGGACGATGTCGATGCCGCTGATATGTGTATAGACGCCGCCCGGCGGGTCCATACCCATCATCATCGGCAGGAAGGCCTCGTTGCGCGAGATGAGATTGACCGGCACGCGGCCGGCGCGAAGGATTTCCTGCCGGTGGTAGATATCGTGGAGGAAGGCGTTGAGGGCGCGCACGCGCTGTTCGATCCCGCGCGACAGGCGGCGCCATTCGCCCGCCGAGATGATGCGCGGGACGACGTCGAACGGGATCAGCCGCTCGTCGGCCTCATCCTCGCCATAGACGTTGAAGGTGATGCCGGTGGTACGAAAAAAGGCCTCGGCCTGCTGCGCCTTGCGCTGGATGCGGGCCGCATCCTCACGATCGAACCAGTCATGATAATCGCGGTAGGGCGATCGGACCTCGCCCCCATGTCCCGTCATCTCGTCGAAAAAAGGAATGCCCCAGCCCTTTCCACGCAACATACCTTCGGTCCGGCCGCGCGCGGTGCGCGGCCCGGGTCATCCCTGCCTGCTGCGTCGCTTGTAGGCTACGCGGCCGCCAAGCTTGTTGGGTGATGCTAGCACTGACACGCCGGAAGGCAAGAGCGCTGAAAGCCCTTAAAAACCAAAGAGCAGGCGCAATGCCACAAAGCCGACGAGCAGCGCTGTCAGCCGCCGGATCAGCGTCGCGGGCCCGGTCTTGACCGCGAGCTGGGTACCAACCGCGCCGCCGATCAGCACCGCGACGAGCAGCGGCCAGTGCCCGGCGACCGCGTCGATCATCTCGGCGCCCTTGCCCTTGATCAGCTGGCCGGTCAGCCCGAACAGGCTGTTGACGAGGATGAACAGGCTGGCGGTCGCGGCGACACTGCGCGCCTCGGCCCAGCGGATGAGGTGGAGGATCGGCGCGAGGAAGATACCGCCACCGATGCCGACGACGCCCGCAAGGTAGCCGATCGCCGCGGCGATCGGCAGCAACAGCTTGGGCGACAGCTCGACGGGCTTCGCGGTCTGCGGCTGGAACAGCAGCGCGATGGCCGAGGCGAGCAGCGACACGCCGAGCAGAATGACGAGCACGCCCTGTTTCACCGGGGTCAGCCCGCCAAGAAAGGCGAGCGGCGCCGCGACGACGACCAGGGGAAGCGCCTTGGCCCACGGCATCACTCCGGCGCGCGCGAAGCGGATCGTCCCGCCGGTGACGACGACGACATTGCACGCGAGGCTGATCGCCGGGACGAGCCCGACCGCGACACCGCCCAAGAGCAGCAGCGCAGTGTACGTCGACCCGCCACCGAAACCGACCGCCGCATACAGCAGCGCGGTCAATCCGAAGAGAGCGGCGAGTCCGGGCATTGCCTCAGCCTGACGTCATAGCTGCCCGTGGCAATGCTTGTACTTGCGACCCGAGCCGCACGGGCACGGCGCGTTACGGCTGATCTCGAGCGCCGCGTAAGGGTTTTCGCCCTCGGGCAAATCCGGGCGCGGCGCCTGCATCGGCGGCAGCGTGTTCGCGATCACGCCCAGCTGGCCGCCGTCGATATCGGCGCTGTCATCCTCGCCGGTGAACGGATCGATGTGCGTGGTCAGGAAGTCGGGCAGTTCGGGAAGCGGCATCGCCTCGGGCTCCTGGAACTGGAAATCGATCCGCGCGACGGTGCGCGTCACATCCTCGCGGATATTCGAGAGCATCCGCTCGAACAGCGCGAAGGCTTCCTGCTTATATTCGTTGATCGGCTGCTTCTGCGCATAGGCGCGCAGGAAGATCGCCTGGCGCAGCGCGTCGAGCGTCGCGAGGTGATCCTTCCAGTGATGGTCGAGCGTCTGGAGCAGGATCGACTTTTCGACGCTGCGCCAGGTTTCGGGTTCGACCTGCCCCGCCTTTTCGGCCGCGGCCGCGTCCGCCATTTGCTGAATGCGTTCCTCGAAGATTTCGGGATCGACCGCATCCTCCTGCATCCACGCGTCGATCGGCGGATTGAGGTCGAGCACGTCGGCGACGCGCGCCTTCATCGTCTCGATATCCCACTGCTCGGGATAGCTGCCCGGCGGACAGGCGTCGGCGACGATCGCATTCACCGTCTCGGCGCGCATCGCCGTCATCACCTCGTCGACGGTCTCGCTGTCGATGATCTCGCCGCGCTGTTCGTAAATGACCTTACGCTGGTCGTTCATGACGTTGTCATATTCGACGACCTGCTTGCGGATATCGTAGTTGCGCGCCTCCACCTTCTTCTGCGCGGTCTCGATCGCCTTCGACAACCATTTGGAGCCGATCGCCTCGCCATCTTCCAGATTCTTGTTCATCATCTTGGCGAACAACGTGTCCGGCCCGAAGATGCGCAGCAGGTCGTCGTCGAGGCAGAGATAGAATTTCGACAGGCCGGGGTCGCCCTGACGCCCCGACCGGCCGCGCAGCTGGTTGTCGATACGACGGCTTTCGTGGCGTTCGGTCGCGAGCACGAACAACCCGCCCGCGGCGCGCACGGCTTCGCGTTCGGCCGCGACCTCGTCGCGGATGCGCTGCTCGGCGGCCTCGCGCTCGGGGCCCGCCGGCATGTCCTTCAGCTCATCCTCGATACGAAACTCTTCGTTGCCGCCGAGTTTGATGTCGGTGCCGCGGCCCGCCATGTTCGTTGCGATGGTGACCGCTCCGGTCCGGCCCGCCTGCGCGACGATATGCGCCTCGCTTTCGTGGAAGCGCGCATTGAGCACGCTGTGCGCCACGCCTTCCTTTTCGAGGAAGGACGACAGCAGCTCCGACTTCTCGATCGATACGGTGCCGACGAGCACCGGCTGGCCGCGCTCCTGCGCCTGGCGGATCGTCTTCGCGATCGCGCCGAACTTGTCGGTGATATTCTTGTAGAATTCGTCCTCGTCGTCCTGCCGCGCGATCGGGCGGTTGGTCGGGATGGTGACGACGTTCATCTTGTAGATGTCGAAGAATTCGGCCGCTTCGGTCGCGGCCGTGCCGGTCATGCCGCTGAGTTTCGGATACATGCGGAAGTAATTCTGGAAGGTGATCGACGCGAGCGTCTGGTTCTCGGGCTCGATTTGCACGCCTTCCTTGGCCTCGACCGCCTGGTGCAGGCCGTCGGACCAGCGGCGGCCGTCCATCATGCGGCCGGTGAACTCGTCGATGATGACGACCTTGCCGTCCTTGACGATATAATCGATGTCCAGCTTGAACATCTGGATCGCCTTCAGCGCCTGGTTGACGTGATGCACGACCTGCGTGTTCTCGATGTCATAGAGGTTGCTACCCTGCAGCAGACCCGCAGCTTCGAGCAGCCGTTCGACATGCTCGGTGCCTTCTTCGGTCAGGTTGATCGACTTGGACTTTTCGTCCTTCTCATAATCCTCCTCGACGAGCTGATGCACGACCTCGTTGACGCGGACGTACATCTCCGACTTGTCGTCGGTCGGGCCCGAGATGATCAGCGGCGTGCGCGCCTCGTCGATGAGGATCGAGTCGACCTCGTCGACGATGCCGAAGTTGAATTCGCGGTGGACCATTTGCTGGCGGTCGAACTTCATATTGTCGCGGAGGTAATCGAACCCCAGCTCGTTGTTCGTCGCGTAGGTGATGTCGCTGTTATAGGCCTCGCGGCGTTGCGTCTCGTTGAGGTTCGGGACGATGATCCCGGTCGTGAGACCGAGGAAGCTGTACACGATGCCCATCCATTCGGCGTCGCGGCGCGCCAGATAGTCGTTGACGGTCACGACATGGACGCCCTTGCCCTCCAGCGCGTTGAGATAGCAGGGCAGGGTCGCCATCAGCGTCTTGCCCTCGCCCGTCGCCATCTCGGCGATCTCGCCGCGGTGGAGGACGATGCCGCCGATCATCTGCACGTCGAAGTGACGCATGCCGAGCGTGCGCTTCGCCGCTTCGCGCACCGTCGCAAAGGCTTCGGGCAGGATGTCGTCGAGCGTCTCGCCGGCCTCGAGGCGGTCGCGGAACTTTTGAGTCTGCGCCTTCAGATTCTCGTCGCTCAGCGCTTCGAACTCGGGTTCGAAGGCGTTGATTTTGGCGACGATCTTGCGGATCGAGGCGACATAACGGTCGTTGGACGAACCGAACAGGCTCTTGGCAAGGCTGCCGAACATAATGGATTTCCTTGGAATTCTATGGCTTCAGCGCAGTTTCAAACCGCACGCGAATGATATGCAACGGCCCCCGCGCGAGCGGAGGCAAAGCCCGAAAGGGCGTCAGCGGGCGATGCTATTCGAGCGCGCGGTCGCTGCCGGTGAGGAGGCCGGGAAGGTGCGGCGGGCCCGCCTTGCGGGGCTTGCCGCCGCCGCCGCTGGCGCGGCGAGTCGGTGTGGTGGCCGCCGGACGGCGCTCGCTGTCGCTGGCCTCGACCTTGCCCGCGCTTTCGGCGAGCATGACGAGCGACCCCATCGCCGCCGGAACGGCAGGCGCAGCCATCGCCCGGTCCGCACTCGCGAAACCGGTGAGCAAAGCCAAAAGGGTCAGCAAAAGCCGCAAGAATCGCCCCTCTAAACGTCCGGAGCCCCGATTATTGCGCCCCGTTCCCTGAACATAGGGTGAAAACGGACCGGCGTCTAGAGTCAGGATCCATTAATTCCGCGCTCGGGGCGCCGGTTCTGGAGCGGAGTTTGAGACCGTCGCGTTTTGGAGACGAATTGCGCCGACGGCTTCATGGGCGGCCCAAAAGCCAGACGGATAAATGGGGTGCGGGGCTGTCATGCTTCGCTGGTCATCGCGGCCCGGATTTCAAAGTTCAGGAAAGTTCAGCCCAATTCATCACCCCGTTTGTGACCGGCAGGATTGCCGAACGCATCGCGCACGCCGCGCCCGCAAGCCGGGCCGAGACCGCTTTTGTCAACCAGATGAAAGAGCAGGGTGAAGGCTGGCACAGGC
The DNA here is from genome assembly GCF_949769135.1 of Sphingopyxis sp. Geo25. Lineage (NCBI taxonomy): Bacteria > Pseudomonadati > Pseudomonadota > Alphaproteobacteria > Sphingomonadales > Sphingopyxidaceae > Sphingopyxis > Sphingopyxis sp. Geo25. The sequence goes on along the minus strand of NZ_CATKOZ010000001.1, from coordinate 367,861 downwards.
GGATAATGTAGGAAAGGCCAATTTGAAGCCGATGGCGGCTGTGGGGTGGTTAGCGCACGTATCAACAGCGTCGCCCCCGCGCAGGCGGGGGCCGCTAGCCGTCTATTCCTGCGCGGCCGCGTAAACCGACAGCGGCCCCCGCCTGCGCGGGGGCGACGGCTTATTTCGGTCGTTAGCGGTCATTTGCAAAGAGCGTCGTCCTTTAACCAAGACTGGGCATTTTTGCTAAGTTGGGGGTCGCTACTCTTTTCCGCGATTTCGGTCATCATTTGACGCGCGGTGGGGCAATCCTTTGGGCCAATTTTCACTGCCAAGGAATGCCTACCGGGCTCGAACCCGGCCTTTGCTGAAAGCCGCAGCCATCGCTCTTCTTCCCGCAAGTTTCTCGGGTCACCGGCGACGCCAGATTCTCCCCCCGCCATCCCATAGAAGAGTGCAAGTTTATAAGCGGCCTCCCCATCGCCCGCGCGCGCCTGCTGCTGGAGCGCAATGCGTTCAGCGGGAACAATGTCAAAAGTAGAGGCGCCATCGACACCTGCCGCCGAACTTACGGATTGGTCGCTGGACTTACGCTCAACGAGATTGTCACATCCACTCATCATCAAAGCGGCTACGCCGAGGGCGACAATGGAAGGACGAGCGGTGGTCATAAGGCAATTATTACCGCTTTAACAAACGTCTGCAATCGGTCGCAACCCGTCACTCGGCCATTTTTCGACCGCCCGCCGAAAAGCCGTGCTATCGTCGGCGACATGATCGGGAAAAGCATGAGATGACATCGGGCGATTCAGGTCCGCATTATTCGCCCTTCACCCTCGGCGGCGGCCTCATTTTCGTGTCGGGACAGCTCCCCCTGCGGCCGGGCCGCGATACGACGCTGGCGGCGGCATCGTTCCGGGAGCAGGCCGAACAGGCGCTTTCCAACCTGCGCGCGGTGCTCGCAAGCGCGGGCGCCGACCTTTCGCAGGTGGTCAAGACGACCGTCTATCTGACCGACATCGCCGACTGGGACGAACTCGACGAGGTATATGGCGCCTTCTTCGGCACCGCGCGGCCGGCGCGGAGCGTCATCGCGACCGGACCGCTGCATTTCCGCTTCCGGATCGAGATCGAGGCCATCGCCGTCGCGGCGAAAACCGCCGGCTGATGCCCAAACGGAAACCGGCGCGGATCGCTCCGCGCCGGGTCCCCGTGTAATAACTGGCTTGAAGCGGCTCAGGCGACCCGGCGCACTTCATTCCCCTCATCATCGATATCGCGCAGCACATAGCCGCGACCCCAGACCGTCTCGATATAATTTTCGCCGCCGCAGGCGAGCGCCAGCTTCTTGCGCAGCTTGCAGATGAAGACGTCGATGATCTTCAGTTCGGGCTCGTCCATGCCGCCATAGAGGTGGTTCAGGAACATTTCCTTGGTCAGCGTCGTACCCTTGCGGAGCGAGAGCAGCTCGAGCATCTGATATTCCTTGCCGGTCAGATGCACGCGGACGCTGTCGACCTCGACCGTCTTGGTGTCGAGATTGACCGCCAGCTTGCCCGTCTTGATGACGCTCTGGCTGTGGCCCTTCGACCGGCGGACGACCGCATGGATGCGGGCGACCAACTCGTCGCGGTGGAACGGCTTGGTGACATAGTCATCGGCGCCGAAGCCGAACGAGCGCACCTTCGAATCCATTTCCGAAATGCCCGACAGGATCAGCACCGGCGTCTGCACCTTCGCAGTGCGCAGCTTCTTCAGCACGTCATAGCCGTGCATGTCGGGCAGGTTCAGGTCGAGCAGGATGATGTCGTAATCATAGAGCTTGCCCAGATCGAGGCCCTCTTCGCCCAGATCGGTCGTGTAAACGTTGAAGCCCTCGGTGGTGAGCATCGTGTCAATCGCCTTCGCGGTCGTCGGCTCGTCCTCGATCAGCAGTACGCGCATTGGGCACCCCTTAACTGTTTCCCACGATGATCCCGCGAACCCGATCGCACGACCCCCCTGGATGTGCCGACCGGAACCCGCTCGCGAGACTGCCGGAACATTAACCATGAAACTAATGAAGGGAAAAGGTTAATTTTGGTTTAACCCGCAGGAATCCACGAGTCGCGGCGAATTCCGTTGCCATTTTGCACCAGATTCACCCCGTTCGCCGGGCGAGATGATCGTCATGCGCGCCGGTGCAGGAGCGTTTGAGGACATCGACCAGAAAGTCCGCCAGCGCGGTCACGCGCGCGGGACGCAGCCGCGACGGCGGCGACAGCAGATGCAGATAGGATTGCGGCAGCGACCAGTCGGTGAGGATGCGGACCAGCGCGCCCGACGCCAGTTCCTGGTCGGCGATGAAGTCGGGCAGCACCGCGATCCCGCCCCCCGCGACAAGCAAAGGAACCGCGATGTCGCCGTTGTTCGCGAACAGGGGCCCGCTGGGGACGACCGTCGCCTGCTCGCCCTCGCGGTGGAAGTGGAGCGGCATCGCGCGTTCGCGGTGCCCGTATCCGACCAGTCGGTGGCCCGCGAGTTCGAGCGGGTGGCGCGGCGTGCCGTGGCGCTCCAGATAGGCCTCGCTCGCGATCACCGACGCCGCGACCGGCGCGATCGTCCGCGCGAGCAGGCTGGAATCGTCCATCCGCGAGATGCGGAGCGCGAGGTCGATCCCCTCGGCGACCAGGTCGCTCCGCGCGTCGCTGAGGATGATGTCGACCTCGACCGCCGGATGCATTTCGAGAAAGGTCGCGAGCGGACGCCCCAGCACCTTGATCCCGAAGCTCATCGGCGCGGCGAGGCGGATCGGCCCGGCAAGGTCGCGCCGGTCGCCGCGCGCCGCTTCGGTCGCCGACACCGCCGCCGCGACCATCGCCCGCGCCTCGTCGACCAGCCCCGCCCCGGCGGTCGACAGCGTCACCTGCCGCGAACTGCGCAGCAGCAGCGTGATGCCCAGCGACGCCTCGAGCCGCGTCACCGCTTTCGACACGCTCGCCTTCGACAGGCCGAGCGTCGCGGCGGCGGCGGTGAAGCTGCCGCTGTCGGCGACCGCGGCGAAACAGGCCCAGCCCTCATAATCGGGAAGCGACATCCAATACCTCGAAAATGGAAACGATGATTTTCCATCTACGCTATTTTCGAAACGATCCCAAAACCTATTTTGTCCTCAACACAAGGGCGCGGTCCGGCACCAATGCCGGCAAGGCCGCACCCAGGAAGGACAAGGCCATGATCGATATTCGCAAATTCGACACGCTGGGCCATGCCAATCACGGCTGGCTCGATGCCCGTCATCACTTCTCTTTTGCCGACTATTACGAACCCGGCCGCATGGGCTGGGGCGCACTGCGCGTCTGGAACGACGATGCCATCGCGGCCCAGTCGGGCTTTCCCGCCCACCCGCACCGCGACATGGAAATCATCACCTATGTCCGCAGCGGCGCGATCAGCCACCGTGACTCGATGGGCAATGCCGGCCGCACCGTGGCGGGCGACGTCCAGGTAATGAGCGCCGGCACCGGCGTCATGCACAGCGAGTTCAACCTTGAGAACGAGGAAACGACGCTGTTCCAGATCTGGATCATGCCAACCCAAGGCGGCGGCAATCCCGGTTGGGGCCAGCGCGAATTTCCGAAGGCCGACCGGTCGGGCCGGTTCGTAACCCTGGCGAGCGGCATCGAGGGCGATGACGACGCGCTGCCGATCCGCGCCGACGCCCGTGTGGCCGCGGCGACGGTCGAGGCGGGTGAAAAGCTCGCCTACGACCTCGGCCCCGGCCGCCACGCCTATCTCGTCGCCGCCAAGGGCCGCATCCGCGTCAACGGTCAGGATGCCGACCCCCGCGACGGCATCGCGATCCGCGACCTCGGAACGATCGAGGTCGAAGCGCTCGACGACGCCGAACTGGTGCTGGTCGACAGCCTCTGACGAAGTCCCCCGGGCCGCCGCCAAGCCCCTCCCCGTCGGCGGCGGCCCACCCCCTTTTCACCAAGTTCAGATTGAAGGAGTAACAAGATGAGCCACATTCTTCGTATCGATGCGAGCGCGCGCCACGCGGGCTCGACCACCCGCCAGCTCGCCGACAAGCTCGTCGCCCGCCTGGTCGAACAGGGTTATGGCGCCAGCGTCACCGTGCGCGACCTCGCCCAGACCCCGCCGGCCCTGCTGACCGAAAACTGGGTCGGCGCGAACTTCACCGACGATGATGCCCGCAGCGCCGATCAGAAGGCCGCGCTCGCCGCATCGGACGAGCTGATCGGCGAACTCGAAGCCGCCGACACGATCGTCATCGGCGTGCCGCTCTACAACTTCGCGATTCCGGCGTCGCTGAAGGCCTGGATCGACCTCATCGCCCGCGCCCGCCGTACCTTCCGCTACACCGAAGCCGGTCCCGAAGGGCTGCTGAAGGGCAAGAAGGCCTATCTGGTCGTCGCCACGGGCGGCGTGCCGGTCGGCAGCGACTATGATTTCGCGACCGGTTATCTGCGTCATGTTCTGGGTTTCGTCGGCATCACCGACGTCACCGTAATCGACGCCGGTCAGCAGATGATGGATGGCGATGCCGTGAACCGCGCAACCGCCGCAATCGACGAACTCAAGCAGGCCGCTTGATCCCCAAGTCGCCGCCGCGCGCTTCCTCCTGCGTGGCGGCGGCCTCTCTGCAAGGAAAGGACTGAACGATGGCCAAGGTACTGGTGCTTTACTATTCGAGCTATGGTCATGTCGAACAGATGGCCGATGCCGTCGCCGAGGGCGCGCGCGCCGCAGGCGCCGACGTCGACATCCGCCGCGTCGCCGAAACCGCCCCGCAGGCGGTGATCGAGGCCGCGGGCTTCAAGACCGACACCGCGCACCCGCTGCTGAGCGATCCGAACGAGCTCGCGAATTACGACGCGATCGTCGTCGGTACCCCGACGCGCTTCGGCCGCATGGCGAGCCAGATGGCGAGCTTTTGGGACACTGCCGGCGGCGTCTGGGCGCAGGGCAAGCTGGGCGGCAAGGTCGGCGCGGCCTTCACCTCGACCGCGACGCAGCATGGCGGGCAGGAAACGACGCTCTTCTCGGTCCTGACCAACCTGCTCCACTTCGGCCTGACGATCGTCGGGCTCGACTATGGCTATGCCGGCCAGATGGGTGTCGGCGAGGTCAAGGGCGGCGCACCTTACGGGGCGACGACGGTCGCCGACGGCGACGGTTCGCGCCAGCCAAGCGAAGCTGATCTCGGCGGCGCCCGCTATCTGGGTGAGCGCGTCGCGAAGACCGCCGCCAAGCTGATCGCCTGAACCGATGCGCCGTCTCCCGAGCTGGTTCCTTTCGCATGGCTCGCCGATGATGGCGCTCGAGCCCAGCCCGGCGCGGGATTTCCTCGCCGGGCTGGGCAACTCGCTGCCACGTCCGCGCGCGATCCTTGTCGTGTCGGCTCATCATGATGCGGCGTATCAGGATGGCCGGGCGACCGTGACCGCCTCGCCCGCACCGCCGACAATTCACGATTTCGGGGGTTTCCCGGAAGAGCTGTTCGCGATGCGCTATCCCGCGCCGGGCGATCCGGCGCTGGCGGCGCGCGTTGTCGATCTGCTCGCGGAGCATAGCCTGACCGTCACCGCCGATCCCGAGCGCGGGCTCGACCATGGTGCGTGGGTGCCGCTGTCGGTGATCTATCCGCAGGCCGACATTCCGGTCGTCCAGCTCTCGATCGCGTCGAACGCGCCGCCCGAATGGCATTATGCGCTGGGGCAGGCGCTCGCGCCCTTGCGCGACGACGGCGTGCTGATCGTCGGATCGGGCAGCATCACGCACAATCTCCGCGCCTTTCTCACGACGCGCCCAGCAATCGACGCCCCGACCCCCGCGTGGGTCAGCGATTTTACCGCCTGGGTCGCCGGGCGGATGGAGGCGAACGCCATCGACGATGTCCTCCACGCCGTCGACCGCGCCCCGCACGGCAAGGACAACCATCCGACCCCCGATCATATCCTGCCGCTGTTCGTCGCGATGGGCGCCGGCGCCGATGGTGACCGCCTGCACGCGAAGCGCCTCCACGCCAGCACGACCTATGCGTTTCTGGCGATGGACGTTTACGCTTTCGGCGAGGAGAGCGCCGCCGTATAGCGCGGCGATGCTTCTTTCAGACCATATCCTTTTCCTCGACGGCGAAGCGCTCGTTATCGACAAGCCGGCGGGCCTGCCCGTCGACGCGCCGCGCGACGGCAGCCTCAGCCTCGAAAATCACCTCGACAGCCTGCGCTTCGGCTTCAAGCGCTGGCCGCTGCCCGTCCACCGGCTCGACCGCGACACGTCGGGCTGCCTGCTCCTCGCACGCAATCCGAAAGCGCATGGCCGCTTCACCCGCGCGTTCGAGAGCCGCGAGGTCGAGAAGCAATATCTCGCCATCCTCGACGGTATCCCCGCCGACGACGGCGGCATTATCGACCTGCCGCTAGGCAAGACCTCGACCGCCGAAGAAGGCTGGCGGATGGTCGTCGACCCGAAGGGCAAACCCTCGGTCTCGCATTGGGAAAAGCTTGCCGAAGTCGATGGCCGCGCGCTGCTGCGCTTTCGCCCCGAGACGGGCCGCACGCACCAGCTGCGCGTCCATGCGCTCGAAGGGCTTGGTTTTCCGATCGTCGGCGATCCCGTTTACGGAAATGGTGGTGCGAATGATCGCACGATGCTCCACGCCGAACGGCTCGTCGTGAAACGTGACGTCAAGCCGCCAGTAATTGCCGAGGCGCCCTTTCCCGATCGCTTCGCCGCGATGGGCTTTTCGGCACCCGAAGGGGCGTCGCCGACCCGTGGCTGACATCCCCGAAAGCGCGATCACCGAAAAGTTCTTGGCGGGGTCGGGCCCCGGCGGTCAGAATGTCAACAAGGTCGCGACCGCGTGCCAGCTTCGCGTCGATGTCTTCGCGCTCGGACTCGCGCCCGATGCCTATCGCAGGCTCAAGACGCTCGCCGGAAGCAAGATGACCTCCGCCGGCGAACTCGTCATTCTCGCCCGCAGCTTTCGCACCCAGGAGGCCAATCGCGCCGACGCCCGCGCGCGGCTGAACGAACTGGTCGACGCCGCGCTCGTCCGCCCCGAGAAACGGATCAAGACCAGGCCGAGCAAGGCGGCGAAGGCCCGCCGCGTCGACACCAAGAAAGCGCGGAGCTCGGTCAAGGCGGGCCGCGGCCGCGTGCATCTCGACTAGGCATGCAGCTCTATCGGCTCGACGCCACAGCAGCGCAGATTTCCGCTACTTTTGACGTCGATGCGGGCGACGATCCCTGGACCGGCGGCTATGTCACGCCCGGCCGTCCCGCGCCGGTGATCGCCCCCGACAGCCGCGGCGGGCCGCGCCGCTATCTGCGCCCGAAACTCTGGGGCGTCCCGCCGCCGCCGCAGGGCACGCAGCCCGTCGCCACCGTCCGCAATCTCGCGAGCCCCTTCTGGATCGGGACGCTACGCCACCCGGAGCTCCGCTGCCTGATCCCGGCGACGAGCTTCGCCATCTGGTCGGGGCCCGCGGGCGCGAAGCGCCAGCGCTGGGCGTCGGTACCCGGCCGCCCGATCTTCGCCTTCGCGGGCATCCAGCGCCAGACCGAGGACTGGCCGGGCTTCGCGGTGCTGACGACCGACCCGAACGGCCTGCTCGAACGCCTCGCTCCTGTCGCGATGCCGATGATCCTGCACGCCGAGGACCATGAGCGCTGGCTGACCGCCGACTGGCGCGACGCCGTGCATCTCGTCACCCCCTTCCCGAGCCATTTGATGGCGGTCGACGACACTTATCCCTACCCGTAATTTCATCAATTCGCTTCACCTTGCGATAACCAACGGGGCGTTAAATTCGCCCCGAATCGACCAGCGAGGTGGGAACACAGACGTGCTGACCAACGCCAACACCAAGACGACCACTAAGGGCCGCCGTGCCGAACGCTCGCCCGTGCAGGCACGGGCGCGCTTTCGCGAGCCCGGCTTCAATCCCTTCGATGTCGAGCTGTACGACCTGTCCTCGACGGGTTTCCGGATGGTGACATTCTCGCGCCCGCAGATCGGCAAGGCGATCTGGGTCAGCCTGCCCAGCCTCCAGCCGCTCGAAGCGATCATTCGCCGCGCGGACGGCAATAATTACGGCTGCGAGTTCACGCACCCGCTGCACCCGTCGGTCGCGAAGCACCTCCAGGTCAAGCTGCGCTGAGGATCAGCCCGCCGGCTTTTCGGATTTTTTCAGGATATGCTTCCACTCGGCAGGCGTGACGCGCCCGACCGACAGCCGCGACTGGCGGATGAGGTCCATGTCGGCGAGCGCCGGATCGGCCTTGATCGCGGCAAGCGTCACCGGATGCTTGAGCGCGCGCACCGGCGCGACGCGGACGATCACCCAGGGCGAGCCCTCCTCCGCCGTCGGATCGGGCGACGCCGTCTCGGTGATCTTCATGATCCCGACGCATTCTTTGCCGATATTGCTGTGATAGAAGAGCGCCTCGTCGCCGACCTTCATCGCCATCAGGTTGAGCTTCGCGGTGTGGTTGCGCACTCCGTCCCACATCCCGGTCCCGTCCTTGACGAGTTGCTCCCACGCATAGGCGTCGGGTTCGGATTTCATCAGCCAATATTGCTTTGCCATGGCGGCGGGCTTAGCCGAGCCCCGCGCGAGGTGGAACCGCCTTTTTCCCTTTAAAGGTCGCGCCGCCGCGCCTAAATCGCGACTCATCCAGCGCCCGTGGAGGCGCCGCCCCTGATCAGATGGACAGAATATACATGACTGCTGCCGTTCCCGTCATTTCCATGTCGCTCCCCGCCGATCAGTTTGCGAAGGATTTCGGCGCCTCTTTCGAGCGCTTCGGCTTCGCGATGATCACCGACCATGGCATCGACCCCGAGCTGATCGACGACGCCTGGACGAAGGCGAAGGCCTTCTTCGCGCTGCCCGAGGACGTCAAGCGCGCCTATCACATTCCCGGCGGTGGCGGCGCGCGCGGCTACACCCCGTTCGGCACCGAGATCGCCAAGGGTGCGAAGGAAGTCGACCTCAAGGAATTCTGGCACGTCGGGCGCGATCTGCCCGCGGGGCACCGGCTCGCCGCGCAACAGCCGAACAATGTCTGGCCGAAGGAAGTCGAGGGCTTCCGCGCCGTCTATGACAAATTGTTCGCCGAATTCGACCGCGTCGGCGGCCGACTCCTGTCGGGCATCGCGCGCTACCTCGGCCTCGCCCCCGATTTCTTCGACGACACGGTGAAGGACGGCAACAGCGTGATGCGCCTCCTGCACTATCCGCCCGTCGAAGGCCCCGCGAAGGGCATCCGCGCCGAGGCGCATGAGGATATCAACACGATCACCTTGCTGCTCGGCGCCGAGGAAGCCGGCCTCGAAATCCTCGACAAGGATGGCAGCTGGCTTCCCGTATCGCCGCCGCCGGGGGCGATGGCGGTCAACGTCGGCGACATGCTGCAGCGGCTGACGAACAACCGCCTGCCCTCGACCACGCACCGCGTCCGCAACCCCGACGAAGGCCGCGCGAGCGTCGCGCGCTATTCGATGCCCTTCTTTCTTCATTTCCGTTCGGATTATCCGATCGAGACGCTGCCAAGCTGCATCGATGCCTCGCACCCGAACCTCTACCCGACGCCGATCACCGCCGACGAGTATCTGCAGGAACGGCTGCGCGAGATCGGGTTGAAGAAATAGGGCGTCTGTTTTGGGGTGGGGAGCGGACGTTTGCTCATCCCCTCCCGCAGGCGGGAGGGGCAGCGAGGCTTGCCAGCTTGCTGGCTAGCCGCAGCGGGGTGGGCATACGCACCGCCGCTGGCCCACCCCCAACCCCTCCCGCCTGCGGGAGGGGAGAAGAATGGCAGCAATCGCTCGATTCCGGTCATCGCATCCTTGTCGGCCGCAAATGTCAGCTCCCGCACGCAGCTCGTCATCAATGCATATGCTTCAGCTTGTCGGGGTTGCGCATCACATAGATGCCGGCAACCTTGCCATCCTCGATCTCGAGCGCGGTGGTCTGGAACTCGCCGTCGGCCTCGCGCGTCACGAAGCCCGGCAAGCCGTTGATCGTGCCGACGTGCACGAGCGTCGAGCCATATTTGCCGAACAATACGGCAAGGCTGCGGTGCAGCGTCATCACCGTATCGAAGCCGAGTACGGGCACCATCGCGGCAGGGCGCTTGCCGCCTCCGTCGGACCACATGCCGACGTCGGCCGCGAGCATCGCGCCGAGCGCGCCCATGTCGCCGCTGCGTGAGGCCGCAAAAAAGGCGTTGGCGATCTCGAGCCCGTGCGCCTTCTCCAGCTTGTAGCGCGGACGCGCGTCGCGGACATGGGTACGGGCGCGCGCGGCGAGCTGGCGCGTCGCGGCAGCGTCGCGTTCGATCGTCTTTGCGACCTCGTCGAACTCGACGCCGAAGACGTCGTGCAGAAGAAAGGCCGCGCGTTCGAGAGGGGAGAGCCGTTCGAGCGCGAGCATGAGCGGCAACGTCACATCGTCGTCGTCGTCCTCCTCGACCAGCGGGTCGGGGAGCCAGGGGCCGACATAGGTCTCGCGCTGCGCGCGCGCCGATTTGAGCTGGTCGAGGCAGAGCCGCGTCACCGTGCGCCGAAGGAAGGCCGCGGGCTCGCGCACCGCGCCGCGGTCGGTGCCGAGCCAGCGAATGAAGGCATCCTGCACCACATCCTCGGCATCGGCGACCGAACCGAGCATCCGATAGGCGACGCGGGTGAGGAGCGGACGCAACGGATCGAAACTCGCCGCCGCGTCCGCGCCCGCTTCCATCCCGCCGCGAATGCCCGCGGGGGTCATCAGGCCGCCTTCACCAGCACACCGCCCTCGTACCAGAGGTCGAAGCCGACCGCGATGCGGTTCCAGCCGTTGATGATGTTGATCAGCAGCGTGAGGTTCACTTGCTCCTCCGGCGTGAAATGCGCTTCGAGTGCTTCCTTCGCGGCCTTCTGTGTGTGCCCTTCCGACATGCGGGTCAAGGCGTCGGTCCAGGCGAGCGCGGCGCGTTCGCGGTCGGTATAGACCGGGGCTTCGTGCCACGCGGCGAGCAGGTAGATGCGCTGTTCGGTCTCGCCATGCGCGCGGGCGTCGACCGTGTGCATGTTGATGCAGTTGGCGCAGCCATTGAGGATCGACGAGCGAATCTTCACCAGTTCGACGAGCGTCTTGTCGAGGCTCTTCTCGACGGCGAAGCCGGTCGCGGTCCACTGTTTCATAAGGGTCGGGGCGGCGGCATAGGGGTCGGCTACCTTGGTCATCTCACATCTCCTTCATCGGGTTGTACCTGCATGACGAGACAGCGCGGCCGCCTGTGACATGGCGTGCGAAAAAATCGGCCGGAAGGCGACATTTCGATGCGATGCCGAGCCAAGTCATTGGAAACGCATCGTTTCGTATAATGCGCTTTTTCACGCCGCGGAGCTGCACTAGCATCGCCCAATCCAAAGCAAGAGAGGGGGATGACCATGAAGTTTCTCGACGACCACGGCGACCGCGCCTATGCCCTGCTCCGGATCGTTTCCGGATTGCTCTTTCTCGCGCACGGCGTGCAGAAATTTTTCAATTTTCCGACCGCCTTTCCCTATCCGCTGAACCCGATGCTGCAGGCGGCGGGGACGATCGAGATCGTTGCCGGCGCGCTGATCATCATCGGGTTTGCGACCCGCCCCGCCGCCTTCATCGCGAGCGGCATGTCGGCGGTCGGCTATTGGGTCGCGCACGGCAGCCAGGGGCCCTATCCGATCGCCAACGGCGGCGAGACGATCATCCTTTACTGCTTTATCTTCCTGTACATCGCGACGCGGGGTGCCGGGATCTGGAGCGTCGACGCCGCGCGCGCGAAGTAGCGTGTGCGCTATTATCTCGACGCCGAGTTCAACGGCTTCGGCGGCGCGCTGATCTCGATCGGACTCGCGCCGGAGAATGCCGATCACCCGCGCTTCTATGGCGCGGTCGAGTGCCGCGACCCGACACCCTGGGTCGCGGCGCATGTGCTGCCGGTGCTCGACACAGCGCCCGCCGCCTATGAAGCCTTGCAGGACGCCTTTGCCGACTATCTGGCGCCCGACCCGCATCCGGTACTCGTCGCCGACTGGCCCGAAGACATCGTCCACGCCGCGCGCCTGCTCGCGACCAGCGACGGGCGGCGGCTGATCGTCTCGGCGGTGAGCTTCGAGCTTGCCGAGGTGGTGAGTTTCTCGTCGGCCGAGCTCAGCCATGTCCCGCACAATGCTTATCACGACGCCGTCGCGCTGCGGACTTTCTGCATGGCGCGGCGCGGAATGGACGGAGCGAGGTCAGAGTAGTGCAGCGGCAGCGGCGGCGAGTTTGGACCGGAGGTGGTCCTAGACGATCCTCCCCACCGGGGGAGGGGACCACCCGCAGAGTGGTGGAGGGGCACAGGAGATCATAGGCCGCGCCAGACCGCACGTACCCCTCCACCATGCTTCGGATGGTCCCCCTCCCCGTGCCGGGGAGGATCGGCGAAGTCCGTTTTCCACCCCAAAACCGTCATTCTTCCTGCTGGCGAAGTCGAGGCGCGGTTTATAGCCCGCCCACGCTCCCCGTTGCCTGCGCGCGGACGAAGTTTTCTAGCGCGGTGAACAGCATCGCCCGCGCGTCGCTGCCCAGCATCTCGCCTGTCAGCACGTCGAATCCTATCCGGTCGCCTGCGCCCGCGGCGCGGACGATCGATGCGAGCAGCGCCTCGTCGAAGCTGAGCTGCGGGCAGCAGGGCGGGGCGACCGCGAACGGGTCGGGCCAGACATGGCCGATCGCCTCGACCACCAGCCGGAAGCGCCGCGCCACGAGGATATTGCCCCAGCGCCGTTCGAGCTCGGGCATCGGGTCGCGCTCGCCACGGCGGCAGAGGATGCAATAGCGGAGCGCGAGAACGGCCTGGGCGGCGTCGGGAAACAGGTCGCGGACGAGCGGCTGCGCGGTGAATTTCCGGACCAGTTCGCTGCTCTGCATGAAGACTCCCCATCGATGCCGGCCGGATCGGCCGGACGTTTCGTGGTCCCGTCCCACGCCTCAAAAAAGATGCCGGCCGCCATAATGCAGCTGAAAGGTGCAGCGGCCGGCAGGAGGGGACTGCCCAATCTTGCTATTGCGAATTATTCGCATATACAAGCAAAAAAGGGGGCGCCCGAAGGCACCCCTCATTTCAACGGTTTAGGCCGTGGACGAAGCCCCCTCCGCCTTCGCGCCATCGTCAGTCTTCGCTGACCGGCTTCGACTGTAACTGGATGTAGTTCTCGATTCCCATGCGCTCGATCATTTCGAACTGCTTTTCGAGCTCGTCGACATGATGCTCTTCGCTTTCAAGGATGTCCGAGAAAAGGTCGCGGCTGACATAGTCGCGAACGCTTTCGCTGTGCGCGATCGCGTCCTTGAGCAGCGGGATCGCCTCTTCCTCGAGCGCGAGATCGGCCTTCAGTATCTCCTCGACGGTTTCACCGACCCGCAGGCGCCCGAGCAGCTGGAAATTGGGGAGGCCGCCGAGGAAAAGGATGCGGTCCGCCAGCTTGTCGGCGTGCTTCATCTCGTCGATCGATTCATGCCGCTCGAAATGCGCGAGGCGTGCGATGCCCCAATTGTCGAGCATCCGGTAATGCAACCAATATTGGTTGATCGCGGTCAGTTCGTTCTTGAGCGCCTCGTTGAGGAAATCGATGACTTTTGCGTCGCCCTTCATGCTGTCAGTCCTGTCATTTTTCTTGGGATGGGATCGGGCGGCATCATACGCCTCCCGGCCGCATCAGGCCAAGGTCAAAAACGGCAGAAAACCGATAAAAATCAGGCGGTCTCGGCGACGTCGCTGATGATATTGCGAGCGAAAGGCAGACACTGGCCGCATTTGGGTTTGCGACCCAGTTGCGCATAGGCGGCCTTGGCGCAGCGCAATTGGCCGTCGCGCGCGACGTCGCGCAGATCGCGCTCCCTTATTGCGTTGCAGACACAAACGACCATGTGCGAATCCTTCTCAACAAGGCCTATCTAGGGATAGTGCGAGCGATTCGCAACTGGAAAGTTGCGATTGGTTCGCAATCCGAACAGTGGCAATTTTCGCCCCGCCGGGCCTTGCCCGCAGCGCGATTCGCGGGCATAGGCGCCCCCATCTTCCCAGCACCGCAAAGCAGAGGTCCGCCCCCATGAAAGTGAATGTCTATGTGACGCTCAAGCCGGGGGTTCTCGATCCGCAGGGCAAGGCGATCCATCATGCGCTCGAAGGGCTGGGTTTCGGCGGCGTTGCGGACGTCCGCGCGGGCCGCTTCATCGAACTCGACGTCGCCGACGGCACGAGCGATGCCGACCTCGACGCGATGTGCGCGAAGCTGCTCGCGAACACGGTGATCGAAAACTACCGCATCGAACGCCCGTAATACAGGAGCCGCGATCATGAAGACCGCCGTCATCGTCTTTCCCGGCTCCAACTGCGACCGCGACATGGCGGTCGCGCTCGAACAAGTGACGGGCAAGGCGCCCGCGATGGTGTGGCACCGCGAGAGCGAATTGCCCGATGGCGTCGATTTCATCGCACTGCCCGGCGGCTTCTCCTACGGCGACTATCTCCGCTCGGGCGCAATGGCGGCGCGCTCGCCGATCCTGCGCGCGGTTTCGGATGCCGCGGGGCGCGGCGTCCCCGTGCTCGGGGTGTGCAACGGCTTTCAGGTGCTGACCGAGGCGCAGTTGCTCCCCGGCGCGCTGATGCGCAACGCGGGGCTCAACTTCGTGTGCCGCACCGTGCCGCTGAAGGTCGAAAACAGCCAGTCGCTGTTCACCGCGGGCTATGGCGCGGGCGAGGAGATTGCGATCCCCGTCGCGCATCACGACGGCAATTATTTCGCCGACGCGGCGACGCTCGACCGGATCGAAGGCGAAGGGCGCGTCGCCTTCCGCTACGCCGACAATGTCAACGGCTCGGCGCGCAATATCGCGGGCGTCCTCAACGATGCGGGCAATGTGCTCGGGATGATGCCGCACCCCGAACGCGCGATCGACCGCGCGCACGGCGGCACAGACGGGCTACGCCTGTTCGAGGCGGCGCTCGGCGTCCTCGCCTGACACGTCCGCCCGCGGCTGCGCCGCGGGCTGGAGCCAGCGCCCGACGAGCAGCAGCACGGTGGGCCAGAACATCGTGTTCCATATGTCGTGCCAGTGCGCGGCGTCGGGCTGGATGGCGGCGTTGCTGAATTCCACCGTCATGTCGAGCCATTCGCCGCCGCACGCCATGACGAGCACCGCTAGCCACGCGGCCACCCAACCGCCGCGCCAGCGCCACGCTAGCCGCACCAGCATGAAGAGCGCCAGGCCGAAATAGATGTGCAGCGCGTCCTTGCCGAGATCGGACGCCGTGACGAGCCAGGATTTTCGCTCCTCGAACAGCGAAGCCAATTCTATCAATGTCATCGGAAGGATCAGACCTTGGCGCCGAAGGGGTTGAAGTCGGTGCCTTCATCGAACACGTCGACACCTTCGCGCCGCTTCAACGCACCGACGATGACATAGGTTGCCGGGGTCAGCGCGGCTTCCCAGGCCGTCTTGATGAACCATTGCGACAGCACGACCTGCATCAACTGCTCTGGCGGCCATCCGGCAAGCCCGTAAAAGGCGAGCGGGTAGAAAATCAGGCTGTCGAGACCCTGTCCGACGACGGTCGAACCGATCGTGCGGGCCCAGAGCATCCGCCCGCCGGTCCACATCTTCATTCGCGCCAGCACATAGGAGTTGGCGAATTCGCCGACGCAAAAGGCGATCATAGAGGCGAGAACGATGCGCCAGCTGTTTCCGAACACGAACTCATAGGCCTGCTGCCCCGGCCAGCCATCCGCCGGCGGCAACGAGACGACCACCCACGCCATGAACGCCATGAAGGCGAGCGCCGCGAATCCGGTCCAGATCACCCGGCGCGCACGGGCATAACCATAGACCTCGGTCAGGACGTCGCCGATGATGTAGCTGATCGGAAAAAACAGCACGCCCGCGCCGAACGCCCATTGCTCGCCGCTGGGCAGTACGATGTAACTCGGCTTCGAGGCGCCGATGATGTTGCTGAGCAACAGGATCGCGACGAACGCCGCCATCATCAGGTCGTAATAACGGAAGTGGCGGACCGCCGAAGCAGCGACGTGCGCGGGCCTGGCGGAGGGGGCGGGTGTATCGGTCATCGCGATGCGCTGCTTAACGCGCTTTGCGCCGGACGCAAACCACGCGATCTTCATTGTCGGCGGCCAACGCCCTCTGCGCTTCGTTCGCCGCGACCGAAGAGCCGAAGGGTATGCACATGCTAACGCCGCCCAGCAGGAGCGTCGGCGTCGCGTTTGAAGATGAGCAACGAGCCGAATGCGGCCACTTTTTGATAATTATTCGCCACTTGTGCCACGCGGCGCTCGCTTGCGCTGACGTCGCCTAGCGGAGACGGGCGCTCCGCCTTCGCATCGAAGTTTTTCGACCACACGAGGATGAGCGCTGGTTTGCGCGCCCGGATGTCGTCGGTGTAGATATCCATGAAACGACTGCCCAGGGCGCAGGCCCGTTGCCGATCTCCAAAGGCGGTGCTCGTCGCAAAACGGCTGGCTGGAAGGCGCTTGGCCAGATACGCCGCGCGATACCCGCAGTTGACGGGAAGTATATATTCGTGCGGCGAGACGGAAGCGGCGATGTAGGTCGCCGCTGACTGGGCAGCGGCCTCGCTCTCGCAGGAATCGTCTTCGACGGGATTCATGGCGACAGGCAGCGGGCTTCGCCAATCAGCCTGAAGATTGTTTCGCAGCTTCAGGGCCGTACCGGCCGCCCCGACAGCCAGAACCGCCAAGAGCGCGAACCAGAGGACGGGGGCGGCGATGCGATGCCATGGGCCGAACCACGGCCGGGTGGCCGCTCGGTCGCTAGCGGATCGAGCGAGCGTGTCGACCAATATGGCATACAGCAGGACCAGGAAGGGAAGCATCCCCGCCAGATGATAGCCGAACCCCTTTTTCTGGACGATGAAGGAAAGGGCGAAGGTCGCCATCGCGCCGAGGACCAGCATGAACAGGAAGCGATTGAGGTCAGGACGCACAACCCAGCAGATAATGCCGCCAATGGCCCCCCCAACAATCCAGTGCCATGAGCCGAAGAATAACGCGACAGGCACTCCGGTCATCGACTGCGGCGGCGGACCGGACGCATAGCAGTCGAGCACATACCGGATGCTGTCGTCGTACCAAGCGCCCAACGAGCCTTGCGCAAGACCGGATGCCACGAACAGGAGGATGGTCGAAACCGCCCCTGCGGCGATCAGCGCGATCGCCTTCAGCCTGATCGGTACGCGCGCGGGAGAGGGCTGCCAGATCGCTTCAAGAACAAGGACGCCGGCCAGGAACGCGAGGTAGGTCGGGCGAATGGCGACGGCGAACGCCATCAGCGCACCCGCGGCAGCCAAGCCCGTCTGACTTCGTCGTGGTCCAGCGAGCGCGAAGCAGGCGATGAGCAGGATTTCGGCCGCAACGATGTCGCGCTGACCAGCCATCCAGTAGCCGCTGGTGACATAGATGACAGGATTGATCGCCAACAGACATGCTGCGCCGACACGAAGGCCGTTCCGCCACAGCATCGCCGCGCCGAACAATGTGGCAGCCTGCATCAGGACATAGTCGAATGTACGAAAGGCGCCCGGCTCCGGCCCGAAGACCGATTGCGCAAGCCAGTGGATAAGGATTTTGCCCGGCCAGTTTACCTCGAAACTATCCCTGTACGGCGCAAGCCCCTGCGATGCGAGCCACGCGATATAGTCGAAAATGCTTTGATCGGGCGATGGATTCAGCCTGCTATAGGCGTGAAACAGGACCGGCAACGTAGCGATCCAGACAAACAGGAACAGCGTGATGAGCCACCGTTCGACGGGTCGCAGATCCGAAAATGCGCGCCGTCCTTCGTCTAGCGCGGCTGATAAGGCTGACATATGAGGCTCCGGGACATCTGCTGAAAGACCGATGCGATGCCGACCAGCAATGGGGTGCGCGGCAAAGCGGCGGGAAGGGCGATCCTTTGAACCGTCATGTCGAGCGCATTGTGAGGTGCGCTGGCGTATCGGCAAAGGGCGCGCCGATCGACCAGCCGTTCGAGAGTGGCGATTGTTTCGGTGACGCTGGTCGGCTTTCCACTCGCGACGAGTTCGGTCGCGCGCGTCGGCGCCATCTCGAGCGAATGGGCGACGAAAGCGCCGATGTCCGGCGCAAACACATAGTCGCGCAACGTGTGGGCCGATCCATAGATTTCGATGGGACGATATGCGATCATTGACGCGATCATCGTGGCAAAAAGGCCTCGGCGGCCCCCGCTCGTATAGCCATAGACCGAACTCGGACGATATATTCGCGGCGTGATGTTTCCGCCGAGCGCTCCGACCAGCCTCTCTTGCTCTATTTTGCCGCGTCCATAGGGCCGCTTTGCGATCGCGGCGCTTTGAGACCCGATCGAGCGCTGCCCCTCATAGAGCCCGCCGAGCGAACTGAAGAGATGGAAGACGAGCTGATCGTTGGTCTGAGCCAGCTGCCTCGTGAGGGCCAAGATTTCGCCGACTTGGGCGGTCTCCGCTGCCATGTCGGGGTCACCGGAAGCGAAGCCGCTGATTCCTGCTGCCCAAATCATGTCGATCCGCGAGGCTCCCTTGATTCGCCGGGAGATCTCGGCAGCAACGGTCGCACGTTGCACGCGGTCGTGCCACGACCATGCGACGGGCCGAGCAGCCCAGCGGCGTTGCCTTCGGACGGCGGCGTCGATCGCCGAACCGATCAACCCGCTGCCGAACAGCAGGATATGGCGTTTTTCGCCGTCGGCGTCCCGCTCGTACAATATCATCCCGTTAGCATCGCGGTCGCTTGCCCAGGAATGCCGCGAGATGCGTGTCGCGCGACCGATCGATTACGAAAAAGGTCGGTCGACCATGCGCTCTCAGGACAAGGGTGGAGAGATATTGGAGCGCGACGCCGATCAGGCCGATATTCATTCCGCTGAAGAACAGAATTGCCACCATCAACGACGACCAGCCGCGCACGGTGACCAAGCCGGGCCAGATGAGTTTCGATATCGCGAGCCCCGCTGCCATGAGGAGCGCAAAACCGACGGTGATGGCGCCGGCAAGGGTCATGAATCGCAGGATGCGGAGGTTCGACGAGAATATCATGCGCTGCGCATGAGAAATCAGCGAGCGGAAATTGTACCCGCTCTTGCCGGTTGCGACATAGCGCTCGTCGACCAGGTCCATGGGCTCGCTTACGATCCGCTGGGTGAAGAAGCCCAGTTCGATATCGAAATATGTGTCGTGGATGGCCACGCTCGAGACGCTTCGCGCGATCTCTCCGCGGATGAGTCTGAAGCTGTTGATCATCCGCACATGCTTGCTCCCCGTCAGCCAGCCGAGCAGTCGCTTGATGCCTGTCGACGAGAAATCGCGGATCGCGCTCTTGTGGACCGCGGCGGTCGGCTTGGCGTACACGACGTCGGCGGATTCGGCGACAGCCCTTGCCAGCAGGTCGGGTATCTTGCCGGGCGGATGTTGCAGATCCTCGTCCATCGTGACCACCCAATTGCCGACGCTGTGCAGGATACCGGCGGCTGTTGCGGGATGCTGGCCGTAATTTCGCGAGAGGTGCAGCGGGACGACCCAGTCATATTCATCCGCGATCCGATCGATCAGGGACGGCGATCCGTCAATCGCGCTGTCGTCGACCAGTATCGCCTCTGCCAACATAATGGGCGCATTCTGCTCCGCCCATTGCGTCTTCAATTTTGCAATCTCTTCGACCAGCCTGCCGAGATATGCCTCGCCCGAATAGACGGGAACGACGATGGAAACACTGACGGGGTCGGTCTCGCCACTGGTCATTCTTGAACGCGCCTTTCTATGGCCGAGCGATGGCCATGCTGTTTCGGAAAAACATAGAATTTCGTGAGGAGGAAGAAGCACGCCGTATAGACCGGCATCCCCGCCAGTTGGGCGAAATGGGGTGACAGGCCGCCCTGCAAGCTCAGGAAGACCGCCAGCAGGTTGCCGCAATAGGAGGCGGCGACGGCCAGCAGGAAGCGTCGGGCAAGCCGCAGGTCCGCGCGCCCGCCGAAGCGAAAGGTCCAGCGGCGGTTCAGCGTGAAACTGATCATGAGCCCGACGGCATAACCGATGAAGTTCGCCAGGTAGAGATTGGCCCCCGCTGCCATCAGCGCATAAATTACCAGAAGCGTCGCAGCCGTATTCAGAACGCCGACAAAGGCGAACCGGAGCAGTTCCATGGCATGATTCCTAAGCATGCGATCGCGTCCCCCGAGCGCAATATTCATTCGAACCTTCGCGCCCGTTCGAATGAATCCGCGCTACACGAACTGCTTAACCCGCTTTGCGCCGGACGCAAACCACGCTATTCGCGCGGGCGACAGCCTTGGTGCACGCGCCCGTAGCTCAGCTGGATAGAGCACCCGCCTTCTAAGCGGGTGGTCGCAGGTTCGAATCCTGCCGGGCGCACCATCCTCCACCGCTCTCTAAAGTGCGATATCGCTTCCTGTGTTACGCTGCCACGCCTCGCCCGAATCTGTGTAAAGCAGCTTTGGGGTGGAAGCGGGCGTATCAACAACGTCGCCCCCGCGCAGGCGGGGGCCGCTAGCCGCCCATTTCTGCGCGGCCGCGTAAACCGACTGCGGCGCAGGAAAAGGCCGATGGCGGCCCCCGCCTTCGCGGGGGCGACGATTATTGGTAGCGTCCACTCCTCACCCCAAAGCCAACTTACGGCAGCGATGATCGCGCCAGCCGGTGGACCGGCCCGAACTGCGCGACGGCAGCACCGATAAAGGGCAGCGCGACGAGCCACAGGCGAACTCCGGTGACCCCCGCGGGGCTGGCGATGCTGATCGCGGCAGTCGCGGCGAGGCCGGCGCTGATCAGGACGAGGCCGAGGATCAGCCGCCAGTGCGGTGTTTCCATATCGGCCTTGCCATCGCCGCGCTCGTACCGGGCGAAGAGCAGGATCAGCGGCAGCAGCGCGGCGATATAGAGCGCGAACCAGACGGGCCGCGCAAGCCACCATGCTGCGCTGCCCGGTGCGACGTCGAGCCCGATGCCGCCGAGGAGCCACGCCGCAACCATCACGAACACAAAGGCAGTGAGATGCCAGAGATAGATGGTCATGATCATCCCGTTGACCAGCACCACCCCGGTCCAGCGCGTCAGATTGTCGAGCATCCGCCGCCCCGCAGGTTCGAGCGCGAGCGCGAAGCCACTTTGCGCCATGCCGAGCGCGAGCAGCGCGAGCGTCGGCGGCATCGAATTGCTCAGGGCCGAGCCCGGCACCCCGATCATCGCGACCGGATAGGGTCCGAGCCCGATGAGCAGGCCGAGCGCGGCTAGCCCGCCGACGCCCCAGCCGAGCGCCCTGCCCGGCGTCAGCCGTCCCTCGCTCCATGCGAAGCCGAGCTGGTGGATCGCGAGCCAGACGAAGGCGAAGTTCAGGAAATTGACGTAAGGGACGCCGAAACGCAGCGCCGCGACGTCGATGGCGATCGCCCCCGCGACCAAGGCCCAGAAGGACGCGAAGCCCCAGCGCTTCCACGCCTTCCACGTTAGCGGAACAAGCGCGGCGACCATCAGATAGACCGACAGGAACCACACCGGGATCAGCGCGAGCTGCGCCGCCATCGCGACGACGCCCCGCTCTACCCCCATTGCGGTGCCGAAGGCCGCAAACAACGACCAGATCAGGAACAGCGGCAACACGGGGTTGATCAGCCGTTGCAGCCGCCCGCTGTACCACCCCGCATAGCGGCCGCCCTTGCGGAGGGTCGCGGCCCACGACATGCCGTTCGAGAAGCCGCCGACGAGGAAGAAGAGCGGCATGACCTGAAACCCCCAGGTCAGCCACTGCGTCCAGGGCAGGATGCCGAGCAGATGTCCGCCCTCGACCGCGCCGTTTTTCATATAGGGCGCGGCGACCAGCCAATGACCGACGACGACCGCAAGAATCGACAGCGCGCGCAGGAAATCGACGTAGCGGTTACGCTCGGGCGGGGCCTGCGCCGCCATATCGCGCGCGCGGGTCCAGAGGCTTTTGCGAACTGCGCCAGTGACTTCGGCCAAGCTGTCATCCCTCTCCCGGTGAGAAACCCAAGCTAGTATCGTGCGCCGCCAACGCAAGCCTTTGCCTTGACGCGCGAGGCTTGCTATCGCGGCCGCAACAATGGCCAGTACAACCGACGATCTTCCTCCTTCCGGACCCGACCACAGCATCGACACCCCGTTCGACAGCGCGCTGTCCGAACGCTATCTCGTCTATGCGCTGTCGACGATCACCGCGCGGTCGCTGCCCGACCTGCGCGACGGCCTGAAGCCCGTCCACCGCCGCTTGCTGTGGGCGATGCGCGCGATGCGGCTCGATCCGTCGCAGGGCTACAAGAAGTCGGCGCGCGTCGTCGGCGACGTCATCGGCAAGTTCCACCCGCACGGCGACACGGCCGTTTATGACGCGATGGTCCGCCTCGCGCAGGATTTCTCGCTCCGCTATCCGCTCGTCGACGGTCAGGGCAATTTCGGCAATATCGACGGCGATAATGCCGCCGCCTACCGCTACACCGAAGCGCGGCTGACAGGCGTTGCGATCGACCTGATGCAGGGGCTCGACGAGGGTACGGTCGATTTCCGCCCGACCTATAATGGCGAGGACGAAGAGCCCGAGATCATGCCGGGGTTGTTCCCGAACCTGCTCGCCAATGGCGCGAGCGGGATCGCGGTCGGCATGGCGACGAATATCCCGCCGCACAACGCCGCCGAGGTGATCGACGCCGCGCTGGTGCTGATCGAGAATCCGAAGGCCGAGCTGTCCGACCTGCTGGAGCATGTAAAGGGCCCCGATTTCCCGACCGGCGGCATCATCGTCGACAGCCCCGAAACGATTGCCTACGCCTATGAAACCGGCCGCGGCGGCTTTCGGGTCCGCGCGCGCTTCTCGACCGGGAAGCACGACGGCGTCTGGGAAGAGACCGGAATCGAGAAGCAGGCGGGCGGCACCTGGCAGCTCGTCATCAGCGAGATTCCCTATGGCGTCGCGAAGGGCAAGCTGATCGAGCAGATCGCGCAACTGATCGCCGACAAGAAACTGCCGATCCTCGAGGATGTCCGCGACGAAAGCGCCGAGGACATCCGCATCGTGCTGGTGCCCAAGAGCCGTAACGTCGATCCCGATATCCTCAAGGAAAGCCTATACCGGCTGACCGAGCTCGAAAGCCGCTTCGCGCTCAACCTCAACGTCCTCGACGCGACGCGCACGCCGAAGGTGATGGGGCTGCACCAACTGCTGACCGAGTGGCTGCAGCACCAGATCATCGTCCTCGTCCGCCGCGCCAAACACCGGATCGCGAAAATCGACGACCGGCTGGAACTCGTCGCGGGTTACATCATCGCCTTCCTCAACCTCGACCGGATCATCGAGATCATCCGCACCGAGGACGAGCCGAAGCCTGTCATGATGGCCGAGTTCATGCTGACCGACCGGCAGGCCGAGGCGATCCTGAACATGCGGCTGCGCTCGCTTCGCCGGCTCGAGGAAATGGAACTCAAGCGCGAGCAGGATGATCTCTCCGCCGAGCGCGACGAGCTCGTCAAGCTGGTCGAAAGCCCGGCGCGCCAGCGGACGCGGCTGCGCAAGGATCTGGAAAAGCTGCGTGCGGTCTATGGACCCGAAACCGCGCTCGGTGCGCGCCGCACGACGCTGGCCGAAGCGGCGCCTGCACGCGACATCCCGCTCGACGCGATGATCGAGAAGGAGCCGGCAACGGTGATCCTCTCGAAACGCGGCTGGATCCGCGCCCAGCGCGGCCATGTCGCCGCCGACCAGTGGGGCGAATTCAAGTTCAAGGAAGGCGACGAGCTCGCCTTTGCGACGCACGCGCAGACGACCGACAAATTGCTGGTCGCGGCGAGCGACGGGCGCTTCTACACCGTCGGTGCAGACAAGCTGCCCGGCGGGCGCGGGTTCGGCGAACCGCTGCGGCTGATGGTCGATATCGATCCCGACGCGCGCATCGTCGCGATGATCCCGGCGAGCGCCGAGGGCCGCCTGCTGCTCGCCTCGTCGAGCGGACACGGCTTCATCGCGCAAATGAGCGAAGTGATCGCCGAGACGCGCAAGGGCCGCAACGTTGTGAACCTGAAACCCAAGGCGCAGCTCAGTGTCGTGCGGCCGATCCCGGCAGCGCACGACAGCGTCGCGGTGATCGGCGAGAACCGCAAGCTGGTCGTCTTCCCGCTCGCCGAAGTCCCGGTGATGGCGCGCGGCCAGGGCGTGATGCTGCAGAAATATCGCGACGGCGGTCTGTCCGATGCCACCACCTTCGTCTTTGCCGAAGGATTGAGCTGGGCGATGGGCGGCGACACCGGCCGCACGCGCACCGAAACCGACCTTGGCCCCTGGCGCGTCGCCCGCAGCGCATCGGGCCGGATGCCGCCCACGGGCTTTCCAAGGAATAATCGCTTCGACTGATCGTAAAACCCCTTTGCCGTAAATAGCTTCTTTACCCCCCATCCCCTAGGCAACGGCCAATGGGGAAAGGTCGCACAAAACCCGCTGTTATGACTATTGATCGAACCGGCGAAGACCGGCCCTCGCTGTTCGTCGGCTGGATCGACGCCCTGCCCGTTCCGGCAGCGCTGATCCGTCCGATGGATCGCGGCAATTTTTCGCTCCATGCCAGCAATTCGGCGTTCGACCGGCTCGACCTGTCCCCCGCCGGGGTCGACGCGCCGTTCGAGCTTCGCCGCGCGATCGAGCGCGCCGCCCAAGGCGGCGCCGGAACGCACGAATTTTCGTGCCGGCTGGGCAAGGGCGTCGCGGCGCGCGACCTGCGCGGATCGGTCGCCCTGCTGACCGATGAAAATGGCGCGACCTCGCTGTTTCTGCTGACCCTGATCGACCGCACGCAGGAGATGATGGTCGAGCGCAACCTTCGCCGCGAGCTGGTCTCCGACAGCCTAACCGGCCTGCCCAACCGCGCAGGCTTCGAGGAGCTCGTCGAACAGCGCGGCGACCCCGAGGGGAGCGGCGACCATGCGATCCTGCTGCTCGACCTCGCACGCTTCAGCCGCATCAACGAGCATATCGGCCCGATGGCGGGCGACGAACTGATCATCACCGTCGCACGGCGGCTGAAATCGAGCCTCCGCAGCGGCGACATTCTGGCGCGCACCGGCGGCGACGAATTCGCGATCTCGTCGCGCGTCCCCGGCGGCAAGGCCGATGTCCGCGAGATGGCGCGACGTATCCGCGGTTGTTTCGACCATCCGTTCCGGATCGGCGAGCTGAAAGTCAGCGTCGATTGCGCGCTCGGCTGCGCAATTCAGCCCGAAATTGACACCGATATCGCGGACCAGATCCGCCACGCGCAGATCGCGCTCAAGCGCGCCAAGCGCACCGATCGCATCGAAATCTATGAACCCGAAGCCGCCATCCTTTCGGACAATCGTTTCGGTCTCGAAACCGAGTTGCGCAACGCGATCGAGGAAGACCGGCTGCGCCTCGACTTTCAGCCGCTGATCGAACTGTCGACAGGCACCGTCGCGGGCTTCGAGGCGCTGGCGCGCTGGAACAACAGCAAGGGCGTCTCGGTGCCGCCGACCGAATTCATCCCGATTGCCGAGGATTCGGGGCTGATCGTCCCGCTCGGCCAATGGGCGATCGGGAAGGCGGCGGCGACGCTTGCCGACTGGGACCGCCAGAATACGAACAAGCCGGTCGACTGCTATATCTCGGTGAACGTCTCGGCGATCCAGCTCGTCCGCGACGATATCGCCGCCGTCGTTCGCGACGCGCTGTCGGCCAACGCGATCGGCGGCGACCGGCTGATGATCGAACTCACCGAAAGCGCCATCATCGGCGATCCCGACCTTGCCATGTCGGTGTTGAGCGAACTCAAGGCGCTCGACGCACGCGTCGCGATGGACGATTTCGGCACCGGCTATTCGAACCTCGCCTATCTCCAGCGCCTGCCGCTCGACGTGCTCAAGATCGACCGCAGCTTCGTCGATCACATGGTCGAAGACCGCGACAAGGCGGCGATCGTCCGCACGATCCAGAGCCTGGCCGAAGTGCTGGGGATGCGCACGACGGCCGAAGGTGTCGAGACCGCCGACCAGGCCCGGCTGCTCTCGGCCCTGGGCTGCGATTTCGGGCAGGGCTTCCTGTTCGCGCACCCGATGGAAGCGAGCACAGCGCTCGCCTATTGGCGTCAGTCGCTGGTGCGCCCGATCATCTGATCGGCGAGCGCCGCGACGCGCGCGGCATCGGGATAATCCTCGGCCACCCAAGTCGCCTCGACCGCACGCAGGATGCGCGCTACCTCCGGGCCCGCGGTGACGCCGCGTGCGATGATATCGCCGCCCTTCATCGGGAGCTGCGGTACGTCCCAGCCGTTCAGCGACAGCACGGCGGCCGTCGCCATGTCGGGCGTTCCCGCCAGCAACCAGACGTCGCGCGCGCCATCGACCCCGATGGCATGGGCGAGTTGCCGCGCCGGGCGGACGGGTCCGGTGCGATGCGCCGCGAGCGCCGCCAGATGCTTGCGCTGGCGCGTCGACAGGCGCAGGCGGCTCGCGACCTGTTCTGCGGTCGCGGCATCGGGCGGCAGCAGCGCCGCGAAACGGCGCAGTGGCGCGGGACAGACGCCCGTCGCGGCTTCGTTGCCGAGCAGCCGGTCGAGCGTGGCCGCAAAATCGTCGGCCAATTCGGGAAGGATCACCTCGAAAATCCCGTCGGCCGTCATCTGGCCGACCACCGCCCGCGGATCGGGCAGCGACAGGATCTTGGTCAGTTCATCGGCCACCCGTTCCCGCGACAGGCTCTTGAGCGACTGACGCGCCGCAACAACCGCAGCATGGCTGTCGGGTTCGAGATCGCCTTGCCCGAAACGCCCGGCGAAGCGATAGAAGCGCAGGATGCGCAAATGATCCTCGGCGATGCGCGCCGCGGCGTCGCCGATGAAGCGCACGCAGCCATTTTGCAGGTCCGCGATCCCGCCGAACCAGTCGTCGACTACGCCGCTTTCAGGGTCCGCATAGAGCGCGTTGATCGTGAAATCGCGCCGCGCCGCATCCTCGCGCCAGTCGTCGGCAAAGGCGATCGTCGCCCGGCGACCGTCGGTTTCGACGTCGCGGCGCAGGGTGGTGATCTCGTGATGGTCGCCGCTGGCGATCGCGGTGACGGTGCCGTGCGCGATCCCGGTCGGAATGACCTTGATTCCGGCCTCCTCGAGCCGCTTCGTCACGTCCTGCGGCAACAGCGGAGTCGCGAGATCGATGTCGGTCACCGGCAGGCCGAGCAGCGTGTCCCGCACCGCGCCGCCGACGATCTTCACCGCGTCGGCGCCCAGCGCGGCGACGATCCGCCGGAGCCCCGGCGCCGCGCGCCATCGAGTGTCGGGCAGCACCGTCACCGATACCAGCCCGCCGGCAGTCGCCGCGCCAGATTGATGATGATATCCGCGGTCACGCCCCAGATCCGCCGTCCCTGCCAGTCCATGTCATAATAATGGCGGTCCTGTCCCTGCCAGTTCGCATGGCGGCGCTGATAATTGCCGGGGTCGAACAAGATGTCGAGCGGCACCTCGAACCAGTCCTCGACCTCGTCCGGATTGGGATCGAGGGGCAGATCGGGCGGGATGACGCCGAGCACCGGCGTGATGTGATAGCCGCTACCCGAGCGATAGGCAGTGGTCGCCCCCGCAACCATGACGTCACGGCGGTGGAGCCCGATCTCCTCCTCTGCCTCGCGGAGCGCCGCGTCGATGGCGTCGCGGTCGCTCGGATCGATCTTGCCGCCTGGGAAAGCGACCTGCCCCGCGTGGCTGCGTAGCCATTGCGGGCGCTGGGTCAGGATTACACCGGGATCGGGCCGGTCGGTGAAGGCCACCAGCACCGCGGCGTCGCGCAGCGCCTGGCCGTGGAGCAGGTAGGCTTCGTCGGCGCCCTCATCGGGGCGCAGATTGCCGAGCGCGTCGCGCAGCCTCTCCGATAGCATCAGGCGTCCACCAGCGGGAAGCGAGCGCCGTTCGACCAGATTGCAAGTGGCTCGGCGCTCTCGGCGAGCGCCAACTCGACGATCTCGTAATAGAGCGCGCGGTCGATTCGCGCTTCGAGGCCGTTGCCGATGGCGCCGCGAACGTGGAGCCGCGGATCGGGATTGTCGGCGTCACTGCCGAAGCGAAGCGGGTGATCGGGGCCCGCCATGACGAGGTCGTCGGTGTCGAGGCGGAAGACGAGCTTGCGGGCTTCGCCCGTCCCTTCGCTCTTCATTTCGACCGCGCGGAAGGGCATGTCTTCGACCGCGATCGACAGCTTCTCGGCCGGGGTGACGAGGACGTGGCCGCCGTCGGACTCGCGGCGGAGGATCGTCGAGAAGAGTTTGACCATCGCCGGGCGATTGATGCGCCCGCCTTCGTGAAACCAGCTGCCGTCGGCGCGAATCTCCATCGCGCTGTCGCCTTCGCGCTCGGGATGCCAGCTTTCGACCGGCGGCAGTTTGCGCGCTGCGAGTAGCTCGGCCACCTCGGTCAGCGAGAGTTGGGCGAAGTCCTTGGGAAGCGAGGGTGCGGGAGTGACCATGCGTCCGACATAGGAATGTGGGGGCGCAAGTAAAGAGACCCCGCGCCGGGTCGCGTGAAATGGGCGATGATGGAGATTGGCGGAAAACTGCGCAACTTCACTCGCGATTTGCACTGAAGGCGTGGGTCGACGGCACGTCCGCCAGATGGATCCCGGATCAAGTCCGGGATGACGAAGACTGGGTCTGGAGAGAGGGACGAGCGATCGGGAGTCTTTCCGGGAGACCGCAGAAATCTGCGTAACTTCACGCGCAAAGCGACATTCGGAAGGGCGGGCGACCGGCATTCCGGAAGGCTATGCCCGCCGGATAATGTAGGACAGCGATTTTCTGTCTAGCGCGGCCCGATCATCCCCGCACCGGTCGGCAAGCCATGCCCATTCACTGCCCGCGCAAGCAGTCGGCGTTTCTCATAGGGGCCGGGCAAATCCCAATTGCCGGTCGCGTCGGCGGTGAAACCGAAGAAGCGGCCGTAATATTCGGGATCGCCGATCATCATCAGCGCGCTGTCGGCCTCCGTCTGAGCGGCCTCAAGCATATGTGCCATCAGTACCCGGCCATGCCCGCCGCGCTGGAAGTCGGGACGCACCGCGACGGGGCCGACCATCACCAGCGGCGTCGCACCGCCGTCCGGCGCATGATGCGCGACCGGCCAGCACTGGATCGTGCCGATCAGCGCGCCACCCTCGACCGCCGCGAAGCTCAAGGCCGGAACCGCATCCATGCCCTGACGGATACGGTAGGCGGTTCGTCCAAAACGATCCGGTCCGAAAGCGAGGTCGAGCAGATGCTCGACCGCCTGCGGCTCGATATCGGACAATGGAAGTAACTCGACCAACGCGCACCCTTTCGCTAATGCGGCGGCGCTTTAGGGGCGCTGCGCGGCGATGCAAAGCCGAATGTCGGTCCCGCCGAACAGGAATTTCTTGTGACCGACACATTGTGGCTGGAGGTGGACGGCCTGACCGTCGACGTTTTGACCGGCATCTATTCCGAAGAAACGCACCTGCCGCAGCCGCTGCGCATCTCGGTGCGCGCAAAGCTGGCAATGGCCGATCATTATGATCCGACGACCCCGCTCAGCCGCTCGAAAAATTACATGCACCTGAAATTCGCGGCGACCGAGGGCATTCCGAAGGACGTGCATTTCGTGCTGATCGAAAGCGTCGCCGACCATATCATCGACACGCTGTTCCTGCAGGACGAAAAGGTCGAGGAGGTCGAGGTCAAGATCGTCAAACTCGCGATCGCCGAGGAAGGCGAGCAGATCGGCATCACGATGCGGCGGAGCCGCAAGTGACGCAGAAGCTCGCTCTCGTCACGGGTGGACTCCACCGCGTCGGCGCGGCGATTTCGGCGCGGCTGGCGCGCGAGGGCTATGCGCTGGCGATCCACAAGCGCAGCCCGGGCGAGGCCGATCCGGTGCTGGCCGAGGCGCTGGCCGAGACGGCGGCGGTGAGTCACCGTTTTGCCGCCGACCTGGCCGATCCGGCGGCGGTTGACGCGCTGGTCCCGGCGGTAATCGACAAGTTCGGCCGCGCGCCCGACCTGCTCGTCAACAATGCCGCGCTGTTCGCCGAGGGCGAGTGGACCGACCTGTCCGCCGCGACGTTGGCCAAGATGATGCAGGTCAATTTGTCTGCGCCGGTGATGCTGACAAAGGCGCTGGTTGCGGCGAGCGAGGGCAAGCGACCCGCAATCGTCAATATCGTCGATCAACGCGTCGTCCACCCGGTGCCCGACCAGATAGCGTACAGCCTGTCGAAATCGGCGCTGTGGCAGGCGACCGCGACGCTGGCGGTCGCATTCGGCGGTCGCGCGCGAGTCAATGCCGTCGCGCCCGGGCTGACGATGGCGACCGAGGATTATTCGGCGGCGCAGGTCGGGCGGCTGGCGAAGCGCATGCCGCTCGGCGCGCTGCCAACGCCGGCGCAGGTTGCCGATGCCGTCGTTTATCTGGCGCGCGCCGAGGCGGTGACGGGACAGACGATCTTCGTCGACGGCGGCGCGCATCTGGCGCCGCTGGGGCGCGATTTTGTGGCGTTGGAGCGGGATTGACCAATCGCGTCCCCGCGAAGGCGGGGACCCATCTCCGGTGGGCTCGAATTGGCACCGGCAGGTGATGGGCCCCCGCCTTCGCGGGGGCACACCAAATTATTGACGTATCAATAAATATGCACCGCCTTGGTCACCAGATAGCCGTCGAGCCCCTCGGGACCGCTTTCGCTGCCGAAGCCCGATTCCTTGATCCCGCCGAACGGCATGTCGAGCGTCGAGATGACGAAGCTGTTCACCCCGACCATGCCGCTTTCGATGGTATCGACGATGCGGTTGATGCGACGGCCGTTCTCGGTGAAGGCGAAGGCCGCGAGGCCATAGGGTAGCCGGTTCGCCTGTTCGAGCGCCTCCTCCTCGGTGCCGAACGGGCGGATCAGCGCCATCGGGCCGAAGGGTTCGTTGTTCATCGCCGCGGCGTCGATCGGCACGTCGGCGATCGCGGTCGGCTGGAAGAAATAGCCGTTTCCGGTCGCCTCGCCGCCCGCGATGACGCGCGCGCCCTTGGCTTTGGCGTCGGCGACCAAAGCTTCAAGCGCGGGCACGCGGCGCGCGTTGGCGAGCGGGCCCATTTGCGTATCGGCATCAAGGCCGCTGCCGATCTTCACTTTCGCCGTGCGCTCGGCAAAGCCCTTCACAAAGGCGTCGTAGATGCCCTGCTGGACATAGAAACGCGTCGGCGAGATGCAGACCTGTCCGGCGTTGCGGAACTTCTGCCATACGACCTTGTCGAGCGTGCTCTCGAGGTCGCAGTCGTCGAAAATCAGCACCGGGGCATGACCGCCAAGCTCCATCGTGATCCGCTTCACGCCGTCGGCGGCGAGCTTCATCAGATGCTTGCCGACCGCGGTCGAGCCGGTGAAGCTGACCTTGCGGATCACCGGGCTGGCGAGCAGGTGGCGGCTGATCATGTCGGGGTCGCCATAGACGAGCTGGACGACGTCGCCGGGGATGCCGGCATCGGCGATGCAGCGCATGATCGCGCTGGTGCAGCCGGGGGTTTCCTCGGGCGCTTTCGCGATCACGACGCAGCCCGCGGCGAGCGCGGGGGCGATCTTCTTCACCATCAGATTGACCGGGAAGTTCCACGGGCTGAAGCCCGCGACCGGGCCGACCGGATGCTTGGTGACCATCGCACGCTGGCCGACGGGGCGCTGGAGGACGCGGCCCTCGATGCGTTTGCCCTGCTCGGCGAAATAGGCGAACAGCCCAGCGGCCGAAAGCACCTCGCCGCGCGCCTCGGCGATCGGCTTGCCCTGTTCGAGCGTCAGCAAGGTCGCGATATGCTCGACGCGCTCGCGGATCAGCCCTGCGGCCTTGTGCATCAGCGCGGCGCGCTCGTCGGGGGTCTTGGCGCGCCAGGCGGGCCACCCGCGCTCCGCAGCGGCGAGCGCTTCGTCGAGGTCGGCCGCGGTCGCGACCGGCAGCTCGGCGATCGTGCCCGCGGTTGCGGGATTGTACACCGGCCGCTCGTCGCGCCCTTCGCCGCTCCGCCAGGCGCCGTTGATGAAGAGCTGGAGGTCGGCGTCGTAGGTCGCGGTCATGGGGGATTTCCTGCCTGATCCGTTCGCATCGAGCGAAGTCGAGATGCCCCTCGACCTTGCTCCACGCCGATGCGTGTCTCGACTTCGCTCGACACGAACGGAAATGGGTGTTCAGATAGCGCTCATATAAGGCCGCTCAGCGATAGTTAAAGCTGATGCTGATGCGATCCTTCTTGGCGGCATTGGGCATCACCTCGTGCCGCAGCCAGCTTTCCCACAGGAAGACGCGGCCCGCCGCGGGTTCGGCGTAGATGAAGGGACGCTGATGCTCCGGCGCATCGTCGGTGCGGCCGGGCGCGGCCATCAGCATCGGCAGGCGCGGGTCTTCGAGCTTCAGCGCGCCCGATCCTGGCGGAACGGCGACATAGAAGGTTCCCGACACGATGCTGTGCGGATGGATGTGGCCGCTGTGGGTGCCGCCGGGCTTCAGGACATTGACCCACAGGCTGTCGAGCCTCAGCGGCTTGGCGAGGTCGAAATGGCTCGCCCTGGCGAAGGCTTTGACCTCCTTGTCGAGCAGCCTCTTGAGGTCATGGAAAGCCGGGTCGCGTTCGGGCAGGTCGCCGAGGCTCGCGTAGCTGGTATAGCCTTTGTAGCCATGCTCGCGGCTCCACGCACGGCCCGCGCCATCCTCTTCGGCGAACAGGCGGCAGCTTTCCTCCAGCTCTGCGAGCAGGTCGGGGGTGCCGATATCGGCCTCGTAAAAATTGGTGGCGAAGAGCGTGCGAACGGGCATGATGGGCGCAAAGCATAGGAAACGCGCGAGAGCAAGGAGAGACGCTGCCGCTTGAGTCGTCATGCCGGACTTGATCCGGCATCCATTCCGCCCGCCGAGGCCTTGATGGACCCCGGATCAAGTCCGGGGTGACGAAAAAGAAGCAGCAGCGAACGACCCGGACCCCGCAACAACGAGCAAAGAGGGAGACGAGGATGGCCGAGTTTGAACTGATCGCCGACGGATTGCGCTTCCCCGAGGGGCCGGTCGTGATGGACGATGGCAGCGTCATCGTGACCGAGATCGCCCCCGGGCGGATCACGCGTTGCTGGCCGGGCGGACGGAAAGAGATCATCGCGACCCCCGGCGGCGGCCCCAACGGCCTCGCGATCGGCCCCGACGGCAAGCTCTATTGCTGCAACAACGGCGGCTTCAATTATGTCGAATCGAACGGCTATCTGGCGCCGCACGGGATCGCCGACGACTATTCGGGCGGACGGATCGAACGGATCGACATCGAGACCGGAGCGGTCGAGGTGCTGTATCAGACCGGCGACCATGGCGTCGTGCTGCGCGGCCCGAACGACATCATGTTCGATGCGCACGGCGGCTTCTGGTTCACCGACCATGGCAAGGTCGACTATGCGAAGCGCTGCCATGACATCGTCGGCATCTTCTATGCCAAGGCCGACGGCAGCTTCATCGAGGAAGTGATCTTCCCGAGCTATAATCCGAACGGCATCGGGATCTCGCCCGACGGAACCAAACTCTATGCGGCAGAGACCTACACCTGCCGCCTGACGCAGTTCAACATTATCGCCCCCGGCAAGGTCGATGATGCCGCGGGGCCGGGCGGCCCCGGCATCCCGCTCTATCGCCCCGCGGGCTATAAATTCTTCGACAGCCTCGCGATGGAAGCGAACGGCAATATCTGCGTCGCGACGATCGGCGAGTGCGGGATATCGGTCGTCGGCCCCGATGGCGCGCTCGTCGAATTTGTCGAGACCGACGACATTTTCACGACCAACATCGCCTTCGGTGGAGCCGATATGCAGGACGCCTATCTCACCCTGTCGGGGTCTGGCCGGCTAGTGAAGACGCGGTGGAAGCGTCCGGGGTTGAAGCTCCAGCACTGACTTTGGCTGGGGAGGCGAGGATGAAGATATTCGCGGCCGCCGTTCTGCTCGCGGCAACGCCAGCAAGCGCACAGGTGCTGACCGCCGACCAGGCCGATGCGATCGTCAAGGGCTGCGCGGCGCACGCGCGTGCGAAGGGACAGAGCCATGCGATCGCGGTCGTCGATCTTGGCGGCCATCCCGTCGCGACATGGCGGATGGACGGCAATGCCTTCGGGATAATGGACTTCTCACTGGAGAAAGCCCGCGCGGTCGCCGCATGGGGCTTTCCGACCAGCGGGATGGAAGAAGCGGCGAAGGGCACGCCGGGCTTCGCCGATGCGCCGCACGTCGTCACGGTGCCCGGTGGTGTGCCTATCTTCAGCGCCGACGGACGCACGCGGCTCGGCGGGGTCGGCGCATCGGGCGAAGCGCCCGCCGACGATGCGGCTTGCGCCGCCGCCGGGATCGCGGCAGCAGGGCTGAAGTCGGAGCGCGCCCGCTGACCCTGATGGCGCGCCGTTCGCAACGGGGAGCGCCACGATGCATGAGGAAACACACGCCGTTACGCGAATCGGCTGGCTGCGCGCGGCGATTCTGGGCGCCAATGACGGGATTGTTTCGACCGCGAGCCTGATCGCGGGCGTCGCCGCGGCGGGTGCCTCCGAATCGTCGATCCTCGTCACCGGCACCGCGGGGCTTGTCGCGGGCGCGATGTCGATGGCAGCGGGCGAATATGTCTCGGTGAGCTCGCAGGGCGATGCGGAAAAGGCCGACATCGAACTCGAAAAGCTCCACCTCGCGAACGATCCCGAGTTCGAACTGGAGGAACTGACGCAAATCTACGAGGAGCGCGGGCTCGACCGCGCGCTTGCCGAGCAGGTCGCGGTGCAGCTCACCGCGCACAACGCACTTGATACCCATTTGCGTGACGAACTCGGCTTGACGGAGGCGGCGGCGGCGCGACCCATTCAGGCGGCGATCGCGTCGGCCGCAAGCTTTTCGGTCGGCGCCGCGCTGCCACTCGCGACGGTGTTTTTCGACCATGGAGGCTCGCTGCCATGGACCGTATCGGGGGCGTCGCTGATCTTCCTGGCGCTCCTCGGCGCGCTCGGCGCGTGGGCAGGCAACGCGCCGATGCTGCGGCCGGTCGTGCGCGTGACCTTCTGGGGCGCGATGGCAATGGCGACGACGATCGCGATCGGGTCGCTGTTCGGGGCGGTCGCCTAGCGCCGCTCCAGCCATTCGCGCAGCGCCAGCGCATTGTTCCGCTCGGCGCTCTTCGCGGCGTAGAGTAGGGTCACCGGTCCTGCATCCGCCGCGGCATCGAGTGTGAACAGCGCCGCCTTCATTTCTTCGCCACCCGCGTCGAGCTCGG
This sequence comes from Sphingopyxis sp. Geo25, assembly GCF_949769135.1. Classification (NCBI taxonomy): domain Bacteria; kingdom Pseudomonadati; phylum Pseudomonadota; class Alphaproteobacteria; order Sphingomonadales; family Sphingopyxidaceae; genus Sphingopyxis; species Sphingopyxis sp. Geo25. The sequence goes on along the minus strand of NZ_CATKOZ010000001.1, from coordinate 332,487 downwards.
CGAAATAGTCGAGGCGAAAGGCGTCCCAGGCCTCGTCCGAATCGGCGGTCCCGCCATGATAGCGTTTGCGCAAGCCATCGCTCGGCGACAGCGGCTTCAGCCAGGCGGAAAGCGCGGCCTTTTCCTTCGACACGCCGCGCGGCCAGAGCCGGTCGACGAGGAAGCGCGCGCCGTCGCCTGCCTCGGCCGCGTCATGAATGCGCTTTACCGCGATTGTAACTGGCTGTTCCATCTGCAAGACTATCGGCGATCCCGCGGCTGCGGGCAAGATATCGGAGGGGTCCGGACATGACTTGGGCGATCGACATCGACCGTGACGACGTGAAGCAGGCCAGCCTGGTCGACGACCCCTCGCCGCCGCTCGCGCCCGGGCAGGTCCGGGTGCATCTCGACAGCTATGCGATGACCGCGAACAACATCACCTATGCGGTGTTCGGGAAGCCCGCGGGGCTGTTCGGCCCAGATAAAAATGGGAGGGATCAGGGCTATTGGGATTTCTTCGCCGAGCGCGGCGAACCGGGCCGCCTTCCGGTCTGGGGGTTCGCGACGGTGACCGAAAGCGCGGCCGAGGGCATCGCGCCCGGCGACCGCTTCTACGGCTATTATCCGATGGCCGAGACGGCCGTGCTGACCGCCGGGAATGTCGGCCCCGGCGGCTTTACCGACGTAACGCCGCGCCGCACCACGCTGCCGCCCATCTACAATCATTACCAGCGGATCGAGGCGCTGCACGACTATCGCGCCGCCGATCATGATTATTGGCCGGTGTTCCGCCCGCTGTTCCTGACCGGCTGGCTGATCGCCGACCAGTTCGAGGATGAGGGCGACTATGGCGCCGAGCAGATATTGATCGCGAGCGCGTCGAGCAAGACCGCGATCGGGCTTGGCTTTTCGCTGAAGCAGCGGCCCGAGCCGCGGCCCGAAATCGTCGGCCTGACCAGCGCTGCGAATGTCGAAGCGCTGGCCGCGCAGAATATCTACGACCGCGTCATCAGCTATGATCAGATCATGACGCTGAGCGCCGGGGCGCCCTCGGCCCTCGTCGACATGGCGGGCAATGGCGCGGTGACGCGCAGCGTCCACAGCCATTTCGGGGGGCAGCTCAAGGCGTCGATCATCGTCGGCAAGTCGCATTGGGACGCGCAGGCCGATGTCGAAGGCCTGCCCGGCCCCGAGCGGCAGGGCTTCTTCGCCCCCGGTCGCAGCCAGAAGCGCATCGCCGACTGGGGCGGCGCGGTGTTCGGGCAGAAGATTGCCGAAGCCTGGCTGGGCTTCATGGAGGTCGCGCCGCAGCTGGCGCGGATCGACAAGCGCAGCGGCGGAGAAGCCGCACTGGATGCTTACAAGGAAATGCTGTCGGGTCGCGCCGATCCCAAGGCAGGGATCATCGTCGAACCCTAGCTTATACCGCCATTCGGCACACGGCGGCCTGCAAATGGCTCGCCAAGAACCAAATGGCGGTACAAGCTGCTCCCTGAAAGGACCAGATATGCTTCGTTCGCTTTCCCTCGCCGTCGCGGCCGCGCTGTTGCTGCCCGCCGCCGCCCATGCCGAAACCAAGCCCGCGACCGCGCCGCGCAAGACCGACCTCGCCGACCGCGTTGCCGGCACCTACAAGGGTGACGTGATCTCCGACGCGCGCGGTTCGTCGAAGAGTGGTGTCACGATCACCGTCACGCGCGTCGGACCGAACAAGGTCGAAGTGAAGTCGAGCTATGCACGCATCCCGACCGTGACGATCCCCCTCGAAAAGGCGATGGACGCGATCCTCGCAGCGAGCGGGCCCTATGTCTTCCTGATCGACACGGTGCGCTCGCCCGACCGGCTCGACCTGACGATCGACGATGCGAGCTGGTCGGGCAATCGGGTGAAGTAGCGCAACGACGCGCGACCGGATTGACGTTAACGTCAATCTCGGCTCTAGCCGCCGCATGTCTCGCTACACCCATGTCATCTTCGATTTCGGCGGCGTCATCACCGCTTCGCCCTTCGAGGCGTTCAACCGGCTGGAGGCCGAGCGCGGGCTGCCGCACGACTTCGTGCGCCGGGTCAATGCGACCAACCCCGACGACAATGCCTGGGCGAAGTTCGAGCGCGCCGAGATCGACGCCGCGGCGTTCGACGCGCTGTTCGCCGAGGAAGCGCGCGCGCTGGGGCACGAGCTCGAGGGCGAAGCGGTGCTCGCAGTGATCGCGGGCGCGGTCCGCCCGGCGATGGTTGCCGCGCTCGATACGCTGAAGAACAGCGGCTTCACCATCGCGTGCATCACGAACAACGTCCCCGGCGGCAAGATGGGCATCCGCGGTGCGGGGATGACGCGCAGCGCGGAAGCGGCGATCGAGGTCGCCGACATCATGGCGCGCTTTGCGCATGTCATCGAATCGAGCAAGGCGGGGGTACGCAAGCCCGACCCGCGCATCTATCAGATGATGTGCGAGGCGCTGGGCGCCCACCCCGCGAACTGCGTCTATCTCGACGACCTCGGCATCAACTGCAAACCCGCGAGCCAGCTCGGCATGCACGCGATCAAGGTGACGAGCGGCGAACAGGCGCTCGCCGATCTGTCGGCGGTGCTGGAACTGCCCTTACCCTGAAATCGCGCGCCCGGTTTACTCGACCTAGTGCGCGAGCAGCAGCGGGAAGCGGCCGCTCGTGACCAGATATTGCGTCACCCCGCCGAACAGCGTTTCGCGAAGGCGGCTCTTGCCGAACGCGCCCATGACGATCAGCCCGGCGCCCATCGCCTCGGCCGCCTTTTCGAGCGCCTCCTCGACCGTCACGCCGCCGCGCTCGACGATCCGCGCCTCGGCATGGATATCGTGGCGCGAGAGATAGGTCAGCGCGTCGGTCGCGGGAAAGCTGCCGTCGTCCTTGCCCACCGAGACCAGCTCGACGCGCCGCCCGGCGAGCAGCGGGATCGCGGCGCGCAGCGCGTTCGCAGCCTCTGCGCTGCCGTTCCACGCCACCATTGCGGGAGCGTCGAGGTCGGGCCGTCGGCCCTCGCGCGGCAGCGCGAGCACCGGCGCTGCGGCGGCGATCGCGAGGTCGCCAGCGAGCATCGACGGCTCGCCGACCCCGCTACCGGGTTTGCCGGGAAGGCTGACCACGGCGAGATCGGCAAAGGCCGCCGCCGCCGCGAGCGACCCGACGATGTCGCCGTCGGCAGTGACGATATCCCATGGCACATCTTCGCCGCCGAGCCGCGCCGACAGCGCGGCTTCGAGCGCGGCATCGTCGGCCTGCGCCTTCGCCATCGCCTCGGCGAGGACATAGCTGCCGCCGAAGGGATCGACGGCGACGAACTGCCGGAACGGCGTCGCGATCAGCAGCGTCAGATGCGCGCGCAGACGCCGTGCGATGTCGAGCGCGGTCTGCAGGCGGACTTCATTGGCTTTGTCATGATCGGCATGGACGAGAATCGAACGCATGGCAGACTCCTTTGGTGTCGGCCCTTGATGGGCCCACCGCCGCCGCCGATCATTGACCGGCGTCAAAATTGAGGCGGCACGGAAAGGCTGAGCAGCGCCGCGCGCTCGAAGATGCGCGCAAGCACGGGCTCGCTGTCGGACACGCGCATTGCGACATGAAAAGCGACGGGCGCGAGTACCGGCATTTCCGAAAGCTCTACCAGCGCGCCTGCGGCGACCTCTGCCCGCGCCATCGGTTCGGGAAAGATGCCGACTCCGCCGCCCGCCTTCGCGATATCGATCATCGTGCGCGCGTTGTTGCAGAGATTGAGCGATTCCTGCGCGATCCGCGATGCCTCGATCGCATCGCGCATCCGGCCGTGGATCGGCGAGTGGCTGGCGAGCGACCAGACCGGAAGCTGCGCCTCGCCCGCTGCGAACGCCGCCGCGACCGCGGGGCTCGCCAGCCACATCAGCGCGACCTCGCCGATCGGCTGGGTCTTGAGCGCCGGGTGCGCGATCGGTCCCGCGGCGAAGGCGATGTCGGTGCGCCCCGTCAGCAGTTGCTGGATCAGGTTCGCGGTCAGATCGATCTCGATCTCCAGCCCGACATTCGGCATGTCGGCCTTGAGGTCGGCAACGAAGGCGGGCAGGCAGCTTGCCGCCGCGATCTCGCCCGCCCCGATCCGCACCACTCCGCTCGCCTCGGCAAAACCGCCGCTGCCGAGTAAGGCGACCTGCATGTCGCGGAGCAAGGGATCGCAGTCGCGCACCAGCTTGCGCCCCGCCGCGGTCAGCGACATCGTGCGCCCGTCGCGGCGGAACAGCCTTGTTCCCAGTCGTTGTTCGAGCTCGCGCATTCGTGCCGATACCGCGGGCTGCGTCGTGTTGAGCCGCTCGGCGGCCGCGGAGAAGGTCCCGAGCCGATCGATCCAGAGCAGGGTTTCGAGGTGATAGAGCGAGACGCGACTGATAGACATTGTTTATGCATAATCGAAAATTAGAAAAATTAGAATTGATGGATCAAATGCGCCAATCTCGCGCGCGATCACTCATCAAGGAGGCTGTTTCATGGGGAACAAGCGCTATTCCGACGCCGCCGCCGCACTCGAAGGACTGCTCTTCGACGGCATGCACATTTGCGCGGGCGGCTTCGGCCTTTGCGGCATCCCCGAACGGCTGATCGACGCGATCCGCGACGCGGGCACGAAAGACCTCATCATCGCGAGCAACAATGCCGGGATCGACGGCGAAGGGCTCGGCAAGCTGCTCCGCACGCGGCAGGTCAAGAAGATGATCTCGTCTTACGTGGGCGAGAACAAGGAATTCGAGCGGCAATATCTGGCGGGCGAGCTCGAGGTCGAATTCTGCCCGCAGGGCACGCTGGCCGAGCGTTGCCGCGCCGGCGGCGCGGGCATCCCCGGCTTCTACACCAAGACCGGTGTCGGCACGCTCGTCGCCGACGGCAAGGAAGTGAAGAGCTTCGACGGGCAGGATTATATCCTCGAACGCGGCATCTTCGCCGACCTCGCGATCATCAAGGGGTGGAAGGCCGACGAGAGCGGCAACCTCATTTTCCGAAAGACCGCGCGCAACTTCAACCAGCCGATGGCGACCGCGGCGAAAATCTGCGTCGCCGAGGTCGAGGAAATCGTGCCGACCGGCAGCCTCGATCCCGACAGCATCCACCTGCCCGGCATCTATGTGAAGCGCATGATCGTCGGCGCGCCCTATGACAAGAAGATCGAATTCCGCACGACGCGCCCGCGCGAGACCGCGTGATGCGCAGCTTAGCCCTTACTGCCGCGCTGCTCCTTGCCGGGTGCGCGAGCGCGCCGGCAGAGGTAGCGACGGCTCCGGCTCCGCCGCCCGCCCCCCTGCCGGCACCCGCTCCCGCTGAGGCTGCCAAGCCGCCGGTAGCGTTGCAATATCTCTATGGCTCGCCCGAGGCGGCGGTCGCGGTGCGTGCGACCAATGCACGGATCGCCGATTATGGTCTGTGGCGGATCAAGGCGCGGCCGAAGGACAGCGTCGTGCTGGCGCAGGGCGCGGGCGTGGACGCCCCGGCGTTCGAGCCTTGCGGGAACAAGCCCTTCGCCGCGGTGTTCGATGCCGACGAGACGTTGATCTGGAACCTCGGCCCCATGCGCTATTTCGCCGAGCGGGGCACCGCTTTCGATCCGAAAATCTGGGACCAGTGGGAAAAGACCGGCGCGGGCAAGGCGGTCGCGATGCCGGGCAGCGTCGATATGGTGCACGCCCTGCGCGCGGCGGGCATAACCGTCATCGTCAATACCAACCGCAGCGCCGCCAATGCCAAGGGCAGCGAGGATACGCTGCGCGCCGCCGGGCTCGGCGAGTTCAAGCATGGCGAGACCCTGTTCCTGATGGGCGATGACGCCGGCGGGTCGAGCAAGGACGGGCGACGCGCCACCATCGCGTCGAAATATTGCGTGATCATCCTCGGCGGCGACCAGCTCGGCGATTTCAGCCAGCAGTTCAACGTGAAGGATCTGCCCGCCGCACAGCGGATGGCGCTCGCGACGAGCACTGGCGCTACCGCACTCTGGGACAAGGGCTGGTTCCTGTTCCCCAATCCCGTCTATGGCCCATGGGAGAAACTGGGCTGGGACGACGCTTTCCCCTCCGACAAGCAATGGGAGCCGAGCCGATGAGCTGGACGCGTGATGACATGGCGGCGCGCGCCGCGAAGGAACTGCAGGACGGCTATTACGTCAACCTCGGCATCGGCATCCCGACCTTGGTCGCGAACCATATCCCCGAGGGGATGGAAGTGACGCTGCAGTCGGAAAACGGGATGCTCGGCATCGGCCCCTTCCCCTTCGAGGGCGAAGAGGACGCCGACCTGATCAACGCCGGCAAGCAGACGATCAGCGAATTGCCGCAATCGGCCTATTTCGGGTCGGAGCAGAGCTTTGCGATGATCCGCGGCGGGCACATCGACCTGACCGTGCTCGGCGCGATGGAAGTCGCAGAAAACGGCGACATCGCCAACTGGATGATCCCCGGCAAGATGATCAAGGGGATGGGCGGCGCGATGGACCTGGTGGCGGGGGTCAAGAAGATCATCGTCGTGATGGAGCATAACGCCAAGGACGGCAGCCCGAAGTTCATCCCCGAATGCACCTTGCCGCTGACCGGCAAGAATGTCGTCGACATGATCATCACCGACCTCGCGGTGTTCAAGCGCGACGATCATGACAGCCCGTTCAGGCTGATCGAACTCGCGCCGGGGGTGACGGCCGAGGACGTCGCGGCAAAGACAACCGCGCATTATATTGCCTGACCTCGCGGCCAGCCCCAGCGCGACCTGGCTGCTCGTCGGCGGATGGCTCTCGGTGGCGGCGGCGTTGCTGCACATTGCCTGCATCTTCGGCGGGCCCGACTGGTACCGCTTCTTCGGCGCCGGCGAAGCCATGGCGCGCGCCGCGGCGCGCGGCGACTGGCGGCCGGCGCTGATCACGCTGGGCATAGCGGCGGCATTGCTTGTCTGGGCCGCTTATGCCTTTTCGGGCGCCGGATCGCTGCCGCGCCTGCCGCTGCTGCGCCCGGGCCTTGTCGTCATTACCGCCATCTACCTGCTGCGCGGCCTGTTGTTCGTGCCGGTCAACCTGGTCCGGCACAGCCACAGCGCCGAATTCGCGCTATGGTCGTCGGCGATCGTACTGGTCTTAGGCGCCGTCCACGCCGCCGGTACGATCAAAGCCTGGGGATATCTTGCGCCCTGATCCCCGGCGGGGGTGACGGAGGGACAAGTCGCGGCTAAGACGGCGGCCACAGATAGGGTCGCAGTTTAGTCACGAGTCCATGAAGCGCGTTATTGTAAGTCTGATTGCGGTGGCCGCGCTGGTATCGGCCGGCTGGTTCGGCGTTCGCGCCTTTGGCAGCAGCCAACCGCTCGCCAGCATCCCGATCCCGTTCCGGGCGGCCGAAAACCTGCCCGACACGCCCGCCGAATGGCAGGGGCGGATCGATTACAAGACGCTCGACCGTCAGCTCGCCGAGCTGGCGCGGCGTCCCGAAATGGCAGGGCTCGCGGTCGCGGTGGTCGAGGACGGCAAATTGCGCTTTGTCCGCGCCTATGGCGTCGCCGACAAGTCAACCGGGACGCCAGTCACGCTGCAGACCCTGTTCCGCTGGGCCTCGGTCTCGAAGACCGCGACGGGCGCGATGGCGGCGGCGATGGCGAAGCAAGGTACCGTCGATCTCGACCATCCGGTCGCCGACTGGCGCAGTTCCCTGCGCCTGCCGGGCGGCGCCGAAGCGCGGATCACGCTGGCCGATGTGCTGTCGCAGCGCACGGGCCTGACCAAAAACGCCTATGACGAAAAGCTGGAAGAGGGACAGGATCCCGCGCAGCTGCGCGCGGGCCTTTCCGCCGCGCCCCTGCAATGCGAGCCTGGCACCTGCCACACCTATCAGAATATCGCCTTCGACACCGCAAGCGAGGTTCTGGCGAAGGCGGCGCACAAGCCGTTCGGCGACGCGGTCGAGGATCGCCTGTTCCTGCCGCTCGGCATGGTCAGCGCAGGTTACGGGATGGAACGGCTGACGGGCGCGAAGGACTGGGCGCGCCCGCATCGCGGCGCACAGGTCCTCCCCGCCAAGGCAGCCTATTGGCGCGTCCCCGCCGCCGCGGGGGTCGAAAGCGATATCGTCGATTTCGCGACGTGGATGCAGGCGATGATGGGGAACCGCCCCGATGTGCTGCCTGCCCGCGTGTTGCAGATCGCGCATCACCCCCGCGTTGACACCGACCGCCTGTATGGGGGTTCGTTGCGGCAGGCGATCAGCGATGCCGGCTACGGGCTCGGCTGGCGGAGCTTCAGCTATGACGGCCACCGGCTCGAGGGGCATTCGGGTGCGGTGTCGGGCTACCGCGCGACGATGATTTTCGAACCGGCCACGAAGACGGGCGTCGTCGCGCTGTGGAACAGCGATTGGGGCTTTCCCTTCCGCATCCCGTTTGCGGCGATCGACAGTTATCACGGGCGCGCGGACGCCGCCTGGCTCGACCTCAGCGAACTGCCCCCGGCGACTGGCGGCGCGGCGGGGGCCGGGCCGGTCACCGCGAGCCTCAAAAAGTAGCGCACGCCTTCCCTGCCCCGTGTATCGGGCGCGTCAAGGCGAAGAGGAGAATCATCGATGCGCGTGCTGCTTACCGGATCGTCGGGCTGGCTCGGGCGCACTCTCGCCCCGCTGCTGACTGAAAACGGCCATGCGGTGACCGGGCTCGATGTCGTGCCCGGCACCCATACGCAGGTGATCGGAACGGTCGCCGACCGAACGCTGATCGACCGGACGATGGGCGAGCATGGGATCGAGGCGATCATCCACGGCGGCGCGCTGCACAAGCCCGATATCGTCCGCTATCCGCGGCAGGCCTTTATCGACGTCAACGTGACGGGCACGCTCAACCTGATCGAGGCGGCGGTCGCAGCCGGGAACGACCGCTTCCTCTTCACCTCGACCACCTCGCTGATGGTGCGCGCCGACGTGCGCGAAGGCGCGGGCGCGCATGGCGCGTGGTGGATGGACGAGGATTTCGGTCCGCTCGAGCCGCGCAACATCTATGGCATCACCAAGCTTGCCGCCGAGCAGGCGGTGAGGCTGGTGCACCGCGAGCATGGCATCCATGCCCTGATCCTGCGCACCGGGCGCTTCTTTCCCGAGGATGACGACACCCATGCGGTCCCGAGTGGGCCGAACCTGAAAGCGAACGAACTGCTGGGCCGCCGCCTGACCGTCGAGGATGCCGCCGCGGCGCATCTCGCCGCGCTGGAAGCCGCGCCGCGGATCGGCTGCGACACCTTCATCCTCTCGGCCCCGCCGCCTTTCGTGCGTGAAGATGCCGAAGAGTTGGCGCGCGATGCCCGCGCCGTGATCGCGCGCCATTTTCCCGATGCGGCCGAACTTTATGCGGCCGAAAATTGGGTGCTCCCCGAGACCATCGACCGCGTGTACGATCCGTCGCGTGCCGAGCGCCGCTTCGGCTGGCGGGCGGAAACCGACTTCGGCAGCGTGCTGACCGCACTGCGTAACCGGACGCCGCTCCCCTTCGCGCATGACCCCGGCTACACCTCTCCCCTCGCCCGTCAGGAGCGCGACGCATGTATGTGCTGATCACCGCCAACCGCAATTATTCGAGCTGGTCGCTGCGGCCGTGGGTGCTGATGCGCGCGCTGGGCCTATCGTTCGAGGACCGGATCGAGCCCTTCGCCAAGCCCGTGAATTACGAGGCGTTCCGCAGCTTCTCGCCGACCGGCCAGGTTCCGGCGCTGCTGCACGAAGGGCGCACCATCTATGACTCGCTCGGCATCGCGCTCTATCTTGCCGACCGGCACGCGGGCGTGTGGCCCGCCGATCCGGACGCGCGCGCCTGGGCGCAGTGCGCGGCGGCGGAGATGCACAGCGGTTTTGCGGCGCTGCGCAACGATTGCACGATGAATGTCGGGGTGCGCGTTACGCCGAAGCCGATGTCGGATGCGCTGCGCAGCAACGTGGCGCGTATCCGTGAGCTGTTCGAGGAGGGCCTCGGGAGGTTTGGCGGGCCGTGGCTGGCAGGGACCGACTTCTCAGCCGTCGACGCCTTTTTCGCACCGGTCGCCTTCCGCATCCGCACTTACGGCCTCGACGTCGGTGCCGGGCAGGCATGGGTCGACCATGTGCTGGCGCATCCCGCGATGGTCGAATGGGAGCGGCAGGCGCTGCTGGAAACGTGGCGCGAGGAGAGTCATGAAGCCGAATTGGCGGCAGCGGGCGTCATCACGGCGGATTACCGGACGGGTTAGGAAACATCCGCATCCCCGAGCGAAGACGAGGGGCTTTGCCGAGCGAAGTCGAGGCAGCGACCGCACGGGTTCTCGCTTCGCTCGAACGGGCCCCTCGTCTTCGCTCGGGGAGACGGCGTTTTGGTCATTCGGTCAGCGCCTCGCGCACCACGGCAACCCCAGCTTCGCGCTGCGCCCTCAATTCGGCCTTGAGCTTCGCGGGATCGCGCGCGAGCACGAAACCGAAGCTCACCCCGCCCTCCTTGCCGATCGTCGCATGGTGGAGCTTGTGCGCCTGCACCAGGCGCTTGGCATAGCCGCGGCGCGGCACCCAGCGGAAATAGCGCTGATGGACCAGCCCGTCGTGCACCAGCGTGTAGATGATGCCGTAGAAAAGGATGCCGAGCCCGATCCATGTCCCCGGCTCCCAAGCCGAATCGCCGAGGATCATCGGGCTGCCGATCGCGAACATCGCAATGCTCATCGCCGCGCCGACGATGGCGAAGAGATCATTTTTCTCCAGAATGCGGTCGTGCGGTTCATGATGGTCGCGGTGCCATGCCCAGCCGAAGCCGTGCATGATATATTTGTGGCTCGCCCAGGCGACGCCCTCCATCGCCGCGACGGTGGCAAGAATGAGCAGGATGATCGCGAGCGTCGACATAGGGGGATTATAGGCTTGTTACGGCAACAGCGCCATCATCTCTCGTCGCCCCGGACTTGATCGGAAGTCCCACTGATCAGCGTCGCAAAGCGGGATGCCGGATCGAGTCCGGCATGACGAAGAAAGGATGGTCGTGCGACCGAAAATTGCGTTTTTGTGTCCCACTCGCTTGCATTGTTATCCGACTGGCGTAAGTGAACCGGCATGACCCGGCCCCGCACACTCTACGAGAAAATCTGGGACGCGCATGTCGTCGAACAGCGCCCCGACGGTACCTGCCTGATCTTCATCGACCGCCATCTCGTCCATGAAGTCACCAGCCCGCAGGCCTTCGCGGGGCTCCGCGCAAGCGGGCGAACCGTCCGCCGTCCCGACCTGACGCTGGCGGTGCCCGACCACAATCTGCCGACGACGGCGCGCAAGGATGCGGCCGGAAACAAGCTGCCGATCGCCGATCCCGAGAGCGCGGCGCAGCTGGCGGCGCTCGAGACGAACGCGCCCGAGTTCGGCATCCGCTACATCGACGCGGTCGCGCCCGAACAGGGCATCGTCCATGTCGTCGGCCCCGAGCAGGGCTTTTCGCTGCCCGGCACGACGATCGTGTGCGGCGACAGCCATACCGCGTGCCACGGCGGCATCGGCGCGCTCGCCTTCGGCATCGGGACGAGCGAGGTCGAGCATGTGCTGGCCACGCAGACCTTGCTGTTACAGCCCGCGAAGACGATGGAAGTCCGCGTCGAGGGCGAGGTCGGCCCCGGCGTGACCGCGAAAGACATCATCCTTCACATCACCGGCACGATCGGCGCCGCGGGCGGCACCGGCCATGTCATAGAATATACCGGCAGCGCAATCCGCGCGCTCAGCATCGAGGGCCGGCTGACGGTCAGCAACATGGCGATCGAGGGCGGCGCCCGCGCAGGGCTGATCGCGCCCGACGAGACGACCTTCGCCTATCTCAAGGGTCGCCCCTATGCGCCCAGGGGCGCCGACTGGGACGCGGCGGTCGCCTACTGGAAAGGCCTCGCGACCGATCCCGGCGCGACCTATGACAAGACTGTCGTGATCGACGCCGCCGATATCGCGCCCAGCGTGACCTGGGGTACCAGCCCCGAGGATGTCGTCCCGATCACCGGTACCGTCCCCGACCCTGCGAGCTTCGCCGATCCGTCGAAGCAGGCCGCGGCCGCCAAGTCGCTCGCTTACATGGGCCTCGAACCCGGCACGCGAATGCAGGACGTCAGAATCGAGAATATCTTCATCGGCAGCTGCACCAACAGCCGCATTGAGGACATGCGCGCCGCCGCCGCGATCGTGAAGGGCCGCAAGAAGGCCGACAACGTCAAATGGGCGATCGTCGTCCCCGGCTCGGGCCTCGTGAAGGCGCAGGCCGAGGCCGAGGGGCTCGACCGCATCTTCACCGACGCCGGCCTCGAATGGCGCGAGCCGGGGTGCTCGGCCTGTCTCGCGATGAACCCCGACAAGGTGCCCGCGGGCGAACGCTGCGCCAGCACGAGCAACCGCAATTTCGTCGGCCGGCAGGGGCCCGGCAGCCGCACGCATCTGGTCAGCCCCGCAATGGCGGCGGCGGCGGCGGTGACCGGCAGGCTCACCGATGTGCGGGAGTTGATGGCATGACGCCGATCGAGAACGTCGAAGGCCGCGCGATCCCGCTCGGCCTCAAGAACGTCGACACCGACGTCATCATCCCGGCGCACTGGCTGAAAACCACCAGCCGCGAGGGCATGGGCAAGGGCGCGTTCGAGACGCTGCGGGCCGATCCCGACAATCTGTTCGACAGCGCCGAATATAAGGGCGCGCCGATCCTGATCGCGGGCGACAATTTCGGGTGCGGGTCGAGCCGCGAGCATGCGGCCTGGGCGCTCGGCGACCTGGGCATCCGCGTCGTGATCGCGCCGAGCTATTCGGACATTTTCTCTGGCAACGCGGTCAAGAACGGCATCCTGCCCGTGGTGCTGCCGCAAGCGGCGATCGACCGGCTGATGGAGGTCGCACAGACCGATCCGCTGCACGTCGACCTCGACACCCAGACGGTGACCACGCCGTTCCAGGACCGATTTGTCTTCGAGATCGATCCGTTCCGCAAGATGTGCCTGCTCGAAGGGCTCGACGAGATTTCGCTCACCGAAATGAGCGACGCCGCGATCGGCGCCTATGAAGCGAAGCTCGATGCCGAGCGGCCGTGGATGCGGCCCGCCGCCTGATAATCAAACAGAGGAGAAGATGATGAAGGCTCTCTTGTCGACCGCAACCGGCGGCCCCGAAACGCTCGCCCTTGGCGAACTGCCGCGCCCGACCGCGGGCAAGGGCCAGATCGTGATCGATGTGAAGGCCTGCGCGGTCAACTTCCCCGACGTGCTGATCATCGAGGATAAATATCAGTTCAAACCCGAACGCCCCTTCGCGCCCGGTGGCGAAGTTGCCGGTCTCGTCGCCGAGGTCGGCGAAGGCGTGACCGAATTCAAGGTCGGCGACCGCGTCATCGCGGGCTGCGGCAACGGCGGCATGTCCGAAGCGGTCGCGGTGTCGGTCCACAATGTCTATCACCTGCCCGAAAGCCATGGTTTCGCAGAGGGCGCGTCGCTGCTGATGACCTATGGCACCAGCATCCATGCGCTCGTCGATCGCGGGCATATCGAGGAAGGTGATACGCTGCTCGTGCTCGGTGCATCGGGCGGCGTCGGCATTGCCGCGGTCGAGCTCGGCAAGGCATTCGGCGCACGCGTCGTCGCGGGCGTGTCGAGCGAGGAGAAGGGCGAGATCGCGCGTCAGGCGGGCGCCGACGAGGTCGTCGTCTATGGCCGCCAGCCGTTCGACAAGGACCAGTCGAAAGAGCTCGCCAACAAGTTCAAGGAAGCGGTCGGTCCCAATGGCGCGAACGTCATTTATGACGCGGTCGGGGGCGACTATGCCGAGCCTGCGCTGCGGTCGATCGCATGGGAGGGCCGCTATCTCGTGGTCGGCTTCCCCGCGGGCATCCCGCGTCTGCCGCTCAACCTGACCCTGCTCAAGAGCTGCGACGTCGCGGGCGTCTTCTGGGGCGCGTTCGTGATGCGCGAACCGGCGCGCAACCGCGCCAATATCGCGCGGCTGTTCCAGCTGTGGGAACAGGGCAAGATCAAGCCGCGCGTCACCGAAAGCTTCGCGCTCGCCGACGGCGGCAAGGCGATCGCCAAGCTCGGCGACCGGACCGCGGTCGGCAAGCTGGTCGTCACCGTCTGAAATATCGCCCCGACCCCGCGCTGACCGCGGCGCTGCGCATCCTTGCAGCGCCGGGCCGGCTGGAGGTGCGCGTGACGCCGGGCGCGCGGCGCGACGAGGTGCGGATCGTCGAGGGCGCGGTGCAGGTGCGGGTCACCGCGCCGCCCGCCGACGGCGCCGCCAATGACGCAGTGCTGGCCGTGCTGGCGGCAGCATTGGACCTTCCGCGGCGCGATCTGACCCTGCTGCGCGGGGCGGCGGCGCGGATCAAGCTGATCGGAATCGCACTCGACTGATCGCATCGCCGCGGCCCGGTTAACCCTTTGTCAGGGCTGTTTGTCTATGACCGGAGGCTGGACAATCGGGACCATTGGGTGTGGGTGATGGCGACTCGCCGCTCGAAAGAAGACACTATGCAAAACGCGAGTCTCGCGAACATATCGCGCACCCGCCGCGCGCAGCTGGTGGCCGAGTTCGAAAGCGAGCTCGGCATCGACTATAAGGCCCGCGCCAAGGCCGCCTATGAAGCCAAAAGGTGGCAGATTATCAAGACGATCATCGTCTGGACGATCGCGGTGATGTTCTTCACCATCGCCTGCCACAAGCTGTGGGTCATGGGCGAACAGGTCAAGGAGCCCTTCGCCGACATCAATCCGTCGAAAAGCCTGTTCGGCAGCGAATAGGGCGCCCCGGCCCGCGGCCGGGGCATCGCGCCAATCCGTCCTAGTAAACGCGCGCCTTCGGCTTGATATATTCGGCGTCGTCGGTCAGCGTATATTCGTGGACCGGGCGGTAATCGAGGCGGACGCCGCCGCCCTTGCCGCCCCAGCCGTCGAACCAGCTGATCGTGTGCTTCATCCACACCGTGTCATCGCGGTTGGGGAAATCCTCGTGCGCGTGGGCGCCGCGGCTTTCCTTGCGGTTGTACGCCGAATGCATCGTCACTGTCGCCTGCGCGATCAGATTGTCGAGCTCGAGCGTTTCGACGAGGTCGGTGTTCCAGATCAGGCTGCGGTCGGCGACATGGACGTCGTTCATGCGGCTGTAGGTCTTGGCGAGCTTTTCCTTGCCCTCGGCCATCAGCTCGTCGGTGCGGAACACCGCCGCATGCTGCGACATCGCGCGCTGCATCTCGGTGCGGATTTCCGCGGTCGGCGAACCGCCATTGGCGTTGCGGAAATGGTCGAGGCGGCCGAGCGCCAGATCGGCGCTGTCCTTCGGCAGCGGCGCCTGCGCCGCGCCGGGGGTGAGGATTTCCTTGAGGCGGTGGCCCGTCGCGCGGCCGAACACGACGAGGTCGATCAGACTGTTCGAGCCGAGACGGTTCGCGCCGTGGACCGACACGCAGGCGGCCTCACCGACCGCGAACAGGCCGGGAACCACGGAGTCGGGGTTGCCATCCTTCAGCGTGACGACTTCGCCATGATAGTTACAGGGGATGCCGCCCATATTGTAATGGACCGTCGGCACGACCGGCAGCGGCTGGCGCGTGAGGTCGACGCCCGCGAAAATCTTGCCGCTTTCGGTGATCCCCGGCAGACGCTCGGCGAGCACCGCGGGATCGATATGGTCGAGGTGGAGATAGATGTGGTCGGCGTGCGGACCGACGCCGCGGCCTTCGCGGATTTCGAGCGCCATCGAGCGCGAAACGACGTCGCGCGACGCAAGATCCTTCGCCGAGGGCGCATAGCGCTCCATGAAACGCTCGCCTTCGGAGTTCGTCAGATATCCGCCCTCGCCGCGCGCACCCTCGGTGATGAGCACGCCCGCGCCATAGATGCCGGTCGGGTGGAACTGGACGAATTCCATGTCCTGCAGCGGCAGGCCCGCGCGCAGCACCATGCCGCCGCCGTCGCCGGTGCAGGTATGCGCCGAGGTCGCGGTGAAATAGCAGCGGCCATAGCCGCCCGTCGCGAGGACGACCGCCTGGCTGCGGAAGCGGTGGATGCTGCCATCCTCCATGCACAGCGCGATCACGCCGCGGCACGCGCCGTCTTCCATGATCAGGTCGAGCGCGAAATATTCGATGAAGAAGTCCGCGTCATATTTCAGCGACTGCTGATAGAGCGCGTGGAGCATCGCATGACCGGTGCGGTCGGCCGCGGCGCAGGTGCGCTGGACCGGCGGGCCTTCGCCCATATTCTGCATATGGCCGCCGAACGGGCGCTGGTAGATCGTGCCGTTGGCGTTGCGGCTGAACGGCACGCCGGCATGTTCGAGCTCGTACACCGCGGCGGGCGCCTCGCGCACCATATATTCGATCGCGTCCTGGTCGCCGAGCCAGTCGGAGCCCTTGACGGTGTCGTACATATGCCACTGCCAATGGTCGGGGCTGTTATTGCCGAGCGAGGCGGCGATGCCGCCCTGCGCCGCGACGGTGTGGCTGCGCGTCGGGAACACCTTGGTAATGCACGCGGTCTTGAGGCCGGCTTCGGCGCTGCCCATCGTGGCGCGCAGGCCCGAGCCGCCGGCGCCGACGACGACGGTGTCGTAGATATGGTCGATGATCTTGTAGGCTTCGGTCATCTTACATGCCCCCCGGAACGCCCGCTACGGGGACCAATGCGATGCGGACGATGGCGAAGATGCCGTAGGCCGCACCGCCGATGGCATAGAAATTGAGCGCGACGATCGCGAGCAGGCGCGTCGCCTCACCATGGACATAGTCCTCGATAAGAACCTGAAGCCCGAGCCGGAAGTGCCAGAAGACGCTGATCACGAGCAGGATCAGCGCGAGCGCGACGGTCGGGTTCGACGCCCAGCGATGCACCGCGGCATGGTCGCCAAGCGGCAGGCGGAGCAGCGAGACGAAGAGCCAGGTGACGAGCAGGACGTTGCCGAGCGCGGTCAGGCGCTGCTGCAGCCAGTGATGCGAACCGTGATGCGAGGAGCCAAGCCCGCGCACGCGGCCGAGGCGCGTACCATTACCCATTGAGCGCCTCCTTCGCGATATAAAGCCAGGTCGCGGTGGTCGCGAGGACCGCACCGACCATCACCAGCGTCGACCACAGCTTGTTGGTCTTGAGCTCATAGCCCGCGCCGGTGTCGAGGACGAAGTGGCGAAGCCCCGAGAAGAGGTGCTGGAAAAAGGCCCATGTCAGGCCGACGAGCACGACCTTGCCGAGAATGTTCGTGATCTGGTGGAACAGGCCGATCTCGGGACTGGGATCGTGCCAGACGCAGGCGACGAAGGCAGCGTAGGCATCGGGACCGGCGGCGATGGCGCCGAGCCACCAGAGGAACATCAGCGCCCCGGCGATCGCCAGCCCGTCGCCGCTGATGCGGTGGAGGATCGAGACCGCCATCGAAGGCGCCCATTTATATACCTGAAGGTGCGGCGAAAGCGGCCGCGCGCTCGGTTCGTTGCCAGCCATAACAGCCCCGTTTTCCTGACTCTCATCGGTCGATGGGCGCGGGTTAAGCGTTCCCGCCGCGATATGCAATTACTTAGGGGGCGATGAACGCAGATTTTGGCTGAAGGGCGTTCGCGGGATGCAGGGGCTGCCGGTCGCTGCGAAGGCAAGGGCCGGTTGCGGGCGAGAGCCGGCATTTGCAGCCGATCGGGAGGCAATGACCGCTGACGGCCGATTGCTGCCATAAGATCCTCCCCATCGACTTGCGATGGGGAGGGGGAGTGCAGGGTTGGATTGCCCCCGGCAATCCAAGTCCAGTCCGGGGGACTGGACGACCCAGCACTCCGCGAAGCGGTGGTGGAGGGGCGGCGAGCGTTAGCGAGCGCTGCGCGCTCGGCCCCTCCGTCAGCCCTTCGGGCTGCCACCTCCCCATCGCAAGTCGATGGGGAGGACCATAACGGCAGCTCACCACCCCGAAACAGACATCGCGCCTACACCGGCGCAGGCGCGATCACTTCAGCTTGTCGCGGTTCGCGTAGAGCAGCGCCGCGAGCACGGCCGCAGAGCCGACACCGATGCCCGCCGCGGTTTTCCAGCCGATCTTCTTGCCGCCTTTCGCCGCGGCCGCCTTGTCGGCGGCTTCGGTCGCCTCGGCGGCCTCCTTCTGCGCCTGAAGCTCGCGCGCGGCGCGCAGCACTTCATTTTCCTCTTCGTCGTGAGGCGGCGGGGGAGATTGATCGGTCATGTCACGCAAGTCCTTGTTATCAGGCGAGTGCCTGATCGACAGGCACATAATCCGTTCCCACCGCTTCCGCTACGGCTTCGAACGTCACCTTACCATTCCAGACGTTGAGTCCCTGCGCAAGATGCGTGTCGCGCTTCAATGCCTCTTTCCACCCGAGGTCGGCGATGCGCAGCGCATGCGGCAGGGTGACGTTGTTGAGGGCATAGGTGCTGGTGCGCGCCACCGCGCCGGGCATGTTCGCGACCGCATAATGCACGATGCCGTCGACCACGTAAGTGGGGTCCGCGTGGGTCGTCGCATGGCTGGTCTCGAAGCAGCCGCCCTGGTCGATTGCGACGTCGACGAGCACCGAGCCGGGGCGCATCGTCTTCAGCATCTCGCGGCTGACGAGCTTCGGCGCCTCGGCGCCGGGGATCAGCACCGCGCCGATCACGAGGTCGGCCTCGGCGACACATTCGGCGAGGTTCGCGCGGTTCGAGAAGCGCGTCTTGGCGCGCGCCTCGAAAAAGGTGCCGACGCGTTCGAGCACCTCGGGATCGCGGTCGAGGATGGTGACGTCGGCGCCGAGGCCCGCGGCCATTTGCGCCGCGTTGAAGCCGACGACGCCGCCGCCGATCACGCACACCTTGCCCGGCGCCACGCCGGGGACGCCGCCCAGGAGCACGCCGCGGCCGCCATGCGCCTTTTCGAGCGCGGTCGCGCCGGCCTGGATCGACATGCGGCCGGCAACCTGGCTCATCGGCTTCAAGAGCGGCAGCCCGCCATGGGGGGAGGTCACGGTTTCATAGGCGATGCAGATCGCGCCCGACTTCATGAGGTCGAGCGTCTGTTCGGGATCGGGCGCGAGGTGGAGATAGGTGTAGAGAATTTGGCCGGGGCGCAGCATCGCGCGCTCGACCGCCTGCGGCTCCTTGACCTTCACCACCATGTCGCAGGTCGCGAAAATCTCTTCGGCACTCTGGACGATCTCGGCGCCCGCCTGCTGATAGAAGGCGTCGTGCGCACCGATGCCTTCGCCCGCGCCGGTCTGCACCAGCACCCGGTGGCCATGGACGACGAGCTCGCGCGCGCTCTCGGGGGTCAGGCCGACGCGATATTCGTGATTCTTGATTTCCTTGGGGGTGCCGATGATCATTGTCGCTCTCCATATCCCTGCGCCCGGACGCAAAATTTCCGCATCCGTAGCCTTCGGAGAAACATAACAGCAAAGCCGCGAGAGGTGCTTGCATATCCTCGCCCGATGTCGCACAGACGCGCACATATTTGGCGTGAAATGCAGAATTGACGCACGATGATGGATCGAATCGATACAAAGCTGCTTCACCTGCTGCAGCGCGAGGGGCCAAAACCCGCCGCCGAACTGGGCGAGATCGTCGGCCTGTCGCCCTCGGCGTGCCATCGCCGCATCCGCGCGCTCGAGGCGGCGGGGATCATCACCGGCTATGCCGCGCGGCTCGATCCCGAGGCGATCGGGCTCGGCCTCGACGTCTTCGTTGACATCAGCCTGACCTCGCAGAGCGAGGAGGCGCTGACCGCGTTCGAAAGCGCGGTGAAGAGCTTCGACGAGATACTGGAGTGCCAGCTGCTGTCGGGCGCGTCGGACTATCGCCTGCGCGTCGCGGCGCGCAACGTCGCCGACTTCGACCGGCTGCACCGCCATTGCCTGTCGCGCCTGCCCGGCGTCGCGTCGATGCACAGCGCCTTTGCGCTGCGCACGATCAAGGCGTTCGAGGGCTATCCGGTATCGGCGGCGCAAATCGGCGACCCGGCGCGCTGAAGCCAAAATTCCCGCGGCTGGTTAACGCCGCTTTTACCATCCTCCCAGCATATCCCGGTGACGCGTTTCGCGGACGATGGGGACCGACAGAGTCCGCGCGTCCGAATTTGGCCAGGGAGGCAGGATCATGGTGAAGGAAAATCCGATTCATAAGCAGCAGATCGATCCCGTGCTGATGGCCGATCGTTTCCCTTTTTATGACCTCGACGGACGCCTCGCCGCAGACGCCGCCGAAATCCACGCCATCATCTCGGGCCGCGAGGACATGATCGCGCGCGCCTATTGGGACGCCTTCAACCGGCTTCCCGGGATCGAGCGCAAGGTCGAGGGCGAACTTCTCGAATCCTATGTGCGCGGCAGCGCACGCCACGCCGCGGTCAAATACAGCGATGCCGCGGGACAGGAGGTCGCGACGATCGCGTGCCAGAACACCCATATGGCGCGCCGCGTGAAGCTGCCGCTGGCGTCGGTGATGTCGTGCATCGCCGAGAGCCTGCGCCTCACCATCGAATATGTCATCGAAGCCGCGGCCGGCGACACCGCGCGGCAGGCGCGACTGACCGGTGCGATCAACCGGCTCGCGTTGCTCGAGTTCGACATCATGCAGCGCTATGCGACCAAGCTGGACCGCGCCGTGATCTCGGGCGAACGTCAGGCGCTCGCGGGCGATTTCGACCGCTCGATCGCCTCGCTGGTTCAGGATACCGACGCTGCGCGGCAGCAGCTCGCGCGGCAGGCCGCTTCGGCCGACCAGGCGGCGAAGGGCATGATCGCCAAGACGAGCGAGGTCGCTGCCGCCTCCGAACAATCGGCGATGGCGATGCGCGAAGCCGCCTCGACGGCTGCGGGCCTGATCCGCGCGATCGAGGATGCGCGTAGCGAGGTCGAAGCCTCGGCCAGCGTCGCGACGCGCGCCTCCGAACAGGCGGGCGAAGCCGTCGCCATGTCCGAGGCGCTGTCGCGCCACGCCGAATCGATCGAGTCGATCCTGGGCCTGATCCGCGAGATTGCGGGCCAGACCAACCTGCTCGCGCTCAACGCCACCATCGAGGCCGCCCGCGCGGGCGAATCGGGTCGCGGCTTCGCGGTCGTCGCGCAGGAGGTGAAGAGCCTCGCCAACGAAACCGCGCGCGCGACCGACGATATCGCGGGTAAGATCGCGGCGATCCAGCAAGCGACGCGCGGGTCGGTGAGCGCCAACCAGTCGATCCAGCAGACCATCGTCGAAGTCCAGACCTCGGCGCAGCGCATCCGCGACGCGATGGACGCGCAGGCGCAGACGGTCACCTCGATCACCGCCGCGGTCGACGAAACCGCGCTCGCCGCCGATTCGATGTCGTCGACGATCGCCAGCATCCGCAACGATTCGGGGATGGTCGCGGGCGAAATCAGCACGCTGAGCACCGAATTCGCCAAGATGGGCGAGCGGCTCCAGTCGCTCGAAAAGGCTGCGAGCGAATTCAGCCGCCGCGTGGCCTGAGCTTGGCAACGCCCATTCCCCTGCCCTAAGGCGGGGGGATGACGACCCGCATCTTCATCACCGGCGCAAGCCGCGGCATCGGCGCCGCGATCGCCGACGCCCTGACTCTCGACACGACCCGGGTGGTCGCGCTGTCGAGCGCCGACGGCGACCTTTCCGATCCCGCTGTTCCCGACGCGCTGTGGGAAAGCGGCCTCGACCGGCTCGAGGGGCGGATCGACATACTCATCAACAACGCCGGCATTTTCGAAGCGAATCCGATCGATGCGGCCGACGCCGACTGGCTTGCCGCATGGGACCGCACGATGCAGATCAACCTGACCGCGAGCGCCCTGCTCTGTCGCCGCGCCGTTCGGCATTGGCAGGACCGCGGCAGCGGCGGCCGCATCGTCAATATCGCAAGCCGCGCCGCCTACCGCGGCGACAGTCCGGCGCACTGGGACTATGCGGCATCGAAGGCGGGCATGGTCGCGATGACCAAGACGATCGCGCGCGGCTACGCCAAGGAAGGCATCCTCGCCTTTGCCATCTGCCCCGGCTTTACGTTGACCGACATGGCGGGTGAGGCCCTTCAAGGCCGAAGCGGAGAAGCCTTGCTTGCCGAGATCCCGCTTGGCCGCGTTGCCGATCCCGAAGAGATCGGCGAGATGGCGCGCTGGTGCGCGCTCGAGGCGCCCGCGTCGATGACCGGGGCGGTGCTCGACGCCAACGGAGCCAGCTATGTCCGGTAAGCTGCTGCTTTTCGCCGCCGTGGCGCTCGCCGGTTGCACGCCGCATGCCGCCCCCTCCTCCCTTGCCACCGCGCCGACCGGCAAGGCGCTCGCGGCGGCCTGCGCCGGCCGCGAGGGCTGGAGCGATTCCGCCCCGCCCGCGAAGATTTTCGGCAACAGCTATTATGTCGGCACCTGCGGCATATCTGCAGTGCTGATCGATACGGCTGCCGGTTTGGTGTTGATCGACGCCGCAACCGAAGAGGCCGCGCCATCGATCCTTGCGAACATCCGCACGCTGGGATTCGATCCGAAGAACGTGCGGTTCCTGCTGACCAGCCACGAGCATCTCGACCATGTCGGCGGGCTGAAGGCGCTGCAAGACGCAACGGGCGCGCAGGTCGTCGCGCGGCCCGAAGCGATGGCCGCGCTGACCAGCGGCGAACCCGACGCAACCGATCCGCAGCGCGGCGGTATTCCGCCCTTTCGCGGCGTCGCCGTCGCGCGCACCGTTTTCGACGGCGAAATGCTGAAGATCGAAGGGCTGCGCCTGACCGCGCACGCGACGCCGGGCCACACCCCCGGCGGTACGAGCTGGACGTGGCGGTCGTGCGAAGGCAGCGATTGCCGCATAATCGCCTATGTCGACAGCCTGAGCGCCGTGTCGGCCGACGGCTACCGGTTCGTCGATCATCCCGATTATGTCGCGACCTTCCGCGCGACCTTCGCGAAGGTCGAGGCGCTGCCGTGCGAGATATTGCTCACGCCGCATCCGGGGGCGAGCAACCTCTTCGCTCGGCTCGCGAACCCGGCGACCCTCGCCAATCCCGAATCGTGCCGCGCCTATGCTGCGGGTGCGAGGATGCGGCTTGCCGACCGGCTGGCGTCCGAAAGCACGCCACCGAAATGAGCTGGATCGTCTCGCTCCCCTGCACGCGCGACGAGGCCGAAGCCTTGTCGGGCGAGGTTCCCGAACTCGATGCGTTGCCCGAGGCGCCCGTCATCGTGACGCGCGAGATAGACGAGGATATGGGGCTGTGGCAGCTCGACGCCTATCTGGACGACAAGCCCGGCGCGGCGCTGCTGGGGCTGCTGCAGGCGCTAATCCCGAGCGCAAAGGGCAAGAAACCGCACGTCGAGCAACTGGTCGAGCAGGATTGGGTGACGCTGTCGCAGCAGGGGCTCGAACCTGTGCAGGCCGGGCGCTTCTTCGTCCATACCAGCAGCTATGCCGACCGCGTGCCTGCGGGCAGCGTGCCCTTTCTGATCGACGCAAGCCAGGCGTTCGGCACCGGCGGCCACGATACCACGGCGGGCTGCCTCGCGATGCTCGACCGGCTGGCCCGGCAGGGCGCGAGCCCGCGCAATATTGCCGACGTCGGAACCGGAACGGGCCTGCTCGCCTTTGCCGCGATGCACCTCTGGCCGCGCGCGAAAGCGATCGCGTCGGATATCGATCCCGCGAGCATCGTCGTTACCCGCGACAATGCCGCGATCAACGGCGTGCCGCTGGGCCGCAGCGGCGGGCGGCTCGCGCTCGCGGTCGCGCCGGGGACCGATCATCCCGCGATCCGCCGCCGTGCGCCCTATGATCTGGTCATCGCGAATATCCTCGCCGGGCCGCTGATCACGCTGGCGCCCGACATCGGCGCGGCGACCTCGCCCGGCGGCCATGCCATCCTCGCCGGGCTGATCGCGCGCCAGATGGAACCGGTGCTGGCCGCCTATCGCGCCCAGGGCTTCCGCCTTGCGGCGCGCGGCGGGAGCGCCGAATGGCCGTGCCTGTTGCTGGTGAAGCGGCGGCGCTACGGGTATCGGCGCAAGCAGCGCGCCCTCCACCGGTCCAATCCGGCGGACGCGAGCTTCGGAAGCTGGTAAACAAAGCCCCCCTCCCGCAGGCGGGAGGGGTTTGGGGGTGGGCGCGAGCGTAGCGAGCTTTTGGCCTCGCGAAAGCCCACCCCGCTGCGACTAACGAGCAAGCTCGTAAGTCTCGCTGCCCCTCCCGCTTGCGGGAGGGGTTTATTAGACGGTCTGCTTCCCCAGCGCATAGTCCTGCGTGCCGCGCGTGATCACGACGTCACCCGGCAGGATATCGGCAATCGGAATCGGCGGCAGCGCGTCGTTCGCGGCGTAGAGCGGCGCAAAATCGGTGTTCACGGTCACGTCGAGCAGCTGATCAAGGCTGTCGATGACGAAATAATTCTGCTGGAAATCGTCGATCCGGTAGTCGGTGCGCATCACGCGCGCGAGGTCGAAGCCGATGCGGTTCGGACTATCGCTGTCAAGCGCGAAGACGCTTTCGGCGTAACTCGACACGATCCCCGCGCCATAGATGCGCAGGCCGCCCGCTTCGCGGATCAGCCCGAATTCGACCGTGTACCAGTAAAGCCGGGCAAGCTGTTTCAACGCGTCATATTTCAGGCTGCGCAAGCCCCCTTCGCCATAGGCGACCATATAGTCGGCGAACACCGGGTCGGCGAGCATCGGCACGTGCCCGAACACGTCGTGAAAGACGTCTGGTTCCTGCAGATAGTCGAGCTGTTCGGGGGTGCGGATGAAATTGCCCGCGGGAAAGCGGCGGTTCGCGAGATGATCGAAGAAGACGTCGTCGGGCACCAGCCCCGGCACCGCGACGACCTGCCACCCCGTCGCGTCCATCAGCCGCGCGTTGAGCTCGCGATAGTCGGGAATGCCGGGCTTTTCGAGCTTGAGCACATCGATCCCGCGCAGGAAGGCCTCCGCCGCGCGGCCGGGCAGCATGTCGGACTGGCGCGCGAACAGCCGGTCCCACATCGCATGTTCGTCGGCGGTGAAGGCGTCCCAATTCTGCGAAATCGTCCAGTCGGCCGCGGCACCCGGCGGCGGCACTTCGTGGACGTGGGTAAAGCCATCCTTCATGAGCAGCAGCCTAGCATGAAATAGTTTCAAATGAAACCTTATACGCGCGCGACTCCGAGCCACCGGGCCGCGCGCGGAAGGCGCGGCAAGATTAGCCGATCGACGATCCACAGCAAGACCAGCGATGCCGCGAGCAGCGGCAGGAAAGCCGCGAGCAGCAGGACGATCGCCGCCACGCCCTTGAGCTGCGCCGGATCGCGCGGCAGCGGCGGCGCGCCGAGCGCATCGTCGGGCTTGCGGCGCCGCCACATGAGGAATCCCGAGATCGCGAGCGTGAAGAGCGCGAGCGCAGTCGCCACGCCGACGAGCTGGTTCGCGAGACCGAACAACTGCCCCTCGTGCCACGCGATCCCGTAGCCGACGGCGCGGTCGATGACATGCTTGTCGGCGAAACTGCTGCGCGAGACCTCGAGGCTCGTTTCGGGGTCGTAGCCGACCTTGCGCACCAGCGGCCGGTTCTGCGTCAGCGTCGTCAGCGTCCAGGTGTTGCCATTGGGCGGGCCGAACATGTTGGGCGCGCCGGGCGGCTGGATGATCGCAGGCGCGGGCATATGCTCGCCGCGCGCGCGCATCACGATATATTCCAGCGGCGCGCGCGAAGCGTGGCCGGGTGGTGGCGCCGCCGCCATCGCATGATGATCGTGCGCCGCGTGCGGGTCCGCCCCGCCCTTCCAGTCCTGCACCCCCGACACCCACCCCATTTCGGCGCGCACCGCGCGAAATCCGCTCGCCCAGACGTCGGTCCACGGCAGCGCGGTGAAGAGCAGGACGAGCGCGAAGCCGGAGACCCAGAAGCCGGTCACCGCATGGAGGTCGCGCAGCGCCGCCCGGCCGCCGAGCGACAGCCGCGGCCAGACGACCCCCGCCAGCCCGCGCCCGCGCGGCCACCAGAGATAGAGGCCGGTCAGGATCATCACGATCGCCCAGCTTGCCGCCAGCTCGACGAGCAGCTTGCCGCTGCGCCCGACGAGCAGGCTGCCGTGCAAGCGCGCCAGCCACGCCGACCAGCGCGCGTCGGGATCGGCCGACCCGATCACGCGCCCCTGCGGCGACACGGCGACATCGAGCATCGCGCCGCCGGGAAGTCCGAGATGGACGACCGCGGCGTCGCCGCGCGCCTCCGGGATGCGGTAATAATGGAAGGACGCGCCCTTGTTGGCGGCGAGCGCGGCAGCGACCTGCGCATCGGCGTCGACCGCATCGGCGGCGGGCAGGCCGCGCCACGCGCGCTCTTCCCACCGGTCGATCTGCGGCTTGAACAGATAGGCCGCGCCCGTCACCGACAGCAAAAGGATGAAGGGGATGACGAAAAGACCGGCGTAAAAATGCCAGCGCCAGATCGTGCGGTAGAGCGGAATCTGCCTGGTGTCGGTCATCCCCTGCCCTCTCCTCAGAAACGCGCGCGGATGCCGGCGGACACTGCGCGGCGCTCGACGGGATAGTAGATCGCCGACGCCGCCGGCGTGACCACCGATGGCGCCGTGGCGGCGATCACCGCGCTGATGTCGCCGATCGCCTTCTTGCCGGTGATATTGCGCACATCGACAAAGGCGTCGATCCCCTCGGCAATCCGGGCGCCGCCGGTCACGCCCAGCAAGGCATAGCCCGGGGTTTGCACCTGATTGCGGTAATCGGCATAGGTGCCGTCGGGCACCCACTCGACGTTGGGCGCGACATGCAGCACATCGCTCCCGATCCGCACCTCGGCGCGATAGACGTGCTTCGGTACCACCGGCAGGCGATTGTCGCCGAACTGGCTGTCACCCCGGAAACGGAAGTCGCTGTAGGTATAGACTTGCCGCAGCCGCAGCCAGGCCGCCGGGGCGATCTCCAGCGCCGCCTCGACCCCCTGATGCCGCGTGCGGTCGGCGTTGAAGGTCGCCACCGGAATGCTGGCGTTGGTGGTAAATTGCAGCAATTCGCCCTTCAGCGTCGAGCGATACAGCGCCAGATCCCAGCTGACTATGCCCGCCTTCCCGCGCGTGCCGATCTCGGCCGTCCATGCGCGCTGCGGGCGGATCGTCGACACCACTTGGCTGACCGGCGGCGTCCCGATTGTCTGAAACACTTCGCCGAAGCCCGGAAACTCCGCCGAGCGGCTGTAATTGGCGAAGAACTGCACGGCGTCGCTCGGTTCGAACAACAAGCCGAACTTGGGCGAAAAGGCGTCGAAGTCGATCCGCCCGTCCAGCGACGACGACACATTGACCCGCCGCTTGCGGAATCCATCGGCATAGACGCCGCCGGCGATCAAGGTCAGCTGTTCGACCGGCCGCACCCGCACCTCGCCATAGATATTGGCGGTGCGCGCGGTCTGGTCGGCGTCGAAGGTCAGCGCGCCACGCCGGCCGGCGATGTTCACGAACTGCAGGGCGTCGGTCGTCCCGCGCCGCAATTCGCCGCCCAGCGTGACCTCGACCGGCCCCGCCGCGTAATCGGCGCGGAAGAAGCCGCCAAGGTCGACCGAATCCTGGTCGATCACCTGAAAGATCGGGTGATAGAGCGACTTGGCATTGACGAAACCGCCGACGTCGAGCTTGAACGCGCCCCAGTCGAACGTCGTGCGGTTCTGGAGCCGCAGCGACACGATATCGCGCGCCTGATCGCCCGCCACCGCCGCCGCGCTCGCCGCGCGCGGGGTGGTCAGCGCCTGATTATAGGTCAGCGCACCGGGGATTTCCTGTTTGATGTCATTGTAGCTCGCGTAGAAGCGCGTCGAGACGACGTCGCTCAGCTTCAACCCGACATTGCCGTTGAAGCGAAAGCTGCGGCGCTGCACATGGTCGCGGTCGCCGTTCGAGGTGTCGGCGCTGATCGCGCCCCACGCATCGACCCGGTCGCCCGCGACACCCGCCGACACCAGCCCGCGATAGCTGTCGAAGCTGCCGACGTCGCCGCGCAGGTAGAAGCCCTCCGCCGTGCGCCCGGTCGGCGTCACGCCGTTGACCGCGCCGCCGAGCGTTCCCGAACCGAAGCGCAGCGCATTGGCGCCGCGATACACCTCGAGATGGTCGAAGAAGATCGGCTCCAGCTCCTGGAAATCGCCATTGTCGTCGGCGAGGTTGATCGGCACCCCGTCCTGCAAGAGCGTCAGCCCGCGCATGTGAAACCCGCGTGAGAGGCCCGAGCCGCGGATCGAGATACGCACCTCCTGCCCGTAGCGCGGCTGGAGATAGACGCCGGGCGAGAAGGCGAGCGTGTCGCGCAAGCTGACGACCGATTTGTCGGCATAATCTTCGTAAGAGACGACGTCGGTGCCGCCGGGCGTGCGCGAGGCGCGCTCTTCGGCGGCGTCGGTCGCGGTCGGGGCGGTGACGATGATCGTCGAATCGGCCTCGTCGGCATGGGCTGGCGAGGCGGCGAGACAGGTGGCGAGCGCGAGCAAGGGCGCCGCGCGATTGGCAATGGTCTTCATCAGAAAATCTTCCCTGGATACAGGCATGGGACCGCGCAGCGCTATTGTGCGCAGGCGGCAGTTCAGGCTGGATCAGGCGAAGTGCGGCGGGCCGGTACTCGGCGGGAGCGGTGAGGCGATGCCCGGCGCGAAGCCGAGCGATGGGGCCGCGACAGGCGCAGGCTCGGCGATCGCGAGTTTTTCGGGCAGCGCTGGCAGGTCGGGGACGATCGGCGCCGCGGCCAGCGCGCCCCACGGGCAATGCTGCTGCCCTTCGCCCGCCTGATGCTCGCCCGCCTTCTGGAGCGGGATTGTCAGCGTCGCCCCCGGGTTGGACGGGTCCGAACAAACGCGGACGGTGATCGATCCCGCCGCGTCGCTCTCGATCATCCAGCCCGGCGCGACGAGCACCCGCGCGGCGAGCGCGAGGATCAGCGGCAGCAGCAGCAGGATGCCCGGACGGCGAAAGGCGGCGAGGAGGCCCACGGCCCGCCCCTTATGACGCGGCGTCCGCGCTGACAAGCGGACAAAGCGTCCAGCGCCGCAGCAAGCTATTCGGCGGGCGCCTCGTCGCTCTTCTTGCCCGTGCGCGTCCACGGATAGAGGAACTGGCCCCAATAGGCCTTGGGTACATCCTCGGGGATGCCGTAATTTTCGGGCCAGCGGTCCTTGGGCAGATGAAAGGTCCCGAAAATCTTGTCGAGCAAAGGAAAGTGGATCGCGAAATTGACGTCGAAAGCCTCGCGCTCCAGCCCGTGGTGCCAGTGGTGGAAGCGCGGCGTCGCGACCCAATGGCCGAGCCGGTTGAAATTTCCGCCGACATTGGCGTGGAGCAGCGACGACCAGACATAGACGAAGCCGATATAGGCCTGCATCACCGACGGCGAGAAGCCGAGTGTGAAGAGCGGCAGCGAGGTGATCGCCCGGAGCAGGATGATCTCGACGAAATGCATCCGCGACCCGGCGAGCCAGTCCATCGACTTGGCGCTGTGATGGATCGCGTGGAAGCCCCAGAGGAACGGCACCTTATGGAACAGCCGGTGGTACCAATATTGCGCGAGGTCCGACGCGACCAGCACGATCAGGAACTGGACGATCCACGGCAGCGACGCGACCGCGGCGCGGAACGCGTCCCAGCTGTTCGTGTGCGCGTTGACGAACTGCTGCGGGGCCAATGCGAGGAAGCCGAGCACCTGCACGAACATCGTGCTCACGAGATAATAGAAAAGATCCTCGCGCCATTCGGTGCGGAACAGCCGCTGCGCGCGGCGATGCGGGAAGGCGCGCTCGAGCGGCGCGAACATGAAGCCGGTGACGAGCAGGTTCACGACGAAAAAGTCGAGCCCGAAGAAAATGCCCCAGTCGCGCGTTTCCTGCGGCTGGACGTTCGATCCGCCGAGCAGAATCGCCGCCAGCCCGATCATCAGCGCGGTGAGCCCGAGCACCTTGCGCGGGCGCAGCAGCAGGCTGAGCAACGACAGGCCGTAGCTGATCAGCAGCACGATATGCACGGCGCCGCGAAAGCCGGTCCAGGTCTTGACGACCTCCAGTTCGGGCGTCGCAAACCAATCGGGGAAGCGCAGCGCGATCACCATCAAGAAACCGGCGATCGCGAACAGCAGCCCGAAGAAACCCGACAGCCAGCCGCTGCCGAACCGTCGCACTTCGGTGTGCGATTCGAGATCGTGCATCAGCGTCTTGAGATAATCACCCTTTGCCATGTCCGCCCCTTCACAGCATTTCGTGGCGACCGTCTGTGACGGCGCGCACGGCTTGATATCAGCCCAACTCTGTTTTCGTCATGCCGGACTTGATCCGGCATCCATTCTTTCTTCGCAGCATGGACCCCGGATCAAGTCCGGGGTGACGACTATGGTAATGTTCAACCGGACGCCTCGACGATTTTCGCCCATTCGGCCTCATCGATCACCCTGATACCCAGCGCGCTCGCCTGCTTGAGCTTCGAGCCCGCACCGGGGCCCGCGACGACGAGGTCGGTCTTCGCGCTCACCGAGCCCGCCGCCTTCGCGCCCAGCGCTTCGGCCTGCGCCTTCGCTTCGTCGCGGCTCATCGTCTCCAGCTTGCCGGTGAAGACGACGGTCATCCCCGACACCTCGCTTTCGCGCGTCTCGACGAAATAGGGCGGCGGTGACACTTCGCTCAGCAGATCATCCCACAGCGCGCGGTTGTGCGGCTCATGGAAGAAATCGCCGAGCGCTTCGGCGACGGCCGGTCCGATCCCGTCGGCCCGCACTTCGAGGATCGCTTTGATCGCGTCCATCTTGCGCGTCTGATATTTGCCGTCGGACTCGCCTTCGGCTTGCGGGTTGGCGTCGAGATAGGCCTGAATCTCGGCCGCTTTTGCAGGCAGCAGCGCAATATCACCTAAGCCTTTGAGCAAATCGCGCGCGGTCACCGCGCCGATATGGCGGATGCCGAGCCCGAACAGCAGCCGCGCCGCGTCGGGCGACCGCTTCGCCTCGATCGCGGCGAACAGATTGTCGACCGACTTTTCCTTCCACCCCTCGCGGCCGAGCAATTCGTCGCGGTGGTTCTTCAGCCGGAAGATGTCGGCCGGTCCCTTGTCGAGCCAGCCAAGGTCGAGGAATTCCTGGATGCTCTTCTCACCCAGCCCCTCGATGTCGAGCGCGCCGCGGCTGACGAAGTGGCGCAGGCGCTCGAACTTCTGCGCGTTGCAGATCAGGCCGCCGGTGCAGCGCACATCGACCTCGCCCTCCTCGGCGACCGCCTCGCTGCCGCACACCGGGCAATGATCGGGGAAGATGTAAGCGGCGCGTTCCTCGTCGCGGGTCAGATTCTCCACCACCTGCGGGATCACATCCCCCGCGCGCTGGATCACGACGCGGTCGCCGGGGCGGACGCCAAGGCGCCCGATCTCGTCGCGGTTGTGGAGCGTGACGTTCGAGACGACGACCCCGCCGACGGTGACGGGCGTAAGCCGCCCGACCGGGGTCAGCTTGCCGGTTCGGCCGACCTGGATGTCGATCGCCTCGAGCGTCGTCTGCGCCCGTTCGGCCGGAAATTTATGCGCGATCGCCCAGCGCGGCGCCTTCGCGACGAAGCCCAGCCGCTGCTGCCAGTCGAGCCGGTCGACCTTGTAAACGACGCCGTCGATGTCATAGGGCATCTCGGCGCGCTCGGCCTCGATCGTCCGGTAATGCGCCAGCACCTCGGCAACGCCCTCGAAGCGCTTCAGTAGCGGCGAGACGGGAACGCCCCACGCCGCGATCCGCTGCATCATGTCGAACTGGGTGTCGGCAGGAACCGCGCTCGCCTCACCCCAGCCATGCGCAAGGAAGCGCAAGGGGCGCGACGCGGTGACGCTCGCGTCCTTCTGGCGCAGCGATCCCGCCGCCGCGTTGCGCGGGTTGGCGAACTGGCGGACGGTCGCGGGATCGAATTCCTGCCCGCGCTGCGCCGCAAGCGCCCTTCCCTCCTCCATCAACCGCGCGTTCAGCGCCGCAAAATCGGACTTGGCCATATAGACCTCGCCCCTGATCTCGAAGACGTCGGGCGCCTCGCCCGCCAGCTCCTGCGGAATATCGCCGATCGTGCGAACGTTCGCGGTCACATCCTCGCCCACCGTGCCGTCGCCGCGCGTCGCCGCCTGCACCAGCCGGCCCTGTTCGTAGCGCAGCGAACAGGACAGCCCGTCGATCTTGTCCTCGGCGGTCAGCGCGACAGCCTCGCCCTCGCCGAGGTTGAGGAAGCGCCGCACGCGCGCGGCGAATTCCTCGACATCCTCGCCCGAAAAGGCGTTGTCGAGGCTCATCATCCGCACCGCGTGCGTGACCTTCGCGAGCGGCGAGGCCTCGACCGCAGCGCCGACGAGCCGGTTCGGGCTGTCGGCACGGATCAGGTCGGGGAAAGCCGCTTCGATTTCATTGTTGCGGCGGACGAGCGCGTCATAATCGGCGTCAGAAATCTCCGGCGCATCCTCGACGTGATAGCGCTTGTTGTGATGCGCGATCTGCTTTGCCAACCGCATCAGTTCGTTGGCGGCGTCGGCGGGGGAAAGCGATTCAATCTCTGTCATGCAGCGGCTTTTGCCACCGGCTTGAACTCCGCGCGAGTACCAAATCCTGCAATAAGCGGGCGACCTTTCGCGATCGCCGACCGAACCTCGGGAAGCTGCAGCGATGCGGCGTGCGCGTCCTTGCTGTCCCACAGCTCGACGATCCAGATCGCATCGGGGTTCGCAGCGTCCTCGCCGATCAGATAGGCGATGTTGCCCGGCATCGACCCCGTACCTTCGCCAAGGATCGCGACGAGCGCCGCGCGCTGCCCCGGCTGCGCGATCATCTGCCCGATGAGGCCATAGTGCGGATCGGCGTCTTCCATCATGTCCTCCAGAGCCCGGACCTTCGCCGCGGGCAACAAGGCTGCGGCCATCGCCAGCAGCGCCATGAGATGTTCGCGGCGGTTCATTTCGCGATCACCAGCACATGCACCTCGCGCCGGATGCGAAAGCCGAGCGATTCATAGAGGCCGATCGCGCCTTCATTGTCGGCATAGCTGTGCAGGAACGGCTGCTCGCCGCGCGCGACCATTGCGCGCATGACATGGCCGATCAGCGCGCGCGCCAGGCCGCGTCCGCGACAATCCTCCCACGTCGAAACGCCGCTGACCTCGGCCATGCCGGGCACGAGGATGCGCTGCCCCGCCATCGCGAGCAGGCGGCCATTCTCGCGGATCCCGAAGAAGGGACCATAGCGATGCGTCGCGGGGCCCCATGGTCCCGGCTTTGCATGGTCGGCAAGCGCTGCCATTTCCGCGGCATCCGCCTCGCCGAGCGCGACGATCGGCGGTTCGCCCTCGCGCGGTTCGGGGGGCGGACCGTCGGCGACCATCTGCGCAAGCACTGCGCGTTTGACCTCGCGCGTTCCGGGCGGAACGGGCCAGCGCTCACCCTCGACGATCCAGAGTTCGCCGTCGTCCGGAACCAGCGCCGCGAGCGCCGCCTGCGCCTCCGCGCCGGTATCGGCGGCGACCCCGAACACGCCGTAACCGCGATCGATCCGCTTCGCGCGGTCGCCCCCCTCAGCGAGATGCGCCTGCCGTCCGGTGAGCATCGTCCAGATCGGACGGTCGAGCGGATGCGCAGGCGTCATCGCGCGATCACGCCTGTTCCATCGCCAGCGTTTCGGTCGCCGGGATCACCACGCCTTCCATCGCATGTTCGGCATAGGGGCCCGCGGGATCGACCCAGTGCAGAAAAAGATGCGCCGACCAGCGGTTCGGGTTCGGCATCGTCCGTCCGTGCAGGCGGTGGACGCCCTGATACAGCACCGCATCGCCCGGCAGCATCGGCACCGAGCCATAGGCTTCGTCCCCGAAATCGGGATCGGCGCGCTCGCGCGGGGTCTCGATATGCTGCGACCCGACCTCGAGCGGCCAAGGCTTGCCGTCGCTTGCCGCGAGCAACAGCGACAGGCTGTGCTCGCAGGCGTAGCGGTCCGAATGGACGTGGCAGACGTCGCCCTGCCGATACATGCGGAAATAGCAATAGGAGGGCTTGAGCGCGGTCCCGACGAGCGCGCTGACCGCCGGCGTCATCCCCCACAGGAACGTCGAGAGCGGCAGATAGTGACGCCCGTAAATCTCGACCGCCTCGTTCGCGAGCAGCGCATGTTTGCGCTTCAGCCGGTCGAACGACACGCCGCCGCGCGTCAGGTCGCCCTTCATCATGCCGAGCAGCGCGTGCGTTACGTCGGTCGGCACGAAGCCGGGCAACGCGAGATAGCCCTCTTCGCGGTAGCGTTCGGCCTGCCCGGTCATATCGTCTCCAGCAATCTTTCGGCCTGCGCGCGCGCTTCTTCGGTGACTTCGGCGCCCGACAACATGCGCGCGATTTCCTCGCGGCGACCCGCTTCGTCAAGCGCGCGGACGCCGGTGCGCGTGACCGTCCCCTCGCTCGACTTGGCGATGATGAAATGCGACGCGCCTTTTGCCGCGACCTGCGGGCTGTGCGTCACCGCGAGCAATTGCTTGCCTCCTCGCGACAGGCGCGCGAGCCGCTCGCCGATCGCACTCGCCACCGCGCCGCCAACCCCGCGGTCGATCTCGTCGAAAATGATCGTGTCGGCCCCGCCCTCCTCGGCGAGCGCGACCTTCAGCGCGAGGATGAAGCGCGAGAGCTCGCCGCCCGACGCGATCTTCGCGAGCGGCGCGAAGGGCGCACCGGGATTGGTCGAGATGAGGAATTCGACGCGGTCGATCCCGTCGGCGCCCCAGCGCTCGGCGGGGAGCCGCTCGACCGCAGTCTGGAAACGCGCCGCGTCGAGTTTCAGCGGCACGAGTTCGCCCGCTACCGCCTCATCGAGCCGCGCCGCCGCTTTGGCGCGCAGGTCGGAGAGCGCGGTCGCGGCGTGGGTATAGGCCGCCGCCGTCTCGGCCACCGCCGCTTCGAGTTTCGCGAGCCCCGCGCTGCCGCCCTCGATCGCATCGAGCCGCGCGGCGAGTTCGCCCGCCAGTTCGGCCAGCTCGTCGGGCTGGACCCCATGCTTGCGGGCCATCGCGCGCAGTTCGAACAGCCGCGTCTCCGCCGCTTCGAGCCGCTCGGGATCATATTCGAGCGCGCGCGCGGCTTCGTGCAGCTTCGTTTCGGCATCGTCGGCGTCGATGATCGCGCGGTCGAGCGCCGCGAGCGCCTCGGCGAGCAGCGGGTGATCGCCCGCGAGCCGGTCGAGGCGCCGCGCCGCACCGCGCAGCAGCGCGGGACCGCCGTCGCTGCCGTCGAAGGCCTCGAGGATCGTACCGAGATCGCCCGCGATCTTCTCGCCCTTCTGCATCGCGGCGCGCGCTTCGGCGAGTTCGGCCTCTTCGCCCGGCTGCGGGTCGAGCTTCTGCAGCTCGGCAACGCAATGCTCGAGCCATTCGCGGTCGCGTGTCGCTTCCGAAATCGCGGCCTTCGCCACCGCCAGCTTTTCCTCCGCCGCGCGCCAGGCCGCGTGCGCCACAGCCACCGCGCCGGTGTCCGCGCGCGCATAGGCATCGAGCAAAGCGCGGTGCCCTGCGGGCGCTAGCAGGCCGCGATCGTCGTGCTGGCCATGGATTTCAACCAGATACCCCCCGACCTCGCGCAGCAGCGCCGCCGAACAGGGCTGGTCATTGAGGAAGGCGCGGCTGCCGCCGTCGGCCTTCAGCGTCCGGCGGATCAGCAGCGGCTCGCCGGGTTCCAGCGCGACCTCATTCTCGGCCAGCAGCGTGGCGAGCGGCGTCGCTTCGGCCGGGGGCGTGAAACTTGCGGTCACCTGCGCCTTGTCCGTGCCCTGCCGCACCAGCGCGCTGTCGGCGCGCATCCCCAGCGCGAGGCCCAGCGCGTCGAGCAGGATCGACTTGCCCGCGCCGGTCTCGCCCGTTAGCACGCCCAGCCCGGCCTCGAAATCGAGGTCGAGCCGTTCGATCAGAACGATGTTGGCGATGGACAAGGCGGTCAGCATGTCCCGCTCTTAACGCAGAACAAAATGCGAATCTATTCCCCGAACCGCATCAAGCCGTCGGCGCGTGCTTCCGCATCAGGTCGTAGGCCCGGTCGTACCATTTGCTGCCCGGATAGTTGGCGCCGAGCACGGCCGCCGACTTCTTCGCTTCCTCGGGAATGCCGAGCGCGAGATAGCATTCGGTCAGGCGGTACAACGCCTCGGGAGTGTGGCTCGTCGTCTGGAATTTCTCGGTCACTTCGCGGAAGCGGATCGAAGCGGCGAGCCAGTTCGAGCTTCGCTCGTAGAAGCGGCCGATCTCCATCTCCTTGCCCGCAAGATGGTCCTGCACCAGATCGACCTTGAGCCGCGCGTCGGCGGCGTAGCGGCTGTCGGGATAGCGGCGGATCACTTCGCCGAGCGCATTCTTCGCCTGCTCGGTGATCTTCTGGTCGCGCGTCACGTCGCTGATCTGTTCGTAATAGCTGAGGCCGATCAGATAATAGGCGTAGGGCGCGTCCTTGTTGCCCGGGTGGATCGACAGGAAGCGCTGCGCCGCCTCGATCGCCGGGGTATATTCGCGGTCCATATAGTAACTGAACGCGCTCATCAACTGCGCGCGGCGCGCCCATGGCGAATAGGGATGCTGGCGCTCAACCTCGTCGAACAGCGCAGCCGCGACCTTGTACTGCTTGCGGTCGAGCCGGTCCTGCGCCGCGCGGTACAGCGTGTTGACGTCGCGCGCGACATAGCGCGTGTCCTTCTTGACCCCCGACCCGCCCGCACAGGCGGCGAGCAGCGGCGAAATGACGAGAGCGGCGGCGAGCAGGCGCGTCGTGGCGCGCAGGGAGGGACGCTGAATCATGGCTGCGGTATAGCCACAGCGCGGATGAACGCAAAATAAATGATCGCTTGCCCACGCGGCCTTTGCGCTGCGCGTCAGCTGCCCCCCGTCACGCAGCCTTTCGGCGCCTCGGCCGGCGCGGGGACGCGGCGGGCAGAGACGATCTTCACCGCGGGTTCGATCATCTGCCCCTTCATCGCGCCCTCGCCCGCGGTCGCCGACACCGGCAGCGCGTAGATTTTCTCGGCGACGTCGCGGCCCGCGACCATCTCGCCGAACACCGCGAAGCCCGCATTGTCGCCGGGCGCCTTGGGATCGGCCTCGAACCCCGGGATGTTGCTGAGCAGCAGGAAGAAGTCGGTGGTCGCATCACCCGGCGCGAGCCGTGCCATCAGGAGAGCGCCGTCGCAGCTCTTGAGCCCCGTCACATTGGTCGGCTCGTGCGCGATCGGCGGGAAATTCTTGCGCGCGTCACCGCGGTTGCCCGCCTGCACCAGCTTGCTATCGGGGCCCCAGCTGCGCGTCGTGCGATAGAAGGAAAAGCCGTCCATGCGCTTGGTGTCGACATAGCGGAGGAAATTGGCGGCGGTGACCGGGGCGCGCTTGTTCTCGATCCGCACGACGATCGTCCCCGCGTCGGTGACCAGCGCCACATAAGGCCGCGTGTCGGGCTCGTCGGCCTTCGGCGGCACCGGAAGCGGTGGCGGCGGCGGCGGAGGCGCCATCATCGGCGGGGGCGATGGAGCCGGCTGCGGAGCCGGCGCGGCCGCCGCGCTCGCAATGGCAATCGACAGGATCAGCGTTTCGAACATCATGGAATCACTCCGATTGCGGACACGGTCAGCACACAGGCTAGACGCAGTTTACGGCTGCGCCAAGCGAGCCCGCCATCATTCAACCATATGGTTGACAATAAAATCCGACTCGCCGATATTAAACCACATGGTTGAACATGATTCGCATAGCCTCGACACGATCTTCCACGCGCTCGGCGATACGACGCGGCGCCAAATGCTCGGCGAACTCGCCGTGGGCGAGCGCACCGTCGGCGAGCTTGCCGAACCTTTCGCGATGTCGCTCGCGGCGGCGTCCAAGCATATCAAGGTGCTCGAGGCGGCGGGGCTGATCCGCCGCGACGTTCGCGGGCGCACCCACGTCTGCAGCCTCGATCCGGCCCCGCTGATGAGCGCCCATCAGTGGCTCGGCATCTATCGCCGCTTCTGGACCGACCGCCTCGACACCCTCGAAGCACTGCTCCGCAATCCGCCGCCCCTACCCGCAGAAAGCCCCTCCCCGGCAAAGAAGGAGAATGACGATGACCGCCACGCTGACCGATGACGCCTATGGCACGCTGACCGAGCCCGCGACGCTGACCCTCCAGCGCCTGCTTCCCGGCCCTATCGAGCGCGTCTGGGCCTATCTCACCGACGGCGAGCTGCGCCGCCAGTGGCTCGCCGCGGGCACGATGGGGGAAAAGGTCGGCGCGCCGGTCGAATTCGTCTGGCGCAACGACGAACTGACCGACCCGCCCGGCGAACGCCCCGAAGGCATGGCCGAAGAGCACCGCATGACGTGCGAGGTCACCGCGATCGACGGCCCGCACATGCTGTCGGTCACGTGGGGCAGCACCGGCGGCGTGACCTTCACCCTCGAAGAACAGGGCGACGAGGTCTTGCTGACCATCGTCCACAGACGGATCGAGGACGTCACCGTCCGCCTGAACGTCAGCGCCGGCTGGCACGCGCATGTCGATCTGCTCGAAGCGCGGCTGCGCGGCGCGACCCCCGCGCCGCATTGGGACAATTGGCTCCGGCTGCGCGCCGACTATGCCGAGCGCTTCACGCGCTGATCCCCCGACCGCGTGTGAAGGGAAGGGGTCGCCCACGCGGCCCCTTCCTTCCCGGTCGATTGGTCAGGCCGCCCATTCCGCGGGGTCGGGCTCCTCGCCGATCAGCGCGAGTCCGTGCGCGATCGAGGTCAGCTCGCCGCCCGACGCGATGCGCTCGGCCCCGAACCGGCGGTCGAAGATCGCGCGGATCGCCGGAATCAGCGACGAACCGCCGGTCAGGAAGATGCGATCGATGGCGCGCGCCTCGACGCCCGCCTTGTCGAGCGCCGCGTCCATCGCGGCCTCGATACGCACCAGGTCGTCGGCGATCCACGCCTCGAAATCGGCGCGGCGTACCGTCGCGCCGATCTCGACGCCGCCGCCGCTGAAGCGGAACTCAGCCTCCTCACTGCCCGAAAGCGCGCGCTTGGCCTTGCCCACCGCATCATAGAGCGGAAAGCCCTGCTCATGCTCGATCAGCGCGATCATCCGGCCGATCGGCGCGGGTTCGATCGCGTCTCGCTGCAGGCGCTTCAACTCGTCGATCGTGCGGCGGTTGCGCATCATCGCGAGCCGCGACCAGTCGGCGAAGTCGGAGAAATAGCCGCCCGGAATCTCCAGTATCTTGTCGAACGAGCGATAGCGGCCGCCCTTGCCGAGGAGCGGCAGGACAAGCTTGTCGACGATACGCTGGTCGAAGCGGTCGCCGGCGATCGCGACGCCCGACGAGGCGAGCGGGACGCAGCGGCGCGAGCTCCCAGGCGCGGCGATGCGGACAATCGAAAAATCGGTGGTGCCGCCGCCGAAATCGGCGACGAGGATCGTCGCCGGTTCGGTCAGGCGCGAGGCATAGCTGTGCGCCGCGCCGAGCGGTTCGTGGACATAGAAAAGCTCGATGCCGAACTGACCCAGCATCGCATCGTACCGCTGCCGCGCCAGTGCGGGGTCGGCGCGCGCGCCCGCATACTCGACCGGCCGTCCGACGATGACGCGGCGCGGCCGCTGGTCGAGGCGGCCGCCCGCGTGCGCAACGAGCCGTTGGAGGAACAGCCGCCCCATATCCTCGAAGCGGAACGGCTTGCCGAAGATCGTCGCGCGCTCGAACAGCGGGCTCGCCGCGACGCTCTTGAACGACTGGACGAAACGGCTGTCGAGCGGCGACTGGAGATATTCCGAAATCGCCCATGGCCCCGCCTCGGATGCGATCCCCTGCCACGCGCGCTCCTCTTCCCAGAAGCAGAGCGCCGAGCGGAAGACGGGGCCGGTCGCCTCGTCGCCGGCGAAGTCGACGAGGTGCGATCCGCCCTGCCCGTCGGCGAGCGCGACGACGGTGTTCGTCGTACCAAAGTCGAGGCCGAGCGCGGTCGCCGCCGCATTGCTGTCCATGATCTGTCCTGTGCCGGCCGGTGTGCGAGGGGCGGCGCCTATTGCACAGCACGGCGGGTGGGGCAAGCCGGGCGAGCCCCACCGATTCGTCCCCTCCGACTTGATCCGGGGGTCCACGACCTAATCGCCACGATCGATCCCGGATCAAGCCTGTCCTGAGCCTGTCGAAGGGTCCGCGATGACGAATTCTGGAAAATGGGGCTAGCCCGGTGGTGGCTGAAAGGCCTTCCTTGCGTCCGCAGCGGCAGCCCGGATCGCGCAGCCCTCGGCATGATCGTTGATCAGCCCCATCGCCTGCATGAAGGCGTGCACCGTCGTCGGGCCGACGAATTTCCAGCCGCGTTTCTTCAGATCCTTCGACATCGCGATCGACGCGGGCGAGGTCGAGGCCAGATAGGGAACGTCGCCCACGGGCTCGAAGCTCCAGACATAGGCCGCGAGCGAGCCTTTCTCGCCCATCAGATCCTGCGCGCGGCGAGCGTTGTTGATGACCGCCTCGATCTTGCCGCGATGCCGGACGATCCCGGCATCCTGCAGCAGGCGCTCGACATCGCTTTCGTCGAAATCCGCAACGCGGTCGAAATCGAAACCGGCGAATGCCGCGCGGAAATTCTCGCGCTTCATCAGGATCGTCCGCCAGCTGAGCCCCGACTGGAAACCTTCGAGGCTCAATTTCTCGAACAATCGCCGGTCGTCAGCGACGGGAAATCCCCATTCGCGGTCGTGGTAGGCGATATAATCCTCCGACGCCGCACACCAGCCGCAGCGCGCGATGCCGTCGGAAGGGGTGAAGAGCGTCATAGCCGGCCTCGCATCATATTCACGATATGTTCTCTTATTGAGCCCTGTCGACCGTTTCAAGGAAGAACCGCACTGCGTGTCCGTGTCGGCCGGGGGCAGCCACGCCGCGTGCGATGGTGATGATGGTCGGTTGCGGACATTTACTGCCATTGGCGGCCGTTCCGGCGTCGACGGCCGAAAGCGACCGTTATGTGCCCTTCGCTCCTCCCTGTGGCGCAGCCATGGGGAGGTGGCAGCGCGAAGCGCTGACGGAGGGGCAATACCGCCGCCGTTGCGGCCCCTCCACCGCCGCCTTCGGCGGCGGTCCCCCTCCCCATCGCTGCGCGATAGGGAGGACAAGTCCTTCTTCGTCATCCCGGACTTGATCCGGGATCCACCGCGGCGGCGAAGTCATGGACCCCGGATCAAGTCCGGGGTGACGAATGAGGATCAGCGAACGACCGCTCCCCACCCCACAACCGACAAAAAAAGGGGCCGCCTTACGGCAGCCCCTTCTCGTTCCGTTTGCGGAAAGACTCAGTCCTTCAGGAAGTCGGGCACATGGCCCTGATCTTCCGGACCGTCCTCCGAACGCTCGCGGCGCGGGCCGCGATCACCGCGGTCGCCGCCGTCACGGCGGGGGCCGCGATCGCGGTCACGGCCACCACCGCCACGCGGGCCGCGGTCGCCGCCATCACGGCGCGGACCACGATCGCCGCGGGGGCCGCGGTCTTCGCGGGGTTCGCGCGCCGGGCGGGTGTCTTCCAGCTCTTCGCCGGTTTCCTGATCGACGACGCGCATCGACAGACGGACCTTGCCGCGCGGGTCGATCTCGAGGACCTTGACCTTGACGTCCTGGCCTTCGCTCAGGACGTCCGAGACCTTCTCGACGCGCTCGTTCTTGATTTCGCTGACGTGGACGAGACCGTCCTTGCCGCCCATGAAATTCACGAACGCACCGAAATCGACGAGGTTGACGACCTTGCCGTCATAGATCTTGCCGACTTCGGCTTCCTCGACGATGCCGGCGATCCACTTGCGGGCCGCTTCGATCTGGGTGAGGTCGCTCGACGAAATCTTGATCAGACCTTCGTCGTCGATGTCGACCTTGGCGCCCGTGGTCGCGACGATCTCGCGGATCACCTTGCCGCCGGTGCCGATGACGTCGCGGATCTTCGCCTTGTCGATCTGCATCGTTTCGATGCGCGGCGCGTGCGCCGACAATTCGCTGCGGGTTTCGCCGAGCGCCTTGTTCATCTCGCCAAGGATGTGCGCGCGGCCTTCCTTCGCCTGGTTAAGCGCGGCTTCGAAGATCTCGCGCGTGATGCCCGCGATCTTGATGTCCATCTGCATCGTCGTGATGCCTTCGGACGTGCCCGCAACCTTGAAATCCATGTCGCCGAGGTGATCCTCGTCGCCGAGGATGTCCGACAGGATCGCATAATCCTTGCCTTCGAGGATGAGGCCCATCGCGATGCCCGAGACGGGGCGCTTGATCGGCACGCCCGCGTCCATCATCGCGAGGCTGCCGCCACACACCGATGCCATCGACGACGAGCCGTTCGACTCGGTAATGTCGCTGGTCAGGCGGATCGTGTAGGGGAACTCGTCCTTGGTCGGCAGCACGGGGTGCAGCGCACGCCATGCGAGCTTGCCATGACCGACTTCGCGGCGGCCCGGCGCGCCGAAGCGGCCGACTTCACCGACCGAATAGGGCGGGAAGTTATAGTGCAGCATGAAGTGCTGGTACGACAGGCCGTTGAGGCCGTCGATCATCTGCTCCGCGTCCTTGGTGCCCAGCGTCGCCGTGGCGATCGTCTGGGTTTCGCCGCGAGTGAACAGCGCCGAGCCGTGCGCGCGGGGCAGGAAGTGCGTTTCGGCGACGATCGGACGGATCTGCGTCGTCGTGCGGCCGTCGATGCGCTTGCCGTCCTTGAGGATGGCGGTGCGGACGATTTCGGCTTCCAGCTTCTTGGTCAGCTTGATGCCGGCCATGACGTCCTGCGGGCTGAGGCCGTCGGCGGTGAAGCTTTCCTTCGCCTTCGCGCGCGCTTCGTTCAGCGCGTTCGAGCGGGCCGACTTGTCCGTCAGCTTGTAGGCGGCGGCGATGTCCTTGCCGATCAGCTTCTTCAGCTTGTCCTTGAGCGCGGCGTTGTCGTCCGACGCGGCCATTTCCCAAGGTTCCTTGGCAGCCTGCTCGGCGAGCTTGACGATCGCCTTGATGACTTCCTTGCACGCGTCGTGCGCGAACAGGACGGCGCCGAGCATGACCTCTTCCGACAGCTCGTTGGCTTCGGATTCGACCATCATCACAGCGTCATAGGTCGCGGCGACGACCAAATCGAGGTCGCCTTCGGCAACCTGCTCGTCGGTCGGGTTCAGGATATATTCGCCGTTCAGATAGCCGACGCGCGCGGCGCCGATCGGACCCATGAAGGGCACGCCCGAAATGGTGAGCGCAGCCGATGCGGCGACCATCGCGAGGATGTCGGGCTCGTTGTGGCCGTCATAGCTCAGAACCTGGGCGATCGCGTTGATTTCGTTATAGAAACCTTCGGGGAACAGCGGGCGGATCGGACGGTCGATCAGGCGGCTGACCAGCGTTTCCTTTTCGGTCGCGCCGCGCTCGCGCTTGAAGAAGCCGCCCGGGATGCGGCCCGCGGCCGAATATTTTTCCT
This sequence comes from Sphingopyxis sp. Geo25, assembly GCF_949769135.1. NCBI lineage: Bacteria > Pseudomonadati > Pseudomonadota > Alphaproteobacteria > Sphingomonadales > Sphingopyxidaceae > Sphingopyxis > Sphingopyxis sp. Geo25. The sequence goes on along the minus strand of NZ_CATKOZ010000001.1, from coordinate 289,091 downwards.
GATAATGGACGGTGAGCGGGAAGAAGTCCTGCCCCTCCTTCACTGACTTCGCGGCGGTCACCGCGCACAGGACGACCGTTTCGCCCAGCGTCGCCATCACGGCGCCGTCGGCCTGGCGGGCAACCTTGCCCGTTTCGAGAGTCAGCGTTTCACCGCCCCACTCGATCGATACTTTTTTCACGTCAAACATGTGGTTTCCTTCGCCCGCCGGGCCCTATGCCGGGCGGGGCCTCTGATTCCGGGCAATCCGGCCCGGGGCGGTACGGGGCGCTTTGATGCCCCTGTGGCGGTCCCGCCGGATGCGGGAGCGGCCCTGCGATCGCGCGCAAATGCGGGCGACCAATATGACAGCGGCCCCGGAAGTCCGGGGCCGCCCTCGAATTCTTATTTACGAAGACCCAGCTTCGCGATCAGCGCCTGGTAGCGGTCCTCGTCCTTCTTGCGAAGATAGTCGAGAAGGCTGCGGCGCTTGTTGACCATCATCAGCAGCCCGCGGCGGCTGTGGTTGTCCTTGTGGTGCGCCTTGAAATGCTCGGTCAGCGTGTTGATGCGGTCGGTCAGGATCGCGACCTGGACTTCCGGCGAACCGGTATCGCCCTTTGCGCGCGCATTGTCGTTGATGACTTCGGTTTTGCGCTCTGCGGTAATCGACATATTTCTTCCTTCGAACATCGTGTCATATGTTGAAGCCCCGCACGACTTTCAGCGTTCCCGCCAAAGCCTCGATCAGGGCGACCGGCCGACTATCGGCATCGCGTCCCCAATAGAGCCCGTCGTGCGTGCTTTCCCCGGTCCAGACGCGACCCTGACGGATCGCCCCTGCCGCTTCCGGGGAAAGGTTCAGAGCCGGGATGTCGACCAGCCCTGCCTCGAGCGGCAGAATGATATCTGATTGCGCGGCGCCTTGGCCGAAAGCGTTCAATTTGTCCAGCGAAATCGCTTGTCGCAAGTCGAACGGCCCCGCACGCACGCGGCGAAGCATGGTGACATGCCCGACGCTGCCTACCGCCCGCGCGATGTCGCGTGCAAGGCTGCGGATATAGGTGCCCTTCGAGACATGGGCGGTGAGCGTGATGGAGGCGAGCCGCGCCCCTTCTGCTTCGTCACCCCGGACTTGATCCGGGGTCCATTCTTCGGCCGCTGCAATGGATGCCGGATCAAGTCCGGCATGACGAAGGGAGTGAATGGTCACCGCCCGCGCCTTCATCTCGACGTTCTCGCCAGCCCGCGCACGGTCATAGGCCCGCTGCCCGTCGATCTTGATTGCGGAGTAAGCGGGTGGCACCTGCTCGATCGCCCCGGTAAAGCGCGGCAGCACCCCCTCGACCTCGGCGAGCGTCGGCCGCACGTCGCTGGCCGCAACCACCTCGCCTTCGGCATCGAGCCCGGCGGTCTCGGTCCCGAACTGCACGGTGAACTCATAGACCTTGCTGGCATCGAGCATCCGCCCGCACAGCTTCGTCGCCTCGCCGAGCGCGATCGGCAGCACCCCCGACGCCAGCGGGTCGAGCGTGCCGCCATGGCCGACCTTGACCTTGCCCAGCCCCGCCTCGCGGCAGACCCGCTTAACCGCGGCGACCGCCTGCGTCGAACCGAGCCCCACGGGTTTGTCGAGAATGATCCAGCCGTTCATCCTGCGCGCCCTGCTGGCGCGCGGCGCGCTTGTCAATTTGCCTCGGCGGCTTTCGTCGCCTTTGCGGCTTCCGCGGTCGCTTTCCGTTCGGCCTTGGTCGGCGGCGGCGCGGAGGTCACGAAGGAGATGAGCTGGCAGCGCTGGCGACCGACGAGAATTGCCGCGAACTTGTCGAGCTGCCCCGTGCCGCGATTGTCGATGCCGATGCCGTGCGCGAAATCCAGGTCGCGGCAGATCGTCGCGAACTTGCCGTAATACCAGTCGCGATGGCGGGTCTGAATCCAGATGCCGTCCTCGCCATCGGCTTCCCACGTCTTGATCGTTGCATCGTTCGGAAAGGCGATGCTCGATTCGACGTCGAGCGGGCGCGGCTCGTCAGCGGACTTGGCAAGCACGGGCGAAGCGGCGGGGAGGAGCAGGACGGCGGCGAGCGCGATGGAGAGCAGTTTTTTCATGTCCGGGTCTTTCGATTCACGAATCCCTGCCCTGCACGGTCCCATAGCAAGTCGACCCTGAACCCGGGCTGACCCTTCAGAGGCTCATGCGCGCGCCCTCCATTCGTCCGCAAGCAGCGACCACAGCCCGGTATCGCGAACATGGCCCGTCCAAGTGATGCGTTCGGCGCGCAGCACCCCCTCCTTGGTGCAGCCGAGCTTCGCGACGGCAGCCTGGGACCGCTTGTTGCGTTCGTCGATGCGAAACTCGATGCGGCGGATGCCGACGGCAAAGGCATGATCGATCATCAAGCGTTTGAGCCGTCCGTTGAACCCCGTGCCGCGTGCGTCGGGATGGATATAGCTGTTGCCGACCTCGATCGTCTGCGCCGTCCAGTCGGGACGCAGCCAGGCGGTCATTCCGACGAGCCGGTCGCCGCCGAAAATCGCATAGGGCATCCGGCTTTCGTGTCCGATCAGCGCCGCGAAGCTCGCATCGAAATGCTCGGGATCGAAGCTCGACGAATAGATCGGCCAGATGTCGGGGTCGGCCGCGCAGGCGGCGCGCAGCGCCTCGCGGTGCGGCTCGGCCAGCTTGACGAGACGCAGGTCGCCGTCACCGAGTTCGATATAGAGCGCGTTACGCATCGGCGACTACCGCGGTTGGCACGCTTGCCGCCTCGCGGCGCTTCTCCATGAAGTGGCGGCGGCACATGGCGACATAGCGGTCGTTGCCGCCGATCTCGGTCTGCGCGCCCTCGACGACCGCGCGGCCGCTTTCGTCGACGCGGAGGTTCATTGTCGCCTTGCGCCCGCATTCGCAAACGGCCTTCAACTCGACGAGCGCGTCGGCAAGGCCCAGCAGGGCCGCCGATCCCGGAAACAGGTTCGCGGCGAAGTCGGTGCGCAGCCCATAGCAAAGCACCGGAATGTTCATCTCGTCGGCCAGCCGCGCGAGCCCGAGCACCTGATCGCGCGACAGAAATTGCGCCTCGTCGACGAGAACACATGCCAGCGGCCGCTCCAGATTCTCGGCGCTGACCGCAGCGAACAGGTCGCTTTCGGGGTCGAACTTATGCGCCTCGGCGAGCAGGCCGATGCGGCTGGTGATCTGACCCGCGCCATAGCGGTCGTCGAGCGCCGCGGTCCACAGCATCGTCTCCATCCCGCGCTCGCGATAGTTGAAGTCCGCCTGCAGCAGCGTCGTCGATTTGCCGGCGTTCATGCTGGCATAATAGAAATAGAGCTTGGCCATGTCCGCTGCGATACCGCCTTGGTGGCGGCGCGCAACGGGAATCAGCCGGCGCCGAGCAGCGCGCGGAACCGGCCCGGCTGGGGCAGCAGATCGGCGAGCGTATAATCGTCGAGATAGCGGACGAAGGCGCCGAGCGCGCCGCCGAGGACGCCCTGCAATCCGCACGCGCCGCGTACCGGGCAGGTCGAGGTCGCCGGATCCATGCACTCGACGAACGTGTCGAGATTTTCGAACTGGCGGACGACGGTTCCGACGTTGATCTCGCCGGCGTCCTGCGCGAGCCGCATCCCGCCACCGCGCCCGCGCTGGGTCGCGACATAGCCGAGCCCCTGCAGTCGCTGCGCAACCTTCGCAAGATGGTTGCGGGAGACACCATAGCGCCCCGCAATCTCGTCGACCGACATCTGCTCGCCCGTGGCGCCAAGCGCCATCAGGATGCGCAGGGCATAATCGCTATGAAGGCTCAATCGCATAAAATATGTATATCAGATATTGATTTTATCCTCAACCACGAATAAAAGGTATTTCAGATACCAATTATTGAGTCGAAGCCATGAACAGGACCGTCACCGCCCACCCCCATGCGATCGCCGCGCGCGCGGGCCGTCAGGCCGAAGCCGCGGCGATGGGCATCGATGCGGACTTCATCGCTGCGCTCATCGACCGCTTCTATGCTGCCGTCCGCGTCGACGCCGACCTGGGACCGATCTTCGGCGAACGCGTCGACGACTGGCCCGCGCATCTGGGACAGATGAACCGCTTCTGGCAGTCGATTCTGCTCGGCGCCGGGACGTTCTCCGGCAATCCGATGATGAAGCATCTCGCGATCCCGACGCTCGGTCAGCCGCATTTTGAGCGCTGGCTCGCGCTCTTTTACGGAACACTGAACGAGATCGCGCCGACGCCGGCGGCGCGGGACCATGTCGGGGCGAAGGCACGCATGATCGCCGAAAGCCTCCTCACCGGCATCAGCGTTCATCGCGACCGCGATGAGGCCTTTTCCAGCAAAGTGGAGCTTCCCCATGTTTGACCATCTGACGTCCGACCACGACAAAGCCGCCATCCATCTGCCGAACGATCCGTATGAGGTTCACGGAATGCAGGCGGGCTTCCAGCTTCCCCGCACAATCTGGCGCGCGATGTTCGCGCTCTATGGCGTCTTCTTCGTCGGCATCGCGGCGGCGACCGGGCGCGATACCGCGACGGTCTTCATGCTCGTGATATCGCTGCTCTATGCGCTGATGTATTTCGTCACCGCGGGTATCCTACACGCGCAGAAAGGCGAGGAACATGCCTCGCCCCTCGACCGCAGCGACGGCGTGCTGCAGACCTGGACCGGGCCGATGGACCGCCACACGGTCGCAGCGCAGATCCTCGCGGTGCCGGCGGGCTTCGCCTTCCTTGGCGTCACTTTCTTCCTGATCCGTACGACTGCGGGCTTCTGATATGGCGCCGCAGATCGTCCAGCGCGGCCCCGATCTTCCAGCACAGGCCAGGCCCTACCGGACCATCGGCCCGTTCGATGCTGACAGCATCCCCGCGGGCCTCCTGCTGCAACACGAGCTGAAGGCTGGCGTCTGGGGCCTGTTGTCGGTCGAGGAAGGAAATATCCGTTTCTGCTGGGACGACCAACGGGGCGGCGAACGCCTCCTGTCGGCGGGCGAGACGATATTGATCCCGCCCGCCGCGCCGCATCATCTCGAACGCGAGGGTCCGGTCATCATCGCCCTCACCTTCTGTACCATTCCGGAAAATCGCCGCCGCTTGACTCGCTCACCGCCGCTGCCATGCTGCGCAACATAAAGTCGCAGCATGACATTGGGGAGAGCGACCATGCGGCTGATGCCGATAAGCGACGCGATGTTTCTGGTCGCTGAGACGCGCGAAACCCCCATGCATGTCGGCGGCGTCAATCTCTATACTTTGCCCGACAAGGTCGACGAGACCGAATGGCTCGACGAAATGCTCGCGCTGCTGCGCCAGTCCGAAGGGCTGCGGCGGCCGTTCAGCGAGGTGCTGAAGCTCACCCCGCTCGGCCAGTACGGTCCGATCCGGCTGGTCCCCGACAGGGACATCGACATGCATTACCATGTCCGTGCGGCGGCGCTCCCCAAACCGGGGCGCTACCGCGAGATGTTCGAACTCGCCTCGCGCCTCCACGGCACCTTGCTCGACCGCACTCGGCCCTTGTGGGAAATCACCCTGATCTCGGGGCTCCCCAATCGCCAGATCGCGACCTATTTCAAGATCCACCACGCCTTCATGGACGGCGCCAGCTCGATGCATTTCACCAATGCGATGCTGAGCAACGACAAGACCTACAAGCCCACCGCGTCGCCGATGTCGGTCGAGGTCTATGAGGCGTATAAGCGCAAATTCCCGACCGCGCGAAAGGCGCCGACTCCCAGCATCACCGATCTCAAGGCGATCGGCGCCTTTCTGAAAGAGCAATGGGGCAACAGCATCGGGGTGACCAAGGCTCTCAACCAATATGCTGCAGCGATGTTCGGGCTGGGCGGCGGCGACCTTACGACCCCGTGGGGCGGCCTGCCGCGCACGAGCTTCAACCGCAACATCACCGGCGCGCGGCGTTTCGTCGCGCAAAGCTGGTCGCTCGAACGCGTGCGCGCGATGGGCAAGGCGTATGACGGCACGATCAACGACGCGGTGCTCGCGATGTGTTCGGGCGCGATGCGCAAATATCTGCAATCGCTGAACGAGCTGCCCGACAAGCCATTGAAAGCCATGGCGCCGGTGTCGATCCGCGCCAAGGACGATATCGATTCGGGCAATTCGGTCGCGGCGGTGACCGCCAATCTCGCGACCCATATCGACGATCCGGCCGAGCGGATGCGGACGATCCAGGCGTCGATGAACGCCGCCAAGGCGCAGCTGCGCGAGATGACCGCGCAGCAGATCCAGATCTATACCGCGATCACCCAGATGCCGCAGATGCTGACCGCGCTGACGCGCACCGCGGACAAATTTCCGGCCTATTCGGTGACGATCTCGAACGTCCCCGGCCCGCGCGAGCAACTTTACTGGAACGGCGCGCGGCTCGACGGCATGTATCCCGCGAGCATCCCCGTCGACGGCATGGCGATGAACATCACGCAGGTCAGCAACAACAAGAATATCGACTTCGGCATCACCGCCTGCCGCCGCAGCGTGCCGCATGTCCAGCGACTGATCGACTATCTGGAAGACGCGCTGGTCGAGCTCGAGGAAGCGGCGGGGATCAAGGGGAAGTAACGCCTCAGGCGTCTTCGCCCTCACCGCTCTCAAGATCGCGCGCGACTTTCGGATCGCGCAGCAATTTGTCGATGTGGCTCGCCTCGTCGAAACTTTCGTCGGGCAGGAATTTCAGCTTCGCCGCATATTTCATCCGCACCTTCGACGCGACGGTCTTCTGGAGATAGGCCGTATTGGTGCGCAGCGCCTTGATCACCGCTTCCTCGCCTTTGCCGAGCAACGGTTTCACAAAGACCGTCGCGTGGCGCAGGTCGGGCGACATGCGCACTTCGGTGATGCTCACCGGATGCTTCGCGAGCACATCGTCGTGCACGTCGCCGCGCGCGAGGATTTCGCTCAACACATGGCGCACCTGTTCGCCCACGCGCAGAACGCGGACCGAGGGGCCGGACGGGGTTTCGTTGTGACGCATCGATCAATTCCTGCTGCACCCCCGCCGCCGGCGTGAGTGCAGCAACGGGATAATTACAGCGTACGTTCGCGCAGCTCGACCTCGAAGACTTCGAGATTGTCGCCCGGCTTGATGTCGTTGGTGTCCGCCAGCACGACACCGCATTCGAGGCCGGCGCGCACTTCGGCGACGTCGTCCTTGAAGCGGCGCAGCGAGGCGATCGTCGTTGCCGAGACGATGACATCGTCGCGCGTAAGGCGTGCGTGCAGCCCCTTGCGGATGACGCCTTCGAGCACCAGCAGGCCCGCGGCCTTGTCGCGCTTGCCGGCCGGGAAGACGTCCTTGACCTCGGCGCGGCCGACGACATTCTCGATCCGCTCCGGACCCAGCTCACCGGCCATCTCCTTCGCCACTTCGGCGGTCAGGTGATAGATGACGTCATAATACATGAAGCGTACTTTTTCGCGGTTCGCGATCTCGCGCGCCTTGGCATTCGGGCGGACGTTGAAGCCGATGATCGGCGCGCCGGTGGCCGCCGCCAGCGTCACATCGCTCTCGGTAATCGCGCCGGCGCCCGACTGGAGTACGCGGACCCGGATCTCGTCGGTCGACAGGCGGTTGAGCGCATTGACGATGGCCTCGACCGAGCCCTGCACGTCGCCCTTGATGACCACCGGATATTCGATGACCTTCGCCTTGTCGGCGAGGGCCGAGAACATGCCCTCGAGGCTGACCGGCGCCTGCGCGGTACGCTTCTTGAGCGCTTCGCTCTGACGATAGGCTGCGACTTCGCGTGCGCGCGCCTCATTCTCGACGACGGTCAGCGTATCGCCCGCCATCGGTACGCCGCCGAGGCCGAGGACCTCGACCGGCATCGACGGACCGGCTTCCTTGATCTGCTGACCCTTGTCGTTAACGAGCGCACGGACGCGGCCGCTTTCGGCGCCGCAGACGAAGATGTCGCCGACCTTCAGCGTGCCGCGGCGGATCAGGATCGTCGCGACGGGGCCGCGGCCCTTGTCGAGCTTCGCCTCGACCACCGTGCCTTCGGCGGGGCGGTCGGGGTTCGCCTTCAGTTCCATGATTTCGGCCTGCAGCGCGATCGCATCGAGCAGCTTGTCGAGGCCGGTCTTCTTCAGCGCCGATACTTCGACATTCTGCACGTCGCCGCCCATTTCCTCGACCACCAGCTCGTGTTCGAGCAGGCGTTCGCGGACGCGCTGCGGGTTCGCGCCTTCCTTGTCGACCTTGTTGATCGCGACGATGATCGGCACGCCGGCCGCCTTCGCATGGTTGATCGCCTCGATCGACTGCGGCTTCAGCCCGTCATCGGCCGCGACCACCAGGATCACGATGTCGGTGACGTTGGCGCCGCGCTGGCGCATCTCGGTAAAGGCTTCGTGGCCCGGCGTATCGAGGAAGGTGACGAGCGATCCGTCGGGGGTCTTCACCTGATAGGCGCCGATATGCTGGGTGATGCCGCCGGCCTCGCCCGCCTGCACATTCGCACCGCGCAGCGCGTCGAGCAGCGACGTCTTGCCGTGGTCGACGTGACCCATGATCGTCACGACCGGGGGGCGCGGCTTCAGCTGCGCGGCGTCGTCGACGTCCTCGTCATGACGGATGTCGACGTCGGCTTCGCTCACACGCTTGATCTCGTGCCCGAATTCGGTGACGAGCAGCTCGGCGGTGTCCTGGTCGATCGACTGGTTGACCGTTACCGGCATGCCCATCTTGAACAGCGCCTTTACCAGATCCGCGCCCTTTTCGGCCATACGGTTGGCGAGCTCCTGCACCGTGATGCTGTCGGGCACGACGACTTCGCGGACCTGCTTCTCCCGCGGGCCCGACGAAATCATGTGCGAACGCTTTTCCTTCTCGCGGGCGCGCTTCAGCGCCGCGAGGCTGCGCGCGCGCGCGCCTTCATCGTCGTTGAGCGCGCGCGAGACGGTGAGCTTGCCCGACTGGCGACGGTTGTCGGTCGCGCGGCCCGACTTGGGCTCGGGACGCTTGGGCTCGGGGCGCTTCGGCGCCTCGACCGGCGTGAAGCGGCGCGGTGCCGGTGTGGCGGTCGCGGCAGGCGTCGTGCGCGGCGCGTCCTCGCCCGCTTCCTTGGCAGCGGGGGCTTCGGCAGCAGCCGGCGCTTCGGGCGCAGCGGTCGGCCCCGAAGCCGGCGCGGCTTCGACGGTCTTCGCCTTCTCTTCGCGCGCCTCGGCACGCGCCTTTTCCTCTTCGGCGGCGCGCGCGCGCTCGGCCTCTTCGCGGCGGCGGTTTTCCTCGAGCGCCTGCATCCGCGCTTCCTCGGCCTCGCGGAGCAGCTGCGCCTGGCGTTCCTGGCGCGACATCAGGCTGTCCGCGGCGGGCTTGGGCGCGGCAGGCTTCGCGGCGACCGGGGCGGTCGCGGGGGCCGGAGCGGGCGCGGGTGCGGCCTTGACCTCTTCAACCTCGGGCGCGGGCGCGGCTTCGCCGGGGCGACCGAGCACGCGGCGGCGCTTCACCTCGACCACCACCGTGTTGCGGCGACCGTGGCTGAATTGCTGCTGCACCTGGCCGGCCTCGACCGTCCGCTTCAGCCCCAGCGGCTTGCGGGTAAGGGTCGGCTTGTCCTGTTCGTCGCTCATCTAAACTTCTTATTCCTTCAATACGCGTCCGAAGCATCGGAATCCTTATCGGAATCCGTGGACGCCGTCCCATTACCCGCCGTGCGGGGATTCGTGCTCGAAACGCGGTCGGCCGCGTCCCTACTCCATCCGGTGAAAAACTGCCAGCGGCTCAAATGCGCCAGCAACCGGTCAGCGGCACGGGCGTCGATGACAGCCAGATGGACCGCATTTTCTCGCCCCAATGCCATAGATAGGGTGGCCCGGTCCACTGGCAAGATCATCCCTTCGCGGCCGGAACCCTCGTCGTCCTCGCCGACACGCCATGCCTGGGCGAGTTTCTTGCGACCGTCCTCGCCCGCATCACTGGCATGAAGCAGCAGGCGAACCTGCCCGCGCCGCGCCGCCTGCTCGATCTTTTCATTGCCCGAAATCAGGGTTCCGGAGCGCGATTCGAGCCCGAGCCGGTCAAGCGTCGCGCGCTGGAGCTGCGCCTCGATGCGCGCACCGAGATCGTCGGGGATCGTGATAGCCCCCTCGTGCAGCGCGCGCGCGAGCCCGCCCTTGAGCTTGCCCTTCGCCTGCGCGGCTTCGAGTTCGGAGCGCGTCACGCCGATCCACCCCCCGCGCCCCGGCGCCTTGCCGAGAACATCGGGCGCAATCGTGCCGTCGGGCCCGAGCGCAAGGCGCACGAGCCGTTCGGCCGGCGCCACTTCGCCGGTCACCACGCAGCGCCGCTCGGGCACATGCTTCCCGCGCTTGCCCGCGCGGCCGGTTTCACTCAGCTTATCATTGCGCGGGGTCCGCATCGGCGGCCTCCCCGGTTGCCGGTTCGTCTTCGAACCAGTGCGCACGTGCCGCCATGATGATCTCGTTGCCCTGCTCTTCGCTGAGGCCATATTCGCCGAGCACGCCGCCCTTGTCCTCGGGGCGTTCGCGCGCCGGGCCGCGGCGGTTGTCCTGCCGCTTCTTGGCGATCAGCTCGTCGGTCGCGAGGTCCGCGAGGTCGTCGAGCGTCTTGATTCCTGCCTTGCCGAGCGTGACCAGCATCGCTTCGGTCAGGTGCGGCAGTTCGGCAAGTTCGTCCTCGACGCCCATGCCGCGGCGTTCCTGACGGGCGGCCTCTTCGCGGCGTTCGAGCGCTTCGGTCGCGCGGCTCTGCAGTTCCTGCGCCAGTTCCTCGTCGAAGCCCTCGATGCCGGCCAGTTCGTCGAGCGGAACATAAGCGACTTCTTCGAGCTCGCCGAAGCCTTCGGCGACGAGGAGCTGCGCGAGCGTTTCGTCGACGTCGAGCTCTTCCTGGAACATCGTCGAGCGTTCGACGAATTCGCGTTGGCGCTTCTCGCTCGCGTCGGCCTCGGTCATGATGTCGATCTGGCTGCCGGTCAGCTGGCTGGCAAGACGGACATTCTGGCCGCGGCGGCCGATGGCGAGGCTCAGCTGGTCGTCGGGAACGACGACTTCGATGCGGCCGTCATCTTCGTCGATGACGACGCGCTGCACCGTCGCGGGCTGAAGCGCGTTGACGACGAAGGTCGCGGTGTCTTCCGACCAGGGGATGATGTCGATCTTTTCGCCCTGCATTTCCTGCACGACCGCCTGCACGCGGCTGCCCTTCATGCCGACGCAGGCGCCGACCGGATCGATCGAGCCGTCATAGCTGATCACGCCGATCTTCGCGCGCGAGCCGGGGTCCCGGGCCGCGGCCTTGATCTCGATGATGCCGTCATAGATTTCGGGCACTTCCTGCGCGAACAGCTTCTTCATGAACTCGGGATGCGCGCGGCTCAGGAAAATCTGCGGGCCGCGGTTCTCGCGGCGCACCGACAGGATGATCGCGCGGACGCGGTCGCCGACGCGCATCAGTTCGCGGGGGATCTGCTGGTCGCGGCGGATCACGCCCTCGGCGCGGCCCAGATTGACGACGATGTGGCCGAACTCGACCGACTTGACGACGCCGGTGATGATCTCGTTGGCGCGGTCCTTGAATTCTTCATACTGGCGCTCGCGATCGGCTTCGCGGACCTTCTGGAAGATCACCTGCTTCGCCGACTGCGCGTCGATGCGGCCAAGGTCGACCGCGGGCAGCGGGTCGACGATGAAGTCGCCGATCTTCGCGTCCTTCTGCAGCTTCTGCGCGGCAGCAAGATCGACCTGCTTGAAATAATCCTCGACGGTCTCGACGACCTCGACGACGCGCCACAGGCGAAGGTCGCCGGTCTGCGGGTCGAGCTTGGCACGGATATCGTTCTCGGCGCCGTAGCGGGCGCGCGCGGCGCGCTGGATCGCTTCCTCGATGGCCTCGATGACGATGCCCTTGTCGATCATCTTCTCGCTGGCGACGCTGTTGGCAATCGCGAGCAGCTCGGCCTTGTTGGCGGAAATGGCAGTGGCCATCAGTCCTGTCCTTCTTCTTCCATTTCATCCGCGCCCTCGATCGAGAGCGGGACGGTTGCGGCAATCAATTTGTCGGTGAGGACCAGCTTCGCCGTGTCGATCGCATCGAACGGCAGCTTGTGCTCCACCCCTTCCTTATCCGAAATCGTGACGGTATCGCCGTCGATGCCGACCAGCTCGCCGTTGAAGCGCTGGCGGCCGTTCAGCTTTTCCTTGAGCGCGACCTTCGCCTCGTGCCCTGCCCAGTCGGCGAAGTCGGCGCGGCGCGTCAGCGGCCGGTCGATGCCCGGCGACGACACTTCGAGACGATAGGCGACCTCGATCGGGTCTTTCCCTGCCTCTTCGAGCGCGTCGAGCCGGTCGGAGATGCGGCGCGACAAATCGGCGCAATCGTCGATCGTCAGCTGACGCGTGTCGGGCCGCTCGGCCATCACCTGAAGCGTCGGATCGCTTGTCCCGCCGAAGAAAGCGACGCGCACGAGCGCAAGGCCCATCGCCTCGGCTTCGGGCGCGATGATCGCGTTGAGGACGTCGAAGTCGACCAAGTCTGTTTCCCAAATCGGCTGACCGGAAAACCATGCAGGAAAAGCCGCCGCGGCCCGCGGCCCCGACGTCCCAACTGGCTAACCATGTCAAGAAGTAGGGCGCATATAGGCTTTGCCGCGAGAGTCGGCAAGGGGAGATTGGGGTGGCAGGTTTCGGCGTCCGCCGTCATGGATCCCGACCGTGACTGGGGCACTCAAAGGCATCCGACACCGGCACCACGCACCCCCTTGTCATTCCACCCTTATCCGATAGGCAGCAACGATGTCGCTCGACAGTGAAATCGACGCCCTGACGCACAGCCATGTCTATCTGGGCAAGCGGCACGACGAAAATGCGCGCCGCACGCTTTGGGTCGTGCTGCTCACCGCGGCGATGATGGTCGGCGAGATCGTCGCCGGGATCGCCTTCAATTCGATGGCGCTGCTCGCCGACGGCTTTCACATGGCGACGCACGCCGGTGCGCTCGGCATCGCGGCGCTCGCCTATCGCTACGCGAAACGCCACGCGACAAGCGGTCGCTACAGCTTCGGCACGGGCAAGGTCGGCGACCTCGCGGGCTTCGCCTCGGCACTCGTCCTCGGCATCGTCGCGATCGGCATCGCCTGGGAATCGGCGATCCGCCTCGTCGATCCAAGCCCGGTCGAGTTCGGCGAGGCGACGGTCATCGCGGTGATCGGGCTCGGCGTGAACATCGCCAGCGCGCTGCTCCTCGGCCACGGGCACGATCATGAGGATCATCACGGTCACGCGCACGATCACAGGCACGAAAAGGACAACAACCTCCGCTCGGCCTATCTTCACGTCGTCGCCGACGCGCTGACCTCGGTGCTGGCGATCGCCGCGCTACTCGGCGGGCGCTATCTTGGTTGGGTTTGGCTCGACCCCGCGATGGGCGTCGTCGGCGCGATCGTCATCGCAGTCTGGTCCTGGTCGTTGATGCGCGACACCGGCGCGGTGCTGCTCGATGCCACCGATGACAAGCTCGCGAGCGAAATCCGCACCCTCGTCGAGGGGCCGGGCGATGCGACGATCACCGATCTCCATGTCTGGCGCGTCGGGCCGGGCGCACACGCCGCAATCGTCAGTGTGACGGGACAAGGGCGCGCGATCATTTGCGAACGCCTGCGCCCGGTTCACGAGATCGAACATCTGACGGTCGAAATTCGCTAGTCGGCAATCTCGATTTCTATATGCGGCCACGCGCCGCGCAATTTCTCCGCCCAGCGGTCATAGGGCCAGGGAATCACCTCCTGATCGAACCAGAAGAGGCGGTTGCCGGCGAGATCATAGAGATGGACCTCATCCTCCTGCTCGTCGCGGCGGACGATACGCAGCTTGCCGATTTGCGAGGGGTGAATACGCCCCTCATCCCCGCCCGCCGCGCCGATCCGGCCCTGCCACCACAAGATGTCGCCGGTCCGGACATCAATGCAACTGCCGCGCCGCGGATTGGCGAGGATGGTGAGGCCCGCGCCCAGCGCGACGAGAGCCCCGAACCCATGCGCCATCGGCACCAGCCACGGCGCGCATTCGCGCCCGTCCTCGCTGCAATTTTCCTCGGGGCGAAGCATCGAGCCCGCCCAGAAGAAGATCAGGCCGAAGGCGAAGAGCAACCACAGCCGGACGTCGGTCCGCGCGCTGCGCCGATAGCTTGGAATGCCCCCATCCGTCATGCGCCGAGCATAGGACGTGGGCCTCAACAGCTCGCTAACATCCGCCGCCGGTCATGTCCCCGCGTGGGACATGCGAAGCGCGGCGAAACAGTTTATTGGCGTTTCTGGGCATAAGGCCGGAAATAGGGTGCGAATCGCCCGAGATGGTTTGACGGAACGCATGAAACCCGAACTCAACCTTGCCGCCGGCCCGACGTGGCGCGACCCGGCGCCGGCAAAAACGGTGGGACCGGGCCGCGACTATTGGGCGGTGCTGGTCGCGGTGGTCGTGGTCGCGTGCCTCGCGCTGATGCTCTCAACCGGCCAATATCGCCCGCGCGGTTTCGGGCCGTACAGCGTCACAGTGCCGCTCAGTTTCAAACCCTATGATCCCGCGCGCTGGGCAATCATGAATTCCGACAGCTATGAGGACGCGCTGAAGATCGATCCGACGCTGCCCGATCCCGCGAGCGTAGGCTATGCCGATGCGACCGCGCTACCACCGGCACCCCCCGCGCAGCTTCAGCAGGAGGCGCTCACCGGCCCTGCCGCGACGTCCTATATGTTTCGCGGTCTCACTGCGCTCGACCGCGAACGTGCACATTATTGCCTGACCGCCGCCCTCTATTACGAAGCGGCGTCGGAAAGCGACGATGGGATGCGCGGCGTCGCGCAGACGGTGCTCAACCGCGTCCGCCACCCCAGCTTTCCGAACACCGTGTGCGGTGTCGTGTTCCAGGGGTCGGAGCGCGCGGGCGTGTGCCAGTTCACCTTCTCCTGCGATGGCGCGATGGCCCGCGCGCCGAGCAAGACCAACTGGCTCCGCGCGAGCCGCATCGCGGCGGCCGCCCTCAATGGCGATGTCTTTACCGGCGTCGGGCTCGCGACCCATTATCACACCACCGCGATCTGGCCGCGCTGGGGCAAGAGCCTCGTCATGACGAACATCGTCGGTGCGCATATTTTCCATCGTTGGCGCGGCCGCTGGGGAATGCCCGACGCTTTCCGCGCGCCCTATCTCGGCCGCGAGCCCGTACCGGGCCCCTATCTGCCGGTCGCGCAGCAGCTTGCGATCCTGAGAGGCAAAGGGATCGCGCCGGGCGCCGGACCGTTGCCCACGCTCGCCGGCGCGCCCGCTCCCCTCCCCGACGTTGCGCCCGCACCGATGCCCGGTGCGATGACCGCCCCGCCGCCCACACCCGCGGCACCGGCCGCGGCGCCCGCGCCGGCCTACTCGGACCCGCGGCTCAACCAGTCGGGCCAGGTCCGCGAGGAATTCCGGAAAAGCGGGGAGTGGATTCGCTGACCGAAGCTGCCTAGTCTCACCGCGTCATTCCATGGGAGGCTGACATGGGGCATGTGAAAGGAATCGGCGGACTCTTCTTTCGCGCGAAGGATCCGGAGAAACTGAGCGCATGGTATCGCGAACGCCTCGGCGTCGGCGGCGGGTGCAGCGCCGACGACAGCGTGCCGCCGAACCAGTGGGTGTGGAATGTTACGGCGGGGCCGCTCGTCTTTTCGCCGTTCAAGGCTGACACCGACTATTTCGCCGCCGACCGCCAGTTCATGATCAACCTGCGCGTCGACGATCTCGACGCCGTGCTGGCGCCCTTCAGGCAAGCGGGCGAGACGATCATCACCAAGCCCGAATGGGACGATCCATCGGTCGGGCGCTTTGCGCGGGTCCACGACCCCGAAGGCAATCCGATCGAACTCTGGGAGCCGCCGCAAGGGTAATCTTGTTGTCTGGCTAACGCCAGACGCGGCACCGGCCCGCTCCCCCACCCGGCCTCCCGACGCAGTATTCTGTGGGAGGCCGGGTGGGGGAGCGGGCCGGTGCCGCCTTCGCCGTCAGGCGAAGAGCATCAACGCCCCTGGCTACGCCAGCGCTTGACGACGCGTTCGAGGATTTCGGCCTCGCCGCCGGTTTCGCGCCACAGTTTCGAGAAGAGCGGATCGCTCGACGCCGGGCGCTTGTCCTCTTCGAGCGTGTCGAGATAGACGCGGATCGGGATCGACACGCCCTCGCCGCAGACGATGCATTCGCGGTTGCGCAGCGCCGGGATCGAGTCGATGAAGCCGCGCGCGCCTTCGGGCATCGCCGCCTTGACGAAATGCTGGTCGCGCTCGTTGTTGAGGCGCATCGAGATGATCGTACCGCACTGCGACAGCACGCCTTCGGCCAGGTCGGACGGGCGCTGCGTGATCAGGCCCAGCGACACGCCGTACTTGCGACCTTCCTTGGCGATCCGTTCGAGGATCTTGCGGACCGCTTGGCCCTCGCCGACATCCTTCGCCGGGATGTAACGGTGCGCCTCCTCGCAGACGAGCAGGATCGGGCGCTGCGGCTCGCCGCGCGACCAGATCGCATAGTCGAAGGTCAGCCGAGATAGCACGGCCACGACCACGGACGTGATGTCCGACGGAACGCCGGAGACGTCGATAATCGAGATCGGACGGCCATCCGACGGCAGGCGGAAGATCTTGCCGATGAAATTCGCCATGGTGTCGGCGACGAGCATCCCCGAGAACATGAAATTATAGCGCGGGTCGGCGCGCATTTCCTCGATCTTGCCCTTGATGCGCATGAAGGGCGCCGACGACGTCGCCTTGTCGAGCTTGCCCATCTCGTTCTGCAGGATGTTGAGAAGGTCGGAGAGCAGATAGGGGATCGGCGAGTCGACGGTGATCTTGGTCATCCCCTCGGCGAGCCGGTTCTTGGTGCGCGCCTGCAGCAGGCAGCGCGCCAGAATGTCGCAGTCGGCCTGGCGTTCGCGGCCCTGCGCGGTGACGAACACCTCGCAATGTTCCTCGAAGTTCATCAGCCAATAGGGAAGCGCGAGGTTATCGACGTCGAACAAGGCGCCGGTGCTCTTGAACGCGGCCGAATATTCGCCGTGCGGGTCGATCATCACGATGTGACCCTGCGGCGCGAGTTCGCAGATCTTGTGCAGGATCAGCGCGGCGCTGGTCGACTTACCCGTACCTGTCGAGCCCAAAAGCGCGAAATGCTTGCCGAGCATCGCGTCGACATAGAGCGAACCGCGAATATCCTTGGTCGGATAGACGTTGCCGATCTCGACATGCGCGCGTTCGTCGGCGGCGTAAATCTGCTTCAGATCGTGGCTGGTCGCCGCATAAACCTGGCTGCCCGGGATCGGATAGCGCGTCACGCCGCGGCGGAAATTGTGAATACGACCGGTGATCTTTTCCTCTTCGCCCTCGCCGAGGAAGTCGATCGTCGCGACGATCAGCCCCTCGCCGCGCTCGTGAAGCTGCTGGTCACGGATGCTGGCGACGAGCCAGGTGCTGCCGACGCGGATCTTTACCTGCGCGCCGACCTGTCCGGCCATCGCGACGGCAGCGTCGGCGGAAGTCGACAATTCGCCCAGCGTCGCAGCATCGAGCAGCATGCGCGATGCCGAACCCGAAATATCGATGACTTCGCCGATCAGCAGGTCATCGCGGTGATGGAGCGTGACCGGCGCGACCGCCGCTGCCGTGCCGCCGCCTGCGAGGCGCACATGCTGCGCCGCCGTCGTGTCACCGGCGCTGAAACCGCCGCCATGCATATCCATAGTTTGCCCCGCCACTTGTTGTCCCGGGATCGTTATCGCAGGCGAGAGTAAACAAAGCGCTTATACTAAATGGCAATATATCTCAGCGGCGCCGGAAAATGGCCGATGCGCCATAGCCGAGCAGCAGCGACAGCGCGACCGCGGTCAGGCCGTAGAGGAAGCCGTGGCGCTGCGCCGCGAGCGCGACGAAACGCTCGAAACCCGCCTTGCGGATCTGAACGTCGCGCGAGGCGACCGCCAGCACGCGGCCGCGGCTGATCAGATAGGTTTCGGCGCGATAGGTGCCCAC
The DNA here is from genome assembly GCF_949769135.1 of Sphingopyxis sp. Geo25. Lineage (NCBI taxonomy): Bacteria > Pseudomonadati > Pseudomonadota > Alphaproteobacteria > Sphingomonadales > Sphingopyxidaceae > Sphingopyxis > Sphingopyxis sp. Geo25. The sequence continues at coordinate 271,064 of NZ_CATKOZ010000001.1, read as the reverse complement.
CGGCACGCGCGCCGGAACCGGGATGCGCGCGCGATAGAGCACGCCTTCCGTAATCTCGACCGCGCCGGGATTCTCATAGAAGAGTCCGCTCCGCCGATAGAGGTCGATCAGCCCGCTCTCGAAGCGGGCGAGCTTGCGCGCCTCCGAAAAGCCGGCCGGCGACATCGACAGATTGTCGAGGCCGAGCTCGAAGATCGCGGCGGTGCGTTCGTCGACCAGCTTGTCGATCGGCCGCGACGAACCGATTGCATAGAAGCCCGGCGACGTGCGAAGGCGGATGCTGTTCGCGTTAACCCAGATGCCCGCGACGCGGCGCTTTTCGCGAAGCACGATCGGACGCACCGGTCCTTTCAGCACGACGACGATATCGGCGCGGTCGTCGGGGAGGCGCTGGCCCGGATAGAGGATCGCGCCGAACAGCAGCAATTCCTCGCCGGTAAAGCTGTACTGGATGTCGATCGCGCGGCTCGACACGTCGGGGACGAGCCGCGGATCGGCGGCCTGCGCCGGAACCGCCGCGAACAGCGCGAAACCAAGGATCGAGGCGAGTGCGAGCCTCATTGCACCGTATAGATTTCGTCGGGGCGGATGAAGAGCCCCACGGCCATCCGCGCCGCCACCAGCAACACGATCGCCGCGAGCGCCATGCGCAGATATTCGGGCTTCACCTTCTGCGCGAAGCGCGCGCCGAACTGCGCCCCGGTGACGCTGCCGAGCAGCAGCAAACCGGCGAGGACGATATCGACCGCGCCCGTCGTCATCGCGTGGACCATCGTCGTCGCGATCGTCACGAACAGGATCTGGAACAGCGAGGTGCCGACCACGACCTGCGTCCCCATGCCGAGCAGATAGAGCATCGCCGGGACCATGATGAAACCGCCGCCGACGCCAAGCAGCATCGTCAATATGCCGACCAGCATCCCGAGGATCAGCGGCGCGAGCGGCGAGATATAAAGGCCCGAGCGATAGAAACGCCAGCGCAGCGGCAGGTTGGCGACCATCGGATGGTGACGCCGCTTTCTGGCGGGAGCAGGCAATCCGGCCCGCGCGGCGCGGAGAGCGCCCCAGGCCTCGCGCGCCATCAGCCCGCCGACCGAGCCGAGGAGCACGACATAGAGGATATTGATCGCGGTATCGATCTGGCCCCAGGCGGTGAGGAGTTCGAACAGCCCCGCGCCGATCAGCGAGCCGAGCAGGCCCCCGGCAATCAGCACCGCGCCCATCCGCACATCGACCCCGTCACGCTCGAAATGTGCGAGCGCGCCCGACACGCTGGCGCCGGTCACTTGCGTCGCCGCTGATGCCGCAGCGACCGTCGGCGGGATGCCATAGAAGATCAGCAGCGGTGTCGTCAGGAAACCGCCGCCGACCCCGAACATCCCCGACAGAAAGCCGACCCCGCCGCCGAGCAGGATGATGACCAGCGCGTTGACCGACAGATTGGCGACTGGGAGGTAGAGATCCATGGGCCCCGAAACATGCGTCTGCGGCGTAAAACTGCGCCGAGTCCCGAAACCCTAGAGCATTTTTCATCGCCGGGGAATCGGATGAACCAGCTAAATTTCCCGACGTCAGAAATCGGCCGCCAGCGTCAGCGCAACGCCGCTTTCGGGGCGCGCATTGCCGGCCACCCGCTGCCGCCAGTCGAGAGCGATCCGAGCGCCCTGCCCGACGTCTGGAAGCTTTACGGTCAATCGCGGCCCTACATCGACGCGCGACGCGCCGGGCTGGATCGCTCCAGCCGCCAGCGCGCCGAGGCGCAGCGGAGACCGCTCGTCCTTGCCCAACCGGCGATCGATCACGACGGCCCCGTCGGCAAAGCCGTCACGGCGGTTGAGGCCGACCACGCCCATTTGGGCATAGGCCTCGAGCCGGAACGCGCCTGCTACCGGAACATCGCCCACGCCACCGCTCGCCAGCGCGGCGAGCGCCGTCCGCCCTTGGTCGCCAAGCGCAACGCGTTGCTCCACCGCGATATCGACCGGCCAGCGCCGGACCGGCGCGAAAGCCACGCCGAACGCGGCCTCGCGCTGGCGCGGCTGTTCAATCGCCACCGTCGCCCGGCCATAGGCGCGCACGCGCCCGGCATCTCCAAAGCCGTAGGCCAGCCGCATCCCGGCCTGCGAGCCCCCCAGTTGACCGCCCGCCACGATATTGCCCGGCGTCCGATCGGATCCTTCGCGCAGATAGATCCAGCTTCCCAGCGACCAGCCACCGAGCCGCCGGTTCATCCAGAAGGGCTCCGCATAGCCTGGCGTTGCGGCCGCGGCGGGCGCCGCGGCCGCCCACAGGCTTTCACGGCCGGGAAAGGCCGCGCTCGACTGACTGGCCGACGGGAACAAGCGTGCCATCAAAGCCAAGCGTAAGCTGTGACGATTGCCGCCGCCGACCAGCGAGGGATCCTCTCCACGCCGGTCATCGTCGCCGACCGCGAAGGCGCGCCGGGCGCCTTGACGGCTTGCCAGCATCGAGGGCGGCACCGACATGCCAAGGGCCTGGCGCGCCAGCGGTCGGTCTCCGGCGCGGGCGGACGTGACGAACGGAGGGAGCGGCGCAGCCAAGGCGGGCGGTGGAGGCACCCACGCGGACCCTACGCCCGCGGGCGCGGCCATCGGGACAGCGGCACCCCACAGCGCCAAAGCTCGAACGCCGATCCACCCAACCAGACACAGCGCCAAAAATCGAAACGCTCGCGCTTCGGTTCCGGCCGGCAGCAAGACGTTGGCGCCGACGATCACTCGGTCGCTCGCGATGGCAGCGGCTCGGTCAGCGGCGCGCGATGGAAATGTTCGGTCTTGTCCCACACGACCTTGCCCGATCGGAGCATGGTCCAATAGAGCGAAGCCGCCCGGCGCGCGGCGAGTATCGCGATGACATTGCCGAGAAAGGCGCGCGGCAGCGCCTGCAGCGCCTGCCGAGGCCCGTACCAGCGGGCAGTGAAATATCCGCGCATGCCAAGCCGCCAGAGCAGAACCACCGCGTTGACCAGGAACAGCGTACGGATCGCCTGTCCCGGCGTCGGCATGGCCCATCCCAGCCACTGCGTCCCCGCAACGCCCAGCGTCGTCAGAACCAACGCGACATAGGCCGTCAGCAGCACGATCGCGGCCAAGGGCGCGCGCCGGTCGCGCCACAGCATCCAGCGCGTCAGCCAGATATTGGGACGTCCGCCATCCTGTATGCTGCGTATCTGGCCGATCCAACCGAGCGAATCCCAGGCCGCAAGCGCGATACCTGCAATCCACCGAGACTTCTGCCGTACTGCGGTTTCTACCGTGATCGGGAACGCCCCGCGCGACGCTATTCGATCCCCGTCCGGTCCGATCGCATCGACGAAGCGGGCCGACAGGCCATAGGCGCCGATCAGCATGCCCAGCTCATAATCCTCGGTCAGGCTGTCCGGCCGAAAGGGATCACCGCCGCGCTCGATCGCCAGCAGGGCAACGGTGCTGCGGGCCAACGCGCAGCCGACGCCTGCCGATGGGATCGGGAGGCCCAGCCGCGAACGAAGCACGACCTCCTTGCCATGCGCTTCCGCAAACTCGTCGCAATAATGACCCCCGATCCAGGTTGCCCCCTGATCGACAAAGGGCACGACCGGGATCTGGACCATCGCATTGCCGTCGAGGGTGCGGCGATAGAGAGCGAGTTCGTGAGGATGCACATGGTCTTCGGCATCGTGCAGAATGACGCCCAGGGCGCGAAACCCCTCGGCACGCTCGTCGGCGCACAGTGCGGCCCACATCTGGTTGAGATTGTCGCCCTTCGTCGTGGGGCCGTCAGCGGCGCCGATCACCAGGCGGAGCCGCGGGTCGGATGCCGCCAGCGGCGACACCGCGAGCAACGTCGCCGCGTCGTTGGGATAACAGCCGATATAGATGCGAAAATCATCGTCACCCCAGGCCGCCAGCGAGCGCAACAGCGTCGTCGGCAGAACCGCCGCCTCCTTCCAGGCCGGAATGAAGATCGCCAACTTTCCGGCGAGCGGCTGCTCCTTGTCCACACCGAGATCGACTAGTCGGTCGCGGCCGTTCGTCGCGATCCACAGACCGTCGAAGAGCAGGTCGTCAATCCCGAACAGCAGGATGCCGACCGATGCAAACAGCATCAGTTCGCGACCGGCGCCCAGCACCAGCCACTCCAGCGATGCGATCGACAGCTCCACCCCGCGCGTCGCCCCTTCTCGATGGCGCCCCGCCATCGGCCGGCGTCATTCGGTAATATCGACACAATTTTTGTAAAGGGTGACGGACGCCCCCACGGTCGCTAGGAAAGCGGGGTCAAACCCCTTGAAAGCGATCCGGTATTTTCCCGAATGTCCAGTAAATCCGCCCCTCGATCCGCCCTTCGCGACTTTCTGGAGAGTGAAAGCGCGGGAGGAATGCTGCTGATTTTCGCCGCCATAATGGCGATGATTGTTGCAAATTCGACATTCGCAGAGACCTATAATCATCTCATCCACGCCGTGACGGGGCCGGTCCTGACCGACAAGCTCGGTCCGATGACGGTGCATCTGTGGATCAACGACGGGCTGATGGCGATTTTCTTCCTGCTCGTCGGGCTGGAGATCAAGCGCGAGTTCGTCGACGGACGGCTCGCGACATGGGGCCGGCGGATCCTGCCGATGGTTGCCGCGGCTGCCGGCATGGCAGCCCCGGCCGCGATCTATTTGGCCTTTGCCGGCGCGACGCCCGGCCTCGCGCAGGGCTGGGCGATTCCCGCCGCGACCGACATCGCCTTCGCGATGGGCGTGCTCGCCCTGCTCGGCAAACGCGCACCGACCTCGCTCAAGCTGTTCCTCATCACCGTGGCGATCGTCGACGATATGGGCGCGGTGGCGATCATCGCGCTCTTCTATACCGCCAAGATCCACCTCGTCGCGCTCGGCGCGGCGGCGGCGATTCTCGGCGTGATGTTCGCGATGAACCGCCTGGGAGTGAAGAGCCTCGCGCTCTACCTCGTCGCCTTCCTGATCCTCTGGTACGCGATGCTGCTGTCGGGCGTCCACGCGACCATCGCGGGCGTGCTCGCCGCTATGGCGATTCCCTTCGAGCGGACGCCGGGCGCGCCCGACAGCGAAGCGTCGCCGCTGCACCGGCTGGAGCACGGATTGCATCCCTGGGTTGCCTTCGCGATCGTCCCGCTTTTCGGCTTCGCCAACGCCGGGGTCGATGTCCGCGGCCTTGGTCCCGAGCAGATGTTCGCGCCGCTGCCGCTGGGCATCGCGGCAGGGCTGTTCCTCGGCAAGCAGCTCGGCATCTTCGGCAGCGTCTGGCTCGCCGTGAAGCTCGGCATCGCCGGGCGTCTGCGCGGCGCGACCTGGCTGCAGGTCTATGCGGTCGCGATTCTGTGCGGCATCGGCTTCACGATGAGCCTGTTCATCGGCGGGCTCGCCTTCCCCGGCGATGCGGCGCTGGTCGAGGAAGCGAAGATCGGCATCCTGATGGGGTCGCTGGTCGCCGCGCTCTCGGGCTTCGCCCTGCTGCGCCTTGCACCGCCGCATCCCGACCATGACGCGATCGAAAGCGAGACGAACGCGGAAATTGCCGCCGATGGCGATGTGCGCGATACGTCGGACAGGAAGGAACCGGCCGCGACCTGATGCGCAGGCTCCTCCTTCTCCTCCTCGCCGCCCCCTTGGGATCGTGCGCGGTCGATGCGCCGCCGCGTCCCGCGAATGAAGCGGGGATCGCGTCACTCGATGTCCGGCGCGGCCCCGACGCGTCGCAAGCCCTCGATGCCATCGCGGCCGACTATCTGCGCCTGACGCTTGAGATCGGGACGCACGAGGACGGCTATATCGACGCCTATTACGGCCCGCCCGACCTTCAAAAGGCGGCCGAGGCGGCGCCGCGCGAAAAGGATGCGCTGCTCGCCGCGACGCGCGACCTGATGGCGCGGACCGATGCCGCAGCGCGGCGGCTCTCCGATCCGCTCGACCGCCGCCGCGCCGCCTTCCTGCGCGCGCAGCTTCGCGCCGCCGAAGCGCGGCTGATGATGATGCAAGGCACGCGCTTCGCCTTCGCCGACGAGGCGGAGCGGCTGTTCGGCGTCCGCCCGAAGCTGAAACCGCTCGAAACCTATGACGCTGAACTTGCCAGGATCGAGGCGCTGGTTCCCGGCGAGGGACCGCTCGCGACGCGGGTCGAGGCCTATCTCGACCGCTTCACCATACCGAAGCAGCGGCTGCAGAAGGTCTTCGACGCCGCAATCGCACGCTGTCGCGGCCGCAGCGCCGCGCATATTCCGATGCCCGCGGGCGAGAGCTTCCGCCTCGAATTCGTCACCGGCAAGAGCTGGAGCGGCTATAATTATTACCAGGGCGGCTATCACAGCCTGATCCAGGTCAACACCGACCTGCCGATCCGCCTGTCGCGCGCGCTCGACCTCGGTTGCCACGAGGGTTATCCCGGCCATCATCTGCTCAACATGAAGCTCGAGGAAGGGCTGGCGAAGAGGCGCGGCTGGAGCGAGTTCAGCGTCTATCCGCTCTACAGCCCGCAGAGCCTGATCGCAGAGGGCAGCGCCAACTACGGCATCGACCTTGCCTTTCCAGGGACCAGCAAGGCCGACACCGAGCGCGACGTGCTGATGCCGATCGCCGAGATTCCCGTACCATCCGACGACCGCTACTGGCAATTGCTGTCGGCGATCAAACGCGCTTCGGGGGCGCGGCTGACGATCGCGCAGCAATATCTCGATGGCGAGATCGACCGCGCGACGGCGGTTGCGCTTACCCGGAAATATATGCTCGTCTCGCCCGAACGCGCCGACCAGTCGGTTCGCTTCACGGAACAATATCGCAGCTATGTGATCAACTACGGCCTCGGCGAGACGATGGTCCGCGCCTATGTCGAGCGCGGCAGGCCGAGCCGCGACGAGATGTGGCGGCGCATGGCGAAGATCGTCAGCGAACCGACCCTGCCTTCGGATTTGCTCGGGCGTTGAGCCGCTAGGGTCAGGACCCTAGATATCGACGATGATCTTGCCGAAATGCGCGTTCGCCGCCTGATGCCGGAACGCGTCGGCGAGATTTTCGAGCGGGAAATGCTGGTCGAGGATCGGACGGATGCCGTTCGCCTCGACCCCCGCGATCATCGCGAGTTGCTGCGCGCGGCTGCCGACCGTCAGCCCTTGCACGCGCAGATTCTTGCTCATCAGCAGCGCGGTTTTCACCGGCCCGACAATCCCCGTAAGCACGCCGATCAAGGCGACATGGCCGCCGACGCGCGTCGCGACCATCGATTGGTCGAGCGTCCCGGCACCGCCGATCTCGACCACCGTATCGACACCGCGCCCGCCGGTGAGTTCGAGCGCCCTGGCGCCCCACTCCGGGACGTCCTTGTAATTGATCAACGCGTCGGCGCCGAGCGCCTTCAGCCGATCGAGCTTCGCGTCGGACGAGCTTGTCGCGATCACCCGCGCACCTGCCGCCTTGGCGAATTGCAGCGCGAACACGGACACCCCGCCGCTGCCCTGCACCAGAACGGTCGAGCCCGGCAAGGTAACACCGTCGACGAACAGCGCACGCCACGCGGTCAGCCCCGCACAGGTCAGCGTCGCGGCCTCGGCGGCCGACCAGCCTGTCGGTGTGCGGGTAAACCAATGCTGCGGCGTCACCACCACGTCGCGCGCATAGCCGTCGGTGCTGTCACCGGGCACGTTGGTCAAGGCGCTCATCGATGGCGCGTCGCCGTCGTCCCAACCGGGGAAGAAGAGCGAAACGACGCCGTCGCCGACCTTGTAATCGGTCACGCCCTCACCCACCGCCTCGACGGTTCCCGCCCCGTCGGACATCGGGATGCGCCCGTCGATCGTAGGGATCATCCCCGCGACGACCGCAAAATCGTGGAAATTGAGCGACGAGGCCGCGAGCCGCACGCGAATCTCGCCCGGCCCCGGATCGCCGGGGTCGGCAAGATCGGCGAGCGTCAGATTGTCGAGCGAGGCAGGCGCGCGAAGCCGGACCGCCCGCATCACTCCGCCGCCATCGCCAGCTCGACTTGCTGCGGACCGCGGATGACACCGCCCGGGGTCGGGCCCTGCATTTTGCCGTCCTTGAAGGTGACGACCCCCGACTTGATCGTCGCAACATAGCCGTCGGCCTTTTGCAGCAGGCGCTTGCCGCCCGCCGGCAAGTCGAAAGCGAGCCAGGGCTTGCCAAGCTTCAGCGCCTCCATGTCGATGACGTTCAAATCGGCGAGATAGCCCGGCGCCAGCACCCCGCGATCTTCGAGGCCATAGAGCATCGCAGTGTCGCGGCACTGGCGCTTGATTGCGTGTTCAAGGGCGATGCGGTTTCCCTTTCGGTCGCGGACCCAGTGCTGGAGCATGAAGGTCGGCGAGGCCGCATCGCAGATCGTGCCGCAGTGCGCGCCGCCGTCCGAAAGGCTGTTCACGGTGTCGTCCGCCGCCTGCAAATCCTCGAGGAAATCGAGGTTGCCGTCGCGGTAGTTGAGGATTGGGAAGTAGATGAAACCCTTGCCGTCGTCCTTCATCAGCAGATCATAGGCATATTCGTCAGGCGAGACCCCCGCCGCCGCGGCACGCGCGGCAATGCTTTCGTCCATCTTGGGCTCATAGTTGAAGTCGGGGTCCATTTCGAACTGCACCGGCCAGCCGAGCGCGACGATTTTCAGGAAATCGAGGATGTCGCTTTCAGGCCAGACATTCTCCTCTTCGATCATGCGCTTCTTGAACGCCGGGTCTTTCAGCTTAGAAAGCTGCTCGGCCCACGGCAGGTCGATGATCTCGTTCCATGCCGGCTTGAAGCGGAAAGGATGCACCGTTCCCTGCCACGCCATGATGATGCCATTGCCGCGCAGCGCGATCTGCGCGACGATGTTCGCGCCGGTCGCATTCTGTTTGCGCATTTCCTCGATCTGCTCTTCGAGCGGCAGCTCCTTGGCGATCGACTGGAGCGCGGCGAAGGTCACGGGAAGCCCGGTTTCGCGGCTGAGATCGCCCATCCACTGAAACTCGTTCCATTCGCGCTTCATGTCGCTCGCCATTTCGAACACGCCATAGCCGACGCGGCCCATCGCGCGGCCGATCGCGACCAGCTCTTCAGCGGTCGCGGTGGTGCCGGGGACGAGTTCGCCGTCGATCGATTTGTGCAGCACGGTGCGGCTGGTCGAGAAGCCGAGTGCCCCCGCGCGCACGCCCTCCTCGACGATGCGCGACATTTCCGCGATATCCTCGGCGGTCGGGATCGCGCCGGGCTTTTCGCGGTCGCCGAGCACATAAGCACGCACCGCCCCGTGCGGGACGTGGCACGCGACGTCGACGGTGCGCGGCAGCTTTTCGAGCGCGTCCATATATTCGGGGAAGGTCTCCCAATCCCACGACATGCCCTCGGCGAGCGCGGTGCCGGGGATGTCCTCGACGCCCTCCATCAGGCTGATCAGCCAGTCGTGGCGGTCGGGCCGCGCGGGCGCAAAGCCGACGCCGCAATTGCCCATGACGACGGTGGTGACGCCGTGCCAGCTCGACGGCGCCATTTCGGCGTCCCAGGTCGCCTGCCCGTCATAATGGGTGTGGACGTCGACGAAGCCGGGGGTAACGATCTTGCCGGTCGCTTCGATTTCCTCGCGTGCGGGGCCGAGATTCCGGCCGATCGCGACGATGCGATCGCCCGCCACCGCGACATCCGCAACGAAAGGCGCGCCGCCCGTTCCGTCGACGACGGTGCCGCCGCGTATCACCAGATCATGCATCCCGACTCTCCCGGCTATTTGGTTTCTAGGTGAAACCTATCACCAAAATCAGGATGTGCAAATTATGGCGCCGGACGCGTTCCAGGGCGCTATGATGTCGCAACAAACCATAAGGAGTCGATGCCATGATCCGCCCGCTGACCCTTGCCATCCTGCTTGCCCTCGCCGCTCCGCCGGTCGCTGCGAAACAGGCCCCTGCCCCCGACACCAAGGCCGCACTCGCCGACCCGGCGCGCCCGGCCGCCGACCGCGAGCGCGACGCGGCGCGCAAACCCGCGGAGCTGCTCGCCTTTGCCGGGATCAAGCCGGGGCAAAAGGTCGGCGATTTCGTGATGGGCGGCGGTTATCTGACCCGCATCCTCGCGGGTGCAGTCGGCCCCGCGGGCAAGGTCTATGCCTTCCAGCCCGCCGAGTTCATCGCGTTCAAGAAGCAATATGGCGACGATCAGGCTGCGATCGATGCCGCCTATGCCAATGTCGATTCGGTCGCGGGGCCGTTCGCGGCGCCGGCGTTCCCCGAACCCCTCGACGCGATCATCACCGTCCAGAATTTCCACGACCTTTACCTCAAGCCCTTCCCCGCAGGCACGGGCGCCAAGGCAAGCGCGGCGCTGTTCGCGGCACTGAAGCCCGGCGGGACGCTGATCGTCGTCGACCATAGCGCCGCCGCCGGCACCGGGACGACGCTGTCGGACAGCCTCCACCGCATCGACAAGGCGGCGGTGGTCGCGGCGCTGACCGAGGCCGGATTCAAGCTGGACGCATCCAGCGATCTTTACAAACAGACGGCCGATCCGCTTACCGCCAACGTGTTCGACCCGGCCATTCGCGGCAAGACCGACCAGTTCACGCTGCGGTTCCGCAAACCGGGATGAGGCACCGGCGCGGGACGATGACCAGCGACGACGATGACTATCAGGGTCGGGACGGTGGTCAAGTCGATCCGGCTGACCGCCAATCCAGAGGAAATCGGCTGTCGCCACGAAGGCATCGGAGGCCTCGTCCTGCGCACCCAGTTTGTGACGAAGCGGTGATACGGCTCCTCGAAGCCGCGGCACATCGGGGTGCGACACCCATTCCCTGCCCTTCGAGGACCGACGCCCTCGCTACATCGAGAAACGCACCGAATTGATATAATAGGACATCAGGGGCTTTCCATCCTTGTCCCGGGCGGGTTCGAAGCGGGCGCGGCGCATCATCGCCTTGCACACCGCGTCGTCGAAATCCTTTGGCCGCGTTGACTGCTGGATGTGGCAGGCCGTCGGTTTGCCGTCTTCGCCCACGGTAAGGCGAAAATGAACGATCCCCTGCTTGCCGTTCGCGAGCATGGTCGACGGGTAGTCCTGCCAGGTCGCCCAGCGCGCGGGCGAATTGACCGGTTTGGGCGGTATAGACTGATCCTTGTGGCGCGCGACATCGATACCCCAATGGGTGATCAATTCGTCGGTGCAGGCGCGCAGCGCTGCGAAGGCGGGCCGCATCGATCCGGTTCGCAAGAGATAGGGCGAACGAAGCGGCCTGCCGATATGCACTTCGGTGACCATCGCCTCTTCGGCTTCGGTGATTTCCCCGCCCGTCACATCGGTCCCGTAGAGGTCGCGGGCCTTTTCGTAGCGCTGCTGTTCGTCCGCGGTCCGGGGGCGAATGCGCATCGGACCGGTGAAGATCCACGCCGGCATATTGTCGCCCCACAAGCCCGACGCGAATTGGACTTCTTGTTCGGCGAAGGCCGATCCAAAACGCAGTTTTGCCGTGCCAGGCTGCTTGGCCGCGTCTGTCGGGGCGCCGATCAGCATCAGACGGAAGGAATCGCCGGGGGCGTAGCGATCCAGAAGCATGACTATCTCGTCCTTGCCCGTCCCGAACTTGCGGGTCAGGCGGCAGAAATCGGCGCCATAGTTGACGTTCCATTGCGACGTCGGTTCCAGCACCACGGGTTCATCGCGGCTGGATGCCCATACGGGGCTCGCCACCGCGAGCAGCCCCGCTCCAATCGTCCACCTCGCGCGCGCCATGTCGTCAATCTATGCTGAAAAACTTCGCGCGCGCAACCGCTTGCGGCGCGGCGGAGCGCTCATCCGATCGCCCCCCACGACCGATAGTCCTCGACATGCGCATTGGGTCGGCGAAAGCTGGTGAAGCTCATGCTCGCCGATAGGTCGAGCGCTTCGACCTGGTGCCACCAGCCGACCGGCAGAAAGATACCTTCGCCGGGCCCGATGATCGTTTCGAGGACCGGCGGCGTCGCGCCATCGCCTTCGCCCGCAGGTAGCGGATCATTGCCCCAGTCGGAGAAGCAGTGGCGGCTGTTGCGCATCCGCGCGAAGGCCCAGGGCGGCGCCATGCGCACGCTTTTGCGGCCGATCACCTGCACGAGGAGATTGTTCGTGAGATCATGGTGCCACGGCGTGAGCGTGCCGCGCGGCCCGAGCCAGAAGAAGCCGTCGCGCTCACGCCTGTCGTCCAGCAGCGCAATCGGCGCCATATCTTCCCACAAGGGCGCGAGCGCCGCGGCATTGTTGCCGCTGTTGTAGGCGGTCAGATAGATGTCGTTGCTCGCCTCGTCCTTGCGCAGCCAGTCGATCAGTTCGCCGAAGCGGACGAGGCGGCGATGGTCGTCCTTGTCGAGTTCATAGTCCGGATCGCGCTCGCGTTCGACCTGCGCCTCGACCACGTTGTTGCCCGCGACCGCGTCGAAATGATCGAGCGACCAGCACGTCAGCGCGGGCCAATGGTCGATGATACCGGTCAGCTTCGCGGGCCGGTTCGCCTCGTAATAATGCCGGTAAAATAATTCGGTGTCGGGCTTGTCGAGCATATCGAGCGCGAAGCCGCCCTCGGCCTCGAACGCGAGGCGCTGCTGGTTCGCAAACAGCCAGCCCTGCTTCGCCATCCGCGCCGCCTGCTGCCGCAGCATCGCCGCCATCGGATCCTTCGCCAGCCGGTCGACCTCGTACTTCGCCGCCGCCGCCGACACGCCCGCTTCGACCAGCCGCGCGTGGAGCAGCGCATCGTCGTCGCCCGCCGCCAGGCCTTCGGCAAGCAGCATGCGTTTGTCGGGCTGGGGCATCGTCACAATCTCCTCGGCCCGCTCAAGGCCAGCGACATGACAAAAGCATGACAGCGTCAGTCGCCTGGTGGCCCCTTGTAATCCGCACCATAGACCGCGGCGCGGAAATCGCGGTGGAGCGTGCCGTCATAGGGCATCGTCTGGACGAAAAAGACCGCGGTCAGCTTGTTCACCGGATCGACCCAGAACAAGGTCGAGGCCGCGCCGTCCCAGAAAAATTCCCCGACAGCGCCGCGATTTTCCCCAGGTGTCTGCGGCGGCCGCTTGCGCACCGCGAAATCCAGGCCGAAGCCGACCGCGCCCTTTTCGGGGAGCCACAGCCGCTCGGCGATCGCGGGGTCGAGCTGGTCGGTCGACATCAGCTTCACCGTCGAAGGCTGGAGGATGCGCGCACCGTCGAGTTCGCCTTCGTTCAGCAGCATCCGCGCGAACCGCTGATAATCGTCGAGCGTCGAGGCGAGCCCGAAACCGCCGGGCGTCAGCGCGTGGTCCTGAAAATTGAGCGTCCGCGCCTCGGCATCGGGCATCTGTCCGAGCTTACCGTCCTGCTTGACGTTCATCGCCGCGAAGCGCGGCAGGCGTGCGTCGGGCTGGCGCCACGCGGTGTCGGTCATCTTCAGCCGCTCGAAGATATGCTCGCGGACATAGTCGGCGAAAGGCTGGCCCGACAGTTTCTCGACCAGCGCCGCCTGCACATCGACGCCGATGCTGTAGCTCCACTGGCTCCCCGGCTGGAAGAGCAACGGGACCCCGGCGAGGCGGCGGTTCATCTCGGGAAGCCCGATCGTCAGGGCGAGCGGGTCGGCGGCGACATAGGCGTCGTGCGCCGGAGTCGGCCCCGGACCATAGGCGAAACCCGCCGTGTGGCGCATGACGTCGCGGATCGTGATCGGACGCTCGACAGGGACATAGATCGGCTGGCCCGCCGCATCGCGGCCCGCATAGACGCGCATGGCCGCATATTCGGGGAAATATTTCGCCAGCGGGTCGTCAAGGTGGAACCTGCCCCGTTCCCAGAGCTGCATCAGGGCAACCCCGGTCACCGGCTTGGTCATCGAGAAGATCTGCGCGATCGTATCGCGGCGCATCGGCCGCCCGGCCTTGCGGTCGGCCATACCGGCACTGCCGAAATAAACCTCCTTGCCATCCCGCCAGATCAGCGCCGAAGCCCCCGCGGCGCGGCCGCTGTCGACCATATGTCTCAGGGCGGTGTCTATCCGCGTCTCGTCGATCGTCAGCGCCTCGGCCGGTGCCGGCCGCGCTTGCAGCGGCGGCGCGATCGCCGCCGACGCCGCACACGCCATCGTCATCGCCAGCGCCATTGCCAGTCGCTTGCCGCGCATATCGTCTCTCCGCCGTCGCCGCGGTTCGTCGCGGATCGGCGCGCACCACATGGCATCGGACAGGATGGGTCAACCCGAATAGGTTTGCGGGAAAGGCTATTCGGTCGTCGCTGGTTCCGCAGCGGGCGTTTTCGCGGCGGTCAGATCGCCGTTCTGGATCAGCCATTGCGGATAACCCGCCTGCACCGACGCCATGATCCGGTCAATCGCCGCGGCAACCTGTTCGCCTTCGGCCTCGCGGTCGCGCTGGACGATCACGCGGCGCGCCTGCGCGTCGATCAGCACCCGCTCGCGCGGCAGCAATTCACCGACCGTCAGTCCCGCGAGGATCGCGCGGCTGTCCTCCTCGCGCCGTTCGAGCGTCGCAAGGCGGCGATTGAGCTGCTCTTCGACCTGCACTGCGGCATTCGTCTGCTGCCTCAGCTGGACGATGCTGACGCGCACATTGCGATCGAGTTCGCCGTGAACTTTCGCTGCGAGTTGCGTGTCGAGCCTTGCGGCATAACGATCGACAAGCACGACGCCGTCGATAGCAATCGCGTCACGCTCCATCCGGACGTTGAGGCTGTCGACGCGATCGTTTTCGTCGAGCAGCGACCTGAGTTCGGTTTGCACGATCGATCGGGCGCGCACCTCGCCCGCAAGGCTGTTGAGCGTCAGCGCGAGCGGGATCGACAATATGCCCAGCGTCGTGACGATGCCGGCGACCTGCATCGCCGTATGCTGCGGCGTCAACGATGGTCCGAATTTGTTGATTCGCGCCACGATCGTCGCGGCAAAGGCGATCGCAAGCGTGTTGGTGAGGAACAGCAACGCCGCACCCAGCGCAAAGTCGAAGCGGCCGGTCGCCAGCCCGAAACCGACGGTCGACAGCGGCGGAACCAGTGCGGTCGCGATGGCCACACCGACCATCACCCCCGACAGCTTGCGCATGATCGCATAGACGCCAGCAATGCCGCCGACGACCGCGACACCGAGGTCGAGCAGCGTCGGCTGTGTCCGAGCGCGCAGTTCGAGGGTGACGTCGCGGATCGGCGACAGCCAGATGAGGAACATCGCGACGAGGATGGCGACCGCCATGCCCGCCGCCATCGTCACCAGGGAACGCTTGATCAGGTTGCTTTCGAGCGTCGCAAGGCCAAACCCGATACCCATGATCGGACCAAGCAGCGGCGATACGAGCATCGCGCCGATGACGACCGCCGTCGAGCTCTGCAGAAGGCCGAGCGTTGCGATCGCGGCCGACAGCGTGATTAGTAGCAGGAATTTCTTGTTGAGCCGCGCGTCGCGCGCGACGCTCGCGAGGACGAGAGCGCGCCCGTGGACCTCGTCGTCGCCGAGGCCATTGTCGTCATCATCGACCTCGCGCCCGGCTCCGGGGCGCGCGGACCGGCGACCACCGGCGTTGAACGGTGCATCGCCCAGTCCGGGCACCCCGGGATGGTTGCCGGCCATATGGGCGGACGGTTAGATCTTGCCGGTCAGTTCGGGAACGGCATTGAACAGATCGGCGACGAGGCCGAAGTCGGCGACCTGGAAGATCGGCGCGTCCTCGTCCTTGTTGATCGCGACGATCGTCTTCGAATCCTTCATGCCCGCGAGATGCTGGATCGCACCCGAGATGCCGATCGCGAAATAGACTTCGGGGGCGACGATCTTGCCGGTCTGGCCGACCTGATAGTCGTTGGGGACATAGCCCGCGTCGACCGCAGCGCGGCTGGCGCCGAGCGCGGCGCCGAGCTTGTCGGCGAGCGGGACGATGACTTCCTGATATTTCTCGCTCGAACCCAGCGCGCGGCCGCCCGACACGATGATCTTGGCCGAGGTGAGCTCTGGGCGATCCTGCTTGGCGATCTCGGCGCCGACGAAGCTCGAGATACCGGCGTCGCCGCCAGCCGAAACGGCTTCGACCGCGCCCGAGCCGCCCGAGGTGGCAGCCTTTTCGAAGGCCGTGCCGCGAACGGTCAGGACGAGCTTGGCATCCGACGATTCGACGGTCGCGATCGCGTTGCCGGCGTAGATCGGGCGGGTGAAGGTCTTCGGACCCTCGACCGACAGGATTTCCGAAATCTGCATGACGTCGAGCAGCGCGGCAACGCGCGGCGCGATATTCTTGCCGGTGGTCGTGGCGGGCGCGACGAAGGCGTCGTGCGACGCCATCAGCTCGGCGACGAGCGGCGCGATATTTTCGGGCAGGTTGTGACCGAAAGCGGCGTTGTCGGCGACATGCACCTTCTGGACGCCCGCGATCTGCGCGGCGGCACTGGCGACACCGCCGACGCCCTCGCCCGCGACGAGCAGGTGGACTTCGCCAAGCTTCGACGCAGCGGTCACCGCGGCGAGCGTGGCATCCTTGACGGCGCTACCGTCATGTTCGACCCAAACGAGCGTTTTCATGAGTGCACTCCCATCGCCTTCAGCTTGGCAACCAGTTCATCGACATCGGCGACCTTGACGCCCGCCGAGCGGACGGGCGGTTCGGACACCTTGACCGTCTTGACGCGCGGCGTCGTGTCGACGCCGTAGTCGGCGGGGGTCTTGGTATCGAGCGGCTTCGACTTCGCCTTCATGATGTTCGGCAGCGAGGCATAGCGCGGCTCGTTCAGACGCAGGTCGGTGGTGACGATCGCGGGAAGCTTGAGCTTCACCGTTTCGAGACCGCCGTCGACTTCGCGCGTCACGCTGACATGATCGCCCTCGACATTGACCGCGCTGGCGAAGGTGCCCTGTGCCCAGCCGGTGAGCGCGGCGAGCATCTGGCCGGTCTGGTTGTTGTCGCCGTCGATCGCCTGCTTGCCGAGGATCACGAGACCGGGCGCTTCGGCATCGGCGATCGCCTTGAAGATCTTGGCGAGCGCGAGCGGCTCGACCTCATCGTCGGTCTGCACCAGGATCGCGCGGTCGGCGCCCATCGCGAGCGCGGTGCGCAGCGTTTCCTGCGCCTTCGCCGGACCGACAGAAACGGCGACGATCTCGGTCGCGACGCCCTTTTCCTTGAGGCGGATCGCTTCTTCGACCCCGATCTCGTCGAACGGATTCATCGACATCTTCACATTGGCGAGGTCAACGCCCGTGCCGTCGGCCTTCACCCGCGGCTTCACGTTGTAATCGAGCACCCGCTTCACGGGGACGAGGATTTTCATGGCTTTAAAAGCTCCTCTCAGCAAATTGTGCACTGCGCCATAGTTGCGCTTTACGTAAACGTCAACCTAGCAGTCCCCAAACCCCTTCTCCCTTGAGGGGAGAAGGATAGGGAGCCTTATCGCCGCAGGCGATTAGGCGGACTTGGATGAGGGTGAGCGGAGCAAAGCTCCGCGCGAGCCTTTGGCTCGCATACCCCTCACCCGGCTTCGACTAGCGAGCAAGCTCGCAACTCTCCGCATCCCTCTCCCACAAGGGGAGAGGGTCTAGTTTCTTATCACGCAGCCTTGGCAACCTCGGCGACGATTTTCTTTGCCGCGTCGCCCAGATCGTTGGCCGCGACGATCGGCAGCCCCGAATTGGCGAGGATGTCCTTGCCCTGCTGGACGTTTGTGCCTTCGAGGCGGACAACGAGCGGGACCGACAGGTTCACTTCCTTCGCCGCGGCGACGATACCCTCGGCGATGATGTCGCACTTCATGATGCCGCCGAAGATGTTGACGAGGATGCCCTCGACCGCCGGGTCCTTCAGGATGATCTTGAACGCGGCCGTGACCTTTTCCTTGCTGGCGCCGCCGCCGACGTCGAGGAAGTTCGCCGGGAAGGCGCCGTTCAGCTTGATGATGTCCATCGTCGCCATCGCGAGGCCGGCGCCGTTGACCATGCAGCCGATGTTGCCGTCGAGCTTGATGTAGGCGAGGTCATATTCGGACGCCTCGACTTCGGCCGGGTCTTCCTCGGTCAGGTCGCGCAGTTCGGCGATATCCTTGTGGCGGAACATGGCATTGCCGTCGAAGCCCAATTTGGCGTCGAGGACGAGCAGTTCGTCGCCGTTCGCGCCTTCGCAGACGGCGAGCGGGTTGATCTCGATCTGCTCGGCATCGGTCGCGAGGAACGCATCATAGAGGCCGGCAAGAACCTTCGCGGCCTGCTTCGCAAGATCGCCCTCAAGTTCGAGCGCGGCGGCGACGCTGCGGCCGTGGTGCGGCATCAGGCCGGTCGCGGGGTCGATCGTGATCGTGTGGATCTTTTCGGGCGTGTTGTGCGCAACGGTTTCGATGTCCATCCCGCCTTCGGTCGAGGCGACGACCGCGATGCGGCTCGATGCGCGGTCGACGAGCAGCGCGAGATAATATTCTTTCTTAATGTCGGCGCCGTCGGTGATGTAGAGGCGGTTGACCTGCTTGCCGGCTTCGCCGGTCTGGATCGTCACCAGCGTGTTGCCGAGCATTTCGCGCGCGTGGCTTTCGACTTCCTCGAGCGTCTTGGCCAGGCGGACGCCGCCCTTCGCATCGGGGCCGAGTTCCTTGAACTTGCCCTTGCCGCGGCCACCCGCATGGATCTGCGACTTCACGACATAAAGCGGCCCGGGCAGCTGCTTCGCCGCAGCGACAGCTTCCTCGACGCTCATCGCGGCGATGCCCTTGGGGATGGCAACGCCAAATTTCGCGAGCAGTTCTTTCGCCTGATATTCGTGGATGTTCATGAGGTCTGCCGGGCCTTTCGACTCTGGAAGGGGAGAAGAATGGCGCCGCATAAGCACAAGTTGCGCGGCAAGGCTACCCCTGCCGCGTCCAGAAAAACTTGGACTGCCGAAAGCGCGGGCTAAGTCGTTAACGCAGCGCGCAAAGCGCCGCCGAACTGGTCGTCACGGTCAATATCTCGGGATCCTTGAGCGCGCGGACCTTGTGCAGGAACTGGTCGAACGACAGGTCGCCGAGCCGCTTCTCCTTCAGGCTGCCCAGCGCCGACAGGCGACGAAGCTGTACGAGCGACAGCCGGTCGACCATCCGTTCGGCCATGCACGCCGACATCGCCTTGGAAAGCCCGGCATTATTGAGCCCGGTGCGCAATCGCGCCTCGGGGGTGGCGCAGCCCGCGAGCATCAGCGTGGCGGCGACCAGAGGCAGAATGGCAAAACGCATCGTCTATCTTCCATGAAATTCGGCAACGGCGCCCGATACCGCCTGCATGAGCTGCATACGAGCGGGAATCGGCGACGCCGTACTACCCATCATCACGACGATCGCATAGCGCGTGCCGTCGGGCGCGGTCGCGATGCCGATGTCGTTATAACCCGCGGTGGTGCCGTTGAGATCCTGCCCCGTCCCGGTCTTGTGCAGAAACTGCCAGCCGGCCGGGAGCCCGGCCTTGAGGCGCTTCGGTCCGCTCTTGGTCCGGCTCATCACGCCGAGCAGATAATCGGTCGATTCGGGCGACAGCAATGTCCCGCGCGCAAGCCGCGTAAGGCCGCTCGCGATCGCCGAGGGGCTCGCGCCATCGACCGGGTTTGCCAGATAATTGTCCATCGCCGCGCGGCGCGTTGCGGGCGGCAGCGCGGCACGAGCTGCCTGGAAATTGCGCCCGATCGAATAGCTCTGCTGCCACGTCAGCCCCGCGGTGCCGGCCTGCAACAGCCGTTCGCCGGGGCCGAAGCGGATCGAGCCCAGATCCTTTTTGCGAAGAAAGGCGCGCACCGCCTCGGGACCGCCGACGGTGCGCAACAGGCTGTCGTTCGCAAGATTGTCGCTGTGGGTGATCGCGGTCTCGATAAGGTCGCGAACGCTCATCGTCACGCTCCCCTCGGCGCGGACGCGAGCGGCGAGCGGCTGGTGGAAGACGACCAGATCCTCGGGACCGATCCGCACGCGCTGGTCGAGGCTCAGCCGGCCGTTGTCCACCGCGTCGAGCACCGTCATCGCCACCCACAGCTTCGAAACGCTCTGCTGAGGGAACAGGTCGGGGCCACGCTGCGCGATCGCCCATTCGCCGTCGATGCGCTGGACCGCGATGCCAACCCTGCCCGGATAGGCGCGCCACAGCGCATAGATCCGATCGCTGAGGCCAGGCGCAGGGCGGCGGAAGCCGGGATCCAGCGTCCCGCGCGGCGGGGCCGCGTTGCGCACCGGCTGCCCGATCGGCACCGTCACGGCGCCCGAACCTTGCGGCGCTTGCGCCTGACGCGGCGGCGGCACAATCGCCGCGCTGCTCACGCACCCCGCGAGCAAGGCGGCACCAATCGTCAAACCGAGCAGCGGCCTGCCCGAAAAGTGAAACGTCATTCAAACCCCGCGGCTACAGCCGTCATCATCGTCCCGACCCCTTTGGTCGGCCTATTGGTCCCGCAGGCGGGCGGCAGGGGCCAGCGATTTGCGACGAATGATTCCCGACGCACGGTGAGCGGCGGAACCTCTGCCGGTCAGGGCGCCGGAACCTTGCGTACAAGGTCGGGATAGAGGCGCTTCAAGGCTGCGAGCTTCGGCGCATCCCATCGCACGATGTAGGGATTCGATGGGTTCAGCCGCATGAAATTCTGGTGACTCGCTTCGGCCGGATAGAAGGTCTTGTAGCTTTCGATCGGCACGATCACCGGCTTCGCGAAATATTTCCCCTTGCCGATCTGCGCCAGATAGGCGGTTGCCACCTGCCGCTGCGTTGCATCCATCGGAACGATCGCGGCGCGATATTGGGTGCCCGAGTCGGGACCCTGACGGTTCTTGAGCGTCGGGTCGGCAACGACCGAAAACAGCACGCGCAGCAGGGTGCCATAGCTGACCTGCGTCGGGTCATAGACGATGCGCACCGCCTCGGCATGGCCCGAGGTGCCGTCGTGCGTCAGCTCGTATTTCGCGGTCGCCCTGCTGCCGCCATGATAGCCCGACTCGACCGAGATCACGCCCTTCACGTTGGAAAAGACGCCCTCGACGCCCCAGAAACAGCCGCCCGCGAGAACGGCCGTCGCACGCTTGGTCTTGACCGCAGGATCGACGGCAGCGGCGGGGAGCTTGACGACGCTTTCGGCCTGCGCGGGCGCGCATTGCGACAGGACGGCCGCGGCGAGCAGGGCGACGAGCGGGCGGACCCGCGGCGTCACAGCGCCATCGCGAACGCCGGATGCTGGATCATCACGATCAGCCCGCCGATCGCGAAGCCGGCGAGCATGGTCGAAAACCAGTCGGAGCGGAGAAGGGAAACCATGGGAGCCTCTTTTTTGCATGTCATCTTATACGGTGGAGCCGGAGCTCCGGTTACACCGAACGATATGGCGCGCCCCTTGCCATCGTGCAGTGATCGCCGTCACCCTTAAGGGAGACGGCTTACTATCGGGTGAACCGACCTGTTGTCCGCGGTTCAGCTTAGCGCCGCGCACGCCTGCTGGATGCGCACGCAGGCTTCCTTGAGCACCGCTTCCGACGTCGCATAGGAGACGCGGAACGCCGGCGACAGGCCGAAGGCGCCGCCATGCACCGCCGCAACACGTGCGCTGTCGAGGAAATAGTCGATCAGTGCCTCGTCGGTGTCGATCAGCTTTCCGTCGGGGGTCTTCTTGCCCATGCAGCCGCTGGCGTCGGGATAGACGTAGAAGGCGCCGTCGGGGACCGGGCACGACAGGCCCGGCGCGTCGTTGAGCATCGCGACCACCATGTCGCGGCGCTTCCGGAACGCGGCGTTGCGGTCATCGAGAAACTGCTGCGGCCCGCCGAGCGCGGCCGCAGCCGCCGCCTGCGCGATCGAACAGGGGTTCGAAGTCGACTGCGACTGGAGCTTGCCCATCGCCTTGATCAGCCAGGCGGGACCGCCGGCATAACCGATGCGCCAGCCGGTCATCGCATAAGCCTTCGAACAACCGTTCACGGTCAGGATACGGTCGATGAGATCCGGGCAGCGCTGCGCGATCGTCGAGAATTCGAAATCGGCGTACCAGACATGCTCGTACATATCGTCGGTCATCACCATCACGTGCGGATGGCAGCGGACGACTTCGCCGATCGCGTCGAGCTCTTGCGGCGAATAGGCCGCGCCCGACGGGTTCGAGGGCGAGTTGAAGATGATCCAGCGCGTCTTTTCGGTGATCGCCGCGTCGAGCTGCGCGGGTGTGATCTTGTAGTTCTGCGCAGCCGACGCCTCGATCACGACGGGTTTGCCGCCGCAAAAAGCGACGATGTCGGGGTAGCTCACCCAATAGGGCGCCGGAATGATCACCTCGTCACCCTTGTCGACGGTCGCGACCAGCGCGTTGAACAAGGTGTGCTTGCCGCCGACGTTCACCGTGATCTGGTCGAGGCCGTACTCGAGGCCGTTGTCGCGGCGGAACTTGCCGCGGATCGCTTCCTTCAGCGCCACCGTGCCGTCGACGAGCGTATATTTGGTCTGGCCATTGCGAATGGCCTCGATCGCGGCTTCCTTGACGAAGTCCGGCGTGTCGAAATCGGGCTCGCCGGCCGACAGGCCGATCACGTCGATGCCTTCGGCTTTCAGCTTGGCGACGCGCGCGGTCATGGCGAGCGTAGCCGACGGCTGGATGCGGTTCAGGGCGGCGGACGTATGCGGCTTCAGCGACATGGGTCAGGCTTTCCGTGGCTTGCGCGGATCGATTGCGAATTGACAGGAAATTGCGCGCGGCCGCGCCTAAAGCCTCCGGCTCATATTCGCAAGCGCGCAGCGGTATAATTTACCTATGCACTGCGCGTCACGCGGACGAAGGCTCGGCCAGCCGCGCCGGAACCAGCCCGCGAAGCGAATTGCCAATGTAGAAGCCCTCGGCAAGGTCGGCGAGCCGCAGGTGCGATTCGGCGGCGCGGCCCTTTTCGATCAGTTCGGCGCGCAGCACCCCGGGCAGCAGCCCCAGCGACAGCGGCGGGGTCAGCAGCACGCCGTCGCGCTCGACGAAGATATTGCTCCAGCTCCCCTCGGTGACGAAGCCCGGTTCGTCGACGAACACCACTTCGGCCGCGCCGCTCTCGATCCGCGCCGCGTCATAGGTCGCGCGCAGGCTGGTCTTGTGCGCCAGGCGGAAATCGTCCGCCGCCATCGGCGCGGGCCGCGCGACGACGGGCACGGGCAGTTCGGCAAGGCGTGGCAACGGCGACACCTCGATCGCCAGTGCGCCCGACGACGAAAGCCGCATCCGCACTCGCGCCGCGGTACGAAGGCGGAAGGTCGCCGATTGCAGGCTGTTGCGCGCGCCATGGCGGTCGAACGCGAAACCGAATGCCGCAGCGCTCGCCTTCATCCGGGCCAGATGCCCTTCAAGGCGCTGAACGCCCTCGACAGGGTCGAAAAACATCGTCTCGAGAAGGTCGAAGCTTTCCCCCGCTGCGCCCACAAATTCCCCCTTGGCCAGACATTCGCGCCATTCCTCCGCCGGCTGGCTATCGGCGACGATCCCGGAACCGAGCCCCAGCGTGGCGCAAGCCGCGCCGTCGCGCAAGCCGCTCTGCGACGGAAAGATCAGCGTGCGGATTGCAACGTTGAACGCCGCGTCGCCCCCTGCCTCGATGAAGCCGATCGACCCCGTGTAGAGGCCGCGCGCATCGCTCTCCAGCTCGTCGATGATTTCCATCGCGCGCACCTTCGGCGCGCCGGTGATCGATCCGCAGGGGAAGGCGGCGCGCAGGACGTCGACCGCCCCCGCCCATTCGGGCAGCGTCGCGGTGACGTCCGACACGAGCTGGTGGATCGTCGGAAAGCTTTCGACGCGGAACAGATCGGGCACCGCGACCGTACCCGGCACCGCGACGCGCGACAGGTCGTTGCGGATGAGGTCGACAATCATCAGATTTTCGGCGCGCTGCTTCGGATCGGCCGCCAGCTCGCGCGCCGCGGCCGCGTCGGCCGCCCCCTCCGCCAGCCGCGCCGCGGTGCCCTTCATCGGCCGCGCCATCACCTCGCGCCCGCGCAGCGCGAAGAAAAGCTCGGGCGAGTGCGACGCGATCGCCTGCGTGCCGGTCCAGATGAAACCGCCATAGCCGGCGCGCGCGGTCCGGCGCAGCCGGGCATAGACCGCGAGCGGATCGCCGAGCACCGGCACGTCGGCGCGGAAGGTCAGGTTCGCCTGATAGATATCGCCGGCGCGGATATAATCGAGCACGCGCGCCACCGCTGCCTCATAGGCCGCGCGCGCGATACGCGGTGCGACGCGGCCGACCCACGCGGCGTCGGAATCGGGAAAGAGAGCTGGCACGGCATCGGCTGCGATCCGCTCGACGCTCCGGAACAGTCCGAACCATGCCAGTGGCGCATCGTCGCCGGGATCGCCCGCCGCACCGCGCCACGCGGGCGCCAGTCCCTTCCCGGCTTCATAGGCCAGGTAGCCCGCGGCGTGGAGCCCGCGGCGCGGCGCGACTTCGAGCTGATCGAGCAGCGCCGGGATCTGGTCTGCCGATGCCGCCGTCAGCACCTGGGCCGGGTCGCGGAACAGGCGTGCCGGCGCGGCGCCATGCACGCGTGCATCGTCGAGAAGGACGAAGGCCTGCTCGTCCGGACCTGTTGCCAGTCGCATCATCGCCGTCGTCGGCAAACCTCCACGATGCGCTTATCGCTCGCGGCGCACCTTGACCGACGGCCGCCCCTCGAGGCTGAGGAAAAAGGTGCCGAGCGTGCCCGACTTGATCTCGACCTTCTGCCCGACGCGCGGGCGCAGCGGCATTCGCTTGCCGTCGGTCTGGACCCACAGCGATCCATCCGCCATTTCCATGCGATAGCCGTCGGCGCCATCGGCAACCGATGCAATGGTGGTTTCGACCCGCTCGATTTTGTCCGCGTCGTCGTCGCCGCCGAACAGACCGAGGCTCGGCAAGGTAAAGCCGAACAGGCCGCGCCGCGTCTTCTTGACCGTTTCCTTGTCGGCAAAGGTGATTTCGCGCGCCTGGTCGGCCGCCGACAGCTCGCCGACCTCGCGGTCGAAGCAGGCGAGGCGCGCGGTGGGGTCGGCGATATCGCGGCAGGCATAAAGTTCGTTGATCTGCGCGGGGCGCGGCGGCGCTTCCTTGTCCTTGGCGACCGCCGGCGCAGCCATGCAGGCGATAAGGACGATGGGCGCGCCGAGACGCACGATATGCTGCAACACCATGGACGAACCCCTGTCAGACCGGACGGTCCCCTGACTAGCCGCCGCCGCCCTGCGCCGCAAGATTGCGGACGCAGCGAAGCCTGCCTAGAGTGATGTAAATAGCACAGATGAAAGGGTCTCCCTCCGCGATGACGCCCCCCTACGACTGGTCGACCGATTACCGCCACCCGACGAAGTGGGACCAGTTGTTCGAGCCGCTCTCGCTGCCCGCGATGCTCGCGGCGAGCGTCGCGGCGAAGCGCGATGCGCCGATGCTCGACTTCATGGGCCGGCATTTTTCGTACACGGAAGTCGCGAACGGCGTCGCGCG
The DNA here is from genome assembly GCF_949769135.1 of Sphingopyxis sp. Geo25. Taxonomy (NCBI): domain Bacteria; kingdom Pseudomonadati; phylum Pseudomonadota; class Alphaproteobacteria; order Sphingomonadales; family Sphingopyxidaceae; genus Sphingopyxis; species Sphingopyxis sp. Geo25. The sequence goes on along the minus strand of NZ_CATKOZ010000001.1, from coordinate 245,632 downwards.
GGTCGCGCGCGGGTTGCAACAGCTCGGAATCGGCAAGGGCAGCCGCGTCGGCCTGTTCCTGCCCAACGTGCCGCATTACGTCGCCGCCTATTATGGCGCGCTTGCCGCGGGCGCGACGGTGGTCAATTTCTCGCCGCTCTACACCGCGCACGAACTCGAAGCGCAGGTCGAGGATTCGGGCACCGACACCTTGTTCACGATTAGCGCCGCTGCGCTGCTGCCGACCGCGCTCGAAGTGCTCGACGGATCGAGCCTCAAGCGGCTGGTTGTCGGCTCGATCGCCGGCGGGCTCCCGCACGCAAAATCGGTTCTCTATCGCCTTTTCAAGCGCAAGGAGGTCGCGCCGCTGCCCGCCGACCCGCGCGTCATCCGCTTCTCGGCGCTCACCGACAATGACGGCAAGCCCGATGCGGTCGCAATCGACCCCGAACGCGACGTCGCGCTGATCCAGTACACCGGCGGCACCACCGGCACGCCGAAGGGCGCGAAACTCACCCACCAGAACCTGACCGCCAATGCGCGGCAGGTGAACGGCATCGACCCCGACCATGACGCCGGCGACCGCATTCTCGGCGTCCTCCCCTTCTTCCACGTCTTCGCCAACACCTGCGTGCTCAACCGCACCGTCCTCAACGGCGGAATGATCACGATGCTGCCGCGTTTCGACGCCAAGGGCGCGCTCGAGGCGATCACCCGGACCAAGGCGACCGCGCTGCCGGGCGTGCCGACGATGTACCAGGCGCTGCTCGACCATCCCGACCTCGCCAAAACCGACTTCTCCTCGCTGCGTGTCTGCATCTCGGGCGGCGCGCCGATGCCCGCCGAGCTGCGCGAGAAATTCATCGCCGCGACCGGCGCCTCGCTCGTCGAGGGCTATGGCCTCACCGAAAGCTCGGGCGTCGTTGCGACCAACCCCTATGACGGCCCGGTCAAGCCCGGTACGATCGGGCAGCCGATCCCCGCGACGCACATCCGCCTGCTCGACAAGGAAGACCCGTCGAAGGACGCGCCCGCGGGCGAGCCCGGCGAACTCGCGGTGAAGGGCCCGCAGATCATGCAGGGTTACTGGAACCGGCCCGACGCCGACATGGACAGCTTTACCCCCGATGGCTGGCTGCGCACCGGCGACGTCGCGACAATCGATGCTGACGGCTACATCCGCATCGTCGACCGGCTGAAGGACATGATCGCGGTCGGCGGGTTCAAGGTCTATCCGAGCGTGATCGAGGCGCATCTCTACGAGCATCCTGCGGTCAAGGAAGCCATCGTCCTCGGCGTCCCCGACGCCTATCGCGGCGAAGCGCCCAAGGCGTTCGTGACGCTGAAGGAAGGTTTCGAGGTTTCGGGCCAAGCGCTTGCCGCCTGGCTCAACCCCCAACTCGGCAAGCATGAGCGGGTGACGGCGGTCGAGGTGCGCGACAGCCTGCCCAAGACGATGATCGGCAAGCTGGATCGGAAGGCGCTGCGGGCGGAGGCCGGCGCCTGAACGGCCGCGACGATATTTTGTTACAATGAGACATTGTAACCTTGGTCATGATATGCCATATCCCGCCTCGCAGTTGGTCCAACGGAGAATCGGGTGACCCAAGTCGCCAATCACAGCCATGCATGGCCGCGCTTCGGCGCGCTGGTGCGGGCTGCGCGTGATTCGCGCCCGCTGACTTCGCTGACCGGCGACCAGCTCGCCATGGGGCTGTCGGGGCTCTGCCTCGTCCACTGCCTTGCAACGACGATCTTTTTCGCCTCGATCGCGTCGGTCGGGGGTGTGTTCCTCGAAAGCCATCTGTTCCATGAAATCGGCTTGGTCATTGCAATCGGCTTCGCGCTGATCACGCTCGTCTCGGGGGTGCTCAGCCACGGCTATATGATGCCGTTCGCGGTCGGCTGCTTCGGGCTCGGCATGATGGCGGGCGCACTGTCGCGGCCGCACGACGGCAGCGAGGTGCTGGCGACGATGATCGGCGTCGCGGTCGTTGCGCTCGGCCACGACCTTAACAGGCGCGCAACGCGCTGATACGCAGTCCCCGCAGCTTGCGGGGAACCTCCAAACGACATACATTGCCTTCGGACGGGGGCAGAGCGGCACGACGGCCGCGCAAGGAAGATCCAATGGGCAAGCATGAACATCCGCACGTCGAGGCGACCGGCGCCTCGCTCGCCAGAGCCGCACAGGATGCCCTCGAAAAGGGCGGCGAGGCCTGGACCGACATGCGCGCGCAGATTTTCGATGCGGTCGCCGAAATCGGCAAGCCCGCGAGCGCCTATGAAATCGCCGACATCGTCTCGCAAAAGCGTGGCAAGCGCGTTGCGCCGAACAGCGTCTATCGCATTCTCGACCTGTTCGTTGCGAACAACCTCGTCCGCCGGGTCGAAAGCGCCAACGCCTTCGTCGCGAACAGCCATCCGGGCTGCCTGCACGACTGCATTTTTCTGATCTGCGACAGCTGCGGCACCGCGGTCCATGTCGACAACGACAAGCTCTCGGACGGCGTCCGCGCCGCCGCCGAGGCAACGGGCTTCGCCGCCGAACGCCCGGTGATCGAAGTGCGTGGCAAATGCGCCGAGTGCCAATAGGTTGAATGACGACCTGCCGGCGGCGCGCTGGTGGTACGGGGCGCTGCTGCTTGGCATCGCTGTCCTGCTCTTGGGCCTGCACCTGGGGCAGGTTTTTCCGCCAGACGGCCATGCGGTCGATCCCGGCTATGGCGCGCCCGTCCTCGCGTTCGAATTCGCGGGCGGCCAACACGACCTGATCGCGATCTTCGGTCCCGAGAGCGATCCGCGGCAGGTCGGCCGCCTCGCCGCGATGCGGACGGGGAACGAGCAGGATTATGTCTACATGCTGCTCTACACGGGCTTCCTCGCATCGGGGCTCATCGCGCTCTCGCACGAATTGGGACTGCGCGCGTTGAAGGCCGCAGCAACGCTGCCGATCCTCGCGGGGCTCTGCGACGCATGGGAAAACTGGCTGCTCTTCGATATCCAGGCCGCCTTCACCGTCGGTGACTATTCGCCTGCGATGGCGAGCCTGCCCTATCCGGTAGCGGCGAAATTCGCGTTGCTGGCGCTCACCAATGTCGCGATCGGCCTCGGCATCGCGCGGATCGGCCGCTGGCACGAGCTGGCCGGGACGCTCGTCATCGTTGCCTGCGTGCCTGTGCTGATGGCGATCGCCGTGCCCGCGCGTTACGGCTGGACCCTGCTCGCATCGACCGGCGGCGGCTGGATCGTGCTGATCGGCCTTGCGATGATGGCAAGCTGGCGCGCGGCGGTGCGCAAGCGCCCGCTTGTGGAACCCGAAATACCGGCACCCGCCACGCGCCGCGCCGAACCTGACGCGGCACCGGCCCACAAGCGCTTCGGCCGCCGCGGCGCCTAAGCCCCTTCCCACCCCGGGCCGCCGGGTCTAGGGAGACGGCGAATCCTGAAACAGGAAAGGGGCTGCACCCATGAACACCGTCGTCATCCGCGAGGACGATCTGATCGAGACGATCGCCGACGCGCTCCAGTACATCAGCTATTTCCACCCGATGGACTATATCCGCGCGCTCGCGGCGGCCTATGAGCGCGAGGTGTCGCCCGCCGCGAAAGACGCGATGGCGCAGATATTGTCGAACAGCCGGATGTGCGCCGAGGGGCATCGCCCGATCTGCCAAGACACGGGCATCGTGACCGTCTTCATCAAATGGGGCATGGACTGCCGCCTCGACAGCCCCCGCAGCCTGCAGCAGGTGGTCGATGAAGGCGTGCGCAAGGCATACCTCCACCCCGAAAACAAGCTGCGCGCCTCGATCCTCGCCGACCCGGCGTTCAGTCGCGTGAACACCAGGGACAACACCCCCTCGGTCCTTAACGTCGAGATGATCCCCGGCAACAAGGTCGTGATCGACGTCGCCGCCAAGGGCGGCGGCAGCGAGAACAAGTCGAAGTTCAAGATGATGAACCCGTCGGATTCGATCGTCGACTGGGTGCTCGAAATGGTGCCGCAGATGGGCGCCGGCTGGTGCCCGCCGGGCATGCTCGGCATCGGTATCGGCGGCACCGCCGAAAAGGCGATGTTGCTTGCGAAGCAGTCGCTGATGGACCCGATCGACATGACCGAACTGCTCGCGCGCGGCCCGAGCAATCCGACCGAGGAACTGCGCATCGAGCTTTATGAAAAGGTCAACGCGCTCGGCATCGGCGCGCAGGGGCTTGGCGGGCTCGCCACCGTGCTCGACGTCAAGATCGCCGACTGGCCGACCCACGCGGCGTCGAAACCCGTCGCGATGATCCCGAACTGCGCCGCGACCCGCCACGCGCACGTCACCCTCGACGGCAGCGGCCCCGCCTTCCTCGAACCGCCGGTGCTCGCCGATTATCCGCAGATCGACTGGAAGCCCGACAAGGCGGCGATCAGCGTCGATCTCGACAATCTGACCCCCGAGGTGGTCGCGAGCTGGAAACAGGGCGACCGCCTGCTGCTCAACGGCAAGATGCTCACCGGCCGCGACGCCGCGCACAAGCGCATCGCCGACATGCTCGCCAAGGGCGAACAGCTCCCCGTCGAGTTCAAGGGCCGCGTCATCTATTATGTCGGCCCGGTCGACCCCGTCGGCGAGGAAATCGTCGGCCCCGCCGGCCCGACGACCGCGACGCGCATGGACAAGTTCATGGACATGATGCTGGAGCAGGGCTTGCTCGCCTGCGTCGGCAAGGCCGAACGCGGTCCCGCCGCGACGCAGGCGATCGCCAAGCACAAGAGCGCCTATCTGATGGCGGTCGGCGGCGCGGCCTATCTCGTCGCGCGCGCCATTAAAGGCAGCAAGGTCGTCGGCTTCGCCGATCTCGGCATGGAGGCGATCTACGAGTTCGAGGTGAAAGACTTCCCGGTCACCGTCGCGGTCGATAGCGAAGGCCAGAACGTCCACGTCAACGCGCCGAAGCTGTGGCAGAAGCGCATCGCCGACGAGGGACTGCTCGAGAAGGCGTGAGGGAGCGCGGCGATGGCGAAGAGCGAAGACATCGATCTCTACTCGCCTCTCCCGCCCGACGAGATCGCGCGCAAGCTCAAGGCGGTCATGGACGATCCGATGACGACCGCAACGGCGCGCGTCTATGGCAGCGGCAGCCAGTATGACATGACGCTGCGCTATGCGCGTCGCAACGTCCAGAATCCGATGGCCCCGACGCTCGAAGCGGCGATGGAGCCCGAGGGCGAGGGCACGCGGATCACTGGCACGCTCGGCCTGACGCGATCGGGGCGCCTCTTCCCTTTCGTATGGCACGGTTTCCTGTCGCTGTTCGTGATCGTGGGGGTCACCGTCGCCTGGTTCGTGCCCGAAGCCCTGCTGTTCGGCGTGATCTTCGCAGGGATTCCGCTGTTCATGATGGTCGTCGGCTCCCTCGCCTTCCGCGCTGGCGGCGCAAAGGATGACGAGGACCGGCGCGAAATCATGCGCTTCCTGAGCCGCGAACTCGACGCGCGGCCCGCCGCCTAACGCTGGCTGCGCATCCGTTCGACGAACAGCGCGACGTCCATCGCATCGTCGCCCGGCTCGCGCGGCGCATATTGCGCGAAGGCGGCATAGGCCTCGGCCCAGCGCTCCTCCATCCGCACGACATTATAGGGGTGGCTGACGAGATAGAATTGGCCCGCCTCCATCTGCGGGACGATGCGGTCCGCAAAGACATCGGCGTCCATCGCGGCGGCGGCGTGGCGCGTCATGTCGGACTTGACCCAGCCGGGGATGATGACGCCGACCTCGATATTATCCGGCGCCTCGTTGCGCAGCGTGTCCATCAGCCCGACGACGGCATGTTTGCTCGCCACATAGATGCCGCCGTTCGTGCGCACCGCGTTGAACAGCCCGTTCTCCGACGCCGTCGCATAGATCGCCGAGGGCAGCCCATCCTCGCGGAAACGCCGCCCGAAGGTGCGGATGCAATTCCACACACCCCAGAAATTGACCTCGATCAGCGCGCGCGCCGCAGCATCGTCGGTGTCGAGGATTTCCGTCCGGACCCCACCCACGCCGGCGTTGGCGATGATCGCGTCGGCGCGGCCATGCTGATCCCGCGCGAAATCGGCGAGCGCTTCGACCGCCGCCGCATCGGTGACATCGCCCGCGACGGACAGCGCCTCGATCCCGAGCGCGCCCAGCGCCGCGACCGCCTCGGCGAGCTTGTCGGCGCGCGGCTCGAACAGGATGATCCGCGCGCCCGCAGCGCCGATGCGCTTCGCCAGCGCAAAGCCGATCCCCGTCGCCCCGCCGGTGATGACGACGCTCTTGCCCTGAAAGTCCATCGCGCCTCTCCTTCCTTGCAAGGCTAGGCGCGCTGCGCCATCAGCGTCAACGCAGCAGGGGATCAACGATGAGCTTCACCCTCACACCCATCGGCCATGTCCGCGGCGGCCGCGCCGACGCGATCGACGACGACTGGGGCGCCAGCCGCGCGACGATCGCTCTCGACCCCGATAAATTCACCCCCGACGCGTTCGCCGGCCTTGCCGACTTCAGCCACGCCGAGGTGATTTTCCTCTTCGACAAGGTGCCCGACGAGAAGATCGAGACCGGTGCACGCCATCCGCGCAACCGCGCCGACTGGCCGCTCGTCGGCATCTTCGCGCAGCGCGGCAAGAACCGCCCCAACCGCCTCGGCCTCACCACCTGCCGCATCGTCGTGGTCGACGGCCTGACTGTCGAGGTCGAGGGGCTCGACGCGATCGACGGCACGCCCGTCCTCGACATCAAGCCGGTGATGGTGGAGTTTCTCCCGCGCGGGGATGTGCGACAGCCGGACTGGTCGCACGAATTGATGCAGGGATATTGGGAAAAATCATGACGACGGGGAAAGGGACTGACGATGCACGATGACGATCAGGCGATCCGGATGTTGCTCGAGCGGCGCGGCCTGATGCGCGGTGCGGCCATGCTAGGCGCCGGCGCGATGGCGATGAGTCCACTTCCCGCCCTCGCCGCGAGCAGCCAGAGCGTCGCGATCCGCAAGGCGGCCGAAGCCGGCAAGGACGCCTCGCTCAAGCGGCTGCGCGACTGGATCGCCCTCCCCTCGATCGCTGCCGAGAACCGCAATATGCCCGAGGGCGCGGCCTATATGGCCGAACTCGCGAAGGATGCGGGCTTCACCAATGTCGAGATCATCCCGACAGACGGCCATCCCGGCGTCTTCGGGACGATCGACGCCGGCGCGAAACGCACGCTCGGCATCTATTTCATGTACGACGTCAAGCAGTTCGATCCCGCCGAATGGTCGTCGCCGCCGCTCGAAGGCAGGATGATCGACAAGCCCGGCTTCGGCCTGTCGATCGTCGGCCGCGGCGCGGTGAACCAGAAGGGTCCCGAGGCGACCTTCCTCGCCGCGCTCCACGCGATCCGCGCCGCCAAGGCGAAACTGCCGGTGAACATCGTCCTCGTCTGCGAGGGCGAAGAGGAGATCGGCTCGCCGCACTTCCGCCAGGTCGCGACCAAGCCCAACGTCCTCGCCGCGCTCAAGACATGCGACGGCATTTTCATTCCCTTCGCCTCGCAGGACAAGACCGGCGCGGTCGACGTCAATCTGGGGTCGAAGGGGATCATCGAACTCGAACTGATCGCGAGCGGCGCAAAATGGGGCCGCGGGCCGAAGGGCGATGTCCACTCCAGCCTGAAGGCGATGATCGACTCGCCCGTCTGGCGGCTGGTGCAGGCGCTCCAGACGCTCGTCACCCCCGACGGCAACACCCCGGCGATCGAGGGCTGGTTCGAAAACGTCCGTCCGCTGACCGACCGCGAAAAGGCGCTGATCCGCGAAGCCGCGAAGGGCGCCGACGAAGCCGCAGAAAAGGCGGCGCTCGGCGTCGACGTCTGGATCGACAATCTCAAATATGACGACGCGCTGATCCGTCTCGCGCAGGAGCCGACGGTCAATATCGAAGGGCTCGTCGCGGGCTATACCGGCCCCGGCGGCAAGACGATCCTGCCCGGCAAGGCGGTCGCCAAGCTCGACCTCCGCCTCGTCCCGAACCAGACGCGCGCCGAGGCCGAGAAGAAGCTCCGCGCCCATCTCGACAAGCATGGCTTCACCGATGTCGAAATGAACGTCTCGGGCGGCTATGACCCGACCGAGGTCGCCGAGGACAGCCGCCTCGTCCGCACCGAGCTTGCGGCCTACAAGGCGCTCGGCGTCAAGGCGAATATCAACGCGCGGCTCGCGGGCAGCTGGCCCGGCGCGACCTTCACCGCCCCGCCGGTGTCGATCCCCGCCGCGCACTTTGGCATCGGTCATGGTTCGGGCGCGCACGCGCCGAACGAATATTATCTGATCGATTCGACCAACCCGAAGGTCGCGGGAATGGTCGACGCGACGATGGGCTTCGTCGAATTCCTCTACACGCTGGCGGCGATCAAGTGAGCGGGCTCAACGGTGTCGCCCATGTCATCCTGACCGCGGGCGACTTCGCGCGCTCGACCGCCTTCTGGCGCGAGATGATCGGCTATCTGGGCCTCAAGCTCGTGCTCGACAGCGACTATATGCTCTATGGCGTCGGCGGCCGCACCGCGATCGGGATCCGCACCCCCAGCCCCGAAAATGCGGGCAAACGCTTCGATCAGGGCGCGCCGGGGCTGCACCACGCCTGCTTCCGGATGCGCGACCGCGCGGCGGTCGATGCGGTCCACGCCTTTCTGGCAAGCCGCGGCGACGTGCATATCGTCCATGCGCCGCAGGAGGAGCCGTGGGCGCCGGGCTATTATTCGGTCCTGATCGAGGATCCCGACGGCATCCGCATCGAATTCAACCATGTTCCCGGCGCGGGCCTGCTTATCGATGGCGAGGAAATCGGCGGCGCCGACGCGTTCGACGGCAGCTAGAATCCGTACACCAGCGTCAGCCGCGTCAGCGTGTCGACATTCTCGACGCCGGGCGGCGGGTTCGAATCGATCTCCGCTGAATAGGCGATGCGCGCCGACAAGGCGCCGGTGAGCTTGGCGTTGAGCGCGGTCAGCGAGCTCGTCGCGGTCTTGCTTTCGCCGACGATCGTCGAGGCGACCTGCGTCAGCCGCAGCGCGGGCGACAATTGCCATCCGAAATCGACCCCGGCGAGCCCGGTGATTTCGCTGTCGTGGCGGCCGCCGGTGAAATCGGTCTGCCGCCATGCGGGCCCGCCCTTCACGCTCAGGGACAGCCCCTCGCGATCGACGACCTTGTAACCGACGCCGCCCGACAGGTTCCAGCGCGTGTCATAGCCGAGGATACGGTCCTGCTCCCAGCGGCCGAGGCTATAGGCAAAGGCGCGCTCGCTCACCTTGTACTGCGGTTCGACCTCGACGACGAAACGCTCGACCGAGGTCTGGCCGTTGGTGCGCTGATAATCGGCCTGCGCGCGGAACTTGTGATTCCAGTCGATCCCCTGCCGCGTCAGCGCGACCCCGGCGCTGAGCCCGGTCGAATCGGTGTTGCCGCTGCTCAGCGTCGCGCCGATCTGCCCCTCGCCCTTCCAATTCTCATAGAATTTGGCGCTCGCCAGCTTCTCGCGCGCCGCCGCGGCCGCCTCGTCCTTCAGTCGCTGCCGTTCGGCGCGGTAGGCGACGAGCCGCGCCTCTATCTCTGTCGCCAGATCGGGATTGGTCGTCTTTGCCAGCGCGCCGACCGCCTCGACGTCGGCATCCTTGCCGCTCACGATCGCGGCGGCGAGCAGATCGCCGACCGGATCGGCCGGCGCGACCGGCGGATACTGGCTCCGATAGCGCGCGAGCAGCGCGTCGATCTCCGCGACATGATCGGGATTGGCCAGTTTCGCGACCTTGACCACCGTTTCGACATCGGCGTCCTCACCGCTCGCGATCGCGGCGTTGATCATCGCGCGGACCGCTTCCGATAACGGCGGGGGCGGCAGCACGACGATGGACTCGGGAACCGGATTGGCCAGCACCGGATCGACCAGCGCCGGGTTGGGCTGCGCCGGATGGGAAGATGCGTGCGCCGACGGGCCGGCGACCGCGAGCAGGCCGAGAGCCGCGAAGCGGGGGAGAGCGGTCATCGAATCGTCCTTCTTCGGGGTTGGGGTTCGTTCGATCGCGGAGCGGCCTCGTGGAGCGGCATCCGGCCCATCTATACGCTGAAAGAGGCTGGCAATTCCACCCCGCCTGCCCCATCTGCCTTTCATGTGGATCGCGATCATTGCCATTTTCGGGGCCGGCATCGGCAATTTCGCGATGCACCGCGCCTTCATGGAAAGCGACGACCCGCTGATCCAGCAGATGGTCCGCCCGCTCGCCGACAAGGTCGGGCCGAACATCACCTATGTCTTCGAATTCCTGTTGCTCGTCGGCGCGATGGCGATCGCTTCGCGCAACTGGTTCACCGGGCTCTTGCTCTATGGCCTCTACACCATCTTCAACGCGATGGCATTCAGCTGGATCATGCACCGGCCGCGCTGACGCCGCCGGGGGGGGGATGACTTGGGACGGACGAGAGCTCGCATTCGCGGCCGATCGGGAGCGATGACCGGTTTCGACCGATTGCGGACTCCGAGTTTCGCGCTACTAGGTCAGTGATGAAGTTCGCCATGTGCTTTCTCGCCCTCGCCCTGTCGGGCTGCGCGGTTTCCTCGAGCCCATTTTTCGCATCCGGCGACCTACCAGCGGGCTATCCAGTATTTGTCACAATCGATAAAGGAGCGTGCTCTTTTCAGGTCCAAGACATGATCCTGAAAAGTAGCGGCCTTTCGGAGTGGATGACACAGCTCCCCGATAAGTCGTGGCAAATTGATCTGGTGATTAGCGGAGAGCGCCAAGCGTGCGTAAGACGCGCGGAAAAGATAGTTAGGTCCGCAGGGTTTACCAGGATATTCCTCCGCCGAAGCGGCGACGCGGAATATTCTAGCGGCCTTCCTCCAATCTAAGTGGCGACCGCTCCCCACCGCAAAGCCGCCACCGCCCTCAAATAGGCCTTTCCTACATTATCCCGCTGTGTCAGCCTTCACCCGGCTGTTCCATCTGACGGATAAGAGCGGTCCCGGTTCGGCTTGCGGGCGCGAAGGGCGCGATGCGTACGGCAACCCTGCATCTCCAGAACGAGGGACGCAATAGGCTGAACTTTCCTGAACTTTGAAAATCCAGGGCGCGATGACCAGAGCGGCAGGACGGATTTCCACACCAAAGCCAATGCCCGCCGAAAGATCAGGCCGCAGCACCCTTCGCCGATCCGGCAACCAGATTGATCACCAGCTTCGGCAGGCTGCGGTAATTCGCGCCATGATATTGCGAATCCGCCGGGAGCGCCTCCTTCAGGCGGCGGTGCGCCTCGGGCAGCGCGTGATAGGGCACGCCCGGCAGCAGGTGGTGCAGCGCGTGATAGCGCAGGCCCACCGGCGCCCAAAGCTCGGGCAGCAGCCCCGGCGGCGGGACGTTGACGCTGTCGAGGAACTGCGCGGTCACGGTCAGCTCCTCGCCGTCATTTTCCCAGAGATGCGCCACGAGCGTGCGGATCTGGTTGAGCACCAGCGTCGCGGCCGCGATCGCGCCGAAAATGACGAGTGCGCGCAGCGGCACCCAGCCGAACACGCCCGCCGCGACGAGCAGGGTCGACCACGCCCAGGCGCCGCCTTCCTGCCACGCCCATTGGCGGCGGAATTCGCCCTCGGGCGACTTGCGGCGGAACATCGGGTTGATGATCATCCCCGAATAGCGCTCGCGCACCAGCTTGCGCAGCGGCGGGATCAGGAAGGATAGCGGGGTCAGTACCGCGTAACGGAACAGCAGCGCCAGCGGCGCAAAGGCTGCCGCGACGACGAACAGCGGCACCGTCCACGGCTTCATCAGGGCGAGCGGCAGATACTCGGGATCCTCGACCGTGCCATATTTGGTGCGGTTGTGGTGCAGGCTATGGATCCCCTCGTACATGAAGGACGGGATCAGCAGCGGCACCCCGACGAGCAGGTTCCAGACGAAGCGAAAGCCGGGCAGCGCATTCTTCCGGATATGCGTCAGCTCATGGATGAAGCTGCCCGCGCGGTAGAGGGCGAGCACCGCGACGAAGCTCGCGACCAGCATCCAGCCCGTCGAGGGCGCGAGGATCGCCGCCGCGACGCCGGCATAGCCGACGACGGCCGAGGCGATGAAATCGGTCCAATAGACGCGCGCGCTGGGGGTCACGAGGTCGCGCGTCAACTCCGACGCCGCGCGGATCATCGCCATGTCGTCGGGGATTGCCGACTTGGGGGCCTTGACCGCCGGTTCGCTCGACAGGCGGTCGACAAGGGTGTTCATTGCTAACATGTCCGCGTCTTCATCATGATTTCGTGGCAGCAAAATGGCCGAATGCGGGTCGCCAGCGCCACCGCAATGCCCTAATGCGTCGCCACGCATATAGGATCGCATCCCCAGGAAACCAGTATGAGCGCCCACAACGAAGGCCCCATCACCCTCCACCCCGTCAAGACCAAAGCCGACCGGCGCGAGTTCGTCGAGCTTGCCTATCGCCTCAATCGCGGCGACCCGGCGTGGGTACCGCCGCTGAAGGGCGAGGTTTACGGCCTGCTGACGCCGGGCAAGAATCCGTGGTTCGAGCACGGCAAGGCGCAGCTCTTCGTCGCGCGGCGCGGCGAGCGCACCGTCGGGCGCATCTCGGCGCATATCGACGAACTCGCGCTCGCGCAGCCCGCCGAACAGGGCATGGGGCCCGGCACCGGCAACTGGGGCCTGCTCGAGGCCGAGGACGCCGAGGTGGCGCATGCGCTGATCGCCAACGCCGAGGACTGGCTGCGCGGCCAGGGCATGACGCGCGCTCTGGGGCCGCTGTCGATTTCGGTCTGGGACGAACCCGGGCTGCTGATCGAGGGGTTCGACACGCCGCCGGCGATCATGCTCGGCCACAACAGCGCGCTCTACCAGGGCTGGATCGAAGGCGAAGGGTACCGGCCGGTCAAGCAGCTCTTCAACTATGGCGTCGAGATCGTCGACGGTTTCCCGCCGCTGGTGAACCGCATCGTCGCCGCGGGCGAAAAGAACGAGCGCATCCGCATCCGCCGCGTCGACAAGAAGAAATTCGACGCCGAGGCGAAGCTGATCATGGGCATCCTCAACGACGCCTGGTCGGACAATTGGGGTTTCGTGCCGCTGACCGACAGCGAGATCGCCTATGTCGGCAAGAAGTTGAAGGACATCGTCTTCGAGGATTTGATCCGCGTCGCCGAAGTCGACGGCGAGCCGGTCGCCTTCATGATCGTGCTGCCGAACATCAACGAATTGCTGATCGAGATGGACGGATCGCTGCTGCCCTTCAACTGGGCGAGGCTGCTCTGGTGGCTGAGGAAACCCAAGAGCAAGCGGCTCCGCGTACCGCTGATGGGCGTGGTAAAGAAATTGCAGAACAGCCGCATGGCGAGCACCCTCGCCTTCATGATGATCGAATATATCCGCCGCGACGGCGTCGCCAACTATGGCGCGACCGAGGGCGATATCGGCTGGGTCCTCGACGACAATCAGGGGATGGTCGCGGTGGCCGACGCGATCAACGCGCGGCGCAACCGCGTGTACCAGCTTTACGACAAGATGCTCTGACGCTGGCACAGCTTTGCGACAAATAGCCGGCATGGTGCGTTTCCGGTTCGGAAGAGGCATGTCATGTCGACGCAGTATCTTGCCGCCAATCGTTTCGGCCTCGGACGCCGCTGGGATGATCCCGCGATCGGCGATCCGCGGGAGTGGCTGACGCGCCAGCTCGGCGCTTTCGATCCTGCCCCCGCCGCGATCGCGGCGCTCCCCGGCCGCGCGGCGATCGCCGCCGCCTATCTGGGCTATCGGGAGGATCGGCAGGCAATGCGGCGCGAAGCCGCCGACATGCCGATGAGCGAGGAGGAAAAGGGCATGGACCCCGAACTCCGTCGCCTGTCGCGGTCCGAAATCCGCCGGCACTATGTCGATGCGGCGGGCGCGCGGCTGGCGAATGCCGTCGCGACGCCGACCCCTTTCCCCGAACGGCTGACACATTTCTGGGCCAATCATTTCGCGGTGTCGGCCGACAAGATCACGATGATCGGCTTTGCGGGCAATCATGAGTTCGAGGCGATCCGCCCGAACATCATGGGCAAATTCGCCGACCTGCTGATCGCGGCGGTGCGCCACCCCGCAATGCTGCTCTATCTCGATCAGGCGCAGAGCTTCGGCCCCGACAGCCCCGTCGCGCAACGTGTCCGGCGCCGCCAGAAGCAGGCGAAACTCGGCCTCAACGAGAATCTGGCGCGCGAAATACTCGAGTTGCACACGCTGGGTGTCCGCACCGGCTATACGCAGGCCGACGTCACGGCCTTTGCCAAGGCGCTGACCGGGCTGACTGTCGCCGGCCTCGGCAAGGGCGCCGGGCAACGCCTGATGCCCGCCGACGCGCGGCCCGGTGACACGGTGTTCATCGCCCAACTCCACGAACCCGGCGCACAGTCGATCCTCGGCAAGCGGTACGATCAGCCCGGTGCACGGCAAGGCGAGGCGGTGCTCCGCGATCTTGCGGTCCACCCGGCGACCGCAGCGCATATCGCGACCAAGCTCGCGCGCCACTTCACCGGCGACACCCCGCCCCCCGCGCTCGTCGAGCGGCTGACGGCCGATTTCCGCCAGACCGGCGGCGACCTGCCCTCGCTTTACCGCGCGCTGATCGCTTCACCCGAGCCGTGGGCAGGCGCGCCGACGATGTTCAAGTCGCCTTGGGACTGGGCGGTGTCGACGATGCGCGCGCTGAAACTGCCCGCGATCGGCGAGAAACAGAATGTGCCCGCGATCTTCACCCAGCTCGGCCAGCCGCTATGGCGCCCGGGATCGCCCGCGGGCTATGACGACCTCGTCGCGACCTGGGCGGGGTCGGCGGCGCTGATGCAGCGCGTCGAAATCGCCAGCCGGATCGCCGGGCGTATCGGCGACCGCGTCGATGCGCGCAAGCTCGCGCCCCTGATCCTCGCGGACGCGATGACCCCCGATATCGAACAGGCGATCGCGCGCGCCGACAGCCCCGGACAGGCGCTCGCGATGCTGTTCGCCAGCCCCGTCTTCCTGCGGAGATAGACGATGATCCTCTCACGTCGTTCCATCATCCTGTCGGGCATCACCGTCGCCGCTGCGGGCGCGATGCCGCGTTTCGCCCATGCCGCCGCAGGCACGCCCAGACGCCTCGTCTTTGTGATCCAGCGCGGTGCGGCCGACGGACTGGCGGTCGTCGCGCCAACGGGCGACCCCGCCTTCGCCGCCGCGCGGCGCGCGCTCGCCGATGAAACTAGCGGCGGCGCGAAGCTCGACGGCCTCTTCACGCTGCACCCTGCGCTCGTGACCGGCGCTTCGCTCTTCGCCGCGAAGCAGGCGCATTTCGCGCACGCCGTCGCCACCGCCTATCGCGACCGCTCGCACTTCGACGGGCAGAATGTTCTAGAAGGAGGCGGGTCGCGCCCATATGAGCGCGACGACGGCTGGGTCGGGCGCCTGCTCACCCTGCTCCCCGCCGCAGAGCGCGATGCGATCGCAATCGCGCCTGCCGTGCCGCTCGCGCTGCGCGGCACGGTGCCGGTCGGCACCTATGCGCCGAGCCGCCTGCCGCAGGCCGACGCCGACCTGATCGCGCGGCTGACCGCAATGTATGAGGGCGACGCGCTGCTACGCCCGTTGTGGGACAGCGCGGTCAAGACGCAGGAACTGGCGAGCGACATCGGCGGCAACAACGGCCGCAACGGCGCCGAACTCGGCAAACTCGCCGCCTCGCTGATGCTTCCCGCCGACGGCGCGCGCGTGATGATGGTCGAAACCGGCGGCTGGGACACGCACAGCGCGCAGCGCGGGCGCCTCGCCGCACAGCTTCGCGGGCTCGATCAGCTCGTTGGTGCGCTTCAGACCGGACTCGGCCCGGCATGGGCCGACACGCTGGTCATCGTCGCGACCGAATTCGGCCGCACGGTCGAGGTCAACGGCACCGGCGGCACCGATCACGGCACCGCGTCGACCGCGATGTTCTTCGGCGGCGGACTGGCTGAGGGCGGCAGGGTATCCGCGGACTGGCCGGGGCTGGCCGTACCGGCCCGCTACGAAGGCCGCGACCTCAAGCCGACACGCAGCCTCGAACGCGTCGTCGCGGGCGCGATCGCGCATCATTATGATCTCGATCCGGCGCGGGTCGCAAGAACGCTCTACCCTGACGCTTGACGCGCTCTGCGTCGTGTCTAGGCTGGCCCCGAACGAGTGGGTGGGGACGGGTCATGTGCCGCGCGATGATGTATCTTGGCGAGCCGGTGCAGCTCGACGACCTGCTCTTCAAGCCTGACTCCAGCCTCGTCAACCAGGCCTATATGCCCAAAATGCTGCACATGCTGAACCTGGCGGGGTTCGGGATGATGGCATGGGATGCGTCGAGCTTCCTGCCGCAGGAACCGCACCGCTATCGCTCGCCGTCGCTGCCGGTGTTCGACGGCAATCTCAAGTCGCTGGCGGTGAAGACGCGCGCCGAATGCGTGATCGCGCATGTCCGCGGCGTCGCTTACTCAACGACGGTCAAGGTCAGCGAGCAGAACACCCATCCCTTTCACTTTCCGGGCGCCGCGGTGGCGATGGCGCACAACGGCGACATCTACCGGATCGGCGAAATGAAGGGGACGCTGATGGCCGATATCGACCCCGAACTGCTCGCGCAGATTTCGGGATCGACCGACAGCGAATGGATCTATGCGCTGCTGCTGTCGCAGCTCCCGGACTGGCGCGTCGAGCCGAGCCGCGACGAACTGGTCGCCGCCGTGCAGAAGACGGTCGACCTGATCGAGGCGGCGCGGCGGCGCCATGGCATCGCGATCTCGTCGAGCTGCAACCTGTTCATCACCACGGGGCGGCAGATATTGGGCCTCCGCCACTGCTTCGACTTCGGTCATTATCGCACCGGATCGCCCGATCAGGTGCATGAGGCGAACATGAATTTCCTGTCGATGTGGTTCACGACCGGGCGCGACTATGGCCTCCACGACGGCGAATGGCAGATGGTCGGTGGCGAGGAGGAACCGCGCGCGGTGATCGTCGCGTCGGAGCCGCTGTCGTCGAACAGCGCGACGTGGATGCCGGTTCCCGAATATGCGATGGTTCATGCAGAGATGGACGGGAATCTTCCGAAATTCAGGGTGATACCACTCGCGCGTTAGGCCGCGACGGCGTGGCCGCGGCGCATCGCAAGGATGCGCGCCTCGACCTGGTCGAGCGCATCGAGCGCGGTGACGAGATCGGCGTTGACCGACGCGCCTAGCTCGCGGCTGAGCGCATCGCCCGTGTCCAGCATCTCGGTGAAGGTCGCGCGGTCAAAGGCGAGCAGGGTCGCCTGTTCGCTGGTGCGCAGCAGCCGGTCGTGCGCGCCATCGAGCAGCAGCGCGGCGATGCCGACGAGCTGGCCGGGCCCGGTGACGGTGAGTTGATAGATACCCGTCCCGTGCGGCAGCGCACTGCGCACCGCACCGCGAACAACGAGCCAGATCCGATCCGAAGCGCCGCCGACGAGCGCGAGGTCGGTGTCGGCGGCAACGTCGATCCGCTCGCCCGCGTCCCAGAAGGCGAGCCGCTGCGCGTGGGTCATCGCCGCGCAGCAGGGCAGCTTCGCAAGGAAAGGCTCGGGGGTGAAGGCCTCCTCGACAACCGGCGCGAGCATACGTTGCGGGCGCGCGGTAAAGGCATCGGGGCCATCGGCAAGCAGCCCCGCGATGTCGGCCGCCTTGGCGACGACGCGGCTGGCGACGAGTCGCCCGAGTTCCGCCTGCAATTGCAACGAGGCGGGGCGAAGCTGCGACAGCGCGGCGCGAAACTGGTCGGCGGGAAGATACCAGGTCGCGACCGGCCCGCGCGCAATCCCCATCGCCGAGCGTCTGAGGTCGCGTCCGATCAGCGCCATGTCCCCTATCACCTCGCCCGGCCCCACCTTGGCGAGCAGGGCAAGGCCGCCGCCGGGCAGCCGCTTGCCGATATCGACCTGCCCCGCGTCGATCAGGAACAGCCCTTCGGCGCGTTCGTTCTGGATCAGGATCGCCTCGCCATCGGCGAAATGGCGCGGAACGAAGGCGTCCGCGAGTTCGATGCGCTCAGCCTCGGCCAGTCCCGCGAAGAGCGGCGCGTCCGCCAGCTTCGCGGCGGACAGCAGGCTCATGCAAAGACCGCCCAGGTCGGCGCGTGGTCGCTCGCCTTTTCGCGGCCGCGATGGTCCTTGTCGACCCCGGCATCGACGAGCCGGTCGGCCATCGCGGGGCTGAGCAGCAGATGGTCGATGCGGAAGCCATGGTCGCGTTGCCACGCGCCGGCCTGATAATCCCAGAAGGTCCAGACCCCGCCCGCCGGATGCCGGCTGCGCACCGCGTCGGTCCAGCCGTCGCCGAGAATGCGGAAAAAAGCGTCGCGCGATTCGGGCTGCATCAGCGCATCGGCGGCCATCGGCCCGCGCGGATCCCAGACGTCGTCGTCGTGCGGGATGACATTATAGTCGCCGGCCAGGATCACCGGAATTTCGGCGGCAAGCAACGCCTTCGCCCGCTCGCGCAGCCGCGCCATCCAGCGCAGCTTGTAATCGAATTTCGGCCCCGGCTGCGGATTGCCGTTGGGCAGATAGATGCAGCCGACGCGGACGCCCCGGACATCGGCCTCGAGGTAGCGCGACTGCTCGTCCTCGGCTTCGCCTTCGAGCCCGCGCTGGATTTCGACCGGCTGTTCGTCCTTGGCGAGGATCGCGACCCCGTTGAAGCCCTTTTGCCCATGATAGAGGAAGCCATAGCCCGCCGCCTCGATCTCCTTGGTCGGCATCGTCTCGTCGCTCGACTTCAGTTCCTGCAGGCAGGCGACGTCGGGCTGCGTTTCCTCGAGCCATTCGACGAGGCGCGGCAGGCGCGCCTTGATTCCGTTGATGTTGAAGGTCGCGACTTTCATGCCCCCGCTATGGCAGGAAGCATGCCGCTAAGGAAGGCGTCAGATCGAGAAGCTCGACCCGCAGCCGCAACCCGAGGCGGCGTTGGGATTTTCGACCTTGAACGAGGATCCGCCGAGCGAGTCGACGAAGTCGACGACACAGCCGCGCACCAGGTCGATGCTGACCGGATCGACGACCAGCTTCACCCCGTCGGTCTCGGTCACGATATCGTCGGCGTCGATGCTTTCGGCGAGACCGAAGCGATAGGTGAAGCCCGAACAGCCCCCGCCGTCGACCGCAAGTCGGAGCGCCGCCTCGCCCTCGCCCTTGCGGTCGGCGATCCAGCGTACGCGCGCCGCAGCGGCGGACGAGAGGGCGATGTCGGAAACCTGCGTGTCCATTTGGGCAAGATAGGGGCCGCAACCCCAAATGAAAAGGGCGCCCCGGCTATAGCCGTAGAGCGCCCCTCCTCTCCGACCCAGGAAAGCTAGTTATTCGGGACCGCCCATTGCGAGCTTCTTGTTCCCCGTGATGGCGGCGATCGCCATGGTTTCCGACTGGCAGAAGGGCATCGGATTAACCGGTTCGCCCTCGATGCGGACTTCATAGTGAAGATGGTTCCCGGTCGAACGGCCGGTCGAGCCGACGTAACCGAGGATGTCGCCCTTCTTCACCTGCTGGCCGGGAGCGACGATGTAGGATGACATATGGCCGTAGCGCGTCTGGATCGCGTTGCCGTGCTCGACCTCGACATAATTGCCATAGCCGCCAAGGCGTTGGGCGCGGCCGACGATGCCGTCGGCGGTCGCATAAATGGGGGTGCCATAAGGCGCGGGAATGTCGATGCCATTGTGGCGCGCGAGCTTGCCGGTGACCGGGTGGACGCGCATCCCGTAAGATGACGACAGCGACATCTTTTCGATCGGACGACGCGAAGGTACTGCGATGCCGATGTTCGCGGTCAGGCCAGTGTCGAGGCGCTTCCACGCCTGGAATATCGCGCGCGCTTCGGTGTTCTCACCGGCCGTCGGAACGCCGGCGGTGAAGCCGTCGTCATCGGGCTCGTCGGGAACGGTGATGCTCGCGTCGTTGCCCGCATTCGCCGCGTGGGCGGCCGGAGCGGTGAGCCCCGTCACTGCCGCGGCAGCGAGAATCAGGCCAGAATGAAACTTTTGCGCCAGTAGAGCGTATCGCACGTATCGACCCCGCAGTCCTTGTCGCCAGTGTCCCGTTTCGGGATCGCCGGTGCCGGATTTTTGCTTCGGATTGGGATAATTCCCTGCCCGCGAGTGTTGATGACGGCCCAAACCTTACCAAGCAATAACTGCGTAGTAGTCTTGCGTTAAACCGGCTTCATGGCGCGCCGAGTCGTTGAACGGAGGCTTCAAGACTCCACGAAATCGCGATTTTACGAGGCTTTGCCACGTTTCGACGGCGTTGAATCCCATTTCGTCGCACTTTTGGTTAAACCAGACTGTGCCGGCGGTCACATGACGGATTTCATCCTTGTAAATACGCGATAAAATCTTTGCCGAGACCGCGTCGCCGGCGGCCCCGAAGCGATCGACGGTTGCCGGGGTGACGTCGAGCCCGCGCGCTTCGAGGACCATCGGAACGATCGCGAGACGTGCCAGCACGTCGTCGTTCGTCGCCTGCGCCGCCTCCCAAAGCCCGGCGTGCGCGGGCAGTTCGCCGTAGAAACTGCCGAGCTGGCGCAATCTCCGGTCGAGCAACGCAAAGTGCATCGCCTCATCGGCGGCGACCCCGATCCAGTCGTCGACGAAGCCGCGCGGGAACGCACCGCCGAACCGCCCGACGAGATCGACCGCCAAATCGATCGCGACGAATTCGATATGCGCGAGCGCGTGGAGCATCGCGATCCGGCCGCGTGTCGACCCGCCTTTGCGGCGGCGCGGCATCTGGCCGGGCGCGAGCAATTCGGGCTTGGCGGGCCAAGCAGGCCGGTCGGGCATCGCAACGTCGCAACGATGCCCAAGCTCGCCGCGCCGCCATGCCCGTGCCAGCGCCCGCGCCGCGCGGCGCTTGTCGTGCGGGTCCGGCGTCAGCAGGACCGCGCGCGCAGCTTCGCCGAGGGTTTGCATCAAAGAGCCTTCGCGGCCTCCAGCACGGCCTCGGCGTGGCCCTTCACGCGGACCTTGCGCCATTCCTTCGCGAGCTTGCCGTCGGCGCCGAACAGGAAGGTCGACCGTTCGATCCCCATATAGGTGCGCCCGTAATTCTGCTTCTCGACCCAGGTGCCGAACGCCTCGCATACCGCGCCATCCTCGTCCGACGCGAGGCGCACCGTCAGGCCATATTTGTCGCGAAACTTGCAGAGCCTTTCCGGCGCATCGCGCGACACCGCGAGCACCTGTGCGTTCAGATGCGCGAATTCCGGCGCAAGGCGGGTGAAGTCCTGCGCCTCGACCGTACAGCCCGGCGTATCGGCCTTCGGATAAAAATAGACGACAAGCGGCGCGCCCTTCAGGCTCGCAAGATCGATCCTCGCACCGTCGGCGTCGAGCAGCGTGACCGAGGGAATGGCGTCTCCGATGGCGAGTGTCATGGCTTCGTCTCCTGCTGCGGCGGACGAATCGAGGCCCACCAGTCCGCGATCTCCTGCCGCGCCGCATCGTGCGCGGCAAGCAGTTGCGGCCAGCCGGGCTCGCCGCATGCGCTTGCGACGAGTTGACGCGCGGCGGCGGTCGCGGGTTCCCCCTCAGGTGCGGTCAGCCGCAGCATCACGAGCATCCGCGCGAGCAGGCCGTGCGCATCGCAGATCCCGGGCGGGGCGAGACCGTCGACCCTCAGACAGGCGAGCGCGGATCCGATGTTGGGATCGTGACACCGCCCCGTAGCCAGTTGCGTCACCTGCATCGCGAATTCTAGGTCGACAAGCCCGCCGGGCCCGCCCTTGATATCGAGCGGGCCTTTTGGCGGTTTGTGTGCGGCAATCTTGTCGCGCATCTCGGCGGCGTCCTGCGCGACCGTCGCGCGGTCGCGCGGCGCGGCGAGCAGTTCGTCGATGGTGCGCTGTACCGCCGCCTTTGCGCGGTCCGAGCCATAGACCGGCCGCGCGCGAAGCAGCGCCATATGCTCCCACGTCCACGCTTCCTCGCGCTGATAGCGTTCGAAGCTGTCGAGCGTGACGACGAGCGGCCCCTGCGCGCCCTGCGGCCTGAGCCGCGTGTCGACATCGTAGAGCTTGCCCGCAGCGGTCGGCACCGACATTGCACCGGTCACGCGCTGCGCAAGCCGGTTGTAATAGGTCGTCGCGCCGAGCGGGCGCGGCCCGTCGGATTCGGCGAGATGATCGCCGGTAAAGAGATAGATGAGGTCGAGGTCCGACGCGTGCGTCAGCGCCCTGCCCCCGAGTCGTCCGAGCGCAAGCACGACGAGCTCGCTGTCGGGGACGCGGCCGTGCGCGGCGACGAATTCGGTGACCGTGGCATCGGCAAGCACCTGCAGAGCCGCCTCGGCGAGTTCGGAATAGCCGCACGCAATGGCAAGCGGATCGGTCGAGCCCGCAATGATCTGCACACCGTAGGCGAAGCGCCGCTCACCGACCCGGTCGCGGACGCGGTCGAGCAGGCGTTCGTAATCGAGCCCCGCGAGCCCGGGCGCCCATTCGGCGAGCAGTTCGGCCTTGGTCGCGGGCGCCTCGAACGCACGTTTGTCGATCAGACCTTCGATCAGTTCGACCCGCGCGCCGAGCGCGTCCGCGAGCGCCGGAGCGAGCCACAGGATGCGCGTCGCAATCTTCGCCAGCGCGGGCTGCGCGGCGAGCAGGTGGAAAAAGCCGATCGCACTCGGCAGGCCGCCGACGAGCTTGTCGAAGCGGAGCAGCGCGGCGTTGGGATCGGGAGCGGCGCCGAGGGCCTTCACCAGTTCGGGAAGCGCGGTTTCGAGCGCCTCGAGCGCCGCCGCGCTGCGCAGCGCGCGCAGCTTGCCTCCGCGCCATTCGGAAATCGTGCGGAGCGCGGCGTCGGGCGGGTCGAAGCCTGCCGCCATCAGCGCGCCCGCCAGTTCGCCCTCATCGCGCGGCAAGCCGCTCGTCGCCGCACGTTCGGCGACGAGCCGGTCGTAGCAGGCGCCGACGTCGGTCACGATGGGCTGGAGGGTGGCGAGCAGCGCCGCGCCGTCGGCCTCGCCGTCGAGCCGCGCGACCCCGTCGAGCGCGGCGGGCTGTACCGGCAGGCACTGCGTCTGCTGGTCTTCGACCATCTGCAGCCGGTGCTCGATCCGGCGGAGCAGCGCATAATGACCGGTCAGCCGTTCGGCGACGTCGGCGTCGACGCGCCCTGCTTTCGCCAGGGCGGCGAGCGCGTCGACCGTCGCGGGGACGCGCAGCGAAGGATCCCGGCCGCCGTAGATGAGCTGGTGGACCTGCGCGAAAAACTCGATCTCGCGAATGCCGCCACGCCCGCGCTTCAGATCATAGCCGGGGCCGAAGGCCTGGCCTTGCGAGAAATGGTCGCGGATGCGGTCGCTCATCGCGCCGATTTCCTTGAGTTGCCGGAAATCGAGGCTGCGGCGCCAGATGAAGGGCTGGATCGCGGCGAGGAAGCGGTTGCCGAGCGCACGGTCGCCCGCCGAGGCGCGCGAGCGGATGAACGCGGCCTGCTCCCACGCCAGCGCCTCGGATTCATAATAGGAAATCGCCGCGCTCTCGGGCAGCACGATCGGCGTCACTTCAGGATGCGGGCGGAGCCGCAGGTCGACACGCAGCACATGGCCGTCGGCGGTGCGCGCCGACAATATTTCGACCATCCGCCGCGCGATCCGCACCGCCGCTTCGCCCGGATCGTCGCGCGCGCGCCGCGGCATGGTCTCGGGGTCGAAGATCAGGATCGGGTCGATGTCCGACGAATAGTTGAGCTCGTGGCTGCCGAGCTTGCCGAGCGCGATCACCGCGATCCCGCGCGGCTCCTCGCCTGGCACGCGCTCGGCGAAAGCGGCGGCGAGCGCGATGTCGCACGCTGTGTCGGCGAAGTCCGACAGGAGCCGCGTCGTGAGCCCGACATCATGCTCGCCCGACATGTCGCCGAGCGCGACGAGCAGCGCGATCCGCCCACGCCACTGGCGGAGCGTGCGCATGATGTCGTCGTCGACGGGCGGCGGTGCGACCTCCGCGAGCGCCGCGTCGGCCCCCTCGCCAAGGAAGCGCGTCACATCGTCGGGATTGAGCTCCGCAAGCCGGGCGAGGAACGGCGCATTCGCCGTCAGTCGATCGAGCGCCGACCGGCGCGCGGAAGCATCCGAAGCAATCATCAAGCGAGGGTATTGCCTGCGCCCGGCGACGTATCAACCCCAACCTCGTTGGTACGCGACTTCGCCGTTCACAAGGGCGAAGAATTCAGGCCGGAACGGTACTCTCGTCGAAAAACAGCACCTGCGAGATCGCGGCGCGCAAGGTCGCGGGCTGGTACGGCTTGGTGAGCAGGAAGGCCGGTTCGGGGCGGTCGCCGGTCAGCAACCGCTCGGGGAACGCGGTGATGAAAATGACCGGCAGCTTCACGTCCTGCAGGATCTCCTGCACCGCCTCGATCCCCGAGCTGTTGTCGGCGAGCTGGATGTCGGCGAGGACGAGGCCCGGCTGGTGCTTCTGCGCCTCGGCGACCGCCTCGGCATGGGTGGTCGCGACCGCGACAACGTCGTGGCCGAGATCACGGACGATCATTTCGATGTCCATTGCGATGATCGGCTCGTCCTCGATGATAAGGATACGCGCGCGTGTCTGGCGGTCGATCTCGTCGGTCGCTTGCGCGATCAGCTCGTCGACCGAGGCCGTATCGCGGCCGATGATGCGGCCGGTTTCTTCCGAGTTGAAGCCCTCGACCGCAGTGAGCAGCAGCGCCTGCCGTGCCAGCGACGGGATGCGGCGGAGCCGCGCGTCGGCAATCGCCACTTCGGCGGGGGCATTTTCATCCGCGGCCGACTGCCCGGCCATCAATCCGAAATTATCATGCACCATCCGGTACAGCTGGATTCGGAGATCGCCGGAAGGGTCGACCGCGCCGGGGTTTGCCACCAGCGTTTCGAGCAGTCCGGCGACCAAGGCATCGCCGCTCTGCTGGCTTCCCGAAATCGCCCGGCCGTAGCGCCGCAGATAGGGAAGATAGGGTGCGATCGCTTGACCCAATGACATATATAGCCTCCTGCTCCAGCCGAAAACCGCAGATTCCCTGCATGGGCGCCAAGAATCCTGCCGTCGGCCGGCATGTTTTCACTCTATGGGAACGATTTAGCCGTAAATTAGTTTCCCAGCAAAGCAACAAAGGCACATTGCGCTTTGGTTTATGCGCGGTTAGCACAGGCACCCATGTCGAGCGGATGGCAACAAGATGACGTCTAAAACCGGATCGCCGCCCGAAAAGCCGGCCGGAAAGGACGCCGAGAAGAAACTCCCCGGGAAGGTGCAGGACGTCAATATCGCCCTGCGCAGGGCCTATGAGTCGGCGGTCGACGAGACGATTCCGCAATCTTTGCTCGACCTGCTCAACAAGCTCGACTGATTATTTCCGATAGCGGTCGGAAAAATCCGACTGGAAGGCCGCAAACCTGCCCGCCGCGATCGCATCGCGCATCCGCTGCATCAACGCCTGATAGAAGTGAAGATTGTGCTGAGTCATCAGCATCGCGCCGAGCATCTCGCCCGCGCGCACGAGATGGTGGAGATAGGCGCGCGACCAGGTTGTGCAGACTGGGCAATCGCACGACCCGTCGAGCGGCCCCATATCCTCGGCATGTTTCGCGTTGCGGATGTTGACCGGGCCGTCCCAGGTGAAGGCCTGCCCATTGCGCCCCGAGCGCGTCGGCAGCACGCAATCGAACATGTCGACCCCGCGCGCGACGGCGCCGACCAGGTCGTCGGGCTTGCCCACGCCCATCAGATAGCGCGGTTTGTCGGCGGGAAGCTGGCCCGGCGCATAGTCGAGCACGCCGAACATCGCCTCCTGCCCCTCGCCCACCGCAAGGCCGCCGATCGCATAGCCGTCGAAGCCGATGTCGATCAGCGCCTCGGCGGAGCGCGCGCGCAATGTCTCGTCGAGCGACCCTTGCTGGATGCCGAAGAGCGCCGAGCGCGACGCATGTTCCTCGCCGGCGTCGAACCCCGCGCGGCTACGCGCCGCCCAGCGCATCGAGCGCTCCATGCTCGCGGCGGCGCGCTTCGCATCGACACCGTTCGGGGGGCATTCGTCAAACGCCATCACAATGTCGCTTCCAAGCAGTCGCTGGATTTCCATCGAGCGTTCGGGGGTCAGCATGTGCCGCGAGCCGTCGAGGTGGCTCTTGAACGACACGCCTTCCTCACTCTGCTTGGTCAGCGCCGACAGGCTCATCACCTGATAGCCGCCGCTGTCGGTCAGAATCGGGCGGTCCCAGCCCATGAAGTCATGCAAGCCTCCGAGCCGCGCCACGCGTTCTGCACCCGGACGCAGCATGAGATGATAGGTGTTGCCGAGGATGATGTCGGCGCCGGTTGCCCGAACCTCGACGGGGCGCATCGCCTTAACCGTCGCCGCGGTCCCGACGGGCATGAAGGCGGGGGTACGGATTTCGCCGCGCTGCATCCGGATGACACCCGTGCGCGCGGCGCCGTCGGTCGCGGCGACCTGAAAAGCGAATCTGTCGGTCATGGCGCGCGCCTATGACGGCGCGCGCCAAAAGTCGAGGGACGCGCTTAAGCGCGCTCCTCCTCGCTCGACGGCTTTTCCTCGGCGGCTTTCGCCTTTTCTTTCGGCTTCTCCTTTTCGAAGATCGCGGCGAGTTCCTTCTTCTTGGTTTGCGAAAGGCCCTTCTCGGCCTCGGGGAACATCTCTTCCTCCTCTTCGTCGATGTGGTGGAGGTAGCGCTCCTTCATCGTCCGGAAGCGCGTGAGCCAGCCGGTCGAGGCGAAATCCATTTCATAGAGCTCGATCAGGAAATCCTCGATCTCCTTATGCTCGGCAACGCTGTGCTGCGCTTCGTCGCGAAGGTCGGGTCTGGCGAGCATCGTCGCATAGAGCGACATCTCCTCCGATGCCGCGTGCGCGGTCACCTCGACGCGGAAGCTCTCGAACAAGGTGCGGCGGTCGTCGCTGTCGCCGTGCGTCTGGTCGATGCGGTCGAGAAGGTCGCGGTGCCGGTCGTGATCGGCTTTCAGCCGCGCGAAGATCTGGGTCTCTGCCATGTCGTCTCCTTTGCTTGAATCGGACAGGAAACGGATCGCGCCGCCTCTGGTTCCCGCGTCAGGCGGCCTTCCAGTCGCTGGTCGTCGTAAAGGTCGGCAGGGCGAGTTGGCCCGGCGTCTGCTGCGTCGCCGCAGCGATCAGATAGGGCGACACGCGATGACGCGTGCACAGCCCGCCGTTGCCGTCGCTCACCATCGTCTGTTCGAACTCGATGCCCTGCTGGTGCTTCATCGACCGGCGCACCGTCGCGGTGACGAGCTGGCCTTCGCCGAAATCGATGACGAAGCGCGTGCCCGTGGGCACGTCCAATATCCCCTCGATGAAGGCCCCAGTTGCCGACAGGTTTCGGATCACGACATTGTAACGGTGATTGCCGTGGATCGCGCCGACCTTGCGGAACATCTGGAAGCGGTCGTTGCGCTGCTTTGCCGGTCCCGATGGCTTGATCATCCACGATCCTGCCTCGGCATGGTCGACGAGCTCGTCGTTGCCTACGGGCTTGCTGTAGATATAGCCCTGCACATGGCTGACATGGAGATTGCGGATCAGGTCGAGCTGGTCATGCGATTCGATGCCCTCGGCGGTCGTTTCCATGTCGAGCGCTTCGGCGAGCGCGACGATCGCCGCGATGATCGCGCCGTTGCGCGACCCCGGCACGGTGGCCCCACGCACGAAGCTCTGGTCGATCTTGATCTTGTCGAATGGCGCCGACTGGAGATAGCCGAGCGAAGAATAGCCGGTCCCGAAATCGTCGAGGGCGAGACGAACGCCAAGGTCCTTCAGCGCCTTGAACATCCGCGCGGTCTCGGCCGAGTCGCTCAGGAACACATTCTCGGTAATCTCGAGTTCAAGCCGGTCGGGCGACAGCCCCGCCGCGCCAAGTGCGCTCGCGACGACCTTCGGCAGATCCTCGTTGGCGAACTGGATCGGCGATACGTTGACCGCGACGCGAAGGTCGCCGGGCCAGCGGGCGGCATCCTCGCACGCCTTGCGGAGCACCCATTCGCCGAGTGGCCAGATCAGATTGGTTTCCTCGGCGATCGGCACGAACACCGAGGGTGAAATGAGGCCACGCTCCGGGTGCGTCCAGCGAATCAGCGCCTCGACGCCGGTGACCAGGTTCGTTTTCGCCTGGACGACAGGCTGGTATGTCAGCTCCATCTCGCCGCGCGCAAGCGCATCGCGCAGATCCTCCTCGAGCGCGCGGCGATCCTCGGCGGCCTGATGCAGGTCGCTCGAATAGAAGCGGAAGCGTCCACGGCCATTGCCCTTCGCGGCATAGAGCGCGAGGTCGGCGTTACGGACGAGATCGTCACTGGTCTGTCCGTCGAAGGGCGCGATCGCGACGCCCACCGACGCCCCGATGATGCAGCGGCTGCCCTCGACCGAATAGGGCTGCGACAGGCTGCCGATGATGTCGGCAGCCATGTCTCCGAGCTTGCCGCGATCCTCGACGTCGGGGAGGATGATCTGGAACTCGTCGCCGCCAAGCCGGCTGACCATTTCCTTGTCGCCGACGATCTTCAGCAGCCGTTCGGCGACCTGCTTGAGCAGCGCATCGCCGGCGGGATGCCCCAGCGTGTCGTTGACCTGCTTGAAGCGGTCGAGATCGAGCAGCATGATCGCGCAGCTGCGCTGCTGCTGCGAAAAGGCGGCAAGCGTCGTGTCGAGCTTTTTCGAGATATTGAACCGGTTCGCAAGCCCGGTCAGCGAGTCGTAAAGGGCGAGGCGCGAGGCATCCTCGGCCGAACGGCGCTGCGCGGTGATATCGGTGCCGCTGCCGCGATAGCCGGCCATGTCGCCGCCTTGGTCGAAATAGGGCCGACCCGAGATCGCCCACCAGCGATCGTCGCCCTCGAACGCGCTGCGTAGCGGCAGCTCGTCGAACTTCGACTGTTTGGTCATCAGAAACGGCAGGGTGCGCTGGCGTTCGCCATGGCTGTCGACGGGAAGGAACAGGTCGGTGAAAGGCGTCCCGAGCAGGCCGGTCCCGGTGCGTCCCATCAGCCGCGCGACGGCATCGGTGATATAGGTGATGCGGCCCTTCGCGTCGGTCGACCAGAACCAGCCGCGGCCGCTTTCCTCATAATTCTGGAGCAGCAGACGGGCTTCGCGCGTGTCCAGACCCGACGGGACAGCCGGCGCCTCGCCGCGCGGACGCGCCATGCGCGAGCCAAGCTTGCCGAAAAAGCCGCGTCCGCTTTCTTCGGTCGAGTCCTGGTCCTGGCCGTCCGAACTGATCCGCGATGGATTGTCCATCAATGAAACCTTGACGTTCCCATAAGTCAGCGGTTCGCAATGCCCGCAATGCCTTGCGATAATGTTAAGTGTTCGGCCGACGCGGTTCAAAACTGTACCATTCGGGGAAACGGCAAGCGGCCTGTCGTCGCCCGCCGACGTGATCGCCTGGCGCACCGCCGAGCGCCGCATCCTTCGCCGCCGTTGCAATTCTTTGATCCATGACTTAGGGCCAGGCAAGAGAAAGCACCCAAGATTTCCAAGCGCCAAGCATCAGCAAGACCGGACAAGCCGCGCCGGAAGCGCTGGATTTGGATATGGTCATCGGTAATCCCGCTGACCTTAGCGGGCGCCGCTTTCCTGCTTACCGATCCCGCTCCGCTGGTTGAGCAGCCCGCCCCGCCGGATGCCGAGCAGGCGAGTGCTGTCAAGATTGCCGTGAACCAGCTACGCAACAATGCCATCCCGGACGCCGATGAACCCCAAATAGTACGCTTGACCTCCCGGCAGCTGGCGGCCGCGGGGGCCTTGGCAAGTGATGCGTTTAAGCCAGACCGCCTGCTGATCGAAATCGACGGCGACCGGATCAACGTCACGGGCAGCCACAAGCTCCCCTTTGGCCGGTGGCTTAACGTCGGAATCGTCGGTCACGGAAGCAAAAACGGCTTCCCCAAAGTCTATCTTACCGTCGGATCGGTTTCGTTCCCCGCGAGGATCAGCCGCCTAATTCTCGAGGGCACTCGCAGCTTGGTCAATCTGCGCGGCGCGGACATTCCTCCTCTCGACAGATTGGTCCGGCGTTTCGTGATCGAGGGCTCAGATGCGGTAGCGCTGGTGCAGGTGCCGCCCAAGACGGGTATCGTCGATCAGTTCGGGGATGGTCGGGGCCGTATCGACGCAAAGGCCGTGCTCGCCACCTATTGCCGGCTGACCGTGTTGCAATCTTTGAAACCGACCGACGAGCTGGCTGAAGCGGTACGCCGAACCTATCCCGCGCAGACAGCCGGCGCGGCGACAGCCTCCTCCAATCGGGCCGGTTTTGTGGCGCTTGCGATGTTCGCTGTGTCCCCACGGGTGGGCGACCTCATCGGCTTGTCGGACGAGGATATCAAGGACTGCCGGAGCGAGCCTGTCGCCCTCAAGCTCCATGACCGCTTCGATCTAGCGAAACATTGGACTTTGTCGGCAGCGCTCGCGGCCACAAGCGGAGCCCAATTCAGCCAGGCAATGGGCGAATGGAAAGAACTCGCCGACAGCGTCTCGAAACAGTCGGAATTTGCCGAGGGCGATCCGAGCGGATTTTCCTTCATCGACATCGCGGCGGATCGATCGGGCTTTTTGGTGGCACAAACCGCGACCGATACGGAGCGCGCGCCATCGATGGCTATCAGGATGTCGCGGATCGATCAGGACGCAATCCTGCCGTCACCGCTGATGACACTGGAAGAGGGCCTACCCGAAAGCGTTTTCGTGCAGAAATATGGCACGATCCGAGATGCCCGGTTTCTCGAAAAAGTCCGCCAAATTGACGAAGAATTGGCCAAATCCTTCCCGCGGTGAAATACGCTTCGCCAATAACCGACGCGTCGTTCCGGCTTGGGCCAACCGGGCCATCGCTCCTACTCACCTGAAGCATGCAACGGCCGGTCGGCCGCCCGGTGCATCGATCGCATCAGGCGTAACGAACGGTTGCCGTAACGCGCTTCCGGCGCATGAAGCCGCCGATCGCCCCGATGCCGACGAACATCATCAGCCAGGTTGCCGGCTCGGGCACGGCGGCGACCGACAGCGATACGCCGCCCGAATTGTCGCCGAGGAAATCGTCGTAGAGGTAGAAGGTCACCGCGCCCGCGCTGTTCAGCGTGAAGCTGTCGAGATAGCCACCCGAGTTGGCGAACGACAGCGCTTCGCTGCTGTAATAGCCGTCGCCAACGCCGAGCGGTCCAATCCCGCCGGATGCAGCGCCGTCACCGAAGAGATAGGTGGTGCCACCGATGATGTAGCGCGCGCTGTTTTCCCAGCCCTGACTGCAGTTCATACCGGCGCCATCGCATCCGGTCGGCGCGCTGAAGCGGGTAAACGCTGTGTACGCATCCTTGACGAAGGACAGGCTGTAGGTACCGGCGGCAAGATTGAGCGTAACGCCGTTCGATCCGTTGAGCGAGGCGTTGGTCACGCCGTTCAGGTTGACGATCGTCGCGGCCTGAACCGGCGAAGCGGCCAAGGCCGCAATCGCGAGCGCTGCCGCCGAAAGTGCGGTCGATGCGAACTTCATCGAAATACCCCCTACGCGATTCCCATGCAGGAACAATTTGCCATCCTTAGCAAATCGTTGAGATCGCGTTAGTCTTTTATTGTCCCATATCGAGACAGGACCGGAGGGGCAAGGACGACGGCATCGATACCGCCCAGCCCCGCACCAGAGGCGGGCGATCCATATTATCGCTGCGGTAGTAGCAAACTCGCATCGCCATAGCTGTAGAAGCGATAGCCGCTATCGATCGCGTGCGCATAGGCGGCCTGCATCACCTCCAGCCCCATCAGCGCGCTGACCAGCATGAATAGGGTCGATTTCGGCAGGTGGAAATTGGTCATCAACCCGTCGATCGCCTTGAAGCGATAGCCGGGGGTGATGAAGATCGCGGTATCGCCCTCGAACGGCGCGATTTCGCCGGTATCGTGCGCCGCGCTTTCAAGGAGGCGGAGGCTGGTCGTGCCAACTGCGATCACCCGCCCGCCGCGCGTACGCACGGCATTCAGCCGCTCGGCGGTCGCGGCGTCGATCCGCCCCCATTCGGCGTGCATCACATGGTCGTCGGTGTCGTCGGCCTTGACCGGCAGGAATGTCCCCGCGCCGACGTGAAGCGTCAGCGTCTCGGTCAGGATTCCCGCTGCCTCCAGCGCCGCGAGCAGCTCGGGAGTGAAGTGGAGCGCCGCAGTCGGAGCGGCGACTGCGCCGTCCTCGCGCGCGAACATCGTCTGGTAATCGCTGCGGTCGTCGGCGTCGGTCGGGCGCTTGCCCGCGATATAGGGCGGCAGCGGCATCGTGCCCGCGCGTTCGAGCAATAGCTCGACGGGCTCGTCGCCGCCGAAAGCGAGGATGAAGCTGCCGTCGGCGAGCCGGTTCTCGGCCAGTGCCTCGACGCCCGCACCAAAATCGACGGTGTCACCGACGCGGAGCCGCTTTGCGTTGCGCACGAATGCCTGCCAGCGACGAAGGTCGATCCGCTTGTGCAGCGTCGCGCCGATTTTCGCCCCAGGCGCGCCCTCCTCCTCACGAGCGCCCCGTCGTCCCTCGAGCTGCGCGGGGATCACGCGCGTGTCGTTGAACACCAGGCAGTCGCCCGCGCGCAGCAGCAACGGCAGGTCGCGGACGCCCGCATCGGACATCGCATCGCCCTGCACGAGGAGCATCCGCGCGGCATCGCGCGGGCGCGCGGGCCGGAGCGCGATGCGTTCGGGCGGAAGGTCGAAATCGAAGGCGTCGACGCGCATGGCTTTTGGCGCGCAGTCCCGCGCTTACTGCCGCAGCGGGGCGTTGAGCTGGTCGACGGTGACTTCGGCGGGCGCAGGCTGCGCCTCGACCAGCGCCGACGCCGGCGGCATCGGCTTGTTGTCGGCGGCCACCGACACCTGCACCATGCGCGACATCACCGCGGGCGGCTCGCCCTTCTGGATCGCGTCGACATATTGCATCCCCGACACGACGCGCCCGAAGGCGGTGTAACGGTGATCAAGGCTGAAGCGCGGCTGCAGCATGATGAAGAACTGGCTGTTCGCGCTGTCGGGACTTTCGGCGCGCGCCATCGACACCGTGCCGCGCATGTGCGGGACGTCGTTGAACTCGGCCTTGAGATCGGGAAGCGACGATCCGCCCTGCCCGGTGGCGGTCGGGTCGCCCGTCTGCGCCATAAAGCCGTCGATCACGCGGTGGAACTTGACCCCGTCATAAAAGCCCTGACGCGCGAGCTGTTTGACGCGCTCGACGTGGTTCGGCGCTGCGTTCGGATAGAGCTGGATCACCACCCGGCCGCCCGTCGAAAGGTCGATGTCGAGCATATATTCGGGGTTGCCCATATATTGCTCGGGGGTCATCGCGGGCGCGGCGGCGGGCGCTTGGGCCGCCGGAGCGTCGGCCGCAGGCGGCGCCGGGGTTTCGGTCGCCGCAGGCGCGGGAGACGACGCCGGTTCTTCCTGCGCCGCGAGCGGGGCTGCGAGCGCGAACGCCATTGCCGTCAGGACCAGGGGGCGGAAGATGGATTTCATTCTGTATCGGCCTTTATTCGAAAAACTGCTCTACGCCCCGCGAGGCGGCCTAGCGGCAAAAAGCTGAACGCTCAATGATTGGAGTCAGCCGTCGCCCTGGCGAAGGCCGCGATCGGCGATGCGCGCGACCACGGCGTCGCGCACCGACGGCGTAACGAATTTGTGGATATCGCCCCCGAAGATGGCGATTTCCTTGACGAGACGCGAAGCGATAGGCTGCAACCCGACGTCGGCCATCAGGAAGACGGTCTCGATGCGGTCGTTCAATTGCTGGTTCATGCCCGCCATCTGATATTCATATTCGAAGTCGGCGACCGCGCGTAGCCCGCGGACGATCACCCCCGCGCCCTCGCGCTCGGCGAAGTCCATCAGCAGCGAATTGAAGCCGACAACGCGGATGTCGCCGCCGATGCTCGCGACCTCGCGGCGCACCATCTCGATCCGCTCGTCGTCGTCGAACAGCGGCGACTTGGTGATATTGGTCGTCACCCCGATGACCAGCCGGTCGACCAGCTTCGCGCCGCGGCGGATGATATCCATGTGGCCAAGCGTGATCGGGTCGAAGGTTCCGGGATAAACCCCAATGCGCATCAATGGTCCCTTTCCACGACATAGCGTGCGATCGCGCGCAGCAGCGCTGCCTCTTCGCCGAAACCGGCGAGATGCGCAATCGCCTGGTCGACCAGCAGGCGCGCCTGCGCCCGCGCACGTTCGAGTCCCATCAGCGTGACGAAGGTTGCCTTGCCGGCGTCGGCATCCTTGTGCAGCGCCTTGCCCGCAAGTTCCTCGTCACCCTCGACGTCCATGATGTCATCGGCGATCTGGAACGCGAGGCCGATATCGCGCGCGTAGCCGCGCAACGGACGGCGTCCCTCGATCGGGATGCGCGCGAGGATTGCCCCCGCCTCGACCGAGAAGGCGATCAGCGCGCCGGTCTTGAGTTGCTGGAGCCGCGTCACGGTCGAGAGGTCGAAGTCCGACGTCTCTGCCATCAGGTCCATCATCTGTCCGCCTGCCATACCTGCAGGGCCGGCCGCGCGCGCAAGTTCGGAGCAGAGTTCGGCGCGGACGAAGGGATCCGCGTGCGTCGCCGGATCGCAGAGCCATTCAAAGGCGAGTGCATGTAGCGAATCGCCGGCGAGCACGGCGGTCGCCTCGTCGAACGCCTTGTGAACCGTCGGCTTGCCGCGACGCAGATCATCGTCGTCCATGCAGGGCAGATCGTCGTGGATCAGCGAATAGACGTGCATCGCCTCGACCGCTGCGCCCACACGCAGGCTGATCGAGCGATCGACATGAAAAAGATCGGCGGCAGCGCGCACCAGCAGCGGACGCAGCCGCTTGCCGCCAGCAATCGCGGCGTGGCGCATCGCCTCGTACAGCCGCTCGCGCGGATCGGCTGGAACCGCCAGCAGCCGGTCGAACAGCTGGTCGATGCCCTCGGCGACGTCATCCTGCGCGACGCGCAGCAGATCCGCCACCTGACCCGTATCGCCACCGACAAGCGCCACCGCGATCAGCCCTGCCCGAAAGGTGCGGTTCCCGCCGGCTGGCCGTCGACGAGGCTGACCTGCTCGATACGCGCCTGCGCGGCAGCGAGGCGCGCTTCGCAATGCGCGCGGAGGGCATGTCCGCGTTCATAGAGCGTCACCGATTCCTCGAGGCTGACATCGCCGCCCTCGAGCCGCCGGACGATGGTTTCAAGCTCGCCCATCGCGGCCTCGAACGACAGCGACGCGATATCGGTATGGGGGGTGTCCGTCATGCACCCTGCTTTGGCCCTTTCGCCCCCCCATGGTCAAGTGCGGTCGAGCTTGACGTCGCCCCGCGCCGCGATAGCATCGCGTTCATGTTCATCGGGCACTATGCACCGGCGCTCGTCGCCGCCGCCCGGCCGAGCGCCGTGGGGCTCGGCACCCTGTTCGTCGCCGCGCAGCTTGTCGACATCGGCTTCGCGGTGTTGCTGATACCCGGGATCGAGGCGATGCGGATCGTTCCGGGGATCACGGCCATGAACCCGATGGACCTTCACCACATGCCCTATACGCACAGCCTGCTCGGCGCGATCATCTGGGCCAAGCTGTTCGGGCTGCTGGTGTGGGCCGTCACGCGGCGCAAGGCGGCCGCAATCGGCGCCGCGCTGGTCGTGCTCTCGCACTGGTTCATCGATCTCGTCGTCCATATTCCCGACCTGACGCTCTATGGGGCGCGGCCGAAGCTGGGGCTCGGGCTCTGGAACCACCCGCTCATCGCGATGCCGCTCGAGCTTCTGCTGATCGGCGTTGCATTCGTCTATTATGTCCGCCGCACTGGTGCCCCGTCGGGCAATTTCCGGTTGGGAATTCTCGCCGCCCTGCTGCTGATCTGCCAGGCGATCGACTGGTTCGGGCCGAAGGAGCCCGTCTATTCGCTCGCGATTCCCGCAACGATGCTCGCTGCCTATGCCCTGCTTGCGGCGACTGCTGCATGGGCTGGCGCCAATCGAACCCCTGCATTGGCGCGCGATTAAGCATGCAACCGCTCGCCGCCTATATCGCGACTGCACTGATCTTCGGCGCCCTCGATGCGATCTGGCTCACAAAGGTCGGGCCGAAGCTCTACCGGCCCGAGATCGGCGAGTTGCTAATGGACGGATGGCGCCCTGCCCCGGCGCTCATCTTCTACGTTCTCTACATTCTGGGCATCCAGATCTTTGCGGTGCAACCCGCGCTCGCCGCCGGCCGGTGGCAGGTCGCGGCCCAATATGGCGCGCTGTTCGGCTTCTTCTGCTACATGACCTACGACCTCACCAATCAGGCGACGATGCGGGTCTGGTCGACCAAAGTCACGCTGATGGACATTGCGTGGGGGACCGTCGCCACCGGCATCGCGGCGGGCGCGGCCACCTGGCTGCTACTTGCCCTGCTGCCGCGCGGCGCCTGACCCTTTCGCCTTTCCGCAATCACGATTCCGCTTTTTGCAATTGCTGGGTCGCATCCGGCAAGTCATGTTGCATTGCACAAGAGAGAGGGGCTCGAAGGCAAGTTTTGTTTCATCAACAAGGACTTGCACCATGAAAAAGATTCTCGTTCCGGCCCTGGCCCTGTTCGCACTGACACCCGCCGCCGCGCATGCCCAAGAGCAGCGCTTCGAGCATCAGGGGCGCATCTATGCCTACACGGTGACCGAGGTCGACGGCTACCGCGTGATCAGCGGCGTCGAGGAAAAGACCGGCAAGCGGTTCAAGCTGCGCGTCGGCGAACATCGCGTCCGCGGCACCGTCGGCACGCAGCAGGTCAATTTCCCGCTGCGCGACGTTGCGCCGCTGGGAAAAGCTAGCACGCTCGCGTCGCGCTGAACCCTCCCTCCGACCGCAGACCCCATGATGTTTTCGCATCATGGGGTCTGTTCGTTTGAGGTGCGCGGCGCTAAAGGCGCGCCATGACTCAGACAGCAGCCGCGCCCGCCTCCGTCATCACCCCCGAGATCGTCGCCGAACACGGCCTCTCGCCGGAAGAGTATGATCGCGTCCTCGCCGCGCTCGGGCGCGAACCGAACCTCGTCGAGCTCGGCATTTTCTCGGTCATGTGGTCCGAACATTGCAGCTACAAAAGCTCGCGCATCCATCTGAAGAAACTGCCGACCGAAGCCCCCTGGGTGATCTGCGGCCCCGGCGAAAATGCGGGCGTCATCGACATCGGCGAAGGGCCGGACGGCAAGAAGCTCGCCGCGATCTTCAAGATGGAGAGCCACAACCACCCGTCGTACATCGAACCCTATCAGGGCGCGGCGACCGGGGTGGGCGGCATCCTCCGCGACGTCTTCACGATGGGCGCGCGCCCCGTCGCCAACCTCAACGCGCTGCGCTTCGGCCGCCCCGATCATCCGAAGATGAAGCATCTCATCTCGGGCGTCGTCCACGGCATCGGCGGCTACGGCAATTGCGTCGGCGTTCCCACGGTCGGCGGCGAGGTCAATTTCCACAAGGCCTATGACGGCAACATCCTGGTCAACGCGATGACCGTCGGCGTCGCCGAGCAGGACAAGATTTTCTATTCGGCCGCGAGCGGCGTCGGCAATCCGATCGTCTATGTCGGATCGAAAACCGGCCGCGACGGCATCCATGGCGCGACGATGGCATCGGCCGACTTCGGCGAGGATGCCGAGGAGAAGCGCCCGACCGTGCAGGTCGGCGACCCCTTCACCGAGAAATTGCTGATCGAGGCGTGCCTCGAACTGATGGCGTCGGACGCGATCGTCGCGATTCAGGACATGGGCGCCGCGGGCCTCACCTCCTCGTCGGTCGAGATGGCGTCGAAGGGCGGCGTCGGCCTCCACCTCAAGATGGACGATGTTCCGCAGCGCGAAACGGGCATGACCGCCTATGAGATGATGCTGTCCGAATCGCAGGAACGCATGCTGATGGTCCTGAAGCCCGGCAAGGAAGAGTTCGCCAAGGCGATCTTCCAAAAATGGGAACTCGATTTCGCGGTCATCGGCACCGTCACCGACACCGGCCGCATGGTGCTCGAACATCATGGCGAGATCGTCTGCGACATCCCGCTCGCGCCGCTCGCCGATGATGCACCGCTCTATGACCGCCCGCACGTCGCGACGCCGAAGCAGGCCGAGCTGACGAACGTCCCGGAGACCACCGACGTCGCCGCCGACCTCAAAACGCTGATGGGCACCCCCGATATCGCCAGCCGCCGCTGGATCTGGGAACAATATGACAGCCAGGTCGGCGCAGACACGGTGCAGACCGGCGGCGACGCGGCGCTCGTCCGCATCCACGGCACCAACCGCGCGCTCGCGATGTCGACCGACTGCACCCCGCGCTATTGCTACGCCGACCCCGTCGAGGGCGGCAAGCAGGCGGTCGCCGAAACGTGGCGCAACATCAGCGCGGTCGGCGCAACGCCGCTCGCGATCACCAACTGCCTCAATTTCGCGAACCCGCAGCGCCCCGAGATCATGGGGCAGATCGTAGGCTGCCTCGACGGCATGGCGCAGGCGTGCCGCGCGCTCGACTATCCGATCGTTTCGGGCAACGTCAGCCTCTATAACGAGAGCAAGGCGACCGGCGGCGGCAGCGCGATCCTGCCGACCCCCGCGATCGGCGGGGTCGGGGTGATCGAGGATCTGAACAAGGCGGTCGGGATCGGCTTCAAGCGCACCGGCGACATCGTGCTCGCGGTCGGCGAACGCGCCGGGCATCTCGGCCAGTCGGTGTGGCTCCGCGAAATCCACGGCCGCGAGGAAGGCCCCCCGCCGCCGGTCAACCTGCGCTGCGAAAAGCGCACCGGCGACTTCATCCGTGGCGCGATCAACGCCGGCTGGATTACCGCCTGCCACGACGTCTCGGACGGCGGCATCGCGGTGACGCTCGCCGAAATGGCATTGAAATCGAACATTGGCGTTCTGGTCAGCGAGGAACAGCCCTTCGGCGTCGCCGAAAGCTTCTTCGGCGAGGATCAGGGGCTCTACCTGGTCACCGTCTGCGACACCTGCCTCGCCGACTTCCTCGACGCCGCGGGCCGCGCCGATGTGCCGGTCGACCCGATCGGCCGCACAATCAAGGACCGCATCGTCTTCGAGCTGCCCGAAAGCGACCATCAGGTGACGCTTGCCGAACTCCGCGAAGCGCACGAAGGCTTCTTTCCGAACCTGATGGGGGCCGACGCGGCGCTTGCGTGACAGAAGTCTTCATTGCGAGCGAAGCGAAGCAATCCGGAGCGGTTTACGCTACGCTGGATTGCCGCGTCGCTTCGCTCCTCGCAATGACGACGCTCCATTTTGCGCGGAGGTGACGGACTCATGAGCATCCATGTAGGCGTCGGCGGCTGGACCTTCGAGCCATGGCGCGGCCCCTTCTATCCCGCCGGCCTCGCGCAGAAACGCGAGCTCGAATATGCCGGGCAGCATCTGACGGGCATCGAGATCAACGGTACCTATTATGGTAGCCAGAAGCCCGAGAGTTTCGCCAGCTGGGCCGCATCGGTCCCCGACGGCTTCAAATTCAGCGTCAAGGCGTCACGCTTCACCACCAACCGCAAGGTGCTGAAGGAAGGCGCCGCCTCGATCGAGAAATTCCTGACGCAAGGACTGATCCGCCTCGGCGACCGGCTCGGCCCGATCCACTGGCAATTCATGGCAACCAAGAAGTTCGACCGCGACGATTTCGCGGGATTCCTCGACTTGCTTCCCGACAGTCAGGACGGCCTGCCGCTGCGCCATGCGATCGAAGTGCGGCATGAAAGCTTTCGCGATCCGGCGTTCATCG
The DNA here is from genome assembly GCF_949769135.1 of Sphingopyxis sp. Geo25. Lineage (NCBI taxonomy): Bacteria > Pseudomonadati > Pseudomonadota > Alphaproteobacteria > Sphingomonadales > Sphingopyxidaceae > Sphingopyxis > Sphingopyxis sp. Geo25. The sequence goes on along the minus strand of NZ_CATKOZ010000001.1, from coordinate 205,813 downwards.
ACATGCTGCGCGCGCGCAACATGGCGGTGGTCTATGCCGACAGCGACGAATTCCCGTGCATCGACGAGCAGACCGCCGACTTCACCTATGCCCGCCTCCAGCGCAGCCAGGAGGATGTCGAGACCGGCTACACCGAGGCAGCGCTGGATGGTTGGGCGAAGCAGGCAAAGGATTGGGCGAAGGGCGACCGCGACGTCTTCCTCTTCTTCATCGCGGGCGCCAAGGTCCGCAACCCGGCGGCAGCGCAGGCGCTGATCGCGCGGCTATGACCGCAGGCTATTCGGGCACGCCGCTCGCAAAGAAACTGTCGCTGAAGGACGGCATGTCGACGTGGTTCCATGCCATGCCGGCAAGCGTTCGCGCCGAGATCGGCGATATTTCGCTGAATGAACGCGATGCGCCCGAAGCGGGGCTTCAGGCCGCACATATCTTCACGACCGAGCGCGATGAACTCGAACGCCTGCTGACCGACCTCCGCACGCTGATCGATTCGGCCGGCTTCGTCTGGGTAAGCTGGCCGAAGCGAGCCGCGAAGGTCCCGACCGACATCACCGAAGATGTGATCCGCGAAATCTGCCTGCCGATGGGCTGGGTCGACGTGAAGGTCTGCGCCGTCGACGCGACCTGGTCCGGCCTCAAACTGATGATCAGGAAAGAGCTGCGCTAAAAAATGAACCCCGGCGACAGCCGGGGCTCATGAAGATGGAAAGCTGGGCCCCGGCTTTCGCCGGGGAAGCACTCAACTCAAGCCGCCGCAGCCTTCGCCGCGAGGAAGTTGTATGGGTCGATGCCGCGGCTGCGGTACGCCCGGTGCGCTTCCTTGTAGAGCGTCGGCTCGCCGATCCCGAGGCGCGCGCGCGCGGCGTCGAGCGGTTCGGCGAGCAGGGCGCGAATGTCCTGCTCGATAATCGGCTTCGACGCCTTGCCGTGGCGCTGGCCCTGGCGGATCGCGCCCATCACCGGCGCGTCGCCCTTGACGCTGCGCTTCAGCTCGTAACCGCCGGCATAGGCGATGAAGAAATTGCCGTAGTTACCGGTCTGGCCATAGGTGAAGCCGAGCACGCATTGCTCGCCGAGCGCGTCGCGGCCGTAGCCGGTCAGGATATGAAACAGGTCGTGCGTGTCGCGCAGGCGATTGGCATACCACTGGAGCTGGTCGTCGAACTTCGGGCGGCCCATCTTCTCGGCCTCGGCAACAAGGCCTGCAGCCGACAGGCCTTCGCGGCGCATGAAGGTGACATAGGCGTGACCTACGGTGCCCTCGGGTAGCGCGTCGATCCAGCTGTGATCGTCGAGCAGGTCGGGCAGATAGGGCTCGCTGGCCATCAGCTGCCGGCCCTTCTCGCTCTCCACGAACGCGCGCGCATCGTCGACGAAGCCCTTGCGGGGCAGATTCTCGAAGATGTGAAAGACCTGTTCGGTGTCTTCCTTGTCCTTGATCAGCTTGCGGAAGTGACCGAACGCCTTGACCGGCCGGAACTTCGCAGGCTGACGATCAGGATGGGAGAAGATGGTCGGGATCATGGCGGCTCTCTTTTGCGAACTCGTGCGAATCATCTAATGCTGTCCGAATAGCATTACTGACATAGATGTCAATAACTGTTCAACGCGATCGAAAATTCCCTCGACGCCTCCCCGGCCGCGCGATACCCCTCATCATGGGCGAAGGGGAAAACGGCATGGAAACGCAGGCGACGCCGACACGCTACGAAAGCCTCGATGCCATTCGCGGGGTCGCAGTGATGGGGATCTTGGCGATGAACATCGTCGCCTTCGCCGCTCCCTTTGCGGCTTACGTCAACCCCGTCGCCGGTGGCCCGGTCGGAAATCTCGATCTCGCGACCTGGTTCTTCAACTTCGTTTTCATCGATTCGAAGATGCGCGGGCTGTTCTCGATGTTGTTCGGCGCGAGCACGCTGCTGGTGATCCAGAGCGCCGCGGCGAGCGGCCGCAGCGCGGCCGAGGCCCATTATGCGCGGATGACCTGGCTGGCGATCTTCGGACTCATCCATTATTATTTTATCTGGTTCGGCGACATATTGTTCCTCTACGCGGTGTGCGGTCTGCTGCTCTTTGCCTTCCGCGACCTGTCGGTGAAAGCGCTGCTACGCTGGGCAGCCGCCTTCTTTCTCGTCGGGATCGGTCTGCTCGCCTCCGGCTGGCTGATGTTCCTGCTCGCCGAAACGGGCAATCTGCCGCCCGACGTCGCCTCCGGGCTGGCCGAGGATCTTGCCAAGATGAACGCCGACATGGGCCCCGGCGCGGCGAGCTATGCAAAGGATGTTGCCGTCCATCTCGGCGGCTATGGCGGCATCGTCGCGGCCAAGCTCGGCGACCACGCGGCCGAGCCGTTCGTCCAGGCACTCATGTTCCTGTGGGAGACGATGGGGCTGATGCTGGTCGGCATGGCGTTGTTCAAATCGCAGATGCTGACCGGCGCATGGGAGCCGGCGCGCTACCGTAAATGGGCGATCCGCGGGTTCCTGATCGGCATCCCCCCACTGATCGCCCTCGCTTGCTATCAGGTCGCGAGCGGATTCAGCGCGGTCTCGACCTTCGGCGCCTCGCTGTCGTTATCGGTGCCCTTCGACGTCGCGATGACGATCGGCTGGGCAGCGCTGATCATGCTGCTGATCAAGACCGCCGCTAGCGACGCGGTGCGCGCGCGCCTGGCAGCGACGGGGCGGATGGCCTTCACCAACTACCTGACCACCTCGATCGTGATGACGACGATCTTCTACGGCTATGGTTTCGGCCTGTACGGGGGCGTCGGGCGCGCCGCGCTTTATCTCTTCTGCTTCGGCATGTGGGCGGCGATGCTGCTGTGGTCGAAGCCTTGGCTCGACCGGTTCAACTATGGCCCGCTCGAATGGATCTGGCGCAGCCTGTCGCGGCGACAGTTGCAACCGATGCGGAAAGCCGCGCGGGCTTAAGCGCTGGCGGCGCGGCCGAAGGTCGACGGGCGACGCTGGACGAGGGGGTTCGCCTCGCGTTCCAGCGCTTCCAGCGTTTCCTCGAACAGCGGGCGTAGCGTGACGACGCGCGGCAGATATTCCTCGGGGCTGACCTGCGCCTCGACACAATGGCGACCGAACATCTCGATATCTTCGGACAGCGCACCAAGGCGTTCGGCGCCGAACTGGCGCGCCTCGCTCTTCAGCGTGTGCGCGGGCATCACGAGTCCGCGCGCGTCGCGGGCGCGCATCGCCTCTTCGATCGCGGCGACCGACTTGATGCCATCCTCACGGAAATAGCCGAGAATGCGCACGAACGCTGCCCCCAACTGGGTGCGCGTCGCGCGGAATTCGTTCCAATCGACCAGCATCTCGTCCAACGTTGCGTCCCTCGGTATTCAGCTCGGCCTTGGTCCCGGCCGCACCATGCGCCAAAGTCGGTAAAAAAGAGGTTACGCTGTTCCGAACCGCGCACGAAAGCCGCCCCGTTTTGGGTCAGTCGCGGCGCGCGCGCCAGCCGGCTTCCCCTGCAGGTTCGAGAGTCCAGCCATGTTCGGCGGCCAGCGCCGCGGCCTCGCGCCCTGCCTGCGGGTCGTCGGCGAGCAACAGCACGTCGCGCGCCTCGCGCATCGCCCGCGCGAGCCGCAGCGCGGGCCACGGGCAGCGCATGCCGCGCGCATCGACGACGACGCTCGCCGCGTCCCCGGCTATCTCAATCGTCATAGGGGTTGCGCGTGTTGCGGAAATTGAGGCGGATCGGCACCCCCTGGAAGCCCAGTTCCTTACGCATCCCGTTGGTCAGGTAACGCTGGTAGCTTGCGGGAAGCGCGTCGGTGCGGCTGCCGAAGACGACGAACGTCGGCGGACGCGTGCGCGCCTGCGTCATATAGCGCAGCTTGATCCGCTTGCCGCCGGGCGCGGGCGGGGGGTTCGCCTCGATCGCGCGTTCGAACCAGCGGTTGAGCTTTGCGGTGGAGACGCGGCTGGTCCAGATCGCGCGCTGTTCGAAGGCCACGCGCACCAGCGTGTCGATTCCCTTCCCCGTCGCGCCCGAGATGCTGAGCAGCGGCACGCCCTTGATCTGCGACAGCCCGTCGTCGAGCGCCGCGCGCACGCCGTTGAACAGCGACGAGGGATCTTCGGCGACGTCCCATTTGTTGAGCGCCACGATCAGCCCGCGCCCCTCCTCGATCACGCGGTCGGCGATGCGCAGATCCTGCGCCTCCAGCCCCTTTGTGGCGTCAAGAAGCAGCACGACGACCTCGGCGAAGTCGACCGCGTGGAGCGCGTCGGCGACCGACAGTTTCTCGAGCTTGTCCTGTACCTTGGCGCGCTTGCGCATCCCGGCGGTGTCGAACAGCTGGATCGGATGGACCTCGCCGTCCTTTTCCCACTGCCAGTCGACCCGGATCGAATCGCGCGTGATCCCCGCCTCGGGCCCGGTGATCAGGCGGTCCTCGCCGATCATGCGGTTGATCAAGGTCGACTTGCCCGCGTTCGGGCGCCCGACGATCGCGAGCTTGAGCGGGCCGAGCGGCGCGTCCTCTTCATCGCCATCGACCGCCTGTTCCTCACCGGCATCCATAAAGGGTTCGACGATCGGGCGCAGCGCGTCGAACAGGTCGACCAGCCCCTCGCCATGTTCGGCACTGAGCGCGAGAACATTGTCGAAGCCGAGGCTGTAAGCCTCCATCAGCCCCGTCTCGCCCTGCTTGCCCTCGGCCTTGTTCGCGCAGAGGATGATCGGGGTGTCCTCGCTGCGCAGCCAGCGCGCGATTTCCTCGTCGAGCGGCATCACCCCGGCGCGCGCGTCGATCAGGAACAACGCGGCGTCGGCCTCGCGTACCGCCTTTTCGGTCTGGACGCGCATCCGCCCCGGCAGCGTCGCCGCGTCCTGATCCTCGAACCCCGCGGTGTCGACGATCAGGAATTCGAGGCCGAGCAGCTTGCCGTCGCCCTCGCGCCGGTCGCGCGTCACGCCCGGCTGGTCGTCGACGAGCGCGAGGCGCTTGCCGACAAGCCGGTTGAACAGCGTCGATTTGCCGACATTGGGCCGGCCGACAATGGCGATCGTCGCAAGTCGCGACATGGCTTGGTTCCTATCTAATCCGGGCCGCCCCGGGCCCGGACGCGATCAGCGCCAGGCCGTGATGCGCCCGTCGTCTGCCAAAATATACAAGATATTGTTCGCGACCACCGGCGACTGCGACAGCGGCGCCTTGAATTCGGTCGTCGCGATCGTCGATCCGTCGGTCGGCGAGAATTCGACGAGCTGCCCCTCGCTGTTCACCGCGATCAGTCGGCCGCCCGCCAGGATCGGGCCAGTCCAGCGGATCGGGTCCTTCTTCTTCTTCTCGGTTTCGACGCGGAAGCGCGCAAGCTGCTGGAGCCAGCGGACCTTGCCACTGCCGCGCGCAACGCAGAGCAGCTTGCCGTCGTCGGTCATCGCATAGACCCACTCGCCGACCACATAGGGTGTCGAGATGCCTGCGATCGAGATTTCCCAGCTCCGCTGGCCGGTCACGAGCTCGTAGCTCGCCATGCGGCCGCCTTGACCGAGCGCGAAGACGCGGCCGCGGTCGATGACCGGGTCGGCGTCGACGTCCGACAGGGTCGACACCGACAGCGCCATCGAGGTGCGCGCAAGAGCGTCTTCCCAGAGGTCGCGACCGTTCTCGTAGCGATAGGCCTGCACCTCGCCCGACGAATAGCCGGCAACGATTGTGCCCTGCGCCGCCGCCGGCGACCCCGCGCCGAAGATGCTGCCAGCCTCGAGCGAGGCCGTCGCCTGCCACTGCACCGCGCCGTTCGCAGCGTTGAGCGCGAAAATCTGGTTGTCCTGGCTGATTACGTAGACGCCGCCGAAGGCGACCGTCGGCGCGCCGCGCAGCGGACCCGCAGGCTTAGCCTTCCACAGCACCGAGCCGTCGGTGGCATTCAGCGCGGCCACATCACCCGAACCGCTGGTGGCATAGACGGTGGTGCCGTCCACGGCCGCGCCGCCGCCGAACAGCGAATTCTTGAAATCCTTGCCCGTGCTGCCGATCGACACGCTCCACAGCTTCGTGCCGGTATCGGCGGCAAAGGCCGAAACGACCGCATCGGTATCGACGACGAACAGACGGTTATCGGCGATCACCGGCGAAGCGGCGAGGCGTTGCTTGTTGTTGCTGCCCGCGATGCTCGCTTCCCAGACCTTGGTCCGCGCCGCGCCGAGCGCGGGATGGCCCATCGATTTGGAAGCGTTGCCGCCCGATTGCGCCCAGTTCGGATTCACGACAGGCTCGGGCAGTACGACCGCGACCGATTCGGTGGCGGGATCGACCTTGATGCTGTTGTCGTTCGACAGGATCGACACGCGCTGGCCGACCGTCGGGGTCTTGGGACCGCCATTGCCCTTGAACGCGCCGCAGCCCGCCAGCGGCAGCGCAATCAGCATCGCGCCCGCCACATACTGAAGTTTCCGCATTTACTTGGCTTCCTCGCTCGTTGCGGCCGCCGCTGCGTCCGGCGTGCCTTTCTGGTTCGCGGCGACGCGTTCGGCCACCCGCTTCGCATCGGCCGCGATGCTCGCTGCCGCGCGGTCGGCGACCGCATCGACGCCGAGCATTCCCGCCATCTGGACGGCGCGCGACTGCAGCGATTTCGAAATTTGCGGCGTCTTGGCGATCCGGCCGTACAGCTTGCCCGCCTCGTCGAACTTGCCCTGCTGGTAATAGGCCGCGGCGCTGAGTTCGGCGGCGCTCGGGAACCAGCTCGACGCCGGATCCTTCGCATCGACGATCGGCTTCAGCCGCGCAATGACCGCTTCGGGCTTCAACGTGTCGAATTCGAGCGCGGTCTGCCGGATCAGCGCCATATCGCGCAGCGACTGGTCGAGCTTCGTGTCCGCAGCTACCTTCGCGACGAGCGCGGCGGCGCCCTTGATGTCGCCCGACTGCGCCTTCAGGTTCGACTGTTCGAGGAGCGCGGCGGCACGGTACGCGGGATCGCCCTCGCCCTCCAGCGTCTTCAGCGCCGCAGCCGCCGCCGACGGCTGGCCGCTCGCCACCTTGTCGAACGCCGCGAGCAGTTCTTCGGCCTTTTCGCCGCGCGCGACTTCCTGCCGGTGGCCCCAGTAGAGGTAACCGCCGAAAGCGAGCAGCGCCGCGATCACGCCCGCGACGATCCAGCGGCCGAAGCGCTGCATGATCGTGTCGAGCCGATCCTTGCGAACCGCCTCATCGACTTCCTGCAGCAGCGCCGCATTATTGTTCGTCGGGCTCAGGGCCAATCAAACCTCCATAAACCAGCGCCGGCTCCGCATGAGCAGCGCCCGCCGGCCGCTTCCTTAGCGGCGGCGCTGGCAAAGGCCAAGCGTTTCACTCGGCGCCTCATCCTTCGTAAATCTGATCCCCCGTCGGGAATGAACGGGACCTGACTTCGTCCGCATAATCCTTCACCGCTTCGGTAACGGCGCCCGACAAAGTCCCGTAGCGTTTCACGAACTTGGGGACGCGTTCGAACATGCCGAGCATGTCGTCGGTGACCAGCACCTGCCCATCGCATTGCGCCGAGGCGCCGATACCGATCGTCGGGCAGGCAACCTTGTTCGTGATCTCGATCGCGATCGATTCGAGCACGCCCTCGATGACGATCGAAAAGGCGCCCGCCTGCGCCACCGCGACCGCGTCCTCGACAATCGACCGCGCCTCCTCCTTGCTCTTGCCGCGCACGCCATAGCCGCCGAGGATGTTCACCGCCTGCGGGGTCAACCCGACATGCCCCATCACCGGGATGCCGCGCTGGGTCAGGAATTCGATCGTCGGAGCGAGCACCTTGCCGCCCTCGACCTTCACCGCCGCCGCGCCGGTTTCCTTGAGCAGACGCGCGGCATTGTCGAACGCCTGCTGCGGGCTGCCCTCGTAACTGCCAAAGGGCATGTCGACGATCACCGCGGCGTGATAGCTGCCGCGCACGACCGCCGCGCCGTGCAGCGCCATCATGTCCATCGTCACGCCGACCGTATGCGGCAGGCCATAGATCACCTGCGCGAGCGAATCGCCGACCAGCAGCATGTCGCAATGCGGGTCGAGCAGCTGCGCCATGCGGACGGTGTAGGCGGTAAGCATGACGATCGGCTCGCCACCCTTGCGCTGGCGGATGCGCGGCACCGTCAGGCGCTTCATCGGCTGCGGAGTCGGGTTGGCGCGGCTCGTCGACGTGTCGAGCGTGAGTGTTTTGGGGGTCGTGGACATGGCGCGGGGGTCTAGCCGATGCGACCGCGGTTTGCCAACCTTATCCGCCCGTCCGGTCAGGCCCCGGCGGCGGTCAACGCCGCGCGCTGCGTGACGGTGAGCGCGAGGTCCAGACTTCCCATGATGTCGTCGAGTTGCTCGACCGTCGTCGCGCTGGCGATCGGCGCAGTGACGCCGGGCTGCGCGGCGACCCAGGCGAGCGCGATCTGCGACAGCGTCGCGCCGGTTTCGGCCGCGATGGCTTCCATCGCCGTCAGCACCATCGGCCCCTTGCCCTCGAGATAGCGTCCGACGCGCGCGCCGCGCGGGCTTTTGCCAAGGTCGTCGCTGGTGCGGTACTTGCCCGACAGATAGCCCGAGGCCAGGCTGAAATAGGTGACCACCCCCAGCCTCTCGGCGATGCAGAGCTTTTGCAGCGCGCCCTCATATTGTCCGCGGTCGAGCAGGTTGAGCTCGGGCTGCACCACCGTGTAGCGCGGCAGGCCATTTGCGTCCGAAACGCGCAGCGCCTCGGCCAGCCGGTCGGCCGAATAGTTGGACGCGCCGATCGCGCGAACCATACCGCCATCGACAAGCTCGGCGAACGCGCCGAGCACCTCGTCCAGCGGTACGTCGGGATCGTCCTTGTGTGCGAAGTAGAGGTCGATCGTGTCGGTAGCGAGCCGGTCGAGCGAGCCTTGCGCCGCGTCGCGGATGCGATCGGGCTTCAGGCCGCCGGGCATCATCCCGACCTTGGTCGCGATCAGTATCTTGTCGCGCGCGCCGCGCGCCTTCAGCCAGGCGCCGATCATGCTTTCGGACTCGCCGCCCCTATGGCCGGGAACCCATGCCGAATAGACGTCGGCGGTGTCGATCATCCCGCCGCCCCGTTCGGCGAAGCGGTCGAGGATCGCGAAGCTCGCGTCGCGGCCCGCGGTCATCCCGAAGACATTGCCGCCAAGCACGAAAGGCTCGATCGAAAGCCCGCTTTGGCCAAGGGTCTTCTCGGTCATTTCGTAACTCGTTCCTTCACCGTGGGGACCGCCTCGCGCGGATTGTCGCTGAACAGCCCGTCGATACCGGTCGCCACATAGGTGCGAATCTCGGCCGCCAGATCGCCGTGCCCGGCGGGATCGACCCCGCCCTTGTCGGCGAGCGGCAGGAAATAATTCTCGCGGCGGAACGTCCAGGGATGGACCTTGAGGCCCACAGCATGGGCGTCGCGGACAAGCTTTGTCGGATCGCCGAGCGTGCCGAGCGCGCTCCGCGGAATGATCATTTCCTTGTATGGCCCGATCCCGTCGGCATAGGCGGCGACTGCCTTGAGCCCCGCCGGCGTCGCCATCGCGGCATAACTGAGCTTCGGATCGTCGGCGGGACCGCCCTCGCCGTCCATCAGCTGGATCAGCGGCAGATCGCTCTTCGCGCGGATCGCCTTCAGGTTGGCGACTTCGAAGCTCTGGATGAACACCGGCGCCTTGCGGCCGCGATAGCCATATCGGTCGAGGATCGCGAGCAAGGGCGCCTCGTGCGGCAGGCCGATCGACGCGAAATAGGTCGGATGCTTGGTTTCGGGATAGACGCCCACCGGCTTCACCCGGCTCTTGTTGGTCTCGGCCAGAAGGTCGAGGATTTCGGCGAAGGTCGGGATTTCATATTCGCCGTCGTGCGCGGTGCCGCGAAGCTGCGGCAACCGCTCCTTCGCGCGTAGCGTCTTGAGTTCGGCGAGTGTGAAATCCTCGGTGAACCAGCCCGTCACCGGCTTGCCGTCGATCGTTTTCGTCGCCTTTCGACCCGCAAATTCGGGATGATCGGCGACGTCGGTCGTCTCCGAAATCTCGTTCTCGTGCCGCGCGACGAGAACGCCGTCCTTGGTCAGCACGAGGTCAGGCTCGATAAAGTCGGCGCCAAGCTCGATCGCAAGGCGGTAGCTCGCCAGCGTATGTTCGGGCCGTTCGCCCGACGCGCCGCGATGCGCGATGACGATCGGCGGCTGGCCGTCGAGCGTCGGTTCGGCCGCCACGGGATCAGCCCCGCATCCGGCAAGCGAAAGCGCGAGCAGCGCAGCGAGCCAGCGGATCATGCAAAACGCCGCTGCCAGTCTTCGGCCGAAAATCCGACGCTGAGATCGCCGTCGGCATCGACGAGCGGGCGGCGGATCATCGCGGGCTGGTCGAGCATCAGCGCCTTCGCCGATGTGGCGCCCAGCCCTTCCTTCGCGGCTTCGGGCAGCTTGCGAAAGGTCGTACCACTCCGGTTGAGCAGTTTCTCCCAGCCAAGCGTGTCGATCCAGCCCTGCAGCCGCGCCGCGTCGAGCCCGTCCTTGCGATAATCGTGAAAGTCATAAGCGACACCGTGATCGTCGAGCCAGCGGCGCGCCTTTTTAACCGTGTCACAGTTCGGAATGCCATAGAGTGTCAGTGTCATAAATGCCGCGTAGAGCCTGCCGATTACAGATCGAAGGCAGCGACCCTAGGACAGCGACGCGGCGCCTGCAATGCGGCCATTCGCGCTCGCCAGCTTTCCGCGGAGCGCCCGCGCGAAGCCCTCGTGGAGTGCCCCCGCGACATCGGGGTGCGTCCCCAGATAGGCGCGTAGCCCGGCAGCGGGGATGAACCACAGCCGCGCGTTGCTGGTCAGCACGACGGTTCCCGTCGCGTGGGCGCCGTCGAGCACCGTCGCCTCGCCGATCAGCGCGCCGTCGGCAAGCGCGCCGACGTCGGCGCCGTCGCGGCGGATCGCCGCCCGCCCCTCGGCAAGATAGAAAAGGCAGGGAGCGGCTTCATTTTCGCGGATCAGCACTTCGCCGCGCTTGGCCGAAATCCAGAAGCCTTCGTCGATCAGCGCCCGCGCGGTCGCAGGCGGCAGGCCCTTGAAATGAAGGTCGCGCAATTCCTGTTCCTCGGGCGAGAAGCGGACTTGCGATCCCTGCAACCACAGGCGTGCGATCAAGCCCAGGTTCACGAGGAGGATCGCGAGGATCAGCAGCGTGAACAGCGTTCCGCGCCAGCCATAGAGCGCGACGGGCAGCGCGAGCAGCGCGGCGATGGCAAGGCCGAAACGGACGTGATTGACGCGCGCAACGAAACTGGCCGCCAGCAGCGCGACGAGAGCCCCATAACCGAACCAGGCCGGATCGAAATTGGCCATATCCAACGACTTTTACGGTACGGTCCCCAAGCGGACCACTAGGCCGATAACGTTACCGATTGCCCAACGCCTTGATGAAAAATCGGCATGGACCTACAAAAATCTGAAATAAACTATCATTTCCTGGCAGAAGAGAAAAGCTTCGCTGCGCAAAATACTCCTCTCGGCTAATTTAATCACTCTTGCTTGCTTCCCAGGGGCATAGGCTTCATGGCGGCGGGCGATTCGCGTTTGGATCGAAATTGGCGTAGAAGACGGTCGATATGACGAAACAATGGCAACCGCACAGCTGGCGCTCGCACGAGGCCCGACAGCTCCCGATCTACAACGACGAAGCGGCCCTCGCGGCGGCCGAAAAGGAACTCGCGGGCTATCCGCCGCTCGTCTTTGCGGGCGAGGCACGCGATCTGACCGCCGACCTCGGCCGCGTGGCAGAGGGCAAGGCTTTCCTGCTCCAGGGCGGCGACTGTGCGGAGAGCTTCGCCGAATTCCACCCGAACAACATCCGCGACACCTTTCGCGTGCTGCTCCAGATGGCGGTCGTGCTGACCTTCGCGTCGAAAATGCCGGTGGTGAAGCTCGGCCGCATGGCGGGCCAGTTCGCGAAGCCGCGCTCGGCCGACATGGAAGAGGTGAACGGCGTCGAACTGCCGAGCTATCGCGGCGACATCATCAACGACATCGCGTTCGAGGCCGGCGGCCGCGCGCCCGATCCGCAGCGCATGGTCAAGGCGTACAACCAGTCGGCGGCGACGCTGAACCTGCTGCGCGCCTTCGCCGGCGGCGGCTATGCCAACCTGCATCAGGTCAACGCCTGGACGCACGACTTCATGGACCGCAGCCCGTGGGCGAAGAAATATCAGGAAACCGCCGCGCGGATTTCGGAGGCGCTCGCTTTCATGGAAGCGTGCGGCGTGACGCCCGAGACGGTACCGCAGATCAAGGGCACCAGCTTCTACACCAGCCACGAGGCGCTGCTGCTCCCCTATGAGCAGGCGCTGACGCGGCAGGACAGCCTGACCGGCGGCTGGTACGGCCTGTCCGGCCATTTCCTGTGGATCGGCGACCGCACCCGCTTCGAGGGGTCGGCGCATGTCGAATATCTGCGCGGCGTCGGCAATCCGATCGGCATGAAGTGCGGCCCGAGCCTCGAGCCCGACGTGCTGCTGCGCCTGCTCGACACGCTGAACCCGAACCGCATCCCCGGCCGGATGACGCTGATCACCCGCTATGGCCATGACAAGATCGAGGCGCATCTGCCGAAGCTCGTCCGCGCGGTGAAGGAGGCGGGGCATCCCGTCGTCTGGTCGTGCGACCCGATGCACGGCAATGTCATCAAGACGAACAACGGCTACAAGACGCGCCCGTTCGAACGCATCCTCGCCGAAGTGCGCGGCTTCTTCGCCGTCCACCGCGCCGAGGGCACGCATGGCGGCGGCATCCATATCGAGATGACCGGCCAGAATGTCACCGAATGCACCGGCGGCGCGATGGATGTGACCCAGATGGATCTGGCCGACCGTTATCACACGCATTGCGACCCGCGTCTCAACGCGGGGCAGAGCCTCGAGCTTGCTTTCCTGCTCGCAGAAATGCTCAATCAGGAGATGTCGGAGCGGGCCCGGCAGGCGGCCTGACAAGGCCCGTCATTGCGAGCGAAGCGCAGCAATCCGGGGCGGGTTACGCGACCCTGGATTGCTTCGCTTCGCTCGCAATGACGAGGTTGTTATTTTCCGGGCCACAGCTTCCTGTCGGCAAAAACATGCCCAAGCGCGACGTGCAGGTCGGCATCCTCCGCCGCGCCGCCGAGCGGCACCTTGTCCGAAAATTCGTCGCTGGTACCGTGATAGTCGCTTTCGAGGAATTTCTCGAGCAGCGGCATGTCCGAGAAGCTGCCACCGACCATCAGCGAAGTGACACCCTTCGCACCCAGCGCCCAGCCGTCTTGCCGCTGGACGAAGGCGTCGGCCTCGCCATCCTCGTCGAGTTTGCGGCCGAGCTTGGTCGCGGCGGCGCGCACCACCATATCATAGGCGGGCTTGCCGCGCCCGATCGTCGCGACGGGGGTGCCGCGCGGCGAGATGGCAATCGTGTCGATGTTGAGCGCGACGGTGATGTCGGCGAGCGGCACCACCGGATGGTCGGCGAACCAGTGCGCGCCGAGCAGGCCTTTTTCCTCGGCGGTGGTCGCCATGAAATAGATATCGCGATCGGGGCGCTTCCCGCTCGCGAGGCGCTTTGCGACCGCGGTCAGCACCGCAATCCCGCTCGCGTTGTCGACCGCACCGTTGCAGATTCGGTCCTTGGGATCGTCGGGCGCGCAGATGCCGAGATGATCCCAATGGCCGAGGAACAGCACCGCCTTGCCGTCGGGCTTCGCGCCCGGCAGCTTTGCGATGATATTGTTGCTCTCGTAGGCGCGCACGACCGAGGTCGTCGCGAAGTCCGCGGTCGCGGGGAGCGCCGCGCCCTTGTAATCGGCCGCCTTTGCTGCGGCGCGAAGCGCGGCTCCTTCCTGTCCCGCCTTCTGGAACAGCGTATCGGCGGCCGTGGGCGACAGGAAGCCGGTTACGGGTGCGCCCGGCGCGGCCGAAGCAAGGCGAGTTGCTTTGCCGCCGACTGAACTCTGGAGCTGGCTCCACAACGCGTCATCGGTGGCAACGACCAGCACCGCGCTCGCACCCGCATCGGCCAGCTTCTGCCGCCGTTCGCGATAGCGCGGAAGATTCTCGCCGAAAGGCGCATTGTCATAGAGCATCACGGCGACCTTGCCGCTGACGTCGGCATTGACCTTGCCCGCGCCGTCAAGGCCATAGCCGACGAACACGACCGGCAGGTTTGCCAGCGAAACCTTGGCATCGCGCCCGGTCAGCAGTACGCCGTCTGCACCAACGCCGAGATCGCTGCCTTTCAGCCTGAACGTCGCTGTCCCACCCGTCGCCTGCGTCTCGATCAGCGGCACGCCCTGCAGCCAGGGCGTCGCGCTGCCCGGAACGGGTTCGAGCCCGAGCTTCGCCCACTCGCCGACGACATAGGCGATCGTGCGATCCTCGCCCTCGGTGCCGGGGGCGCGGCCTTCGAAGGCATCGCTCGACAGGATTTTTATATGATCGGCAAGCTCGGCCTCGGTCACCGGCGCGTCGCGCTTGGCGGGAGCGGCGGAAACGGCAGGAGCGACGGCGACAAGGGCGACGGCCGCGATAGCGGCATGGAATTTCGTGATTTTCATGGGGCTGCCGCATGGCATTTCCGCCACCGACAGACAAGGCGCGTTCGTCGAACGACGAACGGCAGCCGCTACCGCCCCGCTCGCTCCAGCAGCGCGCGCGCCGCCGCGACGTGCATATCCTCGATCATCCGCCCTTCGTGCCGCTGCGCGCCGCCGGTCGCAGCAGCGATCAGCGCCTCGGCCTCGGCAATCTCGCGCGCCGACGGCGCGAAGGCAGCGTTGCACGGGTCGACCTGCGACGGGTGTATCAGCGTCTTGCCGTCGAAACCGAGCCGTCGAGCCTCGGCCGCTTCAGCGGCGAAGCCCGCCGTATCGTCGAGCGCGTTATATACGCCGTCGAACGCCCAGACGCCGGCCGCGCGCGCCGCAAGCACGATGGTCTGGATCGCGACGCTCATCGCGCTGCGGTCCATGCCGTCCGGCAGCTTCAATTCATGCGCCAGATCGTTAAGACCGGCGATCAAACCCACAACGGCCGGGTCCGCTGCAATGTCGCGCGCGGCATAGATGGCGACCGGCGTCTCGATCATCGCCAGGATCGGCACGCCCAGCGCGCGCACCGGATCCAGATCGGCGACCGCATCGACCTTCGGCAGCACGACCGCGTCGAGCGCAAGGCCGTAGAGCGCCGTGATGTCGGCCTCCTGTTCCCAGCTTCCGGTCGCGTTGACGCGCACCGCGATACGCTTGCCGGGATAGCCCGCCTCGACCGCGCGGCGCATCGCCTCGCGCGCCTCGATCTTGCGGTCCGCGGGTACCGCATCCTCAAGGTCGATGATCAGCAGGTCGGCGGCGAGCCCCTGGGCCTTTTCGAGCGCGCGCGCGTTCGATCCGGGGACATAGAGCAGCGAGCGGGGCGGTGCGGCGTCGGTCGTCATGCTCTTTTCTGTGGCGCACCCGCAGCATTGCCGCAATAAGGAAGCGGGTTTGCAACGACGCAATCTTGCAAGAGGGGATGATCGATGGAATTCGCGCTCGCGCTGGTGGTTCTGGCTCTGGTGTTCCTGATCTGGGCGCTGACGCCCGTCCGGCAGGGCTATGCCTATACCATCGAACGCTTCGGCCGCTTCACCCACACCGCGCAGCCCGGCCTCAACTTCATCATGCCGATCTTCGACCGCGTCGGGCGCAAGGTGAACATGATGGAACAGGTGCTCGACATTCCGGGGCAGGAGATCATCACCAAGGACAATGCGATGGTCGCGGTCGACGGCGTCGTCTTCTTCCAGGTGCTCGACGCCGCGAAGGCCGCCTATGAGGTGAGCGACCTTTATCTCTCGATCATGAACCTGACGACGACGAACCTGCGCACCGTGATGGGTTCGATGGACCTCGACGAAACGCTGTCGAAGCGCGACGAGATCAACACCCGGCTGCTGCACGTCGTCGACGATGCGACGACGCCTTGGGGGGTCAAGATCACCCGCGTCGAGATCAAGGACATCCGCCCGCCCGCCGACATTTCGAACGCGATGGCGCGGCAGATGAAGGCCGAGCGCGAGAAGCGCGCCAACATCCTCGAGGCCGAGGGCAGCCGCGCGTCGGAAATCCTGCGCGCCGAGGGGCAGAAGCAGAGCCAGATCCTCGAAGCCGAAGGTCGCCGTGAAGCCGCCTTCCGCGACGCCGAGGCGCGCGAGCGCGAAGCCGAGGCCGAAGCGAAAGCGACGCAGATGGTGAGCGAGGCGATCGCCAGCGGCAACGCGCAGGCGATCAATTACTTCATCGCGCAGAAATATGTCGAAGCGGTGAGCCAGTTCGCGACCAGCCCGAACAGCAAGACGATCCTCTTCCCGGTCGAGGCGACGCAGCTGATCGGCACGCTCGGCGGCATCGGCGAACTCGCCAGGGACGCGCTCGAACGCAAGACGGGAGCCTGACATGCCCGACTTCATCGCCAATATGGAACCGCATTGGGCATGGCTCTCGCTCGGCGTCCTGCTCGCCGCCGCCGAGATCGTCGCGCCGGGCTTTTTCCTGATCTGGGTCGGCGCCGCGGCGGTCGTCACCGGGGTGATCGCATGGGTCGTGCCGCTGAGCATCCCGCTCCAGCTCGGTATCTTCGCGATCCTGTCGTTCGTCGCGCTCTATGGCGGGCGCCGCTGGCTGAAGGCGAACCCGATCACCACCACCGACCCGCACCTCAACCAGCGCGGCGGCCGCCTCGTCGGCGAGGTGCTGACGGTGACCAAGGCGATCGAGGACGGCCGCGGCCGCGCCAAGGTCGGCGACGGCGAATGGCCGGTACGCGGGCCCGATATCGCCGAGGGGTCCAAGGTTCGCGTCGTCAGCGCCGAGGGCGGCGTGCTGGTCGTCGAGGCGCTCTAGCCCCCGCGCGGCCGCGCATAGATCGCGACGACATCGCCCAGCGCGTCGCTCTCTCCAATGCGCCGGAACCCGAGCTTCGCGGCCACGCGTTCGGACGCGCCGTTGCCGGGGTCGATGATGCAGCGCACTTCGGTCGCGTCGAGATTCTCGTCAGCCCAGCCGAGCGCAGCGGTCATCGCCTCGGTCGCATAGCCGGCGCCCCAATGATCGGCGTCGAACGCCCAGCCCGCTTCGGGTACGCCCTCGAGCTCGGGGATGCCGCGGCAGAAATAGCTCAGCCCGCCCATGCCGACGAGCGCGTCGCTCGCGCGGTCGGCGAAGACCCAATAGCCGAACCCCATCACCGGCCAGAGCCCCGCCGAGCTCAGGAACTTGCCCCAGCTGACGTCGGGTGTGCGCGGTTCGCCGCCGATGAAGCGCGTGACGCGCGCGTCGGCCCACATTGCGATATGGACGTCCTTGTCCGAAAAGCGCGTCGGGCGAAGGCGAAGGCGATCGGTCTCGATCGTCGGGGGCGCGGCGAGTTTCGGGGCGGTGAACATCGACCCGACATGCCGCAGCGCCGGGGCGCCGGTCAATCCGCCCGATCAATCCGCGACGAAGAAATGGTCGAACAGGTCGTGGAGCACCGCCTTGCCGTCGACCTGCGGCTTGGTCCGCATGACCGCCAGCGTATCGACGCGCGCCAGCACGTCGACGTGCCGCGTCACCACCTGATAGGGCGGGCGATCGACGAAATCGTGGAACAGGAAGATGCAGTCGGGCTTGCAGTGGATGATCGACTGCAACAGGCAGGCGACGCGAAAGCGGCCGTCGAGCAGCACGGCATCGGGGCTGCCCGCAAGCTTTCGCCAGACATCGACATGATAGCGCGGCCAGTCGCGCGCCCGGCCCGCGTCGGCGGGATAGCCGCCCTCGCGCGTCGGGCCGATATCGGCATGGAAGGGGGTGAAATCGATCGCGGCGCGCGCCAGATTCTGCCCCACTTCGTCGAGCCAGGCCGCGTCGCCGTCGACCGCGACGATCTTGCGCACCTGCCGCGCCGCGACGAGCGTCGCGTTGCCGCAGCCGAACTCGAGCAGCGAATCCCGCCCCGCGAGTTGCAGCTCAAGCTGCGTGATTTCCGCCGCCGACATCCGTGGCTGCATGACGCCTCCCCTGACCCCAAGCGGGGATATGGGACAGAGACAGGGACGTCCAGTGGCAAGCGGCGGCCTTGGGCGGGAAGCTGCCATGCCTTGCCTTGTCATCGCGGCATTGATTTTTCAAAGTTCAGGAAAGTTCAGCCCATTGCGTCACCGGTTTGGGACCGGGGGGGGGGTGCCGAACGCCTCTCGCCCGCCTCGCCGCGTTGATTCCCCACGTAAGAGCGTAGGATGAAGGCTGACACAGCCGGATAATGTAGGAAAGGCTTATTTGAAGGCGATGGCGGCTTTGGAGTGGGGAGCGGACATCCTTCTGTGATCCCCGGCGAAAGCCGGGGCCCAGGGAATTCTCACACAAGCCTGGTGCTTTGCCGCTCTGGGCCCCGGCTTTCGCCGGGGATCACAATGCCCGCAATCGGTCGAATTCCGCCGTCCGCTTAAGCAGCGGCCGCGGCCAGTTCGGGCGCCGACGACTGCGCCGTCACAACGGCATCGGCATAGTCGCTTTCATATTTGCCGATCAGCGCGCGGTCGTCGTGGTTCCACGGATGGAAGCCCGGCATGAAATAGGCGAGCCAGGGGAAGAAGCTGCGGCGCAGGATGCCGGGGCTGCCGAGCAGATACCACCAGATTCGCGCGCTGACGCGCCAGCCGGTGAGGCCGTCCTGCCTGAGCAGCGCCTTCATCCCCTTGACGCGGCGCGGCCAGAAGCGCGTCGTGACGAGCAGCATCATCAGCGACTTGGCGCGCCAGCGGCGAAAGCGGCTCCAGTCTTTCGTCGCGTGGAGCCAGGTGTCGTAGGCGACGCCCTTATGCTCGATCTCCTCGATCGCATGCCATTTCCACAAGGCCGCCCATTCCGCTTCGGCGCCCTCGTACATCTTGGGATCCTTCAGCATCACCGCCGCCATCATCGCGGTGTAATGTTCGAGCGCGATCGTCGCCATCAGGTTGACGATCGGCGGACGCGCCTTGATCAGCGCCATCACCTCGTCGACGTCGCCCTCGAGTTCCGAGAGATCATAGCCGGCTTCGGCCGCCTTCCGGTTGAAGACGACATGCTCGCGGCTGTGGATCACCTCCTGCTGGGTGAAGGCGCGGATCTCGCGCGCCAGCTTGTCGGGCACGCCCTCGCGGTGCTCCTTCACCGCCTCGATGAACATCGCCTCGCCCTTCGGGAAGGTCACCGACAGCGCGGTGTGGAACGCCGAGGCGATCGGGTCGCCGTTCAGCCACCAGCGGCCCTGCCTGTCCTCGCGCCCGAAGCGGACGTCGCGCGGCGTTATCGTAAGGTCATTCGGGGTCGGGGAGTGCGAAAGGCTGGACATATGATCCTCACCGTCGGAAAGGGGTGTCAAGGACGTGGGGACGTCCCGTGGGGTGAATAATAGAGGTTACTTACAGTGGTGTCAATTGCAGTCAAGAAGCGTCTGAGTCCCGGGGAAAGCCGCGCGGCTGCGCTCGACGCCGCCCGCCAGATCCTGATCGAGAGCGGACCGCAGGCGGTAACGCTGAAAGCGGTCGCGGCGCGTGTCGACCGCACACACGCGAACCTGCTGCATCATTTCGGCAGCGCGGCGGGGCTGCACCAGGCGCTGATCGAAAGCATGGCGGAATTCGTGACGACGACGATCCGCGAGACGGTGTTTCGCCAGCGCGCGAATGAGCAGAATCCGCGCGAAGTCGTCGACCTCGCCTTCGACGCCTTCGACACCGGCGGCGCCGGGGCGCTCGCAAGCTGGATGATCCTGTCGGGCAACGAGGATGCGCTCACCCCGATCCTGCAGGCGATCCACGACCTCGTCGAGGAATTGCGCGAGGAGCATAGCGAGGACGAGGCGCCGATCGAGGACGAGACGCTGCGACTGGTGCTGATGGCGCTCGGCGACGCACTGTTCGGCGCCCCGCTCGCCCGCGCCCTCGGCCTGCCGCGCAACCGCGCACGCGAGATCGCCTATGAATCGATGATCAACAGCGGGATCGGCAAGCGCGGGTGATGCCCTAGCCAAATCGCGCCTTTCCCACTAAAGGCGCCCGATGCATTTCCTCGACCAAGCAAAGATTTTCGTGAAGTCCGGCGACGGCGGCCCCGGCGCCGTGTCGTTCCGGCGCGAGAAATATATCGAATATGGAGGTCCCGACGGCGGCAACGGCGGCAAGGGCGGCGATATTGTGTTCGAAGCCGTCGCCGGCCTCAACACGCTGATCGACTTTCGGTATACCCAGCATTTCAAGGCGCGCCGCGGCACCCCCGGCGCGGGCCGCGACCGCACCGGCGCGGGCGGCGACGATCTGGTGATCCAGGTCCCGATCGGCACGCAGATCCTGGCCGACGATGACGAGCGCACCCTGCTGCTCGACCTCACCAAGGAGGGCGAGCGCGTCCGCTTCCTGCGCGGCGGCGACGGCGGCCGCGGCAACGCCAGCTACAAGACCTCGACCAACCGCGCGCCGCGCCAGCACGGCCCGGGCTGGCCGGGCGAAGAGGCATGGGTGTGGCTGCGTTTGAAGCTGCTCGCCGATGCGGGGCTCGTCGGGCTGCCCAACGCGGGCAAGTCGACCTTCATCAACGCCGTCTCCAACGCACAGGCGAAGGTCGGCGCCTATGCCTTCACGACGACGCGCCCGCAGCTCGGCGTGGTCAGCCACAAGGGGCATGAATTCGTCGTCGCCGACATTCCGGGGCTGATCGAGGGCGCCGCCGACGGCGCGGGGATCGGCGATCGCTTCCTCGGCCATATCGAACGCTGCCGCGTCCTCCTCCACCTCGTCGATGCGAATGACGAGGATGTCGCGACCAGCTATCGCATCGTGCGCGACGAACTCGAAGCCTATGGCGAAGGCCTGACCGACAAGCCGGTGGTCGTGGCGCTCAACAAGGTCGACACGCTCGACGAGGAACTGATCGCGGCGCTCTCGGCCGAGCTCGAAGCCGAAAGCGGCTATCCGGTCATGGCGCTTTCGGGCGCCAGCGGCGCGGGCATCGAAGCGGTGCTCGACAAGCTGCTCGAAGCCGTCGGCCAACCCGAACCGGGCGCCGATCCCGACGAGGATGACGCATCGGGCGACTGGTCGCCGATCTGATCACCGCGCCTCCAGCACCATGTTGAAGGGCCCTTCGGTCGCGCGGCGGACGCTCGCAAAGCCGCCCGCGCGCACGACATCGGACAGCCGCGCCTCGCCCGCCTGTGCGCCCAGCCCCTCGCCGACCTCCTGATCGAGCGAGGTCGGGACGCAGATCATCGTCGACGCGTTGTAATAGAGGCGCCCGACCGGGTTCATATTGTCGGCGGGCGTATTGCCCGCGACCGGCTCGACGATCATCCACGTCCCGTCCGGCGCCATTATGCGGCGCATTTGCGCGGCGCAGCCGCGCGGGTCGCCCATGTCGTGCAGGCAATCATACATGGTGATCAGGTCGAACCCCTCCTCGGCGATCTCCTTTGCCGCCGCGACCTCGAAACGCACGCGATCGCCATAACCATGACCAGCGGCGTGGCGCCGCGCCTCCTCGATCGACGGCGCGTGGAAATCGAAGCCGACGAACCGGCTTTCGGGGTATGCGTCGGCCATCAGCAGGGTCGAGAAGCCGACCCCGCAGCCGACGTCGGCGACCGCCGCACCGCTCCGCAGTTTCGCCTCGACGCCATCCAATGCGGGAATCCAGTTCTGGACGATATTGTTGACATAGCCGGGGCGGAAGAAAGCGCCCGTCGCGCAAAAGAGGCAACCGGCATGGTCGCCCCAGCGCACCCCCGTGCCGTGGCGGAAACAATCCTCGACCTTCGGCTGCGCCTCGATCATCGCGGCGATCAGGTCGAAGGCACCGGCAAGAAAGACCGGGCTGTCGCGATGGACGAACACCATTGCCTGTTCGGGCGAGAGGCTGAACCGCTCGCTCGCCGGATCATAGTCGACATAGCCGCTCGCTGCCTGCGCCAACGCCCATTCGCGGACATAGCGTTCGTGGAGATTGCCCGCGCGCGCCGCGAGATCGGCCGCGGTCGCGGGCCCCTCCGCCAGCGCGTCGAACAGCCCGAGGCTGAATCCCAGCCGCACCGTGGGCACACTCATTCCGCCACCAAGATCGCCGAGCATCTTGCCGACGAACGCGTGCAGTCTTTCTTCGTCCAAAGCGGTCGCCATCGCATCGCTCCTCACCCGATTGGCTTGCGACTCTCCAGAAGGCTCGATGAGGCCCGCTCAGCATAGCATAGCCGCGCGAAGCCTGCGATATTCGCATTGGCACCCCTGCCCGCGCACGCTATCGGCGGCGCATGTTGTTCGCGCCCGCCTCCTGCCCCAGGCTGATCGTCAAGATCGGATCGGCGCTGCTCGTCGATGAGGACGGCGCGGTGCGGCGCGAATGGCTCAAGGGGATCGCCGCCGACATCGCCGGGCGCATCCGCGCCGGCCAGCAGGTCGCGGTCGTCTCTTCGGGAGCGATCGCGCTCGGCGCGCGGCGGCTGGGGCTGGCCAAGGGCGGCCGTGCCAGCCTCGAGGATGCACAGGCCGCGGCGGCGACCGGGCAGATCGCGCTCAGCCATGTCTGGGCCGAAGTGCTGGGCGCCGAAGGGCTGACCGCGGCGCAGATGCTCGTGACGCTCGACGACCTCGAGGATCGCCGCCGCTATCTCAACGCCTCGGCGACGCTCGACCGGCTTTTGAACCTCGGCGTCGTGCCGGTGATCAACGAGAATGACAGCGTCGCGACCGAGGAAATCCGCTTCGGCGACAACGACCGGCTCGCCGCGCGCGTCGCGCAGGCGGCGGCGGCGGGCGGGGTGATCCTGCTTTCGGACATCGACGGGCTCTACGACAGAAACCCCGCCCTCCCCGGCGCCACCCATATTGCGCGCATCGAACGCATCGATGGCGCGATCGAGGCGATGGCCGACGCCGGATCGGCGTCGGGCATGGGGTCGGGCGGGATGGTATCGAAGATTGCGGCGGCGCGCATCGCCAACGCCGCGGGGGCGCATCTGGCGATTGCATCGGGTCACATCGATCGGCCGCTGTCGACCGAGGCCCGGCACAGCTTGTTCGTCGCTGAAAAAGGCGCGAGCGCGCGCAAGGCATGGCTCGCGGGCGGGCTGACCGCGAAGGGCCGCCTGACCATCGACGCGGGCGCGGCGAAGGCGCTGCGCGGCGGTGCAAGTCTGCTCGCCGCCGGGGTGACCGACGCGAGCGGCAACTTCGCACGCGGCGACATTCTCGACATCGCGGGAGCCGACGGCCGCGTGATCGCGCGCGGACTTTCGGAATATCCGGTGGCCGACGCCAGGGCGATCCTCGGCCTCGGCCGCGACGCGCAGGAGGCGGCGCTCGGCTATGCTCCCCGCACGGCGATCGTCCACCGCGATCATATGGTGCTGCTGTGACGAACCGCGTGCTCGCGATGACCGGCGCGACCGGCTTCGTGGGCGGTGCAACCGTGCGGCAGGCGGTCGAAGCGGGCTGGCACGTCCGCGCCCTGACCCGCCGTCCGCAGGAGCTGCGCGAGGGCGTCACCTGGATCGCCGGCGCGCTCGATGACCCCGAAAGCCTTGCCGCGATGGTATCGGGCGCCGAGGTCGCGATGCATATCGCGGGCGTCGTGAACGTGCCGACGCGCGCCGCGTTCGAAGCGGGCAACGCCGTCGCGACCGCCAATGTCGTCGACGCGGCGCGCGGCGCCGGGGTGCGGCGCTTCATCCACGTCTCGTCGCTCGCGGCGCGCGAACCCGAGCTGTCGAACTATGGCTGGTCGAAGGAGCGCGCCGAACGCGTCGTGCTGGCGAGCGGGCTCGACTGGACGGTCGTGCGCCCGCCCGCGGTGTTCGGCCCCGGCGATACCGAGATGCTCGACCTGTTCCGCATGGCGCAGCGCGGGGTGATGATGCTGCCCCCGCGCGGTCGGATGTCGGCGATCTATGTCGAGGAACTCGCGCGCCTGCTCGTCGCGCTGGCGAGCGACGACGCGACGAGCATCGGCCAGACTTACGAGCCCGACGACGGCACCGCCGGCGGCTGGTCGCACAAGGACTTCGCGCAGGCGATCAGTGGCGCGGTCGGACGCGATCGCGTTGCGACGCTCGCGATCCCGGCGACCCTGATCAGGGCGGGCGGGCGACTCGACCGGTTCGTTCGCGGCGATCGCGCCAAGCTGACCCCCGACCGCGCGCGCTATATTTCGCATCCCGACTGGGCGGCGAGCGAGGGCGCGCGCCCGCCCGCCGACCTGTGGCAACCATCGCTCCCGACCGCCGACGCGCTCGCCGAAACGGTGCGCTGGTATCGCGCCGAAGGCTGGCTCTGACGGCGCTCGTGGCCCACGGCGGCACACCGGTCGAAGCGTGCATTGCCAAGGACGGGGCGCAGCCCTAGGTTCCGGCGCATGACAGACAGTAGCGCGACGCCTCCGACCGACCCCGCCAGCCCCTGGGCCATCCCCGTCCGCCGCCCGCTGCCGGGCGAGGACAAGCGCAAGAGCGGCACCAGCTTCCCGCGCAAGGTCTGGAACCTGCTCGTCGGGATCAAGGACGCGCTGGCGCTGATCTTCCTCCTGATGTTCTTTGCGCTCCTCTTCGGGCTGCTCGCCGGGCGGCCGAACGCCGCCTTGCCGGTCAGCGAGGGCGCGCTGCTGATCGATTTCAACGGTGTCGTGTCCGAACAGCCGTCCGACGTCGATCCGCTCGCGGCGCTGTCGGGGGGCAACCAGCTCAAGGAACTTCGCACCCGCGATGTCGTCCACGCGCTCGAAACCGCGGCGACCGACAAACGCGTCACCTCGGTCGTGCTAGACCTCGACCGCTTCCTCGGCGGCGGGCAGGTCTCGCTCGCCGAGATCGGCGCCGCAGTCGACAAGGTGCGCACGAAGAACAAGCCCGTGCTCGCCTTTGCGACCGCCTACACCACCGACAGCTACCAGATCGCCGCCCATGCGAGCGAAATCTGGGCCGACACCATCGGTGGCGTCGCGATCGCCGGCCCGGGCGGATCGCGCCTTTATTACAAGGGGCTGATGGACAAGCTCGGCGTCACCGCGCACATCTATCGCGTCGGCACCTTCAAGAGCGCGGTCGAACCCTATCTGCGCAGCGACCAGTCGCCCGAGGCGAAGGAAGCCGACCTCGCCTATGCCGGGGCGCTCTGGGAAAACTGGCTGACCGACGTCAAGAAGGCCCGACCGAAGGCCAAGATCGATGCGTTTATCGCCGACACGGCGGGCGCCGTGAAGGCCGCGGGCAACGACTTGTCGAAGGCGGGCGTCGATGCCGGCCTGATCGACAAGGTCGGCAGCCGCATGGCGTTCAGCGCGCGCGTCGCCGAAATCAGCGGCACCAGCGACGACAACCGGCCGTGGGAATTCGCCGCGATCCCGCTCGAAAACTGGGTCGCCGCCAATCCGGTGAGCGAGGCGGGCGCCGCGATCGCGGTCGTACCGGTGGTCGGCGAAATCGTCGATGGCGAGGCACCGAACGGCAGCGCCGGCGGCGACACCGTCGCGCAGCATATCCTCGACGCGGTGGCCGACAGCGGCACGAAAGCCATCGTGCTCCGCGTCGATTCCCCCGGCGGATCGGTGCTCGCGTCCGAGCAGATCCGCCAGGCGCTTTTGCAGGCGAAGGCGAAGAAACTGCCTGTCGTCGTCTCGATGGCCAATGTCGCCGCGTCGGGCGGCTATTGGGTCTCGACCCCCGCCGACCGCATCTTCGCCGAGCCGGAGACGATCACCGGATCGATCGGTGTCTTCGGCATCATCCCGAGCTTCGACCAGACGCTCGCGAAGATCGGCGTCAACGCCGACGGCATCGCGACGACGCCGCTGTCGGGCCAGCCCGACGTGTTCGGCGGCGTGAACGACGAGTTCAATGCGCTCGCGCAGGCAAGCGTCGAGGACATCTACGCGCGCTTCACCGGCCTGGTCGCGAAGAGCCGCAAGCAGCCGATCGAGAAAATCCGCACGATCGCCGAAGGCCGCGTCTGGGCAGGCGGCACCGCGCGCCAGATCGGCCTTGTCGACCAGTTCGGCGGGCTTCCCGACGCGCTGGCGGCCGCGGCGAAGCTCGCGAAGATCGACGGCGCCTTCCACGCCAAATATTATGAGGAAGAGCAGAGCGAATTTTCGAAGATGATCGCAAGCCTGACCGGCGGCGAGCAGGAGCAGGAAGCGGCGGCACCCCGCGGCTGGTTCGGCATCGCGGCGATGAACCGCGATCTCGTCCAGCGCCGGCTGGTACAGGACCTGTCGCTGCTCGCGAAAACCGGGTCGGTGCAGGCCGCGTGCCTCGACTGCCGTGCGTTCCTGCCCGCCGTGCCGCGCGCGAGTGGGCGCGAAGCGCAGGGGTTCCTCGCGACGCTGGCGCTGTTGCTGAAATAGACGGAAGCGGGAATTGCATGTTCCCCCGCGGAGGCGGGGGTCCATCACCCATCGGTGCTATTTCGAGCCTTCGGGAGATGGGTCCCCGCCTTCGCGGGGACGCACAGCGTTTTCAATGCGCCCGCCCACTACGCCGCCAACGCGACGCCCCGCGCATGCTCCGCAATCGCCCCGGACAGCGTATCGACGAGCGCGAGCGGCAGGTCGTGCCCCATGCCGGGGATCGTCAGCAAACGCGCGCCGGGAATATTCTCCGCTGTGTCGCGCCCGCCGGCGAGCGGGACGAGCGGGTCGGCCTCGCCGTGGATCACCAGGGTCGGCGCCTTGATCGATTTCAGCATCGGCCGCCGGTCGCCGTCGGCGACGATCGCCGCCATCTGCCGCGCGACGCCTTGCGGATACCAGCCGCGCTCATGGTCATTGCGGACGCGACGCTGCAGCCGCTCCTCCTCGGCCGGATAATCGGGGCTGCCGATCACGCGCGCGGCGTTGATCGAATAGGCAATCATCGCCTCGGGATCTCCGCTCATCGGGCGGTTGGCAAGGACGCGCATCGCCTCCTTCTGCGCGCGCGGCAGCCGGGGGTTGCCGGTGGTCGACATGATCGAGGTCAGCGACAGCACGCGCCCCGGATAGCGCGCCGCGATATGCTGCGCGATCATCCCCCCCATCGACGCCCCGACGACATGCGCCTGCTCGATGCCGAGATGGTCGAGCAGCGCCATGCCGTCGGCCGCCATGTCGGCGAGCGTATAGGCGCTGCGCACCGGCAGCTTGAGCGCCGCCTTGACGAACATCCATTTGAGGTTGGGCACGCCCGCCGCATCGAAGCGCGTCGACAGACCGACGTCGCGATTGTCGTAGCGGATGACGCGGAAACCGTGCGCCACGAGCGCGTCGACGAATTCGTCGGGCCATAAAGTCAGCTGTCCGCCTAACCCCATCACCAGCAGGATCGCGGGCGCGTCCTTCGGCCCCTTGTCCTCATAGGTGATGCTGATCCCGTTCGCCGTCGCCTGCTCGGTCGTCATTCCACTCTCATCCTCTGCCGTTAGCCGACCAACATGCCGCGAAGCGCGGCGCGGTCAAGCCGTCGCGGGACGATAATGCGCGGCGTCGGACCGGAACTCGGCGCGGCCATAGCCCGCGAGCTGGCGGTTGATACGCCGGACGAGGCGGCGGTCGGCAAGGTGACGCAGCACCGGAATGCGCGAGGCGACGCGATATGCCGTCATGCGTCCCGCGAGCGCGAGCATCGTCGCGCCATAGATCAGATGGTCGCGGCGGCCGACGGGCACCCCGACGCCGTCGGCGCGGTCGGTGTCGCCGTTCAGGAACGCCTTCACGAAGAAGACGCGGCTCACCGAGCGCTCGAGGCGGCGCTTGACCCGCCCCGCGGGCGACGGATCGGTCGACAGTTCGGCCTCCATCGTCGCGCGAAGCAGCCCGCCACAGATCGGGTCGTCATATTCATAGCGCAAGGTCGCGCTGCGCGTGCGCCAGATGCGCACGATCTCTTGCGGAGTGTCGGCGAGCAGATCCTCGGGCAGGCCGAGCAGGAAGCAGCGATAACGCGCCAGTTCGACGCGCCCGCGCTCGAGCCGGTTGAACGACGTCCGCCCGCTCTTCAGCACATCCTGCGACAGGAAATAGATCGGGATCAGCCCCGCGGGCATCTGGTCGAGCTGCGGGATCGGCACGCCATAGGTGTCGGCGTCCCACATCCCCGGCCGCGATAGCACGTTGACGCGCACCATCGAATGCATCAGCCGCACCATCGCCGCCGCCTTGAACCCCGGCCCGAAGCGGCGCAGCGCACCCGGCAGCGCGGTGGTGGCGAAAAAGGTTGCGGTCTCCTTCACCCGCCTCGCGGCGGTCGCATGGCCGAGCGTGCCGGTGAGCGCCATCGGCAGCGCCGAATATTTGTTGAGAAAGGTCGCGATGAAGGCGCCGCGGATCAGGAAGGGCGCGAGGTTTGCGGTCGCGTTGCGCTCATAGGCCGCGCCCTCCTCGACCAGTTCCATATCGACCCAGTCAGGCTTCGCCTCCATTTCGCGGATCAGCGCGACGAGTTCGGGCGGCGCATCCTCGACCGCCTCGACCCCCTTGTCGCATGCCTCGACCAGCATCGCGACGCTGCGCTGAAACCCCAGCTTCGGCATCAGTGCGGCATAGGCATCGCCGGTGCGGTCGCCGAGCATCGTATATTCGCGGATGCGCGCGACGAGGTCGGCATCGCCCAGATAGGCGGCGCGATCGATCCCCTTCACGCCGCCAAGCTCGCTCACGGCCTCTGCCTCGGCCGCCCATCGTTCGGGGGGACGGTCGAAATCGAAACGCCCGAACAGGTCGGGCAAGGCGGTGGCCTGGTCGCGGACCTGGCGGGCGATGGTGTCGAGCGCAGCGGTCATGGCACAAACAGTGCCACATTATTTACCCTGTTGTCAGCCCATCAATCGCGACCGGATCGACCGGCGCGGCCCCGACCGTGGTTTACGGCGGGTTACCGGTGTCACGAGCCGGCGCAGAAGGTGGCGCGCCGGGGACGCGGCGGCGAATGGCAGAATGAAGATGATCAGCGACAGCCCGACGATCCAGCGCCCGGTCGACACCGGATCGCCGCACGCGCTCGCGCAGCCGGGCGCCTCGACCCCGGCGCCGAAAAGGATCAGCAATGTCGACAAAATTCGGCCAGTCCCCACGACGCGCTCCCCTGCGCGCCAGCCGCGATCCTATCGGATCAAAGTTAAACGGAGCGTTGCGGCTCGATTAGGCCGCTGTTTACCGCGATTCGCGGGGGCCCCTATAGGCCGGAAGCGCCAATGACCAGCGAATTGCGAGCCCGCGCAGAATAAATCCGGCGACCGCACCGGCGACGGCGGCGACCGGAGTGCCCGCGCCGAGCCACAAGAGGGTAAGGAACAGTCCCGCTGCGAGCGCCGCCGCAGTGACATAGATTTCGGGCCGCATGATGATCGACGGCACCCCTGCCAGGATGTCGCGGATCGTTCCTCCGACGCAGCCGGTGATCACGCCCATCATCAGCGCCGGCACCGGCGGCACGCCCCAGGCAAGCGCCTTCGCGGTACCGAACACGGCATATGCGGCCAGCCCGACCGCATCGGCCCATTCGAGGAGTTGCCCCTGCCACCAGCGCTCGGGGGTCAGCCAGACGATCAGCGCGATCGCGATGCACACCGCGGCGATCGCCCCGTCCTGCACCCAGAAGACCGGTGCGCCGATCAGCAGGTCGCGCACGCTGCCGCCGCCGACCCCGGTGACGAGCGCAAAGAAGCAGGCCGTGACAAGCGTCTGCCGCAGGCGCACCGCCATCAGCGCGCCCGACAGCGCGAAGACGCCGATCCCTGCAAGATCGAGCAGGCGGATGAGGGTTTGGGGCTCCACGAGCAGCGGCATATCATTCTCGCCGACGTTACACGATCCTCCCCGTCGCGTAGCGATGGGGAGGGGGACCATCCGAAGGATGGTGGAGGGGCTGCTACGTCTCAGCCCCTCCGTCAGCCCTGCGGGCTGCCACCTCCCCATGGCTTCGCCACAGGGAGGATTCAGAGGTCAAATGTGGATCGGCTTGCCGGTTACCGCCATCGCGGCTTCCTTGATCGCCTCGCTGTGGGTCGGGTGGGCGTGACAGGTGTAGGCGATGTCCTCGCTCGTCGCGCCGAATTCCATCGCCTGCGCCGCCTGCGCGATCATGGTGCCCGCGACGCTGGCGATACACCAGACGCCGAGAACGCGGTCGCTCTTGGCATCGGCGATCACCTTCACGAAGCCGTCGGGCTCGTGGTTCGTCTTGGCGCGGCTGTTCGCCAGCATCGGGAATTTGCCGACCTTCACTTCGCCGCGCTCCTTCGCCGCCTCTTCGGTCAGGCCGACACCGGCGATTTCGGGCCAGGTATAGACGACCGACGGGATGACATCGTGGTTCACGATGCCGGTCAGCCCGGCGATATTCTCGGCGCAGGCGATGCCCTCGTCCTCGGCCTTGTGCGCGAGCATCGGGCCGGGGATCACGTCGCCGATCGCCCAGATGCCGGGGACCGAGGTACGGAAATCATGGTCGGTTTCGATCTGGCCGCGCTGGTTCGTCGCCAGCCCCGCCTTGTCGAGGCCGAGACCCTCGGTGTTAGGACGGCGGCCGATCGAGACGAGGACGACATCGGCCTCGAGCGTTTCGGCGTCGCCGCCCGCCGCGGGCTCGAGCGTCAGCACCGCCTTCTTGCCCTTGACTTCGGCCTTGGTGACCTTGGTCTTGAGCTTGAATTCGATGCCCTGCTTCTTGAAAATCTTGTTCGCTTCCTTGCGGACGTCGCCGTCCATGCCGGGCAGGATCTGGTCGAGGAATTCGACGCAGGTGACCTTGGCGCCGAGGCGGCGCCAGACGCTGCCGAGTTCGAGCCCGATCACGCCGCCGCCGATCACGACCATGTGGCCCGGCACCTTGGCGAGTTCGAGCGCGCCCGTCGAATCGACGATGATCTGCTTGTCGTTATCGACCGCAACGCCCGGAAGCGGGGTCACCGACGAGCCGGTGGCGACGATGATGTTCTTCGCGCGGACGCTCTTGCCTGCCACCTCGACGGTGTCGGCCGACGTGAACTGCGCATAGCCCTTCAGCCAGTCGACCTTGTTCTTCTTGAACAGGAACTCGATGCCGCCGGTCAGGCCCTTCACCGCATCGATACGCTGGCCGTGCATCGTCGGCAGGTCGAGCTCGGGCTTCACCTTGATGCCCATCTTCGCCATCGCGCCATTGGCGGCGGCGTCGAAATATTCCGACGCGTGGAGCATCGCCTTCGACGGGATGCAGCCGACGTTGAGGCACGTGCCGCCCAGCGTCTCGCGCCCTTCGGCGCAAGCGGTCTTCAGACCCAGCTGCGCCGCGCGGATCGCCGCGACATAACCGCCGGGACCGGCACCGATGACAAGGACGTCGTAGTCGTAATCAGCCATTTTGTCTTACCTCAACAAACTGCATCGCGGGCGTCGCCGGATGCCTTACATGGTCAGCCCCGACTTCGCGGCGCATTCCTTCATCAGCGGCAGGCCGTCTTCGGGCTTCATCGTCAGCACTTCGGCCGGGCTGTGCTTGGCGAGGATCGCCTCGCCCGTGCATTTGCAGACCTCGGCAATCGTGGCGGCCGGCGCTCCGCTGCCCGCGGCGCTCGACTGGCAGGACGCGTTGAAGTTGTCGAGGAACTGCTTCTTGTAGCTCTCGTCGAAACTCGACGCCGCCTCGCCGCACCCCGCCAGCGTCGCGAGCATCGCGAGGCCGAACACCGCACCAGTCCTGACCGTCATAGCCCAATACTCCCCTGCCAATAAAACCGGGTTCGAAGGCGTATCAAAGATCGATGAGCAGCCGCGTCGGATCCTCGATTGCTTCCTTGATCGTCTTGAGGAAGGTCACGGCCTCGCGTCCGTCGACCAGCCGGTGGTCATAGCTCATCGCCAGATACATCATCGGGCGGATCACGATCTCGCCGTTCCGGACGACCGGGCGATCCTCGATGCGGTGGAGGCCGAGCACCGCCGACTGCGGCGGGTTGATGATCGGGGTCGACATCAGGCCGCCGAACACGCCGCCGTTCGAGATGGTGAAGGTGCCGCCGGTCATGTCGTCGATCGTCAGCGTGCCGTCCTTGGCGCGCTTGCCGAGGTCGGCGATTGCCTTTTCGATCTCGGCGAAGCTCATGCTGTCGGCGTTGCGGACGACGGGCACGACGAGGCCGTTCGGCGCGCTGACCGCGACCGAGACGTCGAGGTAATTGTGATAGACGATCTCGTCGCCCTCGATGCGGGCGTTGACCGCGGGAATGTCATGCGCGGCGAGCGCGACGGCCTTGGTGAAGAAGCTCATGAAGCCGAGGCGCACGCCATGCTTCTTCTCGAAGCTTTCGCGGTAGCGGTCGCGCGTCGCGATCACCGCCGACATGTCGACGTCGTTGAACGTCGTCAGCATCGCCGCGGTTTCCTGCGCCGACTTCAGCCGCTTGGCGATCGTCTGGCGGAGGCGGGTCATCTTGACGCGCTCTTCCTGACGGCCCGGCGCACCGCTCGCAACGGGGGCCGCAGCAGGCGCCGGTGCCGGAGCGGCTTCGGCGGCCGGCGCGGCGCTGGCGGCGGCGAGCACATCTTCCTTGGTCAGGCGGCCGTCCTTGCCGGTCCCCTGGATCTTCGTCGGGTCGACGCCATGTTCGAGCACGAGACGGCGGACGGCGGGCGACAGCGTCGTGACGCCGTCTTCGCTCGCGGTCGCCGGAGCGGGCGCTGCCGGGGCCGCCTGCGCCGGCGCGGGAGCCGCGGCGGCAGGCGCAGGAGCGGCAGCGGCCGCGCCGCCAGCCTCGACCGTCGCGATCACCGCGCCGACATTGACCGTGTCGCCGACGCCGGCGAGCTGCTGGCCCATCACGCCCGCGACGGGCGAAGGCACCTCGACCGCGACCTTGTCGGTTTCGAGGCTGGCGATCGGCTCGTCGAGCGCAACCGCTTCGCCTGGCTTCTTCAGCCATTCGCCGATCGTCGCTTCGGTGACGCTTTCACCCAGCGTGGGGACTTTGACTTCGGTGCTCATCGCTTCTTCTCTTTCCGTGCCCCTGCGAAGGCAGGGGCCCATCATCAAACGGTTGGAGATGGGCCCCTGCCTTCGCAGGGGCACACCCTGTAATCCTAAGCCTTGTTCTTGGCGCGGCGGATTTCGGCGCGAACCGAAAGGCCGAGCGCATCGGCGACGAGCGCCGATTGTTCGGTCTGGTGGCGGCTCATCAGGCCGGTCGCGGGCGACGCGGCGGCGGCGCGGCCGGCATAGCGCGGGCGCATGCCTTTGTGGCCGGATTCATTGAGCGCCTCTTCGATGAAGGGTTCGACGAAGAACCAGCTACCATTGTTGCGCGGCTCTTCCTGCGCCCAGACGACTTCTTCCAGCTTCGGCATCCGCTTCAGGCGGACGGCAAGCGGTTCGCCGGGGAAGGGATAGATCTGCTCGATGCGGATCACCGTCGTGTCGGTCTGGCCCGCCGCATCGCGCGCTTCCATCAGGTCGTAGCCGAGCTTGCCCGAACAGAGCACGACGCGCTTGATATCGGCGTCGGCGGGCGGGGTGCGGTCGGACATGATGCGGCGGAAATGCGCGTCGCCGATGAAGTCGGAGCGCTGCGACACCGCCAGCTTGTGGCGGAGTAGCGACTTCGGCGTCATGATGACCAATGGCTTCCGGAACGGACGCAGCATCTGGCGGCGCAGGACGTGGAAATAGTTCGACGGGGTCGAAATATTGCACACCTGGATATTGTCGCCCGCGCACAGCTGAAGGAAACGTTCGAGACGCGCCGAGCTATGCTCGGGCCCCTGCCCTTCGTAGCCGTGCGGCAGCAGCATCACGAGGCCGTTGGCGCGCAGCCACTTGGCCTCGCCCGCCGCGATGAACTGGTCGATCATGATCTGCGCGCCGTTGGCGAAGTCGCCGAACTGCGCTTCCCAGAGCACGAGGCTCTTGGGGTCAGCCATCGCATAGCCATATTCGAAGCCCAGCACGCCATATTCGGAGAGCGGGCTGTCGAGCACCTCGAACCGGCCGTGGGGCACGGTCGTCAACGGAATATATTTATGCTCATCCTTCTGGTCGACCCAGACGGCGTGGCGCTGGCTGAAAGTGCCGCGACCCGAATCCTGGCCCGACAGGCGCACCTGATAGCCCTCGCTGAGCAGCGTGCCGAAGGCGAGCGCCTCGGACGTCGCCCAATCGAAGATTTCGGTATCGCTCTTGTCGGCGAACATCGCGGCGCGGCCGTCGATCACGCGGCGCAGCGTCTTGTGCACTTCGAGGTCGGCGGGGATCGTCGTCAGCGTGCGGCCGATCGCGTCGAACAATTTGTCCGAGACGCCCGTCGCGATGTTGCGGCGCGCGCCCTCGGGATCGGTCGGGGCATAGAGGCCCGACCAGCGGCCTGCGAACCAGTCGGCCTTGTTCGGCTTGTAGCTTTTCGCCGCCTCGAAATCGCCTTCGAGCTGTGCGACGAATTCGGCGCGGCGGGCGTCGGCCCAGCCGGCGTCGATCACGCCTTCGTCTTCCAGCTTCGCGGCGCACAGCTGCGACACCGGCGGGTGCTTGCGGATGCGTTCGTACATCAGCGGCTGCGTGAACGAAGGCTCGTCGCCCTCGTTATGGCCGAAGCGGCGATAGCACCACATGTCGATCACGACATCGCGCTTGAAACGCTGACGGAAGTCGATCGCGAGCTTGCACGCAAAGGTGACCGCCTCCGGGTCGTCGCCGTTGACGTGCAGGATCGGCGCCTGGACGCCCTTGGCGACGTCCGACGGATAGGGCGACGAGCGCGCGAACTGCGGGCTGGTCGTAAAACCGATCTGGTTGTTGACGATGAAGTGGATGCAGCCGCCGGTGTTGTAGCCGCGAATGCCCGAGAAGCCGAGGCATTCCCAGACGATCCCCTGCCCAGCGAAGGCCGCGTCGCCGTGGATCAGCACCGGCAGCACCTGCTCATGCTTGTCGAGGTCGTCGCGCACCACCTGCTGGGCGCGCACCTTGCCGAGCACGACCGGATCGACCGCCTCGAGGTGCGAGGGGTTGGGGACGAGCGACATATGCACCGAAATGCCGTCGAACTCACGGTCGGTCGAGGTGCCGAGGTGATATTTGACGTCGCCCGAACCGCCGATGTCGTCGGGGTTCGCGCTGCCGCCGGCAAATTCGTGGAAGATCACCTTGTACGGCTTGGCCATGACGTTCGCGAGCATGTTGAGGCGCCCGCGGTGCGCCATGCCATAGACGATTTCCTTCACGCCATATTGGCCGCCATATTTGATGATCGATTCCATGGCCGGAATCATCGATTCGCCGCCGTCGAGGCCGAAGCGCTTCGTCCCGACATATTTGCGCGCGAGGAATTTCTCCCACTCCTCGGCCTGGATCACCTTGTTCAGGATGGCGCGTTTGCCCTCGACCGAAAATTCGATGATCTTGTCGGCGCCCTCCATCCGTTCCTGCAGGAACTGGCGCTCCTCGATGTCGGCGATGTGCATATATTCAAGGCCGACATTGCCGCAATAATTCGCGCGCAGGATCGCCACGATCTCGCGGATCGTCGCCTTTTCGAGGCCGAGCGTGCCGCCGATCCAGATCGGGCGGTCCTGATCGGCGCCGACGAAGCCATGATATTCGGGGGTCAGGTCGGCTGGGAGCTCGCGCGTGCTGAGGCCGAGGGGGTCGAGGTTCGCCGCCAGATGGCCGCGGACGCGATAGGTGCGGATCAGCATCATCGCGCGGATCGAATCGTTCGCCGCACGCTCGACCTCGGCGTTCGACAAGGGCGCACCGGCCTTGGCGGCGGCGGCCTTCACCGCGACCTGCATCTGCTGCGGGTCGAGCGCGGCGGTCAGGTCGTCGCTGTCGATGACGGGCCAGTTCTTCGGCGCCCAGCTGGGGCCGGCCTGGACTTCATCGACGTCGAAGCTTTGTCGTTCGAGGTTCATCTGCTTTTCCACGGGGAGGGGGGGTGGGTGCTATATGGGGAGCGGAGGCCCGCCGACAAAGGGTGCCGGCGGGCCGCCTGCTCAGACGCGTTCCTTCAGCACTTCGGCGAGCGTGGTGCCGAGTTCCGAAGGGCTCGCCGACACCTTGATGCCGGCGGCTTCCATCGCCGCGATCTTGCTTTCAGCGTCGCCCTTGCCGCCCGACACGATCGCGCCTGCGTGGCCCATGCGGCGGCCCGGAGGTGCGGTGCGGCCCGCGATGAAGCCGGCCATCGGCTTCTTGCGGCCGCGCTTGGCTTCGTCGATCAGGAACTGGGCCGCCTGTTCCTCGGCGTCGCCGCCGATTTCGCCGATCATGATGATGCTCTTCGTGGCGTCATCGGCGAGGAAGAGTTCGAGGACGTCGATGAAGTTGGTGCCGTTGACCGGGTCGCCACCGATGCCGACCGCGGTGGTCTGGCCGAGCCCGACGTTCGAGGTCTGGAACACCGCTTCATAGGTCAGCGTGCCCGAGCGCGAGACGACGCCGACGCTGCCCTTCTTGAAGATGTTGCCGGGCATGATGCCGATCTTGCATTCTTCGGGGGTCAGCACGCCGGGGCAGTTCGGGCCGATCAGGCGCGATTTCGAGCCCGAGAGCGCGCGCTTCACCTTGACCATGTCGAGCACCGGAATGCCCTCGGTGATCGCGACGATCAGCTCGATCTCGGCATCGATCGCCTCGAGGATCGAGTCGGCGGCGAACGGCGGCGGCACATAGATGACCGACGCGGTCGCGCCGGTCGCGTGCTTGGCTTCTTCGACCGTGTTGAACATCGGCAGCCCGATGTGCGTCGTGCCGCCCTTGCCCGGCGTCACTCCGCCGACCATCTGCGTGCCATAGGCGAGCGCCTGCTCGGTGTGGAAAGTGCCGGTCGCACCGGTCATCCCTTGCGTGATGACCTTGGTATTCTTGTCGATGAGGATGGACATAGTCTGGCTTCCGTTTCGCGTTCCCCGGCGAAAGCCGGGATCCAGCTGGGGAGAATGGACCCCGGCTTTCGCCGGGGAGCAAATTATCAGGCGAGGCTGGGATCCAGCGCCTTGCACGCGTCGAGCAGTTCCTTGACCGCATCGACCGAGACTTGCAGGCCGGCCTTGTCGGCATCGTCGAGTTCGATTTCGACGATCTTCTCGACACCGCCCGCGCCGATCATCACCGGCACGCCGACATAGAGGCCGTCGACGCCATATTGGCCGTCGACATAGGCGGCGCAGGGCAGGATGCGCTTCTGGTCGCCGAGATAAGCTTCGGCCATCGCGATGCCCGAGGCTGCGGGCGCGTAGAAGGCCGAACCGGTGCCGAGCAGCGCGACGATTTCGCCGCCGCCGCCGCGGGTGCGCTTGACGATCGCGTCGATCTTGTCCTGCGACGACAAGCCCATCTTGACGAGGTCGGGAACGGGGATGCCGTTGACGGTCGAATAGCGCACGACGGGAACCATCGTGTCGCCATGCCCGCCGAGCACGAACGTGTTCACATCCTTCACCGACACGTCGAATTCGTCGGCGATGAAGTGGCTGAAGCGCGCCGAATCGAGCACGCCGGCCATGCCGACGACCTTGTTGTGCGGGAGCCCCGAGAATTCGCGCAGCGCCCAGACCATCGCGTCGAGCGGGTTGGTGATGCAGATAACAAAGGCGTCGGGCGCATTGGCCTTGATGCCCTCGCCCACGGCCTTCATGACCTTGAGGTTGATGCCGAGCAGGTCGTCGCGGCTCATGCCCGGCTTGCGCGCGACACCGGCGGTAACGATGATGACGTCGGCGCCCGCGATGTCCTTGTAATCGTTCGAGCCGGTGATCTTGGCATCGAAACCGGCGATCGGGCCGACCTGCGACAGGTCGAGCGCCTTGCCCTGCGGCACGCCTTCGACGACGTCGAAAAGGACGACATCGCCCAGTTCCTTCTGCGCGGCGAGCAGCGCCAGCGTTCCGCCGATATTCCCGGCTCCGATCAATGCGATCTTCTTGCGTCCCATGGCGCGCGGCACTCCCTTCTGTGGCAAGCCCGGCAATGCAATATCGGACCGGTGCGGCCACGGGCTAAAGCCGCCATTCCGATCCCAAGACTCGGGCCGCCACTACGCCGATTCCCTTAACGAAACAACCGCGAAAAGGACCAAAATCAGGGTTTTTATGCAAATAGTTCGCAATATCATTTAATCATGTGGCCGGGCGCTCGTCGGGGCAGGCTCCTTTACGGCTTCCTTGCGCACGAGCGACGTCACGTCCGCGATCTCGCCGCGATGACGGTCACGTCCATCCCGTCAGAGAAGGGCTACCCGCGACGTCATCCTGGCCATGGCCCAGCGCCAGATAGTCGTCCGACTGCATCTCCGACAAACGGCTCGCCGTGCGCTCGAACTCGAACGCGCCGTCGCCGGCGACATAGAGTTCGTCGGGCATCGCCGCCGCACTGGCGAGCAGCTTGACTTTATACTCGTAGAGCGCGTCGACCAATGTCACGAAGCGCGCCGCCTCGTTGCGGTTCTCGGGCCCCATGCGCGGGATGCCGACGATGATCACCGCATGGAAATGGCGTGCGACCGCGAGGTAATCGGATGCGCCGCGCGCCTCGCCGCACAGGCGCTTGAACGAAAAGACCGCCACGCCCTTCAGCGCCTTCGGCACGTGCAGCGTCCGCCCGCCCCCGACATCGAGGTCGAGCGTCGGCACATTGGCGCGATCCTCGGGCGGATAGTCGGTGAGGCGGAAGAAAGCCGCCGACAGCGCCGCGCTCGCCGCATCGTCGGCGGGCACGAACCAGCGCGCGCCGTCGCCCAGCCGGTCGCGGCGATAGTCGGTCGGGCCGTTCAAACCCATCACGTCGAGCCTCGCCTCAATGAGCGCGATGAAGGGCAGGAAATGCTCGCGGTTGAGCCCGTCCTTGTAGAGATCCTTGGGCGGCCGGTTCGAGGTCGCGACGACCGTCACGCCCTTGTCGATCAGCGCGGTGAACAGGCGCGACAGGATCATCGCGTCGGCGCTGTTGTTCACCACCATCTCGTCGAAGGCGAGGCAGCGGACATCCTGCGTCAGCGCCGCTGCGACCTGCGGGATCGGGTCGCCGCTCTCGGTCTTCCTGACCTCGCGCATCTGTGCATGGACGTCGAGCATGAAGGCGTGGAAGTGGACGCGCCGCTTCCGCTGGATATGGAGCTGGTCGTAGAAGAGGTCCATCAGCATCGACTTGCCGCGCCCGACCGCGCCCCACAGATAGACGCCGCGCGGGCTGTCGGGCTTGCGGCCCGCGATCCGCCACAGCAGGCTGCCGCGAGGCGGCGCCGCCTCCAGCTCCTCCTGCAAGCGGTTGAGCCGCACCGCCGCGCCGCGCTGCTCGGGATCGGGCTTGAGTTCGCCCGACGCGACCAGCCGGTCATAGGCGGCGAGGACGCCGATCACTTCTTGCTCGCCTTGCGGATCGTCCCGGCGAAGGTCAGGACGATATGGCCGTCACCCTCGCCCTGCACGACGAGCCCGCGCAGGAAGATCAGGCGACCGGTTTCGCGCACCAGTTCGACGATCGCGTCGAGCGGCTCGCCCACCCGACCCGCGCCGACGAATTGCGTCGACAGGTCGAGCGTCACCGAATGGCCGGCGTCGAGCGAGCCGAACTGGTGCGACGCCGCAAACAGCCCGACATCGACCAGCGCCAGCGTCACCGCGCCGTGAACATTGTCGCCCAGGTTGCTGTGCCGACGCTCGGGCAACATCCGCACCCGTGCGCGCGGACGGCCATCCTCGGTCGGGCGCTCGGAGCGCACCGACAGCGGCTCGATGAAGCTGTTGAAACGGTCCTTGTCCTTGAGGTTCCAGCTGATCCAGCCCCCATCCAGTTCCTCGGCGCTGAAATTTTCGCGGCGTTTCGGCTCCTCGATCCCGTCATTCATGCCTTGCAATATCCGTCCAGTTTCCCCGAGCGTATCAGCTCGCCATAATAATCGGCCATCGCCTTCGCGCGCGGCGCGTCGTCCGCGATCCACTTCGCGGCGCCCGCCACCCAGCCGGCCGAACAGCCCTCAAGCGCGCCCGTGCCGCGCGTGCAAGCGATAAAGTCGACGAAAGCGCGATGCCAGATGGCAAAATCGGCGATCGGCATGATCGGGCCGTGCCCAGGCACGACCTGTTCGGCCCCCGAACTCGCCACCTCGTCGAGCGCCTGCAGCCAACCCTCGGGGCAGGCTGTATCGAGAAACGGCACCGGCACGGTCACAAGATCGCCGACGATCGCGCGTTTCTCCGCCGCGTCGTAGATCCAGAGATCGCGTTCGGTAACGGCATGGTTGGCTACGCGCAGCGATAGCGGCCGGCCCGCGATCAGCACGTCCCGGGACTCGTCGACGACAATATCGGGTTTGAGTTCGGCGCCCCGCGCGATCGTCGCGAGATCGCCCTCGACATCGGGGATCGCGCTGGCCGGGATGGCGCCTTCGGCCAGCGCCTTGCGCGATGCTTCGGCGCTCTTCGCGAGGAACCCCGACAGCGCGCCGTCGATCGCCGACGTTCCATAGACCTTGATATCGGGGAAAGCCGCCTTCAGCGCCGGATTGCCGCTGACATGGTCGAGATGCCAGTGCGTGTTGATGATCGCGACGGGCGTCATGCCGATCCCGCTGAACCCCTGACGGATCAGGGTGAGATGCTCGGCGCGGCGCCCGCTGTCGATCAGGAAGGCACCCTCGGGTCCATAGAGGATCAGGCTGTTTCCGTCGGGCGAGCGGCCGGGAGGAAACGTCCCGCCGATCAGGAAGGTCGCGCCGCCGATGCCGTGCGCATAGGCACGCGGCGGCGGCACGGTTTCGACGGCGGATTCTGCCGCGCAGCCAGCCAGCCCCAGCGCGATCAGCGCTGGCAGCCAGCGACGCATCAGACCTGCCGCTCGGCTTCCAGCTTCTTGATCTCGGCGATCGCGCGCGCGGGGCTCAGCCCCTTGGGGCAAGCGTTCGAGCAGTTCATGATCGTGTGGCAGCGATAGAGGCGGAAGGGATCTTCCAGCTCGTCGAGCCGTTCGCCGGTATATTCGTCGCGACTGTCGGCAAGCCAACGATAGGCCTGGAGCAGGATCGCGGGGCCGAGGAACTTGTCGCTGTTCCACCAATAGCTCGGGCAACTCGTCGAACAGCAGGCGCAGAGGATGCACTCATAGAGGCCATCGAGCTTCTCGCGCTCGGCGGGAGACTGGAGGCGCTCCTTGCCGCTCGGGGTCGTCGTCTTGGTTTTCAGCCAGGGCTCGATCGACGCATATTGCGCATAGAAATGGGTGAAGTCGGGGACGAGATCCTTGATGACTTCCATATGCGGCAGCGGAGTGATCTGGATATCGCCCTTCAGATCCTCGATCGCGGTGGTGCAGGCGAGGCCGTTCTTGCCATTCATGTTCATCGAACAGCTACCGCAGATGCCTTCGCGGCACGAGCGGCGGAAGGTCAGGGTCGAGTCCTGCTCGCTCTTCATCTTGATCAGCGCATCGAGCACCATCGGGCCGCATTTTTCGAGATCGATCTCGAACGTGTCGAAATGCGGGTTCTCGCGCTTGTCGGGATCGTAGCGATAGACCTTGAACTTCCGGACTTTGGTCGCGCCCTCGGCCTTGTGGACCGTCCCGCCCTTTTTAGGGCGGCTGTTCCTGGGCAGACGAAATTCGGCCATGTCTCTGGCTCCCCTGATGTAGTCGCGGTCGGACTAGACCCGAAAGACGGAGTCGACAAGGGGTTCATGTTCGCAAAAGCGAAAGCCGCTGGCACCCGTCCGCGCAAGCCGCTAGGGCCGCAGCCGATGAGCGAAGAGGCCGTCCAACCCGCCGTTACCAACCGCCACGTCGCACGCGGGCTCGGCACGACCGTGCTGGCGCGGCTCGGCGCGGTGGTGGAGATCGTGACCCAGCCGCTCTATGTCCTGATGTTCGGCCTCGCGGGCTTCGGCCTCTACGCCGTGCTCTGGGCGGCCATCAACCTGATCGAGAATATCTTTGACCTCGGCATGACGAGCGCGATGCAGCGTACCGTGCCGCAATCCGCCACCGATGCCGAGGCCGCGGCGGCGCTGCGCACCGCGTTGCTGTTCGGGGTCGGCCCCTGCCTGGTCGTCGCGGCGCTGATCGCGATCTTTGCCGCCGACCTCGCGCCTTGGCTCAATGTCGCCGAAAAGGACCGCGCGCTCGTCACCCCTGCGATCCAGATTTTCGTCTGGGCGCTGCCGCTCTGGGCCTTCGTCGAGATCGCGACCTCGGCGCTGCGCGCGCGGATGGTGTTCGGCGCCGAAATCCGCCTGCGCATCGTTTGGGAACAGGTGATGCGGGTGGTGTTCGCGGTACTGTTCTTCGCGCTCGGCTTCGGGCTCGAGGGGCTGTTCATCGCCCACCTCTGTTCGCTCGCGGTCACCGCGATCCTCAGCGTGCGGCTGCTCCGTCGCTATTACAGCTTCGGCGACCTGCTCCGCGGCGGACGCGGCAGCGAGGTCGAACGCAATACCTTCTGGGCCGGGCTGTCGGTGTTGCCGTCGAACATCATCACGCGGCTGTTCGGCGACGCACCCGCGCTGATCCTGAACCTGATGCTCCCGGGGGCGTCGGGAGCCGCCGCAGCCGGTCTTTTCACCATCGCGCGCAAGCTGTCGAGCGTCGTCCAGCTCGTCCGTATCGCCTTCGCCTATGTCGTGGCGCCGCTGGCCGCGAGTGCCGAGCGCGGCGGGCGCGAGCAGGTCGCCGATATCTATGCCTATGCGACGCGGCTGATTTCGGCGATCGCGTTGCCGATGGCGGCGGTGCTCGCGGCGGGCAGTTCGTCGCTGCTCAGCCTGTTCGGCGCGCAGGCTCATGTCGCGCAGGGCGCGGTGATCATCCTGCTCCTCGCGCGCGCGGCCGAGGCGGTGCTGGGCATTTCGCTACCGGTGCTGCAGGTGGTCGCGGCGTTCCGTCACCAGCTGACCGCCAGCCTGCTCGGCGTGCTTGTCGCGGTCGGCGCGGGCTGGCTGTTCGTCGACCATGTCGACGCGCTGACCGGCGTCACGCTCGCGATGTCGATCGGCCTCGTCGTGATGGCGGGCATTCCGATGCTCCAGCTCGCGATCGGCGAAGGGCTGCATCCCTTCGACCACCAGTTCCCGATGGTGGCGCTGCGCGGCCTTGCGATCACGATCGTCGCGGGCGCGCTGGCCCTTCTCGTGAGCCGCCTTCCCGATCCGGTCGCGCTGCCGCTGATCGTCGCCATCGCGGTTGGCGCGATCTGGCTGTCGGTGCGGTTCGGCCTGCCCTATGCCGACCGCGCCTCGCTCGGCAAGACGGGACGCCGGCTACGGTTGATCGGTCCCGATGCCCGGGTTGCGGAGGCGGGAGACCCGGCATGACGACGCCCGTCGACGCGCTCCGCATCGCGATCTACGATCTCGACCGGACGGTACTTAGAACGCCGACCTTCACCCTGTTCCTGCTGTGGGCGGCATGGACGCGCGCGCCCGCGCGCCTGCTGCTGCTGCCGCTCTATGCCGCGCTCGCTATCGGCTATGCGCTGCGCCTTTATGGCCGCGACCGTTTCAAGCCCGCCGCCTTTCGCCTGTTTCTCGGCACGCACCTGACCCCGGGCGAGGCGGACGGCCTTGCGGCGCGCTTCGCCGCGTGGCGCGTCCCCGCCGACGTCCCGCCGGGGGCAGGCGCCGCCATCGCCCGCGACCGGGATCAGGGTTTTCGCCTGCTGATGGCGACCGCCGCACCCGAATTCTACGCCGGCGCGATCGCCGACGCGCTCGGTTTCGATGCGGTGCTTGCGACGCGCCACCGCCGTGACGCCAACGGCAACTGGCTTCCCGAAATCGATGGCCATAATTGCTATGGCGCCGAAAAGGCGCGCCGGATCGGTGAGTGGCTGGACGCGAACGCCCCGGGCGGAACCAGCCACGTCCGCGCCTATTCCGACCACCTCAGCGACGCCCCGATGTTCGCGCTCGCGACCGAGGCCTGGTTGATCGGCCGCAAGGCGAAGCTGACGGCCATCGCGGCCGAGCATGGCTGGCAGGCGCTCGATTTTGAAGAGAGTCCCGAGGCGCAGCCATGCGCATAATCTTCCCCTTTATCGGCGAGCCGCACCACATCTTCCACGCCCTGCCGATTGCGGCAGAGATGGCGGCGATGGGTGCCGACGTCGAGGTGGCAGTCGCCGGCCCCGACCATCTGCGCATCCTCAAACAGATCGATCTCGTCTATCCGGGGTTCGACCCGCGCATCACCCTGCTCGGCCAGACAGGTCCGGCGCGCTGGCTGCGCGATGCGGGGATCATGCGCAACCCGCGGCTGCCGATCCTGTTGGGGGCCTTGCCGTTCCTCCGCGGCTTCGACGCGATCGTGGTGCCCGAACGAACGACGACCGCCATTCGCCATTTCCTGCCGCGACGCACCCGCCTGGTTTTTACGCCGCATGGCGCGGGCGACCGCGCGATCATGCTCGACCCGCGCGACCGCCATTTCGACTTCGTGCTCGTCGCCGGCAAAAAGAGCGAGAAGCGTCTGCTCGATGCCGGAACGATCCGGCCGGGCCATTATGCGGTGAACGGCTATGTGAAGCTCGACCTGATGGCGCGGCTGCAAAAATCGCGCCCGCCGTTGTTCGACAATGGCCGGCCGACCGTGCTCTACGCCCCACATTTCCAGCGCGCGCTGTCGTCGTGGGACAAGTTCGGGGCCGCGGTGATCGACTGGTTCGCGGGGCAGGATCGCTACAACCTCGTGGTCGCCCCGCACGTCCGTCTGTTCGCCGAGGCGAGCGATTCCGAGCGCGAGGCGGTGATGGAGCGCGCGGTGCCGGACAAGATTCTGATCGACCTCGGCTCCGATCGCCTGTTCGACATGAGCTATACCGGCGGCGCCGACATCTATCTTGGCGATGTCAGCAGTCAGGTTTACGAATTTCTCGCGACGCCCCGGCCGTGCCTGTTCCTGAATGCGCATGACGTCGACTGGCGCGGCGACCCCGACTATCTGTTCTGGACGCTCGGCGACGTCCTCGACGATCCTGCAGGACTGGGGGCTGCGCTCGACGCGGCGCAGGCGCGTCACAAGCTCTATAGCCCGGCGCA
Source organism: Sphingopyxis sp. Geo25 (assembly GCF_949769135.1). NCBI lineage: Bacteria > Pseudomonadati > Pseudomonadota > Alphaproteobacteria > Sphingomonadales > Sphingopyxidaceae > Sphingopyxis > Sphingopyxis sp. Geo25. The sequence continues at coordinate 160,814 of NZ_CATKOZ010000001.1, read as the reverse complement.
ATGCGAACGGCTCGCGGAATCGATCGGCGGCGATCCCGCCGGTGCGGCGCGGCGCGGCGCCGAGGCGATCCTGCGCTTTCTTGCAAAGGACGGCTGAGCGGGTAAGAGCGCAGGTGATGACCACTGCCTCCGCGCCGCCCGCCCTGATCGCTTTCGGCGACAATTCGACCCTGCTGTGGGGCATGACCAACGCCGAACGGCTGCGCCGCCTCGCGCGCGCCGAGGGTCTGCCCGAAGACACCGATGCAACGGGCGCGCATCTCTATGCCAACCTCGCCTATGTCTTCGACCCGCTCTGGTTGCGGCACATATTGACGCTTCCCGACACGATGGTCGTCGATGGCGGCGAACCCGTGCTCGCTTATCTGACCGGCGGCCGCACGCCCGAGGTGGCGGCACAGGACAGCCGTGTGCGGATCATCGAATATCGCGACAATCCGCAAATCTACAACCGCCAGCTCCGCAAACTCGACTGCCCGTTCATCCAGCGGCTGACCCCAGAGACGCGGCGCCAGATCGAGCGGAAAAGCTATTTCGGTGCCTACAAGGGCGTCACCGACGCGCTGACCAAATATCTCTGGCCCGAACTCGCCCTCTGGCTGACCCGCATCGCGGCCAGCATCGGCATGACGCCGAACATGGTCACCGCGATCGGCGCGACGCTCTGCGTCTATGCGACCTATCTCTTTGCTATCGGCGATTATTGGTGGGGGATGCTCGCGGGCTTCATCTTCATGGTGCTCGACACCGTCGACGGCAAGCTCGCGCGCTGTACGATCACCTCGTCCAAATGGGGCAATGTCGCCGACCATGGCGTCGATCTGATCCATCCGCCCTTCTGGTGGTATTTCTGGGGGGTCGGCCTTGCGAGCTGGGGGCTGGCGCTGCCGACCTCGACCTTCGTCTGGATTATGGTCGCGGTGATCGCGGGCTATGTCCTCCAGCGCGTGATCGAGGGGCTGTTCATCAAGGATTTCGGCATGGACATCCATGTCTGGCAGAAATTCGACAGCCAGTTCCGCCTGATCACCGCGCGGCGCAATCCGAACATGGTGATCCTGTTCGTCGCGACGCTCGCCGGACGCCCCGACCTCGGCCTGATCGCGCTTGCGTGGTGGACCGTCATCTCGCTGGTCGTCCACGCGGTGCGGCTGGTGCAGGCCTATGCGCAGCACCGGGCGGGCCGTCCGATCGTCAGCTGGATGGAGGAAGCGCAGCCATGAACGCCACGATCGAGAAATTCGGCTTCCCCGCCACGCTGGTTGCCGAGTTCGAGCATTGGGTCGTCCTGCTCCGCCCCGCGCAGCCGACGCTGGGCGCGCTGGTCCTCGCGGCGAAATCCGATGCGACGGCCTTTGGCGACCTCTCCGCCGCGGCGCACGCCGAACTCAAGGCCGCGACCTCGGCAATCGAAACCGCGCTCGGCAAAGCGGTCGGCTATTCCAAGATCAACTATCTGATGCTGATGATGGTCGACCCGCACGTCCATTTCCACGTCCTGCCGCGTTACGATGGCGAACGCAGCGGCGCGGGACTGACGGTCGCCGATGCCGGCTGGCCGGGACAGCCCGACCTCGGGCAGGCGGTGAAGCTCGACGACGCGCAAATCGCCGCGCTTGTCGGCTGGCTCAAACCCTATTTCGCGTAGCGGCCTTCGGCCGCCCATTTCGCGGTGAGCGCATCGGCGGCTTCGACGTCTTGCGGGAAGTCGACTTCCTGCCACTCGAGCCCCTCGATGGACACGGTGCCGACGCGGTTGCCCTTCGCGATGATGTCGATCGCGCGCAGATACCAGCGTTCGACCCCGTCGGGGGTGCGCATCATCTGGTCGACCTGGTTGCGGAAGATCGACGGGCCATCGCCGATAAAAGCGAGCATCCCGATCGATTCGGCATTGGTGTCGGGGGGCAGCAGACGCTTGCCGATCGCGTGAAGCCGCCCCTCGGCGTCGCGGTTCACCTTCATGTCGTCGTCGTCATACTCGTCCTTGACGTCGACGGTGACGTTGATCGGCTCGCTCGCGCCTTCGATCAGCTTCGCGACGATCTCGTCCGAGACGATGGTGTCGCCGTTGAGGATGATGAAATCGCGGTCCATCTCCTCGCGCGCGATCCAGCAGGTGCCTAGATTATCGGCGACCTGGAAGAAGGGATTGAACAGCGTGCGAATGCGCGCGCCGGTGTCGCGATAGAGCTGCAGCGCATGATCCTCGACCCGCTCGGTGCGAAAGCCGGTGACGACGACGATATCCTTGATGCCGTTGGCGACGAGCGCCGCGACCTGCCAGCTGATCAGGCTGCGGCCATTGAACTCGATCAGGCATTTGGGGATATCGCGGGTCAGCGGCAGCAGGCGCGAGCCCTGCCCGGCCGACAGGATGATGGCTTTGTCGATGCTCATAGGGGCGCCCCTATAGCGCCTTGGCGGCGCGCGGCAAATATCCGTTCGATCAGCTCGATGTCCGCGGGCTTGTCGGCGTCGATGCACGCCTCGGGCTCGGACATCGGCACCACCTTCGCCTGCAGCCCGAACCGCCGGCCTGCACGCGCGATCCCCTGCTCGATCGTGAAGAGCCGCAGGAGCGCGCCGAGCAGCAACCACGGGCCGAACGCCGCGATGATCTTCAAGCCCTTCTTGCGGTCACGCTCGATCCGCCCCCAGAAGTCGAGCAGGGGCAGCACGCGCCGCCCGCCGAGGCGGAACAGGTTCGCGCCCGACCACCAGCCGCCGCGGAACTTGAGCCAGGTGCGTTGCGATTCGGGATAGCGCGCGAGCAAAACAGCTTTCTCGACCATCGCCACCGCGACGTCGCTGTCGCGAGCGCCCGTAACGAATTCGGCGATCATCGATGGCGTCAGCAGCACATTGTCGGCGGTCGTTACCAAAATGGGCGCGTCGCTGTCGGGCAGCGCCGCGGCGAGCGAGCTGCTGATCCCTTGCCCCGAGTCTGAAAAATGCAGCCCCGCGACACCGGCAAGCATCGGCTCGGCGGCCAGCTCGGCGCTGTTCTGCGCAAGGATGGTGATCGGCCCGATGTGCGGCGAGGCGCGCAGCGCGGTCACGACATGGACGAGCATCGGCTTCCCCGCGATCGGCAGCAGCGCCTTTGTCGAAACGCCGCTGCCGCTCAGCAGCGGATCGGGGCCGGGGCGGCTGCCGGCGAGGACGATCGCAGGGATCGTCATTCGGCTGCGTCCGTCGCGGGCGCGACACGGCGGCCGGTGACGCCGCGCAGGAAGTCGGTCGCGTCGTCGAGCACCGGCCCCCGCGACCGGAAGGGCGCCGACAGCGCCATGACGATGCCGGTGTGCCCCACGCCCGGATAGATGCGCAGCGCCGCCGATCCGCCGGCCTTTTCGATCGCCGCCGCGAGGTTCTGGCTGTTGCGCGGGCGCACCGTTTCATCCTCGTCGCCCGTCGCGAGCCACAGCGGCGGCGCATCGCCGCGCGCGTAGGCAATCGGCTGCGTCTTCTCCGCGGGCCGGACCTTGCCCATCGCCTTTTCGGCGCTGCCGCCCTTTTCCATCGGCAGGAAATCATAGGGGCCCGCAAGCCCCGCGACGCCGCGGATGATCGACGGGTCGCTCTTCGCGCCGCGCAGCCATTGCGGATCGAGCGCCAGCATCACCGCATTATAGGCGCCCGCCGAATGGCCCATCAGCGCGATGCGATCGGGATCGCCCGCGAGGTCGCCAATGTGTCGATGCGTCCATGCGACCGCCTTGGCGCTGTCCTCCAGGAAATCGGGCCAATGCGCCTTGGGAACCAGCCGGTAATCGGGGATGACGACGACGAAGCCCTTCTGTGCCAGCGCGCGGCCCGCGAAGCCATAGCTTTCACGCGCGCCGCTGTCCCAGCCGCCGCCATAGAAAAAGACGATCACGGGCAGCTTGTCGCCCTGCTTCGCATTCTCCGGCACCCATATGTCGAGCGACTGCCGCGGCCCGTTGCCATAGGGCTGATCGCCGATCACCAGCCGCGCGCCGCCATCCGACCCGAGCAACTTGTCGGCCAGATCGAGCGACTTCGCGCCGCCCGCCACGACCATCTTCGCACCGCTGCCGAACAGCAGCAGGAGCAACACCAGAACGATGATGAACTTGATCAAACGCCGTCCTTTGGCTGCGCGCGCGGTCATAGCTATCGCGCCCTACAGGGCGGCGCGGCGCCGAACAAGATGGCGCAGCGGGGCGGGACGCATGGACCCGGATCAAGTCCGGCCGACGAGGACGGGAGGAGGCGACCTTTTCCCCGCTCGTGCGTAGGACAGGCCATGACCAGCCCCTTTACCCGCCCCGCCCCCTTCACCCGCCCCGCCCTCGTCTGCAACATCCAGAGCGGCAGCCACGATCCCGCGATCCGCGCTGCGATCGAGGCGGCGTGCCGCGATGCGGGCACGCCGCTCATCGCCACTTTCGAACTGCCCGATGGCGCGGTTCCCGACGCGACGACTCTTCGCGAGCGGGGCATCGACCTGCTGCTCGTGTGGACCGGCGACGGGACGATCAACGCCGCGGCCCGATCGGCGGTCGGCTGGAATGGCGCGATCCTCCCGCTGCCCGGGGGCACGCTCAACCTTTTGTCCAAGGCGCTTCACGGCGACCGCCCGGCGCCCGAGATACTGACCGATGCGCTCATGGGCAAAGGACGCCGCCGGCCGGTCCCGACGATCCGCTCGGCAGTCGGCGAGGCGTTCATCACCATCGTCGCAGGGCCGGCAACGCACTGGGCCGGGGTGCGCGAGACGATGCGCCAGGAGGGGCTGCTCGAAGCGGGGCGCGCGGCGCCCGACGCGCTCGAGGCGATGATAAACGCGCCCGGCGTGCGCGTCGTGGGGCACGGCAAGGCCTATCCGGCCGTCATCCTCACCCCGACCGAGGCCGGGGTACGCGTCGACGGCATATTGACCGAAGGGACAATCGACGTGCTGCGCCACGGACTCGCCTGGCTGGGCGGCGATTTCCGCGACGGGCCAAGCGAGGAGATCGTGCAAAGCGAGACGATCGTGCTCGAAAGCGATGCGCCGATCAGCCTCGAATATGATGGCGAACTGACCGAGACCGGATCGCCCGCGCGCTTCGGACTTGCGGCGAGCGCAGTCGATTTCGTCGCCACCCTATGAAGCGGCTGTTCCATATCAGCGATCTGCATTTCGGGCTTGAGGATCGTAATGCCCTCGACTGGTTCGCCCGCTGCGTGCGCGTCGAACGTCCGGCTGCGGTGCTGATCACCGGCGATCTGACGATGCGTGCGCGCAGCCACGAATTCGCCGCGGCCTGCGACTGGATCGCAGCCCTCGACGTGCCGGTGACGGTCGAGGTCGGCAATCACGACCTGCCCTATTTCAACCCCGTGGCGCGCTTTTTCCGTCCCTATGCGCGCATCCGCCGGATCGAGGGGTTGGTCGAACGCGAACTCGACCTAGATGGCGTCGCAGTCGTGCCGCTCAAGACCACGGCGCGCGCGCAGTGGCGGCTCGACTGGTCCAAAGGATGGGTCACGCGGCGGGCGCTCGACCGGACGCTGGCGGCGATCGACGCGCTGCCCGCCGGCACCGCTGTGCTGGTGACAGCGCATCATCCGCTCGTCGAGGCAGGGACGGAGGGCCGCGCCCTCACGCGCGGCGGCGAGCGCGCGCTGACCGAACTCGCGGCACGCGGGGTCGCGGCGGTGCTCACCGGCCACGTCCATGACGCCTTCGACCTCTTGAAGGAAACAAACGCCGGCCCGATCCGCATGATCGGCGCGGGGACGCTGTCGAAACGGCTGCGTTCGACCCCGCCGGGTTTCAACGAACTCACCATCGCAAGCGGCCGGATCGACGCCCGCGTCCGCAACCTCGAGCACGTCGCCACCCCCGACATGCAGATCGGCGCCGTCCCGCCCGACGCGCTGCCGCCTCGCACCCCCGGCGAGCCCGTCGCGCCCGTCGGCGCGGTGCCACCGATCGACCCGCCGGTTCGCTGAAGGGGAAGGCGTCAAGTCGGAGAGCGGCCTTTCAGGTGCGATGAGGACGGCAACAGCTTCGACCGCCAGGCGATCGCCAGCCGAACTTAGCCTGGTCCGATCCGGCCGCCCGCAATGTGAAAGCGCGTTACCGGCCCCGGCATGTCGGCGAACAGCGCCGCCTCGGTCCCGGTGAGCCAGGCTTGTCCGCCCTGCGCCGCCAGCCGGTCGTAAAGCGCGGCGCGGCGCAGCGGGTCGAGATGCGCCGCCACCTCGTCAAGCAGCAGCACCGGGCGCTGGCCGCGCGCGCGCGCGACGCAATCGCTGTGCGCGAGGACGAGCGAGAGCAGCATCGCCTTCTGCTCGCCGGTCGAACAGCGCGCCGCGGCGCGGCCGGTCGCGGCGTGGACGGCCGAGAGGTCGTCGCGGTGCGGCCCGGCGGTCGCGCGTCCGGCGGCAGCGTCGATCCGGCGGCGCGATGCGAAGAGCGTCTTCAGCGCCTCGACCGTGTGCGGCGCCTGACGCGGCGCCCCGTCGGCATCGACAAGCGTCAGCAGCGGGCGCGCAAAGGGCGCGTCGGGCTGACCCGCGAGCTCGGCCGACAGCGCCGCGAGCGTCCGCTGCCGCGCAGCGTCCATCGCCGCACCATGTTCGGCAAGCTGCGCCTCGAGGCTGGCGAGCCATTGCTGGTCGGCGGTCGCCATATCGGCGAGCAGCTTGACGCGCGCGCGCAAGGCGGCGTCATAGCGGTTGCTGTGCTGCGCGTGGCGCGGGTCGAGCGCGAGGACGAGGCGGTCGAGGAAGCGGCGGCGGTTGCCCGCCGTCTCGACGAACAGCCGGTCCATCGCAGGAGTCAGCCACAGCACGGCGAGCCATTCGCCGAGCGAGGCCGCCGCCGCCGATGCGCCGTTGATCCGCACGATCCGCCGCCCGGGATGCGCGGGCTCGATCCCCGTGCCCAGCGCGACCGGCGGCAAGTCGGCATCGGCCGCGGCAAGCAGCTCGGCAAAGATCGCGAAGCCGCCGGTCGCCCCGTCGCGCACCATGTCGGACAGCGCGGCGCGGCGGAGCCCGCGGCCCGGCGCGAGCAGCGAGATCGCCTCCAATATGTTGGTCTTGCCCGCGCCATTGTCGCCGTGCAGCGCCACAAGCCCCGGCCCCGCCGCCATGTCCGCGCCGGCATGATTGCGAAAGTCGGTCAGCGAGAGGCGGGCGAGCGTCATGGCGACGGCGCTACCGCACCATAAGGGGCGACGCCAGCCCACCGCACGCCTCTTCACGCGTCATCCCCAAGCGCATCTCGAATAGCGATATAAAATTTTTCACAAAATTGGGAATTTTCGCCATAGACCCGCAAAACGCGCGCTGAAATATTCTATCTCCAGCTCAAAAACGGCGGTTAACCGGCGCTGAATGAAATTGGCACGGCTCCTGCATTACATCGGGCATCCACCGGATGGTCCGGGTGGAGGATGAAAAAGGATAGGTAAATGGCCCACTTCAATGTTGAATCGCTCAAGAGCTACGCGATCGCCGCGGTTGCTTCGGCTTATTGCTCGCTCATGTTCCTCGCCGCTGTCGGTCCGAACGCAGTGCACTTCGGCGGGCTGGTTGCTTAACCAGCCCTCCGTCCCCCGCGAACAACGCCGGTCCCGATGGGCCGGGATGGAAAGGAAAGAAATGAAACAGGGTTTTCGCAAGAATCGTCGCGATGGGGTGATCTTCGGCGTGTGTGCCGGGATTGCGGACCAGTTCGGCTTCGACGTCTTGTGGACGCGCGTCGCCTTTGTCGCCCTGACGCTGCTCGGCTTCGGCCTTCCGCTGCTGCTGTACCTGACCGTCGCGATCCTCGCGCCGTAACGCAGCCCGGGCCGGCCCGCCTTTCAGGCGCAGTCGCACCGGCCCGCAAATTTCCCAAAAGACCAAGGGCTCACCGGCCTCGACCGGTGGGCCCTTTTCATTTGGGCCGCACGGTGAAACGATAGGGGATATAGAGGAACACCTCGGTCGCGCTCGCCTGCGCCCAGATGAGCTGTTCATTGAGCCCCGCGACCTCGACGCCATAGTCGGGACCGAAGGCACCCGCGGTCTTGAGCGCCTCGCCTGCGACCAGCTTGACGATCTCGGGCCGATACTGGTCGGGATTGATGATCGTCAGCGTGATCTCGCCATTCTTCTCCAGCAGCGCGCGCCCGTTGGGCGGCACCGCCTTGATGAAATTGTCGATCCGTCCCTGCGCGCTGCCGACCGATCCCGCGAGGCTAGCCTTCACATAGAGCTCGATCTCGCTGGTGTCGGGGCGCTGGCCGCGCCCGAAGACCAAATCCTTGAAGTTGGCGAGTGTCAGCTTGGTGAGTTCGAATTCGCCGGTGACGAGTTCGACGCCGGCGCTATCGGCGCGACGGATCGCGGCCTCGAGCATCGCATGAATTTCGCGCTTTCGCATATCCTCATCACGCGAGTCAGAGGTGAACTGGACCGGCTGGATCGCGCTATCGGCGGTCCGCCGCAGCCCGACCACGGTCTGCTCGTCCGAGAGATAGTCGGCCGACGCGCGCTGCGCCGTCACCACCACCTCGCCTTCGATATTGCTGTTGTCCTGCGCCGCCGCCGGCGAGACCGCCAGCAACAGCCCGGCACCGATCAGATAAGCCCGCATCATCCCTCTCCCTCCCGAACGAAGGCGCAGGCTATCAGTTTGACGGCAAAGAAAAAGCCCCGCCGGATCGCTCCGGCGGGGCTTGTTTCTGTCAGGCTCCGAGGGGTTTATTCCCCGTCGCTCTGGATCAGATAATCGCCGGCATCGGCGTCAGTGCCGTGGGTTTCACCCTCGACCGCGCCGAGCGGATCGTCGCCGATCGCGGCTTCGGGGCCCTGCGCCAGTTCGGCGGCATGTTCCTCGGCCGCCGACTGCGGCGCGATCAGATGCGCCTCGGTGGCGTTGCGCATCGCGGCACGGAGCGCGGCATCCTTCGACGACGCGGTGACGCGGACGCGGTTCATGGCAGCACCGGTACCCGCCGGAATGAGGCGGCCGACGATGACATTTTCCTTGAGGCCCTGCAGCGAGTCGACCTTGCCCTGCACCGACGCTTCGGTGAGGACGCGGGTCGTTTCCTGGAAGGACGCGGCCGAAACGAAGCTGCGGGTCTGCAAGCTGGCCTTGGTGATGCCGAGCAGGACCGGGCGGCCCTCCGCAGGAACACCATTCTTCGGCAGCTTGGCGTTATACTCCATCATCTCCAGATAATCGAGCTGTTCGCCCGGCAGCAGCGTGGTGTCGCCGCCGCTGGTGATCTCGACCTTCTGCAGCATCTGGCGAACGATCACCTCGATGTGCTTGTCGTTGATCTTCACGCCCTGAAGTCGGTAGACTTCCTGGATTTCCGCGACGAGATATTCGGCCAGCGCTTCCACGCCCATCACGTCGAGGATGTCGTGCGGGTTCGGCGAACCGCTGATCAGCGCGTCGCCGCGGCGGACCTGATCGCCTTCCTGCACTTCGAGAACCTTCGACTTCGGGATCAGATATTCGATCGGATCGCCCTCTTCCGGGACGATCGCGATCTTACGCTTCGCCTTGTAATCCTTCACGAATTCGATGCGGCCGCTGATCTTGGCGATCACCGCATTGTCCTTCGGGATGCGCGCTTCGAACAGCTCGGCAACACGCGGCAGACCGCCGGTGATGTCGCGCGTCTTCGACGCTTCGCGGGTCACACGGGCCAGAACGTCGCCCGCCTGCACTTCCTGGCCGTCCTCGACCGACAGCATCGTGCCGACCGCGAGCAAATAGCGCGCAGCTTCACCCGAGGCGTCGTCGAGCAAGGTCAGGCGCGGCTGAAGGTCTTCCTTCTTGCCGCGGCCGGCGGCGCGATACTCGATCACGACGCGCTGCGCGATGCCGGTCGCTTCGTCTACCTGTTCGATCAGGGTCTTGGTATCGATCAGATCCTGATACTTCACGACACCCGGCTTTTCGGTGATCAGCGGCATGGTGAACGGATCCCATTCGGCAATCCGGTCGCCCTTCTTCACCTTCTCGCCGTCCTTGTGCATGATCTGCGCACCATAGGGCAGCTTGTGCGTCGCACGTTCCCGGCCTTCGCTATCGATGACCGCGATTTCGCCCGAGCGCGACAGCGCCAGACGGCGACCGCGCTGGTCGACGATCGTCGCCATGTCGCGATATTCGATCGTGCCGTCGGAGATCGCTTCGAGGTTCGACTGCTCGTTGACCTGCGCCGCGCCCCCGATGTGGAAGGTCCGCATGGTCAGCTGCGTGCCGGGCTCACCGATCGACTGGGCGGCGATGACGCCCACCGCTTCACCGATGTTGACCGGCGTACCGCGCGCGAGATCGCGACCGTAGCATTTGGCGCAAACACCGAGGGTCGCTTCGCAAACCAGCGGCGAGCGGATCTTGACCGCCTGCACTTCGGCTTCCTCGATCTTCGCGACCATCGCTTCGTCGAGCAGGGTGCCCACCGCTGCGATGATATTGCCGTCCTTGTCGGTGACATCTTCGAGCGTCGTGCGGCCGAGAATGCGTTCGCCCAGCGAGGCGATCGTCGAACCGCCCTGGATGATCGCGCGCATTTCCATCCCGCGTTCGGTGCCGCAATCATCCTCGATCACGACGCAGTCCTGCGACACGTCGACCAGACGGCGGGTCAGGTACCCCGAGTTCGCCGTCTTGAGCGCCGTGTCCGCGAGGCCCTTGCGGGCGCCGTGGGTCGAGTTGAAATATTCAAGGACGGTCAGGCCTTCCTTGAAGTTCGAGATGATCGGCGTTTCGATGATCTCGCCCGACGGCTTCGCCATCAGGCCGCGCATCCCCGCGAGCTGCTTCATCTGCGCCTGCGAACCACGGGCACCCGAATGCGCCATCATGTAGATGGAGTTGATCGGGGCCATACGGCCATCGGGCAGCTTCGGCGTCGCGCGGATCTCGTCCATCATCGCGTTCGCGACCTTGTCGCCGCACTGCGACCAGGCGTCGATCGCCTTGTTGTACTTTTCCTGCTGCGTGATCAGGCCGTCCTGATACTGCTGCTCGAAATCCTTCACGAGCGCGCGGGTTTCGTCGACCATCCCTTCCTTCGACGCCGGGATGATCATGTCATCCTTGCCGAACGAGATGCCCGCCTTGAACGCGTTGCGGAAGCCCAGCGCCATGATGGCGTCGGCGAACAGCACGGTCTCTTTCTGACCGGTGTGACGATAGACCTGGTCGATCACGTCGCCGATTTCCTTCTTGGTCAGAAGGCGGTTGACGACGTCGAAAGGCACGGTGTGCGACTTCGGCAGGCATTCGCCGATCAGCATGCGGCCGGGCGTGGTCTCGTAGCGCTTGAGGTAGGTGTTGCCTTCCTCGTCGGTCTGCGGAACGCGGCTGATGACCTTCGTGTGCAGCGTCACCGCGCCGGTGAACAACGCCTGATGCACCTCGGCCATGTCGGCGAGCAGCATCCCCTCGCCCGGTTCGCCTTCGCGCTCCAGCGAGAGATAATAGAGACCGAGGACCATGTCCTGCGACGGAACGATGATCGGTTTGCCGTTCGCGGGGCTGAGGATGTTGTTGGTCGACATCATCAGCACGCGTGCTTCCAGCTGGGCCTCGAGGCTCAGCGGGACGTGAACGGCCATCTGGTCACCGTCGAAGTCGGCGTTGAACGCGGCGCAGACCAGCGGGTGAAGCTGGATCGCCTTGCCCTCGATCAGCACGGGCTCGAACGCCTGAATGCCGAGGCGGTGAAGCGTCGGGGCGCGGTTCAGCAGGACCGGGTGCTCGCGAATGACTTCGTCGAGGATGTCCCAGACTTCCTTGCGTTCCTTTTCGACCCACTTCTTCGCCTGCTTCAGGGTCATCGACAGACCCTTGGCGTCGAGGCGCGCGTAGATGAACGGCTTGAACAGTTCGAGCGCCATCTTCTTCGGCAGGCCGCACTGGTGTAGCTTGAGTTCGGGGCCGGTCACGATGACCGAACGGCCCGAATAGTCGACGCGCTTGCCGAGCAGATTCTGGCGGAAGCGGCCCTGCTTGCCCTTGAGCATGTCGCTGAGCGACTTCAGCGGACGCTTGTTGGCGCCCGTGATCGTGCGGCCGCGGCGGCCGTTGTCGAACAGCGCATCGACGGCTTCCTGCAGCATGCGCTTTTCATTGCGGACGATGATGTCCGGCGCGCGCAGCTCCATCAACCTTTTCAAACGGTTGTTGCGGTTGATCACGCGGCGATAGAGGTCGTTGAGATCCGACGTCGCAAAGCGGCCGCCATCGAGCGGCACCAGCGGGCGCAGTTCGGGCGGGATGACCGGCACGACTTCGAGGATCATCCACTCGGGGCGGTTGCCCGATTCGATGAAGCTCTCGACGACCTTCAGGCGCTTGATGATCTTCTTGGGCTTGAGCTCCGACTTGGTCGTCGCCAGCTCTTCCATCAGGTCGACGCGTTCCTGCTCGAGGTCGAGATTTTCGAGGAGCACGCGAATCGCCTCGGCGCCGATGCCGGCCGAGAAGGCGTCTTCGCCATATTCGTCCTGCGCGTCGAGCAGCTCGTCTTCGGTCAGCAGCTGGAACTTCTCGAGCGGGGTCAGGCCGGGCTCAAGGACGATATAGGCCTCGAAGTAGAGGACGCGCTCGAGCTGCTTCAGCTGCATGTCGAGCAGCAGGCCGATGCGCGACGGCAGCGACTTCAGGAACCAGATGTGCGCGACCGGCGCGGCGAGCTCGATATGGCCCATGCGCTCGCGGCGCACTTTCGTGACCGTGACTTCGACGCCGCATTTTTCGCAGACGATGCCCTTGTATTTCATACGCTTGTACTTGCCGCACAGGCATTCGTAATCCTTGATCGGACCGAAGATGCGCGCGCAGAACAGGCCGTCACGCTCGGGCTTGAACGTGCGGTAGTTGATCGTTTCGGGCTTCTTGATCTCGCCGAACGACCACGAGCGGATACGCTCCGGGCTCGCGATGCCGATCTTGATCATGTCGAAGGTTTCGGGCTTCGCGACCGGGTTCATGAAGTTGGTAAGCTGGTTCATTTATCTGCTCCATCTTCCCCTCTCGCGCAGGGCGAGAGGGGTGAGGAAAAATCTTATTCGGCGGCTTCGGGAAGAGCGTCCGGACCTTCGCCCTCGTCTTCATCCGCATAGGACGAAAGCTCGACGTTGAGGCCCAGCGAGCGCATTTCCTTGACGAGCACGTTGAAGCTTTCGGGAATGCCGGCCTCGAAGGTGTCGTCGCCCTTGACGATCGCCTCGTAAACCTTGGTGCGGCCGATCACGTCGTCGGACTTCACCGTCAGCATTTCCTGCAGCGTGTACGCCGCGCCATAGGCCTGGAGCGCCCAGACCTCCATTTCACCGAAGCGCTGGCCACCGAACTGCGCCTTACCGCCCAGCGGCTGCTGGGTGACGAGGCTGTACGGCCCGATCGAACGCGCGTGAATCTTGTCGTCGACGAGGTGGTGGAGCTTCAGCATATAGATGTAGCCCACGGTCACCTTGCGGTCGAACTTGTCGCCGGTGCGGCCGTCGTACAGATCCGACTGACCCGATTCATGCAGGCCCGCGAGGGTCAGCATGTTGGTCACATCGGCTTCCTTCGCGCCATCGAACACCGGCGTCGCGAACGGCACGCCGACCTTCAGATTCTCGGCGAGTTCGACGACGCTGTCGGCGTTGCGCGCCTTGATGTCGTCGACATACTCGGCGCCATAGACACGCTCCAGCGTGTCGCGCACCGCTTCGGGCATCTGGCCGCCGGTCGCGTCGGGATTGGCGTCACGCCAATCCTCCAGCGCCTGCGTCACCTGCCGCCCGAGGCCGCGCGAAGCCCAGCCAAGGTGCGTTTCGAGGATCTGCCCGACGTTCATGCGCGACGGCACGCCCAGCGGGTTCAGCACGATGTCGACCGGCGTCCCGTCTTCGAGGAACGGCATGTCCTCGTTCGGCAGGATGCGGCTGATGACGCCCTTGTTGCCGTGACGGCCGGCCATCTTGTCGCCCGGCTGCAGCTTGCGCTTGATGGCCACGAAGACCTTGACCATCTTGAGCACGCCGGGGGCGAGCTCATCGCCGCGCTGCAGCTTTTCGACGCGGTCTTCATACTTGGCGTTGATGCGCTTGATCGCCTCGTCATACTGCGCCTTGATCGCCTCGAGGGCGGTCTGGGCGGTGTCATCGACAACCGCCAGCTTCCACCAGTCGGCGCGGTCGAGGTCGACCAGCATGTCCTCGGTCACCTCGTCCCCCTTCTTCAGGCCCTTCGGAACCGCGCTGGTGGTCTGGCCGACCAGCAGTTCTTTGAGGCTCGAGAAGGTCGCGCGGTTCAGGATCGCGCGCTCGTCGTCGGCGTCCTGCTTCAGGCGCTCGATTTCCTCGCGTTCGATCGCGATCGCGCGTTCGTCCTTGTCGATACCGTGGCGGTTGAAGACGCGGACTTCGACGACCGTACCCGACACGCCCGGCGGCAGGCGGAGCGAGGTGTCGCGCACGTCGCTAGCCTTTTCACCGAAGATGGCGCGCAGCAGCTTTTCTTCCGGCGTCATCGGCGATTCACCCTTGGGGGTGATCTTGCCGGCCAGAATGTCGCCCGGACCGACCTCGGCACCGATATAGACGATGCCCGCCTCGTCGAGGTTGCGCAGCGCTTCCTCGCCGACGTTCGGGATGTCGCGGGTGATGTCCTCGGGCCCGAGGCGCGTGTCGCGTGCGGTGACTTCAAACTCCTCGATGTGGATCGAGGTGAAGACGTCGTCCTTCACGATGCGCTCGCTGATGAGGATCGAGTCCTCATAATTGTAGCCGTTCCACGGCATGAACGCGACGAGCACATTCTTGCCGAGCGCCAGTTCGCCGAGCTCGGTCGAGGGACCGTCGGCAATAATGTCGCCCGAGCGGACGACGTCGCCGACCTTCACCAGCGGACGCTGGTTGATGCAGGTCGACTGGTTCGAACGCTGGAACTTCTGCAGGCGATAGATGTCGACGCCCGACTTGCCGGGTTCGACCATGTCGGTCGCACGGATCACGATACGCGTCGCGTCGACCTGGTCGATCACGCCGCCGCGGCGCGCCGCGATCGCCGCGCCCGAATCGCGCGCCACGGTGCCTTCCATGCCCGTACCGACGACCGGCGCCTCGGCGCGGAGCAGCGGCACAGCCTGACGCTGCATGTTCGAACCCATGAGCGCGCGGTTGGCGTCGTCGTTCTCGAGGAACGGGATCAGCGACGCCGCGACCGAAACAAGCTGCTTCGGCGACACGTCCATCAGGGTAATCTGGTCGCGCGGCGCCATCAGGAATTCGCCCGCCTCGCGCGCCGAGATCAGCTCGTCGATGAAGCTGCCGTCGGGGTTGAGGTCGGCGTTCGCCTGCGCGACCGTGTGCTTCGATTCCTCCATCGCCGACAGATAGACGACCTCGTTGGTCACCTTGCCGTCGATGATCTTGCGGTACGGCGTCTCGATGAAGCCGTATTTGTTGACCCGCGCAAACGTCGCGAGGCTGTTGATCAGACCGATGTTCGGGCCTTCGGGCGTTTCGATCGGGCAGATGCGGCCATAGTGTGTCGGGTGAACGTCGCGGACCTCGAAGCCTGCGCGTTCGCGGGTCAGACCGCCCGGCCCGAGCGCCGAAACGCGGCGCTTGTGCGTCACTTCGGAGAGCGGGTTGGTCTGGTCCATGAACTGCGAGAGCTGCGACGAGCCGAAGAATTCGCGCACCGCGGCGACCGCGGGCTTCGCGTTGATCAGGTCGTTCGGCATCACCGTCGAAACGTCGACCGACGACATGCGCTCCTTCACCGCGCGCTCCATGCGAAGCAGGCCGACGCGATACTGGTTCTCGAGCAGCTCGCCGACCGAACGGACGCGGCGGTTGCCGAGATTGTCGATATCGTCGATCTCGCCCTTGCCGTCCTTCAGGTTCACCAGCTCCTTGACGACGGCGAGGATGTCCTCGCTGCGCAGCGTGGTGACCGTATCCTCGGCATCGAGGCCGAGGCGCATATTGAGCTTGACGCGGCCGACGGCCGACAGGTCATAGCGCTCGGGGTCGAAGAACAGGCCGCCGAACAAGGCTTCCGCGGTTTCGCGCGTCGGCGGTTCGCCGGGGCGCATGACGCGGTAGATGTCGCTGAGCGCCTGGTCGCGGTCCTCGGCCTTGTCGGCCTTCAGCGTGTTGCGGATCCAGGGACCGGTGTTGTTGTGGTCGATGTCGAGCAGGACGAGCTTGTCGATCCCGGCGGCGTCGAGCTTTTCGAGATTGTCGGCGGTCACTTCGTCGCCGGCTTCGATATAGATCTCGCCGGTCGCCTCGTTGATCAGGTCATAGGCCGAATAGCGGCCGAAGATTTCCTCGGTCGGAATCAGCAGCGTGTCGAGACCGTCCTTCGCGGCCTTGTTGGCAAGGCGCGGGCTGATCTTGTGGCCGGCGGCGAAGACGACTTCGCCGGTCTTCGCGTCGACGACATCGAACGCGGGCTTCGAACCGCGCCAGTTTTCGACGACGAACGGCACCTTCCAGCCGTTCGAGGCACGCTCGAAAACCAGACGGTCGTAGAAATAGTTGAGGATTTCCTCGCCCGACATGCCGAGCGCATAGAGCAGGCTGGTGACCGGCAGCTTGCGCTTGCGGTCGATACGGACGTTGACGATGTCCTTGGCGTCGAATTCGAAGTCGAGCCACGAACCGCGGTACGGAATGACGCGCGCGGCAAAGAGATACTTGCCCGACGAGTGGGTCTTGCCGCGGTCATGGTCGAACAGCACACCCGGCGAACGGTGCATCTGCGACACGATGACGCGCTCGGTGCCGTTGACGAAGAAGGTACCGTTCTCGGTCATGAGCGGCATGTCGCCCATGTAAACGTCCTGCTCCTTGATATCGAGGACCGAACGGGTGTCGGTTTCGCTGTCGACTTCGAAGACGATCAGGCGCAGCGTGACCTTCATCGGCGCCGCATAGGTGATGCCGCGCTGACGGCATTCCTCGACGTCGTACTTGGGCTCTTCGAGCTCGTAATGGACGAAGTCGAGCTCGGCGGTGCCGGCGAAATCGCGGATCGGGAAAACGCTGCGCAGCGTCTTTTCGAGGCCCGAGACATAACCGATCGAGGGATCCGAGCGCAGGAACTGCTCATAGGATTCGCGCTGCACCTCGATGAGGTTGGGCATCTCCACCGCTTCGTGGATATTGCCGAACAGCTTGCGGATTCGCTTGGTCGCGGTTGCTTCGAGGGCCTTGCCCACCGACTTCGCCTTGGTCGCCATAAGTGATTGTCTCGCCTTAAGAAAATAGCTCGCGAGCGCAGGAGAGACGCAAAAAAGCCGCAAGCAACCGTTGCCGGTTTACCGCAGCTTTCCAACGCATCTCGAAATCCCTACCGCCCTATTCCTGTGGCCCGTTGCGCAAAGTCAGGCCGCTTCCCGGACGATCGGGTGTGAACGCGATATAGGATTTGGGCACCGCGCTGTCAACGGGAGCGGTAGCGCAAGACCGGAACGCATTGGCCCGCGCATAGCAAAAGGGGACGGCCTCCCCCCAGAGACCGCCCCCTCGAGCGCGTGGTCGCTGACCCGCTAGGCGATCAGAATGCGACGCCCAGCGTAAAGACCACGGTCGGATCGTAGAGCGTGTCGATCGCCTTGACGCCCGACTTCTTGACGTCGGTGTCGATATACTGGACCGATAGCGTCGCCGGACCGGCGGCGAAGGACGCGCCCACCGACCAGTCGAGATAGTTGCCATCGGCCGAGACGAGGCCGAGCGAACCGTCGGTGTAACCGACACCCGCGGTCAGCGTGACCGGCGAATCGGGGATGCCATAGCCGAGGCCGAGGTTCAGATAGATATTGTCGTCGCTGCCCAGCGACTTCTGATCCCAGGCATAGGCGACGGTGCCGGTCGCCGAAACGGGACCGAGGCTCTGCGTCAGCTTGCCGATGACTTCGAAATAGTCGGTCGGGGCGCCGCCGTCGTCGCTGCCGGGATAGGTGTAATAGGTGACGCCGACGTCGACCTTGGTGCCCGGCGCGATCTCGGTCGCATAGCCGCCATAGAGGTCGAGCTCGAACTTGCCGTAGGCCGGGCTGTCGGGGAAAGTCGAACCCCAGGCACCGACGTAAAAGCCGCTTTCGTGGCTCAGCGTCAGCCACGGCTGCACCGCGACCTTTTCGTTCGACAGCGAAACGCCGCGGAAACGATAGTCGCTCGTGACGGCGATCCCGCCGTTGAGCGTCAGCGGACCGCTGGCGCCTTCTTCTTCCTCGGCGAAAGCAGGAGTCGACATGGCCGACGCGGCGAGCAGCATGCCGAAGCAGGCTTTGGTGAGAAACTTCATGGGTTGATCCCCCTAAAAAATAAACCGGATCGTCCCGACCTGCCGTGCGTGCTCACGCCTCGACACGGGCATGTAGCGACGAACACCGTGAAAATTGCCGATTTTGTTGCATTGCACAAACGAAAATTGCGCTGAAGCACGTAATAACCGACCAGCTGTGTCTTTCAGGCAACAGCAGCGGCCTCCGCGCTTGCGCTTTGCCAAGTCCGTAAGGGGCGGCTAAAGAGCGGCACATATTCCGGTATTTTCAGGCAGTCTCATGAGCGATCACAATCCCGGCCTGCGCCCCTGGCGCGACATCGCGCGACGGACGAGTCGCCAGATCATGGTCGGCAACGTCCCGGTCGGCGGCGGCGCGCCGATCACGGTGCAGACGATGACGAACACGCTGACCAGCGACGCCGTGGCGACGATCGACCAGATTCGCCGCTGCGAGGAGGCCGGCGCCGACCTGATCCGCGTCTCGTGCCCCGACACCGATTCGACGGCCGCGCTCGGCAAGATCGTCCGCGCCGCGCGCATCCCGATCATCGCCGACATTCATTTCCACTACAAGCGCGCCCTGGAAGCCGCCGACGCCGGCGCCGCATGCCTGCGCATCAACCCCGGCAATATCGGCTCGTCCGAACGCGTCGGCGAGGTGGTTCGCGCCGCCAAGGCGAACGGCTGCGCGGTCCGCATCGGCGTCAACGCCGGCAGCCTCGAAAAGGATTTGCTCGAAAAATATGGCGAGCCCTGCCCCGAGGCGCTCGTCGAAAGCGCGCTCGACCATATCAAGCTGCTCCAGGATCATGATTTCCACGACTATAAGGTCGCGGTGAAGGCCAGCGACGTGTTCCTCGCGGTCGCCGCGTACATGCAGCTCGCCGACGCGGTCGACTGCCCGCTGCACCTCGGCATCACCGAGGCGGGCGGGCTGATTGGCGGCACGGTGAAGAGCGCGCTCGGCATCGGCAATCTCCTCTGGGCGGGCGTCGGCGACACGATCCGCGTCAGCCTGTCGGCCGAACCCGAAGAGGAAGTGCGCGTCGGATATGAAATCCTGAAATCCTTGGGCCTCCGCACCCGCGGCGTCCGCGTCGTCTCCTGCCCCAGCTGCGCGCGGCAGGGCTTCGACGTCATCCGTACCGTCCAGGCGCTCGAGGATGCGCTCGGCCACATCAAGACCCCGATGTCACTCTCGGTCCTCGGCTGCGTCGTCAACGGCCCCGGCGAGGCCCGCGAAACCGACATCGGCATCACCGGCGGCGGCAACGGGCGTCACATGGTCTATCTCTCGGGCGTCACCGACCACCATGTTGAGGACGACGACATGATCGCGCACATCGTCAAGCTGGTTGAGGCAAAGGCGGCGGAGATCGACGCGGGCAGCGCGATGAGCATGGACACGCTGCACGGCAAGGCGGCCTGACAGCAACGATAAGACGGGCTTCGGTCGGCCCCGGCTTTCGCCGGGGATCACGTCAGCAATGGCAGCGATCGCCCCCAACCCGACATCCCTTCCCTTCCGTCAAGTCCCGCGATACGTTGCAACAAAAAACGGGACGAGGACATATGCTGACCAAGGGCGACGACTTTCCGCTCCACCAGACCAGTGAACCGGTTGCGTTCGCGGGAACCGACCGCAACTTCTACGACCGCTATTTCTTCAACGGCTACAGCCCCGACGGGTCGGTCTTCTTCGCCGCCGCGATGGGCTTCTATCCGCAGCTCGGCATCGTCGACGCGAGTTTCTGCGTCATCGTCGACGGGGTGCAGTATAACCTGCGCGCCAGTCGCCGTTCGGGCGGCGAACGGCTCGACCTGTCGGTCGGCCCGATCGCCATCGGCATCGACGCGCCGCTCGAAAGCCTGACCCTGCGCATCGCGGCCAACGACGGCCCCCTCGCCGCCGAACTGGTCTTTACCGGCCGCCATTTCCCGATCGAGGAACCGCGCTTCATCCGCCGCAACGGCACGCGGCTGTTCATGGACTATACGCGGATG
Organism: Sphingopyxis sp. Geo25; assembly: GCF_949769135.1. Lineage (NCBI taxonomy): Bacteria > Pseudomonadati > Pseudomonadota > Alphaproteobacteria > Sphingomonadales > Sphingopyxidaceae > Sphingopyxis > Sphingopyxis sp. Geo25. Next base: position 140,533 of record NZ_CATKOZ010000001.1, on the reverse strand, counting down.
ACGCAGAACGGCCGTTGGTCGGGCTGGCTGTCGGTGGACGGCGAGCGGATCGCGGTCGACGATAGCTGGAGCGGAACGCGCGACCGCAGCTGGGGCGTGCGTCCCGTCGGCGCAAGCGAGCCGCAGCCGCCGCCAGAGGGCAATTTCACCCAGTTCTTCTGGCTGTGGACGCCATGCAATTTCGAGGGTCGCTCGCTCTTCTTCCACAGCAACGACGATCGCGAAGGCAATCCGTGGAATCGGCGCGCGGTGATCGTCGGAGACGGGGGCACCGAACAGCATTTCGACGCCGCGAGCTTTACCATCGGCTGGCAACCGGGCACGCGGCGGGTCGCGCGGATGGCGGCCGAGCTCGGTGGCGGCAGGTCGCTCGCGCTGGCGCCTGCGGGCGCCGTCTTTGCGATGAGCGGGCTTGGCTACACCCATCCACTCTGGGGGCACGGTCTCGACCACGGCCCCGAACCGGCGATCGCCCACGACCGCATGACCGAGGCCGAGCGCGGCTGGGGCAATCCGCTCGCTATGCACATCCAGGCGCTCGTTACCGCCGAACTGACCGACGGCGGCGGCACGCATCGCGGCGTCGGTGTCCTCGAACAATTGTTCGTCGGCCCGCACGCACCGACCGGCCTTTCCGGCTTGCTGGACCCCGTCGCTTGAGCTTCCCGACCTCGCCCGAGGCAATGTCGCCCGCGTGGCTCGCCAGCAAGCTTGGGCAGGAAGCCACCGCGCTCCACGGCTTTACCGTCGCCAAGGTCGGCACCGGGCAGATGTGCGACAGCTTTCGCCTGACGCTCGACTGGGCGGACGGGGTCGACGCGCCCGCCTCGGTCATCGCCAAATGCCCGAGCCATGATCCGGCGAGCCGCCATATCGCCAAGGTCGTCGGCACCTATGTCAAGGAAGTGAGCTGGTACCGCGAACTCGCGGCGGGCAGTGGTGTCGCGGCGCCGGTGTGCCATCATGCCGAGATCGCGGACGATGACGTCGACTTCATCCTGATCCTCTCGGACCTCGCCCCGGCGCGGCAAGGCGACCAGCTCGCCGGGCTGGGTCTAGCGAGCCTTATTCCCTGCATCGACGCCGCTGCCGGGCTGCACGCTCTCCTCTGGAACGACGTCCGCCTCGACACCTTGCCCTGGCTCGCACGCGACAACGGCGATGTGATCCGCTCGCTTTTCCCGCAGCTCTACGCGGGCTTTCGCGAACGCTACACGACGCGGCTCGCCCCCGAGGTGCTCGACCTCGGCGCGGGGATCGTGGACCGGCTCGACGCCTATCTCTCACGGCAGACATCGGCGCGCACGATCGTTCACGGCGACCTGCGCATCGACAATATCCTCTTCGCGCCCGACGGCGAGCGCTGCTGGCTCGTCGACTGGCAGACGCTGGGACGCGGCAGCGGCGCTACCGATCTCGCCTATCTGGTCGGCACCAGCATCGCCGATCCGTTCGAGCGTGCGGCCGCCGACCGACCGGCCTTCGATCACTGGATCGCGGCACTCCGCACGCGCGGGATCGCCCCCGACGCCGACGCGCTCTGGACCGACTATCGCGTCGGCGCGCTCAGCGGCTATTTCATGGCGGTGTTTGCGTCGATGAATGTCGAGCGCACGGCGCGCGGCGACGAGATGTTCGCGGTCATGGCCGAACGCCCGGCGCGACAGGCGCTGGCGCTGGGAAGTTTGGAGCTGCTATAGAAAATGGCTGCTTCCGACCGGAGGCTAACCTATCCTGCATCGTCATGCTGAACTTGTTTCAGCATCCATGGACTGAGCGTTCGTCCGGCGCGGCGCTTAAGGCAATGGCGGATCATGGATCCTGAAACAAGTTCAGGATGACGAGAATGGAAAGGCTGGAAACCACCCCAAAGCCGACACGAAAAAGGGCGGCCCGTTGCCGGACCGCCCTTTCCTTCTCCACCCGTCGGCGGAAGAAACTTTTAGCGCTTCGAGAACTGGAAGCTGCGGCGGGCCTTTGCCTTGCCGTATTTCTTACGCTCGACCGCGCGGCTGTCGCGGGTCAGGAAGCCAGCCGCCTTGACCGGGCTGCGCAGCGCCGGTTCGAAGCGGGTCAGCGCCTGCGCGATGCCGTGCAGAACCGCACCGGCCTGGCCCGACAGGCCGCCACCCTTGACGGTCGCGATCACGTCATACTGGCCAGTGCGTTCGGTCAGGCCGAAGGGCTGGTTGATGACGAGGCGCAGCGTCGGACGCGCGAAATAGACTTCCTGGTCGCGGCCGTTGACGGTGATCTTGCCCGTGCCGGGCTTGACCCACACGCGGGCGACGGCGTCCTTGCGGCGGCCGGTTGCATAGGCGCGGCCCTGCTTGTCGACCTGCTTCTCGCGAAGCGGAGCGGTCGGCGTGGCCGGAGCGACGGTGCCTTCGACGGCGCCGGCGAGATCCTTGAGATCGGTCATGGTCTGTTCGTCGGCCATTATGCACCCACCTTGTTCTTGCGGTTCATCGACGCGACGTCGATCACTTCGGGGCTCTGCCCTTCGTGCGGATGTTCGGTGCCCGCGAAGATGCGCAGGTTGCGCATCTGCTGGCGGCCGAGCGGGCCGCGCGGGATCATGCGTTCGACGGCCTTTTCGAGCACGCGCTCGGGGAAACGGCCTTCCAGAATCTTCTGGGGGCTGGTTTCCTTGATCCCGCCGGCGTAGCCGGTGTGCTTGTAATAGCGCTTGTCCTGCAGCTTCTTGCCGGTGAACGCCACCTTCTCGGCGTTGATGACGATGACATTGTCACCGCAATCGACGTGCGGGGTGAACGACGGCTTGTGCTTGCCGCGCAGGATGTTGGCGATGATCGACGCGACGCGGCCCACGACGAGACCGTCGGCGTCGATCAGCACCCATTTCTTTTCGACCGTACCGGCATTGGCCGAAGCGGTCGTCTTGGTCAGCGCCTTCATGGCACGCTCCTTGACAGATATGGACCGGAACGCCCCAGCCTTATTGCCGGCCGCTCCGAAACAAACCGCGCCGCCTGTCGCAAATGGACGCAGCGGCGCTTCGAAGCGGGCCAATGACGGCAAATGCAGCGAAAGTCAATGATTCGGCGGCTTTGCTGACGGGTATTATGATACCGCGCAATTATCTGTCGGCATCGAGTTCGCGAATCTGCTCCTCGGCGAGCTGTCGTTCGTCGCCTGCGGGGCCGGTCAGCCAGCTTTGCCGCCGCTCGGCGATCAGAAGCCCGGTCGCGGTGTCGACGGTCCAGTTCCGCTCCACCACGAGGGGCTGCGGCGCCCCTGCCCGCGCGGAAACTTCGCCTCGCTCGGTGCGCGCGATCGTGCGCAAGTTGCCGTCCTGGCGCACCGCCACCCCCGCGCCGGAGGACGCCGGGATATCGGCGTTGGCCGTGGCGACCAGCGCGCGAATGTCGGCGGTCGCGAGTTTTTCGCGGTCGCCGGGCGACAGGGCAGCGAGCAGTCGCGCGGCGCTCTTCGCCTCGGGCCGGTCGGCGGCCGCCGCCATCGCCTCTGTCTGCGCCATCACGCGCGCCCACAGGCCGTCGGGGTCGACAAGGTCGATGCTGCTGCCGTCGGCCGCGACAAGATAGGTGACAGGCTCACCGACGAGTGGCTGCATCAGGCTGGTAAACGCCCCGGCAAGCTCGGGCCGCGCGTCGGAGCCGGTTCGCTGCAGCGTGGCGACAAGCCGGATGCCGCGACCGGCACGCTCCCATTGCAGGAGATAGTCGAGCGTATAGCTCGCGATCGTTCCGTCGCGCGACAGCCGCCGTGTGGTGACACGATAGCGCATCGGCGACCCGAGCGGCGGCGCGAAGACCCGCGGCCCGGCGACCGCCGGAGCGGGCGCAGGAAGGACAGCAGGACCGGCCTGCCCCGCCAACAGCAGCAGGACCGCGGCGATCATGCTGCGGGGCGTCCCAGCCGGTGCAGCGATGCGGCGGTCGTCGCGACGAGGATCGCTCCCGTGACCTGATGCAGCACCGCGATCCACATCGACACGCCGGTGACGACGGTCAGGATGCCGAGGGTCATCTGCGCCGCGACGACGAGGATCAGCAGCATCGCCTCGGTCCGCGCACCACGCCGGCCGAGGGTGCGCGCGAGCAGCAGCAGCGCGATCGCAGCCGCCCACGACCACCAGCGATGGAGGAAATGGAGGAGGAAGGGATCGTTGGTGAAGGCGAACCAGGCGCCGCGGGACCAGTCGATCCCCTCGGGCACGAAATGGTCGTTCATCGACGGCCATGTGCTGGCGACATAACCCGCGTTCAGTCCGGCGACCCATGCGCCGAGCAGCAACTGAACGAAGAGGATCGCGATCACGGCCCACGCAACTCCGATCAGCCGCGGCCTGACGGCCACGCGATCGCGCGCCATCAGGGCGAAATCGCGCGCGGTCCAGACCAGCGCCGCGAGCAGAAAGAGCGCGGTCAGCAAATGGAGCGCCAGCCGGAAGTGACTGACATCGGTCCGGTCGACGAGGCCCGAGGCGACCATCCACCAGCCGATCGCGCCCTGCAGCCCCACCAGTGCCGCGAGGCCGAGCAGGCGCGCGCCAAAACCCGCAGGGATCGCGCGCCGCCAGGCAAAGAAGGCAAGCGGTACGAGCAGCGCCATGCCGACGAGCCGACCGAGGATGCGGTGCAGCCATTCCCAGAAGAAAATCCCCTTGAACGCCGCGAGCGACATTCCGGCATTGATCTCCTTATACTCGGGAATCTGCTTGTATTTCTCGAACTCGGCCTGCCAGCCTGCCTCGGTCAGCGGCGGGAGGACGCCCGACACCGGCTTCCACTCGGTGATCGACAGCCCCGATTCGGTAAGGCGAGTGATACCACCGACCGCGACGACCATGATCACGAGCAGGGCGACAGCCCAGAGCCAGCGGGCGAGGGCGGCGGGACGGGGGATAGAGGGCCGGACGGTCACGGAGGCTTGCGTCATCGCCTCGCCCTATCGCCGCTTGTCCGCCGATAGGCAAGAGGGCGAAAATTCATGGTCGCGACAGGCGCGGGTTGATAAGCGGCAGCGATGCATCCCCGCCTCCGTTCGTTTTCGATCCTGATCGGTCTCGTGTGCGCCGCACCCGCTTGGGCATCGGCGGACGCGCCCGCCACCGGCTATGCCCTGCTCGCCCGGCAGGAGGCGCGCGTCGCGACGATCGGCTTTCGCCTGACCACCGCCAACGCCGCCTGGTGCCCCGCGATCCAGCCGCAGTTCGGCTGGATATTGGGCGACCCCCGGCTTTATGACGCGAACGACCGCGCCGAAGCGCTGGCGGCCTATCATGCGACCGACGCCGATACGACCTTTGTCGCGGCGGTGGCGCCGGGATCGCCCGCCGCGACCGCCGGGCTGCGCACCGGGGCCGCGATCGGTGCCGTCAACGGCCAGCCGGTGAATGTGGCAGAGGGGAATGACGCCTTTGTGCGCATGACCGCCCTCGAAAAACTCTTCGCCGCGCTGCCGCCGCGCGCCCGTGTGATGATAGCGGGGATCGACGGTCAGGCCGTCGCGGTCGACCCTGTCCCCGGCTGCGCCAGCGACTTCCGCGTCAATGCGCGCGCGGCTGCCGCTGGCGGCGCCGACGGTCGCCTTGTCGTAGTCAGCGCGGGGCTCGTCGATTTTGCAGCGAGCGATGACGAGCTTGCCGCCGCGATCGCGCACGAGCTTGCGCACAACATCCTCCGCCATCGCGCGCGGCTCGACGCGGCGGGGGTCGACCGCGGGCTCGGCAAGCAATTCGGCCGCAGCGCGCGGCTGTTCAAGCAGACCGAAGTCGAAGCCGATCGGCTGTCGGTGTGGCTGCTCGCCGGGGCGGGCTATGACCCGGCGGCGACCGTCCGTTTCTGGTCCCGTTTCGGTCAGCGCAAGGGTGCGCCGCCGTTCCAGGCGGCGACGCATCCAGGCTGGCGCGACCGGGTCGCATCCTTCGAGGAGGAAATTCGCGCGATCGACAGCGCGCGAACGGCGGGTCAACCCTTGAAACCACCTCTGATCGACGCGCCCCCGCCCTTGGAATAGTATGGGACGCACCTTATTTACCGCGCATCCCCTCCCCCCACCAAAGGAACCATGCCATGACCCGTGAAACCGCGATCTTTGCCGGAGGATGCTTCTGGTGCACCGAGGCGGTCTTCCAGTCGCTGGCCGGCGTGGAAAAGGTCGAAAGCGGCTATATCGGCGGCACGACGGCGAACCCCACCTACAAGCAGGTGTGCGGCGGCGACACCGGCCATGCCGAGGCGATCCGCATCAGCTTCGACCCCGCGGTCATTTCCTATGCCGATCTGCTCGACGTCTTTTTCGCGACGCACGACCCGACGCAGCTCAACCGGCAGGGCAACGATATCGGCACCCAGTATCGCAGTGCGATCTTCCCGCTCGACGCGGGACAGGAGGATGCGGCGCGTGCGGGCATCGAGCGCGCCGCAACCGACTGGCCCGCGCCGATCGTCACGACGATCGAGCCCGCGTCGACCTGGTATCCGGCCGAGGATTATCATCAGGCCTATTGGGACGGCGAAGGCCAGCGCAATCCCTATTGCATGGCCGTCATTCCGCCCAAGCTCGCCAAGCTGCGCAAAGGGTTCGCAGAGCGGCTGCGCGCCTGAAAAGAACCAAAATGGCGGCAGACTGTTGCAATATGGTCGCATGACGTCACATTTCCTTGACTTTGCGGCAGTTTAGACTAGCGGACCCCGCCCAGCGGGGGCAGGGTAGCCCCATGGCGCGGTGAGGGGTCGCTGTCGGTGTTTGTTTCGCTTCTTCTGGTCGGATCGTCGCTGGCGGCGCCGCAGCTGGCGATGGAGGCGGCGAGCCAGACGATCGTCGACGGCAGCCCCGCCGGTGTCGCGACCGGGGTCAACCGGATCGTCGGCGGGATCATCAGCTATGCCCGCTGGCCGGCCGACCTGCCGCGCGCACCGCGCACGATGTGCGTCGCGGGCACGCCGCAACTGACCGATCACATCGCACCCGCCGTGCCGGGCGGACAAAGCATCGCGGTGCGACGCCTTTCCGCGCCCGCCAACGGCAGCGGCTGCGACATCCTGTTCCTCGGCAGAATGCCGGTCGCCGACCGGCAGCGCCTGATCGCGTGGGTGCGCGGCCGCCCGGTGCTGACGATCACCGACGACGATCCGGGCTGCAGCTTCGGCGCGATGTTCTGCCTCCGCGCCCGCGCCCCAGGCGTCAGCTTTTCGGTCAATCTCGACGCCATCGGCCGTGGTCCGCTGCGCATCGACCCGCGCGTGCTCCAGATCGGCAGCGACGGGGACGCCTCATGACCCGCCCGCTCGCACCCCGCAGCCCCGCCCGCCCCGCGGCGCACACGACGCTGCAAAAGCTGCTGTCGCGGTTCCATTTCGGCATCACCCTGTTCGCCGTCGCGCTCTCGGGCGTCGCGATCCTGCTCGCGGGCATCACGACGCTGCGCAGCTACGCCGACCGGAACATGGAGCTTGCGACGCGCGTCGGCGCCTATGGCGCCGAACCCGCGCTCGTGTTCAACGACCCCGAGGCGGCGCGCGAGGGGCTCGACCCTCTTCGCAGGATCCCGGGGATCGCACGGCTGCGCGTGCTCGATCATCGGGGCCGTCCGCTCTACGAATGGCAGTCGCCGAAGGGCGATCCGTCGCCCGTGCTGACCAGCCTGTTCTTTCCGCAGCCCTTTTCCACGCCGATCAGGCGCAACGGGTCGGTGATCGGGCGCATCGAGATCTGGGGCGATAGCTCGACCCTGATCGACTATGTCCGCATCGGCGCGCTTGCCGGGCTCGGTTGCCTGCTCGTCACCGCGCTGGGGACGATCATCCTCGCACGCCGTTTCGAATATGAGCTGGTCAAGCCGCTCGGCGAGATCGCGACCGTCGCGCACGACGTCCGGCTGCACCGCCGGTTCGACAAACGCGTGCAGCCGCTCCGGATCGCCGAGCTCGACCGGCTAGGCGGCGACATCAACGCGCTGCTCGACGAGCTTCAGGGCTGGCAGGGACATATGGAGAGCGAGAATGCGGTTCTTGCCCACCGCGCCTCGCACGACATGCTCACCGCCCTGCCGAACCGCGCCGCGTTCGACGAGCAGCTCGCAGCGCGGATCGAGAATGCGGCGCGGCGCGACGGGCGCTTTGCGCTGCTGTTCATCGACGCCGACAATTTCAAGGCGGCGAACGACAATCATGGTCACGCGGCGGGCGACGCGGTGCTGGTCGCGCTATCGGCGCGGATCAAGGAGACGCTCCGCACCGGTGATTTCGCCGCGCGCATCGGCGGCGACGAATTCGTCGTGATCGTCGACCCGCTCGACCAGGGACCGGGCGCCGAAGCGATCGCCGCGCGCATCCGCCAGATCGCCGCGAAACCCGTGGCTTTGCCCGGCGGCGCCGACTATCGCCTCGCGATCAGCGTCGGCGCCGCGGTCTATCCCGACGATGGCGGCGATGCGGCCGGACTGCTCACCGCGGCCGACACCGCCATGTATGCCGACAAGCTGACCAACCGGTCGCAGAAGAGACAAGCGGAGACCTGATGTGCGCATGCCCCTGACCGATTCCGTCCGCAGCCTGGTGCTGATCTTGCTGCCGCTGCTGCTCGCCGCCTGCCAGACGATGCCCGCACCCAAGGGCTTCACGCCCGCGCAGGTCGCGACATTGAAGGCCGAGGGTTTCGTCGAAACCGGCGACGGCTGGACGCTGACGATCAACGAGCGCCTGCTCTTCGCGACGAACGAAAGCGCGCTGAAGCCCGAACAGGTCACGATTCTGGAAGCGACGGCGAAGAATCTCGTTTCGGTGGGCATCCTGACCGCGCGGGTCGAGGGTCACACCGATTCGACCGGCACCACTGCCTACAACCAGATGCTGTCGCAAGCGCGCGCGCAGTCGGTGGCGCGTGCGCTCCAGACGAGCGGCATGCGCTTCGACGCCGACCAGATCATCGGCCGCGGCGAAACCATCCCGCTGTCGCCGAACGACACGGCGGAGGGACGGCAGGACAATCGTCGGGTCGTCGTGATCGTGACCCCGCCGGCCTGAAATATTAACCATAACGGCCTAGACGATTGCGCCGGGACGCTCCATTGCCACGCGCGAACAATCGAAGGCCTCGCATGAAACCGATCCGTAAAGCCGTTTTTCCCGTTGCCGGTCTCGGCACCCGCTTCCTTCCTGCTACCAAGGCTATCCCGAAGGAAATGCTGCCGGTGGTCGACCGGCCGCTGATCCAATATGCGGTCGACGAGGCGCGCGAAGCGGGGATCGAGCAGATGATCTTCGTCACCGGCCGTGGCAAGAGCGCGATCGAGGATCATTTCGACATCGCATTCGAGCTCGAAAAGACGATGTCCGAGCGCGGCAAGGATCTGTCGGTGCTCGCCCCGACGCGGCTGGGGCCCGGCAATTGCGCCTATGTCCGCCAGCAGGAGCCGATGGGGCTTGGCCATGCGATCTGGTGCGCGCGCGATATCGTCGGCGACGAACCTTTCGCGATCTTCCTGCCCGACGAGTTCATGCACGGGTCGCCCGGCTGCATGAAGCAGATGGTCGACGCCTATTACAAGGTCGGCGGCAATTTGATCTCGGTGCTGGAGGTGCCAAAGGAGCAAGTCTCCTCCTATGGCGTGATCGCACCCGGCAAAGCCGACGGCGCGTTGACCGAGGTGAAGGGGCTGGTCGAGAAGCCGAGGGCCGACGAGGCGCCGTCGAACCTGATCATCTCGGGCCGCTACATCCTCCAGCCCGAGGTGATGCGCGTGCTCGAACGCCAAGAAAAGGGCGCGGGCGGCGAAATCCAGCTCACCGACGCGATGGCGACGATGATCGGATCACAACCCTTCCACGCCGTCACCTTCGACGGCGCGCGTTACGACTGCGGGTCGAAGGCCGGCTACATCCAGGCCAATCTGGCGGTCGCGCTCGCGCGGCCCGACATGGCCGACGAGGTGCGGGCCTTCGCGATCGACCTGCTCAAATAGGCAGGCGGGGGTTCCGCCCCCGCCGTTCGCCTTTCTAGTCGCCCTCTATATTGGGCTTCGGGAAGCTGTCGGCGCCCACCGTCCGGTAGAGCCACCCGCCCACCGCCCCACCGACCAGCGGCGCGAGCCAGAAGAGCCAGAGTTGCTGCAGGGCAAGACCGCCGACGACGAGCGCCGGGCCGGTGCTGCGTGCGGGGTTCACCGACGTGTTGGTGACCGGGATCGAGATGAGATGGATCAAGGTCAGCGCGAGGCCGATCGCGATCGGCGCGAAGCCTGCGGGAGCGCGGCCGTCGGTCGCGCCCATGATCACCCACAGGAAGCCCGCGGTCAGCACGACCTCGATGATCAGCCCCGACCAGATGTCATAGCCACCCGGCGATCCCCCGCCGAAACCGTTGGCGGCGAGGCCGTTGGTCGCAAGGTCATAGGTCGGATTGCCGCTGGCGATATAAAATAGCAGGAACGCCGCGACGATCGCGCCGAACACCTGCGCCCCCACATAGAGCGGAATGTCGCGCGCCTCGAAGCGCCCGCCGGCCCACAGACCGACGGTGACCGCCGGATTGAGGTGGCAACCCGAAATATGGCCGATCGCATAGGCCATGGTGACGACGGTCAGGCCGAAAGCGAGCGAGACGCCGAGCAGGCCGATCCCGACGTCGGGAAAGGCGGCCGCCAGCACCCCGCTGCCGCATCCGCCAAAGACGAGCCAGAAGGTGCCGATGAACTCGGCCACGCCCTTTTGCACATTGGTCATATGACCCTCCTCCCCACCGGCGGCCACAGGCGCCGCCGGCGCTGGGGCGAAGCTATCATGCCTGCAGGGAAGCGCAAACCTCTGGAATCAAGCCGCCGCGACGCTCTCGACGAACTGGCGCGCGCGCTCATGGAGCGATTGCGCCGCGCGGCCGAGGTCCGACGACAACTCGCCGAGCGCCGCCGCGCCCTCGCCGACCGAAGCGGCGCCGCGGCTGATATACTGAACGCGGCTGTCGATCTCGCGCCCCGCGAACACCGCCTGCTCGACATAGGTCGCGATCGACAGGCTGGTTGCGCTCTGGCCGCTCATCGCCTGATCGATTGTATCCGAGAAGTCGTTGTTCGCGTCGATCGCGCGCTCGACCTCGCGGAAGCCGTCGGCGACCTGCGCGACGATCTCGCGGATGCGTTCGATATAGGGGGTGATGTCGCTTGCCGCCGCGCGTGTCTGGTTCGCGAGCGACTTGACCTCGGCAGCGACCACCGCGAAACCGCGCCCGGCGTCACCGGCACGTGCCGCCTCGATCCCGGCATTGAGCGCGAGCATGTTGGTGCGGCTCGCCATGTCGATGATCAGCGCCAGCATCTGTTCGATCGACTGGCTGGCATCCTGCAGCGCCGCCGCGCGGCCGCCGGCGTGGCGCACCTTCTGGTGCGCATCGTGGCGGACCGCGCGGGCGCGCGTGCCGTCGTCGACGATCCGCGCCATGCTCGCCGCGAGCGCATGACCGCGATCGCCGAGATCCTGCAGCCCGGTCAGCGTCTGCGCAGTCGCGCCCGCGACCGACAGCGCGTCACGGCCGGTCTGTTCGGCGCGCTCGGACAGGATTTGCGCAACCCCCTCGACCTCGCGCGCGGTTTCTGAGAGCGTTGCGGAGAGCGCGGCGATGTCCTGTTGGAAACGACGCCCGGCCTCGTCGACCCACGCCATGCGGTCGGCGCGCTCGCGCGCCAGCTCGATCTCGCGCAGCATCGCGAGCCGCGCGAGCTGGCCGCCGTCGAGCGTTTCGACGAAGCGCCCCTCGTCGACGAGGACCAGCCCGTCATGGCCGTGTGCGTCCGACGCGCGGCGCAGCAGGCTGGCAGTCGATTCGGAAACGTCGGCGATGATGCAGGGATCAACCATCGAGTCGATCGACCCGCCGATCGTCGGATTCTGCATCAGCGAAAACCAGTAGGGGCAAAAGAGCAGTTCGCGCACGCGCTGTTCGCGGATGATCCCCACGGGCGCGCGCCGGTCGTCGAGGATGGCAAGCAGGCGCAGCTCGGGATTGCGGCGAAACGCTTCGATCACGTCGGACAGCGATGCATCGGCGCCGATCGCGACGGCATGACCCGATGCGGGCTCCAGACCGGATGGAACGGGAATAAGCGATACGGCGTTCATCGTCTCTCTTCGGGCTAGCGGTCTCTGCCTCGGGCGAGACCTAGCCACTCATGGTTAAGACGAATTTAACCATTTATTTCAGTGATGTGACACGGAAGCGCAACAAGGCGGCGATTTACCGCAATCCGCTGTTCAGGCGCGGTCACCTATGCCATGGACCGCCCGTCGCCCAAGGGAGGAAATCATGCGCGCCATCCTGTTTGCCCTGCTGTCCGCCTTTCTGCTCGGCGGCTGCGTCGGCGCCGTGAAGTCGGTCGTTACCGCGCCGGTCAAGGCGGTCGGCCAGGTCGCCGACTGGTCGACGACGAGCCAGGACGAAGCGGACCGCAATCGGGGCCGCGCGATGCGCGAACGCGAGGAACGGCTGGGTAAGCTGTCGCGCCAACACGACAAGGCGGCCAAAAAATGCCGCGACGGCAACGACGAACAATGTCGGCGGGCCGAAGTGCTCGAACAGGAAATCGAAGCGACGATGGCGCAGCCGATCTGATCGGACCGACGTCGGTCGATCGAGCTAACGCACCCGCCGCCCGGTCCACACCACACGGCCGACCAGCCGGATCGCGTTCAGGGGTAAATCGTCCCAGCTCTTGTAGTGCGGATTGTCGCTGATCACCGACACGCGCCCCTGCCCCGGCGCGCGCGCGACGCGCTTCACCATCAGCACATCGTCCATCCGCAGCACATAGATGCCGTCGCGCAGCCGGCCCGCGGCGTCGCCGCCGTCGACCATGATATCGTCTCCGTCGCTGAGCGTCGGGGCCATCGAATCGCCCTCGACGCGGATGATGCTGAGCGCGCGCGGGTCGGCGCCGAGGTCGCGGAGCCATTTGGGGTCGAAAGCGACCTGTCCCTCCACCGCTTCGCCATCGACGCTCGCCCCCGCGCCCGCCGAAGCGCCGATCGCGAGCTTCGGCACCAGCACCATGTCGCCGCCGCGCGATCGCGCCGGCGCCGCGACACGCGGCGCCGGGCCGCCGAGCAGCGCTTCCGACACGCCAAGATAAGCGGCGATGCGTGCGCGATCCTCCTCCGCCAACCGGCGCGGCGAGCCGCGCTTGATATATTGCTGAATATAGGCGGGGTTGCGCCCGATGCGTTGCGAGAGCTGCGCATAATCGACGCCCTTCTCGGTCAGCAGGCGGTCGAGCGTGGCGCGCGGGTCGAGATCGAAATCAGTCATGGGTCACCGGAAACTGGTCCTTCCTATTTCGCCTATAGCGATAGGATTTTTCCTAGACAAGTAGGAAAATGATCATCAAATAGGAAATATCCTATCGGGTGAGTCGCCCGGGGGCATGACGAAAACAGGAGGAACTATGGAGCGAAGCCTGCTGCACCGGATCGAGGCTTTCCTGGCCGAATCGCGGATGCCGCCGAGCGTCTTCGGTCGTGCCGCCGCGCACGACCCGCGGCTGGTGAGCGACCTGCGCGGGGGACGCGCGCCGGGTCGCAGCCTGATCTGCCGCGTAGAACATTTCATGAACAAATGGCGTGCCGACTTTCACGAGGGCCGTGTGATGAAGCGGGGCGACCAACGATTCCGTGAGGAGAAGCGCGCATGATCCGCTGGTCGCCCACCGCGCCCGCCCGCCCCGCCTGCCCGCACCGGCGCCTGACCCGCCTGCTCGGCGCCGAGTTGGGCGAAGGCTTTGCGCTCGGGAACTCGATATTGCGGCCATGGGCGAGCGCCAATTTCGTCGGGGCGCGCCACCTCTTTCGGTGTTCGGGATCGTCCCTGGATGCTCGCGCCCTGCAGGACCGCCTCGCCGCCATCGAATGGCGCTTGCCCGGCCATATCGTCGCCGACCTGAGCGTGGAGGCACTCAGCCCTGACGAATTCACCGTCGAAATATTGACCGTCGAGGATTGAACGCGGTCGCTCAGCCCTGCGTCTGGCGGTTCATCCGCTGCAGCGTGCTCAGCGCCGCTTCGAGCGCGAAGTCGATTTCCGCCTCGCCCTCTTCGTCCGCGACCGGATCGTTGACGGGAATCGGAAGCGTCGCCGCGGCCGGCAGGCGCTTGCGCGACAGACCGAGTTCGAGTCGCGCGACCATCGCGCCGAGCGAATTGTCGGCGGGGTCGGGAAGCGCGGGGCCGGTCGAAGCCACGGGTTGCAGCCATGGTTCAGCACCGGGCTCGTCGATTTCGACCGGGGCGAGGTCGGCGAGCACCAGCTCGTCAACCTCGCTCCAGTCTGCCGTCTCGGGAACGGCGGGGCTCAGAAAGGGATCGGGTTCGGCCGAGGCCTCGGTCGGGGCGGCCCAGACGCCGAGCCCCTCGGCGGGAAGGTCGCGACCAGCGCGGATCGGCGCGCGCGGCAAATCGTCGGGGTGCAGGTCAGCGCGGCGACGCGGCGGGACATAATCGCTCGCCTCTTCCTCGACCACCCGGCTGGCTCTGCGGCGCAGCGCCGTGAGACCCGAGGCCTCGGGTTCGTTGATCAACAGCGCGACGAAAGCTGCAATCAGCGCGGCGATCGCCGACATGGCGAGGGCAAGCGCGAGCCGAGCGCCGTTACCGACGGGTGGCACGAACAAGTCCGACAGGCGGTCGAGATAGAGATTCCAGCTGATCCCGGCGACCCATGCCATCGGGATGACCGCAGCAAAAAGAAAGGTGAGCGCGGCAGCGCCGATCACCGCCGGAAGCGTCGTTTGCAGGGCGCGCAGCATCGCCCGCAGGCGGCTTGTCTTCGGCGCTTCGCTATCGTCGTCCATATCGTCCCACGTCTTTCGCACCCTCGGTCCGGGTCACTCTGGCCCCGCCAGAATGTCCTCAACCAGTTCGCGACCCCGGATTGCCTAGCAAATTTTGGTAAACAGGTTCGTAACGCAAAATATTCGACGACCAATTCCGTTCGGCCTCGACAAACGCACGTGCCACACGCCGCCGCTCTCCCCACAAGGTGCGCCGCGCGAGCAGATCGGCCAGCACCGCCGCGATCGCCGCCGGATCGTCGGGCGCGAACAGGCTGCCCGTCACCCCGTCCTCGATCAGTTCGCGGTGACCGCCAACATCGGATGCGGCGACAAGCTTGCCCTGCGCCATCGCCTCGAGCGGCTTCAGCGGCGTGACGAGATCGGTCAGCCGCATCTTCTTGCGCGGATAGGCAAGGATATCGATCAGCGAATAATAGCGTTCGACTTGCTCGTGCGGCACGCGGCCGACGAAGACGATATGGGCGGCGACGGGCGAGGCGGCGGCCTGCGCCTTGAGCGCCGCCTCCATCGGCCCGCCGCCGACCAGCAGCAGGCGCGTGCGCGGCTCGGCGGCGATCAGCGCCGGCATCGCCGCGATCAGGTCGTCGATCCCCTCGTAATCGTAAAAACTGCCGATGAAGCCGATCAAGGGATCATCCGCGCCCAGACCAAGCTCGACCGCCAGCGCATCGTCGCGCGACGGCGGGCTGCCGAACAGGTCGAGGTCGACGCCGTTCGGCGACACGATAATCTTCGCGGGATCGGTACCGCGCGCGATCAGGTCGCCGCGCAGCCCTTCGCAGATCACCGCGACCGCATCGGCCGATTTGACCGCATATGTTTCGAGTTGCCTGGTCAGCCAGTAACGAGCGCTGCCCTCGCGCCCGGTCCCGTTGCCGACCGCCGCATCCTCCCAGAAGGCGCGGATTTCATAAATGACCGGGATGCCGAGCCGCTTGCCGACACGGAGCGCCGCAAGCCCGTCCATCACGGGCGAATGCGCGTGGAGCAGGTCAGGTTTCCATTCGGCGACCAGCGCCTCGGTCCGTGCGGCGAGCGCGCCGATTTCGCGCCATTCGCGCAAGGGTGAAGGCGCCGGTTTGATCGGCGGCGTGCGAAAGAAGGTCAGCCCGTCAACGGTCTCCACCGCCGGTCCCGGAAGCGGGTGCCGGATTCCGGTCACGCCCGCGACATCCCACCCCTTCGCGGCCTGCGCCTTCATCAGCGCGCGGGTGCGGAAGGTATAGCCACTATGCGCGGGCAGGCTGTGGTCTAGGACGTGTAGGATGCGGGTCATGGCCGCCCCCTTGGCACACCAGCCTTAACGCGGCGTCAACCCCGTTCTACTATCCTCCCCGCGACGACCGGGTTTCGCGTCGCGAAGAAAGAGCGAGGGCACGCCGCACGATGGTCGACAATTTCTCGATTGCCCTGACCCACATCCTCATCGCGATCGCGCTGTGGCGCCTGCTTTATCGTGACGATCTCGATCACGAGGTCAGCCCGCGCAAGCTGTGGCAGCAGCGGCGCGATGCCGAAGTTCCGGCGGGGGATACGCACGGCGATGCGTGACCTTGCCTTTGTCGCCTTTCTCTTCGCCTTCATCGGGGTCGGCTTTCGCAAGCCGTTCCTGTTCGTGCTGTGCTTTTGCTACATCGACATCGTCGCGCCGCAAAAGCTCAGCTACTTCCTGATCAATTCGATTCCGATCTCGCTGATCGTCTTCGGGCTCGCAATCGTCGGTTGGCTGGTCTTCGACGACAAGCGCGACACGCGCTGGTCCGGCCGGCAGAGCCTGCTCGTGATCCTGCTGCTCTATTGCTGGGCGACGACGGTCAACGCCGATTTCCCGGTCGAGGCGCAGGACAAATGGAGCTGGGTGTGGAAAGCGCTCGTCTGGGCGATCTTCCTGCCATTGACCCTGCGCACCAAGCTGCGGATCGAGGCGCTCGCGCTGATCATGTTGCTGTCGGCGGCAGCAATCGCGATCGCGGGGGGAATCAAGACTGCGGCGGGCGGGGGCGGCTATGGCTCTCTGCAATTGCTGCTGAGCGAGAATTACGGGCTCTACGAGGGGTCGATCATGTCGACGGTCGGCATCGCGATCATCCCGCTGATCCTGTGGTACCGCAAGCATGGCACGGTCTTCCAGCCCGACTGGCGCGTCTCGCTCTTCTGTTTCGCGCTGTGCTTTGCGTGCATGTTGCTGCCCGTCGGCACGCAGGCGCGCACCGGCCTCGTCTGCCTGATCGTGCTCGCCATCCTGTCGCTGCGCGCGGTCAGGCACCGCCTGCTCTACATGGTCGGCGCCGGGCTGCTCGCCGCCGCGGCGATCCCCTTCCTGCCGCAAAGCTATACCGCACGGATGGAAACGATCCGCGACCACCGCGCCGACGAATCGGCCTCGACGCGCGTCGCGGTGTGGGCGTGGACATGGGAATATGCGAAGGACCACCCTTTCGGCGGCGGCTTCAACGCCTATCTGCAAAACCACCTCCGCGTCGAGCGCGCGGCGAGCAGCAACGCCAACGCCGCGCCGCAGGAAGCCCTGCCATCGGTCTATGAGGACAAGGCGCGCGCCTATCATTCGAGCTATTTCGAAATGCTGGGCGAACAGGGCTATCCCGGCCTGATCCTCTGGCTGGTGCTGCAGGCGGCGGGCCTCTTCCGCATGGAGCAGCTGCGGCGGCGCTATCTCAAGACCCGCCGCGCCGAGGAACAATGGATCGCGCCGCTCGCCACCGCGCTGCAGCACGGGCATATCGTCTATATGGTCGGGTCGCTGTTCGTGGGCATCGCCTTCCAGCCCTTCATCTACATGATGCTGGCGCTCGAAATCGGGCTTTCGACCTATTGCGGGCGGCGCGAGCAGCAGTCGGGCTGGCGCCCCCTGATGGCACGTCCGGCGCAGGTTCCCGCGCGCCACGCCTTTCCGGCCGAACGCTAGTGCGGAACCATCGGCGGGGGCGGGGCGCTATTGCCCCATGTCCATCGCGCGCCTGATCCATGTCGACGACAGCCTGCCCGGCATCAGCCGCCAGCGCATCGATGGCGGCTGGCGCTACCGCGATGCGCAGGGTCGGATCATCCGCGACGCCGCGGAAATTCGCCGTCTGAATTCGGTCGCCCTGCCCCCCGCTTATGAGGATGCGTGGTTCTGTCCCGCGCCGAACGGCCATATCCTTGCGACCGGCTATGACGCGCGCGGCCGCAAGCAGTATCGCTACCATCCCGAATTCCGCCTCGCGCAGGAAGCGGACAAATATGATCGCTGCGCCTCCTTCGGCCACGCCCTGCCGCTCCTCCGCGCGCGGCTGGCGGACGATCTGGCCCGCCGGACGCTGTGTCGGGAGCGGATCGTCGGCGCGGTCGTCCGGCTGCTCGATCTCGCCGCATTGCGCGTCGGCAACGAGCAATATGCCGCCGCGAACAAGAGCTTCGGCGCAACGACGCTGCGGCGGCGTCATGCGAAGCTTTCGGGGCAGACGCTCCGCCTCAGCTATCGCGCCAAGGGTGGCTTGATGCGCGAGGTGGCGATCAGCGACCGGAACCTTGCGACGCTCGTCCGCCGGCTGCAGGATCTGCCCGGCCAGCATCTGTTCCAATATCAGGATGAGGGCGGGCTCTGCGCGGTTGGCTCCGCCGATGTGAACGCATATATCCGCGAGGCGATGGGGGCCGATTTCAGCGCCAAGCATTTCCGCACCTGGTCGGCGAGCGTCGAGGCCTTCGCCTTCCTGTATGACGCGCCCGGACCGCCGACACTGAAGGCGATGGTCGCCCATGTCGCCGACCGGCTCGGGAACACGCCCGCGGTCGCGCGAAAGGCGTATGTCCACCCGGCAATGATCGCGGCGGCGCAGGATCGGCGCCCCTTTGCTGCGGATGCGGGCGCCTTGCCGCGCGCAACCCGATATCTCTCGCGCTACGAACGCGGCTTTCTCGCGTGGCTCGAACGCGTGCCCGACGCCGCAGTCTTGCTCCGCTCCGCCTGATCCGCCAAGAGGACGACGTGACCTTTGCCATCCTTCCCGCCGCCCATTCGGCCACCACCACGACGGCCGCGGCCACCAAGGCGCCGGCCGCAGCAACCAACCCGCTCGAGGATCTCCGCCACTACTGGGATATCAGCGCCGCCTGGGTGAACAGCCACTGGCTGCAGATCGGCATCGCGGTCGGCGCGGGGCTGCTCATCTATTTCCTGCTTTCGATGGTCCGCACCTTCGCGCTCAAACATGCGCAGTCGGCCGAGGGTGACCTCACGCTGACCCACATCGCGGGCCGCGTGATTCACAAGACGCGATCGACCGTCATCGCGATCGTCGCCATCCGCATGGTCGCAGGCTATGCGCAGCCGCCGGCGGCGATCATGCAGATCGTCCAGTTCGTCTTCACGATCGCGGTCGTGTTGCAGGTTGCGATCTGGGTGCGCGAGATCATCCTCGGCCTGATCCAGCGCCGCGCCGCCGAGGGGAACAACGAGACGCTCAGCAATGCGATGGGAATCATCCGCTTGCTGATCAGCGTCGCGCTGTTCGCGATCGCGGCGATCGTCATCCTCGACAATATGGGCGTCAACGTCACGGGGCTGATCGCCGGGCTCGGGATCGGCGGCATCGCAATCGGTCTTGCCGCGCAGGGCATTTTCTCGGACCTCTTCGCGTCGCTGTCGATCATCTTCGACCGCCCGTTCCGCGTCGGCGAGACGATCAAATATGACACGAGTACCGCGACAGTCGAGCGCATAGGCCTGAAGAGTACGCGGCTCCGCTCGCTCAACGGTGAATTGCTGGTGATCTCGAACACCAATTTGCTGAGCAAGGAGATCACCAATTTCGCGCATCTCCATCGCCGCCGGATCACCTTCAGGATCGGCGTCATCTATCAGACGACGCCCGAAATGCTGCGCGACCTGCCTGCCCTGCTCGAGGCGCAGGTCGTCGCCGCGGGCCATGAATTCATCCGGTCGAGTTTCCTGACCTTCGGACCGTCCAGTCTCGATTTCGAATTGCTCTTCGACGTCTTCAGCGACGACTTCGATGTCGTCGCCGCGGCGCGGACCGATGTCGGCATCCGGTTGTTCGAGGCGATGGCGAAAGCAGGCTATGAGTTCGCCTATCCGACGCAAACGACCTTCACCGCCGCGCCCGACGGTACGATGATCATGCCCTTTGCCGAGTCCCCGAAGCCCAAGGCGCGCTCGGCAAAGACCACGAAGCCCGACTGACGCTACGGCGCCATAGCGCCGAACCTTGGGCCTTGTGCAACGCCGCAAGACAGGCCTAGAACGCGCCCCGAACGAACGATCAGAGGGGATGAGTCATGGCCAGCATCACGCCGCAGGACCTGCAAGCTAAGGTCGGTGAGCATATCGGCACGTCCGAATGGGTGCTCGTCGATCAGGACCGCATCAACAAGTTCGCCGAAGCCACCGGCGACTTCCAGTTCATCCATATCGACGAGGAAAAGGCGAAGCTGACGCCCTTCGGCGGGACGATCGCACACGGCTTTCTGACGCTGTCGCTGATCCCGATGCTCGGCGCGAGCACCGACGGACCCAAGATTGCCGGCGTGAAGATGGGCGTCAACTATGGCGGCAACAAAGTCCGCTTCCTGTCCCCCGTCCGGGCCGGCAAGCGGATCCGCAGCCACGTGAAACTGCTCGAACTCGAAGAGAAGCGCCCCGGCCAGTGGCAGCAGACCAACGAAGTGACGATCGAGATCGAAGGCGAGGAAAAGCCCGCGCTGATTGCCGAATGGATCAGCCAGTTCTTCGTCTGAACCGAAATATCCGGCCGACCTCCCCCGAAAAGACAACCGGATCCAAGCAGAAGGACAGATATCATGCGTGACGCCGTCATCGTTTCCACCGCCCGCACCCCGCTGACCAAGGCGGCGCGCGGCTCTTTCAACAACACCCTCGCCCCGACGCTGGGCGCCCATGCGGTCCGCGCCGCGGTCGAGCGCGCCGGGGTCGAAGGCGGCGAGATCGACGATGTCGTCTTCGGCGCAGCGATGCAGCAGGGTTCGCAGACGATGAACGTCGCGCGCCTGATCGCGCTGCGTTCGGGCCTGCCCGTCACCGTCCCCGGCATGTCGATCGACCGCCAATGCTCGTCGGGCCTGATGACGATCGCCACCGCCGCGAAGCAGATCATCGTCGATCGCCAGGACATCGCGGTCGCCGGCGGGATCGAGTCGATCTCGAAGGTCAGCGGCAGCGGCAAGGTGTTCATCGAGACCGACGCCGAGCTGATCGCGATGCACAAGGACACCTATATGCCGATGATCGGCACCGCCGAGGTTGTCGCGAAGCGCTACAACATCAGCCGCGAATATCAGGACGAATATTCGCTCCAGTCGCAGCAGCGCACTGCCGCCGCGCAGGCCGCGGGCAAATATGACGACGAAATCGTCGCCTGCCCCGCCACCATGGCGGTCGTGAACAAGGAGACCAAGGAAGTCACCTTCAAGGACGTCGTCGCCGACAAGGACGAGTGCAACCGCGCCGACACGACGCTCGAAGGGCTTGCCAGTCTGAAGCCGGTGATGGGCGAAGGCCACACGATCACTGCGGGCAACGCCAGCCAGCTCGCCGACGGCGCATCGGCCTGTGTCGTGATGGAAGCCAAGGTCGCCGAGAAGCGCGGTCTCCAGCCGCTCGGCCGCTATGTCGGCATGGCGGTCGCGGGCACCGAGCCCGACGAAATGGGCATCGGTCCCGTCTTCGCGATCCCGAAGCTGCTCGAACGCTTCGAGCTCAAGATGGACGACATCGGCCTCTGGGAACTCAACGAAGCCTTCGCGGTGCAGGTGCTCTACTGCCGCGACAAGCTAGGCATTCCGAACGAGCTGCTCAACGTCAACGGCGGTTCGATCTCGATCGGCCACCCCTTCGGCATGACCGGCGCGCGCTGCGTCGGCCATGCGCTGATCGAGGGCAAGCGCCGCGGCGTCAAATATGCCGTCGTCACCATGTGCATCGGCGGCGGCCAGGGCGCAGCGGGCCTGTTCGAGGTCTTCTGATTTGCGCTTAAGTAAACCGCGTATCGAGCCGGTCGATTTGGACCGGCTCGATGCCGACCAGCGCGCGGCGCTGTCGCCCTTCCTCGACAATGGCGGCGGCAAAGTCGGCGGCGGAAAGGTGCTCAACATCTTCCGCACCCTAGCCCATGCCCCGAAAGCGCTGACCGCCTTCCTCGGCTGGGGCAGCTATATCCTGTCGCGCCGCAACGCGCTGTCGGAACGCGACCGCGAACTCGTCATCCTGCGCACCGGCTACAACTGCCGCTCGGGCTACGAGTGGACGCAGCACAAGCGCATCGGGCTCGATATCGGCCTCACCGAGGACGAGATCGAACGGATCAAGGCCGGTCCCGACGCCGCAGACTGGAGCGACATCGACCGCGCGATGCTGCGCGCGACCGACGACCTCACTTCGAACCATTTCGTCAGCGACGCCAGCTGGGCCGCGCTTGCCCCGCTCGGCGACAAGGGCCGCATGGACCTGGTCATGACCGTCGGCCAGTACACACAGGTTTCGATGATGCTGAACAGCTTCGGCATCCAGGTGGAAAACGGCTGGGAGGTCGATCCCGACCTCAAGGCCTGAGCATTTAGGGAGAGAGATATGAGCGGCATCGGAGTTATCGCGACCATCCGCGTTCTACCCGGCAAGGAAGCCGAGTTCGAAGGCGTCTTCGCCGAACTCGCCCCCGCCGTGCGCGCCAACGAGCCCGGCAACAGCTATTACAAGCTCTTCCGCACGGCCGAGACCGGCGTTTACAAGGTGCTCGAATGCTATGACGACGAGGCCGCGATCGCCGCGCACCGTGCGTCGGATCATTTCCGCAGCCTCGGCGCCAAGCTCGGTCCGTGCCTGGCGGGCGCACCCGAAATCGAAAGCCTGCCGGCGGTTTGAGGGCATCTGCCTTGAAGCGGCGTAGGGCCGCTTTCGACCGGTTGCGGACATTGAGGTCCGATGGAATAAGGTGCTCGAAAGAGGGGCTGTGTGGACTGGGAAAGCCAATTTCAGCGATGGGTGAAGTCTGAGGATGAGAACCCTTTTGATGACCGTCCAGCGAGACTGATCGTCATTGAGACCCGTAAAGCCGCGCGGAACGGCGCGTCATTGGATGTTTCGGAGGGCTGGCGCTGGGTTGAAGAGTCCCTAGAGGATTCTGACCGACGGACCTTTGTTCACGCTGTTTTCCACAGGCAAGCCGCACCCAAACATCTCGCTGCTGTATTTTTACAGAAGGGCGTGAACGAACGGAATCCGAGTGCAAATCGCCTTTTCGTGGAGCCCGCTGTGAGGGCGATGGGGCCTAGGCGCGTTATGGAGCAGCTTACGAAGCTTCTCTCGAGCGGATCGGAAAATGAGCAGGGGGGAGCAGTTAGCGCGGCGTACTGGGTTCGAGGCGACGAGGGCGAACAGCGTTACCGGGATGCACGCCAGCGTTTCAAGGACGCGATGCTTCGGCAGTTCGTTGATACCGACAGCACATATGTTCGTCAGCGCATCATCCCAATGTTGTCGTTAGATGAAAACGACTATTCCTATGACGCTTCAGCACTCATAGCCGAAGCGATGCATATCGCTCGAAACCATCCAGATGATTATATTCGGCATCGGGTCGAAATTCAGTTGGGTTCAGCTGGGCCGTTCCGCGCTCTTCCCGCCTAGAGGGATCCGTCCGCTTCCCACCCCAAAGCCGCCATCAGCGCCCCAGGGCCTCAA
The DNA here is from genome assembly GCF_949769135.1 of Sphingopyxis sp. Geo25. Classification (NCBI taxonomy): domain Bacteria; kingdom Pseudomonadati; phylum Pseudomonadota; class Alphaproteobacteria; order Sphingomonadales; family Sphingopyxidaceae; genus Sphingopyxis; species Sphingopyxis sp. Geo25. The sequence continues at coordinate 116,987 of NZ_CATKOZ010000001.1, read as the reverse complement.
CCCACCTCCGCAATCTCTCCAGCCCTGTCGCCGAGCAGATAGCGCGGCCCTGCACCGCGCTGCGACGCCTTGTCCTGCGCGTTATAAAGCCCGCATTTCTTCAAGGACAGACAACCGCAGCCGATGCATTGGTCGAGCAGCTCACGCGTCCGCGCCAGTGCCGCGAGCTGCGCATCGATCCGCTCGCGCAGCCCGGTGCTGATCCGCGTCCAGTCGGCGGCGTTCGGCGTGCGTCCCGCAGGCAGGCGCGCAAGCTCGCCCGCGATCTCATCGAGGCTCAGCCCCATCTGCTGCGCGATCAGGATGAAGGACACGCGGCGGATGTCGGCGCGCAGAAAGCGCCGCTGCCCGCCGGCGGTACGCAGCGCCTCGAGCAAACCCTTCGCTTCGTAGAAACGGATCGCCGACACGGCGGTGCCGGTACGCGCCGCCAATTCGCCGATCGCGATCAGGTCGGTCCGATGCATGGCCGTGTTCATTCGCTTTCCGCTTGACCTAAACCTCACTTGAACTTTCATACCCGCTGCGTCAACCCGAATCACGAAAGCAGAACCATGACGCACCCCTTCATCGAACATGTGAACCTGACCGTCAGCGACCCCGATCGCACGGCGGGCATCCTGTCGGCCATCTTCGGCTGGCACGAACGCTGGCGCGGCCCGGCGCGCGACGGCGGCCGCACGATCCACCTCGGCAGCGATGCCGCCTATGTCGCGCTCTATACCGGCCCCGATGGCCAGCACGCCGACGCGCGCTATCCGAAGGGCGAGCCGCTCAACCATGTCGGGGTGCAGGTCGATGATCTCGATACGATCGAAATGCGCGTGAAGGCGGTGGGCCTGACCCCCTTCAATCACGGCGATTACGAACCCGGCCGCCGCTTCTATTTCTTCGACCCCGACGGCATCGAATATGAAGTCGTCAGCTATGCGGAGCCGCGCCTGCGCTGAACGGCGCAACATCCTGCATTCACAAGCGTTCATCGCTTGTCAGGGGGAACAGCAGGAGTCTCGACCGATGAGTGACGACATTACCACGCAATTCTGGAAGGCGCTCGACGCCAGCCCCTATGTCATGGTCGGCCTGCCCGGCGAGCGGCTGCATCATATCCCAATGAACGCGCAGCTCGACAAGGACGCCCACAGTGCCTTCTGGTTCTTCACCGCGACCGACAATCGCATCGCAGGCGGCGGCCCGGCGATGGCGCAGTTCGCGTCGAAGGGCCATGATCTCTATGCCTCTATTTCGGGTGAGTTGCGCCGCGAGGACAGCCGCGCAGTCCTCGACAAGCTCTGGAACAACAGCATCGCGGCCTGGTACGAAGGCGGCAAGGATGATCCCAAACTCGTCCTGCTCCGCTTCGACCTCGAAGACGCCGAAATCTGGACCGCTGAGCCGAGCCTGAAGGGCATGTTCAAACTCGCGACCGGCATGACGATGAAGGAAGGCGACCTCGGCAAGCACGCGGAAGTGGCGCTCTAGACCGACGGCGCTATCTGCCCTTCGCGGAACTCGAAGCCGCCCTCGCGGTCGCGTTCGAGTAAGGCAGGCCCATCGAGGTCGACCCACCGTGCGCGCTGCGCGAGTACGAAAGCGGGCGCAACCGCCAAGCTGGTGCAGAGCATACAGCCGGCCATGATTGACAGCCCCGCCGCGTCGGCTGCGTCGGCGAGCCGCAGCGCCTCGGTCAGCCCGCCCGCCTTATCGAGCTTGATGTTCACCCCGTCGTAGAAAGGGCCGATCCGCGCGACATCAGCCGCGGTATGGCAGCTTTCATCGGCGACGAATGGAATCGGGGCGTAGATTGGGTCAAGCAATGCGTCGGCGCCGACCGGCGCCGGTTGCTCGATCATCTCCACGCCCATATCGGCGAGCGCCTCAGCCTCGCTCAAGATATCGATCTGGCCCCAGCTTTCGTTGGCGTCGGCAATAAGTCGCGCATTGGGGGCGCCCTTGCGCACGCCGGCGACGCGCAGGCGGTCGCCCTCTCCGGTCAGCTTGATCTTGAGCAAATGGTAGCCGTCGGCCTCGGCGGTGGCGGCGGCCTCCGCCATCGCGCCGGGCGAGCCGAGCGATATGGTGTAGGCCGTCGTCCGCGCGGTCGGCGGACCATCGCATCCCGCAAGCTGCCACAGCCGGAGGCCACGCTGCCTCGCCTCGAGATCCCACAGCGCGCAATCGATCGCGTTGCGCGCGGCGCCGGGCGGCATCAATTCCTGCACAGCCGCCCGTGCCTCGGCCGCGCCCATTTCAGCGATGTAGGGGGCGACACGCAAAAGCTGGTCGCGGCATCCGACGGCATCTTCGCCGAGATAATAGACCGGCGTGCCCTCACCGCGCCCGATCGCGCCCTCGCCTTCGACCTCGGCGACGACCACATCGACATGGGCGGTCGCGCCGCGGCTGATGATGAAGCTTCCCGCCACCGGCCAGCGTTCGACGCGCGCGCTTTTCAGATGAACGGCCATCATTCCTTCCTATGGCCGTTTCGACGTTTCGCAAGCGGGCTTTGCGGCAATGGGCCGTCGGCTATCAGGCGCCGTTGGCGCGGATCCACTTTTCGACCACCGGCGCAATATCGTCGCGCCACTTGCGGCCGTTGAAAATGCCGTAGTGGCCGACCCCCTTTGCCATCAAATATTTCTTCTTGTCGGTCGGCAGCAACTTGGCGAGCGTCAGCGCCGCCTTCGTCTGGCCTAGCCCCGAAATATCGTCGCGTTCGCCCTCGATCGCGAGCAGCCCGATATCGGCGATCTTGGTGAGATCGACCGGCTTGCCGCGATGGAGCATCTCGCCCTTGGGCAGTGCGTGGCGCTGGAACACGACATCGACCGTCTGGAGGTAGAATTCAGCGGTCATGTCGCAGACCGCCCGATACTCGTCATAGAATTCCTTGGTCTTGTCGGCGCTTTCACCATCGCCTTCGACCAGATGTTTGAACATCGACCAATGGCTCATCATGTGATTGCCAAGGTTCATCGACATGAAGCCCGCAAGTTGCAAAAAGCCCGGATAGACGCGCCGCCCCGCGCCTGGATACCAGGCGGGAACCGTGACGATCACATTTTCCTGAAACCACGCATAGGGCCGCGTCATCGCATGTTCGTTGACCGCGGTCGGCGCCTTGCGCGTATCGATCGGCCCGCCCATCATGGTCAGCGTCTTCGGCCGGCACTTGTGCTTGTCCGCCGCCATGATCGCGGCCGCCGCATAGCTCGGCACCGAGGGCTGGCACACCGCGAGCATATGCGCGCCCGGCCCGATGTGCTCGAGCCACGAAATGACATAATCGATATAGTCGTCGAGGTCGAACTTGCCGGCTTCGAGCGGCACGTTGCGCGCGTCGCGCCAGTCGGTGATCCAGACGTCATGCTCGCCGATCATCCGCTCGACCGTGCCGCGCAGCAGCGTCGCATAATGGCCGGACATCGGCGCGACGATCAGCAGCTTGGGTTTGCCCGCGCTCTTCTTGTGCGTGAAATGCTTGAGCTGGCCAAAGGGCTTTCGCGCCTCGACCTTTTCGGTGACGCGGACGGTCTCGCCTTCGGACACGGTCTCGTAAAGTTCGAACCCCGGCTTGCCGCGCGGCGCGGCAGCATGGGCGAAGACTTCGAGCGCCGAGGCGAACATCGGGCTGCCGCCAAAATAGCCGAGGGGATTCGCGGGATGCTGAATCACCTGTGCGCCGGCGGTCGCCAGCGCGCTGGCCCCCGCGAGCCAACTCTTGTGCATTTCAAAGGCATGATACAGCATTATCGATAGTCCTTGCGTCCGGGGCGGCGCTCTGGCGGCGCCTGCTTTCGGACCAGTCTAGGCTATCGGTGTCATTGTGCAATGCATCAAAGCCATTGCACCGACATTTCATCGGCAATATCATGCAACGGCGGACGCCGGTGCGTCCTTCGGAGTGAATATGTCTGAGATTGCGGGCAACCGCTAACATCCCGGTGGACGGGATGGTGCAAACGCCGTTGGCCCATGGGTCGGCGCGCCTGTTGTTGCCTATAGTCTCGGACAATATCCCAATGAACATCTCGAAATCGGAACAGCGCGTGCTGCACGTGCTGGCGCAGGGTGGCATGATCCGCCACCGGCGCGATGATGGCGGCCGCCTTGTCGAGGCGCTTTGCGTTACGCGCGACGGCCATATCCTTGAAAACGGGGGCCTTGAACTGTTCCAGCGCCTCCGCCGCCGCGGCTTCATCGCGTCGCACCGCGGCATGCCGTACCGGATCACGCAGGCGGGCCTGCGCGCGGTACGCGCGCAGCTCGACAACCGCTGATCGCGCATATTGGGGGGAGCGCGGGTTCGCGTCCGCGCTCCCTTTGCGCAGCGCAGCTTCATGGCGCATGAAGCTGCACGCCACTTTGCGGCGTTGAGCGGCACCGGCGCGGCTGCTAGGGCGATGACAATGGCGACCAAATCCGACCCACCCGTCCCGCCCCGCAAGCTGTCGAGCCTGCGCATGGTCTGGCATCACGCCAGCAAATATCCGCTGCAACTGTTGATCGCGGCGATCGCGCTCGGCATCGCCGCGCTCGCGACGCTTGCGATCCCCTACCAGTTCAAGGAAATGATCGATTCGGGCTTCGTCGCCGGTGGCGGCGACGTCGCACCGCATTTCCGCTTCTTCTATGTGATCGTCGTGATCCTCGCGCTCGCCACCGCGCTCCGCTTCTATTTCGTGAGCTGGCTCGGCGAACGTACCGTCGCCGACGTCCGCGAGGCGGTGCAGCAGAATCTTCTCCGCCTCGCGCCCGGCTTCTTCGAAGAAAACCGCCCCTCCGAAATCGCCTCGCGCATGACCGCCGATACGGCAATTATCGAGCAGACCGTCGGCACCACCGTCTCCGTCGCGCTCCGCAACACGGTGATGGGGATCGGCGGCATCGGTTACCTCTTCTCGCTCTCGCCGAAGCTCACCGCGGGGATATTGGTCGGCATCCCGGTCATCATCCTGCCGATCGTCCTCTTGGGCCGCCGCCTCCAGAAGGTCTCGCGTTCGAGTCAGGACCGCGTCGCAGACATCGGCGCCACCACCGCCGAACAGCTCGGCGCCATGAAGATCGTCCAGGCCTTCGGGCAGGAACAGCGCGAGGCAGGCCGCTTCGCCGACGCGGTCGAGGCCAATTTCGCGACCGCCAAGCGCCGCATCCGCCTTCGCGCGATCATTACCGCGACCGTCATCGGCCTGCTGTTCGGCGCGATCACGACCCTGCTCTGGTATGGTGCCGCGGGGGTCGCGGCGGGCACGATCACCGGCGGCACGATCGCCGCCTTCGTCCTCACCGGCGGCCTCGTCGCGGGTGCGTTCGGCGCGCTCACCGAGGTCTATGGCGACCTGCTCCGCGCGGCGGGGGCGGCCGAGCGCCTCAACGAATTGCTCGTCGCCGAGCCGACGATCGCGCCACCCGCCAGTCCCCGCCGGTTGCCCGATCCCGCGATCGGCACGCTGGAATTCGACCATGTCGAGTTCAACTATCCGACCCGCCCCGACGCCCCGGCGCTCCATGATTTCAGTCTCGCGATTCGCCCGCGCGAAACCGTCGCGATCGTCGGTCCGTCCGGTGCCGGCAAGTCGACGCTGTTCCAGCTCGCCGAGCGTTTTTATGACCCCCAGTCGGGCCAGATCCGCCTCGACGGCGTGCCGTTGACCGAGGCCGACCCCGCCGACATCCGCGCGCGCATCGCGATGGTGCCGCAGGAGACGGTGATCTTTGCCGCCTCTGCCCGCGATAATCTCCGCTACGGCAACTGGCTGGCGACCGACGACGAACTCTGGGAAGCGGCCCGCGCCGCCAATGCCGAGGAATTCCTCCGCAAGCTGCCCGACGGTCTCGACACCTTCATGGGCGAAGGCGGCGCGCGCCTGTCGGGCGGGCAGCGCCAGCGCGTGGCGATCGCCCGCGCGCTGCTCCGCCGCGCGCCGCTGCTGCTGCTCGACGAAGCGACCTCGGCGCTCGACGCCGAATCCGAAAAGCTCGTGCAGGACGCGCTCGAAACGCTGATGCACGACCGCACGACGATCGTTATCGCGCACCGTCTCGCAACCGTGCGCGCCGCCGACCGCATCATCGTGATGGACGAGGGGCGGATCGTCGAGGAAGGCCGCCACGACGACCTTGTCGCCGCCGACGGCCTCTACGCCCGCCTCGCGCGGCTGCAATTCCAGGACAAGCTTGTCGCCGCCTGACGCCACCCTTCGAAGGACGCACCTCCTATGCCAGCGATACTCTATGACCTGACTGTCCCCGCTTATACGAACGGCTTGCGCGCCCTCTCGGGCCAGCTCGCGAAGGCGCTCGAATGGGGCGAGGCGAACGGGGTCGGCGAGCTTCAATTGATCGGCTCACGGCTCGCGCCCGACATGTTTCCCTTGGCCACGCAGGTTCGCTTCACCTGCATACAGGCGATACAGCCGGCGACGCGTCTCGGCGCTGACGGCGCGCCCGAGCTTGGCGACGACGCCACCGACTTCGCCGGACTGCAGACGCAGATTTCGACGACGCTCGCGTGGCTCGCTTCCGTCGATCGCGCCGCGCTCGACGGCGACCCCAACCGTCCGGTCGGTTTCGATCTGCCAAACGGCATGGCGTTCGACATGACCGCCGTCGCTTATGTGCGCGACTGGGCGCAGCCGCAATTCTACTTCCATCTCGTCGCCGCCTACGCCGTGCTCCGCCACATGGGCGTCCCGCTCGGCAAGGTCGATTATGTCGGTTACATGATGCAGTATCTGCGACCGGGGACCGTGCCGTCGGCCTGACGCGTCGGCTTTCGACCGAAGGTGGACATTCGTTCCTCCCTTTGGCGCAGCCATGGGGAGGTGGCAGCGCCCTTCGACTGCCTTGCAGGCGCTCAGGATAAACTTCGCCCTTGGCGAAGCGCTGACGGAGGGGCAATGGCGCCGCTGCTGCGGCCCCTCCACCACCGCCTGTGGCGGCGGTCCCCCTCCCCATCGCTACGCGACAGGGAGGATGCTTCCCGCTCCGTCATCCCGGACTTGATCCCGGATCCATCCCAGCGTCGAAGTCATGGACCCCGGATCAAGCCTGTCCTGAGCCTGTCGAAGGGTCCGGGGTGACGACTGTCGGGAAACCACCCGATAGCCACCAACAGATAACGCGGCTAGATCAGCCCGCCATATTTGCGGATGCCCGGAAAGGCGAGCTTCTCGCCGCCATTGCGCCGGATCGCGCCAATCGCCTCGTCGACGCGCAAATAGCGCGCGCGTGCGTCGGGTTCGAACATCAGCACCGGCTGTTTGGTGCGCTCCGATGCGAGCTTCACGAGTTGCCCGAGCTGGGCAAGGTCGACCGCCTCGCCATTCCAGCGGATCGTGTCGGCCGTATCGATCGTGACGCGATTTTCGTCGAGGACTTTGCCTGTTACATCCGGCCCCTGCGGAAGCGTGATGTCGACGCTGTGCGTCGGCGGCGGGATCGTGATGATGAACATCACGAGCATCACCAGCATCACGTCGATCAGGGGCGTTGTGTTGATGTCGGGATCGCCATTGGGATCGGCGCGAAAAATGCTCTGGTGGAAGCGGCTGCGAAGCTTGCGCATCTTGTGTCTCCCCATCTCGCAGGGCGGCCCGAGTCCAGGCACCATCCCCGTACCTTGGGCTGAGGCGTCCACCGGGAAAGCCTCGACCTGCTGTTACGGTATAACATTATACGCAAAGAGCAAATAAAAAGCGCTACGCGTCGGGCCGGCCGCATCGGCCCAACAAGAAGGGGCGGCACCTTCCGGTACCGCCCCTCTTGTCTTCAAACCCGAACCGGGTTGGAAATCTTACATGCCCGAACCCGGACCGTATTTGATTTCCACGCGGCGGTTCTGGTCGTTGCGGACGCCGTCGGCGGTCGCAACGGCCGGACGCGATTCGCCGAACGCTTCGGCCGAGATCGAGCCGTCCGAGATACCGCGAGCGGTCAGGTAGCTGCGAACCGCATCGTTGCGGCGCTGCGACAGACCGACGTTGTACTTGGCCGAACCCGAACGGTCGGCGTGACCGGCGAGCCAAACCTGCGTACCCGAGCAGCCCCGGTTGTAAGCGCTGATCGCGTTGTCGAGCGTAGCAGCCGCTTCCGGCGTGATGTTCGACTGATCCCAGTCGAAGTACACGATGTACGGCCCAGGCTCGCACACAGCCGGCGGCGGAGGCGGCGGCGGGGGCGGCGGGGGCGGCGGGGGCGGCGGCGGCGGCGGCGGGGGCGGCGGCGGTTCAGCGCCACCGAAGTTGTACGTCAGCGTCCCCAGGATCGAGTGCGAACGGAAGCGCGTCGAAACGTCGCGGCCAACCTGGTCGACCAGGTCGATCCCGCTGGCGTTGAAGAAGCGATACTTCAGGCCGACATCCCAGTTCTTGGTGAGCGGAGCGCGGATACCCGCGATCGCCTGCCAAGCGAAGCCGGTGTCCGAATCGTCGAGGAACGGACCGGCAAAGACCGGCTCGACCGAGACGCGCGCAACACCCGCACCACCGCCGATGAAGCCCTGCAGGCCATCATCGTCGCCGAAGTCGAGCAGGCCGTTGACCATGAAGCTCAGCGCATTCGAATCGCCATTCAGCGCGGTCGAACCGATGAAGGGCGCGCCAGCACCGCTCGGGCTCTGCGGGATACCCGGCGCCGAGAAGCTGCCCGACTTGATGTCGGCTTCGCGGTAGCCGACCTCGACTTCCGCGCGGAAGCCTCCGAAATCGTATCCGACGGTGCCTTCAACGTCATAGCCATTGCGATGATTGAGGTTTGCGGCGTTATCGATGGCACCGATGTCGAGGTCCATGTCCTCGATGATCATCACACCACCACCAACACCGACATACCAGGAGTTGTCGCGCGCCAAAGCTGGCGACGCCAGGGCAGTGGAGGCCAACGCCACAGCGACGGCAAGCTTCCTCATAGTAGATTCCCCTTTCAATTGAGATTTACGTCTCGACAGACGTCCTACTCGTCCCTTTGGTTCCGTGCAAGCTAACAAATCGTCAATCTGTTGCCAAAAAGTCGCACTTAACAGATCAATATTGGCAAAATCAGCCTGATTTCAGAATACCATGCGCGTCGAGGACCGACAGCAGCGCCGCGATGGCGGCGCGGGCTTCGACGTCCACTGTCGCGCCCCCGGCGGGAGCCGGAATCGCCGCGGGACCGATCCATAGCCCGCCCTCGAAGCGCAGCATCGCCCCGTCGCTCAGCCGGATGATGCGCATCCCGCCGCGCGGCGCGACGAACCGCCAGCCGCCGTCGGTCCGGATCGCGATAGTCCCTCCTCGCCCCGACCATTCGCCGTCCGCTCCGGCTGCGACGAGCCAGCACTCACCGGCCACCGGTGCCAGCGGCGGCGTCGCAACAGGTCCGGCTTCGACCGCCGGATGCAGCAAGGCATCGAGCAGGGCAAGCGCCTCATTGTGCGTTACCTCCTTCTGCGCCTGCGCGACGGCAAGTAATGGCAGGGTGAAACGAGGGGTAGCAAGCATATCGGTCATCATCCGGTCCCATCAGCGAGCGTAAGGAAAAGCGGCCGCGAACGGCCCAGGTCGCCGAGCTGTCGAATGGCAAGCACTGCCGCAACCGGCAGGCTCGCGACGGCCGCCGCGTCAAGGTGCAGGGCCTGCGCGGTCGCCGTCCATGGACCGGCGCCCGGTACCGGCGGCACCGGCGCGATCTCCCAGGCTTCGCGGCTTTCGCCAAGGGGCAGGTCGACATGATCGCGCCACCCGGTGTCGAAGCGGCTGCATCGCGTCCATTCGACAGCAAAGCCCCCCGCGCCATCGGGGCGCACCCGGCCATGCACCGGGGGGAGCGGCGCCAGCGCTTGCCCCACGGCCGGCAGCGGAGCCTCGGCAACCGCCGTGCTTGCCCGCCCGGCCCATTGCAGCACCGCCGACCCGCTCTCGACCAGTTGCGCGACGGCATCGGGAACCGGCAACAACGCGATATCGTCGAGGAGGACGAACGGCGTACCGGCGGGATGACTGGCGATCTCCGACCCGCCGCGCCCGCGCAGCAATCGCGAAAGCCGCCATTCCGCGGCGCCGATTCGTTCCGCCGTTCCGAACTGCAGCATCTCGGTTCCCAGCATCGCGCGGTTGGCGCCACCGAGAAGCGCAGAATTTTCAACCGATTCCAGCATCATGGACGGATTGACGAGCGTTACGACAAGATCGTTTGCAAGGTCAATCAACGCGCCGCCCGAGGCAGGCACCGCGCCCGCCAACGCGCCAAGCGCGGCGGCGGGGCGCACCATCCCGAGCGCGATCGGCTCGGCATCGGGGGCAGGACAAATCCAGATATCGGCGCCGCGCCATCCCGCATTGCTACCCGCCGCGGCGACCAGCAGACGCGGGGCGGAGGCTGGACTGGTCCCGATGTTCGGGCAATCGAACAGATGGACGACAGTTTCGCCGTCGGGCCAGTCGGGCGGTGTTACGGCCTGCCCACCATCGGCATCGATCGCGGTTACCGGCAGCGGCTGATGACGACATAGCTCGAGCATCACCTCCCCGCCCCGCACCGTTCGCGACACGCTCCTCCAGGCACTTCCGTCGGGGAGCACGACCGGCCCGCCGATCGGTAGCGCCAGCGCCGCGAGGTCGGCCCGCCAGATACAGGTTTCACGGTCGTCCGCCGCCGCTCGGGCAAGCGCGTGCGCCAGCGCATACGCGGACTCGGCGGGCAGTGCGGCGGGCAGGTCGACACGCTCCTCGCGCACGCCGCCTCCCGCGACTTCGGCCGACTGCTGACCCAGCTGATAATCGCGCGCGGGCTCATAATACCGCAGGTTCACAAGCCCGGGCAGCGACGAAAGCGGCGCGCGACGCTGCTCGACCCGATCCGCATCGCGGACCGCACGGCGCATTTCGGCAAAATCGGACAGCATCGACGGTTCGGACGCCGCGGCGGGCGCCAGCCGCCACCCCGCCGGACCACTGGCGAGCCGGACACCGTCGACCGCGAACAGCGGCGCCAACGCCTCACGCGCCCGTTCGCCCGACGCCGCATAGCCCGCAATCGGCCAGTTCCCCACGCAGCGCCCCGCCTCTCCCAACAGCACATCGCCGACAAACCCGCCATCGACCGCAGCGTCGTCGGCCTCGACTTCGAAGGTCAGCGACGGGATGCGGTTGCCGAAGCCGGCGAGTTCAAGCTCCTCGAACACCGCATAGGCCAGACCCCGAAACGCGCTCGCCGAGCCGATCCCGACCGCCGAGGCGACAAGCGGGTCCGCCGGCTGGTCCTCGCTCCCGTCATGCCAGCGAAAGGTGCAGCGCTCCCGGAAACTCCCGCCGGCACCGCGCAGCAAATTGCCGTCGGCCCATATCCGGCGGATCGCGCGGATCGGACGCGACGACAGCGCGACCGCGAGCGACACCGAATAGCTATATTCGGTCGTCGACGGCCGCCCCTTGCCGCCGCCGCGTTTCGTCCGCCGTTCGATCAGGTCGGTCGCCCAGATCACGCTGCCCGCCACGCGCATCGTCCCGAACAGCTTCGGGATCTGTTGGCCATAGGTCGACGCCTGGACCTTCAGGTCGGCAAGCCGCGGCCCTTCGCGGCCCTTCGGCCTGAAGATCGCGGCATCGGCCTGCTGCCCGATCGCAGCGCCCAGCGCCGCGCCGACCGGCCCGCCGACGATCCCGCCGACCACCGTCAGCACCAAAGTCGCCATCCTTACCCCCTATTGTTCGAGCCGCCACCGGGCGGCCGCGCGCATGACATCGTCCGAAGGCGACTCGACGACCCTCCGCAGCCCGGCATGCGCGTGAACCAACCTCGCGGGCCCGATGACCCCCAGATGATGCTGCCCGGCCGAAAGCCCGATCAGCGCCACGTCGCCGTCAGCCCGATCGGACACCGCCCGGAACCCTGCCGTCATCAGCGCGGCAACAATCCGGCCGCGGCGCCACCCGCGCAGCGGATAGTCATCGGGTGCCGGCAATGCGCACCCCACCGCCGCATAGGCGGCCCAGACCAGCCCCACGCAATCCAGCCCGTACCGCGGGTCACGCCCCTGCGCGCGGAACGGCACCCCCACCATCGTCCGCGCTGCCGCAAAGGCGCGCGCGCCCAAGGCCTCAACCACCGGGATAGCGCGTCAGCAGGTCATTCCCCGGCAAATGCGCCTCGCCGCGAAAATTGACGGCGTTGGCGAAACGGTCGCGGCATGTCGCGAGCCGCCGGTCGCATCCCTCGACCAGTCGAACGCGCACGGGAAGCGCGGGCACGAACGGCGGCATCTCCGCCAGCATCAGCTCTTCCGCGTCTTCGGCCACCACCGGGCTCGCCAATCCACATGCCCGCCCCTCCATCCAGAGCAGTTCGCCAAAGGCCATCGTGCCTGCCGCAACCGGCATATCGAGCATGACACGGCGCCCCTCGATCGCGACGACGCGCCGCACATGCGTGCGCGGCGCGAGGTCGACCCGGCATGCGCGGTCGCCCAGCCGCGCGCGGCACGACGGCGAAGTCGCCGGGCAAACCGGCGCATCGAGCCGCCGCGTCACGCCCTGCAGCTCCGCCGTAAAGGCCGCATCCCGCCGTTCGACCGCGCCCAACGACCCGCGCGCTACCGTCACCGGCGCAACCTCGGGCGCGGTCCAGTCGGCCACGAACAGCTCAAGCCCGGCGCCGTCCCACCGCCCCGCGTCAAGGTCGGCGGCCGCGATCGCGTCGCTCGTCACCGCCCCTTCAAGGTCCATCGTCGCCGCATCGAGGCTGTCGTTCGTTTCCAGCGCCGACGGCTTCATACCCGGCGCCGCGCGATAGGGGACGCCGCCGACGATCAGGTCATGATCGTGCGAGGTCAGCCCGATCACCACCCCGTCGCGCCGCGACAGCCGCCAGCACCAGGCGAGCGTCACCAACTCCTCGCGCAGCCAGCCCGGCGCGCTCCCGCCGGACCCGCTCACCATGGCGCGCGCACCTCGACCAGCGGCACGCTCGCGAGCTCGCCTGCGAGGAAGGTCGCGCGGCTGACCTCCAGCCGGTCCTCGGCGAAGCGCACCGGCACGTCGAACAAATATCCCGCCCGCACCGCGATCCCCGACCCCGGCGGGGCGTCGAGCAGCACCTCGCCCTCGTCCGTGACGGCGAATGCCGCCGTCTCGATCCCGTCGACCGACACGCGCACGCTGCCCGCAACCGGCAGGCGAATGCTCCGAACCTGCATCGCCTCGCCCGCGCCATAGCGCTTCACCAGCGCGAATTGCCGCCGGCTCCCGTCGCCGACGCCCAGCAGCTGGTCGCCGGGCCCCGGCAGCCCGCCATCCGCGGCCGAGCCATGGTCGAACGGATCGCGGAAGCGAAACGCCCGCGCCGCGCCGCGCCGGGCGCGAAAAAAATCGGCGAGCGCGCGCACGTCGCTCTCGGACCGCACCCCCGGCCCCGCGTCATAGCGCATCCGCGCCTCGGCCCATTCGCTCGCGCGCTGCTCATGCCCCGAGGGCGAGCTCACGATCTGCGTCGAAAATTCGGTTACGACCATCGCCTCGCGCCCGATCGCGAGCGGGAAATCCACCGCATCATAAGCCTGCACCGCATCCTCCCCGTCAAAGCTCACGAACCCGTCGCGCGCCACCTGCGGCAGGGCCCAGACGAACGCCCGCGCCACCCCCGCACGCCGTGCCGCATCGGCGGCATCGGCAATCGCCGCCCACTGCGCGCGATCCTCGCCGCGCAGCACGAAGCCCGAAAAATAATGCTGCTCTTCGGCGGGATAGCCGAGCCGGTCCGCCATCGCTTCGCGCGCCCGCGCCGTCTCGGCCCCCCGCCCGCCGGTCACCCAGTCGTAATCCTCGAGCTGCAGCACGTCGAAGGCCGGCGCTGCCCAGCCGGCCGGCACATTCGCCCGCCGCACCTGGGGCGCTGCCGCATCGAGCACCGTCGGCAGATAGACGAGCAGGTGGCTGACGAGCCCCGCCGCACCCGCCTCGTCGCGCGCCGCCGCAACCAGCGCCGCGGTAGAGGTCGCGAGCAATTCACCGAGAGCATCGAGCATCGCCTGCTGCGCGACGCTCAGGCTCCCCCGCACATCGGCAATCGCGACGCTCGCCGGCCCCAGCGCCGCCGTCGTCGCCGCATCATAAGCGCAAATTCGTCCCCCGGACGCGATCCACCACCAGGGTTCACCGACCTGAAACTTCACGTCCAGCCCCGCCGCCGCCCCGATCGCGACAAAGCTTCGCGCAACGAGCTGCAGATAGCCCATGGCGCCCGCATGCGCGGGCGACAGCAGTGTCGAGGGCGGCGTCCATCCGGTCAGCGCCGGCGAGCCGTCGGCTGCGCGCTGCTTCCAGTCGTTCCAGCAATAAGCGTCGAAATATTCGTAGGATAGCGACCAGATCAGCCCCAGCCCTGCTGCCGCGCATTCCGCCGCGAACCCGACGTGCCACGCCGCGCACGGCGCATTGAGCACGCCCCCGGCCAGACTCGCATAATATCCGCCGCCCAGCGCTTCGAGCCGCATATAATGGCTCATCCCGACATAATGGACGACATCGCCGCGATAGCCCAATTGCACGATCTGCCGCACCAGCCGAGCCGGCGTCAGATGATAGCTGTCGTCATAGCCGCTTGCGATTCCCAGTCCCTGCTCGGGCAGCACCGCATCGCCGATCGCCAGCACCGATCCCGACCCGCTGCACATGATCGCGCTCATCTCGGCCCAGCCCTCGGCGGGCGCGGCGAGCAGCGCCGAACTCCCGTCATAGGCCGGCGAAACCAGCGAGATGAACATCCGGTCGACATCGCCGGCCCACACAGGGTCGGCCTCGCCGGGCAACAGGAATCCGCCGTCGAGAGCGTCGAAATCGAGCGTCACGACCGCATCTTCGGGCGTCCCGACCGCATAATTCCACAGCCGCACATACCAGGCGCGCGCCTCGCCCGCCGCGTCGCGCCCCTCGATCGTCAAGGTCGGTCCATGCAGCGCATCGAGCGGCTTGATCCCGCCCGACCGCCAGCGAAAGCGGAGCTGCGTGTGCCGGAAATCGCGGCTTGTTTCATAGGCGAGCAGCGGATGGTCCCAGCGATCCTCGGCCTCCCAGATCAGCCCCGCCAGATCTTGCCGGTTATAGAACACCGCCTCGACGCGCAGCGCCTGCGCCGCGGCCGGATCGTGCGGCGTCGCGACGCTCGCCATCATCG
Source organism: Sphingopyxis sp. Geo25 (assembly GCF_949769135.1). Lineage (NCBI taxonomy): Bacteria > Pseudomonadati > Pseudomonadota > Alphaproteobacteria > Sphingomonadales > Sphingopyxidaceae > Sphingopyxis > Sphingopyxis sp. Geo25. The sequence goes on along the minus strand of NZ_CATKOZ010000001.1, from coordinate 101,834 downwards.
GCCGCGCGAAATCGACGGTCCAGAAGCGCGGATCGAAGCGTTTCAGCCACCCCTTGCGATGATGCGGCTCGGCGGCCGCGACGAGCGCCCAGCCCATCAATCTTCCCCCGCAGCGACCGCGCGACGAACCGCGCGCGCAATCTGCCGCCCCGTCTGTTCCAACCGTTTTGGTTCACTGCCTGCATCACCACGAACATTTACGGTGATCGCGATCGTGCGGGCGCTCCCGCCCGTCTCGATCCGCCCGCTCGACGTCGGCACGAAATATTCGGGGCCGCGCTCGCCGACGCGGTACGCGCGCCCCGCACTGACCGGCCCGCCGGTCGCCCGCCCCGGCGCACCGAATACCGACGATGCGATCCCCTGCCCCAGCGCGAGCAGGCCGCCACCGCCGCCGCCCGAGCCGCCGCCGAGGATCGCCCCGATGCCGCTCTGGATCGCGGCGCGCGCAATGTCGGCCATCACCGACAGCGCCAGCCGCTTCAGATCCTCGAACCCCAGCTTGCCGGTCAGGATCGCGCGGGTCAGCGCCCGCTCGATCGCCTGCCCCGCCCGCTCCGCCTCGCTGACCAGCGGCCCGCCGATTTCGGCGCGCAGCGCCGCAACCTCGCGCCGGAACCCCGCTGCGTCGCCGCGCATCGCGCCGAACAGATCGTCCATCTCATCCATCGGGAAATTGCTCCATCATCGCTGCCAGCTCCATCCGGTCGACCGGCGCGGCCGCATCGCCCTCGCGCCAGCTTCCCAACACCGCCGCGATATCGGCCGGGGTCGCGCTCCAGAATTCGTCCGGCCGCCAGCCGAGCGCGCGCGCCATCAATCCCAGCAGCGGCAGCGTCGCAGCCGCGAACCGTTCGTCGGTCACCTCAGCGTCCCTGCAATATCTGCCCCAGCAGCACCCGCAGCGCAGGCGTCACCGCGGCGAGCCCCTGTTCGACCAGCGCCTCGCCGACCTCCTCGCGCGTCATCCCCGCGTCGCGGTCCCGGATGCAATGCCAGAACAATGCCGTCAGCTCGCCAAGGCCGAGCCGTCCATCGGCCGCGCGCTCGACCAGCGCGAACAGCGGCCCCAGCTCCTCCTCCGCCGCGACAAGCGCGGCAAAGCTCGGCCGCAATACCAGCGAACGCGCGCCGACACGCAGCGCCGCCTCGCCCCTCAGCGCGTTGGCCGCGCTCACAGGCTCACCACCGCGCCGCTGCTTTCCAGGTTCAGCGTGTAATTGCGCTCGCCACTATAATCGCCGGCATAATCGAGCCGCGCGACCAGGAAGCGCCCGCGCATCCGCTCGCCACTTTCGAAGCTAAGCTCATAATCGTCGATCGTCCCCGACAGCGCATGACCGCGCAGCCGCACCTCGGCATCGGAGCCGGTAAAAATCCCCGCCGCGCTGACCGAAACCGATCGCACCCCGGCGCCCGACAGCAACTCGCGCCAGCCGCCCGAATCCTTCGTTGTGACGTTCACCGCCTCGCCGTTCACCGACAATTGCGTCGTGCGCAATCCGGCCACGGTGGCAAAGACCGGCGGCGCCGAACCATTACCGATCTTTAACAGAAAAGCGCTCCCATTTTCGATTGCCATCGTCTAACCTCCTCAACATAAAAAGTTCTGCAAATGGGGAGAAGCAGGATGCTGATCACGGCCTTGTTGTTGGCAACCGCGGCGCCGGCGGGGGCCGGCAGCGTCGACACGACGCGTGCCGCCTTCACCAAATGCCTACGCGAGCACATGAAGAAATCGCTCGAAGCCAAGATGGGCGAAGCCGAATATGAAATGTCGCTGAAGGGCGCGTGCGACAGCGAACGCTCGGCGTTCCGCGCGGCGGTCACCGCGGCCAACCGCGCCGCCGGCGATTCCGCCGCCGATGCCGCCGAAAATGCCGACATGCAGGTCGAGGATTATCACGCGAACTTCACCGACAAGTTCAAGGATTACTCCTCGACGGGAACCATGCCGGGCGATTGAGCGGCTCCCGCCACCAATAGCCGTGGTGGCAGCCCCGCGCGATGCCGTTACTCCGGCTTCGCGCCAGGGTTGCGCCCTTCTTTGGCCATCGCCTCCCTATGGACGATATTATCCATGAAAATCGCAACGAGTCGGCTCCCCCGACGTCTGATCGCCGTGACGCTGATGACCATGTGCTCCGGCGGCCGCCTGCCAGCCCCTGCCGCGGCGGCCGATCCTGAAGCCGGCCCCCGTTGGGAGGTGGATTATGGTGTCGGCAGCTGCCGACTGATCCGCCACATGGGAACGGCCGATCGGGACGATCGTCTGGAAGTGAAGCGTAGCTGGAGCTTCACCGGATATGACTGGACCTTATATGGCCCGGATATGCCTTCCTATTCCTCTGCCACGACGATCACGATTGCCTTAGAGCCGTCGGCTTCAACGTACCATTTCAAGACCAATCCCTATATGGTCGCCGACGACAGCGGACACGCGGTTGCCTGGAACGATCCCGATGGCCTCATCATCGCGGCGCTCAGGAAAGACCACCGCATCAGCGTGACGGGCACAAAAAACCTCAAGGTGGCGTTCGATCTGCCGAACGCTGCCGACGCCATCAAGGCTCTCGAAGCGTGCGAGGACGATCTCGTGGCAAGCTGGGGCTTCGATCCGCAGCAGATCCGTTCGCTGTCTGGGCGGCCGGAACCCGCAAACAATGCCGCGCGCTGGGCCACCAACGACGATTATCCCCCGCTCGATCTTGCCCGCAAGAATGAGGGCACGACAACCTTCCTGCTCGGTATCGACGCCGATGGCGCCGTAACGGGATGCCGGATTCTCGTCAGCTCGGGATTCGCCAGCCTTGACAAGCGAACCTGCGACCTGTTGTTCGCCCGCGCCGCTTTTCGACCCGCCAGGAATGCCGCCGGAGTCGCCGTGCCCGCCTTCTATGTCAACAAGATAAGGTGGCGCACCCCGCGATAGAGCCGGCCCGCCCCGGAAGGGCCGCCTTCGATCGCCGCCCCCTAATCCGCCAGGCACCGGCACCGCACCACCAATTCGTGCCGCCACCCACCCTCGCGCGCGAAGGCGAACCGCGTCCGCACGACCCGCGCGGCGACGATCTCCCAACCCTCGGCGGCACCGCGCAGCCCGCCCACCGCCGCGTCGATCCGCCCCGCCGCGGCATCGTCGAGCCCCGCGCCCCGGCCGTGCAGCACCACGCTCAACCGCACCTCGCGCCCCGCCCGGTCCTTGGTTCCCCAGTCGCTGCCCTCGGCCGCGCCGACCGAGACATAGGGCGCACTCGCCCGCGCCGGGACGCCGTCGAACACGCCGTGCACCAACGCGGCGAGCGCGGCGTCGGCCTTCAGCAGCATCAGCGCCCGGCCGCGCACGGCCTGTTCGGCGCCCGTCATCGGCCAGCGCCCAGCGCGATGCGCCGCCACGGCTGCCACAGCGCCGCAACCGCCGCGGGCGGATCGGCCTTCGCATCGTCGCGCGCTTCGTACAGATGCTGCACCATGCGCAGTATGCCATGCCGGATCGCGGCGGGGACATCCGCGGCAGCCTCCGCCATCCCGGCGCGATAGGCGACGCGCAACCGCGTTCCATCGGTCGCGCCCGCCACCATCACCGCTGCCAGCCCGTCGGCGATGTCGACCCGATAGTCGGCGGGATCGAGCACGACCTCGTCGCCGCCCGTATCGATCCGCGCCACCATATCGACCGCCACCACCGGCCGCGCCGCGAGCCGCGCCGTCTGCCGCCGCACAGTCAGCACCTCGGCCTCGTCCCGCGCCAGAAGCCACTGGCCCGTGAACGCCTCGCACATATTCGTCACCGCGCCGATCAGCCGCTCGACCAGCGCATCCTCATCCGCCGCGCCCAGCCGAAGCCAGGCACGCGCCTCATCCATCGTCACCGGCATGGCACCGCCGTCCTTCCGCTATAAAGGGTTTGGGGTCGGACTTTCGGGTCGAGATTTGGCGCAGGGCGAGGCGAAAATCCCGCTCTTCGAAAACCGTAGCGCAGCGTGCTTCTGCACGTGAGCAGCGGAAGCGCAGAAGAGGGGGATTTGCAGCCCGTCCTGCGCCCAATCTCGGCCCGAAAGTTGGCGCCCGGCCCGATCCCGAAAGGGAAGGGAGCCAGGGCCGGGCGCCCTTCGCGCACCAGCGCTGCTTAGCTGGCGGCGAACTTCATCAGTTTGATGGCCTGCGAATCGATGATCGCACCGCCCACCCTTTTGGTTGCATAGAAATGCACGAATGGCTTGTTGCTGAACGGATCGCGCAGGATGCGCGTCTCACCGCGGTCGGCGACGAGGTAGCCGGCGCGGAAATTGCCGAAGGCGATCGACAGGCTGTTCGCGGCGACATCGGGCATGTCTTCGGCCTCGACCACCGGATAGCCGAGCAGGGTCGCCGCCTGCCCCTCGACCATCCCCGGTTGCCAGATGAAGGCGCCGTCGGCGGTCTTGAACTTGCGGATGCGGCTCAGCGTATCCGAATTCATCACCCAGCACGCCCCCTGCCGGTACGGCGCCTTCAGCGAATGGACCAGCTCGACCAGCTTGTCCTGCGGGTTCGACGCCGGAAAGGCGCCCGCATTGCCCGTCGCGAGATATTGCAGCGACCCGAAGGCGCGGATGCTGTCGGTCTCGTTCGTCGCGGTATAAGTGAGGAACCCCTTCGGCCGGTTCGTCCCGTTGCCGTTCACGAACGCACTGCCCTCGGCGATCGCGAACTCGCGCCCCAACTGCTCGGCCAGCCAGTCCTCGACGTTGAACATCGCATCGTCGAGCATCGCCTGGCTCGCCGCCGGATTGGCATAGAGTTCACCCGTCGGCGGCACGATCTCGGCAAAGCTGCGCGTCGCGGTTTCGGGCCGCGCCGCGGTCTCGCCGACCCAGCCCGTCCCCATCGACCCCGTCGCGACCAGCTTGCGATACCCGCTCGTCCCCGTTTGCACGACCGTCGCAATGCTGCGGATCGGCGACAAAGTCTTCAAGGTCGCGGCGATGCTACCGTCGATCTCGCGCGGCACCGCAAAACCACCCTCGCCGCCCGACGCCCCGGACAGGCTCTTCATTTCGACCCCCGCGTCGATCCCACGCCGCAGGTATCGCTCGACAAAGGCATCGCGCGCCGGATCGGCCGCCTTCGCCCCGTCGAGCGGCAACCGCGACGCGGCCACGGCCTGCGCATCGACCTGCGCCTTCAAGGCCGCGACCGAAGCCTTCAGCTCGTCGACCGCTTCGGCCGCCAGCACCGCATCGAACGCCCCATCGAGCGCATCCGCCTTCACTTCCATATCGTCCATGCTTGTCACTCCTTCACCACCTGAATCACCCGCGCGAGCGGCTGCATCGGCGCCGCCACCAGGCTCACCTCCGCCAGATCGAGCGCCACCAACTCGCGCGGATTGTCCCCACGCGCCGCGCGCACCCGATAGCCAAAGCTCAGCCCCGTCAGCGCGCCGCGCGCGACCAGCTTCGCCGCCGCCGGATGCGTCACCCGCGCCACCACGCGCAGCCCGCGTGCATCCTCCGCCAATGTCTCGATCGCACCGACGACGGCCCCCGCTCGGTGCTGCCACAGCAAGGGCACCGCGCGCCCTTCCTTCAGCGTCGCGGCAAAAGCCCCGCTGCGCACCACATCGCCCCCGCGATCGACGCGGTCGAACACCGATGCATAGCCCGCAAAGCGCACCGTCACTTCAGCAGCCCCGGCAACCCCAGCTTCACCGCCAGCCCGACGACGAAGAGCGCCAGAACCCCGCGCACCGCCCAGTCGACCACCGCCGCCCACGCGCTCTTCTTCGCATCGCGCCACGCGCCGAGCAGCTGGCGCAAATCGATCACATCGTCGCGCGCCGCCGCATCGGCGAGCCCCAGCCGCGCCAGCGCCCGCCGCGCCCCCAGCTCGCTCGCCTCCTCGACCACCGCGCGCAACAGCGCCGCGTCGGGCGCACTCGTTCCCGCCAGCGCGATCAACCGCGCCAGCGCTTCATCTTCGTCCATGTCGATGTCCTAAAATTGGCTCGCACAAAGACACAAAGAGGAGGCCCGATCCGCCGCCGTCAGGCGGCCTTTCAAGATCGGGTAAAGCCGCTTCACGGAACCACACCAGGTCGCTCGGGCGAACTGCCCTCTTTGTGTCTTCGTGTGAGAATTGACAAAAAGGCTACCCGAGCCCTAACAGCTCCTTCTTCTCGTCCGCGCTCAGCCAGTCCGCCGCCGACACCTCGCGCCACAGCGCCATCCGGTCCTCGGCCAGCGCCGGCACCTTATCCAGATCGACGCGCAGCTCCGCGCCCTCGAACCACCCCGAAAGCCCCTGCGCCACCGCCCCCAGAATCTTCGCGCAGAGCGGCAACACCGTCAGCCGCCACAGCGCGCGATTGGCCTCGCGGTAATTGGCATAGGTTGCATCGCCCGGCAGCCCGAGCAGCATCGGCGGCACCCCGAACGCCATCGCAATCTCGCGCGCGCTCGAATCTTTCAGCGCCAGAAAATCCATCTCGGCGGGCGACAGCGACAAGGCTTGCCACTTCAGCCCACCTTCGAGCAGCAACGGCCGCCCCGCATTCGCGCCGCCCGCGAAGCTCTCGGCCAGCTCCTCGCGCAGCCGATCCACTTGCTCCGCCGACAAAGGCATGCCCTTGTCGCCCGGATCATGGACCAGCGCCCCCGAAGGCCGCGCCGCATTCTCGAGCAGCGCCGCGTTCCACCGCGCCGCGGCATTATGCGCCGCGATCGCGCCCGAGGCCGCACCCAGACACCCGGCGCCATAATGATCGTCGAGCGGATGCAGCGCCTTCACATGCACCACCGCGACGCGCCCCGCGCCATCCTCGGCGGGCAGCACCGCGGCCGACCCACCCGCCTTGTAGCGATAGGCCACCGGCCACCCCCGCGCATCGGCCTCGACCGTCACCCGCTCGGGCCGCAGCGCAAACAGCTCCGCCGGCGCGCCCGCGCCATCGGTCAGGATCTGCACATAGCCATTGCCGTGCAGCAGCAGCTGCGACGCCAAAGTCTCGACCAGCCCCTGCCCGCCCGACGTCGCGGAAACGAGCGCCGCCAACCCCGGATCGCTCGCCACCAAAGGCGCCGATCCCGCCGCCTCGGCCACGAGCCGTACCGCCCGCTGCACGATGGCATTGGACAAGTAGCCCTCGCGAACCTGCGCTTCCCAAGTGAGCGGCGCAGGCGCACCCCAGCTCCCATACGCCCGCGACAAAGCAGGCCGCGCAGGATGCTGCGCGGCCTTGCGGCCAAACCAGTTCATGATGATCCTCCGACCTTGTGCTTAAAATGTGCGAAACTGATGAGGGGAATTATTCCCACTTATCCCCATGGCGCGAGACCGATGGATGGAAATGGCCAATGTTCATGATTGGCTATTTGTTCCTGCTCGCTTATCCAGATTATCGGTAGTCGTCCTACAAACCTTTTTGACCGGAACCTTGCCTCTGAACGGCGCGGAGGCACGAGGCCTTCCGGAGTGTGGGCTCAATCCCACTTCAAAAAGGAGACAGCTTATGAAGCGCGTATTCGTACGGGCATATAAGCGCTGGCGCCTTGGCCAGGTCGAGCACGTGACTGCTCATACCCGGCGTTGGCCTAACCAGTATTCGTTCGACTTCTAGGCGGAGCAGAACGGGTAGGACGGCTACCACTCTCGCGAGTTTCGCCGTGCGAATCTTTCGCACAGGCCGACCTCCGCCGGCAAGAAAATTATCCAGTGGGGATAATTTGATTTCGAGGGATTCGACCTTCTAGTTGCAAATCCGCCTTTCAAACCACTCGCACCCCCGGCACCAGCCCCCTCCGCCGCCCCTCCAGCAAAGCCGCCAGCGCCCATACGCACGCATCCGCCCGATCGGGCGACCGCCCCGGCCCCGCATAGCCGCCGCCGATCTGCAACCCGCAAAGCTGGTCCTCCAGGCTCGCGAACACCCCCGCATGCACCACATCGCCGCGCTCATAGGCGATCGCGACCGGCTCCGCCCTTCGCGCCTTGCCGACGCTCGCATGCACCGGCACCACGGGCAGCGCGCAGTCGGCCTGGCGCAGCGTCGCCTCGACCATGTCGCCGCCCATATTACTCTCGGCGACGACCCGGTCGGCACCCCAGCGCGCCGCGGCCGCGGCGACCGCCTGCGCCCACACCCCCGGCAGCGGCGTCTCGACGCTCGCATCCTCCACGACCGCTAGCCGCCCGTCGCGGAGCAACGCCGCAACGACGATCCCGCACGCATCGCCCTTCGCCGTCGCCGGCGGATCGACGCCGATGATCACCCGCACCGGCTTGCCGATGCTATCGGCCTCGACCCGGCACCGCTCGACCAGCGCCCGCGTCCACAGCGCGCCCTCGACATCGTCGAGCAGCTCGCCCTCCAGTTCCTGCCGCCCCAGCCGCGTCCCGCCATAGATCCTGTCCATCGTCGTCAGCCATTGCGGCGCCAGATTGTGGCGATTGGTCCGGGTGTTCCCGCTCGTCGTCACAACCCCCTTCTCGGTCATCAATCGCCGCACCAGCGGCACGCCGCGCGGGGTGGTCGTCGCGACAACGCGCGGGTCGCCGCCGATCCGCATCGTCAGCATCAGATTGTCCCACGCCGCCTCGCCCTGCGGCCATTTGGCGATTTCGTCGCACCAGGCGGCGCTATGCTCGGGTCCGCGAAGGCTGTCGGGCTCGGCCGCCGAATAGAGGGTCGCGACCGTTCCGTTCGCCCAGCTCAGCCGCCTCAGGCTGCTCTCATACTCTGGGCGCGCCGCGTCGGGCGCGATCGCCAGCACGCCGCTCTCCCCCTCGACCATCACCTGCCGCGCCTCGTGCAGCGAGGCCGCGACCAGCGCGATCCGTGCCCCCGGATGCGCTTCGGCATAGTCCCGCACCCACTCGGCCCCCGTCCGCGTCTTGCCGAAACCGCGCCCCGCCAGCAGCATCCAGACGTGCCAGTCGCCTGCGGGCGGGCATTGGTCGGCGCGCCGCCACCAGCTCCAGTCGGTGAGCAGGCTTGCCGCCTTGTCGCCGCCAAGCCGGTGTCCCCACGCCGCGAAATCGGCATCGGACATCCGCAGCACCTCGTCGAGGCCTTTCAAGACGCGCCATCCTCTTTTTCGCCGGCGCCGCCTTCCTCCGCGGCGACCTGCGCCCGCATCGCGGTCAGTTTCGCGAGCAGTCGGGCCTTCGCATTCCCTTTGGGCGCAGCCCCGGCCGGCGGGAGCTTCGCGCCGCGCACCGCCGCGCGATGCGCCGCGAGCAGCGAGAGCCCGAGGCGATATTTCTGTGCCCGCGATTTCAGCGTCGCTTCCTTCACATTCCCCGTCGGCGCGATCAGCGCCTCCGACAGCAATTCGGCCTCGAGCCGGGCGAACCCCTCGCACAGCGCCTCGTGCCAGCGCGCCGCAAAGCCGGTGTTGCGCCGCCGCTCGCGGTACATCGCATTCGCCGAAACCCCCGCCGCCCGCGCCGAGGCCGCGACATTCGAGGATTCGGCCAGCGCATCGAGGAAAATCTCCTTCTGCCGGCGGTCGGGACGGGGATTGCCGGTATCGTCCGTGGTCGTACCCGCCTGCCCCATCGCCATTCTCCCCAAAGCATCCGGGCCGGATCACCCTCCCGCATCGGAAGGGCGCCGGCCCGAATCGCAATTCTTCATGATGTGATAGTTGTGCCATAACAGCGTGACGATGTCAATAAAAAATAACCTATATGGTAAAATATGGATATCGAATCGTCCGACGGCCGGCTTGGGTTGGAGAGCGAAGGTTGCCGATCCTCCCCGGCACGGGGAGGGGGACCATGCGAAGCATGGTGGAGGGGTACGTGCAGTCTGGCGTGGCCTATGGTCCCCTGTGCCCTTCCACCACCCCGGTGCCCCCCCCTTCCCGTCGCCGACGCCCTCATGCGCCATTGTGGGCCACGCGGCGCGCCGCTAAAGCAGCGCGCGTGACCGCGCTCTCCTCCCGCATCGCCGCTTTCGCCGACCGCCGACCCAAGGCGCTGGCCCTCCTCGCCGGTGCGCTATCCGCCACCGGCTTCGCCCCGCTCCACCTGTGGCCGCTGACCTTGCTCGCGCTGGCGAGCCTGATGGCGCTGGTCGCACGCAGCGCGAAAGGATCGGGCGCGCTGGGGATCGGCTGGGCGTTCGGGGTCGGGCACTTCACGATCGGCCTGAACTGGATCGCCACCGCCTTCACCTATCAGGCGGCGATGCCCGCCTGGCTCGGCTGGATCGCGGTGGTCCTGCTGTCGCTCTATCTCGCCGTCTATCCGGCCCTCGCCGCATGGGGGGCGTGGGCTGTGCAAAGATACGTCGTCGCCGCGCAGGCGGGGACCGCGGGAAGCAAAGAACCGGGGCGCGGTGCAAAGCCGACGGCGGCCCCCGCCTGCGCGGGGGCGACGCTCTCCTTCACTCTCGCCTTCGCTGCACTGTGGACACTGACCGAATGGCTGCGCAGCTGGGTGTTCACAGGGTTTGCGTGGAATCCGCTCGGAGCAGTCGCAGCGCCTTATGCCGCGCCCGCGATGTTTATCGGGACTTATGGCCTCAGCGCACTGATATGCCTCGCGGCAGGTGGGCTGTTGCTGATGTGCCAAGGGCCGCGGTGGAGGTCTATTAGACTGCTTGGCCCGTTATGGCTTGGCTGGGGCGCCGCTGGACTTGCCCTGATGGTAAACTCCGCTGGTTCGCGAGGCGCCCCCGAAACCAATAAGGCAATTCCCATCACCGTCGTCCAGCCGAACGTCGGCCAGCAGGACAAATGGGAAGGCAGCAAGGCCGACCTCAATTTCGAAAAACTCGCGCGGCTGACCACGCCGAAATCCGCGGAACCGCGCCTGATCCTGTGGCCCGAGGCGGCGGTGCCCGACTATCTGGAGACCGGCTACCCACTCGTCTATTACGACCGCTCGCCCGCCGCCGCGCGCGCGCGGTTGACGGCGCTGATGAACCCCGACGACGTGATGCTGCTCGGCGCGCTCAAACTCGAACTCGACAGGGCCGGGGACGCGATCGGAGCGCGTAATGCGGTGATGACCGTCCATGCCGACGGCACGCTCGGCCCGCGCTACGACAAGGCGCACCTCGTCCCCTACGGCGAATATCTGCCGATGCGGCCGGTGCTGTCGGCGATCGGCCTGTCGCGGCTTGCGCCCGGCGACATCGATTTCTGGCCCGGCCCCGGCCCGCATACGCTCAACCTCGGCCGCTTCGGCAAGGCGGGGTTGCAAATCTGCTATGAGATCATCTTCTCGGGCCAGGTCGTCGACCGCGCGCATCGCCCCGATTTCATCTTCAACCCGTCGAACGACGCCTGGTTCGGCAGCTGGGGGCCGCCGCAGCATCTGGCGCAGGCGCGGCTGCGCGCGATCGAGGAGGGGCTGCCCGTCATCCGCGCGACCCCGACCGGGATCAGCGCGGTGATCGACGCCGACGGCCGCATCCTCGATTCGGTTCCGATGCACCAGTCGGGGCGTATCGACACCGTCGTTCCGAAGGCGCACGCCCCGACCTTGTTCGCGCGGTACGGCAACGCGCTGCCCGTCGCCTTCGCGCTGCTGTTGCTCGCGGCTGCCATTGCCTTTCGCCGGCGCGGGCGCTAACAGCGCCCCCGACATAAAGCTTCCTTTATATTCGTTCCAAGAAGGCTCCCATGCGCAACAGTTTCCTCTTCACGTCCGAAAGCGTGTCCGAAGGCCATCCCGACAAGGTCGCCGACCAGATCAGCGATTCGATCGTCGACCTGTTCCTGTCGAAAGATCCGGAAGCGCGCGTCGCATGTGAAACGCTGACCACGACGCAGCTCGTCGTGCTCGCGGGCGAAATCCGCTGCAAAGGTGTGTTCGAGAATGGCGAATGGGCGCCGGGCGCGCTCGACGAGATCGAGACGACGGTGCGCCAGACCGTGAAAGAGATCGGCTACGAACAGTCGGGCTTCCACTGGAACGAGTTCCGCTTCGAGAATAATCTGCACGCCCAGTCGGCTCACATCGCGCAGGGCGTCGATGAGGGCGCCGACAAGGACGAAGGCGCCGGCGATCAGGGCATCATGTTCGGCTATGCCAGCGACGAGACCCCCGACCTGATGCCCGCGACGCTCGATTACAGCCACAAGATCCTCGAGCGCATGGCCGCCGACCGCAAGGCGGGCATTGCGCCCTTCCTCGAACCCGATGCGAAGAGCCAGGTTACGCTCCGCTACGCCAATGAGCGTCCGGTCGAGGCGACCGCGATCGTCGTGTCGACCCAGCACGCACCGGGCTATTATTTCCATGGCGGCGAGGGCGACGAGGCGAAATATCTGGAGCTGCGCAAGTATGTGCTCGGCGTCATCGCCGACGTCATGCCCGCCGAGCTGCTGACCGCGAACACCGTCTATCACATCAATCCCACGGGCCGCTTCGAAATCGGCGGACCCGACGGCGACGCGGGGCTCACCGGCCGCAAGATCATCGTCGACACCTACGGCGGCGCCAGCCCGCACGGCGGCGGCGCATTCAGCGGCAAGGACCCGACCAAGGTCGATCGTTCGGCGGCGTATATCACGCGCTACCTCGCCAAGAATATCGTTGCCGCAGGGCTAGCCCGCCGCTGCACCATCCAATTGAGCTACGCGATCGGCGTCGCCGAACCGCTGTCGATCTATGTCGACCTGCACGGCACCGCCGCCGAAGGCGTGACCGAGGCGGCGCTCGAAGCCGCGATCCCGCAGCTCGTCCGCCTGACGCCCAAGGGCATTCGCACCCACCTCGGCCTCAACAGGCCGATCTACAAGCAGACGGCGGCCTATGGCCATTTCGGCCGCCAGGCTACCGGCGATGCCTTTCCGTGGGAGCGCACCGACCTGGTCGACAGGCTCAAGGCCGCGCTCGCCGCTTGACGGCCTTGCCCGCGCCCCAAGCCAAGGCTAGGGCGCGCGGCATGACAGCGCACAAACCTGGCGATCCGACCACCCTCAACCGCCTCTATGGCCGTGCGCAGGGCCGCCCCTTGCGCGCGGGCCAGCAGGATCTGGTCGACAATCTGCTCCCGCAGATCGCGGTGCCGACCGAGGGGCCGGTGACCGCGGATATCCTGTTCGGTCACGACCGACCGCTGCATTTCGAGATCGGCTTCGGCGGCGGAGAGCATATGGCGGGGCGCGCCGACATGTTGCCCGATCATGGCTTCATCGGCGCCGAGCCCTTCGTCAACGGCGTCGCGCAGGCGCTCGTTCACATATCGGGCGATCCCCATCTTGCGGGGAAAGGGGGCGCCCGTCCGCCGCTCGGCAATGTCCGCATCCATCATGGCGACGCGCTCGAGGTGCTGCGCCGGATTCCCGACGGGGCGCTGAGCTTCGCCTATCTGCTCCACCCCGACCCCTGGCCGAAGGCGCGTCACGCGAAGCGGCGGATGATGAACGACGGCCCGGTCGACCTGATCGCCGCGAAGCTGAAGCCCGGCGGCGAATTCCGCTTCGGCACCGATCACCCGGTCTATCTCGCGCACGCGCTGATGGTGATGCGCCGCCATCGTCATCAGTTCGAATGGCTGGCTAAGGACGCGAAGGATTTTCTCGTCCGCCCCGGCGGCTGGCCCGAAACGCGCTACGAAGCCAAGGCCCGCGCGCAGGGGCACGAGGTGTGGTATTTTCGCTATCGCCGCAAGGCGTAGGCCGCACAAACAAATGGGGCGGCCTCGTTAGGAGTGCCGCCCCAGTTAGTGGGGTCCGTCGGGAGAGGGAGAGGACGGACCGGAGATTGGTGTCTTGGGCTTATCTGTTAACGCGCCGCCATCTGGCTGTCGGCTTCGACTTCGGCGACGCCGGCGACCTTCAGGGCCGCACGGAACTGCTTGGCGGCGGCACGTTCGTTGCCGGCTTCGCAAAGCTTCTTGCCGGTCGAGACGAAGCGCTTCGCGCTTGCCTTCTGGGCGGCGCTGGCGCCGTCGGCCGCGGTGTTCGCCTGGTCGGCGAGGCCCGCACAGCGATAGTCGCTGCCGCTCTGGGCATAAGCAGGCGAGGTCGAGGCGATCAGGCCGGTGAAGGCGAGGGCCGAAGCCGCAACGATCGCGAAGGCCGAGGGGAAGCGGCGGAAAGAGGAGAGCTGATTGGTCATGGGAGAGGTTCCTTTCGTTTCGTTGTGCAACCTTTTTAGGTGCTGTTGCGCAAATAGATAATCCTCTATAATCTGCAAGTGCTTTGAAGCAGGATTTAACAATCCCCCATGGGGCGCTCGACGGGATCGAAGCCTTTCTTCGCGTTGCGGAAAGACGAAGCTTTTCCGCCGCCGCCGCCGACCTCGGCGTCTCTCCATCGGCGATCAGCCAGACGGTGAAAGCCTTGGAGGCGCGCATCGGCGCCCCCTTGTTCATGCGCACGACGCGGAGCGTGGGGCTGACGCAGGCCGGCGAAATGTTCCTCGAACGCGCCGCGCCCGCTTATTCGGGGATCGCCGACGCCTATGAGGCCGCGCGCAACCTCGGCAACCGCCCCGCAGGGCGGCTGCGGATCAATCTGATGCGCGGCGCGGTGCAGCCGCTGTTCGAGCCGATCATCGCCGGCTTTTGCGAAGCCTATCCCGAAATCGAACTGGAGATCTATGCCGACGACGCGCTGTCGGACCTCAGCGCGGGCGGGTTCGATGCGGGCGTGCGGATGGGCGAATCGCTCGATGCCGATGTGATCGCGGTTCGCCTGACCGGCCCGTTCCGCTTCGTCGTCGCCGGGACGCCCGCCTATTTCGAGAAATATGGCCGCCCCGAAACGCCCGAGGATCTGCGCAACCATCGCTGCGTCCGCTTCCGGCTCGCGACCGGCGCGTTGATGCCCTGGACCTTCGAAAAGGGGAATCGCGAATTCGACGTTGCGGTGACCGGCCCGGTGATCGTCAACGACTGGATCGCGGCGACCGTGGCGATGCGCAGCGGGATCGCGATGATCATGACCGCCGAGCCGGTCGCGAAGGCGATGGTCGAAACCGGCGAGGTCGAACTGGTGCTCACCGAATTTTCCGGCGCAACGTCGGGCCTGTTCCTCTACTACCCGAGCCGCAAGCAGGTGATGCCCAAGCTGCGGGCGTTCATCGACTATGTCCGCGAATATCTGCCCGAGGATCTTTCGGGACGGTCGGCCTGACGGTTTCACCGGCCGCGAAAACAAATCCCTTCACCGCCAGCAGAAAAATTGGGCTGGCAAATGCGCGCGAAAAGCGGCAGCCGGTTGTCAATTAATATAGTTGGGATGAAGTCATGTTCGATCTGGCGGTGCTGGCCCCCTCCTCGCTGTTACCCTTCATCCTGATCGGCTTCGCGGCGCAGCTTGTGGACGGCGCGCTGGGCATGGCGTTCGGCGTGATCTGCAACACGCTGCTCGTGGCGGTGATGGGCGTGCCCCCCGCACAGGCGTCGGCGCGCATCCATGTCGTCGAAATGTTCACCACCGCGGTGTCGGGGATCAGCCACCTGATCCATCGCAACATCGAATGGCCGTTGTTCTGGAGGCTGCTGATCCCCGGCGTGATCGGCGGCGTAATCGGCGCCTATGTCCTGACCTCGCTTCACTCCGATGCGGTAAAGCCCTTCGTGCTCGCCTATCTCGTCGCGATCGGGATCTGGTTGCTGGTGCGCGGCATCCTCTATCCGCCAAAGGTGCAGAAGCCGACGGTGATCGCCCCCCTTGGCCTCATCGGGGGCTTTCTAGACGCGGCGGGCGGCGGCGGCTGGGGCCCTGTCGTAACCTCGAACCTGCTCGTCCAGGGGGCGGAACCGCGCAAGGTGGTCGGCACGGTGAACAGCGTCGAATTCTTCCTGACGCTCACCGTATCCGCGACGTTCATCTATCATCTGGGCTTCGCCCAGATCGCCGGCGCGACGCTGGGCCTGCTCATCGGCGGCGTGCTCGCCGCCCCGCTCGGCGCCTTCATGGCGAAGCGCTTTTCGGTCAAGCTGATGCTGACGCTGGTCGGCGTCGTTCTGACCGCGACCAGCGCCTTCGGGCTCTATCGCGCGCTGACATAGGACCGGCCGCACCCCCCAGCATCAAGGGCCCGCTCAGCCTGCGTTCAGCGTCCCTTCCTTACGCAGAGGTCAGTTATGACATGCTGGCGCGCGTTTGCGCTGGACCATCGGACCCATCCGCTGATACGGAGCGGGCCGGAACCTCTGTTATAGGGTGAAGATGACCAAAATTTCGACCATGATCGGGCTGATCGTCTCGGCCGCCGTTATCGCGACGCCGGTGGCGGCACAGACCGTCCCGGACAATGAAGTCCCTACGACCAGCCTCAACATCCCCGGCAATGTCCAGCTTTACGGCGATGCCAAGCCGAACGTCTATCGCCCCTCCGCGACCGTGAACGGCGAGATCATCACCGCGACCGATATCGAGCAGCGGATGGCGCTGATCCGTATCGCGAACAACAATGTCAACCTTCCGCCCGAGGAAGAACAGCGGCTGCGCCAGCAGGTGTTCAGCAACCTGATCGACGAGAAATTGCAGATCCAGGAAGCCAAGGCGGCGAAGATCGAGATCGACGAAAAGCTGGTCGACGACCAGTTCACGCGGCTTGCGGCGCGCTTCAAGCAGTCGCCCGAGCAGTTCTCGAAATATCTGACCTCGAAGGGCTCGTCGGCGGGCGCGGTGAAGCAGCAGATTCGCGGCGAATATGCCTGGGACCGCCTGCTCCAGCGCAACATCCAGTCGTCGACCAACGTGTCCACCGAAGAGGTCGAGGCGATCGTCAAGCAGATGAATGAATCGAAGGGACTCGACGAGTTCCACCTCGGCGAAATCTATCTGTCGGCGACCCCCGAAACCGCCGCCGCCGTGGCCGAGAATGCCCAGAAGATCATTCAGGCGCTGCAGGCCGGCGGCAGCTTCCAGGCCTATGCCCGCCAGTTCTCGGAAGCCTCGACCGCGGTCGTCGGCGGCGACCTCGGCTGGGTCAAGGCCGCGCAGCTTCCGCCGACGATGGCCGAAGCCGCCGCGCAGATGGCGCCCGGCCAGCTCGTCGGCCCGGTCGAGGTGCCCGGCGGCATCTCGATCATGGTGATGATCGACCGGCGCCAGGTGCTGACCGCCGATCCGCGCGATGCGGTGCTCAGCCTGAAGCAGGTCTCGCTCGACTTCCCTGCCGGCACGACCGAGGCACAGGCCACCGAACTGGCCGGCAAATTCGCCGAGGCGACGCGCGCGATCGCCGGTTGCGGCGGCGCCGACAGTGTCGCGGCCGCGCTCGGCGCGCATGTCGTGTCGCGCGACAATATCCAGATGCGCGCACTGCCGCCGCCACTGCAGGCGACGCTCGCATCGATGCAGATCGGCCAGACGACGCAGCCCTTCGGCGCGGCGAAAGAAGGCATCAGCGTGCTGGTGCTGTGCGGCCGCGACATGCCGCAGACCGCGACCGCGCCCGACCTGCAGGAGATCGAGAATCGCCTGCTGGAGGAAAAGGTCAACAAGCGCGCGCAGCGCTATCTGCGCGACCTGCGCCGGGATGCCGTGATCGAATATAGCTGATGAGCGATTCCTGTCAGCGGCGCCCGATCGCGGTCACCATCGGTGACCCGGCGGGCGTCGGCCCCGAAGTCGCGGCCGGCGCTTGGGCGGCGCGACGCACGCACGATCTGCCTCCCTTCGTCGTTATCGGCGACGCCGCCGCGATCGAAGCGGTCTGGGATGGTCCGGTCGCGCGCGTGGGCGATATGGACGAAGTCGCCGCCGCGTTCGAGACGGCGCTGCCGGTCTGGCATCTCGAAGACAGCGGCCCGCTGACCCCCGGCTCGCCGACGCCCGCCGGCGCGGCGCTGGCGCTCCACGCGCTCGAAACGGGGATCGGACTGACCCGCAACCAGGCGGCGGCCGCGCTCGTCACCGGATCGGTGTCGAAACATGCGCTGCATGGCATCGGCTACACGCACCCCGGGCAGACCGAATTCATCGCCGAACGCTGCGGCGTCACCGCGACCAACGCGGTGATGATGCTCGCGGGACCGGGTCTGCGCGTCGTACCGCTGACCGTCCACATCCCGCTGGCGCAGGTGCCCGAACGGCTGACGAGCGAGTTGATCGTCGCCAAGGCGCGCATCGTCGCGCGCGGACTGACGCGCGATTTCGGGATCGCGGCGCCGAAGCTGGCAATTGCGGGCCTCAATCCGCATGCGGGCGAAAACGGCCAACTCGGCGACGAGGAAGTGCGGATCATGGCGCCTGCCGTCGCGCAGCTTGCCGAGGAGGGGATTGCCGTCGACGGGCCGCTCGCGGCCGACGCGCTGTTCGCGCCCGGCATCCGCGATCGCTATGATGCGATCCTCTGCGGCTATCACGACCAGGCGCTCGCGCCGTTCAAGGCGCTGCATTTCCACGACGGCGTCAATCTGACCTTGGGCCTGCCGATCATCCGCACCTCGCCCGACCATGGGACGGCGTTCAATATCGCGGGAACGGGGAGGGCCGATGCCGGGCCGACGATCGCGGCGATCGCGATGGCGGCGCGCATGGCGGCCGCGCGCGAGCGCAGCTGCGCGCCCGCGAAGTGAGCGTCCAGCCGCGCGTCCCCCTGCCCCCCTTGCGCGAGACGGTGCGCGCGCACGGGCTGTCGGCCAGCAAGGCGCTGGGCCAGAATTTCCTGTTCGACGAGCAATTGCTCGACCGGATCGCAGCGCTGCCGGGCGATTTGGGCGGCGCGACGGTGTTCGAGGTTGGACCGGGCCCCGGCGGGCTGACGCGCGCGCTGCTTCGCGCGGGCGCGAAGGTGATCGCGGTCGAGCGCGACGACCGTTGCCTGCCGCTGCTCGCCGAACTGTCCGACGCGTTCGGCGGGCGGCTGACGGTGGTGCCGGGCGATGCGATGGCGATCGATGCCGACGCGCTTGCGGGCGGACCCTATCATATCGTCGCGAACCTGCCCTATAATGTCGGGACCGCGCTGTTCACGCGCTGGCTCGAGCCCGCGGCCTGGCCGCCGCAATGGCTGTCGCTGACCTTGATGTTCCAGCTCGAGGTCGCCGAGCGCATCGTCGCACCGGTCGGCACCGATGCCTATGGCCGCCTCGCGGTCCTCGCGCAGTGGCGCTCGCACGCCCGGATCGCGATGAAGGTCCACCGTTCGGCCTTCACACCGCCGCCCAAGGTGATGTCGGCGATCGTCCATGTGACCCCGGCCGACGAGCCCGAAGGCGTCGATCCGCGGATCCTGTCGAAACTCACCGAAAAGGGGTTCGGCCAGCGCCGCAAGATGCTGCGGCAGAGCCTGAAGGGCGTCGCGGGCGCGATCGAAGCACTGGACGCGCTCGGCATCGATCCGACGCGGCGCGCAGAAACGGTCAGCGTCGCCGAATGGGTTGCGTTGGCCCGACTATTGGGTCGCTGACCTTCCGCTCAGTTCGCCGGCTTGGTCTCGTCGATCTTGTCGACCCATTCGGGATAGAAGCTCGGTTCGCGCGCCGACCAGCCCGGCGCGGTCGCGGCGGCTTCGCTGATCGACTGGAGCAGGGTCTTGCGCTTGTCGGGGTGAAGATGCGGCAACGAGGCTGCGGCGCAGAAGGCGCCGGGCAGCCACGGCCGCGCGTGCGCGCCGAGCAGCCGCTCGTACAGGAAGCGATAGGAGGCGAAACCGGGCAACCGGTCCTGCCCCAGGTCGAACGCCGACACCGCGACGAGCGGCGCCATGAAGCCTTCGAGCGCATCGAGCCCGCTGTCGTCGGGGATATGCGCACGGATATCGCCGATCCGCTGATAGACTTTCGCCTGCACGCGGATCGCGGTTTCCTCGACCATGTCGCGCGACCAACGGGCGATCGCGTCTTCGCGTTCGAGCCCGATATCGAGCGAGCGGCGGATGTACCGCTGCGTCGCGGCAGGAAAGCCCGCGAATTCCTTGATCTCGGATATGGACAGGTCGCCTGCGGCCGGTCCTGAACGCGTCGCCATGGTCATGCTCCCGCACGGCGCCCGGGGAGCCATCCCCCCGGAGGCCTGCATCCGACAATCTGCCACGAAAAGGGTTAGTGGCAGGTTAACCATGAAGTCGGCGATCGTTCAGCATCGCGAGGGGCGTTGCGCGGCCGCGCGACCGGGCCTAATCAGCGTGCCGAGCCAAGAACAGGACACGCAGGACGCACCATGTCGCACACACCGCAACCGGTCATTTCGTCGACCGGCCTCTTCACCCCCGCCGAAGCGATCTCCAACGAAGAACTTGTCGCCAGTTTTAACCAGTATGTTGCGCTGCACAATAGGGAAAATGCGGCAGCGATCGCGGCAGGCGATGTCATCGAACTCGCTGAATCGAGTGTCGAATTCATCGAAAAGGCGAGCGGCATCGGATCCCGCTACGTCGTCGACAAGGCCGGCATTCTCGACCCGCACCACATGGCGCCGCGCATCGCCGAGCGCAGCAACGACGAGATATCGATCCTCGCCGAAATCGGCGTCGCTGCGGCCAAGGACGCGCTCGCCCGCGCCGGTCGCGACGCGGGCGACGTTGACGCCGTGCTCTGCGCGGCGTCGAACATGCAGCGGCCGTATCCGGCGATGGCGGTCGAGATCCAGGATGCGCTCGGCATCGACGGCTTCGGCTTCGACATGAATGTCGCCTGCTCGTCGGCCACCTTCGGCATCCAGACCGCCGCCGACTATATCCGCGCCGGCCATGCGAAGAGCGTCCTCGTCGTGAACCCCGAAATCTGTTCGGGGCACCTTAACTGGCGCGACCGCGACAGCCACTTCATCTTCGGCGACGTCGCGACCGCAATCCTCGTCGAGGATAAGTCGATGGCTCCCGAGGGCCATTGGTACATCCTCGGCACCAAGCTGAAAACCCAGTTCAGCAACAATATCCGCAACAATTTCGGCTTTTTGAACCGGGGCCATGGCGGGATCGACCAGTCGGGACCAAAGAGCGACAAGCTGTTCGTCCAGGAAGGCCGCAAGGTCTTCAAGGAAGTCGTGCCGATGGTCGCGAACATGATCGTCGAACAGATGGAAGTGCTCGGGCTGGAGGGCGGCGACATGCGGCGGCTGTGGTTGCACCAGGCAAATACCAATATGAACCGCCTGATCGCGCAGCGCGTGCTGGGGCACGAGGCGAGCGAGGACGAGAGCCCGACGGTGCTCGACACCTATGGCAACACGTCGAGCGCGGGGTCGATCATCGCCTTTCACCTGAACCATGAGGATATGGCCGCGGGCGACACGGGGCTGATCTGCTCGTTCGGGGCGGGCTATTCGGCAGGCACAGTGTTCGTTCGGAAGACGTAAGGGGGGGGTCAAATGATACAGAAAGCTGCACTTACTAAATGCGCCATAGCAATCTTACTTGTTCCTATCCCGGTAAATGCGGCGTCATATGTCTGTAGCGCAAAAATCCAGAGCAGTTGCCTGAACGGGAAATCCTGCAAGACGCAAAACGTTGATGAGAACGCATATTTCATAGTCAATCTTACCGAACAGACTCTTCAAGAATGCGAGATTGATGATTGCAGATACCGGCCTGTTTCGTTTTGGAAGGGAGACGGAAACTCGGTGCTCGTCTCACACCGAGAGATTCCTCGGCTTACTCGTCTAAGTTTGTTCACAGGCTCCGGATCCAACTTAAGTGGCTACACGCAATCAACACTTTCGTCGGTGTCGACCGTGATCCAGAGCGGCGGTTGCTTTGAGCAACTACAAGTGCCGCCTGCCGTGACCATCCCCCAAAAATAGTAGACGTCTACGGCACGAAGGTCGTGAACAGGTAAACCGCGAACAGCATCAGGTGGATCGCACCCTGCAACACGGTGGTGCGTCCGTTCGCCAGCGTCTGCGACGCGACGATCAGCGACAGGAACAGCAGCACGGTCGACTTGGCATCGAGGCCGAGGCTGATCGGCAGGCCGGTGAAGATCGACAGGATCGCGACCGCCGGGATGGTCAGCCCGATCGTCGCCAGCGCCGACCCCAGCGCGAGGTTGAGGCTGGTTTGCAGGCGATCCGCCTTCGCCGCGCGCACCGCGGCCAGTCCCTCCGGCGCGAGGATCAGCGCCGCGATCAACACGCCGAGCACCGCGGGCGGCGCACCCCAGTCGGCGAGCAGCGCGCCGATCACCGGCGACAGGGCCTTGGCGAGAAGCACCACCGCGAACAGGCTGGCGAGGAGCGCCGCGCCCGAAATGGCGGTGCGCTGGACGCTCGGCGGCGCAGCGTGCGCGTCGGGCTCTCCGTCGCCGTCGGCATCGCCGTCGGGAAGGAAATAGTCGCGGTGGCGCACCGTCTGCACCAGCGCGAAGGTCGCATAGAGGATCAGCGAAACCGCCGCGACGAAGCCGAGCTGCGTCGCCGAATAGAAGGGGCCCGGCACGCTCGACGTGAAATTGGGGAGGACCAGCGTCACGACGGTGAGCACCGTCAAGGTCGCGAGCGCAGCGCCGATGCCGGTGCGCTGGAAGCGCTGCTCGTGATGGCGGATCGCGCCGCTCAAGAGGCAGAGGCCCATCAGCAGGTTCAGGATCACCATCACCGCTGCGAACACCGTATCGCGCGCCAGCGTCTGCGCCTTTTCGGGTTCGGCCTGCATCAGCGTCAGGATCAGCCCGACCTCGATCACCGTCACCGCGAGCGCGAGGATCAGCGTACCGAAGGGCTCGCCGACGCGGTGCGCAATGACCTCGGCATGATGGACCGCGGCGACGACGGCACCCGCCAGGATCGCGCCGACGAGCCAGGGATTGAGCGGCATCGCGAAGCTCGCGAGCGCGGCAACAAAGCCGAGGATCGGAACGATATCGTTGGCGCGGTCGGCGAGGCGGAGCTTGGACATCATGGGACTTTTATTGCAGCCCCCTCCAGCCGTGACCACCCCGGCCCGGGATTTAATGCGCGCGGACCGGCAATCCGGCGGCGGCGAGCCGCGCATGGGCCTCGGCGATCGTCGCTTCGCCGAAGTGGAAGATGCTGGCGGCGAGCACCGCGCTCGCGC
Organism: Sphingopyxis sp. Geo25; assembly: GCF_949769135.1. Classification (NCBI taxonomy): domain Bacteria; kingdom Pseudomonadati; phylum Pseudomonadota; class Alphaproteobacteria; order Sphingomonadales; family Sphingopyxidaceae; genus Sphingopyxis; species Sphingopyxis sp. Geo25. The sequence goes on along the minus strand of NZ_CATKOZ010000001.1, from coordinate 78,935 downwards.
CGCCCTCGATCACCCCCGCGACCAGATGGTCGAGGGTGCCGACGCCCCCCGAGGCGATCACCGGCACGCTGACCGCATCGGCGATCGCGCGGGTGAGCGCCAGATCATAGCCGTCCTTCGTCCCGTCGCGGTCCATGCTGGTGACCAGCAGCTCGCCCGCGCCCAGTTCGGCCAGCCGGACGGCATGGTCGAGCGCATCGACGCCGGTAGGCTTGCGCCCGCCGTGGGAGAAAATCTCCCATCGCCCTTCGTCGACCCGCCGCGCGTCGATACTGCCGACCGCGCACTGGCTGCCGAAGCGGTCGGCGATGTCGGCGACCAGTTCGGGCCGCGCGACCGCGGCGCTGTTCACCGCGACCTTGTCGGCGCCCGCGAGCAGCAGAGCGCGCGCATCCTCGGCGCTGCGTACCCCGCCGCCGACGGTCAGCGGCATGAAGCAGACCTCGGCGGTGCGGCTGACCATGTCGAGCAACGTCCCGCGCCCCTGATGGCTGGCCGAAATGTCGAGAAAGCAAAGCTCGTCGGCGCCCGCGGCGTCATAGGCGCGCGCCGCCTCGACCGGGTCGCCTGCATCGCGCAGGTCGACGAAATTCACGCCCTTCACCACGCGCCCGTCGGCGACGTCGAGGCAGGGGATGACGCGGACGCGGACGGTCATGCCGCTAATCTCTCAACCCCGTTAGTGTCGAGCGAAGTCGAGACACCCGTCAGGGCCGCGCCATACCGATGGGCATCTCGACTGCGCTCGATGCGAACGCGATTGGGACGGCGGGTCATGCCGCCCCCGCCGCAATCGCCTCGGCGAGGTCGAGGCGGCCGTCGTAGAGCGCGCGGCCGGTGATCACGCCTTCGATTCCGTCGGCGACATGCGGGCGCAGCGCGTGGATGTCGTGGATATCGGCGACCCCGCCGCTCGCGATCACCGGGATATCGACCACCTGCGCGAGCGCAACCGTCGCCTCGACATTGCAGCCCTTGAGCAACCCGTCGCGGCCGACGTCGGTGAAGAGCAGGGCGGCGACACCCGCATCCTCGAAGCGGCGCGCAAGATCCTCGACGCGGACGTCGGACACATCGGCCCAGCCCTCGGTCGCGACCATGCCATCACGCGCATCGACCCCGACGACGATCCGGCTGGGCAGGTCGCGCGCGGCCGATCTGACAAACTCGGGATCCTTGAGCGCTGCGGTGCCGATGATCACCCGCTCGACGCCGAGCGCGAGCCAGCGGTCGACCCCCGCGCGGTCGCGGATGCCGCCGCCGACCTGCACCTTGCCCGGAAAGGCGGCGATGATGCTCTCGACCGCGCCGCCATTGACGCTTGCGCCGGCAAAGGCGCCATCAAGGTCGACGACATGCAGGTGGCTTGCACCCGCATCGGCGAACAGCCGCGCCTGCGCCGCCGGATCGTCGCCATAGACGGTCGCGCGCGCCATATCGCCCTCGGCGAGCCGCACCACCTGCCCGCCCTTGAGGTCGATCGCGGGAAAGATGGTCAGGCCAGAATCTACGGACACCACTTCAAGAACCTTTCAAGCGTCGCGAGACCATAGGCCTGGCTCTTTTCGGGGTGATATTGGACGCCGACGATATTGTCCTTCGCCACCGCCGCCGTGAACGGCCCGCCATGGCTGCTCGTCGCCGCAACATGGGCGGCATCGGCGAAATGATAGCCGTGCAGATAATAGGCTTCGCCCGCCGCGATCACCGGATGCGCCCACGTGGGAACGACATCGTTCCAGCCCATGTGCGGGATACGCAGGCCCGGCTGCGGGTCGAACGCGCGCACCGTCCCGCCGATCCAGCCGAGCCCCGCATGTCGTCCATGCTCCTCGCCCGCATCGGCGAGCAACTGCATGCCCACACAGATGCCGAGGAAGGGCGCGCCTTCGCCGCGCACGCGCCGCTCCATCGCCGCGACCAGGCCGTCGATCGCCGACAGCCCGTTCATGCAGGCGGCGAATGCGCCGACACCGGGCAGCACGATGCGATCGGCCTTGGCGACAATATCGGGGTCGGCCGTGACGGCGACGCCCTCCGCGCCCGCCGCGACGAGCGCGTTATGCACCGAGCGAAGATTGCCCGCGCCATAGTCGATCAGGGCAATGGCGCTCATGGACGGCTCCTAGAGCACACCCTTGGTCGACGGAATCGAATCGCCCTTGCGCGGGTCGATCTCGACCGCCTGCCGCAACGCCCGCGCGAGCGCCTTGTAGCTGCTCTCGGCGATATGGTGGTTGTTCTCGCCATAGAGCGTCTCGAGGTGAAGCGTGATCCCCGCGGTCTGCGCGAAGCTCGCGAACCAGTGCGGGAACAGCTCGGTATCCATCTCGCCGAGCCGCGGTTGCGAGAAGCCCGACTTGTAGACGCAATAGGGCCGGCCCGAGATGTCGATGACGCATCGCGTCAGCGTCTCGTCCATCGGCGCGTGCGCCTCGCCATAGCGGGCGATGCCGCGCTTGTCGCCGAGCGCCTTGGCCACCGCTTCGCCGAGCGCGAGTGCGCTGTCCTCGACCGTGTGGTGCTGGTCGATGTGGAGGTCGCCCTTCACGGTCATGGAAATGTCGATCAGCGAGTGGCGCGACAATTGCTCGACCATATGATCGAGGAAACCGATGCCGGTGGACACCGAATAATCGCCGGTTCCGTCGAGGTTGACGGTGATCGCGATATCCGTTTCCTTGGTCGTGCGCTGGACAGTGGCGGTTCGCATGGCGCACGCCTTAGAGCGTCTGTTTCGCGTTGCAAGGCGATTCTCCCCCCTTGAGGCCTCTTGACCGGCGCCGGCGCGGCGTTCATCCCCCGCGCATGAGTGACGACGTCCGCGACAGCCTGATTCCCTATGACGAAATCGTGCAGGATGCGCTGCGCGCCGTGGTCGGCCGCGTGCTGAGCCAGATCGAGGGGCACGACAGCCTGCCCGGCGAACATCATTTCTATATCACCTTCAAGACGCAGGCGCCGGGAGTCGACATCCCCGCGCATCTGGTGGCGAAATTCCCCGACGAAATGACGATTGTGCTCCAGAACCGCTTCTGGGCTCTGACGGTCGAGGAGGATCGTTTCAGCGTCGGCCTGTCGTTCAACCAGACACCGTCGACCCTGGTCATCCCCTATGCGGCGATCACCGCCTTCGTCGATCCGTCGGTCGATTTCGGGCTGCAGTTCCAGGTCAGCGACGACGAGATCGAAGCGCCCGAGCCGCATGACGAGGCCGACAACGACCGCCCCGAGGTGTCGAGCGAGGATGGCTCGAACGTCGTGACCGTGGACTTCGGCAAGAAGAGATAAGGTGCCGGGCCCCGCCTGGCCTCCCAGCCGCTTCTGGCAATATTGGGCCCTCGCGGGCATGGTTGTTCTGACCGCCGCCTTCTGGTGGGGGGTCGAGGGCTACGCCTTGTTTGAGGGGGGCTATGCGCGAAGCCAGATCGCCGACGGCCTGCTCCGCTTCAGCTTGCTCGTCCTGACCCCCGCGTTCGTGCTGATCTGGCTCGCAGCCGCATGGCTGCGCCGCCGCGTCGGCGAGACCGGCTATTGGCAATTGCTCGGCCTCGTCGCGATGATCTGGGTCGGCGCGATTTTGGTGACAAGGATGATGCTGCGATGAACGAGACTCGGATCGAGAGCGACAGCATCGGCGAGATCGAGGTGCCGGCCGCCGCCTATTGGGGGGCGCAGACCGAACGCAGCCGGCACAATTTCGCTTTCCCGCCGCACGAGCGCATGCCGCTGCCGATCGTCCACGCGCTGGCGCGGATCAAGGGTGCGGCAGCGCGGGTGAACCGGAACCACGGCCTCGACGCAGCGCTCGCCGACGCGATCGCCGCCGTCGCCGACGCCGTCGTCGCGGGCGAATATGACGACCAGTTCCCGCTCGCCATCTGGCAGACGGGCAGCGGCACCCAGTCGAACATGAACGCGAACGAGGTGATCGCGGGGATCGCCAACGAAAAGCTCGCGGGCACCCGCGGCGGCAAGGCGCCGGTGCATCCGAACGACCATGTCAACATGGGGCAGTCGTCGAACGACAGCTTCCCCACCGCGCTGCACGTCGCGGTCGCGGTCGAAACGACCGTCCGCCTGCTCCCCGCACTCGCCGAACTCACCGACGCGCTCGCCGCCAAGGCCGCCGACTGGCACGATATCGTCAAAATCGGCCGCACCCATTTGCAGGACGCGACCCCGCTGACCCTGGGGCAGGAATTTTCGGGCTATGTCGCGCAGCTTGTCGCCGCGCGGGCGCGGATCGAAGGCGCGCTGGCGCACAATGTCTGCAAGCTCGCGCAGGGCGGCACCGCGGTCGGTACCGGCCTCAACGCGCCCGCGGGCTTCGACAAGGCGATGGCCGACGAACTCGGCCGCAGCACCGGCATCGCGTTCGAACCCGCGCCCAACAAGTTCGAGGCGCTGGCGTCGAACGACGGCCTCGTCTTCTTCTCGGGCGCGCTCAACGCGCTTGCGGTCGCGCTGACCAAGATCGCCAACGACATCCGGCTGCTCGGCTCCGGGCCGCGCGCGGGTTTCGGCGAGCTCGACCTGCCCGCGAACGAACCCGGCAGTTCGATCATGCCGGGCAAGGTCAACCCGACGCAGTGCGAGATGCTGACGATGGTCGCGGCGCAGGTGATCGGCAACCATCAGTCGGTCACCGTCGGGGGGCTCCAGGGGCATCTCGAACTCAACGTCTTCAAGCCGCTGATCGGATCGAACGTGCTGCGCTCGATCGAACTGCTCGCCATCGGCATGGCGGGCTTCACCGAACATTGCGTCGTCGGGATCGAGCCCAATCGCGCGCGCATCGACGAGTTGATGAACCGCTCGCTGATGCTGGTGACGGCGCTCGCCCCCGAAATCGGCTATGACAAGGCCGCGAAGATCGCCAAGCACGCGCATGAGACCGGATCGACATTGCGCGACGCAGCGCTCGATCTGGGCTATGTCGATGGCGCGACCTTCGACCGCGTCGTCGATCCGCGCACGATGTTGGGGCCGGAACCCTGAGCACGCGCGAGGCATTTATGGAGGGGAAGGAGAGAAAGATGATGGGACGGATCATCGGCGGCGTGCTTGGAAGCGCGATCGGACGCCAGAAAAATCATCACCCCATCGCGGGCGCGGTGATCGGCGCGGGAACGCTGTTCGCGGCGCGGCGTCTGTTTCCGCAGCGCTATGCGGTACTCGCCGCGACCGCCGCCGCCGCCTATCTCACCAAGAAATGGGCCGATCGTGCCGAGGCGCGGCAGGCGGCCGAGGAAATGCAGGCCGCGACCACGAAACTCGCGGCGAACGGCGAGCCGCCGACCGACGGCGAAATGCTGGGCGACGCACTCCCGCCCGAAATCCCGATCGATGCGAACGGGCACGCGGCCATCCACTAACCGCCCGCCTGCCACTCCTTCACCGCCTCGACCGGAGCGACCAGCATCAGGACATTGAGCGTCAGATTGTCGCGGATCGTCCACAGCGTGAACAGCTCGAACGCGATCGCGATCAGCACGGTGACCCACCAGCGCATCCGGCTCGCGGCGAGGAAGCCCAGCAACATGAACGCCGTGTCGCTGACCGAGTTCAGGATCGAATCGCCCGAATAGCCATAGGCCATCGTCACCTCGCGATAGCGGTCGATGATGATCGGCGAGTTCTCCAATATCTCCCACGCGCCCTCGATCCCGATCGCCAGCGCCAGCGCGACCCACAAGGGCCGCGACGGCATCAGCCAGCGCGACAGGCCAAAAAAGATGAAGCCGTGAATGATATGGCTGAAGCTGTACCAGTCCGAAATCTGCTGGCTGTTCTGGTTCGACTGGACGATGCCGTGCCACAGGCTGACCGTGCCGCACGGGCAGATCGGCGGGCGCCCCATCGCGAAGAGGATCGCGGCCAGCAGCGCGAGCAGCGCCGCGGTAACCAGCCAGCCCTTGCGCGACATCCCCGCCATCCGTCTCTCCCCCTTGACCGCTGCCCTCACCCGCGCGAATAGCGCGCATGACCGAAAGCGTCCATCTCAACCGCCGCGGCGTGCTCTTTGTCCTCTCCTCGCCCTCGGGCGCGGGCAAGACGACCATCTCGCGCATGATGCTCGAAGCCGACAAGGATATCGCGCTCTCGATCTCCGCCACCACACGCCCGCCGCGCCCGGGCGAGGTCGACGGCGTCCATTATCATTTCGTCGATACCGACACCTTCAAGAAGATGGCGGCCGACGGCGAGTTCCTCGAATGGGCGCATGTCTTCGGCCACCGCTACGGCACCCCGCGCGCGCCGGTCGAGGCGATGCTCGCCGCGGGCAAGGATGTATTGTTCGACATCGACTGGCAGGGCGCGCAGCAGCTTTATCAGGAGGCCGGCCCCGACGTCGTGCGCGTCTTCGTCCTGCCGCCGACGATGGACGAGCTCGAACGGCGGCTGCGGTCGCGCAAGACCGACAGCGACGAAGTGATCGCCGCGCGGATGGAGCGCGCCGCGAACGAGATCAGCCACTGGGACGGCTATGACTATGTGCTGATCAACGACGCGGTCGAGGAATGCTATGGCGAGGTGATGGCGATCCTGCGCGCCGAGCGGCTGAAGCGCCGCCGCCAGATCGGCCTGATCGGCTTCGCGCGCGACCTGATCCGGTCGGTGCCCGACGCGGACAGGAAACTTTAGAAGCAGGCTCGCCCCGACTTTTTGTCGTCATCCCGGACTTGATCCGGGATCCACTTACGCAGCGCTGGAATAACGGATCCCGGATCAAGTCCGGGATGACGAAGGTGAGGTTTGGCTAGGCCGCCCTCGCCAGCTTGGCTTCCAGCTCGGCGACCATCTCCGCCCGCAGAGGCCTTGCCTGACCGTCGGTGCGGCACACGACCACCGTGTCGCAGGTCGCGATGCAGCGGCCGTTCTGGAACATCGCCTGGACGATCGTCCAGCTCGAGGTGCCGAGGCGGCCGATGCCGGTCGCGATCTGGACCGGATCGGGGAAATTGCCCTCGGCGAGATAATTGATCTCGACCGCCGCGACCATCGTGCGCTCGTTCGCCGGGCGTTCCTCCCACGGGCGGATTTCGCGGTTCAGCAGGACGCGGCCGCTTTCGAACAGCGCTGCGAAGGCCACATTGTTGAGGTGGCCGTTGATGTCCATATCCTGGAACCGCGTCTGCAGTTCGATGCGGACGGGGTAGCTGGCGGCGTCGAGCCGCCAGCTTTCCGGTTTCGGCATATCAGCGCGGCGCCATGCGGATGCCGCCGTCGAGGCGGACGTCCTCGCCGTTGAAATAGCCATTCTCGATCATGCAGAGCGCGAGATTGGCATATTCGGCCGGATTGCCGAGACGCTTCGGGTTGAGCACCGAGGCGCCGAGCGCGTCGCGGACATTCTGCGGCGCGCCGGCGAGCAGCGGGGTGTCGAAGATGCCGGGCAGGATCGTGTTGACGCGGATATTCTCCGACGCAAGGTCGCGCGCCACGGGGAGCGTCATGCCGACGACGCCGCCCTTCGACGCCGAATAGGCCGCCTGACCCATCTGGCCGTCCTCTGCTGCGACCGACGCGGTGTTGACGATCGCTCCGCGCTCGCCGTCTTCCATCGGGTCGAGCGTCATCATCCCCGCCGCCGACTTGGCAATGCAGCGGAAGGTGCCGACGAGGTTGATCTGGATGATCCAGTTGAAGGCATCGAGCGGGAAATGCTTGATGCTGCCGTCTTCCTTGCTGCGGCTCGCGGTCTTGATCGCATTGCCGGTGCCCGCGCAATTGACGAGGATGCGCTCCTGTCCGATCGCGGCGCGCGACTTGGCAAAGGCGGCGTCGACCGACGCGTCGTCGGTGACGTTGCATTCGCAGAACACGCCGCCGAGTTCGGCCGCGAGCGCGGTGCCTTTCTCTTCCTGCAGGTCGAAGATCGCGACCTTGACGCCCTTGGCGGCGAGCGCGCGCGCCGTCGCGGCGCCAAGGCCCGAGGCGCCGCCGGTGACGACGGCGGATACGGTGGAATCGAGTTTCATGGGTTTCTCCTGAAAAAGCCCTCCCCTTCAGGGGAGGGTTTGGGTGGGGCATGGGGGAGGCAGCTCGCAGGCCCTCCCGTGTCACGAGTCACGTGCCTCGTGACGCCCCCTCCCGCAAGCGGGAGGGGAGATTTCTTACAGCCGCTCGACGATCGTGACGTTGGCCTGGCCGCCGCCTTCGCACATCGTCTGCAGGCCATATTTGCCGCCGGTCGCATCGAGCACGCCGAGGAGCGTCGCCATCAGCTTTGCGCCGCTGGCGCCGAGCGGATGGCCGAGCGCGATCGCGCCGCCATGCTGGTTGAGCCGCGCATGGTCGCCGCCCAGATATTTGAGCCACGCCAGCGGCACCGGGGCGAACGCCTCGTTGACTTCATAGGCGTCGATGTCGCCGATCCTGAGCCCGGCCTTCTTCAGCGCCTTTTCGGTCGCGAACAGCGGTTCTTCGAGCATGATCACCGGATCGCCCGCGGTCACGGACACATGGTGGATGCGCGCGCGCGGCGTCAGTCCATGATCCTTCAGCGCCTGTTCGGAGACAACGAGCACCGCCGAGGCGCCATCGCAGATCTGGCTCGACGTCGCGGCAGTGATCGATCCGCCTTCCTGCAGCAGCTTGACGCCGGCAATGCCGTCGAGCGTCGCGTCGAAACGGATTCCCTCGTCGACCTTGTGCCATTCCTTCCCCTCGGGGGTCTCGATCTCGACCGGCACGATCTCGCGCTCGAACACGCCTGCCTCGGTTGCCGCCTTCGCGCGGCGGTGGCTTTCGAGCGCGAAGGCGTCGAGGTCGTCCTTGGTGAAGCCGTGCTTCTTGACGATCATCTCGGCGCCCATGAACTGGCTGAACATGATGCCGGGATATTTCTCCTCCAGCCGCGGCGACTTGTAGTTGCCCAGCCCCTCTTTCATGAACAAGGTCGCGACCGATCCCATCGGCACGCGCGTCATGCTTTCGATGCCGCTGGCGAGGACGATATCCTGCGTGCCCGACAGCACCGCCTGCGCGGCGAAGGTGATCGCTTGCTGCGACGAGCCGCACTGGCGGTCGATCGTCACCGCGGGGATCGAGTCGGGCAGCTTCGAGGCGAGCACCGCGTTGCGGCCGACGTCCATCGTCTGCTGGCCGCCCTGGCTGACGCAGCCGGTGATGACGTCGTCGATCGCCTTGGTGTCGAAGTCGTTGCGGTCGGCGATCGCGTCGAACACCGCGGCGCCGAGGTCGACGGGGTGCACACCGGCGAGTTTGCCGCCGCGCTTGCCGCCAGCGGTGCGGACGGCGTCGACGATATAGGCATGGGGCATGGGGATAGTCCTTTCACTTCACTCCCCTCCCGCAAGCGGGAGGGGCTGGGGGTGGGCGCGAGCGGAGCCAGCATCTGGAGGTAGGTAGCCCACCCCGCTGCGACTAGGGAGCAAGCTCCCAAGTCTCGCTGCCCCTCCCGCTTGCGGGAGGGGAAATTACAGCTTGCGCCCGATCAGTTCCTTCATGATCTCGTTCGTGCCGCCGAAGATACGCGTCACGCGCGAGGCGCGCCACGCCCGCGCGATCGGATATTCGTTCATATAGCCCGCGCCGCCGTGCAGCTGGAGGCATTTGTCCATCACTTCCCACTGCAATTCGGTGTGCCACAGCTTCGCCGCCGCGCCCTCTTCGGGGGTCAGTTCCTTCTTGAGGTGGCGCGCCAGCGCCCAGTCGAGGTGCGCCCAGCCGACCTGCAGCTTGGTCTTGAGGTCGGCGAGCACGAAGCGCGTGTTCTGGAAATCGAGGATCGGCTTGCCGAACGCCTTGCGGTCGCGGGTGAATTCGACCGTGTCGTCGAAGGCGCGCTGCGCCGCCGCCTGCGCGCTGACGGCGATCGAAAGCCTCTCCTGGGGAAGCTCGCTCATCAGATAGATGAAGCCCTTGCCTTCCTCGCCAAGGCAGTTGGTGATCGGCACGCGGACGTCCTCGAAGAACATTTCCGATGTGTCGGCTTCGTCCTGCCCGATCTTGTCGAGGTTGCGCCCACGCTTGTAGCCTTCGCGGTCGGCCTCGACGAGCACGATCGAGACGCCCTTCCAAGCCGGCTGCACCTCGGTGTCGGTCTTGACGCACACCAGGATCAGGTCGGCGTTCTGGCCGTTGGTGATATAGGTTTTCGACCCGTTGATGACATAATGATTGCCATCCTTCTTCGCGGTCGTTCGCATCCCCTGAAGGTCGCTGCCGGTGCCCGGTTCGGTCATCGCGATCGCAGTGATCACCTCGCCCGCGACCATCTTGGGCAGCCAGTGCTTCTTCTGCTCCTCGCTGCCATATTTGATGATATAGGTCGCGACGATGTCCGACTGGAGCGAGAAGCCGGTGGTCACGCGGCCATTATAGGCGCTTTCCTCATCGACGATCGCATTATAGCCGAAATCGAGGCCCAGCCCGCCATATTCCTCGGGGACCGTCGGGCACAGCAGGCCGAGCTCGCCGGCTTTCGGCCAGATCGACTTGGGCACGATGCCGTCCTCGGCCCATTGCGCGGCGTTGGGCGCGACTTCCTTTTCGAGGAATTGGCGTACCGTCGAACGGAACGCTTCGTGATCCTCGGTATAAACACTGCGCGAGAGGTTATCGAGCGACATCGTCTTTCCTTTTCCCAGTGGGCGGCCTGAGGGTCTGGTGGGGCCATGGTGCCGAGTCCCCGCATCATGCCGTACGGGTTTCGGCGCGCACCTGACCTTACGTTTACGTCCACGTCAAGTAGAAATGCCGCTACGGCAGGAAACTCGTTGCGCGGCGCGCCCTTCGCGCGCGCGCGCTTCGCCATCCCGGACTTGGCCGGGGGTGGCGAACCGACTTCGACCGCGCCTCTCCATTCGTCCCGCATCGAATAGGTTTGCAGCTGCTGGGCAGCACCGGCGCCACGCGCTAAGCTCCCCCGATGGTCGAATTGCTTCTCGATGCCGGCGCGCTGCTCGGCGAATCGCCCGTCTGGCATCCGGGCGAAGCCCGCCTCTACTGGGTCGATATCGAGGGGCGGACAATTCACCGCACCGATCCCGCGACGCGCACCGACGAGGTGATGATGCTCGGCGAACAGATCGGCTGCATCGCGCCGCGCGTGCGGGGCGGCCTCGTCGCCGCGCTCGAAAACGGCTTCGTACTGATCGACCATTGGGGATCGACGCCGCGCCCATTCGGCCCCGCCATCCTCGCGGACAAGCCCGGGCAACGCTTCAACGACGGCCGCGTCGATGCGGCGGGACGGCTGTGGGTCGGCAGCCTGACGAACGACAAGGCAAACCCTGTCGCGACGCTGTACCGCCTCGACCCCGACGGGTCGCTCGCCACGATCCTCGGCGGCCTCACCACCAGCAACGGCGCGGCGTTCAGCCCCGACGGGCGCATCTTCTACCACGCCGACACGCCGACGCACGCGATCCGCGCCTATGACGTCGACCGGGCGGCGGGCACGCTCGCCAATGGACGCGTCTTCCACCAGTTCGAATATGGGAAAGGCCGTCCCGACGGCGCCGCGGTCGATGCCGAGGGCTGCTACTGGTCGGCGCTGTGGGACGGCTGGCGCGTCGTGCGCCTGTCGCCCGCCGGCGAACTGCTCCAGACCGTCGACTTGCCCGTCCAGCGCCCGACAATGATCGCCTTCGGTGGAGACGAGCTTTGCACCGCTTTCGTGACCAGCGCGGGCAAGAACCTGACCGACGAAGACCGCAAGGCGCAGCCGCATGCCGGCGGCCTCTTCACCTTCCGCGTCGACGTACCGGGCATTCCGCAGCCCTTTTTCGGCGGCTGACCGCGCTCTTGCGCCGGGCCGCCCTGTCGGGCTAAGGCAGCCCGATATGGTTTCGCTCGAAACCAAAATTCCGGGGAGCTATGATGATGCCGCGCCGTGCGCAGCCCTTTATCCGTTTGTCGCTGCTTGCATCGACCGTCCTCTTGATGGGTTATAGTCCGATGACGATTGCCGCCGAGACCGCAACCAAGCCCGCCGCCGAGGCAGGCGCGAACCCGATGCTCCAGCCCTGGACGGGCCCCTATGAAGGGGTGCCGCCGTGGGACAAGCTCGACCCCGAACGCTTCCCCGACGCCTTCGCCAAGGGCATGGCCGAGGTGAAGGCCGAGGTACAGAAGGTGATCGACAACCCGGCCGAGCCGACCTTCGAGAACACCCACATCCCGATGCAGCTCGCGGGCGAATCGATGGAGCGCGTCTTCGCGCTGTGGGGCGTGCAGACCTCGAACAAGTCGAACGACCGCGTCGAGGACATCGACGCCGAATGGAGCCCCAAGCTCACCAAATTCTATACCGAGCTGTTCCTCGATCCCAAACTCTTCGCCCGCTACAAGGCGGTGTACGACAAGCGGCTGACCAGCGGGCTCAACGCGCAGCAGATCCGCATCGTCGAGCGCAGCTATGACGAAATGGTCCGCGACGGCGCCAACCTGTCCGCCGCCGACAAGGCGAAGCTCGTCGACCTCAATGCAAAGCTCGAAGGCCTGTTCTCGGCCTTTTCGTCGAAACTGCTCGGCGACGAGAAGCTCTACACCTTCGTCACCGACAAGGCCGAGCTGGCGGGGCTCGCCCCCGGCTTCGTCGCCTCGCTTGCCGACGCCGCCGAGGCGCAGGGCAAGCCCGGCCAGTGGGCGATCAAGAACACTCGCTCGTCGGCGCAACCTGTGCTGCAGAACGCCGCCAGCCGGAGCTTGCGCGAAAAGGTCTGGCGCGCTTTCGTGGGGCGCGGCGACAATGGCGATGCGAACGACACCAACGCGACAATCGCTGAAATCCTGAAGCTGCGCCAGCAGCGCGCCGAACTGCTCGGCTTCGCGACGCACGCCAATTACCGCATGGCCGACACGATGGCGAAGACGCCAGAGAACGCCATGGCGCTGATGATGAAGGTCTGGCCCGCCGCAGTCGCGCGCGTCCACGAGGAAGTCGCTGACATGCAGGCGATCGCCGATGCCGAGGCCAAGGCCGGCAAGGGACCGAAGATCACCATCGAACCGTGGGACTATCGCTATTACGCCGAAAAGGTCCGCAAGGCGAAATACGACCTCGATGAAAGCGAGGTGAAGCCCTACCTGCAGCTCGACAAGCTGCGCGACGCGATGTTCTGGTCGGCGGGGCAGCTCTACGACCTCGGCTTCCGCGAGATCACGGGCACGATTCCGGTGTTCGACCCCAAGGTGAAGACCTTCGAGGTCTATAACCTCAAGACCAACGAAAATGTCGGCGTCCTCTATCTCGATAATTTCGCGCGCGACGGAAAGCGCTCGGGCGCGTGGATGACGACCTATCGCAGCCAGCAGGGCCTCGGCGGCGAGCGCAACGTCCTCGCGTCGAACAACAATAATTTCACCGAGGGCGCGAAGGGCGAGCCGACGCTCGTCAGCCTCGACGACGCGCAGACGCTGTTCCACGAATTCGGGCACGGCATCCATTATCTGCTGCAGCACGTCTATTACCCGGCGCTAGCGGGCGTGCCGCGCGACTTCGTCGAATATCCGAGCCAAGTGAACGAGAATTGGCTGATGACACCCGAGGTGCTGTCGAAATTCGCGACGCACTACAAGACGGGCGAGCCGATGCCGCAGGCGCTGGTTGACAAGATCCTCGCCTCGAACAAGTTCAACCAGGGCTTTGAAACCGTCGAATATCTGTCGAGCGCGATCGTCGACATGAAACTCCACGACCGCAAGGTGCCGGTGACCGATGTCGACAAGTTCGAGCGCGAAACGCTGAAGGAGATGGGCATGCCGAAGGAAATCGTCATGCGCCACCGCCTGCCGCAATTCGGCCACCTCTTCTCGAGCGACGCCTATTCGGCGGGCTATTACAGCTATCTGTGGTCCGAAACGATGGATGCGGACACCTGGGCGGCCTTCAACGAAGCCGGCGGCCCGTGGGATCGCACCGTCGCCGACAAGTTCCGCACCATCCTGCTGATGACCGGCAACGAGACCGACCGCGCCGAAGCGTACCGCGCCTTCCGCGGCCGCGATCCCGACGTGAAGGCGCTGCTGCGCAAGCGCGGCTTTCCGACCGAATGATCTTTTGACTTAACCGGGGAGCAAAGGGGGCCACCGCGCCCCCTTTGTTTTGCCTGCGGCTGCCGGCCGCTATCAACCGAATGCGGCCCAATCAATCATCGTCACCCCGGACTTGATCCGGGGCCTGCCTTGTCTTTTTATCCGAGGCCGGAAGAGGAAAGGCGGGTCCCGGGTCAAGCCCGGGATGACGAATAGCGGAAGGGCGGCTCCCCACTCCAAAGCCGACACTGGCCATCAGGGCAGATGTTTTGCCAGCATCGTCAGTCCGCGCCTCAATCCGTCCCGGTCGATGGCGCCGCCGAGCGAGACGCGTAACGCGCAAGCATTGCTGTCGCACGCCGCAAAACTGGTGGCTGGGATCGCCATCATCCCTGCCTCGCGCAGCGCGCTCGCGGCTTTCGCCATGGCGCGCTCATCCGCCAGCGGAACCCACAGATGATATCCGCACGGATGCGCGGCATAACGTCCCGCCGGCAGCGCTTCGGCAGCGATCGCCTGCCGCGCCGCCGCCTCGGCCCGCGTCTCGCCGATCAGCCGGTCGTAACTGCCGTCCTCCAGCCAACGCGTCGCCAGCGCGGCCTCCAGCGGCGGTGGCATCACATTCGCATCATGCACCTCGGCCGCGAGCGCCAGCGCGTCCGCGACCGACGGCGTGCGGACATGCGCGACGCGGAGCGCCGGCGAGATCGTCTTGGAGAGGCTCGCGACATACCAGCCGAGTTCGGGCGCGAAGCTCGACAGCGGCGCGATCGGCGTTTCGGCAAGCTGGCCATAGGCATCGTCCTCAATGATCCGCACGCCATGCCGCCGCGTCACCCGCGCCAGCGCCGCGCGTTCGTCGGCCGCGATCGTCACGGTCGTCGGATTGTCGTTTGTCGGCACCACATAGAGCGCCGCTACCGTCGTCGTCCGGCATAGCGCCTCCAGCGCATCCGCCTCGACGCACGCGAGCGGCGCCAGCCGCAGCCCCGCGCGGCGCGCCAGCGCGAGAAAGCCGGGATAGACATGCGTGCCGCACGCCACGACATCGCCGCGCTCCAGCGTCGCGCCGATGATCGCGTGGAGTGCACTCTGCGCCCCAGCCGTGATAACGACCTGGCCGGCCTCGCTCGCCAGCCCCATCCGGCCGAAAATCTCCGCTCCCGCGGCGCGGTCGGCCTCACGTCCACCCGCCGGGGCATAATGCAGCCGCCCGCCCGCGCCCGGCGCGCGCAGCAGCGCGCTGGCGGTGCGCTCCCACGTCGCGAGCAACGTTCCGCCTTCGACCTCGGGCGGCATGTTCATTCCGGTGTCGCGCGGCGGCGGCCCCGCGGCGATCGCATCCTGCGGCAGCACGAAGCTCCCCGCGCGTCCGCGCGCACCGATCAGCCCGGCGCTCCGCGCCTGTTCATACGCCTTGGTAACGGTGGTAAGGTCGATCCCCAGCCGCGCCGCAAGGTCGCGCTGCGGCGGCAGGCGGTCGCCGCTGCGCAGCGCGCCGGTCTCGACCGCATTCGCGATCGCGTCGGCAATCACGACATATTTGGCGCCGCGCGTTCGCGTCAGGTCGGGTATCCAGCCGTCAGCCATCGGCGTCGATCATCTCTCCCTTGGCGCGCGCATTGAGCTGCGCCCACAGCGCGCCGGTGCCCGCTTCCTGCGCCCTGTTCACATATTGCGACGCGACGAGCCAGCCCTTGATCGGCTGCAGCACGGCGAGACACGGGATGACCATCAGCGGCACCGAGGTGATCAGATGCATCCACCATGGCGGGTTGAAGGCGACCTCGAACCACACGACGAGGAACAACAGCGGGAAGGCAATGAAGCAGAGCGAGAAAAACGCCGGGCCGTCATCGGGCGCCGCAAAATCATAGTCGAGCCCGCAATGCGGGCAGCGATCCTGGACCTTCAGCCAGCGCCGGAACATCTTTCCCTCGCCGCAATGCGGGCAAAGGCCGTGAAGCCCCGTCCGGTAAATCCACAGCCATTTTTCGCGGCCTTCCAGTTCGCCAGTCATCGACTCATATCCTACAGAGCCATACATAATACCATACATAATGACGCGCATGACAAATGTCGAGGGGCGGACTAGTTCGGGGGCATGAGCGACGCGAAAATCTTCATCAGCGCGAACCAACTGCTCGCCGATTCGCTACGACTGGGCACACAGGTGATCGACAGCGGCTTTCGCCCGACGCACCTCGTCGGCATCTGGCGCGGCGGCGCGCCGGTCGGGATCGCGGTGCAGGAACTGCTCGACTATCACGGCCACCACTGCGACCATATCGCGATCCGCACGTCGTCGTACAAAGGCATCGACGATCAGGATCCACATGTTCGCGTCTTCGCTTTGGGCTATCTCATCGATACACTGAACCCCGACGATCGGCTGCTGATCATCGACGATGTGTTCGACAGCGGCCGCAGCATCCGGGCCTTCATCGCCGAACTGAAGGCGCGCTGTCGCAACAATATGCCACGCGACATCCGCATCGCGACGGTGTGGTTCAAACCGCGCCGGAACGTTACCGACCTCCACCCCGACTATTTCGTCCACGAAACCGACCAGTGGCTGATCTTCCCGCACGAGATCGACGGACTGACGCCTGAGGAAATCCGCCGCCACAAGCCCGAGGCGGCGATCATCCTGCGCGAAGAAAATGAGGGGGAGGAAGCGCCCGATGCCTGAAGGTTTCGTGTCGGCGGCCGAGCGCGCCGCCTTCATCGCGGGCCTGCCGAAGGCCGAACTGCATCTGCATATCGAGGGCTCGCTCGAGCCCGAGCTGATGTTCGAACTTGCGCAGCGCAACAATGTCGCCATTCCCTTCGCCAGCGTCGAAGAGGTCCGCACCGCCTACGCCTTTTCGAACCTCCAGGATTTCCTCGACATCTATTATCAGGGGATGGGCGTCCTCCACACCGAGCAGGATTTTTACGACCTCACCGCCGCCTATTGCGCGCGCGCCGACGCCGACAACGTCCGCCACATCGAAATCTTCTTCGACCCGCAGGGCCATACGTCACGCGGCGTCGCCTTCGCGACGGTCATCGCCGGCATCACCCGCGCGCTCGACGATGCCCGGACGACCTACGGCATGACCTCGAAGCTCATCCTGTGCTTCCTGCGCCACCTTAGCGAAGCCGAGGCCGAAGCGACGCTCGACGAAGCTCTGCCCTATTTGGACCGGATCGCCGGCGTAGGTCTCGATTCCTCCGAGGTCGGTCATCCGCCCTCGAAATTCGAGCGCGTGTTTGCGCGCGCCAGGGGACTGGGCCTCAAGATCGTCGCGCACGCTGGCGAAGAGGGGCCGCCCGCCTACGTCCACGAGGCGCTCGACCTCCTGAAAGTCGATCGCATCGATCATGGCAACCGCAGCCTTGAGGATACCGCGCTGGTCAAGCGCCTCGCGGGCGAGAGCATGACCCTCACCGTCTGCCCGCTTTCGAACCTCAAGCTGTGCGTCGTCCGCGACATCGCCGATCATCCGCTCAAGACCATGCTCGACGCCGGTCTTCACGCGACCGTCAACAGCGACGACCCCAGCTATTTCGGCGGCTATGTGAACGCCAATTACCTCGCCGTCGCCGACGCGCTCGACCTGTCAAGGGCCGACCTCGTGACGCTCGCGCGCAACAGCTTCACCGGATCGTTCCTGGGCGACGCCGAAAAGGCAAGGCACCTCGCCGCGATAGACGCCTACGCCTGACGCAAGCCCTCAGCGCGGATGCAGCTTTGCGAGCGCAATCCCGGCGAGATTCTGCGCCCGCCCGATATGCCGGACCCCCGGCGCCGGGCCGGCGCCGGCCAGATCGCGGAAGGCCGCCAGATGCGCCGCCGCCGCACCGCGCGCCGGGACCCTCCCCATGGCCTGCGCCACGACCGATGCCGAATCACCGAGCAGCACGAAATTGTCGATCCCTCGCTCCCGCGCGAACCGCAGCGCGGCGATCAGCGCCAGCCACTCGGCATCGAGGCTGCTTCCCTCGCCAAGGCCCTGCTCGATCATGACGGCGCCGCCCGCGACCACCGCGACCTCGATCGGACCGGGGTTCGGGCGGCATCCGCCATCGAAAAAGATCTTGGTCCGGCGCGCGGTCATCCCCGCACCATAGCGGCCATCAGAAATTCCCGCGCACCGAAACCGCGAAGATCGGACCGATGAGCCGGTCGCGTTCCTCGACGAACGCGATCGGGCTCTGGCCGCGCACGCCCGTATAGACGGTTCGATCGCGCTTCGAGCGCGCGTTGGCGATGTTGCGGATCTGCGCGCGGACGGTCAGTCCCATCACATTCTTGTGCTCGACGAAGACGTTCGCGAAGACCGGCCCTTCCCACACCTTGTCCGACTGGTTGCGGCGGTAACTGGGCTGGTAGTGCGAATAATTGGCGCCGGCGCCCCACGCCCAGTCGCTGCCGGGAATATCGTGGCGCACGCTGACATCGACGACGCGATCGGTGAAACCGCTCCACTGCCGCTTCTCGCCGGTGAAGGGGTCGCGTAGCGAGCTTTTCTGGAACAGCGCGCTCGACTCGACCTTCATCCCCTTGATCCCGGCCGGATCGAGGTTGATCGTCGAAGACCATTCGACCGCGCCCGCCTTCGCCTTCGCAATATTGCCGACGCCTTCGCCGCCGTTCGAGCCGACGGGCACGACATCGACGCGGTCCTCGACGTCGCGAAAGACGAGATAGAGCTTGGTCGAACCCCACGCGCCGAGCTTCTTGTTGATCTCGAGCTCGTAGCTCCAGTCCTGCTGCGGCCTCAGGTCGTTGTTGCTCTGATTCTCGTTCCCGTCGTTGAGGAAGGCGCGCGCGAGGAAGTCATAGAAGCTGAGCTGGAGCACGCGGCGGCGAATCTTCAGCGACGCATCGAAATCGGCCGACGGCGCCCAGGCGAGCGTCAACGACCCCTTCGGGCGAAAGAAGCTGCGCGTCAGACCGTTCGCGCCCGTCTGGGTGATCGTCGAATGTTCGGCGCCCGCGACGATCTGGACGGTCAGTTTGTCGGTCAGCTTGCGCCCGAAGCTGAGCAGGCCTTCGTAGCGGTCCTCGCTGACGCCGCCGGTGCCGCCGTCGAACGGCTGGTCGACCCACGCGCCCGACGGATCGAGCACCGCGATCGACGCGACATTGTCGAGCGTGTTGAACGCCGCCTCGCCCGATAGCTGCCAGTCGCCGCCGAACAGCTTCCACTGATACTCGCCGCGCGCGATCGTCTCGCCAAGGTCGCCGGTCTGCGCGAAGCGATCGCCGGTCGCGATGCCGCCCACCGGCGTCGTGACGATCTCCTGCTTGTACGGCTCGTGACTGAACCGCCGCAGCCCGATCAGCTTCAGCTTCCCCGGCCCGAGACCGAACTGGTAATCGCCCGACACCTCGTAATTCCAGCTGTCTGCATTTTCATAGACGGTGCGGATGCGGTCGGGCGTTCCGGGGCTCGTCCGCACGCCATCCTCATAATAGCGGTCGTACTTGCGCTGATAATGCCCGCCCAGATTGGCAACCGTATCGCCCGGCGGATCCCAGGTGATGCGCCCCGACAGCTTCGGCGTATCGTAATGCGTGTTCCAGCTGTCCTCGCGCCGCTCGATGATATTTCCCGCGCCGTCATAGATCAGCGTCGGCCCACCGGCGCCGCTGCGCGCCGAGTCGTCGTTGGTCAGCGCCGCCTCATATTCGATCTGCCCCGACCGACCGCGCACCGAAACGTCGGCGCGGGTGAACAGGGCATCGGTGTAATGGGCGCGAAACTCGGGCTTCCACGAAAACTGCCCCGAAATATTGTCGGCGCGATAGACGATATTGGCGACCTGCCCCGACAGTCCGGGGATGTCGAGCGTCGCGCCGTCGACGATCTCGATCCGCTCGACATTCTCGGCCGGGATGCGCGACAGCTGGGTGTACATGTCGTCGGCCTTGTTCGACGGCCGCTCGCCGTTGAACAGGACGTTGCCGGTGGCCTGCCCCAGTCCGCGCAAATTCTCGTTATCGCGGATCGAGAAGCCCGGAACCTGCACGAGCATGTCATAGGCGTTCTTCGGCGCGTAGCGCGCGAAGTCGGCGGGCGCGAAGACCTGCCGCGCCGTGCCCGTCGCTCCCGCAGAGGCGGCAACCGGCGGCGGAGCATCGCCAGCGACGGTGGCATCCTGCGCCGCCACGGGCAAGGCCGACAGCGCGGCGGCGATGGCCGAAAGACTGATCGTCGACTTCACTGGCCACCCCGCGCCGCGCGGTTCATCGCCCGGGCATATTCGGGCGACACGTCCATCGCCTTCATTCCGACGACCTCCTCGGCCGCAAGTTTCCGGTATCCGGCGTCGGCCAGCCCGCGCACATAGGCGCCGTCGACACCGAGCGCCTTGCAGGCGATCGCATCCTCGACCCCGGTCAGCACCAGCGCCTCCGATCTGAGGTCGCGGACATAGGCTGGCGTGACGCCGAGCGCCGCGGCGGCGATCAGGTCGCCATTGTCCTTGGGCTTCACACCTTCGCGCGTCAGCCCGTCGGCGAGTTCGACGGTCGCATCGACGAGCAGCATCGCGAGCAGATCGCCCCGGTCGTCGGGCGCCAGGCCCCGCGCCTCCAGCGCCGTCTCGAACCCAGGATCGGCGGTGAAGCGGCAATCGCCCTCGCCTTCGAAGGCGCCGGTCAGCCGACCTGCACAGGCCAGCGTTCCGGCCTCATGAACGACAGTGAAGCTGACCGGTCCCGCCCGGCCGCCCAGCACGGCCTTCGCGCCGGCAAATTCGCCCCGCGCTCCATCGATCGCAACGTCGCTGCTCGAGGCTCTACGGCTCACGCGCAGCCGGGGTTCTCCGTCGGCGCTTGCCGGACGCACGCGCCAGGCGATGTCGCCCAGAACCAGCGGATCGGCCGCCGTGCTCGGCGCGGCGCAGGCGAGAACCGACAGCACCGCGGCGCCGACAAGCATCATCGGGATCTTCATTGGGTGCACTCCTCCCTCCGTGCGCCGCGCGAGCGTCATCGCTCGCCGCCGCAACGGCGTTTCAAAAGTGGGGTTCGATCAACGGAAGCCGGGTTTGGACGAACGTCAGGTCGCGGGCGTTTCCGGCGGCTCCGGGGGCTCGGGAACCTCGACGCGCGTCACGCGACCATCGGCGCCGCGCGCCTCGACCACCGCGCCGTGGCCAACCCGGACGGTCGCGCCCCGATCGCCCTTGCGGTCCTTCGCGGCGGCCCATCCGCCCGTCGCGCGCAGTTCGATCGCGTCATCGGCGCTGCGGATGCGCACCCCCGCCTTGCGCATGTCGGTCACAAAGTCGCAGTCGACCCCCATCGCCTTCAGCGCGATCACATCGTCGATGCCGATGTCGGGGAAATGCGTCTTCATGTCGCGGGCGAAGGAGGGTTCGATGTGCAGCGCCGAAGCGCCCACCAGATCGTCGAGGCTGACGCCGGGGAAAAGGCCGCGCATTTTCTTGATATAGGCGGGATCGACGCCGGTCGCCTTGGCGCCGATGATTTCGTCGGCGGTCATCGGGCCGTTATGCTCGCGCATCTCGGCCGCATATTCGGGCGTGACGCCGACCGCGCGCATGCCGATCAGTTCGTCGGCGCTCAGCGGCCGCGACGGGTCGGCAGCGGCCTCGCCGTCAGGATTGACCCCGCCCGCGGCCGCGGCGACCTGCTGCGCCGCGGCCGGGGCGGTGGCGGCGGCGGGAGCGGGGAACTCCAGCGCCACCTTTTTATCTGCGGTTGCCGAAAAAGCCGCGAGCGGCGCGGTGATACCTGCGAGCACAACGAGGCTCGTCAGCATCCAGCCCGCACTCGCCGGTCCGCGCTTCAGGCTGGCATCGAGCACGCGGGTGATCCGGCGCTTCAGGCTGTTCCTGCCCGGCGCGACGCCATGCGCGGCCAGCAGCGCCCCCTGATTGTCATGGCGCGCCGCGCCGACGAGCAGGGTCGCATAGTCGGGCCCGTCGATGTCGGCCATCAGCACGGCATCGTCGGCCGCCTCCTCGCGCAGCTGGTGGCTTTCACGCGCGAGCATCCACACCAGCGGGTTGAACCAGAAGACCGCGCAGGCGATTCGCGCGCCGAGCAGCTTCGCCCAGTCGAGCCGTGCGACATGCGCCAGTTCGTGCGCGATGATCGCTTCCGCCTCGTCGACCGCATCGACCGCGCGCGGATTGAGCACGATCGTCGGGCGCAGCACACCCCAGCTGATCGGCGAGCGCAGTTCCTCGCTCACCAGCAACGCGGTGCCATGTTTGAACCCCATGCGCCGCTGCGCCTCGGCAAGCGCCGACAGCCACGATCCCTCGACGAGGATTTCTGCGCGGCGGCGCATCGCGAACAGCCGCACGACCGCAAGCAGCATCACTCCGCACAGCAGCGCGAGCGGAACGAGATAGAGAAAGGGCGCGATATCGGCGAGAGCGGGAAAGGTCGCCGGCGCCGAGCCCGCGGCCTCGATCGCGGCCGGGACCGGCATCGCGACGGGGCCCGGATCGGCGGCCGGAACTCCTGAAACCATCGCCGCGACGGGCGCGTCGCCGGCAAACCAATGCTGCGGCAGCGGTGCCCATTTCGGCAGAAAAAGGATCGCGGCGGGAAGCGCGAGCAGCGCCGCGAGCCCCGCATGCGCGACCATCGAGCGCTCACCCGCCGAGCGCGACCGCGCGAGCCGCAGCACGACGAGCGTGAGTCCCGCAATCACCAGCGATTTCCAAGCAAGGCCCAGCAGCATGGCGCTCGTAGTCATTTCATCCTCCCGTCGCGGGCTTTTGCGATCATCTTTTCAAGTTCGTCGAGATCGGCGCCCGTCATTTCGTCCTGCATACCGAGCAGCGCCGCGGCGGCACTCGTCGCCGATCCGTTGAAGAAGACGCGCACGACCTGGCTCAGCGCCGACTTGCGCGCCGCCTTGTCCGACACGCTCGGCGCATAGACAAAGCCGCGGTCCGACGCCTCGCGCGCCACGAAGCCCTTCGCCTCGAGCCGCTTCAGCATCGCGCGGATTGCCGAACCCGACAGCGCGTCGGACAGCGCGTCGCCAATCTCGGTCACCGTCGAGGCACCGCGCTCATAGAGAATATCGACGATCTCGCGTTCGCGGGGGGGCAGGCTGGACAGCATTCGAATCACCTCGTGCGCTACATTTGTAGCGTGCTACATTTGTAGCGCATCTTTGGCAAGAGGGTTTTACTCTACTAATACACATAAGCCGTCGAACAGGATTCCCCTGACGCAATGCACCCCCTATGTAGGCGCATCGCTCAAGGAGTCCCCGATGCCGATCATGGCCGCCCGCCACTATAATGAAGGAAAGCTCGTTCGCGAGCTCGGCCCCGACGACATCATCCCCGAGGATTGCGACGACAGCGATTTCTTCTGGCTCGGCCTTTACGAGCCCACCCCCGACGAACTTGCAGGGATCGCCAAAAGGTTCGGCCTCCACCCGCTCGCGGTCGAGGACGCGCTGAAATCGAAACAGCTTCCGAAGGTCGAGATCTATGGTGACCAGCTGTTCGTCATCGCCGCGACCGCGCGGCAGGAGGGCGATACGATCCAGTCGGGCGAGACCGCGATCTTCCTCGGCCGCCATTTCGCGGTGACCGTCCGCCACGGCTCGGCGCGCGCGCATACCGAGGTGCGCGCGAAGCTCGAAAGCCTGCCGCACAAGCTTATGCACGGGCCCGACTATGTCCTCTACGCGATTCTCGATTTCATCGTCGACGGCTATTTCCCGGTCATCGACGCAATCGAGGACCGGCTGCTGTTGGTCGAGGAAAGCGTGATGGACACGCCGCTCGATGCCGAACAGATCCGCCATCTCTATGGCCAGCGGCACGAAATCATCCGCTTCCAGCGCATCGTCGGGCTGATGAAGGACGTCGCGAACCGGCTGATCGGCGCCGACGACCTGCCGTGGATCGACGACGCGGTACGCCCCTATTTTCGCGATATATGGGACCACGTCCAGCGCGCCGAATTCCGGCTCCAGGGCCTGCGTGAAGTCGCCGCATCGGTCGTCGACACCAATTCGCTTCTCGAACAGCAGCGCCAGGGCATGATCACGCGCCAGCTCGCCGCCTGGGCCGCGATCCTGGCCGTGCCGACCGCGATCGCCGGAGTCTATGGCATGAATTTCGAGCATATGCCCGAACTCGGCTGGACCTTCGGCTATCCCTTCGCGCTGTCGCTCATGGGCGGAATCTGCGGCCTTCTGTACCGCCGCTTCAGGCGGATCGGCTGGCTCTAGCGCCGCACCCGCGCCGCCGCGGCGGATGCAACCCGTCACCGCGTTGCACGGGGGTTTCGCCGCACCATCTTTGCGGCCTTTGATAACCCTCTTTTAACCGTCTCACCCCAAAATTAGGATATGGTCATTTCCGGATATTTCCTGCCCCCGGCCGCCGACGCCGACAGTCGGTCGGCTGCACGCCGCAAACTCAGCCTGCTCGCGCGCGGCGCCCATCATGACGGCACCGAGATCGAGGTGCTGATCCACAATATCTCGGGAACCGGGCTGCTATT
Source organism: Sphingopyxis sp. Geo25 (assembly GCF_949769135.1). Taxonomy (NCBI): domain Bacteria; kingdom Pseudomonadati; phylum Pseudomonadota; class Alphaproteobacteria; order Sphingomonadales; family Sphingopyxidaceae; genus Sphingopyxis; species Sphingopyxis sp. Geo25. Next base: position 54,421 of record NZ_CATKOZ010000001.1, on the reverse strand, counting down.
CGAAAGCGATATCGAGCTTGAGGCGGGCGACCGGATCGAAATCGAACTGCCGCATGCCGGCGACATCTCGGCGGTTGTAATCTGGGCCAGCGGCCGGCTCTTCGGATGCCAGTTCGAGGGGCCCGTATCGCCCGCGACACTGAGCGCGGTCGAACTCAAGAGCGTCGTGCCCCCCGAACCCGAGGTCGAGGAAAGCCAGCCGAGCCCCGCCGACGAAGCCTTCGGCGCACGCCTGCAGCGTTTCAGGATCATGGCCGGCCTCAACCAGGCCGACGTCGCCGAACGCATCGGCGTCAGCGCGCCGTCGGTTTCGGGCTGGGAAAAGGGCCGCGCCCGCCCCAAGCACGACCGCATGGACGCACTGGCCGCGATCCTGGGCGTGCAGGTTTCCGACCTGCTCGGCGGCTTCGCGCCCGAAGGACTGCACGACCTGATCGCGCGCAGCCGCGAGCAGATCGCGCGCACGGTCGGCGTCGCACCCGACAAGGTCCGGATCATCGTCGAGCTGTAAACGGCGGCCCGGTCTTGCCGAAACCGCCCCGCTTCCGGTATAGGGTTCACAGCAACCAACAGGGAGTCCGCAGGATCATGGATCGCAACTGAACGCATCGCCGCCACGCCGTGCCTTCAGGAAAGCCTTGTCCATGCCCTCCATCACCCTCGCCAACCTCGGTTGGTCCGCGCCCGACGGCCGCCCCGTCCTCTCCGACATCGACCTTCGTTTCCAGCGCGAGCGCGTCGGAGTCGTCGGCCGCAACGGCGTCGGCAAATCGACGCTGCTGTACCTGCTGACCGGCGAGCGCCAGCCCGCCTCCGGCTCGATCGCGATCGACGGCAGCGTCGCAATGCTGCGCCAGACGGTGCAGGTCGACCCGGACGAGACGATCGCCGACCTGTTCGACGCCCGCGCCTCGCTCGCGCTGCTCCGCAAGGCCGAAGCGGGCGATGCGAGTGCCGAAGACATCGGCGACGCCGATTGGACGCTCGAGGCGCGGATCGACGAAGCGCTCGCGAAGGTCGGCCTCGCGCTTCCGGCGGATACCCCGCTGGCGCACCTGTCGGGCGGCCAGCGCACGCGCGCCGCGCTCGCCGCTGCGATATTCGCCGCGCCCGACTTCCTGCTCCTCGACGAACCGACCAACAATCTCGACCGGGACGGGCGCGCTGCGGTGCGCGATTTGCTGCGTGGCTGGCGCAACGGCGCTATCGTCGTCAGCCACGATCGCGAATTGCTCGAGGAGATGGACGCGATCGTCGAAATCACCAGCCTCGGCGCCGCGCGCTACGGCGGCGGCTGGAGCGCCTATCTCGCGCGCAAGGAGATTGAACGCGCGGCGGTCGAGGCCGAACTCGCCGACGCCGAAAAGCGACTGGATACCGCCCGGCGCGAGGCGCAGGCCGCGAGCGAAAGACAGGACCGGCGCGACGCCGGCGGCCGGCGCAAGGCGGCGCGCGGCGACATGCCCAGGATCATCATCGGCGGACAGAAGCGCCGCGCCGAAGAGACACGCGCTGCGGCAAGCCGCCTTGCCGGGCGCCAGCGCGACGCCGCACAGGCCCAGCTATCGGCGGCGCGCTCGAGGGTCGAAGTCGTCGATCCGCTGTCGGCGGGGCTTCCGCCGACCGGACTGGCCGCCTCGCGAACCGTCCTCGCGCTCGACGCTGTGACGGCCGGCTATGCCCCGGGGCAGCCCGTCATCCGCGACCTGTCGCTGACGATCACCGGCCCCGAGCGCGTCGCGGTCACCGGGCCCAATGGTTCGGGGAAATCGACTTTGCTCGCCCTAGTGGCAGGGACGATCGGCCCATGGTCGGGCGCGGTACGCACGCAGGTGCCGTTGGCGATGTTCGACCAGCGTGTATCGCTGCTCGACCCGTCGCTTTCGATCGCCGACAATTTCCTTGTGCGCAGTCCAGGGGCGACGAACAACCAGTGCCGCGCCGCGCTCGCCCGCTTCCGCTTCCGCGCCGACGCCGCGGACCGGATCGTCGGCACGCTCAGCGGCGGACAGATGTTGCGCGCCGGCCTCGCCTGCGTCCTCGGCGCTCCGCAGCTGCCGCAACTGCTGATCCTTGACGAGCCAGGCAACCACCTCGACATCGAATCGCTGACCGCGATCGAAACGGGACTTGCCGCCTATGACGGGGCGCTGCTCGTGGTCAGTCACGATCCGGCCTTTCTGGACGCGATCGGGATCACCCGCGAAATTGCGCTGTGCTGATCGCTTTGGTCAGCCTTCGGGGACCGGAAATTTGAGGCCGTGGAGCGCGACGACATGGTCGCCCTCGCAGACCGGCGCTGCGATCAGCCGGATCCAGCGCGTCTGCGCGCGCGCCGGGCCGATCTCGACGTCGAGCGTGAAGCCGCGACGATGCGCGATGGCGTGCGCGCGCAGCCGTTCCATCGCGGCGCGCGATCCCTCGCAATATTGCGCCACCGCCGCCGCCCGTGCGACGTCCGAGCCACGCGGCAGGCCGAAAAGATCGTACACCGTATCGGTCCAGCTCAGCCGGTTGGTCGCAAGGTCGCAATGCCACACGCCCACGCCCAGCCGCGCGATCGCCTCGCCATCCTCGGGCGTTTCGGCGCCGGCCTTGCCGGGCACCCGCACGCTCGTCCGCTGGGCCCAACCGAGGTCGAAGTGGCGCGCGCGCTCATAGAGCGGCCAGCTATGGTGGAGCGGCAAAGGGTATCGGGCTTGCACGGTTCTGTTCCTCGCCACCTGGCTAGGCGGCGCTGCTTAAGATTATCTGACGGTGCCGGGAGAAAGATCAGGCGGCCGCCAGCACTTTCGCCATCATCCGCTCCTCCTTCTCGACCCACGGCGCTAGGCTGGGGCGCGACAGGATCGCTTCGCTCCATGCTGCGGTCTTCGGGTGTTTCGCCGCGTCGATGCACGCACCGCAATGGCGCAAATTCATCAGCGGGGACGCGGCCGCAAGATCGGCGAGCGTGAAGCGGTCGCCGACCAGATAGCCCGACGCGGGGATCGCGCTCTCCAGATAATCGAGCAGCTTCGGCAATTCTTCGGCCTCGGCCTGCGCGGCCGCCGCGAGGTCGCCCTCGCGACCGAGAAATTTGGGCGAGACGATGCGGTTGAAGAACATTTTGCCGCTGCACGCCGCAAACACCGTGTCGCCGAATTCATCCCACCAGATCACGCGCCCGCGCTGCTGCGGGTCGGCCGGGATCAGCACGGGTTCGGGGTGCTTGGCCTCGAGATAATGGATGATTGCGCTCGAATCGGCGAGCAGGAAACCGTCATCGTCCATCGCCGGCATTTTTCCGAGCGGCGAGGCGGCGCGAAACCCCGGATCGGGGTCGCCGATCCCGACGCCCTTCAGCTCGAAAGCGATGCCCTTTTCGCCCAGATAACCAAGCAATTTGCGCACGAACGGCGACACCACCGAGCCATAGATGATCATCCTGCAATCTCCCTTTATTCTGCTGTCATAGCATAGGTTAAGGGCGGGGCGACGCAACCCGTGCGACGGATCCGGGCGGCAAAGAAATAAACTTGCCATCGACGCGCCGGCGTGAAACATCGGCGTTTGGAGGGGGGCGCTGCCGCGGCAGCCATCAGCAGGATGTTCGCAATGCGCCCCTCAACCTGGGCAGATCGGCTGATGGGCCTGCTCGCCCGCTTTATTGGCCTGGTCATCCTGCTCGCAACGCTCGTCGCCGCCGCCGCCAGCTTTTTCTACAACCAGTCCGAAGAGGCCGACCAGGCGGCGCGCGTCGCGATGCAGGTCAATATGCGGCTGCGCGACCATGTCTCGGTGCTCGAAGGCGTCCGCGCGCTTTACCAGTCGGACCCCAGCTCCAGCGGTCCCGGCATCCGCGCCTATCTCTCGTCGCTCCAGCCGCAGATCCGCACGCCGGGCATGGAGGGGATCGGCATCGCCGCCGCCTTCCCCGCCGACGACCCCCGGCTTCCCCAAGCGCAGCTGGCGCAGAATTACGGCCAGGCGATTCGGGTCTGGCCCGCCGCCACCGACCAGAAGATCGGCTTCGCCGTGACGCTGGTCGAGCCCTATACGCCGCGCCGCCACGTCGCGCTCGGTTTCGACATGTACAGCGATCCGACCCGCCGCGCCGCGATGCGCCGCGCCTGGCAGACCGGCCAGCCGGCCGCGAGCGGCGTCGTCGTACTCGCGCAGGAACGCCTGGCCAGGAAGAAGGAGAAGGGCTTTCTGATCTATATCCCGGTCTATGCGCGCCTGCCCGCCTCGCCGCTGACCAACATCGCGACACGCCCCGGCGCGCGTCCGATCGAGGCCTTCATCTATGCGCCGTTCCGCGGCAAAGACATGATGACGGCGGTTCTTGGCGACCAGATCCGCGGCATCGACGGGATCGAGGTCTATGCCGGCGACGGGCCTAAGGCGCAGCTTCTCTACAGCCAAGGCAAGGTCGGCTGGGACGCGCACGAGCAAAAGCTGCGCGTTGCCGATCGCGAATGGACGATGCGCATTTCCTATGGCCGCTTTCTCGAACGGCTCGGCCGCCCTTTCGCCATCTTCGTCTTCGGCGTCCTGCTCGCCATCCTCGCGACCCTGCTCCACCGTGTCCAGCAACGCCGCGTCGGGGTGGCACAGGCGCTCGCCGCCGAGCAGGCGCGTCATGCCGAGGACCGCGAGTTGATGATCGGCGAGATGGCGCACCGCATGAAGAACGCCTTCGCCCGCATCGGTGCGCTCGCGCGCATCACCCTCCGCGAATCCGCCAGCCTGGAGGATTTCGAAACGAAATTCGACGGCCGCATGCGCGCGCTCTCCGACGCCAAACAGATGCTCGTCACTGGCGCGGTCGATACGGTCGAACTCGGCCGCATCGTCCACCGCGAGCTGGAAATCGCCGGCTGGTCGGGCGAGCGTCTGGCGGCGCTCGACGGCCCCGTCGTTTGCCTCGATGACGAAAGAGCGCAGGCGATTACGCTTGCGGTCCACGAACTCGTCACCAACAGCATCAAATATGGCGCGCTGTCCGGACGCGGCGGCAATCTGGCCGTCGGCTGGCGCATCGAGGCCGGCCAGGTCGAATTTCGCTGGACCGAAACCGGCCTGGCCGCGCCGCCGCAGATCGACACCGAAAGCTTCGGCACCCAGTTCATCCGATCGCTGATCGAACGGCAATTGAAGGGCAGCTGGGATCGCACCGCCGTTGACAACAGCCTGACGATCCTCATCCGCTGGCCGTACGATGGCTCTGCACCCTGACGATCGCTGGCATATCTGGATCGACCGCGGCGGCACCTTCACCGATGTCGTGGCGCGCAGCCCCGACGGCACCGTCGTCACCACCAAATATCTGAGCGAAGATCCCGCGCGACCCGGCGACGCCGCGGTCAATGCGATCCGCGACCTCACTGGCGCGGGCAGCGGCCCGCTTCCGCGCCTCGCGATCCGCATGGGCTCGACCGTCGCGACCAATGCCCTCCTCGAACGCAAGGGCGAGCCGACGCTGCTCGCGATCACGCGCGGCTTCGGCGACGCGCTGACCATCGGCTATCAGGACCGGCCCGACCTCTTCGCGCGCAAACTCCAACGCACCCCGCCGCCGCACGCCGAGGTTGCCGAAATCGCCGAACGCGTCGGTCCCGACGGTGCTGTCCTGACCCCGCTCGACGAAGAACAGGCCCGCACCGCATTGCAAGCCGCCCGCGACCGCGGGCTCGCCAGCATCGCCATCGTCCTCATGCACGGCTACCGCTACCCCGCGCACGAACAGCGCCTCGCCGCCATCGCCCGCGACCTCGGCTTCACCCAAATCTCGACCAGCCACGAGGTCAGCGCCCTCATCAAGCTGATCGGCCGCGGCGATACGACGCTCGCCGACGCCTATCTCTCGCCTGTGCTGCGCCACTATGTCGACCAGTTCGTCGGCCAACTCGGAGAGGGCATCGACCCGCAATTCATGAAAAGCTCGGGCGGCCTCGCCTCTGCCGCCGCCTTCCATGGCCGCGACGCGATCCTCTCCGGCCCCGCGGGCGGCATCGTCGGGATGGTCGGCAGCGCCGCGCCGCTCGGCAAGACGCGCCTCATCGGCTTCGACATGGGCGGCACCTCGACCGACGTCAGCCATTATGCCGGCCGCCTCGAGCGCGACAACGAAACCATCGTCGCGGGCACGCGCATCCGCGCCCCGATGCTCCGCATCCATACCGTCGCGGCGGGCGGAGGTTCGATCTGCCGCTGGGCCGGTGCGCGCCTGCTCGTCGGTCCCGAAAGCGCCGGCGCCAACCCCGGCCCCGCCGCCTATGGCCGCGGCGGGCCGCTGACCGTCACTGACTGCAACGTCCTGCTCGGCAAGATCCAGCCCGACCATTTCCCCAAACTCTTCGGACCCGCAGGCGACCAGCCGCTCGACCGCACGGTCGTGGCCGAAAAATTCGCCGCCATGGCCGCCGAGGTCGGAGGCATCACCCCCGAAGCGCTTGCCGAAGGCCTGCTCGCCATCGCGGTCCAGCAAATGGCGAATGCGATCAAGCGCATCACCATCGCGCGCGGCCACGACGTCACCCAAGGCTACAGCCTCGTCGGCTTCGGCGGCGCCGCGGGGCAGCATGTCTGCCTCGTCGCCGATGCGCTCGGCATCGACGAAATCCTGCTCCACCCGCTCGCCGGCGTGCTCTCTGCCTATGGCATGGGCCTCGCGCGCCCGTCGGCGATCCGCGAGCGGACGCTGGGCCTGAAGCTCGACGCCGATTGCGCCACCGCTCTCGCCGCCACCGAAACCGAGCTGTCGGATCAAGCCCGCGCAGATCTTGCCCCCGATGCCACGACCACCCGCGAAACGCTGCTCTTTGTCCGCCTCGCCGACAGCGACAATGCGATCGAACTCCCGCTCGCGCCGCCCGCCGAGGTCGCTGAGGCCTTCGCCGCCGCTTTCCGCCAGCGCTTCGGCTACGCCCCCCACGACAATCTGGTGGTCGACCGCATCCGCGTCGAACTGACCGAGGCGGGCGACACGCAGGCGGCGCTGCCGCCCCCCGCACCCGGCCCTGAAACGCCCCCCGAAACCGTCAGCGCCTGGCTCGCCGGTGCGGCGCACGAAGTTCCGCTCCATCAGCGCAGCATGCTCCCCGCCGGGCGCAGCATCGCCGGCCCCGCGATCATCATCGACGCACTTTCGACGACGGTGGTTGAGCCGGGGTGGAACGCAACGGTCGAGCAGGAGGGGACGCTGCGGCTCGCCAGGACAATCCTCCCCGTCGCGCAGCGATGGGGAGGTGGCAGCCCCGAGGGGGCTGACGGAGGGGCCGGGCGCGCAGCGCTCGCTTCGCCCGCAGCCCCTCCACCGTCCTTCGGACGGTCCCCCTCCCCATCGCTACGCGACGGGGAGGATCAAGAGGCATCCCCTGACCCGATCCGCCTCGAAATCTTCAACAGCCTGTTCATGGCGATCGCCGAGGAAATGGGCGGCGCGCTCCAGCATAGCGCCTCGTCGATCAACATCCGCGAGCGGCTCGACTTCTCCTGCGCGATCTTCGACGGCGAAGGCCGCCTCGTCGCCAACGCCCCGCATATGCCGGTCCACCTCGGATCGATGGGCGAAAGCGTCCGCACGATCCTCCGCCAGCGGTCCGGGGCGGACGGCCAGCCCGGCGACGGCCGCGGCATCCGCCGCGGCGACGCCTATGCGCTCAACGCCCCCTATGACGGCGGCACCCACCTCCCCGATATCACCGTCATCATGCCGGTGTTTGTGGAGAGCAGCACGCCAAGCTTCTTCGTTGCCGCGCGCGGCCACCACGCCGACCTCGGCGGCATCGCCCCCGGCTCGATGCCTCCCGACAGCAAGAGCATTGCCGACGAAGGCATCCTCTTCGACAATGTCCTGATCGTCGATGACGGCAACTTCCTCGACGCCGAGGTCCACGCCCACCTGACTGCCGGCGACTGGCCCGCGCGCAACCCCGCGCTCAACATCGCCGACCTGAAGGCCCAGGTCGCCGCCTGCCAGCGCGGCGCGAGTGCGCTCGTCGACCTCAGCGCCGCGCACGGCGCCGCCACCGTCGCCGCCTATATGGCGCACGGCCAGCGTCAGGCCGAAGCCGCGGTGCGCCAGCTCCTCGCGCGCCTCGAAGACGGCGCCTTCACCTACGCGATGGACAATGGCGCCGAGGTTGCGGTCGCGGTGAAGGTCGACCGCGCCGCCCGCCACGTCACGATCGACTTCACCGGGTCGTCGCCGACGCTCCCCGACAATTTCAACGCACCGATGCCCGTCGTCCGCGCCGCCGTCCTCTACGTCCTGCGCACCATGCTCGACGACCCGATCCCGATGAACGAGGGCTGCCTCGCCCCCGTCACGCTGATCGTGCCAGACGATTCGATGCTCAGCCCGCACTGGCCCGCCGCGGTCGTTGCGGGCAATGTCGAGACGAGCCAGGTCATCACCGACGCGCTGTTCATCGCCTTTGGCGCGATGGCGGGTGCGCAGGGCACGATGAACAATTTCACCTTCGGCAACGAAGCGCACCAATATTATGAAACGATCGCCGGCGGCTCGGGCGCCGGGCCGGGCTTCGACGGCACCAGCGTCATCCAGACGCATATGACCAACAGCCGCATGACCGATCCCGAGGTGATGGAAACCCGCTTCCCCGTCATCGTCGAGGAATTCTCGATCCGCAAGGGCTCGGGCGGCGTGGGCCGCTGGCACGGCGGTGACGGCGCCACTCGCCGCATCCGCTTCCGCGAACCGATGGCGGCGAACATCCTCGCCAACCGCCGCCGCATCGCCCCGGCCGGCCTGGCGGGCGGCGGCGACGCCGCGCCCGGCCGCAACTGGGTCGAGCGCGCCGATGGTTCGGTCGAAGTGCTGGTGGCCACGGGCAGCGCGGATCTGGCTGCAGGGGATGCTTTCGTGATCGAAACGCCGGGCGGCGGCGGCTACGGGAAAGCGGGGGACGACAATTGACGGCAGCGGCGCAAATCCTCCTTCTCCCTCGATGGGAGAAGGATATGCAGCCTTATCGCGAAGCGATTAGGCGAAGTTGGATGAGGGTGAGGGCGCGTCCTTGCACCGTCGCTTCAGGCCAAGTGCTCACCCCCACCGCTGCGACTAGCCAGCAAGCTGGCAAGTCTCGCTGCCTCCCCCGTCAAGGGGGAGGGAATTAAGCCATGCTCGTCCTGATCGGCATCCTCATCATCATCGCGGGCTTCCTGCTCCGCTTCAATCCGCTGCTCGTGATCATGGCCTCGGCGCTCGCGACCGGGCTCGCGGCGGGGCTCGATATCGCCGCGATCGTCGCGGCCTTCGGAAAGGCGTTCAACGACACGCGTTACGTCTCGATCATCTGGATCGTCCTCCCCGTCATCGGCCTGCTCGAGGCTTTCGGCCTTCAGCAGCATGCGCGCAGCCTGATCGACCGCATGAAGGGCGCGACGCTCGGCCGCCTGCTCACCGGCTACCTGTTACTCCGCCAAGCAATGGCCGCGGTCGGCCTGACCTCGGTCGCGGGCCATGCGCAGACCGTCCGCCCGCTCGTCGCGCCGATGGCCGAAGCCGCCGCCGAGGCTAGGAACGACGCGCTGACCGACGACCAGCGCGAGGAAGTCAAGGCCTTCGCCGCCGCGACCGATAACGTCGGCCTCTTTTTCGGCGAGGACATCTTCCTCGCGATCGGTTCGATCCTGCTGATGAAGGGTCTCCTCGACGGCTATGGCTACGAGATCGAGCCGCTGCACTTCTCGCTCTGGGCGATCCCGACCGCGATCGCGGCCTTCCTGATCCACGGCTTCCGCCTCCGCCGCCTCGAAAAGCGGATGGCCCAAAAGCCGATGGAGAAGACGGGGGCAGGCGCATGATCACGCTCGATCATGTCTATCTCCTCGCCGGGATCACCTTCGCGCTCTTTGCGCTGCTCGGGCTCTATGACCGCAGCAATCGCAAACGCTTCGGCAACGCCACCTTCTGGGGCCTGCTCGCGACCTCGATGATCCTGGGCGACTATCTCGGCGACTTCGGCAACGGCCTGCTCGTCCTCGGGCTCGTCGCGATCGCCGGCACCGGCCAGATCGGCCGCGGGCCCGGCGGAGAGGTTCCCGCCGAGCTGCAGGCGGAACGCGCCGCGCGGCATGGCAATTTCCTCCTCCTCGTCGCGCTGATCATCCCCGTCGTCGCGCTCGCGGGGACCTTTCTCTTCAAATGGGTTCCCGGCCTCGCCGACCCCAAGCAGGCGACGCTCATTTCGCTCGCGATCGGCGTGCTGATTGCGCTGGCGGTCGGCATGGCGCGCCTCAAACCTCCCGCGCTCCTCCCGCTCCAGCAGGGCCGCCGCCTGCTCGACGCCGTCGGCTGGGCAGCGATCCTGCCGCAGATGCTCGCGAGCCTCGGCGCAGTCTTCGCGCTCGCCGGCGTCGGCGAAGTCGTCGGCACCCTCATCGGCACCGCGATCCCCGACGGCAGCCTGTTCGGCGCCGCCCTCGCCTTCGGGCTCGGCATGGCGCTCTTCACGATGGTGATGGGCAACGCCTTCGCGGCCTTTCCGGTGATGATGGCCGCGGTCGGCCTGCCCTTGCTCATCAAACATTATGACGGCGACCCCGCGGTCGTCGCGGCGATCGGCATGCTCGCGGGCTTCTGCGGCACGCTGATGACGCCAATGGCGGCGAACTTCAACCTCGTCCCCGCCGCGCTGCTCGAACTCAAGAACCCCTATGGCGTGATCAAGGCACAGGTTGGCACCGCGCTGCCTTTGCTCGCAGTGAACATCCTCTTCATTTATATCTTCGCCTTCTAGCGCCGATCGCTTTTTCCGTTCGCATCGAGCGAAGTCGAGATGCCCGTCGGTCGTCCATGCCGTCTGGGTGTCTCGACTTCGCTCGACACGAACGGATATGGAGGCCGCATGGAATTGAACCCCGACCACGCCACCCGCTTCGCGACCGCCACCCTGTCGCACCTCGGCCGCGAATATCCGTACAAGATGGACCTCGTCCTCAACGGACCCGAGGATGCGAAGCCGCCGCGCGACCATCACCCGATTTTCCACGGCAGCTTCGACTGGCACAGCTGCGTCCACGGCTGGTGGCAGATCCTCCGCCTTGCGCGCCGCTTCCCCGACCTTGCCGTCAGTGCCGACACTCGCGCCCGCGCCGACGCGATGCTCGTGCCGGAAAAGGTCGCGGGCGAGCTGGCCTTCCTCGATCGCCCCTATTCGGCCACGTTCGAACGCCCCTATGGCTGGGCCTGGCTCCTCGCGCTCCATAAGGAAGCCGAGCTTCACGATGCCCCTTGGGCTGCCGCGCTCGAACCGCTTGCGCTCGCCTTCGCGCAGCGCTTTCACGCTTTCCTGCCGAAGATGACCTACCCGCTGCGCGTCGGCACCCATTTCAACATCGCCTTCGCGCTCCTCCTTGCACGCGACTGGGCAAGGATGCGCGACCCTGCGCTCGCGACGCTGATCGACGCGGCAGCAAAGGCGTGGTTCGCCGACGACCGCGACTGTCAGGCGTGGGAGCCTGGCGGCGACGAATTCCTCTCGTCGGCGCTCACCGAAGCGCATCTGATGGCGGTCGTCCTCGGCGAGGATTTCACCGGCTGGTTCGACTCCTTCCTGCCCCGCGCAGCACAGGAACAGCCCGCCACCCTCTTCACCCCCGCCACCGTCTCCGACCGCAGCGACGGCAAGATCGCGCATCTCGACGGCCTCAATCTCAGTCGCGCGTGGTGCTGGCGCAGGATCGCGGCGGCACTGGGCCCGGCGCATCCGGTCGCCGCCGCCGCCGAAGCCGCCGCTGCGCGCCACCTCGCCGCCGCGCTCCCGCACGTCACCGGCGATTATATGGGCGAGCATTGGCTCGCGAGCTTCGCACTGCTCGCGCTGGATGGTCTCTGACGACATACCCCTTTTTCGTAACCCCGGACTTGATCCGGGGTCCGTGGCAACGATGCGGCAACGGATGCCGGAGCAATTCCGGCATGACGAAGGAAGAGGGTGCGATTGACAAGCCTTCCCCACACGGCGAGAGACGACGCAACAGGGGAGACCGACTGCCGATGAAAACGCTGCGCCCGACATCGTTCGACGTCGCCGAGCGCGCCGGCGTGTCGCAATCGACCGTCTCGCGCGCGCTCCGCAACTCGCCCGGCGTCAACGCCGAAACCCGCGCCCGCGTCTCGGCGGCCGCGCGCGAACTCGGCTATGTCGTCGACCGCCACGCCTCGTCGCTGCGCCTCAAAAGCAGCGAGACGCTCGCGCTCGTTACCATCTGCCGCCCCGGCGAGGATCGCAGCGCGATCAACCCCTTCTATTTCGCGTTGCTCGGCAGCATCGCCGCCGCCACCTCGGCGCGCGGCTTCAACCTGCTCGTCTCCTTCCAGGAAAGCTCCGACAATTTCCGCGCCGATTTCGTCGCCAGCGGCCTCGCCGACGCGATGATCGTCATCGGCACGACCAGCAATCGCGCAGCATGGGACTATTTCGCCGAGGCGCAGCGCTCCGGGCTCGACTTCGTCTGCTGGGGCAGCCCCGGCGACCCCTTCCACTGGATGCGCAGCGACAACGACACCGGCGGCCGCCTCGCCGCCGAGCATCTGGTCGCGAGCGGTCGCAGGCGCATCGCCTTCGTCGGACCGCAGCGTTCGCCGCAGCGCCAGTTCGACGAGCGCCGCGACGGGTTCGCCGCCACGCTCGCGGCGCACGGCATCGCCCCCGTCATTGTCGAGCCCCCCGCCGCGGTCGACCGCCACGCGCAGGGCGTGGCCGCCGCTGCAGAGCTGCTCGCCGCGCATCCCGACGTCGATGCGATCTTCGCCGCGTCGGATATGCTCGCGCTCGGCGTCCTGCAGGGCCTGAAGGACGCCGGTCGCCGCATACCCGACGATGTCGCGCTGATCGGCTTCGACGGCATCCGCGCGGGCACCCTTGCCGACCCCGCGCTGACCACGATCGAGCCCGATCTCGACGCTGCCGGCGAGGCGATGGTCGCGATGGCGCTGGAGGACGATGATTTCACGCGCAGCGGCACGCGGATTCCCGTCCAACTTGCGCTCCGCGGTACCGCCTAACCGTTACACACTTCCGATTTTCCCATGTCCTTGTAACGACTTGTTATCCATGCGCGGGCACGATGCCTGACGGGGGTCGCAGGAAGCCGCATTGACGGGACAGCTTTTCATTTCACTGCTCAATCCGGGCATCGACCTGCTGTTCGCCGCTGCCTTTTTCTGGATGTGGCGTCAGCGGCACGAACATTATATCGCTTATGCCGCCGCCGCCTATTTCTGTTCGGCGGTCGCTTTCCTGATCCAGGATGTAGCGCCCGCGCTGCCGATGGAGATACAGCGGATTCCCGCCAATCTCGGCTTCCTTCTGACCGGCGTCTTTTTCGCTGCTGCGATCATCAAACGCTATGCGCTGCCCGTACCCTGGCGCGCGATGGCCATCACCGGCGCGATTTCGATGGGTGCCTTCCTGTGGTTCCTGCTCGGTCATCCCAGCATCAGCGCGCGCATCTATGCGATCAGCATCGGCGCCGGGCTGATCGCGTCGATGGTCGTGCGGGCGCTGTGGCCGGTCGCGAAGCCCTTTCTCATCGACAAGCTGCTCTTCTTGGTCGCGGGGCTGTCGGCGGTCAACCTGATCGTCCGTCCGGTCGTGCTTCTGTCGCTGCGCGGCGGCTTTGACAGCTATGTCGGTTTCCAGCAGTCGCTCTACTGGACCACGGTGCAGTTCAGCCAGGCGATGGTATCGATCGTCGCCGCGATCTGCCTGACCGTCGCGGTCGCGATCGACATGGTGCGCGAGCTCAAGGTCGAGGCGAATGCCGACGACCTTTCAGGCCTGCTCAACCGCCGCGGGTTCGAGGCCAATGCCACCACCGCGCTCCGCCGTTCCGCCGACGAGGGCCATGGCGTCGCGCTGCTGATCGCCGACCTCGACCATTTCAAGGAGGTCAACGATCGCCACGGTCATGCGGTGGGCGATACGATCATCGCTGCGTTCGGCGCGCATGTGCGACAGCTCGGTCCGGCGGACATGGTCGCGGGGCGCATCGGCGGCGAGGAATTCGCGATCCTGCTTCCCGTCGCGAGCATCGAGGGCGCGCGTCGGCTCGCCGAGATCATCCGCATCGGCTTCCCGACCTCCTGCGCCGAACATATCCCGCCCAGCCTCGTCCCGTCGACGAGCGTCGGCATCACCGCGGGCCGCGCCGACGAAGGGCTTTCCGAGCTGCTGCGCCAGGCCGATCAGGCGCTTTACGAAGCGAAACGCGCGGGCCGCAACCGCGTGCGGGCGTTCAGTCCGGTGCCGGTCCGGCTCGCCGCGGGCGGCGGCTGACCAGCGGCAGCCCCCGGGCGTCACCGCGTCCGCAAGCGGTTCCTGCTTCATGGGGTAATACCGAATAGCCGAGGCAATTTTCGTCGCTCCCCTCCACAACGGTTTCGGGGACTAGGGGAGCAATACGATGTTCGATGCCCTCGGCCACGGGCGCGTCCGGCGCGGCCTGAGGCCGTTCCCGGTCACGATGGCGATTTTCCTGCTCGGCAATGCCGGCCTCGCCGCGTCGGGCGGGGCCGGCTGGCTGATCGTCGCGATCGCCGCCGCCAATATCGCGCTCGCCGGCGTGGCGGTCGGCCGGCGGCTCGCAGTCCGCGACCTTCCCGGCAGCGACCGCGCCCTGCGCCGGATCGAGCATCTCGCCTCGCACGATACGCTCACCGACCTGTCGAACCGCGCGCATTTTACCGATGCGCTCGATGACGCGATCGACGCGGGCGAGCCGTTCGCGCTGCTCGCGCTCGACCTCGACCGCTTCAAGGCGGTGAACGACATCTTCGGGCACGGCGCGGGCGACGCGATATTGTGCCGCGTCGCCGACATGCTTCGCGCCGCGGTTCGCGGCACCGATATCGTCGCGCGGGTCGGCGGCGACGAATTCCTGATCATCCAGGCCGGCATCTCCGGCCCCGATGATGCACGCAAGCTGGCGAACCGTATTCTGGACACGGTGTCGATCGAGATGGACCGCACGCGCGACCCGATGGCGGTGGGTGTGAGCATCGGCGTCGCGCTGTTCCCGCGCGACGGCGCCGATGCCGGGACGATCCGGCGCAACGCCGACATCGCGCTTTACCGCGCGAAAGCCGACGGGCGTGGCGGCGCCGCGCTTTTCGACCGGCAGATGGACAGGGTCGCCCGCGAACGCCGCACGCTCGACCACGACCTGCGGCTTGCGGTCGCGCGCAACGAGCTTTACCTCGAATTCCAGCCGCTTGTCGCCGCCGCCGTCGGCTTGGTGGTCGGTTACGAAGCGCTGCTTCGCTGGCGCCATCCCGGGCTCGGCGAGATCGCGCCCGAGGCCTTCCTTTCCGTTGCCGAAGAAACCGGGGCGATCGTCCCGATCGGCGAATGGATGCTGCGCCAGGCCTGCACGACCGCCGCGACCTGGCCGGACACGCTCGCGGTCGCAGTCAAGATATCGGCGGTGCAGCTCCGCATACCCAATTTCGTCGCGGTCGTCCGCGACGCCCTCGACCGGTCGGGACTCGACGGCCATCGGCTCGAACTGGAGATTCCCGAGGCCGCGCTTCTGCGCAACCGTCAACGCGCGCTGCAGACGCTCCACGAAATCCGCGCGTCGGGTGTACGCATCGCGATGGACGAATTCGGCACCGGCCCTTCTTCGCTCGGCAATCTGAAAGCCTTCCCCTTCGACAAGATCAGGATCGACCGCAGCTTCGTGGCCGCGATGCGCCATGATGCGGCCGCATCCTCGATTGTCCGCGCGATCGTCGGGCTCGGGCGCAGCTTCAACGTGCCGATCGTCGCCGAAGGGGTCGAGACCGACGAGCAACGGCGGATACTGCTTGACGCCGGTTGCCCGCAGGCCCAGGGCTATTTCTTCGGTCGTCCCGGCAAGAATCCCTTCGGCAGCACCGCGCAGCGTGACCTGAGCCCGGACCCCTGAATTCAGCCTTAGCCCCTATCAGAACAGGAGAACCCACCCGATGGCGAAGCGATGCCTGCTGCGTGACGAAAAGGGCGCAACCGCTATCGAATATGGCCTGATCGCCGCGCTGATCTCGGTAGCGTGCATCGTCGCCTTCCAGTCGCTGGGTCTCAATCTCGAAACCATCTTCCTGACGATCGCGAACGCGCTGCGCTGATGAAAGCGCAGATCGCTGCACCAGCCAGCTTGAAATTGTTGTGACTGTTTCCGGGAAAAACTGGATGCCCCGTGACGATTATAACTTTAGTCTCACGGACAGTCATATCGCCTCTAACAACCTGTTATTATATATAAATTTTCCGGCGTTCATATCCTCAAGCGCGGGATCAACGTCGGCGGCGCCCGATGACCGGTCTTTCCGGTAGCAAGATCAGTGCCCGGCCGCCGCTCGAGCCCAGCGGATCAGCGAGGCGCGGTCCATCGCGCCGGATTGCCGCGCGACCTCGCGCCCGCCGGCGACGAGCACAAGCGTCGGGATCGAGCGTATCGCATAACGATGGGCGAGCGACGGTTGGGCCTCGGTGTCGATCTTCACGAGACGAATTTCCGGCTCGAGATCGCGGGCCGCCGCCGCGAAGGTCGGGGCCATCGCCTTGCAGGGCCCGCACCATTCGGCCCAGAAATCGACGAGTACGGGCAAGGTGCCGATGCGGATCAACCGGTCGAAGCGCGGCGCATCGAGTGCAAGCGGCTCGCCCTGGAATAGCGCCGCCCCGCACTTACCGCAGCGCGGCCCGTCGGCCAGCCGCGCGTGCGGCACACGGTTACCGGCATCGCAGTTCGGACAGATGAGGATTTCAGGGTCAGCCATGCCAGATTCCTCCCGGAGCATTGCCCATCGGCCTCCTGTCGGGAAGGTGGGCTGGCCGGACGAGTACTAGAGCCGCTAGAGGGTGCCGTCCTCGTCGGCAGGCGAGTGAAATTCATGCCATAGCCCGTTCAATATACCCACGCCGACCGCGAGGCCGAGACCGAGGACCCAGGTGAAATACCACATCGCTTATCCTCCGGTCAGTAAAAGTCGGGGTTGGTGCGCACCTCTTCGAGGGTGATGCGGCCAAACAGGATCTTCAGCACCCACGCCGTATAGGCGAGCACGATCGGCAGGAAGATCAGCGTCACGACCAGCATGATCCACAAGGTGAGGTGGCTCGATGAGGCGTTCCAGACGGTCAGGCTTGAGTGCGGGTCGATCGAGCTGGGCAGAATGAATGGGAACATCGACAGGCCGACGGTCGAAATGATCCCGAAAACCGCCGTCGCCGAACCGGCAAACAACATCGCCTGCCGCCGTCGCGCAATCGCGAGGTATGCGAGCGCGGGGCCGACGAAGCCGAAGATCGGCGCGAGCAGCATCCAGGGCTGCCGTTCATAATTGTCGAGCCAGGCGCCCGGCGCGGATGCCGCGGTCGTCCACCGCGGGTTCGACGGTCCGGCCGCGTCGATGGCGCCTTCGAGCCGGTATCCGATCGAGGTCGTCGCGACCATCATGCCGCCGATTGCGAAGAGGACAAGTACAAGCAGCGCAGCGAACTTGCCCAAGCGCCGGGCGCGTTCCATCACCGCGCCGTCCTCGACCTTGAGCGCAAGCCAGCCGGCGCCGTGCAATACGATCATCGCGACCGAGAGCAGCCCGGTGAGCAAGGTGAAGGGAGTGAAGAGCCCGAGCAGCGATCCCTCGTAGAAAGCCCGTAAATCGCTGTCGAGACGAAAGGGTGCGCCGATGAGGACGTTGCCCACCGCGACCCCGAACACGAGCGCCGGGACGATGCCGCCGATGAACAATGCCCAGTCCCAGCGGCTACGCCACGCGGCGTCGTCGTGCTTCGACCGATATTTGAAAGCGACGGGCCGTAGGATAAGCGCGGCCAGCACGAGGAATATCGCGAGATAGAAGCCCGAAAAACTGATCGCATAGACGAAGGGCCACGCAGCGAAGATCGCGCCGCCGCCGAGGATCAGCCAGACTTGATGGCCTTCCCAGGTCGGCGCGATGCTGTTGATCGCAAGACGGCGTTCCTCGTCGGTTCTCGCGACAAAGGGCAGCAGCGCCGCGACGCCGAGATCGTAACCGTCGGTGAGTGCGAAGCCGATCAGCAGGACGCCGAGCAAGAGCCACCAAATCAGGCGTAGGGTTTCGTAGTCGATGGGTATCGCCATGATCGTGCCTCCTTATTCGGCGGGAAGCGGGGCATAGCCCGCGCCGGGTTTGGCTGCGGTTTCTGGTGCGCCGCCCGCGAGGCGGTTCGGCTCGGGCCCCTTGCGGATACTCGCCAGCATCAACCGCATTTCGATAACGGCGAGGCCGCCGTAGAGCAGGGTGAAGGCGATGATCGTCGTCCAGAGTTGCGCCACCGTCAGGCTCGATGCGCCTAGGAATGTCGGCAGCACGCCCTCGATCGCCCAAGGTTGACGGCCATATTCGGCGAGCACCCAGCCCATTTCGATCGCGATCCACGGAAGCGGTATGATCAGAACGGCAAGGCGCAGGAACCATTTGACGTCGAAACGCCGCACGGTCGCGAAATAGAAGGCTAACGCGAAGAAGCCGATGAAGAAGAATCCGAGCCCGGCCATCAGCCGGAACAGCCAGAAGGTGACGGGAACATTGGGAACAGTGTCCCAAGCGGCCCGCATCACCTGGTCGCGGCTCGCTGTCTGCGGGTCGGCGACGTAACGCTTGAGCAGCATCCCGTAGCCAAGATCGCCGCGATGTTCCTCGAACAGCGCGCGGGCCGCGGCATCGGTGCGATCGGCCTTCAGCCGCTCAAGCGCACCATAGGCGATCTTGCCGCTTTCGATACGCTCCTGCGCATGGAGGACCAGTTCGTTGATCCCCTGCACTTCGCCGGTGAGGCTGCGCGTCGAGATGAGCCCGAGCACGTAAGGCAATTTGATCTCATAATAGGTCGTGCGATCCTTGACTGACGGAAAGCCGACCAGCGTCAAGCCCGCGGGCGCCTTTTCGGTGTGCCACATGGCTTCGATCGCAGCGAGCTTCATCTTCTGGTTGTCGGTCAGCGCATAGCCCGACTCGTCGCCTAGCACGACGACCGACAGCGAAGACGCGAGGCCGAAAGCCGCTGCCACCGTCAGCGATCTTTTTGCCAGCGGCGTGAAGCGGCCGCGCAGCAGGTACCAGGCCGAAATACCGAGCACGAAGACCGATGCCGTGACATAGCCAGCGCTTACCGTATGGACGAACTTGGCCTGCGCAACCGGATTGAACAGCACCGAATAGAAGTCGGCCACCTCCATGCGCATCGTCTCGGGATTGAACCGCGCGCCGACCGGATTCTGCATCCAGCCATTCGCGATCAGAATCCACAGCGCCGACAGGTTCGATCCCAGTGCGACGAGGAAGGTGACGAGCAGGTGGACCTGCCGCGATAATTTTTCCCACCCGAAGAACATCAGCCCGACAAAAGTCGCCTCGAGGAAGAAGGCCATCAGCCCCTCGATCGCAAGCGGCGCGCCGAAGATATCGCCGACATAGTGCGAATAATAGGACCAGTTCATCCCGAACTGGAATTCCATCGTCAGCCCCGTCGCGACGCCGAGGACAAAGTTGATCCCGAACAGCTTGCCCCAGAAACGCGTGATCGTGCGCCAGATTTCGCGCCCGGTGATGACATAGATGCTCTCCATGATGACAAGCATGAAGGCGAGCCCCAGGGTGAGCGGGACGAAGAGGAAATGATAAAGTGCCGTCAAGGCGAATTGCAGGCGGGAAAGCTCGACTACGGCCAGATCCATTGCGTCACTCCTGAACGGCGACTCGGACGGCGCACCGCTCTTGCCGGCGCGTCATTTAATGAATATAAGAATGTGTGAATATAAGCAAAATGTCAATCGGTCAGAATGTCTCACCTGAAAGCGTTCGGGCGTGCTCCGGAGCGGTTGTCGCGTGGCTTGGCGATACGGCGGCCGCGATAATCTTCGCCCTGGCGCTGACGCGGTTGCTCGCGCCGATCGTCACGGAAACAGGGCGAGACGATGCAGCGATCTGGATTCTTCTGCTCGTCGCAGCAGCAACGCTGCGGGGACTGGCGCAAGCGGGGGCGATGACGACCGGGTTGCGGCACGGCATGGCGATCGCCGACGCGGCGCGTGCGCGCCTCGCTCCGGCGCTGATCGCAAGCGCCGCCGGGCGCGGGCGGCTCGCCGGCGAGGATGCCGAACTTATCGTCGCGGGTGTGGACCGGATCGAACTTTATGTCGGGCGCTTCCTCCCGCTTCGCCGGGCGGCCATGCTCTCGCCGTTGCTGGTGGCGCTGGCGGCCTTCCCTGCCAGCTGGGTCGCGGCGGCGATCCTGCTCGCGACGCTCATCCCCTTCGCCATCGGCATGGCTCTTGCGGGCGGTGCTGCTCACCGTGCGAGCGAAGACCAGCTTGGCGCGCTGTCGCGGCTCGGCGGGCTGTTCGTCGATCGCGTACGCACGCTGCCGCTGATCCTCTCCTGCGGCGCTGAGGATCGCGTGACGCGGCATATCGGCGTGGCGGCACAGGATCTTGCCACCCGCACACTCGGCGTACTGCGCGTCGCCTTCGTTTCCAGTGCGATTCTCGAATTCTTCAGCGCGCTCGCGGTCGCGCTCGTCGCGGTCTATTGCGGCTTTTCGCTGCTCGGCCTGCTCCCGTTCGCGGCGCCGGAACGCCTCGATTTCGCGCGCGCCTTTTTCGTCCTTGCACTTGCGCCCGAATTCTATGTCGGAATGCGCCGGCTCGCGGCCGCTTATCACGAAAAGCAGCAGGGCGTGGCGGCGATGGCGGCCATCGCCATGCGACTGGAGAGCTTGCCGCCCGCCCCCACGTCTATCGATACACCGAAACATGCCGCACGGCTCGCGCTCTCCAGCCTCGTCGTTCGGCATCCGGAAGGCGCCGCGATCGGTCCGGTGACCGCCGGATGGGACGGTCCCGGCCTGCATCTGATCATGGGGCCGAGCGGATCGGGGAAGACCAGCCTGCTGCGCGCGCTGATCGGCCAGGTGGCGATCGAGACGGGGGAGATGCGAATGGACGAGGTCGCCCTCGATCCCGCCGCGATCGCGCCGCATTGCGGCTGGGCGGGTCAGCGGGCGCTGTTGTTGCCCGATACGCTGCGTCGCAATCTGTTGCTCGATCAATCGGGAACGAGCGAGCACGAGGCGTTGGCTTTGCTCGACACGCTCGGGCTGGATGCGCTGATCGCGGCGCGTGGCAGCGGGCTCGACTGGGCGATCGACGATCGCGGCAGCGGATTGTCGGGTGGCGAGCGGCGGCGCATCGGACTCGCGCGCGCGCTGCTCGCGCCGCGCCCGATCCTGCTGCTCGACGAGCCGACAGCCGATCTGGACGCCGAAAACGCCGATGGCGTCGTCGCGCTGCTCGAAGGCGCCGCCGAAACGCGGCTGCTGATCGTCGCGACGCACGACCCACGGCTCGCCGCGATCGCCGACAGCGTCGTGGAGCTGGCATGATCGACGACCTCGTTCACGCCGCGCGACGCGGACAGCGCCGCGCCATCTTGCTCGGCATGGCGTCAGCCGCGCTCGCGGCGCTGGCTGCCGTTGCCATGCTCGCGATGTCGGGGTGGTTCCTGACCGGCGCGGCGATCGCCGGGCTGGCCGGGGCCGCGGCGGTCAAGGCGTTCAACTATCTGGTCCCCAGCGCCGCGATCCGCGCGCTCGCGATCCTGCGCACGCTGTCGCGCTATGGCGAGCGGCTCTTCAGCCATCAGGCGATGTTGTTCGCACTCGCCGAGGTGCGCACACGCCTGTTTGCGCGCCTTGTCGCCGCACCGCCGTCCGCTGCGCTGATCCGCGCGCGCGGCGATGTCGCAGCGCGGCTGGGCGAGGATGTGCAGACGCTGGAAGAGGCCCTGCTCCGCACCACGCTCGTCCCGTCGGGAGTCGCGACGCTGACGGGCTCGTGCGCGCTCGTCCTGCTGGCCGGCATCGCTCCCGCTGTCATATTATTCGTTGCGGCGATCGGCAGCGCGCTCGTCGCGCGCACCATCGGCGCCCGCAGCATCGCCCCCGCGCTCGCGGCCGAAAGTGCCGCGCTTGGACGGCTCAAGCAGAGCTATGTCGGCATGGCATCGGGCGGCGACGACCTTATCGTCTATGGGCTCGGTTCCGACGTCCGCGCCGCACTCGCCGATGCCGGGACGCCGCTCCACACCGCGCGCGTCGCGCTGGCGCGGACGGACGCCGCCATCGGCGTCGTGCATTGGGCGCTGACCGGCGGCGCGGTCGCGGGCGTGATCGCGGCGTCGACCGCAAGTCCGCCGCTCGTTGCGCTCGCGGCGCTGGCCGCCGCGGCCGCGATGGAAATCGCCGGCGCCTTTATCCGGCTCGACCTCCAGCGCTGGAAGAGCCGCGGTGCGCGTGCGCGGCTCGACGCGATGTTTCCGGAACCGGGAACGCCGCGGGAGTATCCCGTGCCGAGCGACCGCAAGATCGAGATCACGCTCCACGGCGCGCGTCACTTGATCGAGCCCGGCTCACGCGTCGCCCTGACGGGCGCGTCGGGCAGCGGCAAGACGCGGATCCTCGAAACGCTCGCCGGCCTGCGCGACGACGCGCCCGAGCCGGTCGCGATCGGCGACGTCCCGGCCGCGCGGCTGCCACTCGCCACCCGCCGCATCCTGTTCGCGCTCGCCGCGCAGGACGCCGCGATGATCGCGGGGAGCGTTGCCGACAACCTTTCGCTCGCGCGGCCCGGGCTCGGCCGCGCCGCGATGGCGGAGGCGCTGTCGCTCGCTTGCGTCGACGATGTCGTCGCGGCGCTGCCCGGCGGGCTCGATTGCTGGCTCGGCGACGATGGCGCGCGGCTGTCGGGTGGCCAGCGAAAGCGCCTGTCGCTCGCACGGGCGCTGCTCGCGGGACGCCCCTGGCTCCTGCTGGACGAGCCGAGTGAGGGGCTCGATGCCCCCACCGAAGCGCGGCTGGCCGGCAATCTTGGCACATGGCTGGAAAGGACTGGTACCGGCCTGATCCTGGTCAGCCACCGACCGGCGATGCTCGGCCTCGTGAGCCGTCGCTTGCGGCTCTAGGGCAGGATCCTAGCGCAGGATACGCGCGAAATGGGCCGCGCTTGCGTCGCCACCGGCGGGCAGCGGCGCCGCGCGGTCGCCCAGGCGGTCGGCAAGCACGCGGATCGGTACCAGCGCCTCGGGCCGCAGCCGATAGAAGATCTGCTTAGCCTCGCGCCGCGTGTCGACGATATCGGCCTTGCGCAGCACGCCGAGTTGCTGGCTGAGCAGCGGCTGGCCGATACCGGTAGCGCTTTCGATCTGGCCGACCGCTAGCTCCTGCTCGCGGATCGCGAAGACGAGCTTCAGGCGTACCGGATGCGCGAGGACACGAAGCAATTCGACCAGGACGTCGTCTGTATCGGCACCGTCGGTCATGGCGCCCCGGCCTTGGTCGGCCGGTCCTTCGCGAGTTGATAGAACCAGCCGGTTGTGCCTTTCACCGCCAGTGCCTCCCTGGCGAGCAGCGCGGGGGGCAGCAGGATATCCTCGCCGGGCATCCAGTCGGCGGGCGTCATCGCCGCGCCGTCGTGGGTGCGCTGAAGCGCCGCGATAGTGCGCAGCAACTCGGCGACCGATCGCCCGACCGACAGCGGGTAGATGGTGAGTGCGCGGATCACGCCGTCGGGATCGATGAAAAAGGCGGCGCGGACCGATGCGGCGTTGTTCGACGCCGGATCGACCATACCGAATGCATGGGCGATCTCAAGCGAACTGTCCTCAACCACCGGGAAGGGAATCGCGACGCCCAGATCGTCGTGGATCGCGCGGATCCAGCCGAGGTGCGAAAAGAGGCTGTCGACCGAATGCGCGAGCAATTCGCAGCCGAGCGCGGCGAACCGATCGGCCGCGCGCGCGATCGCGACGAATTCGCTCGTACACACGGGCGTGAAATCGCCGGGGTGCGAGAAGAAGAGCAGCCACCTGCCGCGATAGTCGCTGAGCCGCAGCGTTCCGGCTGTGCTGCGAGCGACAAAATCGGGCGCCATGTCGCCGATGCGAAGCGGTCGGGGTTCGGGGCGAGAGGCGTTGCTGTCGGGCACGGGACATCCTTTGCCGACCTGATATATATATTTCACGATATCGTGTAAATGAATGCTCGAAATCAGCCCGGAATCGCGCCCGCACCCCGGTAGAGCATATAGGCGGCGACTGCGAGCACGAGTAGCGCGAAGATCGTGTCGAGCCGCCCGCTGTGCTCCGACAGGCGCTGCGCACCCTTCAGGCCGAGCCAGCTCCCAAGCGCGCCGCCGGCGATAAACAGCCCGGCCAGCTGCCAGTCGACGAGCCCCGACCAGGCATAGTTGGCGGCCGTCGTCAGCCCGAAGGCGGTGACCGCGACGAGCGAGGTGCCGACCGCATTGATCGTCGGCATGCCCGTTGCGGCAACGATGCCGGGCACGATCAGAAAGCCGCCGCCGATTCCGAAAAAGCCGCTGAACGCTCCGCTGCCAAGGCCGTAGCCGAGCAATCGCGGGGCGTTTTCGCGGCTGATTCGCACCATTGGATCGCCTGTCCGTCCGCGCCTGCGCAGCATCACCACCGCGATGACAATCATCAGCAGCGCGAAGAGAAGGAGCAACCTGTCGCCGTCGAAGCTTTTACCGAGTGTCGATCCCGCAAGCGCGCCGACGATACCGGCGCCGGCAAAAGTCAACCCGCACGGCCAGCGGACATGGCCGGCGCGCGCATGGTTGGCCAGACCGGCCGCGGCGTTGGCAGCCACGGCCAGCGCCGCGGTGCCGATCGCAACATGCGGTTGCGGCACGCCGACCAGATAGATCATCAGCGGCACTGCAAGAATCGACCCGCCGCCGCCGACCAGTCCAAGCGTGAAGCCGACGAGCACACCCGACAGCGCGCCGAGGGTCATCTGCGCGAGATCGAGCGTCGCGGGATCGGGCATCGCGCCAGCGCTCAGAGAATGTCGAGCGGCAGCTTGAGGTAGCGTGTGCCGTTACTCTCGGGCTCGGGCAGGCGACCGCCGCGCATGTTGACCTGTACCGACGGCAGGATCAGCTTCGGCATCGCCAGCGTCCTGTCGCGCGCCTCGCGCATCGCGACGAAGACGTCCTCGCTCACACCGTCATGGACGTGGACGTTCGCGCTGCGCTCGGCGGCAATCGTCGTTTCCCACGCATGATTGTCGCGTCCCGGCGCCTTGTAATCATGGCACAGGAAGACGCGTGTCTCGCCCGGAAGCGACAGCAAGCGGCGGATCGATCGATAGAGCGTGCGCGCGTCGCCGCCCGGAAAGTCGGCGCGCGCGGTGCCATAGTCGGGCATGAACAGGGTGTCGCCGGTGAACAGCGCATCTCCGATGATCCACGCCATGCATGCGGGCGTATGGCCCGGCGTGTGGAGTACGATGCCGTCGATTTCACCAACCCTGAAGGTGTCTCCGTCGGCCATCAGCCGGTCGAACTGCGATCCGTCGCGTGCAAAACGCTCGCCTTCGTTGAAGATCTCGCCGAACATCGTCTGCACGGTTCTGATATGCCGTCCGATCGCAATCCGGCCGCCCAGTTTTTCCTGCAAATAAGGCGCCGCCGACAGGTGATCGGCGTGGGCGTGGGTTTCGATCTGCCATTCGACGCTCAGCCCCTCGGCGCCGACATAGTCGACGATCGCATCGGCCGAGCCATGGCTCGTCCGGCCCGACGCCTGGTCGAAATCGAGCACAGAGTCGATGATCGCCGCCCTCCGCGTCGCAGGGTCGTGGACGACGTGCGTCGCCGTGAAGGTCGCGTCGTCGAAGAAAGTCCGGACGATGGGAGTGTGGCGGGCGCGCCGCGCGGTTTCGATCGTCGCGGCCGCCGTATCGCGGTGGAGGTCGGTCATCGGCAGTCCTTCGCTTTTCATTCGATCCCGCACAGGAGTCGCAGCCGCCATGCCGCGACCTGCACCGCCGCCCTCGCCTCGGCAAGGCGCGCAGTCGCCGCGATCGCCTCGCGCTCGGCGTCGAGCTCGGCGAGCGGCGGCCGGGCCCCCGAGCGCACTTCGAGCCGCGTGCCGCGCAGCGCCTCGCGCGCAGCTATATCGCCTTCGCGCGCAGCTTCCAGTCCGCGCTCGGCGCTTTCGAGGCCGCTCCACGCCTCGATCACCGCCTGCGTCACCTCGTCGCGCGCCTGCCGCAGCCGCGCCGCGCTTGCCGACTGCTGCGCCTCGGCCTCGCGCACACGCGCGCCGCCCGCGCCGCTGTCGAAAAAGGTCCAGCGGCCGCGCAGTCCGACGGTCATGCTGTCAGCGCGGTAATCGGGAAAGAATTGGTCGCGCACGCGCGCTCCCTCGGCAAAGACGCCGATCGTCGGGCGGTTCGAGGCCTTGGCCGCACGCACGCCGGCGTCGGCACCATCGACCGCCGCGCCGGCCTGGGCAAGCATCGCATTTGCAGCGATCGCCGCGTCGACGGCCTCGCCGAGCGATGCGGGAACTTCGGGGCGCGGCGGCAGCGCAGCGAGCACGCCGACAGTTTTGCCGGTCAACCGTTCCAACCGTGCCTCGGCTACCGCAAGCCGGCCCTGCGCCTGAACGAGGCCCGCCTGTCCTTCGGCGCGGCGCGCCCTCGCCTGCGCGACCTCGCTGCTCGCTGCGTCGCCGACATCGTAGCGCAGCGCGGCGTGGCGCACGATCTCGTCGAGCGCGGCGACCAGCGCGGCATAACTCGCGACCAGGTCGCGTGCCGTGATTACCTCGGCATAGCTCGACACCGTCGCGAGCGTCAGATTCTGCCGCGCCATGTCCGCGCCGATCTTTGCCGCGCGATGGCCCGCGACCGCCTGATCGAGGGCCGAGGCGATCCGTCCGCCGGCATAGAGCGGATATTCACCGACGAACTGGACCGCACTCGGCGTCACATCGTCGGCCGACAGGCCGAAATAGCCGCCGGGATCAAGCCGGCCATAACCGATGCTGCCTTCGATCCGCGCGGTCGGACCCGCCGCCGCGCGCGCCTGCGCAACCCTCGCCTCGGCGGCGCCGGCGTCGGCTTCGGCCGCGACGAGCTCGGGCGAATGCGCGCGCGTGTCGGCGATCGCCGTCGCCAGATCCTGCGCCCTCGCCCCGTGCGCCAGCGCGAAAGCTGCGAGATTCACCGCGATCAGGACAGTTGCGCGCTTCACCGAAAGGCGGCGCCCGCGCGCAGCCCGAGCCGCTTGAAGAGCATCGCGGCGGGGCAAAAGCCGGTAAAGCTTGCCTGGATCAGATTGAGCCCGGCAAAGGCGGCGAGCGCGATCCAGTATGGATGAACGAACCACGCGAGGCAAACCCCCAGCAGGACGACAAAACCGGCGAAGCGCAGCACGGCACGATCGAGATTCATCCCATTTTCCTTTCGTCAGAAGCGGAGCTTGCGGATTCCCAGCGCGTGCATCGCCAGCTTTTCGTAGAAGGGCTCGCTTTCGCCCTTGCGGACCTTGCGCAGGAAATATTTCTCGAAGCCGATCTTCGCGAGATGGACCCATTTGCCCGACGCCGACCAATTGAGGTTACGCGGCGGGATTTGCGGCTGCGCGACGAAGGCGACGCCGCCGTCGCCGAAATCGGCGAGGCAGACAGCGTTCCACGTCGCCTCGTGCAGCGGCGGCTGCCCCGCGAGTTCGAGCTTCAGATTCTCCGCGATCGCGGCGACCATCGATTCGATCATGAAGCCTGTCTTCGGCACTCCGACGGGCACCGGCGTAGGGCCGACCGGCGGTATCGCGACGCAGACGCCGAGCGAATAGATGTTGATGAAGGTCGGATTGCGCTGATGCTTGTCGGCGAGGATGAAACCCCGCGGGTTGGTCAGCCCGTCGATCCCGAACACCGCATCGACGCCGCGAAAGGCGGGCAGCAGCATGGCATAGCCGAAGGCCAGATCATGGCTCGCCTTGACGCTGCCGTCCGCTGCGACTTCCTCGACATGCGCCATGCCGGGCTCGAATTTCGCGACGCGCGCATTGGTGATCCATTTGATGTGGCGATCGCGCAGCTCGCTTTCGAGCAGGCCCTTGGTATCGCCGACGCCGTCGAGCCCGAGGTGGCCGATATAGGGCTCGGCGGTGACGAAGGTCATCGGCACCCGGTCGCGGATCTTGCGGCGCCTGAGCTCGGTGTCGAGGATCAGCGCGAATTCATAGGCCGGGCCATAGCAGGAAGCGCCCTGCGCCGCGCCGACGACGATCGGGCTGGGGTTCTCGCAGAAGCGGTCGAAGGCCTTGGCAGCGGCAGCGGCATGATCGGTCGTACAGATCGAGACGGTATTCGCCTCGGGACCGAAGCCTTCGATCTCGTCGAAGGCGAGCTTCGGCCCTGTTGCAATGACGAGATAGTCATAATCGACGAACGACCCGTCATTGAGTTCGATCCGGCTTTCGGCGGGGTGGACGCGCCTGGCGCCGACCGCGGTGAAACCGATGCCCTTGCGTTTCATGACGGGAGGCAGGTGGACGCGAATCGCCTCGGGCTCGCGCCAGCGCACCGCGACCCATGGGTTGGACGGCACAAACCAGTAATTTTCCTGGTCGCAGACGACCATGACTTCGGCCTTGTCCTTCACGGCATCGCGTATCTCATAGGACGCGATCGTCCCGCCGAGCCCGGCGCCCAAGACAACGATCTTCGGAAGCGACATTCGCTTTCTCCTTGCTCCGCAGGGCAGCACTCCCTCGGGTTCGACACCCAAGCGGCAGGCGGGACTATGCCTGCCAGTCTCGATTGACGTCCATATTAGATTTTCCTAATATGCAATATACGTAATATTAGCAATATCTGAAACTACCGGCCGCTCCTAGGATGCCGATCAATCGAGGAGTTTCGCCATGCTGAGCCCATTCCGCCGTCCGCGATATAGGGGAATATCCGCACCCGGCCTCGCGGCTCTCGCACTGATGCTTTCGGCGTGCGGCGGCAACGCGCCGCCGCCAGCCGAGCGAGCGGTGGAGACAAAGGGCGAAACGCTGGTCCTTCGGCCTTCGACGGTCACCGAGTGGAAGGACGTCGGCGCGCTGGTGACGAGCGTAGACATGGCCGATGCGCGCGCGCGCATCCCCGGCATCCTCGAAAGCCTGACCATCCGCGAGGGCGATCTTGTCCGCAAGGGACAAGTGATCGGCCGCGTCGTCGACAGCAGGCTCGGCTACGAAGGCGCTGCTTATGGCGCGCAGGCGGCCGCGGCGCAGGCGCAGGTCGCGCGGGCAGAGGCCGAACTGGCACGCGTCAAATATCTCCACGCCAACGGCGTCTATGCCCAGGCGCGGCTCGATCAGGCCGAGGCCGCGGCGCGCGCCGCGCGCGCGCAGGTCGCCGCGGCGAAGGCACAGCAATCGGCTGTCGGCGCGGTCGCGGGACAGGGCGCGGTCGTCGCTCCCTCGGCAGGGCGCGTCCTGACGGCGCAGGTTCCTGCGGGCTCCGCAGTCGCGGCCGGCACATCGATCGCGACGATCACCTCGGGGCCGATGGTGTTGCGACTCGAACTTCCCGAAACATTGGCGGGAAAGGTGCGCGTCGGAAGTTCGGTCCTGGCGACGGGCCTGACAGAGGGTGCAAAGGGCGTTGCCCCGCGCGCGACCGTCAGCCGCGTCTATCCCTCGGTGACCGGTGGGCAGATGGCCGCGGACGTCCAAATGCCGGGGCTTGCGAGCAATATGGTCGGCCGCCGGATCACCGCGCGGGTCGCGACCGGCGAGCGGCAGCCGCTCGTCGTCCCGAGACGCTTCGTCGAAACCAGCTATGGCATCGATTATGTGACGATCCGCGTCGGCAAGGATTCGGCGTCGCGCGTGCCGGTCCAGATCGCGCCTTCGGACGACCCGGCACGCGTCGAAATCCTCTCGGGCGCCGCCACGGGCGATACGCTGATCGCACCGTCGGCCGGTGCGCGCCCATGAGCCTCGGCATCTCCGGGCGGCTGACGCGCGCGACGATCCAGAGCCCGCTGACGCCGTTGATGCTGCTCGCGGCGATCCTTGTCGGGCTGCTCGCGATTCTGACGATCCCGCGCGAGGAAGAGCCGCAGATCAGCGTGCCGATGGTCGACCTGATGGTCGGCGCCCCCGGCCTGTCGGCGAGCGATGCGGTCGAACTGGTCGGCAAGCCGCTCGAGACGATCGTCAAAAGCGTCGACGGCGTCGAGCATGTCTATACGCAGGCCGAGGATGACGGGGTGATGGTCACCGCGCGCTTTCTGGTCGGTTCGGACCCCGACGATGCCGCGACGCGCATCAACGAGCGCTTGTCGGCGAACATGCACCGAATCCCGGCGGGCATCGAGCCGCCGCAGGTGACGGCGCGCGGGATCAGCGACGTGCCGATCGTCGTCCTCACGCTGTCGCCGAAACTCGGCGCGCGCGGCGAATGGACCGAACAGGCGCTGCACGCGCTCGCGACCCGGCTGCGCACCGAGGTCGCGAAGGTCGACGATGTCGGGCTGACCTTCATCGCGGGCGGGCAGGAGGAACAGCTTCGCGTCACGCCCGACCCCGCGAAGCTCGCCGCGCATGGGGTCTCGCTCGGTGCGCTGATCGACGCGGCAGCGCAGGCCAACCGCAGTTTTCCCCTCGGCACGGTGCGCGAAGGCGGTGCGGCGACGGCGGTGGTTGCGGGACAGAAAGTGCGCCGCGCCGCCGAGCTGGCGACGATCACCGTGCGCGGGGCGAACGGCAGCCCCGTCTATCTGCGCGACGTCGCGACGGTGACGCAGGGACCGGCCGAGGAGCAGGCGCGCGCGTGGCGCTGGGCGAAGGGCGAAGACGGACATTGGGCGATGGCGCCCGCGGTCAGCCTCGCCGTCGCCAAGCGTTCGGGCGCCAACGCCGTGAAAGTCTCGCACGCTGTCGTCGCGCGGGTCGAAGCGCTGCGCGGTACACTGATTCCCGCCGGGGTCGATGTCGCGGTGACGCGCAACTATGGCGAGACCGCCAACGAAAAAGCGAACGAGCTGATCTTCCACCTCGGCCTGGCGACGGTGTCGATCGTCATCCTGATCGGCTTTGCGATCGGTTGGCGCGAGGCGGCGGTGACCGCGGTGGTGATCCCGACGACGATCCTGCTCACCATGTTCGCCTCGAACCTGATGGGCTTCACGATCAACCGCGTCAGCCTGTTCGCGCTCATCTTTTCGATCGGCATCCTCGTCGACGACGCGATCGTGATGATCGAGAATATCTCGCGCCACTGGGCGATGGCCGACGCCCGCAGCCGCATCGATGCCACGGTCGATGCCGTCGCCGAGGTCGGAAATCCGACGATCATCGCGACGCTGACCGTCGTTGCGGCGTTACTGCCAATGCTCTTCGTCTCCGGGCTGATGGGCCCCTATATGGCCCCGATCCCGATCAATGCTTCGGCGGCGATGCTCTTTTCCTTTTTTGTCGCGGTGATCATCGCGCCGTGGCTGATGGTGCGGTTTGCGCGGAACACGCTCGCGCACGGCCACGACCACCATGCGACCGGCGGCAAGCTCGGAGTGCTCTACGGCCGCGTCGCCCGGCATGTGATCCGCGACCGCAAGAGCGCGCGCCGTTTCCTGATCGCGGTCGGCGTCGCGACGCTCGTTGCCTGCTCGATGTTCTATTTCAAGGCGGTGACGGTGAAGCTGCTGCCCTTCGACAACAAGTCGGAGGTGCAACTCGTCCTCGACATGCCCGAAGGCACGTCGCTCGAAACGACCGAGCGAACGCTCGACGCCGCCGCGGCGATTGCGCGGCAATTGCCCGAAGCGCGATCGATGGAAGCCTATGCCGGCACCTCGGCACCCTTCAATTTCAACGGGCTGGTGCGCCATTATTTCCTGCGCAACCGCCCCGAGATGGGCGATGTGATGGTAACGCTGGCGCCCAAGGACGAGCGCGACCGGTCGAGCCACGCGATCGCGCTCGACCTGCGCGAACGTCTTCACAAGGCCCTGCTGCTGCCCCCGGGCGCATCGATCAAGGTTGTCGAAACGCCACCCGGGCCTCCGGTGCTCGCGACGCTGCTCGCAGAAATTTACGGCCCCGATGAGGCGACCCGCCGCAGAACCGCCGAGCAGGTCGAGAAATTGTTCCGCACCATCCCCTATGTTGTCGATGTCGACAACAGCTTCGGGGTGCCGCGCCCGCGGCTGCGCCTTGTTCCCGACCGCGCGCGGATGGACGCCTATGGCATTTCGGAGCGCCAGCTGTTCGACAGCATCGGCGTGCTGCTCGACGGGCAGACCGTCGGCTACGCGCCGCGGGGGCAGGGGCGCGACCCGCTCCCGATCCGCGTCGCGCTCGATCAGGCGCAGCGGACGTGGAGCGCCAGCCTCGCCGCGACCCCGGTCGCTAGCATGGGGCCGGGCGGCCGGCTCGTGCAACTGGGCGAGATCGTCGAGGCGCGCAAGGAAGCCGGCTCGCCCGCGCTGTTCCGCCGCAACGGCCGCGCCGCCGACATGGTCACCGCCGAGCTGGCGGGCGATTATGAGGCGCCGATCTATGGCATCTTCGCGGTCGACGATGCGATCGAGGCGTTCGACTGGAAGGCGCACGGGATGGAAAAACCCGTCATCCGCTTCAACGGGCAGCCCGAGAATGAAGCGGTGCCCACTTTGCTGTGGGACGGCGAGTGGGAGATTACCTGGGTGACCTTCCGCGACATGGGTGCCGCCTTCATGGTCGCGCTGCTCGCGATCTATGTGCTCGTCGTCGGGCAGTTCCGCAACTTCAAGATCCCACTCGTCATCCTGACGCCGATTCCGCTGACGCTCGTTGGCATCGTGCTCGGGCATATGCTGTTCGGTGCGCCGTTCACCGCGACCTCGATGATCGGCTTTATCGCACTCGCCGGGATCATCGTGCGCAACTCGATCCTGCTCGTCGATTTCATCAATCATGCGAAAAATCCCGACAAGCCGCTGCGCGATACCTTGCTCGAAGCCGGGATGATCCGCTTCAAGCCGATTGTGCTGACCGCGGCGGCGGCGATGATCGGCGCCGCGACGATCCTGACCGACCCGATCTTCCAAGGGCTTGCCATCTCGCTGCTGTTCGGGCTTGCCTCCTCGACACTGCTGACCGTGCTGGTTATTCCCGCGATCTACATCGTCCTGCGCGACGATGGCCGCGAAGGAAGCCGCTCTCCATGACAAAGCCGACCGACCTTTCGATCCTCAAGCGCGATGCGCATGACATGGCGGGTTATTTGAAGCTGCTCGCGAACCCCGAGCGTCTGCTGATGCTGTGCCAGATGGACGAGCGCGAGGTATCGGTCGGCGAACTGACCGAGATTTCAGGGCTTTCTCAGTCGGCGGTTTCGCAGCACCTGGCGCGCTTCCGGAAACAGGGAATCGTATCGCTGCGCGGCGAGGCACAAACGCGATACTACACATTGGCGGACCCGAAGATGCAGCGGATCATCGCAGCGCTATGCGAGGCATGCAGCGCAGCATAGCCGGCAAGAGTATCCGGCCCAGGCTCACCACGCATACGTAACAGTCCTGATAAGGGGCTCCCGACCCGCCTGCTAAATCCGGGCCATGAAAGCCGCGACTCGTACCCTTTTGACTCCGGCCGCCACCGCCCACACAGTTGGCGATCGCGTGCCGAAGGGACATGGATTCAAGATTCGCGGCCTTCCCATCGACACTTATCCCGAAAACACGGCCTTCCTGCTGCGCGGTGGCGGCGACTTCGCGCCCGAGCAAAGCTAGGTGAAATGTTCGCGGTGATCGAGGTCGAGACGGCGCCTCCGCTTTCAATTGCGGCGTAGCGCCATTCGATATTAGCTGAACTGGTGGCCGTCTACGGTCAGTCTGCTTCTGGAGCCGGTAGGGTCAATCGCTGACCTTCGCCCTATCGTTCGATTGGATGATCCCCGCGGACGCGAAGGCAGCAAGCGCAGCGACACCAAAAGCGATCGAAGCCGCTGCTCCGACGGGAGTGACGGAAAGCAAAATCGACGCAATCAGCGCCCCTGTAACTTGGCCCGCAAGCCTGGCAGTCCCCTGAACCCCTCCAGCCGAGGCGGCCCGGTCAGCGGGCGCGGCAAGAAACATCGTGCGATTATTGGGGGTCTGGAATAGCCCGAACCCGATTCCGCAGAGGATAATGCCCGATATATACACCGGAACGCTGAAGGCGAGCGGGGCCGCAGCCAGGGCCGCCAACCCGCACGCCAACACCAATGCTCCGACGGCGCACAGCCGCGCCGGATGAATGCGATCAAGAAGCCGAGCGGTAAACGGCGTGGTCAAAAGCACCGCGAGCGGCCACGGGGTCATCATAAGGGCAGTGGCACGGGCCGTTAGCCCGAGCCGGTCGTGCAACGCGAAGGGCAGGATCAGCAGCGCCAGGCCCAGGGCCGTAAAGCAGGCCACCGACGCGAGGACCGATCGCGTAAAGCTGGGTGACCGAAAGAGCGTCAGCGGAAGAAATGGCGACGCTCGCCGAACGTCGCGCCGGACAAAAACCCCGAGGCCGGTCACGCCCGCCATCAAAACCAAAGCACCGAGAGGAACCGATAAGCGGGCAAGTCCGGCCGCAACCACGAAAGCGGGAACGACCCCGGCGTAAGCCAATATGCCGATGGCATCGAGCGGCTTGCGCTCTTGGCGATGGGACGGCAGCCCGCGCGCGGCCACCAGCGCCACACCCGCCAAAAGCGCGCTACCAGCGAACACGAAACGCCAGCTCCCCAGATCAAGCAATAACGCGCCGATCGTTGGTCCCGCCGCAGACAGGAGTGCAACCGTCATCGCGTTCCAGCCGATCGCCTTGCCAAACTCTTCCTCAGCGACGGTCTGGCGAAGCAGCGCCACGCCCAACGCCATGATGGACGCAGCACCAATCCCCTGCAGGATTCGGAAGATGACGAGCAAGACGATGCTGGGAGCCATGGCGGACGCCACGGCGCTGAGGCCGAACAAGGCGGAGCCGGCGACAAAGGTTGAACGGTAGCCGAAGCGCTCGCCGATCGCGGCTAGCGGCAACAAGCCTGCGACGAGCGCTCCCTGATACGCGATCACCAGCCAGGCCGCGAGCGATGGCTCGACATCAAGCGCATGCGCGATCGAAGGGAGCGCGATGTTGATGCTGGACGCATCGAGCACCGCTGCCGCCATCGCCGCAAGAACGCTGGCGATGGCAGCCCGTCGGCGCATACCGCTCGGCGGGACGGAGATCGTCGGCACAATGACGGCCTCAGGCCGCAGGAACCCAGGTCCCGCCGACATCGGCGTAGCGGACCATGGTGGTATCGTGGCGGAGATCGCGGGCCGTAAAGCGGAACTGGATCGCTGGCCCGTTGACGCAGAGCGTGTCGTGGATATCGCCGGGAAGATAGACCTGCACATTCCCGGGCCGAACGATCGTCGATCCTCGCTTCACTAGACGCGCGCCTTTGCCCGGCTCATCGACGCGCGCGTAGGTTCCCATCTCCATTTCACCGTGCAGGACACCATAGATGACCCAGCTCTGCCCATGATCGTGCGGAACGCGATAGCGCCCGTCGGCCTCGGTGTGCGCGAGCAGGACGAAGCCATGCACCGGATCGCGAAAGAGCTCGCGGCTCTCGGGACGTTCGTGGCACAGGTCTGCGAGCCACGCCTCGGTCCGCGGCGTCTGAAGCAGCTCGGTCAGGCGCGCGCTGCAATCGGCAATCAGCCCGGAGGTTAGCGGCCCCCAGTTGTCGCGAACGCGTCCGGCGAAAAGATCGAGGGCTGTTTGGGTCATCTCACATTCCTGTCTCGTTGATGTCGAGACCGAAAATAGACCGCCAAGGGCATGGCGGAAGACGCAGCATTTGCAATCAATCTTTGCGCTTGACGCTATGTCCGAGAGACAGCCTATGGTAAGGCCGACCCTATGGGCGGTCCCGACCTCAATCTGCTGTTCACCTTGGACGCGCTGCTTCAGCAGGGCAGTGTTGCCGGCGCTGGACGCAAGCTCGGCCTCAGCCCCTCCGCGATGAGCCGTGCCCTCGCCCGCGTCAGGACGGTGACCGGCGACCCGCTTCTTGTGCGCGCCGGTCGCGGGCTGGTCGCAACGCCCCGCGCCGAAGCGATGCGCGACGAAGTCCACCGGCTCGTCGAGGATGCCCGCGCAGTTCTGCGACCCGCGGACACGGTGGATCTCTACCGCCTCGACCGGACCTTCGTGCTCAGGACGAGCGACGGGTTCGCCGAGTCGATCGGCCCACTCTTGATTCAGCAGGTTGCCGAGGAAGCGCCGCATGTTCGCATCCGCTTCATCCGCAAGCTGGACAAGGACAGCGCGGGTCTTCGCGAGGGAGACATCGACCTCGAGACGGGCGTCGTCGGACGCGCGATCGGCCCCGAGGTGCGCGCGCAGTCGCTGTTCGTCGATCGCTATGTCGGCGTCGTTCGCGCCGGGCATCCTCTGGCCAAGGGCAACATGACCGCCGAGCGCTATGCCGAAGGTCGCCATGTATTAGTGACACGGCAAGGGCTCGATCTAGGCGGGATCGACGGGAAGCTCGATATGCTCGGCCTCGCGCGGACGATCGTCACAACCGTCGACGGCTTTGCCGCCGCACTAGCGCTGGCCAAGGGATCGGACCTTATCGCCACGGTTCCCGAGCGGCACACCGCGGGTCTTCGAGGCGGGATGACAACGTTCACGCTGCCCGTAGAGACCGAGCCGTTCACGATATCGCTGCTCTGGCACCCGCGCATGGAAGGCGACGCCGCGCACCGCTGGCTGCGCCAGCTGGTCCGGCAAGCCTGTGAAACCGCCTTTCGCGGACCGCTGGGGATCTAGGAGAAGCGGAACATGGCGTCGGACGCACGAAGCAAATGCAAATGATGCAGCTTCCGCCGTTCCGGAGGAGGCGATATTGAGGCCACACCGCCCGGAACCGGGGGTGCTCGTAACTGGATCGATCGCCAGGCGCAGGGAGGGACGCTCATCATTGTGAAAAGCAGATTGTTAGCGCCCTTGGTGATGGCGACCTTCGACCAGACGGCGTTCCCTGCCGGGCTCAATTTCGAGCTCATAACCTCCTTCCGCGGCAAGCTTGCCGCGCCCTAGCAGCGCGCTCACTCCCCGCTTTTCAATTCCGCACGAATGCGGTCGGCAACGACCGCAAAGGATCTTCCATGTCCAAAACAGCTGTACCGATTCCCGCCTTCCCTTGGTCTCTGACAAAGATTGCCCACAGAACCACGAGCCTCCTGGCCGCGCTGGCGGTCGCCGCATCTGCTGCCGCTGTATCGGCGGAGGAAAGCACGCCTCTGCCTTTCGAACGCGCGCTTCGACGCACCGTCACGATCGAGGGTGCCGAAAGCCGGCGCTTCGAGCTCGCCGCGCGCATGGCACATTATCGCGTCCCGGGGCTGAGCGTTGCGGTTATCGAGGATTGCCGCATCGTCGATGCGCGAGGGTTCGGCTCGACGATGTGGGACGGGCCCTCGGTTACTCCCGAGACACGGTTCCAGGCAGGTTCAATCAGCAAATCCGTCACTGCGATTGGGGCGTTACGCCTGGTCGAGCGCGGCACGCTTTCGCTCGATGGAGACGTGCAGCTTCAGATGAAGGGCTGGTCTT
The DNA here is from genome assembly GCF_949769135.1 of Sphingopyxis sp. Geo25. Classification (NCBI taxonomy): domain Bacteria; kingdom Pseudomonadati; phylum Pseudomonadota; class Alphaproteobacteria; order Sphingomonadales; family Sphingopyxidaceae; genus Sphingopyxis; species Sphingopyxis sp. Geo25. The sequence goes on along the minus strand of NZ_CATKOZ010000001.1, from coordinate 16,936 downwards.
ACGACAAGGCGCGCGGCCCCGTCACGCTTCGGCAGTTGCTGAGTCATACGGCGGGCACAAATCTCGAGGGAATGAAAGGCTACCTGCCCGGCGAACCTCGGCCGACGCTGGCACAGATCCTGCGCGGCGAAGCGCCGGCAAATACGCCCGCCATCGTCGTCGAGAGCAACCCCGGCAGCCGCTGGAATTATTCGGGCGGCGGCTACATCGTCACCCAGGCACTCATGGGCGAGGCGACGGGGAAAGAATTCGCGCCGCTGATGCACGAGTTCGTGCTGGAACCGCTCGCGATGGCGAGCAGCAGCTTCGAGCAGCCGCCTTCAGATGCCAATGGGACTCCATCGGCTCAAGGTACGAGTGCTGACGGTTCGCCCCTGCCGGGCAAATGGCGTGTCTATCCTGAAATGGCGCCCGCCGGGCTTTGGTCGACACCGAGCGACCTCGGCCGCTTCGCGATCGGCCTCGCGCGTTCGGTGCGCGGCGAGTCCGGTGCGATCATTGGGAAGGATGCCGCGGCCCAGCTCATGACGCGCGGACCCGGCAATTGGGGTTTGGGCGTGGACCTCGGCCCAACCGACGGTGCGCGCCAGATCAGTCATACCGGGAAGAATGTCGGCTTTACCTCGATGTTCATCATCTATCCGGACAGCTGCCAAGGCGCGGTCGTCATGACCAACGGCTATGACGGCGGCTGGCTCATCAACGAGGTCATGCGCGCGATCAGCGACGTCTATCGCTGGCCCGCCGCCAACAAACTTCCCGCCCGCGCAGCGCTGCCCCTTTCCGGCCCGATCATCGAGCGGTTCGTCGGCACCTACCGCCTCCGGGACTTTCCCGCTGAGCGCTTCAGCATCACACGTAATTCGGACGGTGAGTTGGTGTGGGCGCGCGAAGGCCATGTCGGACGCAGCTTGCTGCCCGAGACGGAGGGCAAGCTCTTCTCACCTGACAGCGTCATGACCATCGAAGCACTGTCACCGTCCGAACCGCGCGCCAGCGCGGTCAAGCTCAGCTTCGGCGGCGGCTCTAACATCGCTGAGCGAACAGATTGAATAACGCAATATATGCCGATTGGGCGCCCCCCAGTGTCTGGCTGAAATAACACGCAAGCCGGCGTCGGCTTGAGCTTGCGGGCATCTTTTGGCGCTGCCGTACAATTATCGGTCGGCCCGCGACGCTATCCGCGTCGTGCGACTCAGGAGAGCTCTTCCTTTCAGGAACACAGAGATCTTCATCTGACGCCCGCACGGTTTCGATCGCGCGGGCGTCTTTTTTTTGGCGCCATGCCATCAACCGTTTGGACGAACGTAATATCGGCGACCGCGCCCGACCTTCGACATGCCGTAGCGACGACCTGAACTATTGGCCGACAGCGGTCAGGCAGCCAATGGAGAGGAGTTTCAATTAGCGGTCGTTAAACCGTGGCGCCTAATGTTCAGTCCCTTGGCTCTCAAGCCCTTGCACCTGCCTACGCGCGATGGCCACCAAATCTCGAAAGGCCAACTGCTGCGTCGTTACTCCGGCTACTGCTGTCCGAGTGGCCGGATCGTAAAGTGCATAAGTTCCCCAAAACCCGCTGTGCCAGTAGAATGTTCGGCCATTGAATTGTTCGGCGAACATTCCCAGCCGGTAGCGATCAGAGCCTTTATGTGATCCCTGCCGCAGCATCTCATCGAGGGTACCGGGTTGAGCAAATATCTTGCCCTCGAAGAGCGCCTTCCAGAATATCGCCATGTCGCGCGCCGACATTAGCAAGCCCCCACCTCCAAAGAGATCGACGGAGGCGTGAACGTTCGTTACCTCACGATTCCCGATCCACTGACGGGTCCTAGGAACGACGCCGGCGGGCGGCTCTTCCAGAATTTCCCACCATGTGTCGAGCACCCCGATGCGAGAAAAGCCAAGCTCCTCACGAACTGCCGAAGCCAGCGATTTGCCGGTAATGCGTTCGATGATATTGCCGAGCAGGATATAGCCATCGTCCGAATAACTGAACTCTATTCCGGGTACGCTCCGCGGATCACCATATTCGGTCATTAGCCCTAAGAGGTCAGACGGAGTCCAAACGCGTCCGGGATCGGCCATAAAGGTTTCGGCAAATCGCGGGTCACTGGCGTGATCGAAAAGTCCAGCGCTGTGACTCAATAATTGACGTACTGTAATTCGATCGGGGTCGTAGCCATCCGACCTCAGCAAGCGGTCGAGTTCCGGTGCGACGAGAGCGGCTATCGGCGCGTCGAGATCAACTCGCCCCGTCTCCCAAAGTCGGAGGACGGTCGCCGCTGTAAATGTTTTCGTATTGGAAGCGATACGAACGGGCGTGTGGATACCTAGAGATTGGCCGGCTTCCGTACCCGCCATTCCATTCGCGAGGACTTTATGCCCATCGTCGCTCAGAATATAGATCGCCATAGGTGCGGACAATGCCGCGGCCGTTCCATCCCGCTCGCTGCGGTCGACGCTGCTAGGTTCGACGGCCTGTGCCTCACCCGCCCAAGTCGCAAGCTCAATTATCGCGAAGCAGATGATGAAAAGTCGGCGCAGCTGCTGATGCGGCCGTGGCCATTCAGAGGCTCGCTCATATTCGGTTGCCGGCGGCACTGGGTGCCGCCGGCGCTCCCTGCTCTGGGGGACTGCAGGAAGCTGTAAGTCTCGGCCCATCAAGTTACGCGCCGGTTCCCGTACTTCGTATCCTTGGCGTCCATACCGTCCTGAGAGCTTGAACATGGTGCCTCGCCTCCCTTCATTCAGCGAACCTGCTCAGCCAGACCGTCAAGATCGATCGACGCCCAGATTGTTTTGCGGGCCTGATATCTTGCCTCGCTCTCGCCGTGATAGGGACCTTGCGGGGTACGCAGGACCAACAGTTGAACGTCGCCGACTCGAGCGGCGTCAAAATAGTCGGGGTTCGCCTCCCATATCCGGCGGGCGGGTGGGCAGTCAGCGGCGGGATCAATCGACCAGATCGATTCATCGAGGCAGGCTTGCTTCCCGGCTGTCTGCTCAGTCAGAACACCCTTCATCGGACCGAATCTCTTCTCGTGCTCAGCGCGGTAGCGACGCGCCGAGACGGGGGTCAGAATCGGCTTCCCATTGGTAATAACTATGGTTCCGTTGGGCAGCCGTACGATGTTCCCCGAGACCTCGGGTCCCATGATGAACCAGTTTGCGCGGCCATTTTCCACGTCGGACATATGAGCCCGCGACGTTTCGAAGGCGGCGTCCATCCGGTTCATGATCACTTCGACGCCGCCTCCCGTCATCCGGTGGCATCGGCCAGCAGCAAAGGAGATCGGACTGAGAACGGAGACCGATCCACTCAAAACGCCATGTGGGCGAGTCACTTCGACGAAACTCATGAGGCGGTGGCAAACAGGTGCCGGCGGGGCGCTTACCGAGGGCATGGCGGCCAGTTGGGCAATAAGCCTGTCAATCGCGCCGCGAAACCTTGCTAACATTGCGCGGTCCACCCCGGCAATGCTGACCTTGCCGTCTATCTGCCGTTCGAATCGCCCCTCCGCGCCGCTTTGCACGATCGGGATCTCCTGTGCCCGTGCCGAAAGCGGTTGAAACACGAGGGCGAGGCCAATCACTGCATGAAGGCCCCAGCAAGGCAGGACGCTGAATTTGTCTTGCGCGCCCATTATCCGATGTCGCTCGTGAGCGTCAGGGTGAACCGACGAGGGAAATTATACAGATAGATACCGCTCTGCCCGTTGGCCCAGCCGAACTTGTTGCCGATATTTGCAACTTGTGCCCGAAGCGTGGTTGGCGCCTTACCGATATGGAACCGGTATCGTCCTCCAATCGACGCGATCGCTCGCGCCGGAATGACGAGCTTCCCATCGGTACTGGCGATACGGTCCGAGGTGCTCTCGACTATCAGGTCGACCGATAAGGCCTTTGCGAAAGGAGGGCGGTAATCGAAGACCGCAGTCGAAAGCCGGCCAAAGCTCGCCAAAGGCTTTTTTCCGACCAGGCCCTTGTCGACCGCGTCTCCCGAGAGCCGAGCGTCGATCAGTGCGGTTCCCAGTACGGCGGTCAGACCAGGCGCAATCTGGCCCGAGAGGGAGAATTCGGCGCCGCGATGCCGTACGGTCCCCAATTGCTGGAAGACCCGGGCGGAATCGAGCGAGAAGAACGGTTTGGTGACTTCGAATACACCTGCGACCAGCCGAATCGATGGTGTCGCCGACCACCGAACGCCGGCATCGAACTGCCGGGTGCGAAGCGCCGGCGGCGCCTCGTCGCGATTGACGGCCACGCCCGGCGCAACCGGACTCTCCTCCAAGCCCTGCGTGAAACTTCCGTAGAGGGCGACCGCATCGGTCACGTAAATGGCGGTGGTGGCGTTGAAGAGGAGCGGACTATCCGTCGTCGTCACCGGCATCTCGCCAGGTTCGAGAAGCCGCTTGCGATATGAGGTCTTCTGCAACCCGACACTGAGTTCTCCGACGCCCTTCCACCGCCCCTCGTAGGCGAGCCCGGCGGTCCACTGGCGCACTTCGTCACGCGTTTGCGGCCCGAACAGAAGCGTCGGTTCAGCGAATATGACCGGACTCTCGATGTCGTGCGTCCCGATGGCGACCGCCTCGCTGCCGCCGTATCGCCGGTCTCGCATGCGTCCTTTGAAAGAAGCATGTATTGCATGATAGCGCGGTCCATCAGAGAAACTCCGGCTAAGTCTCAACTCGCCGCTCGTCGATCCCGCGAAGCGTCCCGGCTCAACGACAACGATTTCATCGGCTCCGCCGTCCGGCTGCACGTTGAGGAACAGCTGCGTATGCGATCGATCAAGGTCGAGTTCAGAGCGGAAGAGACCTGCCTTGAGCGTCCAGTCGCCTCGATCGGCGCTCGCCCCCAAACCGAAATTGTCGGCGCGCCCTGCATTGGTCGCCCAGCTTTGTCCGAGGGGCTTCGCCCGCTTGATCCTGGGCGGCAAATAATCGCCGCCCGCGAGCAGGATCGGCTGCTGATCCTCCGCGTCAATCTGCATTCGGCTCCAGAAAGGCACGATCTCGATTCCGTCGGCGGGTTGCCATCGGCCAATCAGGGCGCCGGTACGATATTGGGCCCGACCACCTGTATGCGTGCGGTCTGCGATGGCGCCGAACCCCACGCCGAGTGCAAAATCGTCGCCGATCGGGATCTGGGCATCGACTTCAACCGCGGTCGTCTTGAAGGGGCCAAATCGTCCGGACAGGCTGACGAGCGGTCGCTGCCCCGGTTTTCGCAATCCATAATCCGCAATGCCGGTCGGCGCGGGAAAGGGGTAGCTTTGCGCTGACAATCCGACCCGCATCTGTAGCCCGCCGATCAGGCGCTCGGTAAAGCTCGCTTGCTGATCGAAATAGAGATCCTCAAGGCGGATGTTGCCTGCCTCGGCCGCCGAGAAGCCGCGCACATAATTGGGATTGTAGATGCCGATCTGCTCGCCGCCGATCGATGTCCCGAAGGCGTCCTCCGCCTTGGTGGTGGCATTGTCGTCCGCACGCTGTGCAAGCGCACCGGTCGGAAGCGCAGCCAGCGTTGCGGCGGCGAAGAATTGGACGGGGCTGCGAAACATCAAGAATCTCCGGACGAATGGCCATCAAGGGGCAACTTCCCTGGTGTCCGGATTTTCCTAGCGAGCTCGAGTTGACGGCCGAAATTGGATGCGACCTGGCCCGCTCCTCCGTCGTCAAAGCTCTGGCCCTGCGACAAACAGGGATTTCGCATCGATGAAAATGCCCGGAGCCGCTAGTGCGGCAGCCCCAGATACCGCAGGACATCCTGCGTATAATTCGGCCCCACCGAGATGATCGCCCCGTCTCGAAGCTGGAGCGCGATCAAGCCCTTGCCGAGGCGTTCAACGCTGTCGACGAGCGAGAGGCGGACGAAATTGGATCGATGGACGCGGAGAAGCTCTGCGGGATCGATCGCCGCCTCAAGGGCGGACATGGAGCTGCGGTAGATGTAACTGCGCGTCGCGGTGTGCAGCAGGACATAGTCACGGGCGGCTTCTATCCAGTCGATGGCCGATACCGGGAGTCGCAAGGTCGCGCCCTTCACCGAAACCCATACCGCATCCTGATAGGGAGACAGCTCGGTTGCCAGACCGGCCCGGCTTGCCGCCTTGCGCTCGTCCCGCCGCCGCTCGGCGCGCCGGATCGCCTGGCGCAGGCGGTCGAAGCGCACTGGCTTGAGCAGATAATCTGCGGCTTCGACTTCAAAAGCGTCGGGCGCATAATGTTCGAACGCGGTGATGAAAATGATTTCGGGACGGTCCTCGATCGGGAGCGCCGCAGCAAGCGCCATTCCGCTTCTCCCGGGCATCTGGATATCGAGGGTGATAAGATCGGGCGCCAGCGCGGCGATCGCTGCCTCGGCCTCGGCGCTGTCGCGCGCGCTTCCGACGACCTCGACGCCTTCGATATCGCGGCAGTATTCGACGAGGCGGTCGATTGCGAGCTGCTCATCGTCGACGATGAGAAGACGAATTGTCACGAGACAGGCTCGCCCTGTCGCGACATGGTCAGCGGCAAGCAGATGGCGGCCGTATAACCATCATCGCGTGTACCCGCATCGAGCGCGGCTTCGGAGCCATATAGGACCCGCAGACGCTCCCGCACATTCGCGTGGCCAACGCCCGTACCCGTGCCTCGTTTGCTGTCTCCGACGCGGCTGGCGTCGTCGCTGACTGCAATGGACAACCGGTGCGGCGTCTCCGCGCGAACCGCGATGCGAAGATTGACGGGGTGGCGGCTAGGGGCGACGCCATGTTTGATGGCATTTTCCACCAGCGGCTGAAGGAGAAAGCCGGGCAAAAGCGCTTCGCGCAACTCGGGCGGGCAGTTAACCTCGACGGCCAGCCTGTCACCAAAGCGCAGGCTTTCCACTTCAAGATATGTCTGCAGCGTCGACAACTCGGCGTCGATCGAGACCAGCTCGTTCGGATCGCCGGCGAGCGTTGCGCGCAGAAACTCCGAAAGCCGTGCCAGCATTTCTTCGGCCTCCCGGTTGCGCCGCGTTACGACGAGCGAGGAGATGGAGTTCATCGTATTGAAGAGAAAATGCGGATTGAGTTGATAACGCAATGCGGCAAGACGGGCGGCGGTCGCCGCTCCTTCGGCTTCGATGGCTTGCTGACGCGCGTCGGCTAGCTGGTGGAGGCGATCCTGTGCAACGCGATAGGCTTCAAGCATCGCATATGCGGCGGCCAGCAATCCGAATTGCCAGACCATGATGGCGAAATTGTTCACCGCTTGCGCAGAAACCGACAGGCTCCGTTTCGAACCCTGTATGGCGTCACCTATCTGTATCGCACCGCTTGCGTCGATAAAGGCGAGAATCCCCGCAAGAATCACGACCGCGAGGGTCAAGACCACGCCGCGTCCCAGCGCCGTACACTCGCTTACCCGTCGCGCAATAAAATAGAGGAGCGTCGAGAACAGCATTCCCAGGATGCAGACCATAGCCGTCGACGTCACAAATTGCGACGGCGGCGGGCCGGCAGCAAGAAAATACAGGGTCAAGTTCAAAAGATACATGAGCGACCAGGTTCCGATAGCTAGCGCCATTGCAGGCCGGATCTGAGAAATTCCCTGTGCCGTCATCTTTCACCTCTTAGAGAGCTCCATAGCGAAAAAGCCTCGCGGACGCGTCCATCTTCGTCGCAGCCTGGTCGATGTTGGTCGTTATAGTGAAGGCTTGGGTTAGACGTACTCGCTCTAAGCAGCGCATCGCGTCGGCCCTTTTTGTCGACGCGAGGTCCGGTCTCGTCGCGAAAGATCCGGCAGAACGGATGACTGTCCGGCCTCATCGAAAACAATTAGCGTCAAAAGCATTGCCCTCCCTAGATCCGGATCATTCGTTACGTTTCATCGGGAGTTTAGAGAATGAGCAGCATACGATTTTCGCGCCCTCGGTATCGGCATGGGCTGGTAATATTCGGCGTTCTGGCAGCTCTTGCGATCGCCGACGCGCGCGGCCACACGTCGAACCCTGATGGGTCTGAATCGGCATCCGCCGCTTACGCGCCCCTCGAAATCCTGCCGTCTGGGCACCCCGTTGCCGAAATTCGGCTCGATGGTTTGGCCCCTAAGCGATTTGTAATCGATACGGCTGCCAGCATGACAACGATCGCACCGCGCCTCCGTGCCGAAATGCCCAATCTTGCCGCGAAAAAGGCGGCGACGCCGCTCAATGGGGCCTCTGGCGCGGTCGATGTCGAGTTGGCGCCGGTCAGACGGATCGAGACCGCGGGTTTGCTCTTCGAAAATAAGGAGCTGCTCCTTCTTCCGCCTGGACCAGTCGACAATCTCGGAGTGGACGGCATTTTGGGTGCGGATCTCATCGCGGACTATGCGATCGAGATGAATCTTCCTGCGCGCAAATGGCGAATGGCAAAGCAGGCCGACCCGTCGATGCTTGCTGGCTATGCTGCGCAGTTGCCCTTCACCCTTGATGCACAGCGCGCGCCGCGACTGACAATCAAGGTCAACGGCATTGAGGTTCCAGCCGTGCTCGATACCGGTGCGCGCGGCACGATACTGAACTGGGCCGCCGCCCGTTCGATCGGGATCACCCCCGAAGATCCAGGTCTTCTGAAAGGTAGCGATGTGAAAGGGGCTTCGAGCCATGGGACGGCCAGCTACAAGGTGAAGCTACGCGATATTGCTATCGGAGACGAAATTCTGCCCGGCCGCGAAGTGCGGATCGCCGACCTCTCGGTGTTCGATGTCCTCGGCTACAAGAAGGGCGAGCCTGCGATCATCCTCGGAATCGATTTCTTCGCCGATCGGCGGATATTGATCGATCATCCTGCGCTTCGTCTGCATATCTCGCCTCCCATTTCCACGGCCAATACGCCGAGATGACCGATCGATGTCGCCCAGGTCGATAAAGATGCCGAAAACCAGAGGGCGGGAGCTCATTTGTGCGATACTTGCCATCGTTGCGGCGACAGACACGCTCTCGGCGCAACCCGGCGACGCGCATCCATGGCGCGAGCTGGCCAAGCGCGATGCCGACGCCGCGCTTACTCTCATCGCCGATCGCCGACAATCATCCCGGAGCGGCGGCAGAACTTGGCGACACCGATTTCCTGGCACGCCTCACCATCGCGCGCGAACGCGCGGACGCGCGAGCGGAGAAGGTCGATACATTCCAAGGCTTATAATGCGCTGGTCGAGGGAATTGCGGCTGACCTTCGCGACGGCCATATCTGGACCAAAGCCTTAGCGGAGCCAAGGCGGCTCCGCTCGGCGGGCATCATTCTTGTTCGTCGCGGCGGCCGCTGGGTTGTCGCCGAGCATGATCGCAGCCGCGATGAGCCCGACCTTCGCGGCCTCGAACTGCTTAGTGGTGACGGCGAAGAGGCTCAAGCTTGGGCGACCAGCCGGATCACCCTATTTCGTGGGGATAATCGGACCGAAGCGCAATTGTCGGCCGGGGCGTCTTGGTTATTGCTCGACGAAGGCAATCCTTTCCTTGCGAAGCTGCGACTTCGCAGCGCTTGCCTCGCCCCATATCTCTGTCATCCTGCAATGGCGCCAAGCAGATTATCATGATCTTCAACCACGCCTTGAGGGGGCAAACTCGGTAGCCAAGGCTGGGTTAGAAATAAGAAAGGTCGGGCAGGAATACTGGATCGCGCTTGGCAGCCTGGGAAGTGATATCGAGCCCTTGGTAGAGAAAATAGAAGCAGCACGCGAAGCAATGCGCCGGTCAGCGTTCCTGGTCATCGACCTTAGGGGAAACGAGGGGGGGCGACTCCGCCTTTACCGAGCGGATCGCTCGCGCCTTGGTGGGGGCTGGCAACCTAGCCAGAACAAGGCGCCCTTCTGGCCGATGTTCAGGATCATATTCGCGCGCTTCGCCGGGAAACCTCGCGTAGATCGAGAAGTCCGCCGCAAACCTTGGAGCGCCGCCGAAGAAGGCCGAGCTCGCCGCCCCTGCCCGCGATGCGAGATTGGCCCTTGAAGAGGGCCGCACCTTCGCGCCCGCCTTGCCCGCATGCGCGCAAAGCGCTTCGCCCGCATCCCCGCTGCCGGCCCCTTCGAGCAATCCGCAAATCTATCTGCTGGCCGACCGCAGCTGCTTCAGTTCCTGTCTCCTCGCGGCCGATCTTTTTCTTCGATTTGCGGCCATTCATGTCGGCGAAGTGACCGATATGTCGAGCCGCTACATGGAGGTCCGCCAGATCATTCTGCCTTCAGGGCTACGAACCTTTTCGACCCTACAGAAAGTTACGATCGGTCTCGGCGACCTCGGCCCCTATCGGCCCGAACATATCTTTGACGGAGATATGACAAATCTGGAGGCACTTGAGCGCTGGATATACGAACTCGAGGCGGAAAGGCGTCGATAAGGCCGCGGATCAAAATAAGGTTTGTCGAGCCGGGGCCGTTGGCCGCTGTCAATAAACCTCATGCCACTTCTCGACTTCGGACGAGCTGTTTGCCAATCCAAAACAGATAAGTCCCGGTCGGCTGACTGAGGTGCTGCCCTTCGTCAGCCGATATTCGAGGCGCCGGCAGCGGAAAGCTTCCATTCTTTCCTCCGACTTAACTGTGAGCGCGCCATTCGCCGCCTGGCCCTGCCAGCGATGAACATACCCCACCGGCCAATTGCCCGCCCGCGCCGCCCGCTCGTTATACTGTCCGCTAAACTGATCGTGAGAAAAGGTCGGCCGGCCATCGAGCTGCACCCCGCCTTCGCAGTCATGGCAATCGGCTTGGCCAAACCGGTCATACTCGGCCTTGCTCTTCTCGATATCCGCGGGAACCGGAATGTCGTCGACAAAGCGCGCGGCTTTGCTACGCTGCGGTTCGGCGCTCTTTCCGGCGCGAGGCGGGATCATTGGCGCAAGCGGCGCCTGCTCGATTTCCGCTTGCCCGGTTTCCGGCTCCGCGCCTTGCGAGCCTTGCAGCACCGCATCGACAGCCTCATCGGCCTTCTGCTCGGCTTTCTGTATCGCGCGCTCTGCAAGGCGTTTGAAAAGCCCTTGGGCTTGGGCGGGCTGGTTGAGCGCCACGCCTGTCACCGCAAGGAGCGAAACGAAAAGCAGATGCCTCATAGAAATCTCCTGGTTCCATAGGGTAGGCCATAAATGCCGTTTCAGCCGTCCCGCCGACTTCGCCGAGAAGGAGCAAGCTCAGCCGGGAAGCCCCAGCGCTCCTCCGACGACACCGCGAAGGAGTCCGCGCCTCTTCCGTGGCTTCCCCTCCTCGCCATTGGTTATGTCGGGTGCATCTTGTTCACCACCGGGCGCCATCGACGGCATATCTATGCCGAGAACACTTATGTGAGTCGCCTTTGTCCGCAGCTTCACGGCCCATCCGGCGGTCACCGACGGGGGAGCGCGATAATCGCTCTCGGAACCGTAGGCAGTCATCATCAGCATCGCAGATCCGGACGACTTGCTAACGGCGGCAGGGATTGAACAATCGGCTGCCGATGGGGAGAGAAGAATCCCTTGCTGAACAAGCTGCGCGATATCGGGTTGAGCCATGTAATCGGGTAGGGCCAAAGCTGGCATCCGCACGGCGCTTGAGGTCCACATGATGAGTGTTCCATCGTCGCGGGCGCTGGTGACCGACAGGATGTACCCGCGCGCGCCGACAATCGGCGACCAGCTGACCTTCGAGGAACCAGACGGCTGCGCCTTGATTCGTGGAGAAAGGGCGGGCAAAAAGTCGCTCGCGGCCGCGACCGTAAACCTGATGTCCGGGGTATAGCTACCCTCTATCTTGTGATCGCCGACTAGCGATCCTGCGCGCGGCAATCGCCGTCCACCACTGTCGCCAGCCCATTCCCCATAGGTGGCGTGAGTAGCCGCGGATGGGGGTGACATTGCTCTCACATTCGCAGGCGATGCGAGTTGAGCCGCCGCCGCGCCGCTTGTCGCCGCGAGGTCGACAATGACCGGCTGACCGGATGCGACCGTCTCACCGCAGCCCCAATAGAGCGCGATGCGTCCCTTGGGCTTTTCTTTGGCCCTGGTCGGGTATTCGGGGCGACCCTCGCCGGTCGGCACTCCGGTTCCGGGCGTGACAAGCGGCAGCCTTTTACCGGCAAGGAGACCTTCGGGCGGCAGATGGCTCGCACTTGGCGCGGGATCGCGCCGCGTCGAGCCGAGCTGGAGTAGAAGGGCCTTCTCTACGCCGGACGGGCGGCCCGTCGCCATGCCGGAGACGGTTTCGGCCGACATCCAATAAATAGCTTCATCCTGGGGCTTTTGCCCCTGCTGTGCAAAGGCCGAGCCAGCAACTGCGCTTACACCCAGCGTAAGGCCCAGGAAGAACCGCTTTCTCATAATTCACGTCCTGCATGCCGCTGCCACCGCGGCTCTAAATCGCTGCCGCACAACCGCAGCACGGGGCTTGGCGCCACCCAGGCCCGACTCAAATGCGAGCGCCTATTGTGGTTGCCCCGGCTAACCTCCCCGGGCGCCATCGAGAACTCCAGCAGGATGCGACCAACATCGACTCTGTGTCGTCGGGAACGATCCGGCACGACGAGAAGCGTTTTCAAACCGGCAAAGCGGAGACTGCGGCCATCTGGCTTTGATGATCGGGTTCGAACTGAGCGGCAGGCTGGGTGGCAAGCTTCCCATCCTCGCAAGGCCGCGCTCCAGGAGAAGGCCGCCCTGACCGATCGGCTGCCCCCCTTTTTTGACCGTCGCGGCGATATATTTTGTCGACCAGCCGTCGCATTTTGTCGACAATAGCGGGTTAGGTCGCACCGCAGTCCGCCCCGGCAGCGAAATTGCGGCAAGCGGTCAAAAATGTTCTCAAAATCCGGACGCGGCGATGACGGGAGATGACAGAGACATCTCGCAGGCGCTGCGATTTAGATGATGGAGAGTATATGAGCAAACTGCCCTTTCTGGCCGCCGTAATCGCACTCGGCCTCCCCTCGCCGGGCTTCGCAAAGGCCGAGGCAAAGCCCGAGGCGCGCGCCAAGGCTGAAGCCAAGCCCGAGGCGCGCGCGAAAGCGGAAGCGAAGCCCGAGACTCGCGCCAAAGCCGAGGCAAAGCCGGAAGCACGCACGAAGGCCGAAGCGAAGCCGGAAGCGTGACATTCATCTGCCGGCGGCGGATCGCCGCCGGCAGATGAAGACTTGCATTCTTTAGCAGCGCCAAAATCTCTCGCCTGACCGCTCGCATAACTCAGCCAACGAGATCGGGCGTGCGCGCGTCAAGCTGCGGTTCGTCCCCACGGAGATACGGAATGACAATCAAACGGTCGACACCCGCGCTCATGATAGGCGCGATGCTAGCGAGCGCGGCGGGTCCGGCGATCGCGGCCGATCAGTGCGATCGCGGGTGGGCGGGGACCATTCGCTATACGCGCACGCAATCCAATGCCAACACTAAGACGCAGCAGCGCATCTCCGGAAAGGGGCACGAAACGACCGACTGGTCGATGGCCTATAACTATGCGGCGCAGGTCTCGGTCCGTCCAGCGCCTAGCAGCGACTTCAGTCTCGGGCGCGCGAATATCGAAATGAGCTCGGTTTCGACCGAGACGAAAAGTGCAAATGATCTAATGGTTTGCCCGCACGAGCGGACGGTGCGGCAAATGTCGGGCCACTTTGTCTCGAAGACGCAGACAAGGGGCAGTGGCAGTAATCTCGAGGCCGACGTCCATATCGGCCTAGACATGGATGGAACCTACCGGGTCAGCGTCGGGCTCCCGGAGGTGCAAGGCATGATGTCGGGGTCTGAATCGTCGAGCTACAGCGGGCAATGCAAACCCAAGGAAGGAAGGAGTCTAAAGACCCCGGACATGCCGTCGACGATCGACGGCGTGCGCTTTTCCAGCAGTGGCAACGACCGCGTCCCGGCGGGCGATCCCAATCGGCTGTCCGGTAGCCATAGCGTGTCATCTTTCGGGGTCACCGAAGCACTAAGCTGGACCCTGCGGCGCTGTGGGGGCGATTTGCGCCTTGCCGACCTCAAGTTCGAGCATATGCGATTTCCGACATGGGAAGATTGGCACGAAATTGCCGAACAGGTCGGCACGATCGACGGCAACATCGTGCGCCTCAAAGCGATCGTCGCCAACGATGGCCCGGACGAGAAGGCTACGACCGTCAAGTTCCGCGACACTTATAAGGGCGACAAGTGGAACGGATCGCGACCCGACGGTCTCTTGGGCGAGGTATCAGTGACCGTCCCGCCCGGCGAGGAGCGGGAAGTTCTTTTGCAATGGGACAGTTCCGGCTTTTCCTGGTTTGACGATGGCCGCCCGCGGTTCCTTCAGCGGATCAAGGCGGAGGTCGAGAATGATGGGAAGAAGGTCGACGATCTCACGCGCAATCTGAAGATCGCGCCGAAGCCCATGATACTTGCGCACGGTCTTTGGTCGAACTGGACGGCCTGGCAGAGCTGGCAGAATTACCTCACCACAAGCCATAGCTTCGACTGGAAGGCCTTTCCCGTCGGCGAGAAGCCTGAATACGGGCGGATGAAGACCGGCGAAGAGATCGGCAACACCGGTCCAACCAACACGATAGCGCAAAATGCCGACGAACTCGGGCGCTACATCGAATATGCCCAAAAGGATCGCAACGCCTGGCATGTCGACATCGTCGCCCATTCGATGGGCGGCCTCATCAGCCGGCGCTATGTTCACGCGCTGATGCCGAGCTACGCCGACGGCAAGCCGCAGGTGTCCCGGCTCGTGATGCTTGGCACGCCCAATATGGGCAGCCGCTGTGCGGACCTCATTAGCGCACCGCTTGAGCTGGCTGGCCGATCGATGGAAGCGCTCCGCGAACTGCGACCGAGCGTCGTCGAGAAATTCAATTCGGTGAACACTGAACGAAAGGGGGTAGAATTCTCCGTCCTCGCGGGCAACCCAATGTATCCGGTGTGCTATATGCTGAGCGCCAACGACGGCGTAGTTGCGGTTCCTTCGGCGATCTGGACGATCGAAGACAATGAGCAGGCATCGGTACTTCACACCGACATGATTAGCGCCAAGGTCTTCTCGGATTTTGTCAAGCCGCGCATTGCCACCGGCCCTGGCAAGAATCCAGGTTCCGGCAGCTCTTTACCAGCCGGACCCCCAGCGCCACCCGCAAGGATGATGTTACTGACTTTCGACGATTCCGCCGTTGCCGAGGAGAGCTTCACTAAGATCGTAAGGATTGCTCCCCAAAGCGCAATGGAGATTTCGATCCCGGTCAAACGGGCCCGCAATCTCGGGGTGACCTTCACCGCTGCACCCGACATTTCGGCGATGTTGATCGACGAATCCGGTGTCGTGTCTGCCAAGAATGAAGCGCGAACGCCCGAGGCAGCGCAAATATTCCGCTCGCTTCTGGTCGATCGTCCCATCGCGGAAGGACGTTGGACACTTCGACTCGAGAATGACGGCGAGTTCGAGCGCGAGGTCGTGATCGCCACTTGGGCTCGGCCGGTTTGACCTCTCCCACCACATCGATCCAACCTTTGCGGAAATGATCCACCCGGAAGAGAATATCGTCAATCAATCCGGCGATCGATCACGCCATCAGATTAACCGCCGCATTTTGGAGACCATATGCAATCTTCCTACTCTTCCCATATCGTGTGGACAGGGAACACCGGCGCGGGAACCGCTGACTACGAAAGCTATGCCCGTACGTGGGATATCTCGGTGCCCGGAAAGCGCGTAATCCATTGCTCGAATGACCCGCTTTTGGGCGGAGACGCGGGAAAGATGAATCCCGAAGATCTTTTGCTCTCATCGCTCTCAGCATGCCATATGCTTTGGTATCTTCATTATGCCTCCGATGCCGGGATCATGGTGCTGGCTTATGAAGACGAGCCGCTCGGAATCGGCGAAGTTATGCCCGGTGGCGCAGGTCGGTTCATATCTGCTGTACTGCGTCCTAATATTATCGTGCGCGCTGATTGCGATCTCAACATGGCCGCCGAACTTCACGGCCGCATTCACAGCGTCTGTTTCATTGCACGCTCGGTCAATTTCCCGATCGCCTACGAGCCCGTAATTTCTGTTGCGCAGTAAGAGCCTCGGAGAAAGGGGACGGCACGAAATCCCGCTGCCCCGGCTAAGGGAAGGCGGTATTTTTCCACAGTGAATGCTAGTTCGTCGAGCGCGCGCGACGGCTGCGGGCAATGCGCGATGCGTTTGACCAAATCGCGCGCCTCCTGTCGACGGAAATACCCAAAGAAGCGATTCAGGCCGAAGTCGGCTGCGGCGAACGCCGCGCTCATCCGCGAGATCGAATGGGCCGAGGCGGCGCTTGACCAAGTGCTACTCCATACCCCGACGCGCATTGTAGATTCACGCATTTCGATGCAGTCGCTGGAGTAGCTGCCTAACCCCGGGCAGATTATTCATGCACATCCGCGACCTTCCTCCAGCCCGCGTTCGGGAACAAATTCTAGCGGCTCGCCCCCTGGCCCGTTCGTCGCGCTGGCGTCCGCTTTTGTCGATGCGTCAGTACCATGTCTCACGATCATCCGGTTTCATAGCAAATGTAGGGCGTCGACCCATATGTTCGCTCATTAATTGGCAGCGGCATCCAGTCGCGAGGAATGGCGACACATCGGCTGGCCCAATGCTGGCAGTCGCCCACTTTCGGGAGACAGCCATGCAAAACTTTCGTCCCGAATCCGCTCGCGTGCTTTCGGTGGCGTTGGAGGGATCGGCCTGCGCAAGCTAACCACCCCGGCCGGTCGCTGTCATTGCGTATCACGACCTTGATTTGCGCTCATTCCCCTGTCGATTGTCATTGCTGGGAGCAAAGCGAGCAACTGGTTATCCGACCCAGTTCGCACGAAGACGGCAAGTCACGTGATTGCGTCGATCTTGCTGGCCGTCGTGGCGCCATTCGTCTGGCCGATCTAGACCAACTGTAGTCCTAGGGCGCATGCTAAAAATGGCGGGGCTTGGCCGGGTTGGAGACCGTCCGCTTTTGGGGACCAAACAAAGAGAGC